>JABXIG010000063.1 GCA_013373205.1 Methylocystaceae bacterium | reverse complement strand
GCCGTCACCGGCGTGAGACATCAGCAGGAACGCTCTGCCTAACTCGCCGGCCGGAAATTCGGGTCGAGTTTTTCAACACCATCCTCAGGAAGCCGACGCCCCAGAGACGTGTTCTGGACATTGATCTGGGGCACCTAGCAGCCCATGAATTTCTTCACCTTCCTCTTGGTGTGAGGCGAATTGCAAATGCCGTTGCGCACGCGCAGGAATGCCTGTGCGTTCATGTCATCGCGCTCCAGAATTTCGCCGTCTGCGATCCTGTTTTCTAGCTTTTCTGCCTCGATGATCTGAGCAGACCTGTAGAGAACGTATGACTGGTGTCTTAGCCAAATGTGGTCATTGGCTTGGAGGATGCAGGTGCCATCGCAAAGATGGTTGACGTAACTAGCAATGCTAACGATTACTACGTCCCCGTCTTCGTTGGGGTCGCAACATACTATGTGTAAGTGCTTTCTATCAGGATCCTGCGAAGGGCCGGAGGGCACTAAAAGTGCCGCCTTTTCGTGAACAGGCACCTGTTCAGAGCGCTTTCAAATACGCGGAAGACCTGCGGTGCTCGCGGACAAACGCTTCCTGATCGGCGGCGTTCGGAATGCCAAGGACGTCCATCATGCGGCGCAACGGTATCGGGTTAGACGATCCGTTTGGGTCTTCCCACTCGGGGACGTTGTGCGGATCGTGTGTCCAATCAACCAACTGCCATTGGGTCATATGCCCAAATTGCTCCCAGATATCATCAAGCACAGCAACCTCAGCATCCGACAGCTCGTCTAGATCGTCGGGGTCGATTTGCGGATCCGCCAGTCCAACTCTGTGTTCATTGCGGTCAGTCAGGAATTCGCTCCAACCATCGCTGTCCTCTGGAGGAACCTCTCCATTGATGAAACGATAGGTGGTCGAATTCACCGGCCCGTGCGGCATCGAGTAGTGCGGCTCATCTTGTATGGTAAAGCCCGAGCGCCGCACACTTTCTCGGTCTGCGAGATACACCAGCTTAATGGCCTTGAGGATGTTCAAGGGCTGCCGTTCGTTCTTCACTGTGAGATAGGCTATAGTTTGTGCCGCCTTGCGCGGATCATACGACATGTTGAATCTCGGATTTCCTCTTGGGACTTACATAGTGCGCAACTAGCCTTCGCGCAATCTGGTTTGGAAAACGTGCTTGGGTAGGGCTGCATATCTGCCTCACCTCGATCTACTACTGCGCCCTCGCTGCGCTGATCTGGTCACCGGACCGGTTGCTGAGGAAACCTGCATAGGAAGCCGTCCACTTACAGTTGCCCCAACGTCTGGTTTGGACGATCCGCCAGGCGAATAAGGACCACAGTGCAGGGGTCGACCACGTGGCGCCTCCTGGCGGTGTCCACCCGGTGCTGAGCGCGCCGCTGGGTGCATTTTCAAATGTTCGGCTGACCAAGCGCCCAATGTTCCAGAAGGCGCCTGAGAGGCCTCTCTGCATGCTCTACGCCGATGGAGGATGCAGACCGCACCCTCTAAGCGCATGTGTCCCATTATCGCCAACCGCATGGACGAGCGCCACCTTGGTGCTCTGAACGACCAACGTCGTCCGGACACTCGGCAACGAGTCGCAGGAGGCGCTCTGCGAGTCGCTGAGGGGCGTTCCGAGGGTCGCGGTGGGGTTGTCCAGCCTGGAGGGTCTAGAGGCGCTCACGGGCGCTCTCCGGCCTCTCCGGGTGGGCAAGCTCCTCGGACGCGCGCTGCCGCTGCACGGCGTTGCGAAAGCGAAGAAGACTCACACGAGTTTCATCACGTAGACACCAACTCCCACCGGCCAGCTGCAGCCGCCAGTGTAGCGGGCGGCAATTGCGGTCGTTCGCATTCTTGCGAACGAAGAAATGCGATGTTCGAGGCGCAGAGGGTCAGCTTTGCAGTTGCGCCTGGACGTAACGACCTGAGGTCATAACGGCGATTATGGGGCGCTCTCGCGGCCTCTGCATCAAGACGGGTGCATCGCCCAGGCTGTCGTTGTTGCCGCCCAGGGAGGATGTGATGTGGCAGCTGGACCTTCCGTCTACTTCGTGGCAGCGTCTCACTGTGGCCGCGTCGGAGAATTGCTATACAAACTGCACCACATTTTGCATGACTGAAGTCAATATATTGATTTGTTATCAATGACTTGTATTCATGGCGCGCTTCGTGTGGAGGACTTCCTCTCCGCCACTTGCCTTTGATTTCATTGAGAAATCTGGCAGGAGACCAAATCTACTCACCATCTACTACTCATTTTTGAGCGGTAGATTTGTGCGGTTTGCTCACGGAAGTGTGATTAGCCCGGCCTGTCCATCCGCTTGTCGAGCAGTCTTGCCCCTAACTTGTCCACGCCACATAGTCCCATCGTATTTTATAACGAAGGGGAACGAGTTGACCAAAGACCAACTTTGGGAATACGCCCTCACGACGGGCGCGTGGATATGGGCTAACTCGCTTCCCCTTGCGCAGGTTCTCGCCGCACTAGTAACCGCAGTCGCCACAATTGCGCTTTGGCGTGTAACGCGTGTTCTTGCGGTCGAAACAACGACACTCGCCAAAATGACGGCGCAACCTTTCGTCGTGTGTTGGCTAGAGTCTAGCACAGCTAGCGCAATCGCGCTCAACCTCACGCTTCGCAACACGGGCAACGCGACTGCATTTGACATTAAGGTGCGGCTAACACCGGCGCTGGCGGACAAGCCAGATGGAACACCTTCCGGCGAAGACAAAGAAACCGCCTTTGACACATCGCTACTTCCACCCGGCCAAATGCTCAGCATTCAAGGGGCGATGGGACCGCAGGCCCACGACAAAGTTTTCATGGCGAAGGTTAGTTGGTCGTCTTATCCCGGTTCCAGCGAACGAGAAACACTGGAATATACCTTTGAACCCAAAGACGGGTTTAGAGGCGGCTTCAACTCCAAAGGCATTCACGACGTTGCCCAAGAGCTTGAGAAAATTCGCAAACAACTGCCGAAGTGAAAGACTACCGGCTGGAAGCCGGTGGTTTAAATCCAATAGGTGAAAAATAAAAAGAACCCCGCCGAAGCGGGGCTAGTTGGCACTTTCAGAAGGAACACGGGTTACGCGGCTACGGCGTAGGTACTTCGGCAAACCTCTTGCACGTTGGCCCGGTCTTTCGACGTGATCGCGTACAGCGGCACGGCAAGCACGGCGGTTTCGGTTAGGTCTAGGTCATGTTGACAAATGGCGCACCCAAAGGCGTATCGACGTGATGTCGATGAAGCCCAG
>JABXIG010000061.1 GCA_013373205.1 Methylocystaceae bacterium | reverse complement strand
TGGAAAACAACATCGAAAAAACACCCTGTATTTTCTATATACAGTCTATTTTAACATAACTTACTGTTATCAATGAATTAATTTTGAGGAAGGAAAGAATTTGTGATGGATCCGGGTTAGAAGATGTCGAACTATGTAATGTCGGCTTACTGTTGAAAACCTGTAAGAAGGTGAAATTACCTGCATTGCCCTTACTTACGATTTTCTCCAATGATTATAGATATTTGCTTAATGATGGTTCCCAACGTATACCCAATTTCGTGTGCTGAAAAATGTTCTTTGCCAAAGAAGTCGTATATCGCTGGGGCTACGATGTGTTCAAAGTGCCCTTTATCAAATTTGCTAATGTTTAAACTTTGCAAAATCCATTTGCCTGCCTCACGAATAGCTCGATCACGTTTTTTTCTTAGTTCAGCTTGTGAAAGGTCAGGGAGTGAATTCAAAGCACAGGTTTTAGCTAGATGTTGTTTAAGATCATCAATTGTTTGCTGCTTTGAGATTTCATCATTTAGGGTATCTGATGACGTGCCCATTTTTTGAAAGTGACTGGACAGATTTGCTCTATATGAGTTGTTTGTCCCTTTAATCTTCTCAAGAAAATAGTTGAAGTTCTGCGAATGTTGTCGAGATAAGGCTTTAAATAGAATTTCTTTGATTGCGCCATGAGCTAATTTGATTTGGATTGTTTTGCTTTTTTTAATATGGCGAGCATTCGTATCGGTGATGAAAAAATCGCTATGTTGGAATTTGAGAATATCTTTTTTTGTAATTAAAGCTGTCATCGTCGGTGATGCATAAACAAACTTTTCATGACGATCAAGAATGAGGATTGCTGTACATGAACCTTCTATAAAGCTAGTGCGTAAAGAGAGGAGTTCTTTTTTTAAATCTATTCCTTCATCGCGTAAATCGTAAATTGCTTTGAATAGAATGAAGAGGGGGATTAGCTTATATCTTAACGACCAAAAAATGGTTGCGATAAGTACGAAGTCTGCCACACCTATCAAAATGATATCTAAATATATTGAACCGGTCATGAAGACCTCCTCTATGTTGTGGGTGCTTGTTTGAAAAATTCTTCCCGCGTGATGGCTGGTCTGGGAATGTTGGCTGGGACCGTTTGGTAATAGTGATGAAGGTCCCTCGGCATCGGTGTTAATTCGGCAAAATAGGGACATAGCGCATCTTCGATATGCTGGTTGAATTCCCTCACTTCTTCCTGACTTGATAGAACTGTGTAAATGAATTCAGTCTGTTTATATGTGATATCAGGGCTAACATGGTTCATGCGTAGCAGTTCTTCTTCTGCCCAGCGTAAACAATCAAACCATTTTGGGTGAACCCAATGCTTGTCTTGAGCAATTAGGGCGATTTGGTAGCAGTAATGTCGGCTGGTGATGTTGTCTGGATTAAAATGGCGGGAAGAAGACTGCTGACGCAGTTTGCAAGGAGACCACAGAGGTTCCAGCCTTGTCGGTTTCTGTGAAATGCGTAGGTATAGGTCAGCAATGTGTTTGGCTTTGTCTGCCTGTTCATCTTTCTTCTCTATGCTCTGACAGAATATCCAAAAGAGCCATAAACGAAGTTTTTCACGATGGCTTTCAAGGTTATTTATATCCAGAAGACTGAGGTCTGGCTCATTTTCCAAATCAGGAACTTCAATCACTTGTGTTTCAAAAGTCGGTGTTACGACATAAAAGGGGAAGTCGCGAAACTCCAGTCGATAACGGGAATAATCAGGACGAATAAGTGTGTGGCCTTGTGTCAAATATGACTTCAAAAGTCGTGAACGAGGGAGGGTATTGTCTTCAATCTGCGCGACGACTTGCGTATTAAACATCTGTGCCCTCTTCTTTTTCTCTACTTTGTTCTAAAAGCGCACCAACAACCATAGCAGCCTGATCAATGGGTGCTTGGGAGAGATGGGCATAACGGGCCGTGGTCTGTTGACTGGAGTGCCCCAATAGTCCGCCAATAACTTGTAAAGGAACACCTGCTGCCGCGGCGGCACTGGCGAAACTATGGCGTAGATCATGAAGGCGAACATCGTCCAGTCCTGCAGCCTTTCGCACACGGCGCCACGGCTTTTGTAGATTGACAAGAGGGCGCCCCGCTTCTTTCCCAACAATGACATAAGGATTATCCGTTACACGTGGAAGATTGCGCAGAATATGTTGGGCCAGTTTGTTTAAGGGGACTGCCTTAACACCTTTCCGGTCCGTCTTATGCCTGTCTAGCAATAGTCGGTTGTGAACCAGATCAACCATGCGCCATTCCAATGTTAGAATCTCGCTGAGACGACAGCCCGTGAGCATCAGCAGGCTGATGGCGGTTGCTTGATAGGTACCGATAAGACCGAGGCAGTGTTGTTCTTCCACAGTGTTGAAAAGCGTGTTGTATTCTTCTGGGGAGAGAAAGCGGTTCCGTTTGTTTTCCCGATAGGGTTTAAGCGTTGCCGCAGGATTGGTGCTTGGGGAGATAAGACCCCATTGCTCCGCCTTGTTGAACATGGACTTGAGCAAGCCCAATACCCGATTGGCATTATAGGGTGTGTCTTTTAGGTTTTTATGAAGGGATGCGATATCTTGCGTGGATAGCTCTAAAACCCGATGATTGCTGTATTTGGGCAATATGAATTTATCTAAAAGCCAGCGATGGGCTTTCATCGTGCTTTCTTTGCAACGCCCTTCGCAATGATCGCTCATATATCTTTCTGACAATTCTTTGACGGTAATGCTGCTGCGATCTTCTTGCCTTTTTTCGGCTGGATCACCACCTAGGGCAATTTCGCTTTTAAGGCGACGCGCTTCCTTGCGGGCTTGATCCAGCGTGATATCCCCAAGACGACCTATAGAATATCGTCGCATACGCCCAAACTGATTGCGATATTGGATCATGAAGGTTTTGGTGCCATTGGCTTTGACGCGAATGCCAAAACCGGGCAGCGCATCATCCCAGACCAGGAGATCCTTGTCTTTTGCGCTCAGTTCACGTAACACTGTTTTAGTAATTCTCATGGGTTTAACTCATTTTGCAGATGTAAATAATTCATGAGCTGTTTAATTGTGTGCATTACACATAACTTATTTCTTTTGTGTAGGGGTATGAACTGAGAGCAGCCAAAGGGTTGCTTAACTGGACAACGGAAGATTTGGCGTTTTCTTGTGGTCTTGCAGCTCAAGCTTTGCAAAGGGTTGAAACAGAAACACCATTGGAGATCATAAATAGGGATTTAAGTCTTTCTACCGCACGGGAATACCTGATCAGGGAAGCACTAATGTGGGCTGGTGTCAGTTTTACGAATGAGGAGGGTGGAAATGTTTCCGTTTCTCTTGAGCCTTGGGCAAGTGTTGAGCGACCTTTTAAAATTCAAGTATTCCCAGTCAGTCGGTCTGAGGAGGCTTATCCAAGGAATTCATTTGTACGATATGGGTGGTTTGAACCGATTCTGAGAAGTTTTAAGGCCTCTAAGGCAAGACCAAAGAACCTTGATGAGGCGAACTTTCCGGAACTATTTCCGGGAATTGTCAACTTGCCCAATGAACCTGATGTTTACAATTCAACCAACTTAGATATGAACAGTAGAGTGGATTTCGTCATTCGTTCCCTCAATCATGCGACGGCCACATACAGAAGACCTTTCTATAAATCCCGATATTACCATTGGTTTCGTTCGCAAAGAATGGATGTGAAAGAATTACCGCTAACTTATCTTGAGATTGACTTGGAAGAGTACAAAGCATGTGACTTGTATTCATTTAGAACAGTTTGGAATGAGGGTCATAGAACATGGGAGTTGACATCTGATCCTGTTCATTTGTGTTCTTTTAAAGAAGAACAGATTAATTCCAGTCTTTCCAATTCTGACATTATGGGAAAATTGTTAGATTATCCTCATGCAAAATCTTTTTGGGAAAAGAACGTTTTACCCATTGAAGGTTTCTTTTCGGTATTATGTAGCAAACACACCTAAACTGGATTAGTAGAAATTGTAAAATGACCTATGAAATAAGAAGCCAGTTCAGTGCAATGTTATATTTTGAATAAATTTCCCTGTTTCATAGACCTTAGTTCTGACGCCGTAGGTTTTGTATACGATTTTTGCTTTTTTAAGCATATTTTTGTCAGAAGAGACTAAGCACCTTGAGTCACTAGCTAAAAATACGTGCAGTGCATCTATTACTATATTTCTCATATTGTTTCTTTTATCTAGACCTTCATTGAAGGCAGGAAAAAAATCTAAGAGGCTATATGTTGTTGTGATCTTTTTCTCGATAGGAATGGTATCCAAGGTCTCGTTATCCAAAGATAAAACTGAGTTAATAATCTCAGGTAGATTTTTAACGATAACTTCTTCTGTAGAAAAAATATGTCTGTAGAACGCCATATCATGCAATGGTACAAATGCCGGATTATTGATGCCAATTATTTCTTCTAGCGATTTTCTAAACTTCTTTTGGATTTTATAATCCGTCGATACCTTTTCATACAGTTCTTTAACGAAGTCATTCAACAATTTTGGAGACATCATTCCATTCTGTTTTTTTAAATATGGAACAAGGATGTTCTCGTCAGAAACCTTCGACATGTCGACCATGTAAGAAGGGAAGCTATATGGTGATTCAACCTTTGCTTTTTCACCCTGAATTTGCTGCTTATTGACATTTCTAATTACGTCTTTGGGTATACACTGTTCATAAACTATAGGACCTCCAACCGATTTCGTACTTACGCACCAATTGTCCGTAAGCTTTGATACTTCAGACAGATCCTTTTTCACATACTCTGTATTACCACAACGGGATAAATCCCACATGTGAGCAATCGAATAAACGATTCTGTAGCCGCTTTGTTTTGCAAATTCAATGCTCTCTTTTAAACGTTCGCCCCTTCGGTTTTGAATTAGGTCCTGGAATACATTCCAATCCATGTACACAACTTTCTCCATATTTATTCACACCTCCAAATTACGAACAATAAATTAATTCAATTATTTATATACAATATGCGATATAGCCCACTAAAAAACTCATTTGCCATTGAGTGATCACCTTTTTCTCCCGACCAATTCGGAGCTTAATAAAGGTCATCATGTGATTGAAGGTCTTCTTATTTTTTTAACAATTTTATTTTTTGATTTGTACAAATCAATTTTTATGATAAAACAACTTTATGACGAGTATTAAACCAACCATACAAACCTATGAAGAGTTGCAAGAGGCGTATGATTGCCTCAATGAGCATTTATTCAAAGGTCAACTCCCTCAGTGCATTATTACGCTGCAAAGGGAAAAGAAGACGTGTGGCTATTACGCGAGAGATCGCTTTGTAGACAAAAACGGATCGCCTGTTGATGAGATTGCGCTTAATCCTCAGTATTTTGATTTAGATGATATTCCATCCATCCTGACAACTTTGGGCCATCAAATGGTTCACCAATGGCAGAGCCATTTCGGTAAATGGAGCCGCTCCGGTTATCACAATAAGCAGTGGGCGGCAAAGATGGAAGAAATCGGTTTAGTGCCGTCCAGTACAGGCGAAGAAAATGGTGCCAGAACGGGCTTCAAAATGTCTGCTTATCCCGATCCAAACGGGAAATTTACAAAAGTCGTAACAGACCTTCTCACAACCGAATTTACAGTTTCTTGGCGGGATCGGTTTGTTGAGATCGATGACGAGGAAATAGGTTCTGAAGAACCAGTGAAAACCCCAGTTTATAAATCACAGAAAAATGTGCGTGATCTACTGAATGGCAAAACCAAAAGCAAGAAACAGACGCGCATCAAATACAGCCATGTATGTGAAGAAGGGAATACCGTCAATGTCTGGGGTGCCAAAGACCTCAGTCTCACTTGCGGCATATGCCAGAAACCACTCGAACCATTAAATTGATAGATTGAGTAAACATCATGAAAACATATAAGCAACTGAAATTTATAGATTTGTTTGCAGGTCTGGGCGGATTTCACGTCGGATTTGATAAAGCAGGATTTGAATGCGTATTTGCTTGTGAGATTGATGATCACTTGCGCGATCTGTACAAGCAAAATCACAACATTACCCCTCATGATGATATTCGAACGTTAGATATTGAAACGATCCCTGAACATGATGTGATCTGTGCTGGTTTCCCCTGTCAGCCATTTTCTCTGGCCGGAAAAAAGAAGGGGGCTAAATGTCCTGAATCGGGCCGCTTAATTGATGACGTTATTCGTATTGCTAACCATCATAAGCCGAAGTTCATCATCTTGGAGAATGTACCTAATATTTTGACAATCGCAGAAGGTAGTTTCTGGGAATATCTGACAGAAAAGTTCTCTGAAATTGGCTACAATCTTGAGTATAAGGTTATTTCACCTGTAGAGGTTGGTATCCCACAAAATCGCAAGAGAGTATTCATTGTTGCCTATCAAAAAGGTTCTGACGTGGACCTTTCAACTGTGTTCAACTTTATGCCACAAGAAGAAGTTTCGTTGGAAAATATACTAAACAGAGAATTACCCTCCAAGGCATTGGAGGATAAGAAAGTTGATCTTCTCAAATATTGGCAAAAGCTGTTAGATGATCTTAAATTACCAGAAATACCGGCTCTTTCTCTTGTCGCTCCAGAATTTGGCGCAACTTACCCGATTGATTTTACAGGTTTAGCACTATCAGAAATGAAAAGTTATAAAGGGGCTTATGGAGTTTCTCTAACTAACTGCGATACTTGGCAAGATGTTCTGGAACGTATGCCCTCTTATACCCGCAAAAACAAGAGAGTGGCAAATTGGTTGCATGGTTCCATCCAATACAGTCGTTCTATATATGCTCAAAACAGTGCATACCTTGATCAATGGTCAAAAGGCCTAGGAAAGGATTTCAACAGTTGGCAAATCCTTGAATGGCGCGGTCAAAGAAATGTTGCGGACATATACCAGCACCTTGTTCAATTCCGCGCTTCAGGCATTCGCATTCTTAAGCGTGAAATTGCGCCCTCTCTGATTTCCATGACCCCTACGCAAATTCCTGTTATTCCAAATGAAAACCGTTACATCTCTGAATTTGAAGCCGCGCGGTTACAGTTCCTTGATGGCCTTAAAGCATTTCCTGAAACGACTACAAAGACCTTTAAGGCAATGGGAAATGCGGTTAATGCAAAGATTGTAGAATTGATTGCATCGAATTTACGGGAGAAATTTCTTGTTTCTTAAGCTTGAGCGGTTACTATTCCTGTAATAGTTGAAAAATATCAGGGCGATAAAATGAAACGTGATGAGTTCTTAGTTAATGTTTCTCCAGAAATGCAAATGTATGGCATCCTAAAATCATTAGGTTATACCGCTGAAACAGCATTTGCTGAATTTATTGACAACTCAATTCAATCATTTATCGATTCAAAAGTACCCACATCAAAAAACAATAAAATTGAAATCAATGTATGGCCTGATGATCGCCTTATTGAAATTGAAGATAATGCGGGTGGTATTGATAGAGAGCATCTGAAAATTGCTTTAAAACCCGCTGGGCACACATTGGATGGCCGCAAGCATAGCAAGGACAGCTTGAGTGTATATGGCATTGGTTTGAAAAGTGCCGCTATATGGTTTTCTGAAAAATGGACGTTAGAAACCTCCCCAAAAGGTAGCGATACAAAACTTGTCTTTGACTTTGATTTACCAAAATTCCTTAAAGAGGGCAAAGAAGAAGCTGTAGTCTCTGTTGAGGATGAGGACAAAAATAAAAGCTATACAAAAATTACCATTAAAAACAATTCTAGAACAATTACCGAAGAAACCTACCAAACAAAAGTTGTTCCATTCCTTATGGAGACTTTTCAAAAGTTCTCGAAAATAACAAATATCATTTTTAAGTACAATGGGAACAAGGTTATTCCCATTGAAAGTACTGTAGAGCTAACAAAGCCCACTCACTTGATTTATCCTCCTGTAGATAAAGATTCAAGAATCAAAGAACAATGTCTTGTTAGATGGGAAACAGATTTAGACCTTGATTATCATGGACGCAAAGTTAAAGGTTTCTTCATGATCCGAGAAACAGGTTCATACAAGCAACCTGGGATCAGATTGTTCAGGAATAATCGCGTTATCCAAGGGACTAAAATACATCAAAATAAACCGCCTGAAATTCTAGGAACGACTAATAAATATGCTTCACAAAGGCTTTATGCTGAAATCCATTTAAACGACTTTGATGTTGATTTCATGAAGACACGTTTTACTGAGGATTTAACGCCACTCTACAAAAAGATCAATGACTATTTGAAATCTGAATTGAATGTTGATTTTATAAGTCAAGCAACTGATTACAGGTCGTCTAAAGGTAAAGTTCCACCTGAAAATATTGAGCTTGTAGAGCGATTACAAAAAGCTGGTATATATGCTGAAATCAAAGAGAAGCCTGCAACCTTAAAATATAAAAAGCTACCTGAACTAGACGGGAATGAAGAAGCAAGTAATTCTCAAAAGGATGAAGATGAGCAAGGGGAAATGGATTTAAGCGGGGCTGGCGAACATTCTCAAGGCAGTGATGAAAATGAACAAGAATGTTCAAACAATAACTCTAACGGTTCAACAGAAAGTGATCCTGAAGCTAATGCAGGATCAGGTGGCACAGAAGGCAGCGCAAATCAAGAAGGTAATGAAGACAGTGAACCAGACGAAGAAATCGAAGAGATTGAAGAAAGTCCAGTGCCTAATACCATTGTATTTTCTTCAACCGTGAGAAAGTTACTTAATGATTTGGGGTCAAAGAAACTAACAAATTTAGCCATTTCTCTCCAAAAAGTAGTTTGGACTACCAATCCCGCACTGATAACTATTGGTGTTTGGGGATTTTGGGAAACGGTTTGCAAAAGCCTAGGAGCCCATGAAAATACTTCCATTGACTCTTTTCTAAATGGAAAAATGAAAATTTGGTTTGAAGGACGAGATTCTCGAATTAAATCCTTTCGACATTCTCTTGAGATGATACGAAGTGAAGGAAATTGCACTAAGCACTGTGGGACTTATTTCAATAAAGATGCAAGCAATCTAAATGTTTATATGGAAACACTTGATCCATTGCTCATAATTTGTTTACAGGAACTTATTAAAGAAAAAAGAGAAGAAGAAACGAGTTAATCCTTTATTTCTTCCAAATGTATATCGCTACTGCCTATCGCATGTAGCACCTGAAGCATAAAGGTCGCGCTGAAACTGCCTCGCGCGATTTTGTTGCTTATGTTCTGAGGGCTTTCGTCTATTCCCAGTGCTTTCAAGCGTTCTGATACTTCTATGAAGTTCAAATCTTTGCGTGCTATCTCACTTTTTAGCAGCGTTTTTGCGTATTTCTTCCAGTCTTGGCCCATTGGTTTATCCCTCAAAAATATGATTAATCACTATATATGATGATTTTTCATTTGACAAGGTGATGCTCATTAGTGATAATTCATCATATATAGTGATTAATGATGAAAAACGATGAACCAACACTTCCTCCTCTCTTCTAAAGCAAAGACGTTATCCGTCGCCAAGGTGGCGCGGATGGCGGAAGAAGAGGCGTATGAGTTGTTCAAAGAGGTTCGCTGGTCCGTTAATGACGGCGATCCGGTTTGTCCTCATTGTGGTTCTGTCGAATGCTGGACGTTTAAAAGCCGCCGTATCTTCAAATGCAAACACTGTAACAAGCAATTCTCAGTCACAAGTGGCACAATCTTTTCCGGTCGCAAATTGCAGTACCGTGATTATCTGTTGGCTATTGCGATCTTTGTAAACTCTTGCAAGGGCGTTTCTGCTTTGCAATTGTCCCGCGATCTGGGCGTTCAATACAAAACAGCCTTCGTTCTGGCGCACAAACTGCGCGAGGTCACTGGCGATGAAATGCAGGATGCTGTTCTGACGGGTGAAGTCGAAGTTGATGGTGCTTACTTTGGTGGCTACCTGAAACCTCGTAACTGGAAAGAGAACCGTGTGGATCGTCGTTTACGTCGTCACCAGAACGGCAAGCGCCGCTGTGTCTTTGTTATAAGAGAGCGCGAAGGCCGCGCGGTTCCCGTTGTTATCAAGTCTGAGACAACCGAAGCCGTGGGTGCAGCCATTCGCAAACACATCGATCAATCAGCAATCATTCATGCAGACGAGAACGGCGCATATGATGCGCTACACGCCCAATACCAAATGTTCCGTATCAATCACTCTCGCGTTTATAGCGATGGTGAATCTTGTACCAATGGGGCTGAGGGTTGGTTCTCTCGCCTACGTCGTGCAGAGATTGGCCAACATCACCATATCGCTGGCAAGTATCTTCATTCCTATGCGAATGAAATGGCCTATAAAGAAAACCGTCGTCGTCAAGACAACGGCTCTTTGTTTGGCGATCTGCTGTTTAAATCTCTAAACCGCCCCATGTCACGTAATTGGGCCGGATATTGGCAAGGCAACAATCAGCCGGGCGAAGTGCTGCTCTATCCTTAATTATGGCAGTACACTGTCTCGTAATGTTCGCCCAAGGGCTGTGAATGCTACTACAGAATTTCCGTTTTCAATCGCATCTCTTTCTACGTCTTGACGGAGCTTAAATACCTTCAGGCGTTTTTTCTTCCCAATAAGGCGAGCGAGTAGACTAAGTTCAATTTTAGCTATAGTTCCGCTTATATCTTCTAGAATTCCTAATCTAATCAAATGATATAAATTTGCTACACCATTTTTTCCGAATTCTTTTTCAGCTTCAATATTTAATTTTTTCCAGTCATAATTCCCTAATTCCATTTTTAGTTTAGAGATTTCTGATATTCTTTCTTTAAAAGATAAAGTATGAAAGCCTTTATGAAAAACAGGACTCTTGCTTTCTTTTAAAAGTTTTCCGATGTCATGATATAATAATCTACACTCAGTTAGCTCATTATTCCACAGCCAATCTAATAAATGAGCCGCGCCTATTGGCATATCACGTAATAAAAGTGCATGACCAATTTCATCATTGTTTGGGTTTTCATTCTTTATAGTATTTGCAATGAGATTTGCCCAAAGTTCCTTAAGCGTTTGATCTTCCTCAACTGAAATAGCAGGAATAACTATTTCCCAAAAGCGGTCATTTGGTTGATGGTATTGATCTTTATGGGATACATTAAGTTTATTCTGTGCGCTTGACAAAATATTTAATGCACGCTCTTGGTATCGTATTCTCCTCTCAAATTTTTGAAGAGCTCTTCTGTCTTTCAACCAATCTTCAACAAATCCCCATGCTTCAGCAATTGGCTTAGAAAGAGAATTCAGTGTTGCTTCACTGATTTCGATTTCCCCACTAATGCCATCAACATTTCCTTTTATTTTTAATCCATTATTATTTTCAGTTTTAGTATCAGTCACAACATTGCCACGCACCATTAAGGAGAGTTATAGAATATATGTATTCTTATAAATTGTCCAATTCCCATAAAGCCATGCTCTTTGGACCTATGGAAGCCACACGTTTGACTGTACCTTGTGACTGTAAGCGGTCAATGGTGCCTTCTACGCGCTTCTTGAGGTTCTCTCTGTCGTTTTTATCAAGAGGAACAACCAGCTTATCACTGAGCATGGCTGTGATATCTGACACGGTAAGCGGTTTTCTGGAATCTCTGAGGATTTCCAGTGTCATTTTGTTGGTGTCGCCGTTCTTAAGGCCGGGAATGCGTTTGACCTTCTTCTTAGGCTTTATTTGGCTTATTGGGTAGTGAGGATCAAAAATCTTAATTGTAGAAGCGATATGTGCCAAGTCGCCTTCCAGAGTACGGACCTGTTTGCGCATCTCATCAAGCTCACCAGCAAGTTCGGAATATTTGGAAATCAAACCAGAAAGAACAAAGGAATTAGACATGAAAAAGCCCCACTACTTATTGTGTGAGGCTATTTTACTTAAATCGTTGAATTAAATCTGGGTGTGTTTGCTACATAATACCGTTTCTTTTGGCATTACCGAAAATTAAGTGAAGGCTATAATGCCAGCTTCTGGAACCCTGATTTCTGTAATAGGGATCGATCTTTCATGGCCAAAATTCACCCTAGATTATCTCCAATTATGCGGGTTAGGGCAGGTTAATACAAAAATGAGTGATCTCTACATCCATTGTACTGCCAAGCTTGCCAAGGCGATGAAGGTTAAGTTTTTTCCGTCTCCTGACGCGAAAAAGGTTGATCCTCTTAATTGTTGGTATGCCAATGTGCTTAAAATAGGGTTGCCATTGGATATTGTTCTTTATACGCACGCGACCACATATTATTCGTTGGTTCATCCGTTTGATCGACGCGACCCTGCCGACTATACCATGGATGTGTTTGGGCAGCGCTTGAATGAGATACTCGGTCGATCCGTTGCAACGGCCTATGATTATATATTTTGTAAAACAGCCTCTCGTAAAGTTCTGGGCTGTATGAATGAATCGGCTTTTGTGCTGGAAATACGGGCCCGCGATATGTGGGGAAGTGGTGAGGATGTTGAGTTAGAAGAACTGGAAGGTTGGCTGAATAGGCGGCTGATCGCTGGGGTGCGCCCGGCAGATGAATTTGAGGCGCTGGTCCAGGACTCAAAAAATAAAGCGCCTTATCTGCGTGTTGTGAAGTAAGCTGGGGTTGAATCTTCTTGTAGGCAGAGGGAGCGAAGCTCCGCAGACTGTGCCGGATACGGCAAAAGCAAATCAGTTGGGCTTGTGCCCAGCGTATTTGCTTTCAGCCGCTATTACGGCCATGTCCCCGTTATTTTCGGAAATCTAGTATACTTCTACTGAAAATTCCGTGTCGTCAAATTGTCCCCAAAGTCTAATCGGATGTAAATTAAAAGAGATCAATTCTTCTACAATTTCAACCTGATCTATATTTACGTTTGAGTTTTTTTTCTTTAGCTCTATTATTTTATTTAAAGCATTATTTGTAAATAATTCTGATTCAGAAAATACAAGAAAACAATGCCGCTGATCTTTTATCCATTTTATAATGTCAGGAAGTGCAAGTTTACTTGGGCTTAAAAGGCCATAGAAAAGAATTTCTCCATTCTTTTCTATTAGATTTTCGTAAATTAGATTGCAACCTAGTCTTTTGTACTCTTTAAACATATTCGTCTTCGAAAGACCATAGTAGCGGCGAACTTTAGTATCTTCTGAGAATGACGGTTCGACATACAACAAGTTTAGGTATTTACCAAAATTCTCTGTTATATGCTCTTCCCATATCCACTCTGCAGCGTGTTGGCATAGTTCTAGCCACTCTTCATTCGGCTGCCTTAAGATAGAATGTTCCTTAATTACATCTATTCCCAGTCTAATAGTCATAGTGTCCACCGTCTGGAGTGTTAAAGTGTGGACCTCGGTTTTGTGACGGATCATCAAGGGATAGATGACCTTCTGCGTCATCTCGGATTTTTACAGTTCTTTTACCACCGACCGCATTTGGATCAATGATATCGTACTCATAGATTTTTCCAGGTTGAACGTTTCCTCTTTTATCAATATTCGGAAGAACTCTATTTGGTTGCTGAGAAACCGGAATGCCCATATCTCTTTTTGCCTGTTTAAAGGCACCGCTTCTTCCTGCACCAAGTGGTGATAAATTGGCAGGGCGGTTGCCAGTTGGAACATCTTCTATTGAATTATAAACTTTCCCATCCGAAGAAGCGATCTTAACCTCTCCAGTTTTCTTGTTTACAACCTTTTTAAACCCCGTAGGTAAATTGTCTAGTGGAACATCCGCACCCACACCTTTTATAACCGTGTAACCGTCAGGGAGTTTGTCTTCAAATTTTTTGAAGGATTTCGCAAAATCAGCCGCAGCCTTAAAGTCACTCTTATCCACGCCCAATGCCAAGCTGATGATAGCAAAGACATCATCTATCATGCCAAGGATTTCGTCCGCTCCCATTTCCTTGATGTCATCGGCTGTAACTTTGCCCTTTTTGATCAGTTTCTTACCGATCTTCCAGGCCGCTTTACCGATAAGGGTAATAACTTTCAGGGAGTTTTCTTTTGCGGCTGTTAACCCTGTTTGGGCACCTGTCGTCTGACCGCTGATGGCCATGGAGGCCAGGCCACCCGTAATTTGGGCCAGAACCAGCGAACGGTTTGAAATTTGCTGTAATAACGGGGACATGGCCGTAATAGCGGCAGGTCACGCTCCAATGGTATAATCGGAGTCAGTGTAGAAACTGCTCCATAAAGGCCAT
>JABXIG010000011.1 GCA_013373205.1 Methylocystaceae bacterium | reverse complement strand
TTTGAAAGCCATCATGCGGCGGTCTTTACCCGTAAAACAAAGACCATCAGACCGCGAAGACAACCGTGAACCCGGCTGAGATGACAAATTGGAGCTTGACAAGAAGGGCCGCTATTAGACAACGCACACGAAATTTAATTAGGTATGTGTTCCCGAAACTTGTAACAGCGCGTCAATGTGGCTGCATTTCGCGAAAGGCCCATTGCAGGGCAGTTTTACTGTATGTGGATTTCAAATATTCGATCTGTGCAGCGGCTTCCTCTTTTCGTCCATCTGATTCCAAAACAACAGCAACCTTAAGCCCGTAATAGGCCATCAGTTTCTCGTCAGGTTTCTTTGCATTTTTCAAAACTTCTTCTGCTCGTTTGTAATATCGAATTGCATCATCGGCTTCCCCTCTTTGATGATGAACCTTCCCAAGCGAATTAAAATAATCTTTAAGATACACGTGATCTGGGCCGAGGGCTTTTTCAGCATAGATTAACGCATCGTTCAAAAGAGCCAAGGCTTTGTCCAATTGCTTGGCCTTACGATACGCATCACCGATTTGCATCGCGTAAACCGCTCCACTGTCATAGTCGTTGCCTTTGACAAAGATCGGTATTGTCCGTTCAATGATCTTACTTTCTTCTTCCCAATTATCTTTGCTCCGCAAGGGATAAACCAGATAGTCTGCAATTTCTGCAGCCATGGCATCGCTCAAGACCTTTTGATCTTGGTTTAAGGCAATCACAAGATCAACAGCAAGGTTCAGATCCTCCAATTTTTTCTGTGATGCCGCCTTTTCACCATAAGCTGCGATCAGGTCTGGAAACGTTGCCAAAGTGATATTGCTGGCATCCTTGGATGTCGCTTTCACTTTCTCCAACAACCTTTTTTCACTTGATGTGAGATGTAGCGACTTTAGCTTATCCGATAGAAGTGGATCAGCATAAGCGGTGCCAAATGTAACCAAGACCAGTAAAAGACTAGCAACGATTTTATTCAGTTCCATCAGAGCTCACTTATTAGAATTTTATCTACATAATGCACGCAATAGAATACTTTATTAAGCTTCAAGCCTCACCACAACCCATTTATCCCACCCCGAAAAAAACAGGATGATTCCCTTTGCTGCAACCATATGATTGTTCATCTTGGTGGATACAAAAACAAAGGTGGTTGAGGGGTTTCTAATGTATAACCAGTGGATATATAAAATAGTGGATGCACATCAACTTATAAGACTTAGCGGAAAAGGCAAACGCTTGATAACCATGCAAAGAGCCCAAGAATGCATCGACAAAAAGTCATTTTTTTCACTATACAAAAGACCCGATAAAGTTATAGTCGTGGTGAAATTTAACTGCGCTTACGCATAAACGATCTGCGACAAAGTGAACGAGCTTAGTCGCAGATAAGAGCTAAAGAGAAAGCTGGTCGTATGGAGTATCGTAAACAGTCTTGTGTCATCCCCTATCGACGACATAAGGGAAAAATTGAAATCCTACTCCTGACCTCCCTTTCTACCGGACGTTATGTTCTGCCCAAAGGAACTGTCGAGCCCGATATGAAGGCGCGCCATTCCGCAGAGAAAGAAGCTTACGAAGAAGCTGGTGTAAAAGGAATTCTGTCCAAAAGAATTATCGGGGAATATAACTATAAGAAACCCCCCCAAAAAGGCGGTTATCACTGTCGGGTTAAAGTGTTTGCCCTAGAAGTTCGCGAAGAACTTGATGAATGGCCGGAAATGGATAAACGCACGAAAATGTGGGTCTCCCCGGCGAAAGCGATCAAAAGTGTCAAAGAAAAGAAACTAAAGAAAATTCTGATCAGTTTTACAGAAACACTGCCCCGACCAAAATCCAAAAAAACGAGTAAAACCGAAGAATAAAGGCTTGTTGGGTATCTGCCCACACTCACCTCGTTTTTTTAAGTATTGAGCTTAACCCATATGATTAATCATGGGCGCGCAGTTCTGCTTCCAACGCTTTTTCAACAGCCGAGCGCGGTTTTGAAAACCCGGCAAGAAGACTGTAGAGAACGGGTGTTAAAAACAGGGTCAGGACAAGCGCAAGGCCCAAGCCCCCCACAATAACCCAGCCGATGGCAATCCGGCTTTCTGCCCCAGCCCCACTGGCCATAACCAATGGCAAAGCCCCCAAAATCGTGGAAATTACGGTCATTACAATAGGACGAAAGCGCAACAAGGCAGCTTCGGCAACAGCTTCGGTAACGTCATTGCCTTCATCTCGCAGCTGATTGGCAAACTCGACGATCAAAATGCCGTTCTTTGCCATCAGGCCCACCAGCAATAAAATACCAATCTGACTGTAGATATTCAACGACAGTCCCGCCAAGGTCATGGTGTAAATGGCCCCCGCAATCGCCAGAGGAACCGATAACATAATGATAAAGGGATGCACAAAGCTTTCAAACTGTGCCGCCAGAACCAAAAAGACGATCAAAAGCGCCAGAACGAAAATCGTCGTGATATCACCGGACGTATCTTTAAAGGTTGCCGACTGGCCTGCATAACCGATCTTGGCATTGACGGGCAGCAGTTCTTCTGCGGCATCTTCCATAAATTTGATGGCATCACCCAGCGCATAATCCGGGTCCAGTGCCGCCTGAATGGTGATGGATGGCAAACGGTCATAGCGTTTCAATTCTGCGGAAGCCGCCGTTTCAGTGACATCGACCAACGCTCCAATGGGGATCAGGTTATCTTCACCATCCTGACCTGTGCGAATAAAGACATTTTCAAGATTGTTATAGGTGGTGCGATCTTCCGGCCTGATCTGGGTGACAACGGAATATTCCCGGCCGCGATCAACGTAAGTGCTGACTTCTTTTGACGCAAACATCACCTGTAAAGTTCCGGCAATATCACGGGCATTAATCCCCAGATCATAAGCCCGGCGACGATCCAGTTTCAAATCCAGCTGAGGTTGGTTCTCTTCATAATCCATTTCCGGATTGACTAGCTTTTCATTGGACTTTGCCCGTTCCAGTAACACGGACGCCCACTGTTTCACCTGATCAAAATCCGCCCCGCCCACAACAATACGTAACGGTGTCGAATTCCCGCGCAGTCCCAGACCCGCCGGACTGGCAACAGCAGCGCGCACACCGGGCAGGCTAAAGACCCTCGGGCGGAGTTTTCTGACAATTTCTTCCTGACTTTCGTCGCGGTCTTCCCAATTAGCAAAGCGCAACACGACAAATCCACGATAGGGACGGTTGCCAAAGCCGATGATCGTATAAACCGAACGGATATTGCCGTTATCGACCTCACTTTGCATCATGTCTTCAATATAACGCGCCTGTTCATCAGTATAGCTTTGGGTCGATCCTTGCGGGGCCGTCATTGGGACAAAAGCGACACCGCGATCTTCTCTCGGGGCCAGTTCGCGCGGCAACACTTCAAACAGAACAACAGAGCCCGCGCTAAACCCTAAACAAACCAAAAGGACAATAAAAGGATGTGCTAAGGCCTGATGCAACCAACGTTTATATGTCCGCCCAACAAGAGACTTAGCCATTCTGTGATCGTCGTCCAGAACTTCCCCTTCTTTGTCAGTGCCCTTTGAAGGTTTAATCAAGCGTGAAGCCATCATGGGGCATAGACTGAGCGCGACATAGGTGGAAATAACTACAGCAGCAACCATGATAAGTCCAAATTCACTGAACAATCGACCGACTTGCCCGCCTAGAAAAGAAATCGGGATGAAAACGGCAACAAGTGTGACCGAGGTTGCAAGAACCGCAAAAGTAACCTGACGTGTCCCGCGCATGGCTGCAACAAGCGGTGTTTCACCTTCATCAATGCGGCGTTTGATATTTTCCAAAACCACAATAGCGTCATCCACCACCAAACCGATCGCCAGCAACAAGGCCAACAAGGTCAGAACATTGATGGAAAAACCCAATAGCGAAATCAAGGCCATACAGCCGATTAAGGCTACCGGAATTGTAACAACAGGGACCAAGGTTGTGCGCCATGACCTGAGGAAAAGCAGGATCACCATAACCACAAGCACCAACGAAATGACCAGCGCCGTCACCACCTCTTCAATCGAAGCAGCAATAAATAACGCATCATCCGATCCGACGATAATATCCATTCCGGCAGGCAGGTCGCCTCTGATTTCATCGATTTTAGCCCGCACGGCTTGGGAAATTTCCATGGTGTTGGACTGGCTTTGACGGATGACCTGCATCCCCACAGCGGGTTTTCCATTGGCGCGCAGGATTAGGTCGTCATCTTCAACACCTTGTTCAATGCGCGCTACATCATGCAGACGCACGGTGAACCCGTTGACCTTACCTAATACGATATTGCCAAATTCTTCAGGTGTGGACAGGCGGGCATTTAAGCGCAATTCAAACAAGCGATTACGTGATTCAATATCACCTGCCGGCAGTTCCACATTAGCGCGTTGAATGGCGGTTTCAATGTCGTTGATGGTCATATTGCGCGCTGCCATGGCCCGACGATCCAGCCAGACGCGAATGGCATATCGGCGTTCCCCGCGCACATCCACACTGGCCACACCGTCCAATGTGGTCAAGTGGTCAAGGATAAATCTTTCAACATAATCCGTAATTTCTTCCGGGCTGTGGCGATCTGAAACAACGGCCAGACGCATAACAGGATCGGCATCGCTGTCGCTTTTAATGACGCGGGGTTCATCAACTTCTTCAGGTAAACTTGCACGTACCCGTCCCACCGCATCACGTACATCATTTGCGGCCTGGTCAATATCACGACCGGTTTCAAATTCAATCACCGTGCGCGAACGTCCCCGGCGGCTGCTCGACTGAATGGATTTAACACCGGATACACCCGCAACCGAACTTTCAATAATCTCGGTTATATCTGTATCCACAATACGTGGTGATGCCCCGGTATATTCTGTCGAAATGGTCACAACGGCAGAATCCACATCGGGAAGCTCACGAACCGGAATGTTGAAAATCGTCGCAACACCTGCCGTAATGATTAGCAAACTTGTGACAATGGCCAGAACAGGACGGCGGATGGAGAGATCAGAAAGTGTCATTGAGTGGCACTCTCACTCTTAAGAGGGAGGATTTTCAGGGCGGTTCCGGTTTTTACTTTCTGAACACCACGAACAATGACCTTCTGGCCTTCGTTCAATCCATCGATCACTTCCACCCATCCAAACGCACGTCGACCAATCTTGATCGTCTGCTGAACAGCACGAGGGGGGGCTTGTTCCTCATCCACAACAAAGACATAAAGCTGTGTGCCATCAACGACCACCGCCTCTTCGGGAATACCTAAAACAGTGCTCGCATCCAGAACAAGCTTGATATGCATAAACATACCAGCCGGCAACAAACCATCTTCATTGGTAATCAGGGCTCTGACTTTAAAAGAACGCGAATTTTCATTAACACGGCTGTCGATTGCTTCAATATTGCCCTTAAAGGAGCGCCCTTTAAAGGCAGCTGTATCTGCAAAAATCGGTGCGCCAACCTGAATTTTGGAAAACAGGTTTTCCGGTAGATAAAATTCAACTTTTACAGATGACAAATCATCTAGAACAGCAACCGTTTCATCGGCCTTAAGGTGCGCGCCGAGTTCCAAATCCGTAAAACCAATCCGCCCGTCAAAGGGGGCAATCAATATGCGATCCTGTAGCTTGCGACGGGCACGATCACGTTCGGCTTCGGCAATGGAAACCTCAGCGATTAATGTATCCACACTGGAAGCAGAAACCGCATCGCGTTTCTGCAAGGATAGGGAACGTTGTAAAGAAGACTTAACATCTTTCAGCCGTGCTTCGGCTTCAGACAGATCAGCGCGTTCAATTTCATCATCAAGGCGTAACAGAACGCTGCCTTTCGACACGGGTTCACTTTCCGTAAATGCAATTTCGCGCACAACACCACTGCTGATTGCCTGAATTTCAACCGATCGGCGCGCTTTTGTTGTGCCAACCGCTTCAATCACCGTTTCAATTTCGCGCATTTCAGCCGGTGCCGTCACAACTCCGACAAGGCGAACTTTATCATTCGCCGCAAAGGCCTCCCCCCCAGGCATCATTATGAATGAGACAACCAAAAACAGGCCCGCGACAAACGCTTTTAATGACACCACAGTGGTTATTCCTTTTGTATATAATGATTCTCACCTGCAATAAGGTATGCAATCCCCTCTTTAAGCGCAATAGAATGATGATGAAAAAGAATAAATTCAACTTTCGGCTTAACAATTAAACTTCTTGTATAACGCCTGACCCGTGGGTGTCATGGCAAGACCGCCTTTGCCCGTACAGCGCAATTCACAGGGAATAGCCTGCCCCACTTTATGCATGGCAACGATCACTTCATCCAGCGGGATCAGGCTTTCAAATCCCGCTAATGCCATGTTGGCAGACGATAACGCATTGCCAGCCATGGATACATTCTTGCCCAAACACGGGGCTTCCACCCGATTTGCCACCGGATCACAAACCAAACCAAAGGTATTCTGTAACGCCATCGAGGCTGCGCCCAGACAGGTTTCAAGGTCTGCATCAAACAAAGTCGCCAACGCCGCAGCCGCCATACCGGACCCGGACCCGGTTTCGGCCTGACAGCCGCCAAGTTCTGCTGAAAAAGTGGCTTTAGCCGCAATAAAAACACCAATCAATCCGGCTGCCAGCATCGCTTTAACTTTTTGGTCTTCATCCATATGCAACGCATTCGCCACCCCCAGACAGGTTCCCGGCAAGGTCCCACACGACCCGGCTGTGGGGGCTGCAACAATAATCCCCATGGAACTTTTGACATCCATCAGAGCGGTGACAGATAAAATAACGTTGTTGTAAAGGTTCAAATCCATAAAAGCATTGGATGCCATTTTTTCTTTAAAACGCGGCGCATGTGCGGGATACATGCGATCTTCATAGGCCGTCCCTTTAATCCCTTGTTCAATGGATCGATCCAAAATCTGCACAATAGCGCGCATCTTTTCAAAGACGGTTTCTTCAGAAATCTGACCCCGCGCACTTTCATATTTAACCGCCAGTTCCCACAATGACAGGCCTTTATCTGCATTATAGGCCTGCATCTCGACACTATCTGTGAACGGGACGCACATATCCTTGCGGGCACCGATGGGTAAGACGGGGGCCATTGTGCGCACCACCAAACCATCCGGCAGGTTTTCAAGGGGCGTTTGCGATTTCACCTGTATCAGCCCGTCACGTTCCAGCACATAATCAGCCGTCACCACAGGGCAATCGCCAAATATCAATGTTTCGTAATAGTCCCCGAACAAGGACAGTTTGACCCCATTAATCTCAATCACTTCGATCATGCCGCCGCCTGTAGAAATGGCGATCATACAGACCTGGTCGGTCTGGCTCGTCAGTGTAAGTTTATAGGTGTTTTCGTGGCTGGCACCATAATCAACAATGCGGATTTCAACCATTTTACCCGCTGCTTTCAAATGATCTTCTGCCACTTCCATGCGATCATCGGTAACGTCCCAGCCCATCAAGGCACAAAACAGCCCCATGTCGGACCCCTGACTTTCATGGGTCGGTTCCAGCGATCCGTTCGGGTCATATTCGACCAGCACACTGTGGAAGTCCCCGTTCATGTAATCACGGGCCAAAACCCCGATGCGATGGGCGGCAGCCACATGAGAACTTGAAGCCCCGCGCATGACCGGACCGATGGCGTCATTGAAGATCGACGGATACATTAGTTGCCTTTGGCGGTTTTTTGGATATAAAGCGCCGTCATCAAATCCAGATGTGCCCCGCCGCCATTTTTAAAGATTGTAACTTCATCCTCACTTGTGCGCCCCGTTGCGCCATTGCACAGATCGTAAAAATCGCCTTTGACGGTTTCTTCCGTAATGACGCCCTTGGCAATCGGGATCATCAATTCCCCAATATCATGCACCGTAGTTTCACGTGCATCCACAAACAGGCTACCTGTTGAAATCAATTCATCATCAGCTTCGCGCATGTCCGGACGATACGCCCCGATCAAATCCACATGCGTTCCCGGCTTGACCCACGCCCCTTTCAAGACAGGTTCAATGGACATTGTCGCACTTGAAACGATATCAGCCGCAGCCAGGGCCGTTTGCAAATCTTCAACGGCTTCGATGCCTTTTTTCTGCGCCAGTGCTTCGGCCTTGGCATGTGTGCGGTTCCAGATCAGAATACGTTCCACATCGGGAAAGACTTCACGGTAGGCATCGACTAACGATTCAGCGACTGCCCCCGCGCCCACAATGGTCACAACCTTACTGTCTTTTCGGGCAAGAAGACGTGAGCCGAGGATGGAATCCCCTGCTGTTTTCCATTTAGTCACCATGATGCCATCGATAATGGCCGTGGGAACACCTGTTGCATCATCAAACAAAGTAAAAACAGCATGAATACTGGGTTTATCCGGTAAATTCCCTGGAAAAATTGTTGCTGTCTTAATCCCAATCCCGGCTCCGCTTATCCAAGCCGCCCGGTTCAACAACGCATTATCTCCATGCTTAAACAGAATATCATCGATATCTGCACGTTCTTCCTTATGTGCTTTGATTAAGGCTTCACTTAAGGCATACCATGACAGTTTGTCTTCCACATCATGTGCTGCAATATAATCAATCTGGCTCATGTTCTGTCCTTTTTAAAAATCTGCCACCCCATGTTATTTCACCACAAACCCGTGTGCATAGGGGTCACGATCATCAATATAGATCGTATTTGTTCCTGTCATGCGTGCCCATCCGGCAATAGACGGGATGATCGCGTCAAAATCACCAACTTTCACCCGACCTTCCACCCGGCCTTTAAAAAGCGATCCAATAATGCTTTCATGGATAAAATCATCGCCTACATCCAGTTTGCCAAGCGCCGCCCATTGCGCCATGCGCGATGATGTGCCTGTTCCGCAAGGGGAACGATCAATCGCTTTTTCCCCATAAAAAACGGCATTACGTGCGGTGGCTTCAGGGTTGGTGGTGTTGCCCGTCCATAGAATATGGCTCAGGCCGTTAATCTCTGGCTTTTCAGGGTGAATAAAATCATATTTGTCATTCAGGGCCGCGCGTAACTTGGGGCTAAAACCAACCAGTTCGCCTGCTGTAAAATCAGCCATATCCTGAAAATTGCTTTGCGCATCCACAATGGCATAGAAATTCCCGCCATAGGCCACATCCACAAAAAGGTCGCCAAGCCCGTCAACATCAACTGATAGCCCTTCTTTATATAGAAAGGATGGCACGTTGGTTAAGCGGACTTCTTCAACATATTCACCAACCTGTTTATATTCAGCAACAACCTTGCCCGCAGGGGTATCAAGGTTAAGAACACCCGGCGTTGTCGGTTTAACCAGACCATGTTCAATCGCCATCGTCACCGTGCCAATCGTACCATGGCCGCACATGGGCAGACAGCCAGATGTTTCGATATAAAGCACCGCCACATCACAGTCGTCGCGGGTCGGAGGATAAAGGATCGAGCCGGACATCATGTCATGCCCGCGTGGTTCAAACATCAACCCGGTTCTAATCCAGTCATATTCAGCCAGGAAATGTGCGCGCTTTTCCAGCATTGTCTTGCCTTTAAGGCCCGGTCCACCGCCCGCAACAAGACGCACCGGATTGCCACAGGTATGGCCGTCGATGCAGAAAAACGTATGTCTTGCCATCTATGATATTCCTTCACTTAAAAACGATTTACGCGCAAGGCGGTAATATCCATGGACGTTTGGCGACCCGCAAGTAGTTCAGAAACAAGTTCCGCCGTCGCTGTAGACTGTGTCAGCCCTAAATGACCATGTCCGAAAGCATAGATGATCTTGTTGCTTTTGCTTGAATACCCGATGACAGGCAACGTATCAGGAATGGCAGGACGAGCGCCCATCCATTCAACACCATCCTTATTTGTAAGGCCGGGCAGCAGCTTTTCAGCCTTTTTCATCATCGCTTTGGATCGTTGATAATTGGGCGCGCGGTCCACTGTCGCAATTTCAGACGCCCCGCCAACGCGGATACCGTCGCTTAACGGGACAACCACAAAAGCATGATCACTAAAGATCAAGGTATGGTCCAGACCTTCAAAGGCTGTTTTAGGCAGGGTCGTATTATAACCACGTTCTCCAATCACCGGAACCGGATCACCCAGTTTTTCACTCAGTCGTGACGACCAAGGGCCAGCGGCCAGAACAATTTTGTCGGCTGTGATGACATCACCAGACGCAAGCGTGACCTGAGTATCGGCAATTTTTTCAACCTCCCCATAAACGGTCTTTAACCCTTTGGCAGTTGCAGCCTTATGAATCGCTTTACAAAAATCAAGCGGGTTAGAAACCGACTGCCATTCTGGGGCAAAAATACCGGCAATAAAGCTTTTGTCCAAACCGGGTTGAAAGTCATGCAAGGCTTGACCTTCATAACATTCAAACGCGATATTATGTTTTTTTCGAAAGGCCCATTTTTCAAGGTCTGCTTTATAAGAATCTTCGCTTTGATAGAGATGCAACCCGCCATTGGCCCGCACCATGGATGTAAGACCGTTACGTTCCAGCATTTCCGGGAACGTTTTTTTCCCCAAATGCATCAGGGTGGCCTGTACAGAAATGGATTTGTTAAACTGGCTAGGTCGGGCCGCTTTCAAGAAACGCAACAGCCAACCCATTGTATGGGGCAGGTCCGGCACAACTACACTGAAGGGCCCGACAGGATCCAAAAACCACTTGATTGCTTTCTTAATAATCCCTGGGGAAGCCAGCGGCATAATATCAGAAAAAGCCAAGCCTGCTGCATTCCCTTGCGAGGCCCCGGCCGCAATTTCATCCTTTTCAACCAAAGTAACATCATGGCCTTCAGCGATCAGTTTTTCCGCAATTGCAAGGCCGACAATGCCACCACCAATAACAATGACCTGTTCTGACTTCCCCATCGATTATTTTCCTTATGGCTGGGTATAAGACGTTTTGACCACACTATAAAACTCAGCCGCATATCGGCCCTGTTCACGCGATCCATAGCTGGAACCTTTGGTGCCGCCAAACGGAACATGATAATCCACGCCCGCCGTTGGCAAATTCACCATCACCATACCCGCCTTTGACTTCGCCTTAAAGTCCGAAGCGTATTTTAGAGATGTGGTGCAAATTCCTGCCGACAAACCAAATTCCGTATCATTGGCAATCACTAGTGCATCATCATAATCTTTCGCTTTGATAATAGTTGCAACAGGTCCAAAGACTTCTTCACGATTAATGCGCATGGAATTATCTGTATCCACAAATAAAGCAGGCGCCATAAAGTGACCCGGCCCGCCCAGCTTATCGCCACCACAAACCAGCTTCGCCCCTTCGGCCTTGGCAATTTCAACATATTCCAGATCTTTTTCCAGCTGACGCGCATTAATCACTGGGCCAATTTGTGTGCCTGCGTCCCGTGCGTCACCAACTTTCAATTCAGATACAGCTTTGGTCATGGCTGCGACAAACTGATCATAAATGCCTTCAGTGACAATCAAACGGCTGGAGGCTGTGCACCGTTGCCCGGTTGAAAAGAACGCCCCATTCAGGCAGGCACCAACAGCCACATCCAGATCCGCATCATCCAACACGACCATGGGGTTTTTACCGCCCATTTCCAGCTGCACTTTCTTGAGATTTTTTGCACAAGCCTGTGCGACAGACCGCCCGGTCTGAACAGACCCGGTAAAGGAAACGCCTGCGACTTTCGGATGGTCAATCATGACGGGACCAATTTCAGAACCGATACCATTAACCAGATTAAACACCCCATCGGGCAGGCCGGATTTTGCGAGAATTTCTGCCAATGCCCAGGCAGAACCTGGCACGGCTTCCGCCGCCTTTAACACAACTGCATTGCCATAGCATAGCGCAGGAGCCACTTTCCATGCAGGGATTGCGATGGGGAAGTTCCAAGGCGTAATCAAGCCAATCACGCCCAAGGGTTCACGGCGCATATCCACATCCACACCGGGACGAACACTATCCACACGTTCGCCCGCAATACGAAGGGCTTCGCCGGCAAAGAACTTAAAGATCTGGCCTGCGCGCACGACTTCGCCAATACCTTCGGGCAAGGTCTTGCCTTCTTCACGCGACAGTAAATCCCCCAGTTCATCTTTGCGGGCGAGAATTTCTGTACCAATAGCGTCTAAAATATCAAAACGCTGCTGCGGGGTTGATTGCCCCCATGCAATTTGTGCTTTGGCAGCGGCTTCAATCGCTTCGTTCATTTCATCAGCTGTAGCACTTGCAGCTTCACCAAGGATATCGTTTGTATCGGATGGGTTGACGTTCGGCACCTTTTGGGTCCCCATGGTCCATTGCCCATCAATATAGTTCGGAAATGTTGTCATAATGATTAAGCTTCCACTTTATATTTTGATAGATCTGGGCGAACAGCGATTTGATCACGCACGATCTTTTCAACACGCACGCGATGCTCACCCGCCAGTGGTTTACGGGGGCTGCGCACATATTCGGTTGACCCGATTGCAATCGCTTCGGCCAGTTTAATCTGTTGAACCAGTGATGTGGACACATCCAAATCCAGCAGCGGGCGCATCCAGCGATAAATTTCGCGAGCTTCTTCAAGGCGGCCTGCGCGGAACAGGTCATACAAACGCTGGTTTTCTTCGGGGAACGCGATGGATACGCCAGAAACCCAGCCATCTGCGCCCATGCATAACGCTTCAAGGCCCAAGTTATCAACGCCTGTGAACACATCATAACGATCCCCACACATATTAAACACTTCTGTTGTGCGGCGAATATCGTCAGAGCTTTCTTTAATAGCGACAAAACGTTCGTCAGCCGCCAGTTCCATCATCATGTCTGGTGTTACATCCACACGATAGGCTACGCGGTTGGAATAAATCATCACCGGCAAATCCCCGGCTTGGGTAATTGCATTCAAATTATCCAAGGTCTCTTGACGGTTTGTATGATAGATCGGACTTGGAACGATCATCAATCCATCCGCCCCGGCCTTGTTGGCTTTTTGCGCCAGCTCGCAGGCTTCGCGGGTGCCGGCCTCGTTCACCGTGAGAAGAACAGGCTTGTTTCCACAGGCCGATTTCGCAATTTTCAGAACGTCGATCCGTTCGTCCTGACTAAGCATAGAACCTTCGCCAAGGGTGCCGCAGACGATGACGCCATTGTTGCCCGCATCCATTTGCAAGCCGATGCAACGTTCCATTTCAGCACCATCAATTGCGCCGTCTTCAGTGAACTTTGTTGTTACGGCAGGCATCATACCTTTCCACATGGTCGAATTCCTTTACTTAATAGAGAGTAGGGTGTGTCTGTTTGCGATTTTCTTTTCTAAAACAATGTTCTTTTTATTCATATTGCAAATTGGATCCAATATGCAATATATTTTTTATAGAACTTTCACATACTTTGCGACACATTTGACAGATCGTGCATTGTCGCTTATTCAAACGACTGGGAAATAAGGGAGTCCACGACTGTGTATGAAGGAATGAAAGAACGTGCCGTTGATTTGGGAAAAACGGCCTCTTCATCAGATATTATCTTTGATGCCTTGCGTGATGAGATCATCAGCGGCAACCTAAAAGCAGGTGAGTCGATCCGTCAGGAATATATCGCCAAGATTTTTAACGTCAGCCGTATCCCGGTACGCGAAGCTTTAAAACGTCTGGAAGCACAGGGGCTTGTCAAAAATGAACGCTACAAAGGCGCCATTGTCTCGTCCCTAAGCGAAGAAGAGTTCATCGAAATTTACGAAATCCGTCTGTTGTTGGAACCGCTCGTCATCAAAGAAGCCGCCCGACGTATCACACCGGAAACCCTAAAAATCGCGGAAAGCTATTGTAATGAATTCAGCGCCGAACCTGATTCAAACAATTGGGGGAAATTAAACCGTAAATTCCACGAAGCGCTTTATCGTGACAGCAAGAAACCCTTCCATCTAAAAATCATCAACGAAGCCAGTGACCGCATTGATCCTTACATTCGTGCCCAACTGGTCCTCACTCATGGTATGGAACAGGCCCGCATTGAACATAATGAAATTCTGGATGCGTGCCGAAACGGCGATGGTGAAAAAGCAGCCAAGCTGACCTACGACCATATTCAGGATTCCTATAACGCGCTGATACCCTATTTAAGAAAAATCACTGACGGGGCATAAGGATTATCAAACCCCTTGCTCTTTAGCATAAACACGCCTATTGTCCCGCCGATTTTGACAGCCTTTTAAAGGGTTTTTCCATGCAGACATTCAAGCTAACACCCAAGCCTGAGAGTGATTATCGCCTTGAAATAAAAGAATTGAAATATCGCTGCAAGCTTGAAAATAACGGCTTTCGTCATGATAAACTGGTTTATGGCTTTTCGCCCAAACTAACAGACGTTACTAAGCTGCAGGCATTGAGGATGGATATTGTCGAAATCCCGTTTCTGGATGAACAGCTGGACTTGGCGAAATCATTGGCCGAACGCAACCGCACAAAATCGAAAATCGATCATTTGCGACATGCACAGGAATTCGAACAGGTTCAAAACGAGGAAGAGCTTGCAGCCGCCCAAAGCAAACTGCAAGCCCTTAACGATAAAGTTCAGTCCTTAAAAGAAACCCTCGGCATCCAAGGAACCATCAAGCATCTAAAGCTTTAATTACATGCTTCTAACATGATTGATGAACGCCTTCGCTTCTTTTTGCAGATATTCTGATTGAGTAGACAAATGCTGGGCGGCGTCGCTCATGTCTTGTGCAGATGTTTCGGTATTATCCGCAACTTCAGTTAAAGACTGCATGTTCTGACTGGCTTTAGCTGTCACATCGCTGGCTTCAGACACGTGTGTCTGAATTTTGTCGATTGATTGATTTTGTTGTGCAACCGAGCTTGCTACTCCTCCTGTAATCAGATTGATCTCGCCAATGATCTGGTTGATATCACTTATAGCCAATGCCGCGTCTTGAGTGGCTTTACGGATATCTTCGACCTGATCCGCAATATCACGGGTAGCCTGACTGGTCTGATTGGCCAGGTTTTTGACTTCAGCGGCGACAACCGAGAAACCTTTTCCTGCTTCACCTGCGCGTGCTGCTTCGATTGTCGCATTCAGGGCCAAAAGGTTAGTTTGATCAGCGATATCATTGATCAATCCAATAACCTCACCAATTTTTTCAGCTGAATTGGACAGCCCCACCATCATATCATTGCTTCGTTCAGCTTCTTCGGTTGCTTTAGCTGCAATTTCAGTAGATTTAGACACTCGGCTGTTAATGTCATTGATGGTCCGTGACAGATCGATCACAGTTTCAGCCACCGCCCCCACGTGACCGGCCACTTGTTCAGCCCCACCTTTAGCCTCGCTTGAAGCCATCTTAGATTGATCAGCTTGTTTAACCAGATAGGATGCAGACCCTTTAACCTGAGTAGAAGCTGTCGCTACATTCTGCACGATATTACCCATGGTGCTTTCAAAACTGTCTGCCAGATTTGCCATTTCGAGTTTGCGTTGACGCACATTTTCCTGATCAACCCTCTTTCTTTCCGCCCGCATTTCTTCCATATGAACGGCGTTATCCTTAAAAACTTTCAAGGCAGCGATAATATCACCAACTTCATCATTACCCGCTTGATCGGGTATATCTACGCTCAAGTCTTTATCTGCCAAGCGCAACATGACCTTCGTAATCTTTTTTAATGGTTTGATAGAGGCTATATTCCACCATGCAAAAGAAGCCCCAATGATCACCGCCACAGCAGTAATAATCAACATCAAGGATAAGAAGCCGCTTGCCCGGGCCCGAGCCTGGTCAGCGATATCTTGGTTAATTGTTTCTTGCAAATCAATAAAGGCGTTGATCGCGGCGAGCCAATCGACAAAGGCCGGACGCAGTTCGTGCATCAGAATGGTCTTAGCTTGATCTTGTCGAGCTTGCTTGCTGAGATCGATGACTTCTTCGATCATAGGGGCGGCACGTTCTTCAATCTTTTGAATAGCCATTAACAAAGCACGGTCCTGATCCGTCACTTTAGTCGCGTCTTTAAAGATCAAATCCATTTCCACAGCCGATTGACGATAGAATATTTTCAATCTATCAATTTCTTCTACGACTGTGTTTAAGCCACGTGCCTCATCAATCAAAACCAAATCACGTGACGCAATCGCCCGGTCATGGACACTTCCACGAAAATTAATCGCATATCGTTGCTTTACACTATTAACATCGATAATCCGGGTCAGGTTTTCTTCAATCTTATTAACTTCCGAGACAGCAATCACCGTCAAAGTCAGCATAAGAAACAAAACCGCCCCAAAACCAAGCACCTGACGACTGGTTAATCGTAAATTCTTTAAAAGCATCTCACACTATCCTCCTGATAAGCACCTAAAGGCTTCTGAATGGATATTGCGAACAATTATCAATAAAGTAAAATTAATATTTTTTTAACTTTTAATAAATTTTTCCTATATTTCTTTTACCTGCCTTTAAGCCACCTTTTCAACGCCACCGGCTTCCAAAATAAAGTCGATAATTTCAGCCACCCCTTTGCCGCTTTTCAGGTTTGAAAATAAAAACGGACGGGTGCCACGCATGCGTTTGCTGTCACTTTCCATCACATCCAGATTGGCCCCAACCAGCGGTGCGAGATCGGTCTTGTTGATAATCAGCAAATCAGATCGGGTAATGCCCGGCCCGCCTTTGCGTGGAATTTTTTCACCTGCCGAGACATCGATGACATAAATCGTTATATCAGCCAGTTCCGGACTAAAAGTCGCGGCCAGATTATCCCCGCCAGATTCCACAAAGATCACTTCCAGCTCAGGGAATTTGGCGCACATATCTTCAATCGCCGCCAAATTGATCGAGGCATCTTCGCGAATGGCCGTGTGTGGACAGCCCCCGGTTTCCACGCCCATGATCCGCTCTGCGGGCAATGCCCCCGTTTCCGTCAGAATACGTTGATCTTCCTTGGTAAAAATATCATTGGTGATGGCGGCAATATCATACTTGCCCCACATTTCTTTACATAAAGCTTCCAGCAAAGCTGTTTTACCAGAACCAACAGGGCCACCGACCCCAACGCGCAAGGGTGAGCTCATGATCTGAATAACCTCGTATATTGTGTTTCATGTTGCATGGATGTCCAGTCAATCACGGGTGCACAGGCCCCGATATCCTGAAAGTCTGTTTCTATGGCCGATTGTGCAGCTTCCTTGACCGCATTTTCCAGACCCATCAAGGCCTTTTGCCCGGCTGTTTGTCCTAACGGGACAAGCCGCACACCTGCCGACACTAAATTCGCCCCAAAAGCATGAAGATAAGCCACCAATGCCGGTTCGCACTGGATTTGTTCAAAGGCTGCCAAGGCCCCAACCGCCACGGGGTAAGCCGTCAGCTCATCTATTTTTTTAATGGCATCCGCCAGTTTTTGCAGTGGCTCTGAAGGGTGCACATCCAACAAGGTGCTTAAAAAAGCCCGGCCCTGTGCTTCACATTCCAACGCCATTTCAGCAGTGGGGCGCAGCGCATTAGCAAAGGAATTCAATCCGGATAATCCGGTGTAATCATCATTTAAAGCCAAGGTCCAAGCCCGACAAAACAACATACCATCGCTATGACCCGCCCCAAACAGCAACGCCCCTTCCACCCAATCGCGCAAGGTTTCACCCGATGTCACCAGCCCGTCTTCCACCGCAAATTCAACCCCGTGTGAATAGGTGTACGCCCCGACAGGAAAGCTAGGCGACAGATACGTCATCAAACGCATCAGACCCTCAGTGGTGAGCATGACCATGTCCTCCCGTGCCCGCTTTATAAGCGCCCGGTTCCGGGGCAAAAGCCGCTGTCTTTTTTTCACAAACACCGCCCAATCCTTCGATCATATGCTGTAACACATGATCGTAACGAAGACGCATCATACCCCCGTTCAAGACTTGAACGGGCGTATGACGATTACCGATATGCCAGGCAATACGCGCTGCTTCTTCAATAGATCTTGCCGTCACATCCAGCACATCTTCAAGGGCAGCGACCACGCGAATGGTCGTCCCATCTTCCAGTTCCAGTAGATCGCCTTCTGCCAAATAGGTTGCTTGTTCAAGGTCGAGTAAGAAATCCTGCCCGTTGTCTGCTGTCATTTTGATACGACGCCGATGACGGTCATCATAAGCCAGCGTCACGGTCGACACGATGGGCAGAACTGTCGCGTCAGGTTGCGGGTGATGAATGGTTGCTCGTTTCATCTTAAATTCCTTTTTCCCAAAGTGTCATCCCGCACATGTTGCAGGTCAATCCGTTGAAGCAAACAAGGTTTAAAACCGTGTGTGCGTATTCAGGTTGTCCCGGAATAAATCCGGGATGACACTTTATTATTTTCTTTATCAGAACAAGAAATAGCGTTGTGCCATAGGCAGTTCAGTTGCTGGCTGACAGCTTAGAACTTCCCCATCGGCTTTCACCTCATAAGTTTCCGTATCTACCGAAATCTCTGGCGCATAATCATTCAGCTTCATATCGGCCTTGCTGATGGATCGACAGTTGGACACAGGCAGAACCAGCTTTTCCAGCCCAAATTCAGAAGCCCCGCCGTTTTCAACAAAAGCTTTGGAAGCAAACGTGACGGCTGAATGAGTTTTCGATTTTCCGAAACTGCCAAACATAGGGCGATAATGCACCGGCTGTGGCGTGGGGATCGATGCGTTTGGATCACCCATAGCTGCCGCTGCAATGGTGCCGCATTTTAAGATAATGTCAGGCTTAACCCCAAAGAACATGGGTTTCCAGAAGACCAAATCCGCCAGTTTACCGACCTCAACCGAGCCAACATGGTCTGCAATCCCATGGGTGATGGCCGGATTGATGGTATATTTGGCAATGTAGCGTTTGGCACGGAAGTTATCGTTACCTGCACCATCGCCAGCCAAGGCACCGCGTTGTTTTTTCATCTTATCTGCCGTTTGCCATGTACGGGTGATAACTTCCCCAACCCGACCCATGGCCTGACTATCCGATGAAATCATGGAAAAGGCACCCAGATCATGCAGGATATCTTCTGCTGCAATGGTTTCTCGGCGAATGCGGCTTTCCGCAAAGGCAACATCTTCGGGAATATTGCTATCCAGATGATGACAGACCATCAACATATCCAGATGTTCATCAATGGTATTGACCGTAAAGGGCCGTGTCGGGTTGGTCGACGATGGCAAGACGTTGGCATCCCCGCACAGTTTAATAATGTCCGGGGCATGACCACCGCCCGCCCCTTCGGTGTGGAAGGTATGAATGGTGCGCCCGTTAATGGCCGCGGCGGTATGTTCCACAAACCCCGATTCATTTAACGTATCGGTATGGATTGCCACCTGCACATCCATTTCATCAGCGACACTCAGGCAGGTATCAATAGCCGATGGGGTTGTCCCCCAGTCTTCATGAAGCTTCAAGCCAATAGCGCCGGCTTGGACCTGTTCCACCAGACTATCGGGTTTAGATGCGTTACCTTTGCCAAAAAAGCCAAGGTTCACAGGCATGGCTTCGGCCGCCTGCATCATGCGCGCCATATGCCATGGACCGGGCGTGCAAGTGGTCGCATAGGTGCCTTCTGCCGGGCCTGTACCGCCGCCCATCATGGTGGTGATGCCGCTATAAAGCGCATCTTCAATCTGTTGCGGGCAAATCCAGTGGATATGGGCATCAATGCCGCCTGCGGTGACGATGCGCCCCTCGCCTGCAATGGCTTCGGTGCCCGGGCCGACAATGATATCCACATCGGGCTGCACATCCGGGTTCCCAGCCTTGCCGATGGCGACGATTTTACCATCCTTAATCCCGATATCAGCCTTAACGATGCCCCAATAATCCAGAATCAAAGCGTTAGTCACAACCGTATCCACCGCACCAGCCGCGCGCGTGATTTGCGATTGCCCCATGCCGTCCCGAATGACTTTACCGCCGCCGAATTTGACTTCTTCACCATAGGTGGTGAAATCTTTTTCAACTTCGATCACCAAATCCGTATCAGCGAGACGAACTTTATCTCCAATCGTTGGGCCGTACATGGCAGCATATTCTGCGCGTTTAATCTCATAAGCCATGATTTATCCCTCCAAAGGTCCATTGATTTTGGCATTAAAGCCATAAATTTCGCCATTTCCGGCATAAGCCACCAGATCGACCTCGCGCGATTGCCCCGGCTCGAACCGCACAGCGGTGCCCGCCGGAATATCCAAACGGAAACCTTTGGCCGCATCGCGATCAAATTCAAGACCCGGGTTGGTTTCATAAAAATGATAATGGCTACCCACCTGAATCGGTCGATCCCCGGTGTTTGCCACTTTAATGGTTTTGGTCGCCCGCCCCGCGTTCAAGGTCAGCGTTCCTTCGGCTGTGATAATTTCACCCGGTTTCATATGACAGACCTTTCTTTAACGAATGGGGTTATGGACAGTAACCAGCTTGGTCCCGTCCGGAAACGTGGCTTCGACCTGAATTTCGTGGATCATATCGGCAATGCCGTCCATGACCTGATCCTTGGTAATGACTTGACCGCCATCGCGCATCAGTTCTGCAACGGTTTTGCCATCACGCGCGCCTTCCACCACAAAGTCGGTGATCAGCGCAATGGCTTCAGGATGATTTAATTTCACCCCGCGCTCAAGACGGCGTCGTGCCACCATGGCCGCCGTTGCCACCAGCAATTTATCTTTTTCTCTTGGCGTCAAATGCATAATCTCGCCTTTCCTTTAACACTGCCAAAGTCGGGGTAATATGTTTTCACGCCCCAATATATAATATCTAAAATCGGCCCAAAATAAGCCAAATGACTTACGTAATTGATAGGGGTCTGCAGCCAACCAACGACAAATCAAAATGCCGTTCACAGCTGTTGCGCCAAAACGAACCCCGTCAAATTCTTTTAAAAAACCGCGTGCGGCCTCCAGCTGATTGACCGCATCAGGTCCGGCAAACACGCAGGTTGCAATCGCACGCGCACCACCAAAGCCGGATACATGATTAAGCTGCCTTTGGAACTGACCTTCCATATGTAGCGCATCAGCCCAGACCAGCTTTCCATCAATCTTGATATCCCATGCTTCGCGCAACAGACCCTGATCAATTTCTTCGCCGCTTGCCAATCGGCCAAAAACAATAATTTCACCCGCCAACGCTTTAGCCGTGGATGACATTTCAAGGGTGGTTTTGCGTCGAAAACGCGCCTGATCAAATAAGATGGTTTCCTGGGGCAGCCATTCCAATGCAGCGCCTTCATCGACCTTTAAATTCACATGAATTTCGCAATCCGGGCCGCTAGATCGATAGACCTTTTCTGCTGCTTGTGCCGTCACCATGGCCTTGGCGTTTTGTTCCAGATGAATATCAATGTCATAGATATCCCCACCAAACAGCCCACCACCTGTCGTGACAAGTGCGGCCGTGGGGACATCACCGCGTGGGAACAAAACCTTTAAAGGGTCGCGATAATAAAGTCGCCCCAGCCCTGTTTCCCCGTCCTTTTCCACAAAGGACACATCTGCCGCACCATGTATTTCAATAGCGCGCTTTTGGCTGTTAGCAACTGTGTCTGGATTAGACGGTAAGGTAACGACGGACATCTGCTTCGACCAAATCCTCTTTCAAGCCTTTCATGACGACCTCACCCCGGTCCATCACAACAATATAGTCTGCAAGAGCATGAGCGAATTCGAAATATTGTTCAACCAACAAAATTGCCATATCGCCCCGATTGGCCAATAAACGAATGACGCGTTCAATATCTTTAATGATAGATGGCTGAATCCCTTCTGTCGGCTCATCCAGTACCAAAAGTCGTGGACGGGTCACAAGTGCACGCGCAATAGCCAACTGCTGTTGCTGCCCACCCGACAAATCCCCGCCACGTCGGCTGAGCATGTCTTTCAAAACCGGAAATAATTCAAAAATTTCATCCGGCACATGGCGCAAAGAACGCGGCAAGGACGCATAACCCGTCTTTAAATTTTCTTCCACCGTCAAAAGCGGGAAAATTTCGCGCCCCTGAGGGACATAAGCAATCCCTTTTGCCGCGCGATCATAAGCGGCCATAGCGGTAATGTCTGCACCTTCTAAAACAACAGTGCCGGACTGAATGGCTTGCTGGCCGACAACGGCTTTCATCAGGCTGGTTTTCCCAACACCATTTCGGCCTAAAACAGTTGTCACCTTGCCAATTTCAGCTTCAAAAGCAACAGATTTCAAAGCTTGCGAGGCACCATAATATAAATCTACATTTTCGACAGTTAACATCTTAACGCCCCAAATATACTTCAATAACTTGCTGGTTCTTCTGCACCGTTTCCAGCGATCCTTCGGCCAGCACATGACCTTCGTGTAAAACGGTCACGCGGCTTTCAAGGGCCTGAACAAATTCCATGTCATGCTCCACCACCACGACGCTATGGTCTTTGGCTATTTCTTTTAACAATTCAGCTGTTTTCATGGTTTCCGCATCAGTCATCCCGGCTGCCGGTTCATCCACCAAAAGAAGGTCCGGTTCCTGCATCAATAACATGCCGATTTCCAGCCATTGTTTTTGACCATGAGACAGATTACCTGCCATCCAGTTACGTTTTTCAGCCAGTGCGATTTTTTCCAGAACCTGATCGATATGATCGGCCTCACGGCCCGATAGTTTAAAGAACAAACTTTCAAACACCCGACGTTTCCCCGCCAAAGCCAGTTCAAGATTTTCAAACACCGTTTGGTTTTCAAACACAGTGGGTTTCTGAAACTTACGCCCAATGCCAAGATTGGCGATATGGGCTTCATCCATTTCGGTCAGGTCGATATCACCGCGGAAAATCACATCCCCCGTATCGGGTCGTGTTTTCCCCGTAATGATATCCATCATAGTGGTTTTGCCTGCCCCGTTGGGTCCGATAATGGCGCGTAGCTCGCCGGCCTGAACGTAAAAGCTGAGATCATTGATCGCTTTAAACCCGTCAAAGGCTTTATTGACGCCATCCACATACAAAATCGTATCTTCAGGAACGACGAGTTTATCTGCTGTTGAAATACCTTGCATCTTGATCGTTTCCTTATTCTGCAGCTTCTGTGGATTTACCAAAAAGCGATGTGCCGTCTTTTTTCTTTAGGTCCTTAAAGGCAGGTACCGTTCCTACCACGCCTTTGGGCATAAAGATGGTGACGACGACGAACAACAAACCCAGCATATAAAGCCAAGCTTCCGGCAGTGCGCCGGTGAAATATGTTTTGGCATAATTCACGATAAAGGCACCAAGCACCGCCCCATAAAGTGAGCCACGCCCCCCCACAGCGACCCAGATCACGATTTCGATGGATACGGCCGGGGCAAATTCGGATGGGTTGATAATCCCGACTTGAGGGACATAAAGCGCCCCTGCCACACCTGCCAACATGGCCGAAACCACAAAGACAAACAGTTTATAATATTCCACACGATACCCTAAAAAGCGTGTACGACTTTCCGCATCCCGGATGGACAGTAAAACGCGTCCTAACCGCGAAGAAACGATATAGCGACAGATGATGTAACCCAACGCAAGGGCAGCCACAGTCGCAAGGAACAACGCAATCCGTGTCCCGTCTTCCTGAATGTCATGACCAAGGATATCTTTAAAATCTGTCAGACCGTTGTTGCCCCCAAAGCCCATATCATTGCGGAAAAAAGCCAGCAATAAAGCATACGTCATGGCTTGGGTGATGATGGAAAGGTAAACCCCTGTGACGCGGGACCTAAAGGCAAACCAGCCAAAGACGCCCGCCAAAATACCTGGCACCACGACCACCATCAACATAGCAAAAGGAAAAGCATCAAAGCCATACCAATACCAAGGCAGTTCTTTCCAGTTTAGGAAGACCATGAAATCGGGCAAAATCGGATTGCCATAAACGCCGCGATCCCCGATCTGGCGCATCAGATACATCCCCATGGCATAACCGCCCAAGGCAAAAAACGCCCCGTGCCCCAAACTGAGGATACCGCAATATCCCCAAATCAGATCAACGCTTAAAGCCAACAAAGCAAAGGCAAGATATTTACCCAACAAGCTGACCATATAAGTCGGCACATGAAAGATCGAACTTTCGGGCACAAAGATATTACAGATAGGAACGAGGACAGCCGCTGCCGCCAACAGACCAAGCAGGATTTGACCGCCGCGATCATTTAAGAGAAAGCCCAACAGGACCGTTTTTTGTTTCATAGATTGTGCCATATCTTAAGCCTCCACCGAACGGCCCTTGAGGGCGAAAAGTCCGCGTGGACGTTTTTGGATAAAGAGGATCAGGGCAATCAGGACAAAGATTTTTGCCAGAACCGCACCCGCCATTGGTTCCATAAATTTATTGACGATACCAAGACTAAAGGCGCCAACCACAGTTCCCATGATGTTGCCGACCCCGCCAAACACCACAACCATAAAGCTGTCGATGATATAGACCTGACCCAAGTTGGGGGAAACATTATCAATTTGCGACAAGGCAACTCCTGCCATACCCGCAATGCCCGAGCCCAGACCAAAGGTCATGGCATCAACCCAACCGGATTTGATCCCCATGGAATTTGCCATTGGACGATTTTGAGTGACAGCGCGCATTTGCAGACCAAAGGCGGTCTTTTTCAAGATCAGGGTCACACCGACCACAACCAACAACGCAAACAGAATGATCCACAAACGGTTATAGGTAAATTGCAGCCCATTGGTAAATTCAATGGCACCGGACATCCAGCTCGGTGAACTCACATCCTGGTTGGTCGGGCCGAAGACAGTACGCACGGCCTGTTGCAGGATCAAACTTACCCCCCATGTGGCAAGCAACGTTTCCAGTGGACGACCATAAAGGAAACGGATGATGCCCCGTTCCATCGCGACACCGACGCTTCCAGCCACCAAAAAGGCAAACGGGATAGCGACAAACAAGGACCAGTCAAACCAGCCTGGCATATAGGCGCGAAAGACTTCCTGCACCACAAATGTGGCATAAGCCCCCAACATCACCATTTCGCCATGGGCCATATTGATCACGCCCATAACCCCAAATGTAATCGCCAGACCGACAGCCGCCAGCAACAGAACCGAGCCCAGCGACAAACCACGATAAAGGTTGCCGACATTTTCCCACATGGACAAGCTGCTTTCCACCGCATCCAAAGTGGCTTGGGCTTCGGCCTTCATGTCTTCTGGGGCTGAGGCAACATAGCGAGTCAGAATGGATCGCACATCCGGTGTTGGTGTTTCTTTCAACACAGACAAGGCGGCACTCAGTGTTTCTGGATCCTTGGCATTTTCCAATTCAATCGCAGCCTTGGTCAACACCATCTTAGCTTTTAAAGCATCATCTTCTTCGCGCGAAATAGCTTTCTTCAGGGTCGGTAACAGACTTTCGTCCCGGCTGTTAAATACCGCATCAATCGCCTTTTGGCGTTGTTCCACATTCGGACTTAATAGCGTTAACCCCCCCAGGATGCCTTTAATGACAGTACGCACCTTGTTATTGACGCGGACCTTTTTGATATCACTTTTTGCCATCTGACCAAGGTCTGCCCCGTCATCAGCCTTATGAACCAAATATACGGACCCGCGTTTTTCGGCAATCACCACGGTTTTATCAGACTTTAACGCATAAAGGTCCCCGCCAAGCATCGCACGCAAGACCGGGACAACACGATCATTGTCAGCTTCTGCCAGAACCTCGATCGCTTTAATTTTTTTGGAAAAACTTTTGCCGTTTAAAGCATCTACCTGTGCAGAAAAATCATCTGCCGCCAAAGTCGGTGCGGCCATAAATAAAGCAATTGCCAACACCATTATATGTTTAAAGAATTTCGTCATATGACCCACCCAAAGGAAATGAAGATGAAAATAAAAGGGTCAGAAAAAGAATATTGAGGGAGCGCGTGAGAGTGATACGCCCTCCCCCAATTTCTGGCTGAAAGGTGGCTTACATGCCAGCTACGCCAGCATATTTCGGCTTTTCACAGTTGCCGCAAACATATGGATAAGTCCAATCTGCAGTCAGCTTGGCGCTTTCCGGAATGAAATCAGACCATGCGTCACCTTTAACAACGCCATCAGTTGACCATACAGTTTCAAACTGGCCGTCTTCTTGGATTTCACCGATCAGAACCGGCTTGGACAGGTGGTGGTTTGTGTTCATAACAGCAACGCCGCCCGTCAGGTTTTTGACTTTTTGGCCGTACATGGCTTGGCGAACAGCATCAACGTCAGTTGTACCGGCTTGAAGAACAGCTTGTGTCCACATTTTAAAGCCAATGTAAGTTGCTTCCATCGGGTCGTTGGTTACGCGCTTGTCATCTTTGATGAAAGCTTTCCAAGTTTTGATGAATTCTTCGTTTTCTGGTGATTCAGCAGACATGAAGTAGTTCCAGGCTGCCAAGTGACCGACCAGCGGTTTTGTGTCCAGACCAGCAAGTTCTTCTTCACCAACAGAGAACGCAACAACAGGGATGTCGCTGGCCGCAATGCCTTGGTTACCCAATTCTTTGTAGAATGGTACGTTTGCATCACCGTTGATTGTTGAAATCACAGCCGTTTTCTTACCCGCAGAAGCGAACTTTTTCACGTCTGCCACGATGTTTTGCCAATCAGAGTGACCAAACGGTGTGTAGTTTTCCATGATGTCCGCATCAGCAATCCCTTTGGAATTCAGATAAGAACGCAAGATTTTATTGGTTGTACGTGGATAAACATAATCTGTGCCTAACAGAACGATACGTTTTGCCGCACCACCGTCTTCAGACAGCATGTAATCAACAGCCGGGATCGCTTGCTGGTTTGGGGCAGCCCCTGTGTAGAACACGTTGCGTGAAGATTCTTCACCTTCATACTGAACCGGGTAGAAGAGCATGCCGTTTAATTCTTCAACAACCGGCAGAACAGATTTACGTGATACAGATGTCCAGCAACCAAATGTCACATCCACGCCTTCTTTTTCGATCAGCTCACGTTGTTTCTCAGCAAACAAGGGCCAATTGGATGCCGGGTCAACCACAACAGCTTCCAACTTTTTACCCAACAGACCGCCTTTTTTGTTTTGTTCATCAATCAACATCAAGACTGTGTCTTTCAATGTTGTTTCAGAAATCGCCATCGTCCCGGACAGGGAATGCAAAACACCAACCTTAATTGTATCTGCTGCGTTGGCCGCTGTGCCAACCAATGCTGTCGCCGCAATGGCCCCAGCGCTTAAAATAGATTTGAATGAGAATTTCATTTGTAAACTTGCCTCCTGGCTTTGAAGTGAACTGCACCCCAACAACCAAGAACCGTGCCAAACTTAATAAACCATTGTTTTTAAAAGAAATATAAAATTTCATTTGATTTATCGCACCTAAATTCATGTATAATTGCATAATATTTAAACATTAAATTAACTATAAAATAGACACACCATTTTATTATTGACAATAAAAACAGTTAGTTATAATTAAGAATCATTCTTTTCTATTTCTTTTCTGTATTATTTCTTATTTTTTACTTCATATGCACATTTTGTTTCTAAATTATTTCTCAGAAAAAACTATATACCCTGCCCGCCAAAGTAGTTATCCACATTTTTTCTCTCAAATGTGTCATTCCTCATGGTGGGCTTGCATCTCAAAGAGAAACACTTCACCATTACGACTCGATAAGTCAGGAGAGTGCTGAATGAGCCAAAAACGTGTTCTTATTGTTGAAGATGACGGGGCAGTTCGGGATTTAATTGCCGCAATTTTAGGCAATGCCAATTTTTTTACCGAAACCGCCGCCGATGGTTTTTCCATGCAAATGGCTTTGGAGAAGGCACCTTTTGATCTGTTATTGCTGGATTTAAACCTGCCGGACAGTGACGGGCTGGAATTGGCGCGCACTTTGCGCAACCGTTCACAAATGGGTATCATTATTGTCTCAGAACGCAGCGAGCCGGAAGAACGCGCCCGTGGGCTGGAAATTGGCGCCGATGACTACATCACCAAACCGTTTTTCCCACGCGAGTTGCTGGCGCGGGTGCGCAATGTGCTGGACCGCACGCAAGGCAACGCAGATATTCTGGTGCAAAGCGACAATGTCGTCATGTTCGCCGGATGGACATTGGATAAAACAAACCGCTTGCTCATCAGCGCCGATGGTGTCAGCCCGACCTTGACCCCGGCAGAATTTGACCTTCTTGCCTTCCTCGCCTCACATCCCAATCAATTACTTAGCCGCGATGCCTTGGCAGAATCTGTGCCGGAAATCAGCACCGAAAGCGGTGCGCGTGCCGTAGATATTCTGGTCAGCCGCCTGCGCAAAAAAATTGGGGATGAAAAAGGGGAAAACCAATTGATCGAGACCATTCGCGGTCACGGTTATCGCTTCAATTCCCATGTGAAACATTCGGCAGGTTAAAATCAACCCGACCACTTTGACATCAGGGTGAGTGAACGATCCGCCAGACCTTTAAGCGCGACAACATCCAACGTTTTTTCTTTCTCAATACGTTTGGCCAACTGGCGCAGGGCCGTCATGCCATACGTGCCTGACACCCCTGCAAGTTTATGGGCATGGTTTGCCAAATCATCTTGTCTGTCATCTTCAAAAGCCGTAATCAAGTTATCCATATGTTCGCGCACTGACATTTCTGCTTTATCCATCAGGCTTTTGATTTCTTCTTTTGGCAGAACTTCTGCCAATTGGTCCAGATAGGCAGATGAGAAGATATCTTCTGACACCACTTCAGCCACACTCTCTGAAACCCGGCCTTCCATCAAACGCTGCAAGACCCGTCTTAATGTATCAGGCACAATCGGCTTGCCAATGACATCATATGCCCCGGCTGTCAGGCAATCCTGTACATCATCGGGCATCAGGTTCGCGGTTACGGCAATCACCGGGATTTTCCAGTCATTATGAACCTTATCAATCACGTCAAAGCCGCTCATACCCGGTAAGCGCAGATCACTTAAAACCACATCGACGGGTTCATTTTTCAAAACCTCCATCGCGGCTTCACCATTTTCACTGCTTAAAACATCGTGGCCGTCCTGACGCAACAGACCGGATAAAACCCGGCGGTTAATCGGTTCATCTTCAACAATCAGGATGCGAAGCGGTTGGATTTTCACCAAGGCTTCTTCATCTGTTTGTGTTTTTTCCGCCAATTCAAAGGGCAGACTGACCACAAAACAACTACCCGGACCTGTCTGTTCTTCCAATCGGATGGCCCCGCCCATGGTTTCTGCCAACCGTTGCGATATCGCCAGTCCCAGACCGGCCCCGCCATAGCGCTTGGAACGTCCCTCCCCCAATTGAGAAAAGGGCTGGAACAACTTGTGACGTTCTTTTTCAGGAATGCCGATGCCGCTGTCTTTAACTTTAAAAATCAGCTCTACCTTGCCTTCTTCCACAGGTCTGGATGTTAAAGAAACTTCGATGACCCCCTCAGCGGTAAACTTAATGGCATTGCCGCTCAGATTTAGTAAAATCTGACGTAAACGCGCGGCATCGCCCATGACGGCTTCGGGCACATTTGCATCAATCTTCAAATCATACCGCAGGCCCTTCATTTCAGCAGAACGCCGCATAAGCGAAGAGAGGCTTTGCAATAAAGTATCCGGGGCAAAACTACGCACGTCCAATTCCATTTTCCCCGCTTCAATACGCGAGATATCCAACAAATCATTCAACAGATCGCTTAAGGCTGCACCGCTTTGATGCAAGGTCTGGACATAATCACGCGCAAGTGGCCCCATCTCCTGACTCTTTAAGAGTTCCGCCATCCCCATCAGGCCATTAAGCGGGGTTCTGATCTCATGGCTCATCATCGCAAGGAAATCGGTTTTTGCCCGTGTTGCCCGTTCTGCCTCATCCTTTGCTTTTTTAAGTTCGGCCGTGCGTTCTTCCACCATACGACGCAGCCCCGTCTGATAGGACTGAATACGTTGACTCATGACGTTAAAGCCCTTGGCCAGTGAATTAATCTCCCACGCGCCGCGTTCCGGCACCATGTCGGCTTCACCTTTTTCCGACAGATTCCGCGCAGCAATTTCCAACTGTCGAATGGGTGTCGTAATCGCACGTGCCATCAGGGTGGAAACCGCAATGACCAGAAAGCCCATCACCGATAAAAACACGATGCCCATATTGCGCAATTGTGTGATGGGGGCAAGACGTTCTTCCACATCGACCTTGACCACCAAGGCCCAGCGAAAAGACGGGACATAACGCCAAGCCGCAATCACATCCTTGCCGCGATAGTCCACAACCAGTTGAACGCTACGTTCCCCGGACAAGGCCTCCATAAAAGGTTTTTGAAAAGCTTCGCTGAGCTGACGATCAAAGTTTTCAGCAAAACGCACCGGACCAAACAGCTGCACGTTCTGCCCGTCATAACCAGCCACCATGGTTTCACCGGTGCGCCCAAGGCCCGAATAATCCCCAATGATCCGAAATAAGGCATCCCGATTTAATCGTAATGCCGCAACCCCCAACACGTAACCGTTCTTCAGGATCGGGGCGGCAACAAAACCTGAAGGAACTTTTAAGAATGGATCATAGGCAAAATCCGAATTATGCGGTTCCAACAACGTACGTGCCCGATCAAAAGCACTTGCAAGAAGATGATAGCCACCTTCATGTTTATGCAAATCCATCCCCACAAGCTCGTTTTGACGCGCGGCAAAAACGATCTTGCCGCTTGGGGAGATTAAAAACAAATCACCGGCTTCTATATTATCATTATATTGACGCAGTTCTTGGCCCAGCTCCCCCAGTTCATACGATCCAGATAGGCTTAGCCGCGCCATCGCACGCGCAACGACAGAAGAATTAGCCAGCACCTGAACTTCTTTTAAGGTATCGCGCGCAAAGGATTCCACCCGTTCCACCTTATTATCGGCCAAGGCACTCAGGCTGCGTGAAATTTCATCGTGAAGCTGTTTTTCAACACCTTTATAATATTGCCAACCGATCAGAAATAAGGGCAACAGACCAAGCAACACAAACATGCCGCCGATCTCGGTTGACAGGCTAAAAGGGCGCGCGGGCTGATTCGGTTCCATCATGTGCGCCCCGCTGCCTCCCACTGACCACCCCAGCCTTCAAACAGGTCATTTAAGAATTTTTCCCATCTTGCTTTGGCAATAAAGCCCGGGAAAGGAACAGGGCGAACCGGACGGCCACTGTCCCAGATCAGATCGAAATTGCCATCTGTTCTGACCTGACCGATCAAAACGGTGCGCCAGGTATGCTGACTGTTCGGGTCAATATAAACCACACCACTGGGCGCATTCAGGGTTTGTCCCAACAAGGCATCACGGAAACCGTGATATTGGATGGATCCACTTTCTTCCACCGCTTGCGCCCACATAAAGACACCAAAATACGCTGCTTCCATCGGGGCTGTGGTCACCTTATGTGCCCCAAAGCGAGCACGATATTTACTGACAAAATCTTTGTTCTGCTCACTTTGGATGGTTTGAAAATAATTACGCGCCGCATAATCACCAGCTACAAGGTCAGGTCCGATAACCTGCACTTCTGATTCTGCCAGACTAAATGACATGACAGGGATATCCTGTGAACCGATACCCCGGCTGCGCAATTGCTTATAAAAAGCCAGATTACTATCGCCATTGATGGTGTTGAAAATAATATCCGGTTTCTTTTCCTTGATATCATCAATGATCGCAGAAAAATCCGTCCCGCCCAGATGGCTATAGGCTTCCCCTACAATCTGCCCATTTAGCGCGGCCACCTGTGTGCGGATAATGGCATGAGCTGTACGCGGAAAGACATAGTCTGATCCAACCAGATAAATGCGTTTGCCCACATTATCAATGGTCCATTTGGTTGCCGGGATAATTTGCTGGTTTGGTGCCGCCCCTGTGTAAATAATGTTAGGCGACAGTTCCAAGCCTTCATATTGCACCGGATAAAACAAGACATGGTCATAATGTTCAAAAACAGGCTTTACCGTTTTACGACAAGCAGAGGTCCAGCAGCCAAAAACAGCTGATACCTGATGGTCTGTAATCAGTTTTTTGGCTTGCAGCGCAAAAACATCCCAATTGGATTGTCCATCGATCACGATTGCTTCAACCTTGCGTCCCAAAACACCGCCACGTCGATTTAGCTCCCCCACCGCCAAAACCGTAGCTTCCGCAACTGATCGTTCACTTAATGCCATGGTCCCACTTAGGGAGTGCAGCACACCGATCTTAATCGGCGTTTTCTTTGGCATATGGCCGACCCCGATCACATTAGGGGCAATCAGTGCAAGAATAAGACCCAGCACAACTGCCAGCACCGCAATCAGATAATAACGGTGGCGTTCTCCAAAAACTTTATAACGCACGGAATCGAGCATGTATGACAGTGCTCCCTTTTAAGACACTGTATCTTATCTCAGGCACAAGGCACGTCAATTATTAGATTCCAGACTTGACCCCAAAGTCTCAAGGCATGATAGTCATAACATAAATTATATTTAAAATGACGAGCCCGATCATGAGCCTTGATGCATTTGACAAAGCCTTTCAGCAGTTAAACAAAGACGAACTGGAAATTTTGGCTAAGAAAGCCACCGACCTTGTCTTTCAGGATGGGGCAACGCTGATGATTGAAGGCGAAAAACACCCCCAACTGATGGTCATTATCGAAGGTGAAGTCCGCGTCATTCGTAAAAATGACGATGGGGTAGAAACCGAACTATCCACCCCCCTGACCCGCGGGGGCACTGTTGGCGAAATGTCATTTGTCGATCAGGGCGGGGCGAGTGCAACCCTGATTGCAAAGGGCGACGTCGTCGTGCAAGCCATCGATCATGAACTGGTACAGGACATGGCAAACGCAGATGCAACCTTTTTACAGCGTTTTTATCATTCCTTGCTGGTGACTGTGATCCGTCGACTGCGTACCCTTGACATTAAAATGTCCTACATGGGTTAAATCTTGTGGCTTATCTTTACCTTGCCATCGCCATTGTCGGCGAAGTTGTCGCCACCAGTAGCTTAAAAGCATCTGAGGAATTTACCCGCCTTGGCCCCAGCCTAGTGGTTGTCATTGGCTATGGGCTGGCGTTTTATTTTATGACACTGGCCATTCGCACCCTGCCCATCGGCATAACATATGCCATCTGGTCAGGCGTTGGCATTGTGCTGGTTACCATCGCAGGGGCCTTTATCTATAAGCAAATCCCCGACCTGCCTGCCCTGATCGGCATCGGTTTTATCATCATCGGGGTTGCCGTCATCAATCTCTTTTCCAAAACCACACCGCATTAAATCATTACTGATTTTCGCGTCATAAAACTTAAGCCTTAACGTCACGAAAGCTTCACGGCGTTGAAACATTCCTGATCCAGTCTGTCCTGTAATTTATTTTTTACAAAGATTAACGATCAGTGATGAGACCAATGACGCAATTCAATCAATCCACCCTCGATGTTCGCCTGGCAAAAACAGAAGAAGATGTCCGCGCTGCCCAACGGTTGCGTTATCAAGTCTTTTTCGAAGGTATGGGGGCTGTCCCTGACAAAGACGTTGCCGATGCCAAACGCGATTTTGACCGTTTTGACGACTATTGCGACCATCTTCTGGTTATTGATGTTGAAAAAGAAAAAGCCGGACTTGATTTTGTCGTTGGCACCTACCGTCTGCTACGCCGTTCTGTCGCCATGCTGCACGAAGGTTTTTATTCCGCTGATGAATTCGATCTCAGCCATTTACAAAATTTCCCCGGGGAAATAGTGGAACTGGGCCGTTCCTGTGTGGATCCCAACTACCGTGGCAAAGCCGTTATGCAGCTTTTATGGCGTGGCATTGCCGATTACATCACGCAAAACAACATCTCTTTGATGTTTGGCTGCGCAAGCTTTCCCGGCACAGATACAAAAGCGATGGCTTCTGCCCTTTCTTACCTGTCTCACCACCACAGCGCGCCATCGGAATGGTCCCCAAAGGCCCTGGATCACCGTTATGTGGACATGAAGCTGCTCAAGAAAAAACAGATTGACAGCCGTCAGGCTTTACGTGAAATGCCCCCACTGATCAAAGGCTACCTGCGTGTTGGCGGTGTCATCGGTCAAGGCGCTGTGATCGACCACCAGTTCAACACCACCGATGTCTGCCTCTTGGTCGAAACCGGCAATGTGACAGGTCGTTACCAACGTCATTATCTGCAAGATTCAGCCGATATCGAGAATCAGGCCAACACATGAAGACATCTATTACCCGCGGGGTCATACGTGCCCTCTTCTTCCTAAGCTGGACAGTGCTGTTGGTCCCGCCTTATCTGCTGATCTTTATCTTGGGGCGGCGCATCCGCCGCCCATTTGTCAACCTCTGGCATCGTGGCGTTTGTAAAATAATTGGCATGAAAGTGAAACATCATGGAACAGCTTATCAAGGTAAAAGAGTTCTTCTGGCTGGAAACCATATTTCTTACCTGGATATCCCGATATTAGCCTCCTGCCACGATATTACCTTTGTGGCAAAGGCGGATGTAGCAGGCTGGCCTTTATTTGGCTTTCTAGCCCGAATTGCACAAACCGCCTTTATTGAACGCAAACCCTCTAAGACCCGTCAGCAAAAGGTTGAACTGCAACAGCGCATTCTGGATGGGGAACACCTAATGGTCTTTCCGGAAGGAACCAGTTCCAAAGGCGAAATCGTCCTACCTTTTAAATCCTCCTTGTTTGAAATGGTCATGGAAGACCACATCCGCAGTGAATGTGCCATCCAACCTGTCACCATTGCCTTTAGCCGCAAAACCGATGGCACAGCTTTAACCCCGGATGAACGCGATTCTTTTGCCTGGTATGGGGATATGACCCTGCCACCGCACCTCTGGCGCGTTTTTTGTCTTGAAGGTTGCTACGTTGACGTGATTTTTCATAGCCCTGCAATGGCCTCTGATTTTGCTGATCGCAAAGAAGCTGCAGCCTGGGTTGAAACACGTGTTGCCAATGGGTTAGCCGGTCTTCTCCATGATAGCACTCACCCCGCCCAATCCTTTGTTGAAAAAAGGAATTTTGCGCTTTCTTGAAATTTTCATGTGGATAGCTCTTTTAATCTGTTCGCAAACTGAGCTAATATCAGTTCCACTATTAATTTAAGAGAGCCTTTTCCTTGTCTTACAAAGATTTACGCCATTTCATAGACCGCTCAGAACTTGCAGATTTCGACCTCGTTCCGTCACCCACATGGATTTTCGATCTGGGTAATTATAAGTTCTGGTGGTGTAATCAGGCAGGGTTGAAATTTTGGGGCGTCAAGACCGTTCAGGATATGATCGACAAAGACATGTCCGGCGATAGCGAAGGCACACGCCAGCGCATGGAACAGGTCTATGACAAGGCAGCGACTTTAGGCGAATCAACGGAAAGCTGGACAACTTATCCCAACGGAGAACCAAAAACAGTCTATATGCGCCAACGTGCCTTGCTGTTGGGGAAAGAAAAATCCCAAGGCATCATGGCCTTTATCTCTGAAGAAGTCGATCTGGGGAAAGAGCCGGAAAATATGCTGCTGGTCGAAGCCACACGCTATACATCCGTGATTATCTCCATCTTCACCAAAGAAGGTGAATTGATGCGCCAGAACCCTAGCGCATCCGGTGTCTATGGTCAGGAACGTACAGATCCAAATCAAGAATTGCCCTTGTTCGTGCGTCGTTTCCACGATGTGAACGAAGGCATCACCATCTTTGAAAAAGCCAAACGGGTGGAAAATACCCACGGTGATTTCATGATGAACACCAAACGGGGCCCACGCAAACACACAGTCGATGTGCGCGTCACCCGCAATCCCTTAACCGGGGAAAACACCTATATCATTACCGAAGATGACCTGACAGAACGCGTGCGCATGGAAGCAGAACTGCGTACCGCCAAAGAAAAGGCCGAAAAAAGCGACATGGCAAAAAGTCAGTTCCTTGCGAATATGAGCCATGAAATCAGAACACCGATGAACGCGATTATCGGCTTGAGCCATCTGGCCTCAAAAACGGACCTGACGCCACAACAAAGCGATTATCTCCGCAAAATTGACGTGTCTGCTAAAAACCTTCTTGGGATCATTAATGATATCCTCGATTTCTCCAAGATCGAAGCCAAGAAGATGGAGTTGGAAAATGTCGATTTCGCCCTTAATGACAATTTCGAAAACCTCAGCAACCTTGTCAGCCTAAGCGCGGAACAAAAAGGCATTGAACTCTTATTTGATATTTCGCCCGATGTCCCAATGACCTTGAAGGGTGACCCTTTACGCCTTGGTCAGATTTTGCTGAACCTGACCTCCAACGCCATCAAATTTACGGAAGTCGGTGAAGTTATTGTCTCAACCAATGTCGTGGAAAAAGGCGATACCCATGTCATGCTTGAATTCAATGTATCTGATTCCGGCATTGGACTAAGCAACGAACAAATCGCCAATCTCTTTCAGGCCTTTAATCAGGCTGATAACTCCAACACCCGTAAATATGGCGGTACCGGTCTGGGCCTGACCATTTCCAAACAACTGGTGGAAATGATGGAGGGGCAAATCGGCGTTACCAGTGCGCCCAATGAAGGCAGCACATTCACATTCACCGCCAAATTTGGCTATGAAGAAGTCGAGACAGCAGACAAAAAAGCCCTGTCTCGCGATATGTATTCCATGAAAGTGCTGGTCGTGGACGACAGCAAGGCCTCCCGCGAAATTCTACAGACCATGCTCACCCATATGTCTTTTGATGCCCATGTGGTTGAAAGCGGACTGGATGCTATTGCCGAGATTGAAAAAGCGATTTCACTTGGCAGTCCCTATGAATTTGTCGTGATGGACTGGAAGATGCCCCATCAGGATGGCCTGCAAACTGCCCAGCAGATTTTTAAAAACCGCCAGAGTGTCTTTCTACCAAAAATCATCATGGTGTCTGGACAAGCCGGAAAAGCAGCCTCGCTCAATCTGGAAGATACCCCGATTGATGTCTTCCTGCAAAAACCAGTCAGCCAATCGTCCTTGTTTGATGCGATCATGATAAGCTTCGGTCAGGAAATTCTGCTGGATCGTCCGCGTCGCAAGAAAACCATGGACAGCCCCGCAAAACTGGAACTGGCCGGCACACGTATCCTGCTGTGTGATGATAACGAGATCAACCGCCAGGTCGGACAGGAAATTCTGCAAGGGGCAGGTATTCTTGTTGATATGGCAGAAAATGGCAAAGAAGCTTCAGACATGGTGCTCAATGAAGCCGACACCGAATATTATGATGCCATTCTAATGGATATTCAAATGCCGGAAATGGATGGCTATGAAGCAACCGGGGTGATCCGCGCCGATGCCCGCTTCGAGGACCTGCCCATCATTGCGATGACAGCCCACGCCATGCGCAGTGAACATAACAAATGTATTTCTGCGGGCATGAATGACCATTTGACCAAACCCGTAGAACCAGACCATTTGTTTGAAACGCTGGCCCAATGGGTCAAAACCCGTCCGAAAAAAGCAAAACCGTTTGAACGTCCTGAACCTGTCGCACCAAAACCGAAAGATCGCAAAATCCTGCCACCAACAATGGCCGGGATTGATCTTGATGGCGGGCTGGAACGTTTGGGCGGCAATAGCGCGCTTTATCGTGAGTTGCTGGAAATTTTTAAACGCGACCGCGCAAACCTGGTCAATGAAATCAAGCAGTCCTTGAAAGAGAAAGATCAGGACAATGCCCGCATGATTGCCCACAGCATTAAAGGGGTTGCTGGTGCCATTGCTGCCAATGATATTTTTGAAGCTTCCCGGGAATTAGAAGATGCATTGGCGCGAGGAAAAACGGATGTCAGCAAAATCATTGCTGATCTTGAAGATGCCTACAAGGTTGTTTTAGACTCCATTACCCAGCTAAACGGTTAACAAACCACTTTATTGCGCCCATCTTCTTTGGCCTGATAGAGCGCTTCATCAGCCTTTTCGATAAAATCAGTTGGCTCCATGTCTTTTTCCGGAACAAAGCAAGCCACACCGACACTAACCGTCACCCTTTCATTGGTTAGGCTGCTGCTATGTTCCAAATTCAGATCATAGATCGCATTTCTTAAACGTTTGGCGACTTTTAACGCCCCTTCTTGCGTTGTATTGGGCAGGATAATCGCAAATTCTTCCCCACCATAACGGGCCGCCAGATCTGTGGGCCGCAAAGCTTGTTTTTCAATGACCCGAGCCACTTTCTTCAGACATTCATCCCCGGCCTGATGCCCATAGGTGTCATTAAAAAGTTTGAAATGATCCACATCACACAATAGTAAGGCAATTTGTTCTTCCTTGCGTTGGGCATGCATCAAATCCGCTTCCAGCTTCATGTCGAAAGAGCGGCGGTTGGCCAGATTTGTCAAACCATCCTTATGGGCCAGACTATGAAGCGCTTCTTCAGCGCGTTTTTGTTCGGTCATGTCACGTAAGGTTTCCACCACCGCAATCATGTTGCCATCATCGTCATAAATCGGCCCGCAGTTAATCGCCAGATACAAACGCTTGGAAGCACGCGGCATTACCGCCCAGTTTTCAGCACGCACCCCGACAAATACATCATCCTTGACCGAATGTGCCGCATATAGCCGTTCAATTTCATCTGTGCGTTCTTCCAGAACAAGATCAGCCAGACAAGCACGGGGCTGATCATAAAACGCTTTCCAATGGTCATTTGTGCCGACAACATCCGTGGCTGTTACATTGGTTAAACGCTCACATGCCTTATTCCAGATCATGACCTTTCCATCCGGATCCAGCACAAAGGTGGGCACCACCAAGTGCTGCATCAACCGAATGGCGAACAGGTGTTCGTGATTCTTCTCGCTGCTTTTTGGCAAGCTGCTCTCCCTATATACATAAAGCCCTGTTATTACTTTATTTTTTATCTATAAAGATACTTTTTTTAATTAAAATTATTCTACTTGAGACAACATGGGGAAGCAACCTTTGATTATGGCGAGACTTTATATTTGCCCGCATCACGGATCGCCCTCCCCCATTGGAATCGCTCCGGGGAAGGGGAGTAATTCTCTTAACCGTCGGCTGTAATTTTGGCAATCAGTTCTTTTAAGACTTCATCGACACGGTCATTTTCAATACGGCACGTACCAACCTGACGATGACCGCCCCCACCATATTTCAACATGAGATGCCCCACATCTGTTTTGGCAGAACGATCCAGTAAGGATTTACCCGTTGCCAGCAAGCATTTACCCGGCTCAATTTCCGGGATGACCTGAATGGAAATGTTACATTGCGGAAAAATCGCATAGATCATGAAACGATTCCCTGCATACATTTTTTCTTCTTTGCGCAGATCAAACACAACCAGATTATCGTAAACGGTTGTGGAGCGACGTAGTTGGTTTTCAAAAAATTCTTCATGCAGCGAATAAAGATGCAAGCGTTCTTCCACATCAGGAATTTTCAGGATTTCATCAACAGGATGGTGACGACAATAAACCATCATATCTTTCATAAACTGTTCATGGGAAATGGCAAATTCCCCAAAACGGTCCAGTCCCGTGCGCGGGTCCAAAACAAAGTTCAACAACCCCCATGGATCCGGAGCGAGGATGTCTTCTTCGCTATATTGTGCTGAATCTGCCTGATCCACGGCTTCCAGCATTTCCTCGCTAATTTGCGGGAAAGCTTCCTTACCGCCAAAATGATTATAAACCACGCGGGCCGCCGACGGGGCCTGATCATCAATCACCAGATTATCACGCGCACCGACACGTTCAACCTCGCTCGCATGGTGATCCAGACAGAGATAAGCTTTTTCCACATAAGGGAGGTTGGTTAGAATATCGTTTTCGCCAACCTCAAAATCCCCATCCTGAATTTCCTTGGGTTCTGCAAAGACAATCTCGTCAACCATATCCAGTTCCAACAACAACGTCCCAGAGACAACGCCATCAAAGTCAGCGCGTGTGACGAGGCGGTATTTTTTGTCGCTCATGTTTTTGGCTCCTGTCGGTACTATGTAGTTTTTCTATAGATTAGCTCTTAAAGCTCGCTTCTGCCATCATTTTATAAAATTTTCGGATCATTACTCCATTTTTATGGCGTTTCACGGCACAACACAAAAATGTGAGGACAGTTGATTGGCTCTTAAAAACATTCAACTGCATTTTACAGGGGCGTTCTGTGACCTTGAAAGATGATGCCATGCCCCTGACCCAAGCCAGCCTTCGGACCAAACTCAGCTTTTCATTCGCTGCTCTTTGTGCCCTGATCCTGATCAGCCTCGTCCTAACCATTTTCAAAAGCAATCAGGTGGATCGGTCTGTTGAACGTATTGTAGAAAACAATATCCCAATAGCTTTTAGTGAAGGTCAATTGGCAAGCGAAGTCAACGCGAGTCTGGCAGCCTTGCGCGGTTGGGTTTTGACAAATAATGACCAATTTAAAGCAAAACGCGCCCTTCATTGGAAGAACATCAATACCGAAATAAAAATTCTCGATCGTTTTTTAGGACAAGATACGTCTTGGCAAAAACTGAAAACAGATCTGATCGCATTTAAAACAAGCCAAAAGAAAGTTGAAGCCATTGCCCACAGTATAGAGGATTTACCCGCGACCCAATTGCTCAACACAGAAGTCACTCCCTTAACCGATGGCATGCTGTCTGATATTTCCCAAGCCTATATTGAAGAAATTAACCGCGACGCCACACCAATTCGCAAAAAAATGCTCGGTCAAATGGGTGATCTCCGCAGTGCCTTGGCTGTGGTCACAGGCAATGTGCGTGCTTACCTTCTGACCGGGGAAAAACACTATGCAGATCAATATCAGGCCGTTTGGGGCTGGGCGATGGGACAGCTCGCGGCACTGGAAGAAAATCAGGTTTTATTGAGCCCGACACAGGAAAAATTTATGTCTGGCTTTTCAGCATCTGCTCAAAAAGTTACTCCCCTCTTTTCAAAATTGATCGAGCTTCGCCGCCAACCGGACTGGAACCGTTCCCGCGCACTGCTGGTAACAGACGTTACTCCGCTGGCAGAACGGATCCTCACCCGGTTAAGCCATCCAAAAACAGGGCTTGTCGTCCAAAAGCGTCTGGAAATGGAAGAAGGGGGACATAAGGCAGTGACAGCCGTTCGCAATCTAACAACAACCAGTTACTTGCTTGGCGTTCTCGCTGTGGTTTTAAGTGCGCTCATGGTGGTTTTATCCCTCAAGACCATTGTCAATCCTTTGCGCAAGATCACCCGCATCATGACTGAACTGGCCCATGGACACGAAAACATCACGATCCCAGACCAAGAGCGCCGCGATGAAATCGGCGCCATGGCAAAAGCATTGAACGTTTTCAAAGAAAACAGTGAAGAACGTCTGCGTTTAGAGGCTGAACAAAATAAAGACCAGCTTCAACGGGCCAAACGTGCCCAAAAAATTGAAGAACTCAGCCACAATTTTGATGCAACCATTCGCCAAGTTCTGGAAGAAACCGAAAAATCAACAGCACGTATGCAAGAAAGTGCGCAATCCCTTCAAACGACAGCCCAAACCACATTGGAACAAACCCGTTCAGTAGCAAGCGCATCCGACCAAACCCAAAGCAATGTTCAGCATGTTGCCGGTGCAACAGGCCAGCTTTCCGCCTCTTTTGGGGAGATTAGCGCCAATGCCAGTAAATCCATGGGCGCCATTCAAGATGCAATCGCGAAAGGGGAAAATGCCTCCCAAACCGTTCATTGGATGTCCGAAGCCTCAGAACGCATTGGTGAAGTGGTCAGCATGATTGCTGATATCGCCGCCCAAACAAACCTTCTTGCGCTAAATGCCACCATTGAAGCCGCGCGTGCAGGTGATGCAGGTAAAGGATTTGCTGTGGTGGCGGGTGAAGTTAAAAACCTTGCCAACCAAACAGCCAGAGCCACACAGGAAATTACCGAACATATCAAACGCATGCAGGAGACCACCAATCAGTCCGTTGCCGCCATTCAGGAAGTCTGCGTAACCATCTCCAACGTGGGCGATCAGGCTGCAAGCGTGCGCGAAACAGTTGAACAGCAATCCCTTGCCACACAGGATATTTCCGCCAATGTGGGGGATGTGGCCCAACATGCCGCGCAGATTTCCGATAACATCAAAACCGTGGAAGGCGCCGCCACCCAAACAAATGTGGCCGCCGACCATGTCTTGCAAGACGTTGGGGATGTCTCCACACAAGCGGATCAATTAAAATCACAAGTCGTTTTGTTTTTAAATGGTCTGAAATCAGCCTAGGGTCAGGTCCCTAATGAACTGAAGATTGATCCGCGTAAGCCAGCAAGACAATTTCTTTAAACAGGGCCAACAAGAATGGATCGATCTGATCTTCCATCTTTTCCAGCACCTTGATGGCTTGGTTGAAACTATAGGCTGGCTTATAGGGACGCTTGTCGGTCAGGGCACAGAATATATCTGAAATGGCGGCAAACCGTGCCAGTTCGTTTAAATCTTTGCCCTTCAGACCAAAAGGATATCCAGATCCGTCCAGTTTTTCATGATGCTGTTCAGCCACAACCTTAATGCCTTCGGTTACGCCATCGCTTTGTTCCAGAATATCATGCGTATGATAGACATGTTTTTTCATTTCGATCATCTGGTCTTTATCCAGATTATCCGGACTGTTCAAAACGTCCTGCGGGGTCGCGATTTTGCCCACATCCATCAACATACCAGCTGCCGTCACAGTCAGCAGTTCATGCCCCTTGATCCCGATGGCTTTGGCCAACATGGTCATCAGGGTCGCAACTTTGACCGAATGAACATACGTATGATTATGATGACCTTTGACATTCTCCATCAAAGCCGCCCCATTTCCATCCAGCACCTCTTCCATCAAGGGTGTGCAGCTTTCCCTGGTGTCTTCCATATTCAGGCCTAAACCCTTTCTCACCTTTTTTTCGATCGCACGGAAATTAATGGCTGTTTGCTGCAAAGCCTCTTTTTGACGTGCCGGCAATTTCTTCCAGCGATCTTCTATCGGTGCGGACACCAGATGGGCGGCAGCTTCGCGTAATTGCGACTGTAAAAAGGGGCGTTGCAGGTAATGCACCCGACAGACCATCCGAACCGTGTGGATAAACTCGTCATGATCCACCGTTCCTGTCACCAGAATAGGGATTTCCTGCAATTCTTCTTCCTGTAATTTGATCTTCATGAATTCACGTGAATGACGAACCATCAGGTTATAATCCATAACGATCAGGCCGGGCGTCACGCTCCCACGTAAAGCCGGGATCGCGGCATCGGTGGACGAATAGAAATCCACTTCATAGGCATTTGTTAAAGAAGACACCATCTCGGTCCTGAATTTTCCAGAACTGCAAATAACAAGGGCACGCAACAGACCTGGTCGCTTTGACCTATCCAAAGTCGCATGGCCGTACCTTACAGATGTTGAAGCCGGCGAAAGCATGGTAAAACCTAAAAAAAGAAACCCCAAATACTATTCGAAAGTATAATATAATCCGGCAATTTCAGCAATATTTTTAGATTTTGTTACAGTTCGAACTAATACTTTAGGATACTAATGTTCTGTCTCTTTTGATTTTTCTTTCAACAAAAGCAAGGCCTTCATGGCATCTTCAACCAACGTATCACGCTCTTCCAATTCTTCCATCAAGGCCATGCGCATCGCGTCATTATAGTCCGACCAAGTTGAAACATCTTCTAACAAACGATTGTACGATTCGGCCTCATCACTTAAACCATCAATCAGGGCGGCGGTGGCAGACGGCATTTTCATATCTTCCTGTCCACCCCAAAATCCTTCGATAAAGCCCGCATCGATTTCTTCAACGCGCCTCAGCAGGGTTTCCTTGGCCTCTTCCAATGTGGCTAGTTTACCACGCGCGCTCAGAACCTTCTGACCAGCTTCAGCCGTTTTTTCCATACGTCGCCACAGACCCATAAAAGTAGAAAAAAACGTTTCTGCTTCGTCCTTTGTGACAAATTTAGGGAATTTATCTTCTTCCCAAAAACTGGCAACCACCATCACGGGCAGCAACTCCTTGTTCGGGCTGGCCAGCGCACCATAAACACGCATACGCACGACATAAAACGGTGTTTGGCTTTTATATTGTTCAAGGAATTTGGCAATACCTGCGTCACCAATATATTTACCAGATTTTTTCGAGGCCATAATCACTGTCCCAAGTCGGTCAAAAGAGGGACAGAACCTATTGTGCGTCGGCCTGTAAGTCAAAGAAAATGCGCACCTCGTCGCCAACAACCGTACTCACTGCCCATTGTCCCTGCCCGATCCCGTAATCGGTTCTTGAAACTGCAATCTCGCCTTTAGCATGGGCTTTTCCATTTTCGATCTCAACCGTGAAGGGTAAGTCGACTTCTTTTGTCACCCCGCGCATGGTCAAATCAGAAACCGCGATATAGCCCCCATTCTCACCTTCGCGCACAGACTTCGTTTCAAATATCGCTGTTGGAAATTTTGCGACGTGAAACCAGTCTTCTGTCACAATGTTGCTGTCGCGGTCTGCACTTTGCGTATCCACACTGGCCATATCGATGATGATTTTAACTTGCGTATCATCAGGATGAGCCGGATCGAATTTAACCTGAGAGTCAAACTTTTGAAACGCGCCTTCAAATTCAGCCCCTGCCTGGGTTGCAAAGAACCCCAATTTGCTGTCCTCACTACGCACGGTCCAATCCGTTGCTTGTGCCGAATTCGCCATCACAATCAAAGCAAAGGCTGTAAAGGGCAGCATACGGGTTAACACATTATCTTTGTTAATGAAGTGATGCTTCAAAGCGGCCAGAACATGCACTGCAATCAAAGCCAAAATCACCCAGGCCATAAGGCCGTGAAATGATTTCAAAAACTCCACTGCCTCTTTAGACGGGTCCATAATATTCGCCATCGTCACCCAGCCAAAAATACTGACCGGGTAATTGGCCGCCGAACTCATGGCCCAGCCGGACAGTGGCATAACAATCATCACCCCATAAAGGGCGATATGGGAAACATAAGACCCGATACGTTCATGGGTAGGCATACCACTGGGCAATTTCGGGTTCGGGTTGGTGAAACGCCAGACCAGCCGTAACACAGAAAGGCCCAAGACAATCATGCCAATGGATTTATGGAGGGCGATTTGTTCAAACATATCCGGACCCAAAGGCAGCCCGGTCATATAAAAACCGATCACATACAGGGCAATAAACCCTAAAACCATGATCCAATGGAATCCTTTGGCAATGCAGCCGAATGTGTCTTCTGTGTTACGCAACATCATGACGTTTCTCCTTAAAGCACGAGGGTCAGACCCTAGGGCTTATTTAGCTTGTGCTTCTGTTTCAATACGGATGAAAACGTCATCAGCCACTGCCGGTACAAAGGTCGACATACCGAACTCAGAGCGTTTGATTACACCGGTTGCTGAAAAACCAACCGCCGGAATTTTCATCATCGGATGTTGTGCGGATTTATTCAGGGTCACATCAAGCGTCAGTTCTTTGGTCACGCCCATCAGGGTGAAATCACCAACAATCTTGCCTGTCTTATCCCCTGTCACAGTGATGGATTTACTTTTGAAAGACATGGACGGAAACTTTGTCACATTAAAGAAATCTGCGGACTTAAGATGTTCATCAAGTTTAGCAACGTCTGTATCTACACTGTTGACATCAATTGTCACGTCAACCGAGCTTTTGGTGGGGGCGGCTTCATCAAACACAAGCGTGCCGTCGAAATCCTGAAATTCACCTTGGAAGTTTGAAAAACCCAAGTGATTAATATGAAACTCAATCGATGTATGGGCTTTATCGAAAGTGTATTTCACAGGTTCAGCCTGAGCAACAGAAGTCGTCAGACCGAAGGCAATCGCAGCAGCAAAAAGTGTTTTTTTCATAAGCATCATCCTTTTTGTATGAAAAGTTATCTTTTTACAGAGTAGGCAGGCCATTGCAGCGCAACAATGCCAAAGGATGAAAGAGATTGTTTCCAAAATATAAACAATCAAGCGCAGGGAAAGTGTATTGTTCGATTTTGTATTCCACATAAATCTGAACAAAAACACATATACTTATGACATATCATCATACTATTTCATTGACTCGTCATATCAATAAATTCTAAAAAGAGTTCATGGTTCCCCAAAGGCAAGAGTCTAGGGGATTAAAAGGGAACATGGTGCGACGTACCCATCAGGGATCAAAACCATGGCTGCCCCCGCAACTGTAAGCGCAAATGTGCTGTCAACATGCCACTGAATTGTTATTCGGGAAGGCTGACAGGGCGAAAAAGCGCAAAGCCAGGAGACCTGCCATACCAAGAAGATTGAGCGGGGTGGCTCATGGTTTAATTTCCTGACACACCATAAAACCATCATCTCGCTCGATTTAGACATTTTCATTTTTGATCGAGGGGATCATACACATGCGTAAAACGCTATTTTCACTCGCCTGCGCTGCTTCAATTTTCGCTGCAAGTGCCGCCAATGCACATTTTCAACTTGTTTACACACCTGACAGCAACATCGAAAAACCGGCTGAGCTTCCATTGAAGCTTGTCTTCGGGCATCCGATGGAGAACGGCCATACTATGGATATGGACAAACCGCTTGAATTTTATTCTGTCTTCAAGGGTAAAAAGACTGACCTGTTGGACACGCTCAAGCCGATCACATTCACAGGTACATCCAACTCTGGAAAGGCTTATGAAGGCTCGATCAAGATCAAACGTAACGGCGATTATGGCGTTGTCCTTGTTCCTAGTCCTTATATGGAAAAAAGTGAAGATATCTACATCCAGCAAATCACAAAAGTGATCCTCAACAAAGGAACTGCACCGACCGATTGGAATGAACCTATGGGTCTAAAAACAGAAATCCTGCCGTTGAATAAACCTTATGGGGCTATCGTTGGCTCAACTTTTTCAGGTGTTGTTTTAAAAGAAGGCAAGCCCGCCGCTGGTGTTGAAATTGAAATTGAACACATGACGGCCGAGCCGGACATGACAGCGAACAAACCGTCATCAGATGCCTCTGCAACTCATCCCGGTGGCACCATCGTCGCCATCAGTGACCAAAATGGTCAATTCAGCTTCGGCATCCCCAAAGCGGGTTACTGGGGGTTTGCTGCGTTGGGTTCTGGTCCAGATACAGAATTTAATGGCAAAGAACTGTCCCAAGACGCCGTTCTGTGGATTCAGGCGTTCGATCTGAAATAACGAAAAGGATAAGACCATGCATATTGTTGATGGTGCCTTATCAAACGAAGTGGTCATTGCCGGCGGCGTTATTGCCGCCGCCGGCATCGGCTGGGGCTTGCGCAAAATGGATATGGAAAAAATCCCCGCTGCCGGCATGCTGACCGCCACTTTTTTTGTCGCCTCTCTCATCCATGTTCCCATTGGGCCTAGCAGTGTCCACTTAATCATGAACGGTCTCGCCGGACTTTTGTTAGGGTGGATGGCTTTCCCGGCCTTATTTGTCGGTCTTTTATTACAAGCTATCTTCTTTGGTTATGGCGGGGTCACCGTGTTAGGTGTCAACACCGTTGCCATCGCCCTTCCTGCCGTCCTAGTTCATTATATTTGCAGCCAAGGCATCAAAAGCGAGCATAAAAAAGTCGCCATGTTCTGGGCGGCTATTGCGGGTGGCGGTGCCATCCTCACGACAGCCCTTCTGGTCACCCTTGCTTTGGCTCTGACAGGTGAAGCCTTTCTACCTGCTGCAAAACTGGTTGTTCTGGCCCATATCCCGGTCATGATAATTGAAGGATTTTTATGCGCCAGTGCTGTCGCTTTAATCCACCGTGTTAAACCCGAACTATTAAGAGACTTCAGCCCCGTTGAAGGGAGCCTCAAGAATGCGTAATCTCTTTCTCACAGCTTTTATGCTGACTTTTTTAATCACAACAAATGCGCTTGCCCATAAAGTCATCGCCTCTGCCTGGACAGATGGCGCCGATATTGAAGGTGAAGTTGGTTTTTCCAACGGTATTATGGCTGAAAAAGGCACGCTGGTCGAAGTGTTCAACGACAAAGACGAAAAAATCGGTGAAACTGTCGTCGGTGAAGAAGGTCTGTTTCGTTTCACTCCAACTCAAGCGATTGCTCACAAATTTGTCGCAAACCTAGGGGCGGGCCATGTGGCACAATATCTTATGGCCGCAAATGAACTACCCGAAGGCATAGGCCTTAAAAACACAGAACCACCCAAAGAGGCTGTAAAAGCGCAATCCGATATTGAGCGCCCCATTATCGGTGAAGAAAAGCTCACCCGCATGATCGCCAAGGCTGTGCGCAAAGAAGTTCAGCCCCTTCGTAAGGAAATTGCCGCTTATAAAGAAAAGAACAATTTCCAATCTATTCTGGGTGGGATCGGCTACATCTTTGGCCTAACAGGTATTGTTTTTTACATTATGGCACGCCGAAAAGAAAAAAGCGCGCCATGAGCCACTACGGTCCCAACGTATCCAATATCATGCGTGCGCGCGGTGAACTTGATGATCAAACATGGATCAATCGCACCGACCCGCGTGCCCGTGTGATTGCGGCCTGCTTGTTTGCCTTTACGGTTATCAGCCTAAACAGCTTTCAGGCGTTGGGACTATCATTTTTAACAGGGTTATTCCTACTTTTTTCAGCCGGGCTTCCCATGCGAGGAGCCATGAAAAAAGTTGTAACCATGGATGGCTTTATTCTGTTTCTTCTGTGCATGCTGCCTTTTACCACACCGGGTGAAATTCTATTTCATGTCGGGCCGTGGGGGGCAAGCAAAGAAGGATTGTCAAAAGCGTTGGAAATCGCCTTGATCGCCAATGCAGTGGTCATGGCCTTACTTGCCTTTGTCGGCACCATTGATGCCATTACCCTTGGGCATGCATTAAACCGTTTAAAAGTCCCCGAAAATCTGATCCATCTGATGCTGTTCAGTGTGCGCTACATCGACGTTTTGAAGATTGAATATTTTCGTCTTAGAAATGCCATGCGCGCACGTTGTTTCAAGCCCGGAAACAATCTTCACACCTATCGTTCAATCGGTTATTTACTCGGCATGATGTTGGTCCGTAGTCTGGAACGTTCTGAAAGAATTCTCGCCGCGATGAAATGTCGGGGCTTTCAGGGGAAGTTCTATTTAATTTCTGACTTTCACTTTCAACGCCGTGATCGGGTCTTTAGCCTGCTTGCCACCTTATTTCTTATTTCCCTGATCGCATTGGACCAGTTTTATGGATAAGTTGATTGAACTAAAAAACATCCATTTTGCCTATCCTGCCCATCAAGCCACCTTGAAAGGTGTCGATTTCAGCCTGTCGACAGGCGAACGCATTGCCATTACGGGTCCCAATGGTGCGGGGAAAAGCACCCTGTTTCATATCATCGTCGGCCTTAACCAACCAACACAAGGCGAGGTTTTTGCCTTTGGGGAAAAACGGGACAAAGAAGCCGATTTCAAAGAAGTCCGCCGCCGGATCGGTCTGGTTTTTCAGGACCCCGATGACCAGCTTTTCTGCCCTACGGTTGCCGAAGATATCGCCTTTGGTCTGTTTAATTTGGGGAAACCTACTGACGAGGTCATGCAGATCGTCGAAGATACCCTACACAATATGCACCTTGGGCATTTGCGTGAGCGCGCAACCCACAACCTGTCGGGGGGTGAAAAGCGCCTTGTCAGTCTGGCTTGCGTTCTGTCCATGCAGCCCGACATCCTGTTGCTAGATGAACCGACAAACGCACTGGATGAAGGCACGCAGGAACGTTTATTGGAAATTCTGACCAACTTACCACAGGCCTTGGTCATCATTTCCCATGATGCACATTTTCGCCGTAAGGTGACTGAACGCTACCTCAGTTTAGAAGACGGTCAGCTGAAAGCCGCAAAACCCAAGTGCAAACATGCGCTTTAGGTGCCTTATGTATCGACTTTGTTAACCTTTCTGATTTAAAGTAAGACTGTTGGCATATGTCTTGAGCAGATTAAATTGCTTTTCCAGCAATTTATCCTTACATTTGCCAATAAAAAGAAAATGGAAACGTAAACAATAATACGGTCTTATCGTGTCAGAAGAAAAACCAGCTGATTTTGAAAAAGTCGAATTGACAGCCGCCATGACGGAACTGTCATCGCTGAAACCCGATGAAGGTAAAGCAGCGATGATGTCGCAAGTCGATGGGGCGGCTCAACGCGTGCTTAAAGTCCTAGCAGAAGGCGATCCCGATGCTTTGCAAAAAGGAACGTTCCTGACACAAATCCGCTTTGTTCTGACCGTTATGGAACAATGTAAAGACTTTCGTGATGCTTCTTTCACCCGACTTGTGCGCCAACGTGCCGAAGAAATTATGTCCGGTCTGGAAAACCTGCCCAAACGCTCCCAGGAATTAAAAGAAAAGAAAAAACAGGAAGCACAGGCTAAAAAAGCAGCTGCACAGAAAGCGAGCACCCCTCCACAACCAGAAGAACAACAGAAACAAAAACCGAAAGAGCCTGAATTTCCTTACGAACTGGCAGAAAAAATTTGTATTCAGTCCATGGTGCGTCACTTTGATGGCAAGCTGGACGTATTGCGCAGTGTCCATCTTTATGGTCGCCATTCGATTAATGATATCGGCATTCCACCTCTATTTTTATATTCGCTGGAATTCAGTGTCCTCATTGAAGATGCCATTAAGGCTGTCATCATAGATAACCGCGAAGTTCTCACCCGTCGGATCTATAACGAAATCGACCCCAATGCCGATGAAGAAAAAATTCGGGCTGTCCTGCGTGATAAGCAACGTGCCTTATTGGAAGTGGTGGAGACGGGCTTTTCCGGTTGGGGCGCTGCACAGACCGAAGCCGCCAAACGTGCTGCAAGCGGGGCTGGTCCGAAGAAATCAGGCGGTGGTTCTGGTGGCAAACAAGCCAAAAAAGGCGGGCTTTTCTCCAAGCTATTAGGGAAAGAGAAAAAAGAAGCTGCCCCCGCCCCGAAAAAGACAGGACCGAAAAAGAAAGAAGCTTGGGAAAAGGTTATCGATATCTTCAAGGAATCCGAAGATCGCGGCGAAATATTCTTCCCCAAGACCTTCAACTTCGGAATTTTATCTTATTTGTCCGGCATGCGTGAAAACCTGTTTAAGGCTGAAGTTGAACGGATCATTCAAATCGCAGATCAGGCCAAGCAAGGGTCTAACGCCAAAGGCGCCGTGGCTCGTGCATTGGAACAAAGCTTCAAAAACAACGATCAGAACTTCTTTGAGATGTTGATCCTGAACCTGCTTTATACCAAAAACTCTATCGGTTTGGATGAAGTACAAGGCGCCTGCATGGGCCAAAAACTGGATGAAGGACGTCTTCCTTTATCTGTGCCTGAAATGGGTCGTCGCCCCATGGCCTATGCCCATCAGATCAACAAGCTGTTGAAAGAACGTGCCGAACCGCGCGTCTTGCGCAATTGCCTTGATTATTTCTTTGAAGCCATACTGGTACTACACCTGATTAAATATGAAAAAGACTTCACCAAGGCCTCGCAATGTCTGGAAGGTGAAAAAGCCAATCTGCCCAAGCCATTGCAAGGGATCACAGATGGTATCCTTGGTCTGATCGACCGAGTGATCTTTTCGCGCCAGCAAGCCCGTGAAACCGGGGAAGATACATCGCGAAATACCCGCGACACCATCCAACATACGCTTGATAAATTCATGACTGCCTATAAAGGCATGTATGAAAAAATGAAAAAGGACTAAAGAAAACGTGAGCACCCCTGTTACGGCCGCGATCCTCATTATCGGAAATGAAATTCTGTCCGGGCGGACGAAGGATGCCAACCTGTCTTTTCTTGCAACATCTCTGAATGAACTTGGCATTCAGGTCCGTGAAGCCCGCGTCATCCCTGATCTGGAAGATGTAATTATCCACACGCTTAATCACCTGCGCAGCCAATTTGATTATGTCTTTACAACCGGCGGCATTGGCCCAACCCATGACGACATTACCGCATCCTGTGTTGCCAAGGCCTTTGGACTTGAATTTGGGCTGAATGATGATGCCCATGCCATGTTGAAAAGCCATTACAAACCCGAAGACTTAAACGAAGCTCGCTTGCGTATGGCCCATACCCCCAAAGGGGCGATCCTGATTGAAAACCCGATCAGCAAAGCCCCAGGCTTTCAGGTGGAAAATGTCTTTGTGCTGGCTGGCGTTCCTAAAATCACCTGTGCCATGTTTGATAATCTGAAAGATCGTCTAAAAGGCGGGGCAACCGTGCAATCAGCCACCCTGACCACCGATCTGACCGAAGGCGTAATCGCCCAAAAACTGGGGGATATACAGGATCAGTTCACCGATATTGATATAGGCAGCTATCCCTATTTTAAAGAAGGGGCCTTTGGTGTCAGCCTCGTCCTGCGTGGTACGGATGAAAACCGTGTAGATCAGTGTCAAACTACAGTAAAAGAAATGATTGAATCTTTGGGTGGGAAGGTTATTTATATCAAATCTCTTGAGGTTTGATTGACCATGAAAAAACCCTTTGAAAACCTTCACTGGACTGCAAAGACAACCTTGCTTTTCCTGTTTAAACACATGATGGCCGGTATCTGTGGTGGCTTTTTCTTTGGCGGGTTGTTGCTTTATTACGATGTCAGCAAGCTCTGGACCATGATTTCAGCAACACAAGATGGCTGGCTGGTGGTCGTAATGCTGTTTACCGGACTTGCCATCACCTTTGGCAGCATCGGCATGGGCTGGGGCATTTTCAGCTTGGCTCAGGAACGTGACGACCCTCCTGATGACCACATGTACTATTAATTAAGGTCGTTCTTCCTTACGAAACACAAACAAGACGACGGCCCAAAAGGCAATCGGCAGCAAGAACATGGTGTGATTGAGCCAATGATCTTCTTCGCCCTGGGTAAAGACAACGACAAAGCCAATCCAGACAAGCGTAAAAATTGCGGCAGCACGACGCCAAAAGGCTTTTGTTTTCAACTGTTCATTCATCGTTCAATCACCGTTTCACTTAAAGGAAGCCGATCCTGCCAGCCTTTTCGAACTAGTTCAGGGACCTTATGTTCTTCTTCGGGATAGCCAATGCAAAGATAGGCCACAAGGTCCCAGTCTTTGTGCGGAATATCTAAAATTTTCTTGACTTCATCGGGCTGAATGATCGACACCCAGCCAAGGCCAATCCCTTGGGCACGTGCAGACAGCCACAGGGTCTGAATACTGGAAACAACCGAATATTTCAGGGTTTCAGGCATGGTTTTCTGTCCAAGCCCCTGTCCGACTTTGGTTTCAGTTGCACAAAAGACCGCGATATGGGCCGGGGCACGATCCAGGCCAGACAATTTCAGGGATGCATAGGATTGTGCCCGCTCCCCCTCATAATCTTTCATGGCATCTTTGTTACAGGCTTCAAAATTATCACGGATAGCCTTGCGCCGCACCGGGTCCAGCACTTTCACAAACCGCCAGGGCTGACTATTGCCAACAGAAGGCGCCAGCGTTGCGGTTTCCAACAACTGATTTAAGGTCCCCTTAGGTAACGGGTCTGTTTTGAAGTGACGCACATCGCGGCGCCATAAAAACAATTCCTGTAATCTGTCCTGAAACGGTTTATCGAAGGTTGGCTGCCCCGTCATGAAACCTTTGTCCCTGTTGTCATGTCTTACTTGTCAACCTTTATAGACCGATTGCTCTATCGGTCAAGCATTGTGCTTTTCACAAAATTCCATAAAGGCTTCGGGTGTGAGAGGCTGACTGTAGAAAAAGCCCTGAATAAAGTCACACTTCTGGCCCGAGACAAAATCATGCTGCGGGTTCGTTTCTACCCCTTCGGCCACCACATGAATACCCAGCTTATGGGCCATCACGATAATGGCTTCCACCAAGGCGGCATCTCCTTCATCGCTTTCAATATCGGTAATGAACGTACGATCAATTTTCAAAACATCAAAAGAAAAACGTTTGAGATAATTCAGCGATGAATAGCCTGTACCAAAATCATCCAACGCCACTTTAAAGCCCATGGCACGAATATCATCCAAAAGTTTTGCTGCGCCTTCCGGGTCCTGCATTACCAAAGATTCTGTCACTTCCAAGGTCAAAGAGTTGGGCGACACGCCAGCTTCTTCCAGAATTTGCAAAAATTCATTCAACAGATTTTCACTTTGCAACTGGCGCGGCGACAGGTTGACTGCCACGCGGACATCTTGCATCACCGCGTCATCCTGCCAGATTTTGATCTGATTACAGACCTGACGCAGCACAATCTCACCGATCTTGTTTATCAAGCCTGTTTCTTCGGCGATACTGATAAAAAAGCCCGGCCCGATTAATCCCCGTCTTGGATGCTGCCAGCGTACAAGCGCTTCACAAGACACCACCTTATCCGTACGCAAATCAACAACAGGCTGGTAATGAACAATAAATTCATCGCGTTCAATGCCCTGGCGCATATCACGTTCCAGAATCATTTGCTGGTGGGCTTCGGTATTCATCTCGGCAGTGAAGAAACGGAAATCATTGCGTCCGGCTTCCTTGGCGCGATACATGGCAGTATCGGCATTGCGCAATAGAAGTTCCAATTCTTTGCCGTCATCAGGATAAATCGTAATCCCAACACTACCAGAGACAAAAATTTCCTGCCCGGAAATTTGGAAGGGCTTGGACAGAACCTCCAAAATCTTACGTGCGACCTTCTCCACATCCTGCGTATGTTTCAAATCTGGCAGAACGATCGTAAATTCATCCCCTCCCAATCGGGCAACCGTATCCGTTTCACGCACATAATGCAGGATGCGCGCGGCGGCTTCCTGTAGCAACACATCGCCAATATTATGACCTAGCGTATCATTCACCCATTTAAAACGATCCAAATCCAAAAACATCAGTGCAACTTGCGTTTCCTGACGTTTTGCGCGCATCATTGACCGGCTCAAACGATCCAGGAACAAAGTGCGATTGGGCAAATTGGTCAGCGCATCATAATTAGCCTGATGACGGATCAGTTCTTCTGCTCTTTTACGCTTGGTAATATCACTAAAGACCGCCACGTACTGGCTGACATTTTTGTTCGCATCCAAAACAGCGGAGATCGAAAGCCATTCAGCATAAATATCACCGTTTTTACGTCGGTTCCAAATTTCACCCTGCCAGCGCCCAGTTGCCCCTAACTGCTGCCACATTCGCTGATAAAATATCTCATCATGGCGACCAGAACTCAAAAAACTGGGGTCTTTGCCCAAGACTTCCTGTTCGCTATAGCCCGTTACATGGCTGAAAGACGGGTTAACTGCCTGAATGCGGTTTTCCAGATTAGTCACCACAATAGCTTCGGAAGTTGTATCAAATACGGTCTGGGCCAAACGTAATTGTTTTTCTGTCAATTTACTTTCAGTAACATCAATCACCGCCCCAACGATACCGGGGGTCCCATCCGGTTCTTGAAAACGAGCCTTATGGATCATCACGTGATGATCCCCGTCTGAGCGTTTCATCGCACCTTCGACAACCGTGCTCCCGCCTTTTTCCAACAGGGTCTTGTTCACCTCGTCAAACTTGTCTCTGCCTTCGGGATAAAATTCATTGATTTGATGACCCACAATTTCTTCTGTAGAACGTTCAAAAAAATCTGCCATGGCATCATTACAGCCAATATAGACACCCTCTCGATCTTCATAATAGATGGGTGTCGGTACCGCATCGATGACGGTTTGTAAGAACTGCGCCTGATGATTGATTGCCTGAACCTGCTTGTGGTGTTCAATGGCAATCCCAGCCAAAGAGGCATTCTTCTTCATATAGTCCAAAGTGATATCTTTATCGCTCTGGCTCATTTTTTCAGGGAAAAAGGCGCAGAAAAAACCGATCATCTCCCGCGTGGGCGAGTAGATCGATTGCACCACCGCATCGGCAATCCCTGATATTTCCATCCAACTGCGGGCCTGACACGTATCACAACGCGCCTTTACGCCTTTAAAGCCGGACAGCCCGCACTCTCCTTTAAGCAGGCTACAGTATTGGTCAATTCCTCTCGTGCGGGCAGATAGTACAAATTCTTCAGGCAGATGGGGCGCGCTTTCCAGATAATACCGACCGTCCTTATTTACTGAAAAAATAGCAAAATGTGCATTGGCATGCTGTTCTTCCAACATCTGGGTTAATTCATCCAGCACCTCACCCAACGGTTCCTGCTTTGCCAGTTTTTCAAGCGTTTTATGCTGCCCCGCCAAAAAAACCTCTGCACGGTGGCGGTCCGTAATATCGTGCACAATGGAATAAAGGTTGGTTCTATCGTCCATCACAATAGGACCGGAATGGACCTCAACATAACGCACACTGCCATCGGCACGACGATGTTTAAAATAAAAATGTTCGCGGCTTTCTTTTTGCGCGAGGTCCATCTCCACCTTTATTTCTTCAGGACTAAGAGTGTTGATATCGGAAATTTTCTTGGTTCGAAATTCTTTTAAACCAAAACCATAAAAACGACAGGCCGCCTTGTTGGCATCTACAACCCGACCATCTTCGGGGTCAACGATCAACAGAACGGCTTTTGACCCTAAAAACAATTGGCGATAGCGTTTTTCACTTTCTTCCAATGCGGCATGGGTCTGGGTCATCTGACGTTTTAGATGACTGACGTGAAGGGCACGCATGACACCGCGTTCCAGCTTATTGAAGAATTTTTTGCCTTTTCCTTTTTTAATAAAATCAAGCGCACCGGATTGCATGGCTTCAATGACCAAATCCTGATCACTGGCCCCCGTCAACATAATGACGGCCATATCTATGCCATCTTTTCGAAGCTTTTTCAGCATCTCCAGACCGGTCATGCCTGTCGACATGTAATGATCCAAAATCAACAGATCAAAATTGTCTTCATTCAGGCGCGCCAAAGCTTCATCGGCATTGGAAACCCCAAAAGCCTGATAGTTCTTTTGTTGCAAATAATGGATCACCAGCTTGAGCATAACTGGGTCATCATCGACCACAAGAATAGAGATGTCTGATTCCGATTGGGTCATAGTTTAGATCTTATTTCAAAGGCGCTTACTATTTATTTTCTTACTCTCTACCTAGTCATAAAACTGTAAGATATTCAAGTGAACTTAGTGTTAAATTCGCAATAACAGTTCATTGAATTATTTAAGGCTTGAAAATCAAACGGATGGATCGCACAATCTGACAAAATTTATTTAACATGTGGAGAATTCAACATGCCTTTTCAGCTTCTTTTACCCTGGCTGGTCATGCTGCCCATGATTTATGGCAGCACGTTGATCGGTGTGCCGATGTTTTTAGCGATCTTTATTGCCGCTCTTGGTCTGTCTGCCATGCATTTTTATGATATGTGCTGTACGAAAAGCGACGAAGAAGACGCCGTTTAAGACAAGGCTTCGGACCGCTTGGATAGCTTTTTCAAAATTCTGTCCAGCGCCGCATATTCTTCTGTCGTCAGGGATGCACAGACATCATCCTCAAAATCAATGGCGTGCTTGCCCAAGGTATTAAAGACCCTGCGACCTTCCTCTGTCAGGGTTAAAAGGCTACGGCGGCGATCCACCGTATCGCCTTCACGCTGCACCCAGCCTTTTTTTTCGAGCCGGGCTACGGCACGCGAAACCTGTACTTTATCCAAATGAGAATGGGCCCCGATTTCATGAGCACTTTGCGGCTCCAAATGCCCAAGGTTGGCCATCACCCGCCATTCCACAATTGTCATATTATATTCTGTCGAATAACGTTTGGCGAACCCCTCACTCATCATATGAGCAATCACGGCCATGCGGTAAGGCAGATACTGATCAAGAATGAGATCGCGCTTGATATCGTCTTCGTCTTCCTCATCACGCAATAACATGGTCTTTATGATCCCCAATCTTTTACTGTCAGGGTTCTTTTATAGCGTCACTAGAGGATTTTGCGCAAGCCTGCTGATCATCCTTTGGTTTCAAACAAAGGCTTCACCCCGCCGCTGGGCATACGAGCACGATTTTCTTCCACCTCGCGTAACGCAACAGCTGGCTTCATTGTCTTCAATGATCGAATAGCAAGATCTTGATATTCTTTGGTTCCTGCGTGTTTCCATGCAAATTCTTCATCCGAAACTTCCCGCATCACTTTGGCTGGTACACCACCGATCAACGATCTTTTCTCAAACGTCAACCCCGCGCGCACAAACGCAGAAGCCGCGACAATACATTCCGGCCCAATCACCGCCCCATCCATAATCACAGCATTCATCCCAACAAGTGCATCTTCCCCAATGACACAGCCATGTAAAACAGCCCCATGGCCGATATGTCCGTTTTTGTGCACCACCGTATCGCTTCCCGGAAAACCATGCATGACGCAGGTGTCTTGTATATTGGAACCTTCCTCCAAAACCAGGCGCCCAAAATCACCGCGCAGACAACAGGCAGGCCCGACATAAACACCCGGGCCCACAATCACATCACCGATCAGAACGGCATCCGGATGCACAAAGGCCGTTTCATCAATAACAGGAACAATACCGTCAATTTCATAAACTTTAGGGGACATCGACATAGGGATAATCCTTTTAAACAGAAAGACGTCACCCCGACGCAGGCGCCGGGGAACAAATTAACGACGGCTTTGCATCACACGGAAACGACCCGATACAAAATTGCTATCCGTCAGCGCAGCATTGGCGGCCGGGTTCGCGCCTGTCGCATGGAAATCTGAAAAAGCAGCCGACTGGTTAACAAAAACACCACCTGTCAGATTGATCGACAGATTTACACCTGCTTCCAGTGCCGCTTCTTCCACATCTTCAATCACGCTTTCATGCTTGGAATAAAGGCCAAGGGTGATCGCACCATTTTCAGAAATGGTCTGGCTCATTTTTGCGATACTGTCATTTGTATCTTCGGTGGCGATCAAAAAGACAATCGGGCCGAACTGTTCTTCAGAATATTTTTCAACATCCGCACCATCGATTTTAATCATCACAGGTGTGTGGCATTTCACCCCTTTAAACATGGGATGATCGATTTCAGTGGTATCCAGAACGACTTCGCCCAGCTTTTTCGCGTCTTCCATCCGATCCAGAATAGCCGGATTTTGAATGGCGCCCAAAACTTCGACCGCACGCTCCGGCACGCTCAGGAATTTTTCCACCCCGCCCGCAATGGCCTTGGCAACATCATCAAAGCTCATATTCTCGCCATTTACGTCAATCCCGCCTTTGGGAATAAAAACATTTTGCGGCGTGGTACACATCTGCCCGGAATAGAGCGAGAAAGTGAAAGACAAATTACGTGACAGCCCTTTGACATCATCAAAGTCATCAATAATGATCGCATTGACACCGGCTTTTTCAGTATAGACCTGTGCTTGCTTGGCATTGTCTTCCAGCCAGTTACCAAACTCACTAGAACCTGTGAAATCAATGATCTTGGTGTCTTTATGAAGGGCGAATTCTTTGGTGATGGGTGCATCCAGTGTATCCACAGCCAGACAGACCAAATTCGGATCCATGCCGACTTCACTTAAGACTTCGCGGATCACCCGCACCGTCAGGGCCAATGGCAACACAGCACGGGGGTGCGGTTTAACAATCACCGCATTGCCTGTCACGAGGGACGCAAACAAACCGGGATAGCCGTTCCAAGTCGGGAATGTAGCACAGCCGACCATCAAAGCGACACCGCGGCCGACAGCTGTAAATTTCTTTGTCATTTCCAACGGGTCATGCTTGCCTTGTGGCTTGACCCAATTGGCCGTTTCCGGTGCACGGGTCATTTCTTCAAAGCCATAGACAACCGCTTCTAGACCACGATCCTGTGCGTGTGCACCGCCTGCCTGAAACGCCATCATGAACGCCTGACCCGTGGTATGCATAACAGAAAAGGCAAGTTCGAAACTTTTGGCGTTTAAACGTTCCAGAATTTCCATACAAACGCCGGCGCGTGCTTGGGGGCCAACTTTACGCCACGCCGGAACAGCGGCTTTGGCCGCCGCCATCATTGCATCCACGTCCGGTGCGGGGTATTTCACATTCAGCTCGACACCAAAGGGGCCATCTTCTGCCCCAATCCATTCGCCATTTGTCGGCTGATCGATTTCAAAATTCTTACCAAGGTGGGATTGAAACGCCTTGATCCCATCGTCCTGTGCCGTTTCACCATAAACGCGCGGGCTCGGCATTTCTTTATAGCCGGACCAGTAATCGCGCTTAAGGGCCGCATCTACCGCCTGTTCCAATTTCTCGCAATGCTTTTCAAATAACGCAAGGCTCATGACTTATTTCTTCCCTGTTAGTAATTCTTTTAAAAATATTGATAAGCGAGGGTTAAAGAAGTGTCAGCCACTCTTTAACCCAATCAATGGCTTCTTCATCTGGTAGCGGCTGGGTACAGGCATCAACTTCAAGACGGTCCCCAACACGTTTGGCCCCACACGCACCAAAAACGTCATCCATATCTTTACCTGCTTTACAGAACGTATCGGAATATGTCTGATCGCCCAACGCGATGATCCCATATTTCATATGGGACAGATCCGGGCTGTCTTCTTTCATAGCATCATAAAGCGGGATAATGTTATCCGGCAATTCCCCCAGTCCATGGGTGGAACAACTGATGATCACAACTTCATGACCGTCCAGCACATCAACACCGTCATCAAAGTCTTCGATAATTTCCACATTATGGTCCAGGCGGCTTAATTCATCATTCAGCGCCTCGGCAACCATTTGGGCGTTCCCTGATTCGGTGCCTACAAAAATCACGATATCGGTCATGGTTTCACTCGTTCTTTTTAACTTTTACCCTGTGCATCCCTTATGCCTGCATATGAAATACAAACTTTACAAAGGACCCTGTTTATTTCTTTTAACATTATTGTTTGAACATTTCTAATTTTTTTGATACTAAATTTATAGAAAGTTGTCTAGTTTTGTATCGTATTTAATTTTATAAGAACAAAACAAACAAAAAAGAAGACCTTTGACAGTGAGGAAACCATGGCTAAGAACGAAGATGCCTTGTTGGCACGTATTGCAAATAACGAAAAGCTCACCGCATCGGATGAGCTCACGCCCGGATATCGTGGGGAACTGCGCCGCCTGATGGTGGCTTTTGTCGATTCGGAATTGGCTGGTGCTGCTGGTTTTGTCGATATCATCAATAAAGCCCCTGGCATGCGCGAACGCTGCACAGCCGCGCGCATTGTTTCAGAAAAGTTTGATCACGCCCAACAGGTCCTTGCCCTGCTGGAAAGTTTTGGCGTTAACACCGATCTATATGTCCAAAGTCACCCATGGGATGCGCGCTTATCACGCACCATTGATCTGGGTAATCGCCGCATCGGCGGGGACAAACGTTTAAACGTTCTGCACTACCCTTATGAAGGATGGCTCGATAGCGTGGTCATGAATATGTTGATGGGGCTGGCCTCAAGCATCCAACTGGAAGAAATCTCGCACTGTTCCTACACACCGCTCTCTTCGGTCATGGGACAAATTGCCGCGCGCGAAGGTGAACATGCTGAATTGGGCTTCAATGGCTTAAGTAAAGCTCTTGAAAACGGCTATAGCCTTGAAGCGGCACAAGCCAGTGTGGATTATTGGTACAAACGAGTTGCCGCCACATTCGGCAGCAGTGATTCACAACGGTTTGAACAAGCCAAAGCCTATGGTTTGCGCAAAACACCTAATGGTGACCTGCTTGCAAAATGGGAAAACCGCATTGCCGAACAGCTCGCGCGAATCGGTCTTGAAGCACGTGATTGATTAAAAGTTATCATTTTCAAAAGATACTATCTAATTTTTGTATCACTTTAATATTGCGAGAAAAAAGTGACCAGAGAATCCCCCCCATACCTGGCCGGACTGGAAGATATTCTTGTCGGCCAGCCTGAAGATTTTGTCCTAACCATCCGGCTCAATCGACCCAAAGCGCGCAATGCACTGCGCACCCAACTGCTGAAAGAACTGGCCGATGTACTGGCACAAGCCAGCAACGACGATGATGTGCGTTGTGTTCTTTTAACAGGTGGGGAAAAAGTCTTTGCCGCAGGTGCCGACATTACCGAGATGAAAGATAAAAGTCCGGTCGATGTGATCAACGATCCGCGTGGTCATTATTGGGCTGCTATTCGTGATTTTGCCAAACCTATAGTCGGCGCAGTCAATGGATTTTGCCTTGGTGGCGGCAACGAACTGGCCATGCATTGCGATATTTTATTTGCCGGAAACACCGCCCAGTTCGGACAGCCGGAAATTAACCTAGGCATCATACCCGGTGCAGGTGGCACACAACGCCTGACCCAAATGGTCGGTAAATCCAAAGCCATGCGCATGGTTTTATCCGGTGAATTTATGTCCGCAACCGAAGCAGAAAAAGCGGGCTTGATCGCCGAAGTATGCGAACCTGAACTCACCATCGATAAAGCCCTCACCCTTGCTAAAAAAATTGCCAAAAAACCACCCCTTGCAGCACGACTGGCAAAAGAGTCAGTATTAAATGCGGCCGATACCCTCCTGAGTGACGGTATCAAAGCGGAAAGAAAATCCTTTGCAACCCTGTTTGCAAGCTCTGATAAACAAGAAGGCGTCAGCGCCTTTATGGAAAAACGTAAACCCACATTTAAGGGACATTAAAATGACTTTAGAAACCATCCTCTTTGAGAAAAAAGACGGCTATGCCAAGATAACGCTTAATCGTCCCGATGTGCTCAACAGCTTTAACGAAGTCATGCATGGAGAACTGCGTGATGCTTTGAAAGATTGTCAAAAAGACAATAATGTGCGCGCCATTTTGTTAACTGCGGCGGGCCGGGGTTTTTGCGCCGGACAGGATCTGGGGGACCGCGCAGTGCAAGGTGATGATAGTCCACGCGACCTATCCCAAACCATTGAAAAGTTTTATAATCCGCTGGTTCGTTTGATCCAGTCCATCGACAAGCCTGTTGTTTGTGCTGTCAATGGCGTGGCTGCGGGTGCGGGTGCCAACATTGCACTGGCCTGTGATATCGTTTATGCGGCAAAGTCGGCAAGTTTCATTCAGGCATTCTGTAAAATCGGTCTGATCCCTGATAGCGGCGGAACATGGTCCCTGCCCAACCTGATCGGCATGGCACGCGCCAAGGCACTGGCGATGCTGGGTGAAAAAATCTCAGCTGAACAAGCCGAAGAATGGGGCATGATCTGGAAATGTGTCGATAACGATTCCCTGATGGAAGAAACCGAAGAATTGTGCGCCAACCTCGCCCAACAAGCCACCTTTGGTCTGGGCCTGATTAAACGCGCCATGAATGCAGCCACCACCAACACCATGGATCAACAACTTGATCTCGAACGTGACTTGCAAAAACTGGCTGGTTTCAGCGATGATTACCGCGAAGGCGTCAGCGCCTTTATGGAAAAACGCAAACCAAACTTTACAGGTAAATAAATGTCAGCCCTTTCTTCATCTGAAACAATCGCCGTCATCGGTGCCGGAACCATGGGGGCCGGGATTGCCCAAGTTGCAGCCAAGGCGGGTCATCCCGTCCTGCTGTTTGACGCCATGGAAGGTGCAGCCCAGTCAGGGTTGGAAAAAACATCCAAAGGGCTGGACCGCCTTGTTGAAAAAGGCAAGATGAGCCAAGACGACAAAGACGCCTTGATTGGCCGCATCAAAGTGGTCGGGTCTTTAAGCGATCTTGCCCCTGCCAAATTGGTGATCGAAGCCATTGTTGAAAACCTTGAAATCAAACAATCGGTCTTTGGGGAACTGGAAGATATCTGCGACCCGGATACCATTCTTGCTTCTAATACGTCATCTATTTCATTAACAGCAATTGGAGCAAAACTGAAAGATTCCAGTCGCTTGGTCGGGATGCATTTTTTCAACCCGGCCCCGATTATGAAATTGATCGAGGTGATTTCCGGTCTGACAACTTCAGATGAAGTTGCACATTGCATTTACGAAACGTCCTTGGCATGGGGTAAAAAACCTGTTCATGCCAAATCCACCCCGGGCTTTATCGTCAACCGGGTGGCACGCCCCTATTATGCCGAGGCTTTGCGTGTCTTTGAAGAAGGCGGCGCTGATGTGGCAACGATTGATACGGTCCTGAAACAATCAGCGGGTTTTCGCATGGGCCCGTTTGAACTGATGGATCTGATTGGCCATGATGTGAACTATGCGGTGACCACCACCGTCTGGTCTGCTTTTTATAACGATCCGCGTTTCCTGCCCAGCCTTGTTCAAAAGGAACTGGTTGATGGTGGGGTGCTGGGTCGCAAATCGGGCCGTGGTTTTTATGACTATGGCGAAAATGCAGAGAAACAAACAGCCTCGATCGCCCCTGCGGGCCTGAAACCATCTAAAATCATTGTCGAAGGTCACATGGGACCCGCAGAAGTTCTGGTCGAGCGATTGATCAGGGCAGGGCTGGATGTGATGCGTATTGATGAAGAAGACAGTGTGGTGGATCGTATCACCATCGGTCACACCCATTTGATGCTGACACCGGGCATGCTCGCCACCGAACTGGAAGCCTCCCTCCCGTTTGAAGATAATAATGAAGCCCTAGTTTTGTTTGACCTTTCCATCGATTATACCAGCACCAACCATATCGCCCTTGCCCCGTCTGATCGTGCCGATGAAGAACATGTTTCTGAAGCCTGCGGATTATTCCAAGCCATCGGGATGGAAGTCAGTGTCATTGATGATATCCCCGGTTTGATTAATGCACGCACCATCGCCATGTTGGTTAATGAAGCAGCCGATACGGTTAATAAACAGGTTTGCACCATTGCGGATGTGGATCTTGCGATGCAAAACGGTGTCAATTACCCCAAAGGTCCGCTGGCCTGGGCTGATGAAATCGGGCCGGATTATATCTCTGCCGTAATTGAAAACCTTGGACGCACCTATGGCGAAGACCGTTACCGTGTCAGCCCCTTGTTACGCCGAAAAGTCAATGCGGGGGCATATTTCTATGATGACTGATCAAGAACTCGCCACAAAAACCAAAGAAGCCATGTTTAAAAACGATTTCAAAGCACATGAAATGGGCATTGAAATTACCGACATTAAACCGGGCTACGCACGCGCGACCATGTTGGTAAAAAAATCCATGCTAAACGGGCATGGCTCCACCCATGGCGGCACCACTTTTAGTCTGGCGGATACCGCCTTTGCCTATGCCTGCAACAGTCACAATAAAGTCACGGTGGCCGCAGGGTGCGACATCACTTTTTCTGCCCCGTCTTTCGAAGGCGACATTCTGACGGCAGAAGCAAAAGAAACCTTATTAAACGGACGATCCGGCATTTACGATGTGATCATTACCCGTGGGGACGGGGAAGTGGTCGCCCTTTTTCGCGGTCGATCCAGAACCATCAAAGGGGAAGTAATTAAAAATGACTGAGGCTTATATTATTGATGCCATCCGCACGCCCATCGGGCGCTATGGCGGCGGCCTGTCGGCTGTGCGTGCTGACGATCTGGGGGCCATCCCCATGGCGGAACTGATGAAACGCAACCCGGATGTGGATTTTTCCAAAGTTGACGATGTGATTTATGGCTGCGCGAACCAAGCTGGCGAAGATAACCGCAATGTGGCGCGCATGTCCTCACTTCTGGCAGGCTTACCCACGACCGTTCCCGGCACAACCGTAAACCGTTTATGTGGGTCCGGCATGGATGCTGTGGGTCTGGCGGCACGTTCCATCAAATCCGGTGATTGTGATCTAATGATTGCAGGTGGTGTTGAAAGCATGTCACGCGCCCCCTTTGTTATGCCCAAGGCTGAAAGCGCGTTTTCGCGTGCCAATGCTGTTTATGACACCACAATCGGCTGGCGGTTCGTCAATAAGCTGATGGAAGATCAATTCGGCATCGACTCCATGCCGGAAACGGCGGAAAATATCGCTGAAGATTTCAATATATCACGCGAAGACCAAGACGCTTTTGCGCTGCGGTCTCAACAAAAAACCAAAGCCGCGCAGGAAAATGGCCGCCTGGCAGAAGAAATTGTGCCCATTGTCATCCCACAGCGAAAGGGTGAACCCAAGGTAATTTCAACAGATGAACACCCGCGTGGGGATACGACCATCGAAACACTTGCCGGTTTACGTGCCCCGTTTAGAAAAGGCGGCAGCGTTACAGCAGGCAATGCATCCGGCGTCAACGATGGGGCTTGCGCATTATTGCTAGCTTCAGATGCCACAGGATTGAAACCGCGCGCACGGGTAGTTGCCATGGCAACAGCTGGCGTGGCCCCCCGTATCATGGGGATCGGCCCGGCACCTGCCTCGCAAAAAGTTTTACAAAAAGCAGGCCTAAGTCTGGCTCATATGGATGTGATCGAACTGAACGAAGCCTTTGCGTCCCAAGGCCTTGCTGTTCTGCGTGAACTGGGTATTGCCAATGACGACCCACGTGTAAACCCCAACGGTGGCGCCATTGCCCTTGGTCACCCGCTGGGCATGAGCGGCGCACGTCTAATCACTACAGCGCTTTATGAATTAGAAAAAACAGGCGGTAAATATGCACTTTGCACCATGTGTATTGGCGTAGGTCAAGGCATCGCTACCATTATTGAACGACTGTAATAATAATAACAACACAGTTAGACAGAAAAACAGGGAAGTCTGGGAGGACTAGAACAAATGCAAAATACTGATGTGCCCTTGTTGGGCGAATTAGACCATATTGAAAAGGCCAGCGTGGACGAATTGCGTAGCCTACAACTAAAACGTATGAAATGGTCGTTGGAACACGCCTATCAAAATGTCTCTTATTATCGTGCCAAATGTCAGGATGCACAGGTTCATCCAGATGATTTAAAGCATCTTGATGATCTGGCAAAATTCCCTTTCACCACGAAAGAGGATTTGCGCAAAGCCTATCCGTTCGACAGTTTCGCGGTGCCTATGGAAGAAGTTGTGCGTGTCCATGCATCAAGCGGAACAACGGGTAAACCTACGGTCGTGGGCTATACTAAGCAAGACCTGAAAGTTTGGGCCGGTGTGGTTGCACGTTCCTTGCGCGCAGCCGGTGTCAGTCATCATGACCGGGTACATGTGGCTTATGGTTATGGACTGTTCACAGGCGGTCTGGGCGCACATTATGGTGCTGAAGAATTAGGCTGTAGTGTCATCCCCATGTCTGGTGGCCAAACGGAAAAGCAGGTTCAGTTGATCCGCGACTTTGATCCTGATGTCATCATGGTGACGCCTTCTTACATGCTGGTGTTAGCAGATGAAATGGAAGCACAAGGTCTTGACCCACGCGAAATTAAACTGCGCTGTGGTATCTTTGGGGCAGAACCTTGGACCAACAAGATGCGCGACGAAATGGAAAGCCGCCTTGGTATCGACTGTCTGGATATTTATGGTCTTTCTGAAGTCATCGGACCGGGCGTCGCACAAGAATGTCTGGAAACAAAAGACGGCCCAACCATCTGGGAAGATCATTTCTATCCTGAAATTGTTGACGATCAGTTCAACCCTGTTGCAGATGGCGAAATGGGGGAAATGGTCTTTACATCCCTGACCAAAGAAGCCATGCCCGTCATTCGTTATCGTACCAAGGATTTGACCCGTCTGTTACCGGGCACAGCGCGCACCATGCGACGCTTTGACAAAATCACCGGACGCAGCGATGACATGATGATCATTCGTGGGGTCAATGTCTTCCCCAGCCAGATCGAAGAACAGGTCTTACGCGATGACCGCTTAAGCCCGCATTACCACCTAATCCTGAGCCGTGATGGTCACCTTGATAAGCTGGCAGTACAGGTGGAACGCCGCGAAGCTGGACAGTCCATGGATGACGACATCAAGAAGAACCTGTCTCACCACATTAAATCCTACATTGGGATTTCCACAAAGATTGAGGTTTTGGAACCCGGCACAATCCCGCGTTCACAGGGCAAGGCACAACGCGTGACAGATAATCGCCCGAAAGAATAAATTAATCTAACACCTATAATAAAGCCCCCTGCTGTCTTTCAAGAAAAGCAGGGGGCTTTTTTTATGTTCGTCCAAAAATAAAAAAAGGCCGGATACCTAAAAAGTATCCGGCCCAAGAATATGCTGTCTTGGAAGGTCTTGATCTCTCGACAGCGCTAGGAGCCTTTTCGCCCACCGCCCAGACCGATAGGGGCCGGTGCAAGGAAGGTGATATCGGATAAGAGCTTTCTAAATTTATTTTTCGGTACATCCCCAAAAACCGGGTCCTGGTTTTGATTGAAGGCTTCATCAATCGGTGCCCAGTCTTCAGCTGTTAAAACCCGTTCTGCCATGGGCATAACGATATTATCTTCCAGCTTCATATGTTCACGATGTGCTTGCAGATAATCTTTCAGCGCCTCGATCACTTTTTCGACCTGCCCGGGATGTTTATCTTTCATCGCCTGAAAATGCACTTCCAGTTTTTGACGATGTTCCACGCCTTTTTTATGCTGTTCCTGCAATTCCATAATCACATCATTGGCTTCAGATGTTTTTTTCAACAAGGCTGGGAAAAGATATTTATCTTCTTTCGGGTGATGCATGGTATCGAGGAATTCCTCAATATAAGACATGATTTTTTCAAACAATTCATAGTCCACATCTTCCGATCTTAAACGCCCGGATTCAAGATCCAGAACCAATTGGTTCAGCACATGCAAAACCGTGTTCAGGCTCAGATGCTCACGCTTCATAATAGTCAATGCACTTGTCATAATGATAATCCTTAAATCCCCAGATAAGCCGCTTTAACGGTTTCATCATTCAATAATTTCTCGCCCGTCCCTGTCAAAGAGATGGTCCCTGTCTCCATCACATATCCACGATCAGCAATGCTAAGCGCGGCCGTCGCATTTTGTTCGACCAAAAAGATGGTAACGCCCTGTTCTTTCAGTTCTTCCACGATGGAAAAAATTTCCATCACCAGAACCGGAGACAACCCCATGGACGGTTCATCCAGTAATAAAAGGCGCGGTCGAGACATCAAGGCACGGGCCATCGCCAGCATCTGTTGTTGACCACCGGACAGCGTCCCTGCAGCCTGATTGCGTTTTTCTTTGAGGATCGGAAAACGGCCATACATTTTTTCCATATCAGCTGCAATTTCAGCTTTATCGGATTTGGTGTAAGCCCCTAAGCGGATGTTATCTTCTACAGATAGCGCGGTGAAGACCTGACGGCCTTCGGGCACTTGTGCGATATCAAGATTGACACGTCTTTCCGCAGCCATCTCGGTGATATCGGTCCCTTCAAAACTGACGGACCCGCCACTTGCACCTTGCAAGCCTGAAATAGTGCGCAACAGGGTCGTTTTTCCGGCACCATTGCCCCCGACAAGTGCAACAAGCTCCCCTTCATTAACTTCTAGGGAAACACCATGAAGCGCCTGAATACGGCCATAATGAGAAGTGAGATTTTCAATTTTCAACATGGTCTTAGCCCCCCAGATACGCCGCGATTACATCAGGGTTGTTGCGCACTTCCTGCGCTGTCCCTTCTGTCAGTTTACGCCCATAATCCAGCACCAGAATATGATCCGAAATTTCCATCACCATTTTCATGTCATGTTCAACCAACACAACGGTGATGCCGCGTTCTGCCACTTTCTTGATGACTTCATCAATCTCGCGACTTTCCGCAGGGTTCAAGCCTGCTGCCGGTTCATCCAACAACAAAATTTTCGGCTTGGAGGCCAGCGCACGCGCAATTTCCAAACGTTTCAACGCCCCATAAGGCATAGAGTCCGTATCAGTATCGGCATAATCGCGAAGCCCGACAAAATCCAATAGTTCAAGACAGGTTTCACGGCAATGACGATCGCCTTCTTTAATCGTTGGCAACCCAAAGAAGGAGGAAAAGAAACCCCGGTTCAAATGGAGATGCGCCCCGACCATGACATTTTCAATCGCGGTCATATTAAAGAAAATTTGCAGGTTCTGGAACGTACGGCTCATACCGCGCGCAGCCAGTTCAAACGGTTTAAACCCGGTCACCCCTTCATCATCATAAAGCACCGTCCCAGATGTGGGTGTATAAACCCCGGTAATCAGGTTAAACAGCGTGGTTTTCCCTGCCCCGTTTGGCCCGATAATGGAATGGATGGTACCCGGTTCGATCGTGAAGGTTAGATCATCAATCGCCTTGACCCCCCCAAATTCAATAGAGAGATTTTCAACTTTCAAGAGGCTCATTATTTATCCCCTTTCTTGAAAAAATCCGCGATGGTGGGGACAAGCCCTTTTGGTAAAAAGATCATGGTCAGCATCAGGATTAAACCAAAAACCAGATGTTCAAAATCATGCAGGAACGTCAAAACCTGCGGCAGGATTGTCAGAATTGCCGCGCCAATGACTGCGCCAAAGGTCGAAGCCATCCCGCCAAAGACCACCATCACCACCAGTTCGATGGAATGGAAGAAACCTGCAATATCCGGAGTAACGAAATTGGAATAATAAACCCCAAGGCTGCCGACAACGCTCGCGAATACACCGGAAACCACAAAGATCAGCACCTTATATTGGGTGGTGTCCACGCCAACAACTTCTGCTGCCACTTCGGATCCATGAACCGCGCGTAAAGCACGACCGATTGGTGAATGGATCAAGTTCAGAGATGCCCAAACACTAAAGACCAGCAATCCACCGATCAGCCAGTACCACTGGATTTGATCCGTCATGAATGATAGGCCATCCACATACATACCGTCCGGTCCACCCGTCAGTTGATCTTCGGTATTAATCACGATGGAAATAATGATCCCCATACCCAAAGTCGCCATCGCCAGATAGTGACCCTTTAATTTCAGGATCGGTCGCGCAATGATGAAACAGAGCCCGCCGGTGAACGCCGCTGCTACGACCATGGACAAAAGCGGGTCCCATTCCTGTTGCATGGTCAGAATTGCACTGCCGTAAGCCCCAAGCCCGACAAAGGCACCATGACCCAGACTGATCTGCCCGCCGTAACCGACCAACAAGTTCAGGCCAATACAAACGATGGCGTTAAAGAAGATTAAAATTGCAATTTCGAACTGAAACGCATTGTCCAAAAACAAGGGCAAGACAGCAATGATTGCCATAAGGACCAAAATGCCCCCGGTTCTGGCTGATTTCAATTTATTCATTATACACGCTCCGTCCCGGTTTTGCCGAACAGACCGCTCGGTTTAAAGAACAGAACCAGCAGGATCAGGATAAAGGCAACCGCATCTTTATATTCAGAAATCCAGTAGCCTGCGCCCATGGCCTCGGCAATCCCGACGATCATACCGCCAGCGACAGCGCCCATGCCGTTCCCAAGTCCCCCCAGAATAGCTGCACAGAACCCTTTCAGACCCAGCATAATCCCGGCTTCAAAATTGGTCAGCGTAATCGGCGCGACCAGAATGCCAGCTGCCGCGCCCAAGGCTGCGGATAAGCCGAAACTGATAAACAGTACAAGGCGCACATTAATTCCCATCAACAGGGCTGCATCTCGATTAAGCGAGGTTGCAATGATGGCTTTACCCATAATTGTTTTTTCAAAGAAATAGCGCAGGGCCAGCACCAACAGAACCGTCACTCCCAAAACCCAGAGGCTTTGCGGCAGGATCGTTGCCCCGCCAATCATAATCGGTTCATCCCCGCTAAAGGACGGGATGGCGTGAAACTCTTTTCCCCAAACAACCTGCACCAGACCACGCATCACAATGGATGCACCAATGGTAATAATGATTAAGGTGACAACCGAAGCACCACGTGCCGGTGCAATCGCAAACCGTTCCAATCCAAAACCAAACAGGGTGGTTAGGGCAATGGCCGCCAGAATGGCAACCGGCATCGGCAATCCTAACCCGAGGAAGAAAACTGTTCCCATGCCGCCCATCATGACAAATTCACCCTGGGCAAAGTTAATGACGTGCGAGGCATTATAGATAATGGAAAACCCAAGCCCTACCAAAGCGTAGGTCGCGCCTAACGTCACGCCGGAAAACAGAAATTGTAGAAATTCTGCGCTCATTTCTGGCAACTTTCTTGTAGATATAGTTCACCTGGTCTTTCCCTAGTCCCTAGAGAAATCACGGGTATTTTCTCGAAAAAAGAGGTGAAGGTTCAATGAACCCCCACCTGCTTTTCATTCTTCTTATTTTACGATTGTCCAATCGCCATTTTTAATCTCCAGCATCTTGAAGGCTGAAAGATCAAGACCGAGGTGGTCTGTGGCTGACATGTTCACAACACCACCGGTGCCGACATAACCACTTGTTTTTTCGATCTCGTCACGCACCGCTTGCTTATCCGTAGAGCCCGCACGTGCGATAGCCGAAATAGCGATTTGCAAACCGTCATAGGCATGACCACCAAATGTGGACACCGACCCACCGTAAGCTTCAGAATAGTCTTTCGTGTAAGCTTGAACGACAGCTTTTTGTGGATCGCTGTCTTCCAGCATATCTGCAACCAACAGGGCCGCTGCGGGCAGACGAACACCTTCGGCCGCATCGCCAGCAAGTTCGATAAACTTACGTGAGGCAACACCGTGTGACTGATAAAGCGGCATGGTCATACCCAGCTGACGATAGTTTTTCGTCACAATCGCCGGACCTTGACCAAAACCTGCGTTCACAACAGCTTGAACACCGTCTACACCTTTGATCTTGGTGAGCTGTGCGGTCATGTCGGTATCTTTTGGACCATAAGATTCAGCCGCAGCGATATTGATGTTATAAGCCGGGGCCAGTTTGGTACATTGGCCATTCATAGATTTACCAAAACCACCTGTACCGGAAATCATGGCAATGGTTGTCAGACCGCGCGCTTGCAAATCTTCAAAAATTTTACCACAGGCCATTTTATCGGTATGTGGCGTTTTAAAGACCCAAGGCTTGACCGGTTCAACAATCGCAACTGCACCCGCCAGTGAAATGAACGGCACTTTTGCTTTTTGTACGATCGGAACAACAGCCATGGTTGCACCAGATGTGGACCCGCCTACGATGACGTCAACCTCGTCCTGGCTGACCAGACGTTTCACAGCTGTAATTGCTTTCTTGGAATCGACACCTACGTCATATTGTATCAATTCAATTTGACGGCCCAAAACGCCGCCGCCTTCATTGATTTGTTCGATATAGAGCTCAAGTGTTTTTAATTCTGGATCACCCAAAAATGAAGCCGGGCCTGTTACTGACAAAAACGTACCGATCTTGATCGGATCAGCCGCTTCAGCCTGTGTTGTCCCAACTGCAAAAGCCCCGGCAACCATACCGAGGGCACAGAGTGTATTTTTGAATCCGTTTTGACGTGATGTCATTGCTGTTTGCCTCCCATAGACAAAAATTTTGAATGTTATTTATTAAAACTGAGCTTTTTGCTCTTTTTTTGTTTCAATTGAAACTAATTAAAGGTCTGCCATCCGTCAAGAAAAATATAGTCCTCTTCAGATGGCAATCCAGTCACCTTATTCTCAGGCTGCGCGCTTCGTCAACAGGGCTTGCATTTTTTCACGTGCTTCACCAAAGTCTTCGACGCTATGTTCATAGCGATCACGCGCTTGGGCGTATTTTTCCACCAGATTGGTTTCAATACTGCCGTTGTAGATACTGACATGAAGGCGTTCGCATTCATCCAGATAATGATCCGCAAGTAATCTGATTTTCATATACTCTTGTGCGGCTCCTACCAGATCGTCCGACAAGGTGTCATATGTCGGGACGTCCCCTTTTGGTAGCGGGAAATCTGCACGCAGATGCTCCCACATTTCTGCCCAGTCATTACGGGTCTGCCCATCTTCAAAATGCACATAACCAAACTTTGACAACACACTGCGACCATTTGAAAACAGCTTATTGGGTAATTCCGGAATCATGCTAACGCCTCCTTAATGTTATGTCCGTTTAGCTTGCGGCTTTGGATACTTGCATATCCAGATCTGCAGCTTCATAGCCAACACGCATGTCGTAGTCAGCTTCAACGCCTTGCGGCATTTCCAGACCAACTTCTTTCAAGCGAGATTCCAGCAGTTCCAGATATTCTTCCTGCAGCTCTTCCGGCTTTTTCACTTTGATGCCGTATTCATAATATTTATCGAACATGGCAGATTGTTTTTCACCCGGCTTGGACGGACGACCGTAGAAACCAAGACCGACTTTCATGAACTTTTCAATACGCTTTTGCATGAATTCACGTGTTTCTTCACCGCCAAACTCGATGCAGCGCTTGGAAGCCCAAACACCAAAAGCAAGGTGACCGTATTCTTCTTTATGAATACGTACATTCACACGCGCCCATGGCAGGTAAGAACATTCACGGTACTGGCCCAAAAACGCAACAGCCGCCGGGGTCACAACAGTTGAAAACAGGGCAACATCTTCCCAGCATTCAAACAATTTAGACCAGTTTTCCTTACGGAAACCGTTGATGATTGTTACTTTTTCCGGATCTGGGTTGTTCGGGTTCGTTACCAGTTCACGCAGACGTGCGTTCACATCAACACCCAGGTCGGACATCAGGTTCCAGACATAATAGCCGTGACCCATTTCTTCCATAACCTTTTTCGACAAACGATAGGCTTCTTCAGGGCGCGGAGCAAAACGCATGTTTTCAGCAACACGCTGTGCACCTGCATATTCTGAATCAGCCTGAAAGCTCATCAGATTGAGCAAAAGAGTTTTGTACTCTTCAGGTAATTCATCACCTTTGTCGTAAGTCTTCCAATTAGCCATCTGTTTCCTCCAACTGTTTCCTTTGGCCATTCAAGTGCGGTTATTCGCCTTGAACGCTTTATATGACACACTTAATGATTCTTTTAAGAGATTAGTGTATCATATTATATTCGTCAAACGCTTTTTTATGCCTTTCAAGACAACCATCAAAAAACCTATATAAACTGTTATATTTTTCAGTATTTTAACAATGTATAAATTGATTTCATTTGATATAAAAAATAATATGTTACACTTTTTATAATGACATAATCAAAAACGGTAACTATTATAACCCGTGATGGACTTATCGCTGTAAAGGAAAAGCAGTTGTGCTATGACTTAGCAGCAAAATGAGACCCACCGACCATCACAAAGGCCTATTCAAGATATGAGCAAAAACAAAAAAATTCAGGATGCTATTATAGAGTTACGCGACAAAACCACTTTGCGCGCCAAGTCTCTTTTGGTGACCGTTTATGGTGATGCGATCCTACCCCATGGGGGATCGGTCTGGTTGGGCAGTCTCATCAACTTGGTGGAACCTCTTGGCCTATCTGAACGTATGGTCCGCACCGCTGTCTTTCGACTGTCCAAAGATCAATGGCTGACGTCAACCCAGATCGGGCGGCGCAGTTACTATAAACTTACCGAGATAGGCCGCCGCCGTTTCGAAACAGCACACCGCCGGATTTACGCCTCCCCACAAAAATCCTGGAATGGGGAGTGGTTGATGGTTGTTGTGAATAAAGCCAATCTGCCACAGGAAACCCGCGATCAGTTGCGCCGGGAATTTCAGTGGCTGGGTTTTGGAACCGTTTCGCCCAACGTATTTGCCCATCCGGCCGCCGACATTCGGGCTGTGCGCCAAATTATTCAGGATCTGGACGTGACAGATCAGGTGGTCACCATGGGTGCCCGTGCCGATCGTCATTCAGGCACCGCCCCGCATCGTAATATGGTGCATAGCAGCTGGGATCTCGATCAATTATCCAAAGACTATAATCATTTCCTCGATGCCTTTCGCCCACTCTATCATGCCTTAAGTGGGGAAAGCGAGATCAACCCGGAAAGTGCTTTTATGGTCCGCACCCTTTTGATCCATGAATATCGCCGTATCATGTTGCGCGACCCCATGTTACCGGATGAACTGTTAAACACAGACTGGCCCGGATCAACCGCCGCCTCGCTTTGTGCCAATCTTTATCGCTTGTGCACGCCTAGTGCAGAAAAACATCTTGAAAACCAGCTGGAAACAGCAGAAGGCCCGCTTCCCGATGTCAGCCCTTATTTCTTCAACCGCTTTGGCGGTCTGGACGGCATTGCAGAAACCACTTCGAATGAGGAGTTACTCACCCTATGAGCGCTAAAATCGCCATTATCGGTTCAGGTCCCAGCGGCTTTTATGCCGCCGATACATTTGCCAAGAAACTGCCCGGTTGTCAGATCGACATTATCGACCGTCTGCACACCCCTTTTGGGCTGGTGCGCGCCGGTGTGGCCCCGGATCATCAGGGCACAAAAAATGTCACACGCCAGTTTGAACGCACCATGCAAAATGATGACGTTCGTTTTGTCGGCAATGTGGAGATCGGCCGCGATGTCAGCTACGAGGAATTGAAAGACCTTTACGATATCGTTTTTCTTGCCATCGGTGCCTCGCTTGATCGTAAGCTCGGTATCGCCGGGGAAGACCTGAAAGGTGTGTATGGTTCAGCTGAATTTGTCGGCTGGTATAACGGTCATCCTGATTTTGTTGATCTCGCCCCCAAACTCGGCCCGAAAGGTGTCGCGATCATTGGTAACGGCAACGTCGCCATCGATATTGTGCGCGTGCTTGCTAAATCCATGGAAGAAATGGAAGGTTCTGACCTTTGCGTTCACGCCGAAGACCGTATCCGTGCCACAAACATAACAGACTTTTACATGATCGGGCGCCGCGGGGCGGCACAAGCTGCCTTTACGCCTTCAGAAGCAAATGAGCTGGGTCATCTTGCCCATTGCCATCCGGTCATTTTGAATGATGACCTTACAGAAGTGCCAGAAAATGACGACCCGAAATCCTTAAAGAATAAAGAAAAGAATCTGGAAATCCTTAAAGGGCTGAAAGATCAAGACAGAGGCGATAAAGACAAGACCCTGCATATGCAATTCTGGGCCAAACCCATTGCCATTTTAGGCGATGATCAAGTCGAAGGCTTGAAACTGGAACGCACCGAATTGAAAGACGGTCGCGTGACTGGCACAGGCAAAACGTTTGAAATTGAAGTATCCAGCGTTATTTCCGCCATTGGCTATGCGACACAACCCTTTGACGGGCTCCCCATGGACGGCACAATTGTTAGAAATAAAGAAGGCGCAGTGGAAGCTGGTGTGTATGTGTCCGGCTGGGCAAAACACGGCCCGCAAGGCACCATCCCGACCAATCGCAAAGAATCCATGGAAATGGCCAAACGGGCCATTGATGAATTTGCAGGCCCAAGTGACAAACAAGGCCCCTCAGGACTGGATCAATTACTGTCAGAACGCAGCGTCGAAACGGTTGATTTTGACAATTGGAAACGTATTGAACAGCAAGAAGAGCATGCCGCCCGCGAAGGCCGTGTGCGTGAAAAAATTGTGACTTTTTAAGTTCAAACTGTGCACCTGTGAAAACAGGTGCCTTTTACCCCAATCGAAAATATCCCTGCTTTCGCAGGAACACGCTTATCATCACGTCTTCAACGCACGATCTGAAAATGGCACGGTAAAGTAAAAAGTCGCGCCTTTGCCATACTCACTTTCCACCCAGATACGTCCGCCTAAATGATTGATGATGCGCTGACAGATGGCAAGCCCAAGACCGGAACCTGTCGGGTTTCCTGTGCCGACCTGTTTGGCCTGATAGAATTTTTCAAACACCAGTTCCAGTTCATCTGCATGAAGACCGGGACCGAAATCCTCAACCCCCACACGCACATGATCGCCTTTATCCAACAGCGTGATATTCACTTCGCCACCCTGCCCTTTGTAGATTTTCTGCGCATTTGACACCAGATTGATGATGACCTGTGTCAGCTTGTCCTTATCCCCTTTGACCAGAGATAGGTATTTCGGAACTTCTACATGTAAATGCACACCGTCTTTTTCACATTCAGTCTGCAAAGTTTCGATGGCGTGTTTAATAACATCGCGCATTTCAACTTCGCCAATATCCCATGTTTCCCGCCCCGATTCGATACGGGCTAAATCCAGCACCTGATTAATCAAACGGGTCAATCGTTGGCTTTCTTCCACCATCACGCCCAAGAACTGCTGGCGTTTATCCAGATCAAGATCCGGGTTATCATGCAGAATTTCGGTAAAGCCGCGGATTGAGGTCAAAGGCGTACGCAATTCATGGGCGACGTGAGAAAGAAATTCATCTTTCAATCGATCCAACTGGCGAAGTCTTGCGTTGGCTTCTTTCAATTCTGCCGTGGCTTCCTGTAAGGCATTGGATTTTTGTTCCAACTGGTGGGAATATTCAATGACGTGTGAGGCTTCATCGAGCACTTCCAGCATCTCATCCAAGCTTGCGCCTTTGCCTTTCACAACAGACGCTACCAACACCCGGGCCGAGGCCGAGCCGATGGCACCAGCCAATAGCCGTTCACAAAACCGCACGGTAAACGGCTGAGCCATATCCCAATGAACCGTGTCAATCTTGCGCCGTTTGGCATGATCATCAAAGGCTTTTAAGGCCGCGTTTGTCCCGATATAGCGCGCAGACAGATTGCGTAATTCCTTGACCGAGATTTGTGCGCCCCAAAAACCTGCGGACTGATTAAGGGATTTTTGGCGATCAACTTCAACAAACAAGGTGGCCTGAATACGTTCAATCGCACTGGGACGATCAAACAAAGACACCATGATATACATGCCGATGTTGGCGATCATCGACCAGAACATGGAATGGGTGATATGGTCACTTTCCACCAGACCAAATAAGGCATAAGGCTTTAACAGTTCAATATCAAATGGACCATGATTAACAAAAGAAATCGGTAACCAGCCAGACAAGGCAAAGGACGGCAACACCAGCGTATAGCCCCAAACCAGAAACCCGGTTAACAACCCCGCAACCGCACCGCGTTGCGTGCCACCTTTCCAGTAAATTCCCCCCAAAATCACCGGGGCAAACTGTGCCGCCGCCGCAAAGGATACCAGACCGATGGTCACCAGAGCATACGATTCCCCGATGATGCGATAATAAAGAAAACCCAGCAGCAAAATCATCAAAATTGCCATGCGCCGGATAAATAAAAGCAATAGGCTCATATCGCGACGTTTTTCCAGCCGCTCTTTAAAAAAACGCAGCAAGATCGGCATCACCAGATCGTTACAGATCATGGTGGACAGTCCAATAGCCGCCACAATCACCATGCCAGTAGCCGCAGACAATCCACCGATAAAAACAAATAAGGCCAACCAAGGACGCCCTTCCGCCAAAGGTAGGGCGAGAACAAAGGTATCTGCGTCCACCCCGCCATCGCTGAAATAAAGCAAACCGCCCAACGCAATGGGCAGAACAAATAGGTTAATCAACAACAAATAAAGCGGAAACATCCAGATGGCATAATTCAGGTGCCTTTCATCTGTATTTTCAACGATGATGACCTGAAACTGACGGGGCAGGAAAATCGCCACCACCATGGCCAGAATCCCCAACGTCAGCCAGTTGCCTTCTGCATGGCTCATGGTCAACAGGCTGGCAAGGTCTTGATGAGCCGCCGCGCGGGCATAAATATCGGAAACCCCGTCGAACATGCCATAGCTGACAAAAAAACCAACCGCCGTAAAAGCCAACAACTTGACCACGGATTCAAAGGCAATGGCAGTCACCATGCCTTCATGCTGTTCGGTCACATCAATATGACGAGTGCCAAACACAATGGTAAAAGCTGCCATTAACAAAGCAACATACAGTGCCTTGTCATCCCATAACCCGTGCGGGGCTACCTGAGGCGTATCGACCAACACGTTATAACTGGTCCAAACCGCCTTTAACTGCAACGAGATATAAGGCATGATGCCGACCACAGCGATGACCGTAACCAATCCCCCCAACACATGGCTTTTACCATAGCGCGAAGACACAAAATCAGCGATGGATGTAATGCGGTATTTACGGCTGATCCGCATGATTTTGCCAATCACAAACCACCCCAACAGGAACGTCAGGGTGGGGCCAAGATAGATGGGCAAAAACCCAACCCCTGTGGTCGCCGCGCGCCCCACACTTCCGTAAAAAGTCCAGGTGGTACAATATACCGCAATAGACAAGGCATAAATGGTCGGATTTTTTAACAGGCTTCGTCCCTGTTCTGCGCGGCGGTCCCCCCAATAGGCGATCGCAAACAGCAGACCAAGATAAGCGGCAGAAGCCAAAAAAATTGATGTATTTGACAGCATGGAGGTTAATCTTCCTCCAGCTCAATATGATCCTGAATGTTGCGTTGCCTGCGAATAATCAGAACAGCCGCCACAATAATCAACGCTGTCCAGACACCAAAAATATAGACAACCAAGACAGGCACCCCAAAAAAAGTCACCTCCCCACCCCGGTCAAAAATCCCAATCAGGGACGGGCTAAACAATAAAACGCCCAGCGCGCACAAGCCCGCCAGTCGTTCTCTCGTTATGCCCGGACGTAACATTTATTGTGGCTCCCATCCTGGCTTGGCCATTTCAAATCCGGCAAATTCAAAAGCAGGAGATACTGTGCATCCCACCAAGGCCCAGCCCCCGCATGTGCGTGCTGCCTGCCATGCATCCTTGGGGACAACCCCTTGGGGGCGCTGACCTTCTTTTATATTGTTCCCCAATAAAACGGTGTCGACTTTTTTTTCATCAATGCTGATTAACAATTCCAAAGGTGAACCCGCATACCAATGCCAGATTTCCACTGCATCCACACGGTGCCAGTGGGATGTCTCTCCCTCTTTCAACAAATAATATATGGCTGTACAGCTCCCCCGGCCCTCACCATCCTTGTCGCGAAAGGTTTCTGCGTAATAGCCCCCTTCGGGGTGCGGTTGCAGGCCAAGGGTATTAATTAGATCATCGGCTTCAGACATCATTCTGTCGGTTGTGTTGCTTGCATGGATGGGCGTTGAATAAAGGCTTCGTACCAGTTTTTCAGCTTAGGTCGGCTCGCCAGCAGGTCCAGATCAGGAAAGCGGAACATCAACCAGCCAATTGAACAGGCAACCGAAATTTGACCGATGGTCAAAGGACCGCCTGCCAATTCATCAATTTCATTTTCCAGCGCATCCAGCCCACGCATCATGACGTTTAACTGACGTTCACGCCATTTAGGGGACTGTTCATTTTCTGGACGGCGCCCTTCCAGCAAATACAAAACACCCGCATCGGTAATCCCATCGCCGAGCGCCTGAAAATGCAACGCCTTCCAGCGCGCTTTGCCCGTCTGCGGAAACAGGACAATACCAGGCACCAATGCATCGATATATTCACACACAACCGGGGAGTCATAAAGAATATAGCCATCATCCAATGTCAGGGCGGGCACTTTACCCAAAGGGTTCGTCAGGCTGATATCTGTTTCAGGATCCCAAACGTTGGTTGGTTCCAATTCAACCCGATCCATCAGCCCTAACTCATGCAGGCTGACCATTGTCTTGCGCACATAAGGCGATGTACTTGAATAACGAAGCTTCATATTTTTAATCTTTCCCTATTTTAAAAATTATCTTTCAGTCGACGAACTTCCGCAAAGACACGGACCGCATCTTCCCCGACCAATCCGACGGCTTTTTGTACCCCGGTTTCTTCGGGCCGTAAAAAAGGGTTGGTTTGTTTTTCCTGTAAAAGGGTTGATGGCACCGTTGGCTTCCCCTGACTGCGCAACGTTTCAATCTCTGTCATGCGTGATTGTAACGCCGCATTATCCGGGTCCACCGTTATCGCAAACGCGGCATTGGCTTGCGTATATTCATGGGCACAAAAAACACGTGTGTCATCGGGCAACGCCATTAACTTGGACAGACTGTCCCACATTTGGGCAGGGCTGCCTTCAAACAAACGACCACAGCCCAAGGCAAATAAGGTATCACCACAGAAAAGCGCCTTATCTTCTGCAAACCAGTATGCGATATGCCCGCTAGTATGTCCGGGGACTTCGAAAACTTTACAGGTTTTAGAGCCAAATTTAAACGTCTGTCCATCGCGGACCTTGCTATCAATCCCAGCAATACGTGCCGCATCATTTTCTGCCCCAATGATCTCACAGTCATAAGCCTGCTTCAGTTCTAGATTGCCGCCAATATGATCATTATGATGATGTGTATTCAGAATGTGCGTCAGGCGCCAACCCAGTTGATCCAAACGCGCATTGACAGGCACAGATACCGCCGGGTCCACACACGCGCAACAGCCTGTCTCGGGATCATGGATCAAATAAACGTAATTATCAGATAAAACAGGCACTTGTTCTATTTGTAAGGCAGTCATATTTCTTCCCTGAAAAAGTAATTTTTAAAGACTATAACAGTAAAATCAAAAACTGACACAGTTTAAAAAAGAAAGTAAACTCAACCCATGTGGATGGATGTTGTCGATATCAGAGATTTTTACGGAACGCCCCTTGGTGGTACGGCCCGACGGATGATCCGTCGGCGCATCCGTGAACTTTGGCCTGACTGCAAAGGTCAAAAAATACTGGGTTTAGGGTACACTACGCCCTATCTCGGCCTCTTTAAGTCCGATGCAGAACGGACTCTCGCTTTTATGCCTTCTTCACAAGGCGTGCTCCATTGGCCCAATGAAACCCGATCACTCACCAGCCTTGTGGATGAAGCTGATCTTCCCCTTGCCGACCTAAGCATGGATCGCGTGCTGATCGTACATGCGGTCGAATGTTCAGAACAGTTGCGCAGCCTCTTGCGCGAAGCATGGCGGGTCCTAAGCGGCAGCGGAAAAATCCTGATTGTCGTGCCCAACCGCACAGGCATCTGGGCGCGCATGGAGCGTACGCCCTTTGGACTGGGGCGTCCCTATTCCACCCGACAGTTAAATGGTCTTTTACGCGATAATATGTTTACCCCGTTACGGGTCGAATATGCCCTTTTCATGCCGCCTTCCAAATCACGAATGGTCATCGGGTCCGCCCCTGTGTGGGAAAAAGTCGGGCATCGTTTCTTCCCCGGCTTTGCTGGCGTCTGCCTGATCGAAGCAACAAAACAGATTTATGCCGCCAATCCCGGTGCACCAGAACACAGCAAACGCCGTCGCATTGTTCCGGTTCCAAGCCGAGAAAGCTGGACCAGCCATCACAGGCGCAACAAGTAATCTAGTTTTTGTGGATTAAGAAAACCGCCTGTTCGCCCAACAGGTTGGCAAAGAACAGTTTGGTGCGCACCCGATGCGCCTGCCCCGATGCATCCAGCGCGATAGACCGTTCAATAGTGACATTCATTTCATCACACAGGGCAATAAAGTCCTTGATGGTGCAAAAATGCATGTTGGGTGAGTTATACCATTGATAAGGCAATGTTTTATTGACCGGCATGCGACCATTAAAGAATAAGTAACTACGCACGCGCCAGTGACCGAAATTAGGAAAAGACACAATCGCGCGCTTGCCCAGACGCAACAGGTCTTTCACAATCTGATCGGGATGGTGGGTGGCTTGCAGGGTCTGGCTTAAGATCACAAAATCAAACGCATCATCGGGATAATAACCCAAATCTTCTTCAGCATCACCTTGTACAACCGACAGACCACGTGCGACACATTGGTTCACACCTTCCGGGCTAATCTCTAGCCCCCGGCCCTGCACCTGTTTTTCCTGTACCAGATAATCCAGAAGCTGACCATCCCCACAGCCCACATCAAGCACACGTGAACCCGGTTCAATCAAATCAGCAATGACTTGTAAATCGACGCGGATGGATTTCATGTTGTTCATCAGGCTAATCCCCGTCTACGTGCGGCGCCATCCAGAAAACCACCCAAAACATTAGTAAATTCCGGTTCTTTTAACAAGAAAGCATCATGACCCTTATCCGTCACGACATCCACATAAGACACATTCGCCGCCGCCCCAGTGAGCCCACGCACAATCACGCGGCTGTCTTCGGGCAGGTAATGCCAGTCCGATGAAAAAGAAATCACGCAGAAACGGATTTCTGTATCACGAAAAGCTGCCGCTAAAACGCCATTCCCATGTGTCGCTGCAAGATCGAAATAATCCATCGCCCGTGTCACATACAAATAGGAATTGGCATCAAAACGTTCCACAAAGCTGCTGCCTTGGTGGCGCAGGTAACTTTCAATCTGAAAATCAGCTTCAAACCCGAAGGTTACAGCCTCACGGTCTTGTAAGCGTCGTCCGAATTTCTGCGTTAACGCCGTTTCGGACATATAAGTTATATGGGCAGCCATGCGCGCAACAGCCACACCGGCCCGTGGTTTTTTACCTTCTTCGAGGTAGCGCCCTGAACACCAGTCCGGATCAGCCATAATGGCCTGACGCCCGACCTCGTAAAAAGCAATATTTTGCGCACTATGATACGCAGAGGTGGCAATCGGCACGCATGAAAAAACACGATCCGGATACGCTGCGGCCCATTCCAAAGCCTGCATCCCACCCATAGAACCACCGATCACACTGAATAAAGTCTCAATCCCCAACTCGTCTAGCAACAAGACTTGCGCGCGCACCATATCTGAAATGGTAATGACGGGAAAATCCAATCCCCAGGGTTTACCCGTTTCTGGATTAATGCTCGCAGGGCCAATCGTGCCCATACAACCACCCAATACATTACTGCAGATAATAAAATATTTTTCTGTATCAATGGGTTTACCCGGTCCGATCATGGTCGTCCACCACCCCGGCTTGCCCGTCAGCGGATTGATCCCGGCTGCAAACTGATCCCCGGTCAGCGCATGGGTGACCAAAATCGCGTTGGATTTATCCGCATTCAACGTCCCATAAGTCTGATAGGCCATCGGAAAGTCAGCCAGGTCCACCCCGCAATCCAAACGCATAGGCGCCCCTTTCCCCAGAATCACACGTTCTGTCGGGAAGTCATCGGATTGCGGAAGGTTTGATATATTTTTCTCAGTGGTCATGGCTGCTTTTATGACATAAATTTCTTTTACAAAGTCTTAGCTATGCGTTCTAGGCATATTGAGTCAATGTTTTCTTTGCCTTTAATGCGCTTTCGGATTATTCCTTAGGGCAAATAGAACCAATCATTTTAGTGATAGTGACCATGTCTCAAAAAGATCTTGCCAGTTTACGTGCTGAAATCGACCGTATCGACAATGCCGTCCACGATTTATTGATGGAACGTGCAGAAGTCGTAGAACATGTCCGCGCCGCCAAAGGGGCCGAAGGGATTAAATTACGCCCAGGCCGCGAGGCAGAGGTTTTGCGTCGCCTGATTGCGCGCCATAAAGGTACCTTTCCCAAGGGTGCGTTGGTACGCATCTGGCGTGAAGTCATGTCAGCTTACTTAAAACTGCAAGGTCACCTCGCCATGGCCGTATATATGCCCGAACCGGGGGCTGCTTATTGGGATCTTGCGCGCGATCAATATGGATCACAAACACCCATGACGGCGCATGCTTCTGTTCGTGGTGTCATCGGGGCCGTCCAAAGTGGTGAAGCGGCCATTGGTGTTCTGCCGATCCCGATGCCTTCCGAATCGGACCCATGGTGGCGACATTTATATTCAAATGCTGAGAACACACCGCAAATTCTATCACGCCTACCCGTTGCCCAAACCGAAAAAGTGCGCGGTACGTTTGAAGAGGCTCTGATTATCGGCTTACCATCCGACGATCATACCGATGAAGAACGTTATTATACTGCCTTGGAATTTGATCAGGAAATCAGTGCGCGCACCATTACTGCGGCCTTTTCTGATTCTGGCTTGAATGTGGTTGTGCAGGGGCAATGGTATGATGAAAGCCTGCGTGACCAATGGCTTTTCCTTGTCGAAGCCGACGCCGTTCTTGGGGATGATCTGGCCGACATGAAAAACCTGATGGATAAAAATGATGTATCGCTTAAAGGGATTAAAAAGCTTGGCGGATATGCCATTCCCTTTAGCGCCGAAGAACTGGCTTAAAAAGCCTAAATTTATAAATGTGAGATTATAAGACGATGGGAAAATTAACACCCCGCCCCGGTATCATGGACATCACCCCCTATAAAGGTGGTGAATCTTCCTTAAAAGGCGCTGAACGCATCATCAAACTTTCTTCTAACGAAGGACCTTTCGGCCCGTCCCCGCGCGCGGTTGAAGCTATGAAAAACGCCAGTGAAACCCAACATCGCTACCCTGATGGCAGAGCCACACGGCTGCGGGCCAAGCTGGCAGAAAAATTTAACCTGGATGCAGATCGTATTGTCTGCGGGGCCGGTTCTGACGAACTGCTGGGTCTTTTGTGCCGGGCTTACGCAGGTCCGGGCGATGAAGTGCTTTATTCAGATCACGGCTTTTTGATGTACCCCATTGCAGCAAAATCTGTGGGTGCGACCCCTGTAACCGCCATGGAAACAGACCTGACCACTGATGTAGATGCCATGCTGGCAGCTGTCACGGATAAAACCCGCATTGTCTTTGTTGCCAACCCCAATAACCCGACAGGCACCTATATTCCAAACTCGGAAATGAAACGACTGCGCGATGGATTGCGCGATGATATTTTATTGGTCATTGATGCAGCCTATGCAGAATTTATGACTGAAGAGGATTATGACGCTGGCATGTCACTGGCTTCCACTACCAATAACACTGTTATGACCCGTACTTTTTCCAAGATGTACGGTCTGGGTGGGGTGCGTCTGGGCTGGTCATATAGCTGTTTCGAAATTGCCGATGTGTTAAACCGCGCGCGTAACCCCTTTAACGTTACAGCCCTTGCTCTGACTGCCGGGGAAGCAGCCCTGGATGATGAACTTTTCGTCGCCAAGACACGCAAACACAACACAAAATGGCTACGTTGGACCGAAGAAAATGTGCGCAAACTCGGGCTGGAATGCACCACCAGTTACGCTAATTTCGTCCTTGTACGCTTTCCGCACCAAAGCAAACACTCTTCGCGCAATGCCGATGAATTCCTACGTTCAAAAGGCATTATTGTCCGTGCCATGGCGTCTTATGGCTTAGGCGATTGCCTGCGTATTTCCATCGGGACAGAAGAAGAAATGACCCTTTTGATGGATGCCTTAAAAGAATTTATGAGTAAATAACCATGTCCACAGACGGCTTTATTTTTGATCGTGTCACTTTTATCGGGATCGGGTTGATCGGCTCTTCCCTTGCACGCAGTGTTCGCAAGACAAAAACAGCGCGACACATTGTCGTATGCGACATCAATAAAGCCCATCGCGATCAGTCCCTTGAACTTGGTATTGCAGATGAAATTACTGGTGATTTCCTTGAAGCAGTGCAAGATGCCGATCTTGTTGTCATCTGCACCCCACCGGGGGCTTGCGGTGATGCGGCAGCGGCTTTTGCACCAGGCCTGAAAGAAGGGGCGATTGTTACCGATGTCGGCTCGGTCAAACAAACCATCATTCATGATGTCAGCCAGCATCTGCCCAGCGGCGTGCATTTTGTGCCGGCCCACCCCATTGCCGGGACTGAACATTCTGGCCCCAAAGCAGGCTTTGCGGAATTATTTGAAGGACGCTGGCTAATCATTACCCCGCCAGCAGGAACAGACGAAGACGCCATCGCAAAAGTCCGTGAAATGTGGGAACGCGCCGGATCCAATATCGAATTTATGGATGCGCAGCATCATGATATGGTGCTGGCCATCACGTCCCATCTTCCCCACTTGATCGCCTATACCATTGTCGGAACAGCCGATGATTTAGGCGATCACTTAAAGAAAGAAGTGATTAAATTCTCCGCTTCCGGTTTTCGCGACTTTACCCGTATTGCCGCATCTGATCCGGTAATGTGGCGTGATGTTTTCTTGAACAACAAAGAAGCAGTCCTGGAAATTTTACAACGCTTCAGCGAAGACCTTACGTTCCTGCAACGCGCCATTCGTTGGGGCGAAGGCGACAAACTCGAAGAGCTTTTTACAAGAACACGTAAAATCCGCCGTGAAGTTGTAGAAGCCAATCAAGATTGATGTTTTAGGTTTTAAAATATCCAGAAATTCCGACAGGTTGCAAAAATAGTAACAGCTGAAACCTTTTTATGAGTTTACGGCCTTCGCATAAACGCGTAGTCTTAATTGCTGGTTTCAAATTAAAAAACTGTTCGTATGTATAAAAATCAAAACAGCGAATAAGGTTAAGAAACCAACAGGGAGAATACACACAGCGGAGATAAAGAGAATGCGCAAAAGCACTCTAATGACACCGCTTGTCGTTATTATGGGCATTCTGGGGTGCTCCATCGTCTTTTCAACGACAGGCCAAGCACAAGAAAAAATAACACCTAATCAAGTATATCAGGTTACCGAAGACATTCTGAATCAACTTGATCGCATGCATGATGCAAACTTAACCAAAGCAGATTTTTCATCAGCTAGACTGGAAATTCCACAGCGCCTGCCGCGCCACGTTATCCAACAGGCCTTCGCCGTTCGTGATAAAATCCAGACCTTAAAACGCATTAACAGCATGGAACGTGAAGAAATTCCCGCCCCACCAGTGCGTGAAGTACAACCGGCAGATGTCATCAATGTTGTGCGCAAAATACTGGAAGAACTGGTCTCGTTTGATCAGGCTTATGGTTTAAGCCCATTTAAACCCAGTGCAAAATTACCCAGCGATAAAACACCAACCGATGTTTATATCAACCTGTTAAAAGCAGAACGAATGATCGTACAATTGGGTATCCCGGACACGGTTCCCAACGAAGTCTTCAACAAAGCAAGCCTGATTGCACAAGAACTGGAATTCATCCGTATTGCCCAAGGCAAGACCGAACCGATTGATCCCCCCTCGGCCTCCATCGGGAAAAAACCGGCCGATGCCTATTCACTGGCATATTATGCTTTGAAAGGGCTGCATGGACTGGCAAAAAAACCGGAATTTAAAATCCCCGGCGGTGTCATTGTGCCCAAACGTCTTAAGAAAGATGTCCGTCCGAATGATGTTCAACAGCTCTTACTGTATTGCCTTGCAGAACTTTCTTCGATGAAAGTCGCTGTAAAAGCCAAAGACAAACTGATTATGCTGCCCCCGGCGGCAGGTCAAACGCCTTCAACCGTATTTGACAAGCTTGGGCTTATTAACCGTCAAATACAATCGATGCAGTGGTAAGGGAGGCTAATATGACAGAACATATGCAAAAAACCAAAGGTGGGCTGGGCAGAAAAATCATTATGCTTAGCGTCATCCCCGTCCTGTTGATGGCCGGACTGAACATTGTTGTCAGCATGAAAACCAATAATCTGTTTGATAGCACCCTTGCGACCCTAAACGACAAGGCAGATGAGACGGACAGTCTGTTAAACGCCAGCAGCATGGTGAGCCATAATCTTGTACTGGTACGCGACCATGTATCAGCTCTGAACAACTTTCATCAAAAAAGCATCTTGCAACGAAACACTGCAGCGGTTGAACAAACTCGCAAACTGCGCGATGAAACAGCAACCACATTTGACAAACTGAGCCAAGCCATTTCCGGATTAAAGAAAACCATTCAAGATACCAACATGAAGCAAGGGGCGAACAGCAATACCACGATGCTTGAAAAACGCCTGCGGTATCTGGAACGCATTGCAAAGACCCTGCCCAATATGTTTGAGCTTTATGTGGAATCAAATGAACGCAGCGTGGTTTTTCTGGGCAACCGTCGCGCTGATAGTGCGGCAAACAATTTCATTTATGAAGAAGTCAGCCGTCAGAAAGTCATTCAGGACACGCTGGACCATACTGCTGATGTTTTAGATGATCTGCTCAAAAACATCACAGAAACAGCTACCACCCAGCGCCTTGCATTTAAAGGTGAAGTGCTGGATGAATTGCATTCCACAAAAACGATTAACTACGGCATTCTGGCCGTTGTCTGTCTGTTACTGGTAATCGTAAGTGTCGTTTTTGCCAGCCGGAAAATTTCTTCACCTCTGGTCAATATGGTTGATGCCATGGGACGCCTCAGCGATGGAGATCTGGAGGTTGCAATCCCTGAAAATCAGAAAGATGAAATCGGATCCATGGCAAATGCTTTGACCGTCTTTAAGGAGAAACTGATTGAGACGAAACGCTTAAGCGAAGAACGCGCACAGGAACGTGAACGTGTGGCAGCAGAACAAAAAGCACAGCGTGAAGAATTGGCCGATGACTTTGAAAATAAAGTCGGTGAAGTGGTCAATTCTGTCGCAACAGCTTCTAACCAATTGCAGTCAACGGCGAAAGGCATGAACGAGATTGCAACAACCAACCAGCAACGTGCCACCAACGCAACCGATGCGGCCAATAATGCAACCAACAACGTTCAAACCGTTGCCTCTGCCGCAGAAGAGCTGAGTAACTCCATCAACGAGATTTCGCGTCAAGTGGCCGAATCTTCAACCATGGCGGCACAAGCAGTGGAACAGGCGACCAGTACAAACACGACCATGAAAGAATTGGCCGAAGCGGCAACCAAGATCGGTCAGGTGATTAACCTGATTACCGACATTGCCGAACAAACCAACCTTCTGGCCCTGAACGCCACCATCGAAGCCGCCCGTGCAGGCGAAGCAGGCAAAGGCTTTGCTGTGGTCGCAAGTGAGGTTAAAAACCTGGCGAACCAAACGGCCAAGGCAACTGATGAAATCTCATCACAGGTGCAGACCATTCAAGCGACCACCAACGATGCGGTGGAAGCCATTGATGCAGTCTCCAACATGATTAACCATATGAACGAGGTTTCATCTGCCATTGCCGCAGCCGTCGAAGAACAAGGCGCTGCGACACAGGAAATTGCAACCAACGTGGAATCTGCGGCCTACGGGACACAGGAAGCTTCCCGTGATATGGAAGAAGTGGTGCAAAGTGCAGAACAGAACGGTCAGGCGGCCAATGATGTTCTTGGCGCTGCCGAAGCTTTATCTTCTCAGGCAGGGGCCTTGCGCACCCAAGTGGATGATTTCCTGTCTCAGGTTCGCGCTGGGTAAGGAAGGTCATAAACACATCTAACCTTGTCATGCCCGCGAAAGCGGGGACCCCGAAATTCACATGTAAAACTGGGTTCCCGCCTGCGCGGGCATGACAAGGTACTCGTGTGCCTCAAAGGTGACGACCCTACTCTGCCGCTTTCTTGGCAGATTGTGCCGCCGCCATCCGTCCGGCTTCAAAAGCACGATCATTCAGGTCAGCCAGTTCCGGCTTTTTCTGGCGAAAACGTTCCACGATGATGTCTTTTAAGACCTCCGCTTCAAAGGGGAGATGATCGGAAATGGCCCCCATCATGATGGTGTTGACCAGACGCATCTCGCCAAATTCCTGTGCCAAGGCCCCGGCATCGAAATCATAGACTTCCACCCCTTGATCGCGGATGGATTGAATCGGGTCTTCTGGATAGTCAAACAGCCCCACATTCACCACGGGGGGCTTGATGCGGAAACGGTTGACCATGGCAATGCCACCGTCTTTTAGATGATCGCACCAGCGCATAGCCTCCGCCGGTTCAAACCCCACAATCAAATCTGCTTCACCTTTAGGAATGGCGGGTGACAGAACCTTGGGTCCAAAACGCACGTGGGAAGTCACCACCCCACCGCGTTGCGCCATCCCGGCAACTTCCGTCTTTTTCACATCCATGCCCAGTTTGATCGCCGCCATGGACAGAACTTCAGAGGCCGTCATCACGCCTTGGCCGCCAATACCAACCACCAAAATGTTGGTTAATCCATTTACGTTACTCATTGGGCGGCCTCCTTAGTGAAATTAACAGGTTTGATCACATCAGGACCACAGGTACTCACACAGAGGTTGCAGCCTGTACAAGCAGCCGATTCAATCTCGACATAGGCTTTTTCAATCTCTTTACCTGATTTACGCACTTCTGTTTCACGGTGCGTCACAATAATCGCCGGACAGCCTGTCGACAGACAGTTGCCGCATCCCGTACATCCATCAACTACTTTTAAGGGTTCATGTTTATGGAAACGATCGGTGAGCACACACGGTTGATTGGTGATAATCACCGACGGCTCATTCTGCTTGATCTCTTCTTTAATGATCTTAAACATGGTCGGCATTTCATAAGGGTTGACCCGCCGGATGCGATCCGGGTTGATGCCAATGGCTTCAACAATTTTTTCAAAATTCGCTCGTGGGGCTTCTTTCCCGTTAATGTCAAATCCTGTTCCGGCATGTTCCTGCCCGCCCGTCATACCGGTTGCGCGGTTATCAAGTAACATGACGGTGACATTACCCTGATTATAGATCACGTCTAACAGGGGTTGCAGCCCCATATGCAGGAAGGTGGAATCCCCGATCACCGCAATCACGGGCTTGTCTTTATCGTCCTCAGAAGCGCCCAAGGTCATGCCCAGCGCCATGGAAATAGAGGCACCCATACAAGTGGTGGTATCCAATGCTTTCCACGGATGTCCCGCCCCCAAGGTATAGCAGCCGATATCGCCCGCGATGCGCACTTTATTGTGGATTTTCGATAAGCAGTAATAAGGTGATAAATGAGGACAAGCCACGCACATGGTTGGGGGGCGCGGGAAAACATCAAGGCTGGTGTCAACCTGATCTTCCACCACTTCGCCCAACAATTTCAGAACAGGTCCCTTGATAACAAGCGGACTCAGTTCGCCCGTTTTTGGCAGAATGTCTTTGCCATATAAATCCAGACCTGCAGCACGCAGTTCCGTTTCGACCAACGGTTCGGTTTCTTCAACGACGATCAGTTTATCCACGTCTTTGGCAAAATTTTTAATCTTGGCAATCGGCAAAGGACAGGAAAAACCCATTTTAAAAACAGGGGCGTCGGGGAAAGCTTCTTTAACATGAAGATAGGCCGGACCGGAGGTGACGAAACCAACACGCTTGTCCTTGCCCTCTTCAGCAAAGTTCAAATCACATTCGTTAACATAAGCCTTTAAAAGGTCATCGCGCTTGCCTTGGGTCGCCAAAAGGTTTTTGGCATTACTTGGCACCATCACCCATTTACTTGGATCGTTTAAAAAACCTTTATGGGCATAAGCTTTGCGTTCGCCCACTTCGACAATACTTTTCACATGACAAACGCGCGTGGTCAGACGAATGATGACCGGACAGCCGAATTGTTCAGAAAGATCAAAGGCGCGGATCGCCATTTCATAGGCTTCCTGTGAATCGCACGGTTCCAAGATTGGTAAATGACCGAAACGCCCCCAAAAACGACTATCCTGTTCGTTCTGCGATGAAGACAACCCCACATCGTCAGCGACCGCAAGGACAAGGCCGCCGTTTACACCTGCCAGTGTTTGCGACATCAGTGCATCCGATGCCACATTGACGCCGACGTGTTTCATGGCACAAAAAGCGCGAGAGCCAACCACACAAGCCCCGATCGCGACTTCGAGAGATACTTTTTCGTTCACCGACCATTGCGCATGAATATCGGGATAAAGGGCGAGATTTTCTAAAATTTCTGTGGACGGCGTACCGGGATAAGCGGTTGCCACATTGACGCCGGCTTCCCAAACGCCACGGGCCAAAGCCTCGTTACCGGACAGAAGATGTTTTGACTGTGCGTGGGCTTTTACAATTGCATTCACGTTTTTATACCTGTTCACTCATTTCACCTGATGTGGGGCGAAATTACGTCAAAAAGGTCTGAAAAACTACGATTATTGTAATATTATTTTATAAATTAATAATTCATGAATTATAAATTCAATGCGTTACATAAATTACGTGAAAGATCATAAAACTGTTACATAAATTAGAATGATTTTATTTTGCTAATTTAAAGATCTGATTTTCAAAAAAAAGGAAATGATGCTCAAATTCTGTTTTACCCTGTTGAACTTAGGCACAGATTCGACCCAATCACAGCATATAAACCCGCATTTTCCCGACGAACTGGTGCCTTAACTGACTGAAAGGTGAGATTGATTTTGATGGCATCAAAGACTTGAGCGATAAGAAAGAATTCTTCTTCCACCATATCCACGGCCCAACGTGGTAACAACCAGGTCAACAGATCAAACACTACCTCGCGCTGCCCATTTTGTGCAGCAGCCAGTGCATTGATCAAACATTTTTCATCCAGTGACATGTGCGGATAATTTTGCATCGACAGGGCCACAGGTTTACGTGCGCAATGTGCCAGAACCTTTTTTAAACGACAAACAGCTTCGCGATGGGGTTTTCCCAGCCCTGTTGTTTGCAAGGCCTTGGGACATGATCTTAAAATTCGCAAAGCCAGTGTTTCGTTTAAATCAACATTTTGGGCGTGATCCTGTATCTGCATCGAAAAGTCCTTTCATCACGTGAGAGGACCTTAATATCGCAATTGATAATTATTTGCAATAAATATTCTCTACCGACCAGAAGAAGACGCTGACCTCGTGGCGGATGAAGAAAAGGAAAGGGGCAATTTTCGATAAAACCTTTCCCCGAGTAAAACGGCCAAAATCACCGCATAGATCATAGGCTCCCGGATATCAGCTTTCACAAGTAAAAAGAAATGCACGACCCCTGCAATGGCAATGGGATAGACAAGTTTGTGCAACTTCTTCCACCGTGCGCCCCCGATTTTTCGCACCATCACTTTGGGCGATGTAATGGCAAGTGGGATCAGACAGAGTAATGCCCCCATGCCAATGGTAATATAGGGACGTTTGACAATATCTTTCCAGATTGTCGCCCAATCAAAGAAATGATCCACCCCGACATAAATCGCCAAATGAAGAAATGCATAAAAAAACGCAAACAACCCGATCATACGACGATACCGCATCACCCAGGCCCACCCCAAAACACGCCTAACAGAACTGATCGCAAGCCCCAGCAATAAAAAGCGTAAACCCCAATCGCCGAGATCACGCAAGACCGTTTCAATCGGGTTTGCCCCCAGCATGCCATTGAACATCCCGAACCCCAGCCACAAGGATGGGGCAAGACATGCCAAAAAGACGATAGGCTTATAGGGGAATGTGCGTTTGCGTGCCATTAATAGAACTTCCTTAAGTCCATTCCCTTGTAAAGGTCAGCGACTTCTTCACCATAACCGTTATACATGGCTGTAGGTTTGCGGAAAAATTCCCCGATGCGGCGTTCCTTGGCTTGAGACCAACGCGGATGATCTACGTTCGGGTTTACATTGGCATAAAAGCCGTATTCGCTTGGGGCCTGTTCCATCCATGTTGACGTTGGCTGTTGGTCGGTAAAACGGATCCGAATGATGGATTTAATGCTCTTAAAACCATATTTCCATGGCACAACAAGGCGTAACGGTGCCCCATTCTGAGCGGGTAGCTCTTCGCCAAAAATCCCTGTTGCCATCAATGTCAGCGGATGCATGGCTTCATCCATGCGCAGTCCTTCGGTATAAGGCCATGGAATGATGGGATATTTCTGGCCGGGAAAACGTTCTTTATCCACAAGCGTGGTGAATTCAACATATTTAGCTTTCGAATTGGGTTCAAATTTCTTGAGGATACTTGCCAGTTCCACCCCGACCCAAGGGACCACCATAGACCAGGCTTCCACACAGCGCAGACGATAGATCCGTTCTTCCTGCTGGAATTTTGATAACAGGTCTTCGATATCCAGCATCCCCGGCTTGTCACACAGACCATCAACTTTCACAGACCAAGGACGGGATTGAAAATCACCCGAATTATCCATCGGATCGGTCTTACCTGTGCCAAATTCATAAAAGTTATTATAGCCTGTGACCTCGTCATATTTATTCACAGGTTCATCGGTACTGAACGGACTTTTGACCAAATTATCAAACTTCTGTCCCATTGCCGCATTCAAGGACCACGGGAAAAGGGTCGCCCCTGCTAAAGCCGCACCGCCTTTTAAAAAACTGCGGCGGTTTAGATAGATGGATTTGGGCGTAATCTCAAAAGACTTGGGATCACTGGCAATTCGGTTTTTGATCAACATAATTTACTCCGCTTGAAAAACTTTACCTTCTTTGTAGTCTAATATGGTAAAGAAATGCGCGCGCCCAACATTTGATAACATTTTCGTGAGCAGCCATGAGCATCGAAGACAGGATCACCGAACTGGAAATCCGCCTGACCCATCAGGAGTCCGTGATTGATGACCTAAACAGCACTCTCTATGAACAATGGCAAGTCATTGAAAGTCAACAAAAAGAAATCATTGCCTTGAAGCAACGATTAAAAACATTTACACAGTCTGACATTGATGATGCGCCATATGTGCCACCACATTATTAAGGGATTGCAAGTATGATTAAATATCGCCTGCGTTGTTCTGAAGGTCATGTTTTTGAAGATTGGTTTGCCAATTCATCCAAATTTGATGAATTAAACGCCGCCCATGAACTCACCTGCCCGGAATGTGGATCGCACGATGTGGTAAAAACCATCATGGCCCCAAATGTCAAAGCCGCACCCGTCCAAGCCCCTGCCCCGGCTTGTGCCTCTGCTCCAATGTGCTCCAATATGGGCTGCCCTGCGATGCAAAACGCATGAAACTGAATTTCATCATATCCGGATTATTTGGTGCGAGTGCGGTTGCCTTAGGCGCTGTTTCTGCCCATGCGGGCCTGTCAGATTATGCGAAAGACCTTGTAGATCAGGCTGTGCAATATCAGCTCTTTCACGGCCTTGCTATACTAAGCCTTGCCTGTATCGGCCGCGAAAAATCAAAAATCCTCAGCCTTGCGACAGTGTTTTTCACCCTTGGCATTCTGCTTTTTTGTGGAAGTCTTTATAGCCTTGGCTTTTGGGGAAGCCGCCTCTTCACCAATTCGGCCCCCATGGGGGGAAGCTGCCTGATCCTTGGCTGGATTACGATGCTCGTCTATGGCCTTAAGCGTGGCCTGCCGCAAGAGGAGTTGTCGAAGGACGATTGACCTTGCCTAAATCAACCTTAGGCATATCGGAACCGATGACTTTATGATCATATCTGACCGTCATAGAGACCCCGCCAAACTTGGTTGGCGCTAGTGATTTACGCCCCTTCCTCGGCAGAGGAATGCCCGCTTGCTTTGAAAACAACACCATCACCGCGATGGTGGTTGCATGATCGAAAACCTTGCGCGACACGTCATTGTTTTTAGGGGATGAAACCTTAGCAACAATATTAAATTCGTCCCCACCCATAACTTTAATGCTGGAAACCCGGCCGTCTGTGGCTTCCCCACCTTCTGTTTTTGATTGATACAAAGACAAAGCATTGCGCAGCTCAATCTCTGTATATTCTATTCTTCTTATTTCGTTTGGCATGATTCACCTCAATTTCAAGCGTGACCATATTGCGCACGACAAACACATGTCAGCATCCCCCATTTGGAGGGGACCCTATGAAAAAAGTGAAAAAACTACAAGTTGAAAAATTCAAAAGTGACCAGAAGTTTAAAAAGCACCTTTAAAGTGTCGCTATCAGCACTTCAATAAGATAACGACCTTATCGCCTTCACCTTTGACCATTTTTTTCCCGTCTTTGGGGATCGGTATTGACTTGTCCTGACAGAAAACCAGCAAAGCCGCCAGCATATCCTTATCGCGCAAAGCCATGGTTTTCTGATCGAACAAAGCGATCAAACGCCCGGGCACTCCCGGATCACTGGTCAGTTTTGTCAAAGCACCAGAAAGCAGCTCCTGCCCTGTCTTCATAAAAAACACCTTCAGGGCTTCATGCGTTTCCGCCATAGTAAATTCAATTTTGCGAATTTCCTGTGCCATTTTTCCTTACGCCTTTCTTAATGGGCTTCCTGCCAATTTTGGCCCGTACCAATGTCTACAACAAGCGGCACACTCAACGCCGTAGCGCTTTCCATGACCTCTTTCAAGACTTGTTTTGTCTGATCTGTTTCCTCGGGGCTCACCTCCAGCACCAATTCATCATGGACCTGCAACAACAATTTGGCAGATAAACCCGCCCTTTGTAAAGCATCCGGCAGGCGGATCATTGCGCGTTTGATAATATCTGCTGCCCCACCCTGGATCGGTGCGTTAATGGCCGCGCGTTCGCCCATCGCCCTAAGCGCGCCGTTTTTATCATTGATACCGGGGATAAAACATTTACGCCCGAACAGGGTTTTCACATAGCCAAATTCCTTGGCTTCTTCCTTGGCGTCATCCATGAATTTACGGATGCCCGGATACTGTTCAAAATAGGCTTTGATATAGTCTTTGGCGTCATCGTTGCTAATGCCCAACTGCTTGGCCAGACCATATTGGGACTGCCCATAGATGATGCCGAAGTTAATCGCCTTGGCATTTCTGCGCACCATCGGGTCCATCCCTTCCACAGGGACGCCAAAGACTTGCGATGCGGTCAAGGCATGGATATCCACCTCATCCTGAAATGCTTGTTTCAGGGCTTCAATTTCTGCCACATGGGCCAGCAAACGCAATTCGATCTGTGAATAATCCGCCGCCATCAAAATCTTACCTTCATCCGCGATAAAGGCATGACGGATCCGACGGCCTTCTTCACTTCGAATTGGGATATTTTGCAGGTTCGGATCAGATGAACTTAGGCGCCCGGTCGATGTCACGGCCTGCTGGAACGATGTATGCACCCGTCCGGTTTTCGGATTTACTTGCGAAACCAGCGCATCGGCATAGGTGCTTTTCAGCTTTGAAAGCTGGCGCCATTCAATCATCTTGGTCGGGATTTCGTGACCATCAGCAGCTAACTTTTCAAGAATGCTGACACTTGTCTGATAGGCCCCGGTCTTACCCTTTTTCCCACCCGGCAAACCCAGATCATCAAACAACACTTCGCCCAACTGCTTGGGGGAACCAATGTTAAATTCTTTACCTGCTAGCTTATGAATCTCCCCTTCCAGATCCGCCAGACGGGTTGCGAATTCCTCGCTCGTCGTGCGCAATTCCTGCACATCCACTTTAATCCCGTTCTTTTCCATCAAGGTCAGGATGGGAATAAGCGGACGTTCCAGTGTTTCATAAAGGGTGACATTCTTTTCAGCAGCCAGTTTGGGCTTTAACAGCTTATGAAGGCGAAGAGTAATATCGGCATCTTCGGCGGCATAGTTACAGGCCTTGTCCAGTTCAACCTGATCGAAAGTGATTTGCTTTTTACCTGTGCCACACACCTCTTTAAACGGGATCGTCGTGATATCGAAATGCAGGGCCGCCAGTGCATCCATATTATGTTTATGCATCGCCCCGTCATTCACATAAGACAACACCATGGTGTCATCAATTGGCGCGATGTTAATGCCGCCATTATCCGGATTAGACAGAACCAGCATGTCATACTTAAGATTTTGGCCGACTTTCAACACACTAGGTGCTTCCAGCAAGGGTTTTAAAATCGCAATGGCTTTGTCGAAATCGATTTGTTCCGGCGCACTTGCTGCGTCCGTGTCCTCATCTCCAAACAATGAGGTTTGATCCGGCTTGCCAGATACATGACGCAACGGGATATAACAGGCAGAGCCAACTTCATAAGACAAAGACACGCCGACCAGATTGGCCTGCATAGCATTCAAGCTATCGGTTTCGGTATCGACCGCAACCAGTCCTGCCACCATGGCGTTATCGACCCAGCGCTGAAGGTCACTTTCTGTTTGCACCAGTTCGTATTTTTTATCCTTGGGGCACAACTGTGTAAGTGATGGAATCGCAACATCGCCTGCTTCGCGTGCGTCATGCTGTTCCTCGCCCGCAACTTCAACACCGAATTTAGCAGCAATGCGCGGGATCAAAGATTTGAACGATTGTTCTTCAAAGAAGGCGATCAGTTTTTCCGCATCAAACTGCTGATTGGCAAAGTTTTTCAATGGCACTTCGACCGGAACATCCTGACACAACGTCACCAATTCTTTGGAAATGCGAGCCTGTTCGGCTTGTTCGATCAAGCGTTCACGGCGTTTATTCTGTTTAATCTCGCTTGCACGTTCCAGCAAAGTTTCCAGATCGCCATATTCATTGATCAATTGCGCGGCTGTCTTGGGACCAATGCCTTCCACACCGGGGACGTTATCGGACTTATCCCCACTTAAGGCCTGTACATCGATAACCTTGTCCGGGCCGACGCCAAATTTTTCAACCACTTCATCATGGGTGATGACTTTATTTTTCATGGTATCAAGCATGGAAATATTGTCATCGACCAACTGCATCAAATCTTTATCGATCGATACAATGGTAACTTGCGCCCCCATTTTGGACGCTTGTTTGGCATAGGTCGCGATCAAATCATCCGCCTCGTAACCTGCCATTTCAACGCGTGCAACATTAAAGGCTTCAACCGCATCACGGACCAGATCAAACTGTGGGATCAAATCGTCAGGGGGTGGCGGACGATGGGCTTTGTATTCCGGATAGATGTCGTTTCTGAATGTTTTTCTCGCCGTATCAAACACAACCGCCACATGATCGGCATCCGTGTCGCTTAAAAGCTTCATCAGCATGGAACAGAATCCATAAAGCGCACCTACAGGGGTGCCGTCTTTACGGGTCATCGGATTGCGCATATTGGCGAAATAAGCGCGGAAAATAAAGCTGGAACCGTCAATCAGATAAACGTGTTCGGGCTTGGTCGGTGTGTTCGATGTATCAGTCATAAAGCTGACTATAGCGAAGCTTTAACCAAGCACAAGAAAGAAAGTTTTCGCCATAAAAAAAGAAGGCACAAACCGTCATGACTTGACGCTTGTGCCTTCGCAAACTAAATCGCTTGTGAAAAAGGGGCGTTTCTTAGTGACCGCTTAAAGAAACGCCTTCTTTCAAACGATAGGTCTTGGAGCAATAAGGACAGACAACTTCGTAGCCATCTTCCTGCTTCAGGCTTAGAAATACCCGCGGGTGGCCGGCTGCGCCGCCTCCCCCATCACATGCAACGGATGCAGTTTCAACCTCTATGATTTCCTCAGGCTTCATAATTGCCCCCTAAAAACATTGTAAAAAACTAAACTGAATGATACCGATTGCAGAACAAAGATACAACCGGAGCAAATTTCGTGACAGCTTCTATAGCGCAAAAACAAACAGATAGCATCCCCCAATCGCTTCCCGATGCGGCAATTGAGGTAAAAAATCTTTCAAAAACCTACAAGGGGGCCTTCGGTCAGCCGGAAAAACATGCGCTCAATGACGTAAGCCTAAGCATACCGCGCGGCTCTTTCTTTGCGCTTTTAGGGCCAAACGGGGCGGGTAAATCCACTTTCATCAACATTCTGGCCGGGCTTGTCACCAAGACATCCGGGGATGCCAACATCTGGGGCTATGATATCGAACGTGAAATGCGCGCAGCGCGGCGTTCCATCGGCATTGTCCCGCAGGAACTAAACCTTGATCCTTTCTTCACCCCACGCGAATTGCTGGAAGTCCAGGCTGGACTTTATGGTGTACCGCAAAACATGCGCCGCACAGACGAAATTTTAGAAGCTGTGGGTCTGGCAGACAAAGCCAAATCCTATGCCCGCACTTTATCAGGCGGTATGCGCCGTCGTTTGCTGGTCGCCAAAGCCATGGTTCATTCCCCGCATATTCTGGTGCTCGACGAACCGACCGCCGGGGTCGATATCGAACTTCGCATGCAATTATGGGATTATGTGCGCGAACTCAACCGCATGGGTACCACCGTTTTGCTGACAACTCACTATCTTGAAGAAGCCGAAGAACTGTGTGACAAGGTCGCCATCATTAACCATGGCCGACTGGTGGCCTGTGATGAAACCAAGACTTTACTTTCTAAAATGGATGCAAAAGAACTCATCATCGCCGTCAGCGAAGAATTAAGCGATGTGCCGGAAAGTCTACGTGGCTATGGCTATAACGTCACCTTGTTACCGGGCAATCGCCTATCCTTCCAATATAGCCCCAGCAAGGTGGAAATCGCAAAAATTCTAGAACTGGTCCATTCCGCCAAACTGACCATCATGGATTTGACCACCGAAGAAAGCGATCTGGAAGATCTCTTCCTCAGACTGACGCGCGAAGATAATGCCCAACGTTCTTAAAAGCCTCTGCCTGATCTTTTTTCTTACTGCCTGCACCCCCCACATACAGGGAATGGGGCCGAAAAGCCGTGTCGCTGACATTGAAGAAAACTTTTATGTGGCAAGTGATGGGATCAAGCTGCCTTTAAGAGTTTGGGAACCAGACAGCACGCCCAAGGCTGTATTACTGGGGGTCCATGGCTTTAATGATTATGGAAATTTTCTCACCCCGGGCATGGAAAAATATCTTCAAGCCCATGCTATTAAACTAATCACTTATGACCAGCGCGGCTTTGGCGACGGCCCTCACCGTGGGGTCTGGGCAGGTCGGGATGCTTTAATTAATGATCTCGCCACCCTCATTCATCTGATCCATGCCCATCATGAACACTTGCCCTTATACGTTATGGGTGAAAGCATGGGCGGAGCGGTTGTCATCAATACCCTGACACGTATCAAACCCTTGCCCGTTGACGGGGCGATCCTGTCTGCCCCGGCTGTTTGGGGTGTCAGCACCTGGCCCTGGTATCAAAAGGCCGGACTGTATGTCATGAGCTACACCATGCCTTGGCTGAAACTGTCCGGCGGCGGGATTGTACAACCCACCGACCATATTGAAAACTGGCAAAACTGGAGCCGCGATCCCCTTGTGATCCGGAGTACACGCGTAGATGCCATGTGGGGTGTTAGCTGGTTGATGGAAGATGCCTTAAAAGCCGCCCCGCAACTGGATACCCCCACCCTGTTGCTTTATGGCGAAAAAGATGAAGTCATCCCCAAAAAGCCAACGGCACAATTTGTAAAAAAACTTCCTGAAACCACCCATCTGGCCTTATATCCTGAAGGCTGGCACTGGCTTGCAAGAGACCATAATGGCCCCGTTGTCTGGAAAGATGTTGTGAGCTGGATCAACAATAAATCTGCTGCCCTGCCTTCTGGTGCGGATATTGATGTTAAATCACGGCTACTTGATAAATAACAAAACTATCATATCCATTATTGCGCCATATCAATGACACAGTCTCTGGCGTAATTTAACATGCCCTCCATCTCATCCAGCACTTGTGCTTTGGTACGGGGGAGGTTGTTATGACGGCCCATCAAGGATTTAAAGGGCGAAATTTCATTTCGCTATTGCTCGCCGGTGGTTTTTTGATCCTGACGGTCACGGGGATTATCTTGTTCTTTGTCCCGCCGGGGCGCGTTACCAACTGGACGGACTGGACATTTTTCTGGCTGACCAAGCAGGAATGGGCCGCACTTCATATGATCTTGGCAATTCTGTTTGTGGTTGCCGGAGTCATACATGTTATCTTTAACTGGCGTGTACTGACCCATTATATCGCAGAAAAGATCAAACATATGGACCCCACCCGCCATGTTCGTTTAGAAGGTCTGGCCGCCCTTGTTATTCTGGTGTTGATCGTCTTGGGCACAATCTACAACGTTGCCCCCTTCTCATGGGTGATTGATACCCACACAGAACTTAAACAAAGCTGGGATCAACCGCTCAATCATCAAAGGGGACAGGGATGGCGAATGCGCGAATGACGCGCACGCGCCTATACTTCAGCGATGTCGATCACCCATTCTTCATCTTTGGCAGCTGCGACCCAATCTTGCATGATGTCCATGGAACGCATGGCGTGGCTGTAGTCAGCCAGCACGCCATCTAGCTGTACGCCATAGCTGTTAAAACGCCAGACGATTGGCGCATACATGGCATCAGCGATACTAAATTGACCAAACAGGAAAGGCCCCTCTTGCGTCTTTTTAGAAAGGCACTCTGTCCAAATTTCTTTTACACGATCAATTTCTCCCTGACAGTCCGCACTGATTTTAAACCCGTCTATCTTGCGGCGAATATTCATGGGCATCTCATTGCGAATGGTAAAAAAACCAGAATGCATTTCATAAGAAATGGATCGTGCCAAAGCCTTTTCTGCCTGATTTTCCGGCCACAATCGCGCATCAGGATATTGGTCGGCCAAAAACTCACAAATCGCTAGCGAATCCCATACATCGACCCCACCGGCTTTCAAGATCGGCACCTTGCCTGCCGGGGAATGGGCAAAGATCTTGTCTTTGAAATCACCCTGAAACAAGGCGATAACCACTTCGTCAAATTCAAGTCCCAGATGTTTCATGACTAACCAAGGGCGCAAGCTCCAGGATGAATAATTTTTATTTCCGATGACGAGAGTGTAGCCTGACATGAAATCCTCCGTTATTGTTGAAAAACCATATCTTTAGAAAAAGGGAAAGTCCATGGCTGCGACGGATTATCTGGTTCACAAAAGCGAGAGCGACCCCATCACCTTGATCCCGGTTTTAAGCGATCAATTTGATAAATGGCTTAAGAAACAAACCAAAGACCTGCAAAACTGGGTCAACGCCCACGACTATAAAGCCAGCCCCGGATCAACCCTGAACGTTCCCGGTAAAAAAGGCAGTATCGACAGCGTCCTTGTCGGGGTTTCATCAGACAATATCATGTGGGATTATGCTGGATTGCCTGCGTCCTTACCCAAAGGGACTTATAAAATTAAAGGTCGCCTAAAAGAGGAAGAAGCCGATACGGCCTGTCTTGGCTGGGCATTAGGGACTTACAGCTTTGACTGGTACAAAGAAAGCACCAAGGATTTTGCCAGCCTTGTCATCCCAAAATCAACCGACACCACCCGCCTTGAAGCATTGGCAGGCGGCATCGAACTGACCCGTGATTTAATCAATATTCCGGCTGCCGACATGGGGCCTGTTGAACTGGCGCAGGCTGCCTGCGATTTGGCTGCAGACTTTGACGCTGAATGCACACTCATTCAGGATCAAGACTTGGTCGAACAGAATTTCCCGGCTGTTTATGCCGTTGGCAAAGGCGCAGCCGATGATCGTCGCCCCTGTTTGATTGATATGGCATGGGGCGATGACAAAAACCCGAAGGTCACTTTGGTGGGCAAAGGGGTGTGTTTTGACACAGGTGGGCTGGATATCAAACCTGCGCAATTTATGAAGCTGATGAAAAAAGATATGGGCGGGGCAGCCCATGTGCTGGGTCTTGCAAAAGCAATCATGACCGCAAAGCTGCCTGTTAAGCTGCGTGTCATCATTCCGGCGGTGGAAAATGCCGTTTCTGATAAAGCCATGCGCCCACTGGATGTAGTCGAGTCGCGCAAAGGCAAAACCATCGAGATCGGCCACACAGATGCCGAAGGTCGGGTCGTTCTGGCCGATGGACTGGCTTTGGCCTGCGAAGACAAACCCGAACTGATCCTGGATTTTGCCACATTGACCGGGGCGGCACGTGTTGCATTGGGCACCGAACTACCCGCCCTTTTCTCCAACGATGACCAACTTGCCCATGACCTGCTGGCTGGTGGGCAAACTGAAGATGACCACATGTGGCGCCTGCCGCTTTGGAAGCCTTATCGTAAAATGATTGATGCCAAAACAGGTGATCTTTCAAATGAGTCCACGGCCCCTTATGGCGGAGCGATCACCGCGGCTCTTTTCCTTGAAGAATTTGTTGAAAAATCAATCCCTTGGGCCCATATGGATGTGATGGGATGGAACGTTTCCAGCAAACCCGGTAAACCTGAAGGGGGCGAAGCCATGGGGCTACGGGCTGCCTTTGCAATGATAAAAAATCGTTTTAATTAATTTTAAAGGTTGCCCTCCTAAGCTAGCTCCTCTAAAACTGTTCGAAACCGTAATGAAATGGCGATAAACATGGGTGTTGAACTCGAACCGGTCCAGGCATTGGACCTTTGGCGTAAAGCAATTCTTGAAAGTGTACGCAGAGATGGTCCCGACCTGTCCGCGCGCCAAATGGCATTGCTGCTGACTGTCTATTTAACACCTCCACCCCATACGGTGCGTGGTCTGGCTGAAAGCCTGAACGTCTCCAAACCCGCTATTACGCGCGCCCTTGACCGTCTTGGTCAAATGGAACTCTTACGCCGTAAGGTCGATGACACTGACAGACGCAGCGTTTTGGTCCAGCGCACGGTTAAAGGGTCTGTTTACTTGCGTGAATTCGGCGAGATCATCGTCCAGAGCGCAGAAAAAATGGGTGAATAAGTCAAACTCTGCACTGTTTAAAGGCTATAAAGAAAGGCCTTGAAGGATCATCCCTCAAGGCCTTTTGATTATATATGGCTGACCCTTTAAACGCGGCGTTCGATATGACGCGACTGATGTTTCAGTTCTTTGAAGCGGTTCAGATAAGTTGGCAGGATCAAATCTGCCAAAGTCGGTTCCACACCCAAATCTTTCAAGGTCAGGGCACCTTCGCTCACTACATTGTCTGTTTCCAGCATCGTCACCTGATCGCGTGTCAGGATCGGGTTCGGCAGGAAGCCAATGATGCCACCAAGGATTTTTGCAAACGGAATCGCAACGGGCGCGAGGAAACGGCTGCGTTCAGTATGTTTCAAAATCCGTTTCATGATCCCCATAAAGGTCATCACTTCCGGACCGCCCAATTCATAAGTTTTACCCTTGGCTTCATCATTATCAATGGCGTTTACAGCCGCCTGTGCCACATCACCCACATAAACAGGCTGCAATTTTGCCCCGCCATCGCCATAAAGGTTAATGTCCAGTTCGCCATTTTCAAATTTTACTTGCGGGATCAGCGGTGCACCGATCACAGGCAAAGCAGGTGTAAAGCGCATCAGACCGGCAAACAGGTTGAAGAACCCGTCTTCCGGACCAAAGACTACGCTGGGGCGCAGGATCGTTGCTGTCGGGTAAGCATCCAGAACGGCTTTTTCGCCTTCCGCTTTAGTACGGGCATATTCGGCTTCTGCCTTGTCATCCGCACCCAGCGCAGACACATGGATCAGGTTAGAGACACCTGCTTTTGCACAAGCACGTGCCACATTTGAAGCGCCTTCCACATGGACAGCACCGAAGCTTTGCTTGCCCCATTGGGACAACAAGCCAACTAGATTGATCACCACATCTGCACCAGTGACGCTTTTTTCCACCATATCGGCATTACGCACATTACAGGCTTGCAGGATGATCTGACCAGGATCCCCATATGGTTTGACACACATAGCAGATTCCACATCTCGCACTGCCACACGGACCGTGTATCCCTTTTCAGCCAGACGTTTTACAATATGACGACCCAAAAACCCGGATCCACCAAAGACTGTCGCAATATGGCGCCCCATCACCCTTCTCCTTAAAACTTGGTCACAAAACCAAAAAAACGTTTATCCCTTAGGGTTATATACCCCTTCCGCCTATGCGACAACCATCTGATTTCCTAAATAATGTAACCTTTTTGCAATTCTTTTATAAAACCTGTTGACATTAAGCTCTGGGAGCCCTAAAACCCGCCTCGTTCTCGTTGAACAAACTGCTTCAACAGACTGTGCCCAGGTGGCGGAATTGGTAGACGCGCTAGCTTCAGGTGCTAGTTCTCGCAAGGGAGTGGAAGTTCGAGTCTTCTCCTGGGCACCATTTCTTCTTTTTGTTAAAATGAAGAATAGACACCTATAAAAATTCTTACGTCATGCCCAAGCATGGCGTTTTTTTATTTCCTCACACATATCTCGTTATCTCTTTTAAAGGTTTCTCAGTCCGTCTGGACTGTATTATCCCCTCAGCCCCCAAAGAAGATGACACACACCCATAGACAACCCTTGATTGAAGTTTTTTTCTGTGTTTTTGCATTAAATCGTAGCAAATGTATTTTCGCGTAGCTTTGGGGGTTGGCATTTAACATTCATTTCCACTAAATTGCTTGTCAAACACCCGAAGTAAATCAAAGTGAAATGATGAGAAATGTAAAAAACCTCGCGTTTGATTTGTCAGACTTCAAAAGCAATATAAATCAAACCTCTAAGGAAGAAATGAATGTCGCTTTTGACGTCCCGAAAGACTATGGTCACATGGATGGCGTTGTTTTGCCGACCACCCATGACATTGTCATTTTTCGAGGCACACATCAATTCAATCAGGATATAACCGGGCCTGATTTTCAATTTGGCAATGTAAAAGGTCTATTCGAACAAGATACCTTCATGGTAAGCACCGCTATTGGTGGTTGGGCACGTCAAGAAGAAAAATTTCCACAATGTACCATCACTTTTGGTGACAGGCTGACATATTTCAGAAATGCCAGAGAATACGATTTTGAATCCACGCTTCAAGCCTCCGCAAACTTGTGCGTTGTCTCTTTGTCAATTCCTATTAATTCAATGGCGCTGCTAATTGGTGAAGAAAGTACAAAAAATTTACTACGTTTTTTGAATGTCTCCGCTGATCCATCCATCGCGGTTCATGAAATTCCTATGCGCATCACCCAGATTCTCCAATCTGCGGTAAATCCGCGATTAACGGGCTCTATGAAACGACTTTATTGTCAGTCAAAGTCGTTGGAATATCTATGCGAACTTGTTGAACTCATGGAAAAAAGTGAAGCTCAAACCCTGCATGTTGAAGAAAAGAATTCTATCATTCAAGATATTCATAACGACCTCGTTAATCATCCAGGTCGATTACCTACATTAACCGAAATCGCACAAAATTATGGGATGTCGGCCCGTTCACTCAATACCCTTTTCACACAAGAATTCGGCCTTACGATTAACCAATGCATCACCCGCAGCCGGATGGAAAAAGCACACGAACTGATCCAAAACAGTGATATTGCCCTGAAACTGATTGCAGATAAATTCGGCTATTCTCACGTCAATCATTTTATCACGGCCTTTAAGCGCGAATTTGGTTATACGCCGGGAAGTTTACGCAAATAATTTTTGCCATACCCCTTTTCGCGCCCCCCCATCAGACATCCCGCCTCTATCTACGCTATAAAGTTTGTGCATTTTTCAACCATAAAAACAAACGCCAACTATTTGTGTATTGAGTCGTAGAAAAAATTCACGAATGCGTAGAACGGGCCATATTCCCTCACTCTCGATTTCCTTTAATCCTAGGGAAATTTTTATTTTCGAGGGTTTGATAAAAAATGATCGCTAAACAAAAGCAAAAGTTACGCCTGCTTCTCATTTTGGTTTTCTCAGGTGTTGCTATGATACTAGGGCACCTTTCTGAAGCAAATGCAGCAACACAAAAAGACTGTACCGGTGCAACAGTAACAGAGCCACAGCTTCATATTCTTTATGATATTTCAGCCGAAGAATGCCGTATGACAACAATTCCCCCTAGTAGAGAGACAGGGGATATGTGGCTGTTTTATCACGCCTCCAACGGTGGAAGGAGCACATTGTTTGGTTATGCGGACACTAACCTCGATGGCGCATCAGGTATGGGTGACCATAATGGTTGTAACGCTGGAGATGAAGGGGCTGTTGCAGCTGGGGACTCGTGTAGAGATGGGTCAAGTACTGGCGGCATAGCAAGTGGCAGTTACACCAATAGCATCACAGCCAAAGTGAATGACACCCTAACTGCGACATTGACCGTAGAATTCACTGTTGTGGCCAACACATCCATCACTGTGACCCGTGCCTATGCAACGTTCCCTGACAGTGCTGCCCCAGAGAAAGAGAACAATTCAAACAATGCCGCGAATTCAAACAATGCCGCGGCGGCCCGACACGATTTACAAATTAACGTTCAAAAATCCCAAACCAAGGTCGTTACAGGCAATATTGGCAGCCGTTTAGCATCCATCGGCAGCAGCCCAGTGGGCGTGGGCCGCACGGTGCCGGGCGCAGGACGCACAACACCGGGCGCAGGCCGTACTGTTCCATCCGGCAACAGCCCAACAGGTGGAAGTTCTTCATTAATTGACACCTATCAAACAAACTTCACAGAAGGACAAGCTTCCAATAGCCAAGGCTATGATAAGCTGCCCCTTCGTCAACTTGCCATGGCGATGTCTTTTGACAGTTCCAGCATGGTGTTGGCGGCTGCCGGGGATGATACCCCCCCGATCCTCGCCCCAAAACAACGCGAGCAACTGTTGGATGATAACCCTTTGACCGTCTGGGGGCATGGGTCTTTCACCAACGTTGAAAACACCCGTAACGACACATCTGGCGACAGTCGCTATAGCGGGGATGTCTGGGGCTACAATATGGGTGTTGATTATCGGTTCCAGCCAAATTTATATGTGGGAACATCCATTGGCTTTAGCCAAACTGACCTCAGCACCACCTATAATTCCGGTACTTATGATGAGGACAGCTGGACCATCACACCCTATGCCGTCTATCAACCGAGCAAGGCCCTGAAATTTTCAGGGATGTTGGGCTATGGATATAGCAATATTGACCTGAGCCGTGATAGCGACACAGTGACTTCTTCAACCGACAGCGCGATGTGGTTTGCCGCCTTGAATGCGTCCTATACCATCAAGCCAGTTGAAGACCTTCCGCTGGATTTAAAAAGCACGCTCGGCTTTATAATGACCCATAAAAAGGTCGATGCCTATGCTGAAAGTGACGGCACAGACATTGCAGCGGCAACAACAAATACACGTCAGCTTAAACCCGGCTTGGAAGCGGCTTATTCTCTTAACGCCAATCAGACAACCGTGGTGCAACCCTTCATTAAAACCGATTGGATTTATGATTTTAAAGATACCATCAACAGAGATGCCAACGCATTTGACGTCGGTGGTGGGGTTCGTATTGGGTCGACAACCGGTTTTTCCGGATCACTCGAAGGCAGTACCCAGCTGGGTCGTGATGATTATAAAGAATATTCCGTTAACGGGATGATCGCTTATAGTTTTGTTCTTGGTTCCGAAAGTTCAACCCAGTCAGCCTTTGTCGAACCATATGTCAAATCTGACTTAAGCAAAGATTCACAAATCATGGGAACAGGGCTTAATTTCAAAAGTCATCACAGTGATATAGAGGCAAATCTCAGCCTGACCCAAACGGCTTATCAGTCAATTGAAGATAAGGATGTGACCGCACAAGTTACATTGGGCCTCAAGTTCTAAGCCGTTCTTGTCATTGAACCACGTTTCAACATCGCCCCTTATTCAGATTATTTCCTGAATGAGGGGCTTCTCTTTTGGGCCTGAACCTCATATAAGGAAGTTAAACCTTCCAACCGCAATATCTAAAGTGAGGCAGTGCCGTGGCAATTCATGTACATATTGGAGATCTTCCCGCCGACATCGATTTTGGAAAATCCGTTGCCATTGATAGTGAGACTTTAGGGCTAAATCCGCACCGTGACCGTCTGTGTGTGGTGCAACTGTCCAGCGGGGACGGGGATGCGCATCTGGTTCATTTTGACAAACCTGTTTACGAGGCACCAAATCTGAGAAAACTTTTGTCTGATCCAGCTGTTGAAAAACTATTTCATTTTGCCCGTTTCGATGTGGCGATTATCGAAAAGTATCTCGGCATTACCTGTCGTCCGGTCTATTGCACAAAAATTGCCTCCAAACTGGTGCGCACATACACAGACCGTCATGGCCTGAAAGCCTTGTGTCAGGAATTATTAGGCATTGATCTGTCCAAGCAACAGCAATCCAGCGATTGGGGGACGGACAAACTATCGCCTGCACAAATCGAATATGCTGCCTCTGACGTGCTGTATCTGCATCAACTGCAGGGCATTCTGGACAAAATGCTGATCCGTGAAGGCCGCAAAGAAATCGCACAGGCTTGTTTTGACTTTCTGCCGACTCGGGCACGTCTTGATCTGGATGGATGGCCAGATGTGGATATATTCTCACACTAAGATTTGCTAAGTATCTCTAATACTTAAGAGCCTGATCGCGCCATTGACGAACGGGAACGATCACGCTTATAAGTAGCCCCTGATCAAACATAAAGATATCTATTGAACATGGCCCCACATTCGCGCATTGCAAAAGCTCGTCCCGCCGAACAGGATTTGGCATCGGCGAAGAACGTCCTGACCTTAGAATCCAATGGGCTTCTGGCTTTAGCTGATTGTCTGGACGACAGTTTCGCAAATGCGGTTGATGTTTTAGCCAATGTCAAAGGGCGCATTGTCGTCACGGGCATGGGCAAAAGCGGTCATATCGGGCGCAAAATTGCAGCGACCTTGGCCTCAACCGGAGCACCTGCCTTTTTTGTCCATCCTGGTGAAGCCAGTCATGGTGATCTGGGAATGGTGACCGACGCCGATGCGATTTTAGGGCTGTCAAATTCAGGGGAAACGGCCGAGCTTTCAGATTTTATCGGCTATAGCCGACGTTTCTCTATCCCGTTGATTTCCATCACCTCACGCGCGCAAAGTACCCTTAGCGAAGCTGCTGATGTCAGTCTTGTTCTGCCAAATGCAAAAGAAGCCTGCCCGCTGGGTCTGGCCCCGACCACATCCACAACCATGACACTTGCCTTAGGTGATGCTTTGGCCGTGGCCCTGTTGGAACGTCGTGGATTTTCAGCTGATGATTTTCAACAATTCCACCCCGGTGGCAACTTGGGCAATCAGTTATTAAAGGTTAAAGACCTAATGCATAAGGGCGATGCTTTGCCACTGGTGCGCCCAGCAGATCCAATGAGTGAAACTCTGCTGGAAATGACCGCCAAACATTTTGGCTGTGTTGCGGTCACAGATGAAAACAATCTGCTTAAAGGCATCATCACCGATGGAGATTTACGTCGCCATATGACGGATGATTTGATTAAAAAACAAGCAAGCGATATTATGACAACAGGTGCACAAACAATAGGTGCAGGCGCACTGGCAGTTGAAGCCCTTGCCATCATGAATGCAAAATCCATCACCGGGCTATTTGTGGTGGACCAGGAAAATAAAGTGATTGGCGTTTTACATATTCACGACTGCCTACGTGCAGGCATCGCATAACATTTAATTAATAGGAACCGGCTTCATGGCCTTGGCTGAAACAAAACCGCAAGGGACGCCGCAATCGCAAACAGATTATCGCGATATGCATGCGATCAGCCTGTCCAAACGGTCCAAGTTCAGCCGGGCATACAGCCGTTTTGTCCAGACGCTGAAACTCCTTCTGCCGTTTTTGGCCGTGATTCTGGTGATTATGATTGTGATATGGCCGCATTTGCGCGCCGATTCCAAAAGATTCTCTATTGGTTTTTCAAATATTGAACTGTCTGAAGCCAAAGACCCGTCCATGATTAATGCGCGCTATACCGGGACTGACAATGACAACCAGCCCTTTGCCGTCACTGCCGATATTGCCAAACGCATTGAAGGCGACACCCAAAGCATTTTACTGGAGGTCCCCAAAGCCGATATCACCCTAAGTGACGGCAGTTGGTTGGTCCTAACATCCGAAAATGGCATTTATGACCGCCCGACACAATATCTGGAACTGGATGGGGCAGTAAACCTGTTTCATGATTCCGGTTATGAAATGCACACACAAACCGCAGGGATTGATTTGGCCAATGGTTCTGCCGAAGGTCATAATCCGGTGGTAGGTCAGGGCCCGTTTGGACGGATCGAATCGGAAGGTTTTCGCTTGATTGATAAAGGGAAAACCATCATCTTCACAGGCAAAACCAGCGCAAAACTTTATTTGAACCGGATTAACGAAAACTAATGATGAAATCAGTCGTTGCCTTTGCCCTGGCTCTTGGCCTGTTCACCAGCACAAGCTCTGCTCAGGATATTAACCTCGCCAGCGGTTCCCCCAACGCCCCGTTGGAAATCTACGCCGATAACGGGATTGAATGGCAGCAAAACCAAAAACTGATCATCGCCCAAGGTAACGCTATTGCCAAACGCGCCAATGTCACAGTCAATGCCGATGAATTGCGCGCCTATTATACCGAAGATGAACAAAATCAAGCGGGCAACACGAATATTCATCGCTTGGAAGCCATCGGTGGCGTGAACATCACATCAGATACGGAAAAAGCCACCGGAGACCGTGCTGTCTATGATCTGAAACGCGCCATCATGGTGATTTCCGGTAATCGCCCGACCTTGCGCACCCCCCAAGATACCATCAGTGCCGACAGCACCCTTGAATATTGGGAAGAAAAAGGCCAAGCCGTCGCACGTGGCAATGCAACGGCTGTACGCGAAGGACGAAAAATCCAAGCTGATGTCATCGCTGCCCTGTTCCATAAGAATAAACAAGGTAAAAGTGAAATTCACCGGGTCAATGCCTTTGGCAACGTGGTCATCATCACCAAGACGGAACATGTCACCGCCGACAAAGGCGTCTATAACGTCAATAGCGGAGTCGCGACATTGACAGGAGCGGTCAAAATTAAACGCGGCGGCAACCTGCTGAATGGTTGTTCTGCAACTGTGAATTTAAAGACCAATATCAGTCGCTTAAAGGCTTGTGCGGGAACAAATGATAATCGCGTACGCGGGTTAGTCTTGCCAACTGCAAAATCTGTGCAATAATGGTGCCAATATACAACAACCTTGGCGCTGCTAAATGACCAAAGAAATCCCGATCCCGAGAAAGGCAAAACCGGAATTGATTAGTGATAATCAAGGACTTGTCGCTGATGGACTAGGCAAACGTTTCAAAAAGCGTCCGGTTGTCCGTGGTGCCAGCCTGTCAATTCAACGCGGCGAAGTTGTCGGTTTACTCGGTCCTAATGGAGCAGGAAAGACCACCTGCTTCTATATGATAACGGGTTTGATTGCACCGGATTACGGGAATATCACCTTGGACGGGCAAAATATCACTGACCTGCCGATGTATCGCCGTGCGCGCCTAGGCATTGGCTATCTACCACAGGAAGCCTCTATTTTTCGTGGTATGACAGTTGAACAGAATATTCGGGCGGTTCTGGAAGTGGTCGAACCCAAACGCAACCGACGTGAAGCTCGTCTGGAAGCTTTGTTGGCTGAGTTTTCCATTACCCATCTGCGCCGCGCCCCTGCCCTAGCCTTATCCGGTGGGGAACGTCGCCGTGTGGAAATTGCCCGTGCGCTTGCCTCTCAGCCCCATTTTATTTTGCTGGATGAACCTTTTGCCGGGATTGACCCCATCGCTGTTGGTGACATCCGCGATTTGGTCAAACATTTAAAAGACCGCGGTCTTGGCGTTTTGATCACGGATCACAATGTAAGAGAGACATTGGATATCATTGACCGGGCTTATATCATCCATGATGGCTCTGTTCTAATGGAAGGCAGCCCCGAAGATATCGTCGGCAACGAAGATGTACGCCGGGTTTACCTTGGCGATCGTTTCAGTTTGTAAGCGAGCGTTTAATATATGGCTTTAAGTGTCCGGTTAGATTTAAAACAATCCCAATCTCTGGTGATGACCCCGCAGTTGCAGCAAGCGATAAAGCTGTTGCAGATGTCAAATCTGGAACTGGGTGCGTTTGTCGAAGAAGAACTGGAAAAAAACCCGCTTTTGCAACGCGATGAAAGCGACAACAGCCCCATTCAGGAAAGCGTTGATCCGCAACAAGCTTCCACTGATGATAATGCAGGAAGCGCCCTTGAAGATATCAATCTCAATACGCAGGAAAACAGCAATAGCGATTCCATTGATGCCGATGTAGATAATCAATGGAGCAGTGATACACCCGGTGACCAGACGCTGACCGGCTCTGGTGGGCTGGATAACACAAGCTTCAACAAATCCGGTGGCTCTGGTGACAGTGATACATTTGATTGGGAACAGAATTTAAGTGCCGATCTTTCCTTGCGGGACCATTTGCTAGAACAGATTAATCTGGATATCCATGATACGACAGAACGTTTCATCGGCACACATATGCTGGAATTTCTGGATGAAAGCGGTTATTTCACCGCCCAAAGTGAAGAAATTGCCCAAAGCTTGTCCTGTGACGTCACCTTGGTAGAAACGGTTCTGTCCAAACTACAAAAACTTGATCCTGTCGGGATTTTTGCACGCAGCCTGTCAGAATGTCTGGCCCTTCAATTAAAAGAACGCGATCGTTTTGATCCGGCCATGGAAGCCCTTGTCAACAATCTGGAACTGCTGGGCAAACGTGATTATCAAAATCTGATGAAAATCTGTCAGGTCGATCAGGAAGACCTGGCCGATATGATGGCTGAAATTCAGGCCCTCGATCCCCGCCCGGCACTGGCTTTTGATCAAAGCGACGCGCAGGCCATTACACCTGATATTATGATGAAACGCGGCCTTAAAGGAAAATGGCTGGTCGAACTGAACAGCGACAATCTCCCCAAAGTGCTGGTCGATAATTCCTATTATGCCGAAGTGACCCAAATGGGCCTGGATAAAGAGTCCAAACATTACATCAGTGAATGTTTCCAGAATGCCAACTGGCTGGTGAAATCACTTCATCAGCGCGCAACAACCATCTTGAAAGTCTCAACCGAGATCGTACGTCAGCAAGATATGTTCTTTAAAAAAGGTATTGAATACCTTAAACCCATCGTGTTGCGCGACATCGCCGATGCAGTAGAAATGCATGAAAGTACGGTTTCAAGAGTCACATCCAACAAATATATCGCTACGCCTCGCGGGATCTTTGAGCTAAAATATTTCTTCACCTCGGCCATCAACAGCTCTGAAGGCGGGGACGCCCATTCGGCTGAATCGGTGAAATATAAAATCAAACGCCTGATTGATGAAGAACCTCCAACTAAGATTCTATCGGACGATAAGTTGGTGCAATTGCTAAAAAATGATGGAATTGACATTGCCCGGCGTACCGTTGCTAAATATCGCGAAGCCTTGAATATACCTTCTTCTGTACAACGAAGGCGCGAAAAGAAGGCATTGATTTAAGAAGAGAATTTGATTTTTGGGAAAGAGGCACCAAATATTTATGATACAAATCAAGGTGAGTCAGCTATGAAGGGCATATATTAACACTATTGACATATAGGGACTCTGCCACTAAGTTCCCGGCCTTCGCGTGTATAAAGCAAGTGACCTCTTCGATCGAGGCGCTTAAAATGGAAACGAAACGCTTGAACGGTCGGTTTGAAAAAGCCCAATAACAAGCAGGATACTTCAATATGAGAATTGCAGTTCAGGGAAAACAAATGGATGTAGGCGACAGCCTGCGGACATACATCGAAGATGCTCTTAAAACCAATACTGAAAAGTATTTCGATAAAGCCGTAGAAGGCACTGCGACGATCTCTAAGGACAAGCATCAGTTTAAAGCAGACATCACCGTGCATGTGGGAAAAGAAATCCATGTGCAGGGGCGCGGTACTGCTGGTGATGCCTACGCCTGTGTAGATGAAAGCATTGAGCGGATTGCCAAACAGTTACGTCGTTACAAACGTCGTCTGCGCGATCACCATCGCGATCAGGACCGTATTCAGATTGAAGCGGCCCAGCAAACTGTCTTTTCCGGCCACGAAGAAGAACTCCACGAAGAAGCTTTGGCCCCGACCATCGTCGCTGAAGTGGATACACGCATTCACAAACTGGCGGTTGCCGATGCCGTCATGCGCATGGATTTAGCCGATTTACCTGTTTTAGTGTTCAGAAACAGTGCAAATGGCAATGTAAATGTGGTATACCGTCGCGAAGACGGCAACATTGGATGGATTGATCCGGCCACCGCCGAGTCAACCAGCGCCTAAGGCGCGACGTTATTTCGAGTAAGGACCGAAAGAGTAGTCTAGATTATGGAAATCTCAGAAATTCTAACACCGGAACGTGTTGTTGCAGATTTGCGTGCGACAAGTAAAAAGCAAGCTCTGCAGGAATTGGCGCATCATGCCGCCCGTATCACCGGACTGAATGAACGGGCCATCTTTGACGTATTGCTGGAACGCGAACGTCTGGGCACGACAGGTGTCGGCAAAGGCATTGCGATCCCTCATGGTAAACTCAATGAGCTCAACGGCCTTTACGGTCTGTTTGCGCGCATTGAAAAACCTGTTGATTTCGATTCAATTGACGATGATCCAGTTGATCTGATTTTCCTGCTGCTCGCCCCGGAAGGTGCTGGTGCGGACCATTTAAAAGCCTTGGCACGGGTTTCACGCCTGTTGCGCGATGAAACCGTCTGCGAAAAATTACGCGGTTCTGACACCAACGAAGCCCTTTATGCGGTTTTGACCGAACAAAGTGAAAGCAACCAGGCTGCTTGAAAGCACCCGCAATAAAATCAAAGCCGTCCATGTATTTGGGCGGCTTTTTTATGCCCTATATCTATCGACAAAAATTGACAGTGCCCCGAAGCCCCCTTATATCCAATAGGTAAGTTTTTTTGCATAAACGGAGATAATGTCATGGCCATGGAAGCCCACGAAATTGAACAGCTGATTAAAGACGGGCTACCGGGTGCAGAGGTCCGTATCGAAGATCTGCGCGGTGATGGTGACCATTACGCAGCCTACGTGGTTTCTGACGCCTTTGAAGGCAAAAATCGCGTACAACAACACCAGATGGTTTACGCTGCTCTAAAAGGCAAAATGGGCGGGGATCTGCACGCCTTAGCCTTACAGACCAGTACTCCCGACACGTCCATCCTAAAAGACTGACGCTTGTGGCTCCCCCTCAGCCTCAATCCAAACAACCCCTAAACGAAACACAAGTCGGGACGTTGGCAGCCGTTACGGCTTATATGTTTTGGGGCTTTTTCACTCTTTATTTCAATGCGCTTTCTGAGGTCCCCCCGCTGGAGATCCTGTCGCATCGCATTATCTGGTCTGTTGGGCTTCTGGCCTTCATCGTGACGTTCCTCAGGAAATGGCCCGAGATTATCCCGATCCTTCTTAACCCTAGAAAGCTGGCAATCTATGGGCTAAGTGCTCTGCTCATTTCCTTAAACTGGGGTACCTATATCTATGCCGTTGTTTCCGGCCAAGCCCTCGAAGGCAGCATGGGCTACTTCATCATGCCGCTGTTTGCGGTTTTGCTTGGTGGCATTTTCTTTGGCGAACGTTTCAGTAAAACCCAAACCATCGCCATCATTCTTGCCATGGCTGGTGTCTTTTATAAAGTCGCGGGACTAGGCGAATTTCCCATCATTGCATTGACCCTTGCTCTATCGTTTGGCACCTATGGCATGCTGCGAAAAAAAGCCTCCGCCGATGCGATATCCGGTCTTTTCTTGGAAACCCTGCTGATCAGCCCAATTGCAGTAGGCTTTATGATTTATTGGGCACAGACGGGACAATTTTATTTCCTAAACGCGGATCTGGATATGCAACTACTCTTGATTCTGGCAGGACCTGTGACCGCCTTCCCCCTGATCTTGTTTGCCTTTGGAGCGCGAAAACTACGTTATTCCACCGTCGGCCTTCTCCAGTACATCAATCCAACGGTGCAATTCTTGCTCGCGATTTATGTCTTGGGTGAAGAGTTCAACCTGCATGACTTGATGACTTTTGGCTGTATCTGGGCAGGATTGGCCCTTTATTCCCAAAGTATTTATGTACAATCAAGGCAAAACAAAAAGGCAAATTCTTGACAAACTGGCTCAGGTAAGCCATATCCGTAATCAAGCAGCCACTTTGCGAATTCAATAAAAGGAAAATAATGTCATGAGTGACAATCCGGTTTTCGAACGTATCGAACAAGACATCAATGAAAATGCCGTCATGCTATACATGAAAGGGTCCCCGATGTTCCCTCAATGCGGTTTTTCCGCAGCAGTGGTTCAGGTGCTGACACATCTGGGCGTTAAATTTAAAGGTGTCGACGTTCTCACTGACCCGGAAATTCGCGAAGGTATCAAACAATATTCAAACTGGCCGACCATCCCGCAGCTTTATGTTAAAGGCGAATTCGTCGGTGGTTGTGATATCGTCCGTGAAATGTTTGATAACGGCGAACTTGCACAATTGCTCAAAGACAAAGGCATCGAAGCGGCTTAAAACGCGCTCTGCCTATTTTAAAAAGCCTTTCCTATGTTTGGGAAAGGCTTTTTTATTGTCTGATTTCACTTTGTTTGACGAGAAATTTCGCCTTGCAAATGCACCAATGCATCCAATAATTCTTGGGTCACAGGTCCCACTTCTTTTTGGAAAGTCTGATCCAGAACATCCGGATTTGTATATAGTATTCCATTTATTTTCAATATCGGGCTACTATTTTCATATTCATAGAATTGCTCAACAACATCTGCAAGCGCAGTCTCTCTGGAAAGATTGAGGCCAATATATATTTCATATGCAACCAGACAATATTGGTGTTCATCCATTGATACGAAATAATCAACATCAATGCGAAAACGATTACTGGTGATCTCTGGTGGGCTATAACGGTTGTTTTTCTCTAATACTGTTTTTATCGTTTTCAAAGCGTTTTCAGAGTTAAGATGACACTTTTCTTCATCACTTTCAAAAAAGTTAATCGATAGCTTTTCTTCCGGGGTGATCCTTAAGAGAAACTGGACATTGCCATAAACTTCAATGTTACTACGTTTATGTTCCAACAGCTCTTCATGCGCATACGTATGCACAGTGACCAGCACAAACCATAAAAAACAGAAAATGAATAAAAGACGACGCATCTTTCTCAACTTTCAAATCTTTTTTTGCTTTATTCCTAATAGCCCAACACAGACTAAAGGTTGATGTGTTTTTACACACTAACACATTACAGTTACGTTTACATCTCAGAAAAGCGATCAACCCGTCCTAATAATTTTATTAAAATCCAATATAAAATCAGAGACTTAAGTATCCAGGCACGGATAAACTCAAAGGCTGTTTGTCGCCTCTACCATTTTGGTTTCAATCTTCCGGTCTATTGGTATTTTCAATCAACCGAAAACGGTTTTTACCTATAGCACTCTCATCATAAAATGACACAAAGGGCCACTTATAATTGCCCCTCGTAACCAGACAAGGACCAAAACCAGTACAGCTTTATTTAAGACACAACTACATTTACATATGTCCGCAACACTGAGCACCACTTGAAACAGCTGTTCCCAAAAACCCAAAAGAGCCGATTACACAACAAAAAAGCCGCTGCAACTTGTACAACGGCTTTTTTGTATTTTCGAACCCATCGTCCAGCATAACGCTGGGGGTGGGTTCTCTCGGATTAACGAGAGTAATATTCGATAACCAGGTTCGGTTCCATTTGAACCGGGTACGGCACGTCTTCCAGCTTCGGTACGCGGATGAACTTGCCAACCATTTTCTTGTGGTCAACTTCGATATATTCCGGAACGTCACGCTCGCCAGAGGCAACCGCTTCCAGAACCATCGGGATTTCGCGAGATTTTGCGCGAACTTCAACAGTGTCGCCTTCTTTTACAAGGTAAGAAGAAATGTTAACACGCTTGCCGTTCACCAGAACATGGCCGTGGCTAACGAATTGACGTGCAGCAAACATTGTTGGGACGAATTTCATACGATACACAATCGCATCCAGACGGGCTTCCAACAGACCGATCAGGTTCTCGCCAGTATCGCCAACGCGACGAACGGCTTCTTTGTAATAGCGGTGGAATTGTTTTTCGCTCACGTTCGCATAATAGCCTTTCAGCTTTTGCTTACCCATGAGCTGCATGCCGTAATCTGATACTTTACGGCGACGTTGACCATGCTGACCCGGGCGAGAATCGCGACGGTTAATCGGTGATTTTGCGCGACCCCACAGGTTTACACCCAAGCGACGGTCAATTTTGTATTTTGCGTTAATACGCTTTGACATTGGTTAAATCCTTGTTTTAAAACCATTTTTCTTGTCCCGATAGGCCATTTACATGGCGTGATATATTTCAATCAACGTTCTCGGGAATATGTAAGGCGCGGATTATATGAATTCCCGCGCCTTTGTCAAAGGGAATCTCTAGCCCAGCAGCCAGCCCAACTCAATCTTCTGTAGTATTTGCAGAATCTTTTTTCTTCTCCGCAAGTAAAGTCCCGCCAATTGAACTGGCCGCCTGACCAATTTCATTGAAAACCTTGCGATCCATCGCCTGCGATTGGGACAAAAGGCTCGATTGAATGCCAGAAATCGTATTATCGACACTGTCTTTTGTATCTTGATAGGACTGATAGGTATCTTCTGCTTCATCTGTTCTCAGCCCCTGAATGATCGCCCCGGCAGAACCATCCGCCGCAGACAAGCCATGCGCCCCCATTTGAGCACGTTTTTTCGCCAAAGCTTTTCTCAGATTGTCTTTTCTTTCTTTTTCCTGACGTTCATATTGTTCCCATTGTTCCTTTGCAGCCCGGTCAGCCTGCGCCTTTGCCTGCTGCTGCATGCGTTTTTTCTGCTGTTGTGCCTGCATCGTCGATGCAGCCGTAGAGAGAATGGTACTAATAACCAAAAAAATCTCTAAACCCGTCATTCCTATCTCCTCATAAAATAAAAAAAAGCCCCTTCCAAATGAAGAGGCTTAAAAAAGAAAACTATATTGTATCGAAAGTGGCCTGACCCTAGTCTTCCAGTTCCGTATCCCAATAAAGGAAATCACGCCAGCTTTCGTGCAAATGGTTCGGTGGGAAGAAGCGGCCACGTTCCTGTAGTTCAAACGCACTGGGCCGATAAGGCGGAGTGCTGAGATGCATGCGCGCTTCTTTGACGCTCATATGACCTTTTTGAGTATTACAACTGCGACATGCCGTCACAATATTTTCCCAGTTCGTGCGCCCCCCGCGACATCTCGGGATCACATGGTCAAAGGTCAAATCCTGTGCCGGCAATTGGATGCCGCAATATTGGCAGGAAAACATGTCACGCAAAAACAGATTAAAACGGGTAAAAGCCACTCGAGGTGCCGGTTTGGCATATTCTTTTAAGGCAATGACACTGGGCAGTTTCATTTCAAAGCTGGGGGAATGAACCGCATGGTCATATTCAGACACCACATTGACCCGTCCGATAAAGACATTTCGGATCGCATCCTGCCAGGACCAGAGTGAAAGAGGGTAGTAGCTCAATGGGCGATAGTCCGCATTGAGGACAAGGGCAGGATAATGTGCTTGCGATGCCAGCATTGAGAAAAAACTCCTGTCGTTATCTGAGTATACCCTAACAAATCCCTATGACAAAGAAGTTACAGCCCTTATAAATATCGCTTATGAGCATCATCACCACCCGTTTTGCCCCCAGCCCGACCGGATATCTTCATCTCGGTCATGCCTACAGCGCCCTATTTGCCGCTGAAAAAGGGTCCCGTTTTATCTTGCGCATTGAAGATATTGACCAAGGGCGCTGCCGAGCCGACTATATTGATGCCATCTATGAAGACCTTTCTTGGCTGGGGCTAAGATGGGAAAAGCCCGTGCGTATCCAATCCCAACATATGTCTGATTATCAACAGGCCCTTGATCAACTGTCCGCACAAGACCTGCTCTATCCCTGTTTCTGCACACGAAAAGAAATTCAAGAAGAAATCCAACGCGCCGGCGGTGCCCCCCATGGCCCCGATGGACAACTTTATCCCGGCACCTGCCAACATCTTTCAAACAGCGAAAGACAAGAACGCATTGACCAAGGCATCCCTTTTGCCCTGCGCCTAAATATGGACAAAGCCATCCGACAAGCCGGTCCTTTACGCTGGTTTGATCAAGATAAAGGTGAACAAATCGCAACCCCGGAAATCTTTGGCGATGTGGTGCTCGCAAGAAAAGATACGCCGACCAGTTATCACCTGTCCGTCACCCTAGATGACCACCTTCAGGACATTACACTTGTGACACGGGGAGAAGATTTGTTTGAGGCCAGCCACATCCACCGCCTGTTACAAGCCTTACTGGACCTCAACGTTCCCACCTATCATCACCATGGGCTTTTGGTTGGTAAAGACGGTAAACGCTACGCCAAACGCGACAAATCCTTCACCTTACGTTCCTTGCGCGAAAACGGGATGAGTGTTGATGATGTTCTCAAGAGACTGGGCATCTTTTAAAAAACTGCATTGGCCCACAGAAAAGCGTAACTGTGATTTGATGTATGAAAATTGGGCCTATTCAGGCAAACTACCCTGACACTTTAAATAGCAAAATGATCCGACCTCATGCGTTTTATTCTCTTTATCTTCCTTATATTCGCTAGCCAGCCTTGTTTTTCACAAACAGTTGATGATGGATATAAAGCCTATGATGCTGAAGAGTATGAAAAAGCCAAAGCTATTATCATTCCCTTAGCAGAGAAAAATGACCCCAAAGCCATGAATGCAATGGGAGTATTTTATTCAGAAGGAAAAGCCTTCGAAAAAAACCGCCAAAAAGCCTGTGATTGGTATGAGAAAGCTGCAAACGCCAATTACCCTGCCGCACAAAATAACCTTGCAGCCTGTTTTGGTTTGAGCGGAGGTAGACCCACCAATGGTGCACAAGCCTATAAATGGTATTTAAAAGCTGCCGAAGCTGGGAACAAGTCCTCTCAAAATGCGCTTATGAAACATTTTATCGACAGGGATAGAAAGAAATCTATTTATTGGGGGAAAAAAGCAGCCGCGCAAGGAAACGCAGCTGCTAAAGTCAGCTTATGGATGTTAAACGAACATGAAAGACCAACAGCATCTGAAATATTATGCGTTTTCACAAAAGTCTACATCTTCAAACAATCCACTAATGCATGTGATGATTAACGTTCTGAATCATCGATAACACTTCTCTCAATTAAGCTTTTAGCTCCAGTTTCAAGCCCCTGCCCAATCAAATGATCGTTTACGGCTTCCAGTTCTTGTGGCGTTAGACGCTTAGACCAGTTTTTGCCAAATTTTTTCCTCAAATAGTCTTTTACTTTACGCGTGCTCAGTTTAACGCTTCTAACACCAAGCGCGCTAACGGCACCCATCACAGCAGCCCCTAATCGTTGACCTTCAACAGAGGTACCCACTTTTTCCAAATCCTTAGCCGCCTTGCCCGCTGCACCCAACGGGGCGGCTATTGGATGAAGGTCTAGTAAATTACCAACATATTTCCCGGGGGTACGTCCCTGATACAAACGTGGGACCGGATTTTCTTTATGTTTTCGTTGGCGTGTTGCTTCAACCTCGTCCAATTTTTCTTTGCTGCCCCCTGACAAAGTCAAAGCACCATGCGTTACATTAGCAGCCGCATCAAAAAAGGAACGCTTTGCTTCGGGCACAATATATTGAGCGGCCCCTGCAGCACGCGAGGCTTCAATTGCATTTCGCTTTACTTGAGTTTCTTGTGATGCGGTTCGATTACCCGGATCATTGGTCCGTAATTTCGATTGATAAGCTCGATAAGCCGACTTATCAGAGAGCGGGAATTTCTCAAAACCTTCCGGGTCATGGGCAAGAACCTGCAACATATCATCAAAAGCACTTTCTTCTAGCCCAGCTTCGCGCCTTTGTCGGATAGAACTTGCCAATTCTTTTGAATATTGTGTCGGCTTTTTCAACGCTTTCTTAAAAGGTTCTATCTGGTTTGCTGCAATAACGGGTTTGAGCTGTTACATTTTACCGGTTTCATCATATTGAACATCACCGGGATAAGCGCGTTTATATTGTTTCTGCACATACTTTTGATAAGCCGGGTCTTTCTTTTGATAAAGGTTATGGTTCAGCAGCCCCTTTAAAGCATCTTCTGTTGATTGTTGCTTCTGCGGTGTCTTTGCCTGCAAAGCATTTGAAATCGCTTTTTGCGTCGGCCCACCTTTATTGATTTTACCATCAACTTTCAGATTATGATCTTGCTGAAAGGCCATCACACTCTTGGGAAGGGCGAATTCGCTTTCCCCATTTTTACCAAAATAACCAAGCGTATTCATTGCCTGTCCGGTCTTTTGTGCATCCTCATCCTCTGCTGGTGTCTCTGGTGAGTAGCCTTTTTTGACAGAGAATAAATCACTTGCCTTATTTCCAATTTCTTCCAAAAAATCAAACATGTCATTTCCCTTCATTCAGACATAAAAAAACCGCCCTTCACATTCGAAGGACGGTTTTCTTAGTTTCCATAAATATTATCGCCGAAGCCCTGACACCAGTTCTTGGTAATCTGCCACATGGTCCGGGTCGATCACGCCATGTCGGATCAAAAAATCGATAATCACCAGATTGCAGTTGAATTTAAAATTGCCACCACTGCGAATATGCTCCGCCACCTGATTGATGGGCCACAGATCGAAGCTTTCGGTTTCTCCATCCGTATTGACGGGTGTGAAGCTTTCAGGCAATTCCAAATCATAACAAAACATCACGTCAGGCTTTAACCCGCCATCTGTTTCCATCATGTAAGAAATAGTGCCGACGGGTTTGGCTTGGCGGGCGAGCTTTTCAGGCACGTTGGCTTCTTCGGCGCATTCCTTAATCAAATTTTCCATCAAACCCAGACCTGCGGGCTGACCGCCCGCGACCATATTGTCATACATACCCGGGCAAATGGGGCGATCCACAGCACGTTTCCCCACCCACAGTTTGATCCCCTCTTCATTTTGCACAAAACCATTGAGATGCACCCCAAAAGCACGGATGCCAAAAAAAGACGTGGCCGCGCGTTCAATCTCAAACAAGCCGGGATCGACAAAATGCTGACACACTTTATAGCGTTCTTCACGCCAGTTCTTAAGATGACCTTTTTCATAGAGGTCACGGCATACGAAATCCATATGTTCTGTCGCGCGTGCCATGTCTTTTAAAACCAACTGATCGTTCTTAACCTGCAAGGCATCGCCATAAATAGAAAGAAGCTCTAGATGGTCTTTCTTGACCCAACCGATCTGATCCCCTGTTGTGCTTAAAAAAGGGACAAACTTTGTCAGATCGTGATTGTTACAAGCGTTAATATGATCTATGAAGCCCATGGAAATTTTCCTTTAGATTTTGATGGCCCCCTAACATGCCCCAACGTCCCGACCATATTCAAGGTTTGATCTTTGCAACCCTTGGCGCGCTTGCCCTAACCCCGGATGGACTTTTGGTCCGTCTGGCAGGAACAGAAGAATGGTCAACCGTCTTTTGGCGTGGATTATATATCGGTATCGGCCTGTTTATCACCCAATTGATCCAGCATCGCAAAGCCATCTTAAAGCACTTTCCACCCAACAGCCTGAAAGAATGGTTTGCCGCCTTTTTATCATCCATCGGCACATTATGTTTTGTCATGGCGGTAAAACATACGACTGTTGCCAACACCTTGGTCATTCTTTCCACCATGTCTTTGTTTGCAGCCCTGTTCAGTATGATTTTTTTGAAAGAACGCATTGCGCTGCGCACATGGATTGCCATGGCGGCGGCCATATGCGGGATCATTATTGTCTTTATGGACGACCTGTCAGGCGATGATATGTTAGGAAAACTCATTGCGCTAACCTGTGCCTTTGTCACGGCGGGATGCATGACGGTCATTCGCAGTGAAAGAAGCATGAATGTCCAAAGCGTCTTTGCATGGGGCGGTTTGTTAAGTACGGTGCCCGCCCTTTATTTTGCACCCAATCTGGCTGTTGATACCCAAGCCAGCATCACCTTAATCGTGATGGGCGGCTTAAATGCACTGGCTTTTGTGCTGATCGGAGCGGGTGCAAAGCGCATTCCTTCGCCTGAAGTCAGTCTTTTAATGCTGTTGGAAACCATTCTCGGTCCAATCTGGGTCTGGTTTATCTTGCAGGAAGCCCCTTCACCCAATGCCTTAATCGGGGGAGCGATTGTCGTTACAACACTTGCTTTACATTCCATCGCCAGCTTAAAAAAGCGACGCACATAAAAAAGCGTTTCACCGACAAAGATGAAACGCTTTTTCTTTAAACCTTATAAATAATTTAGACTTTCGCAGCCTGCGCCGGCTTTCGCTTATCGTCTTTTACATTGCGTACATAGGCCTGCTCACAATGTGTTTCACAATAAGGCTTGCCTTCCGCGGCTTTTTCACCGCAAAAGTGGAACCCAGGTGACCCCGGATCACCAATCGGCCAGGCACACATGCCCGGTCGCAGCTTATCCATTGTTACCACTTCGGGTTCTGGTGCTTTTTTCTTTTTGGCTGGCTTGCGTTGAATGGGTGATTGACGCTTGGGCAGGCCGAGGCGGTGAACTTTCCCCACAACAGCGTTCTTCGTCACATCCAAGCGACGCCCAATCTCACTAGTTGCAATGCCTTCGTTCCAGAGTTGCGTCAGCATCTCAATACGTTCCGGCGTCCAATCTACACTCATAATCGATCCTTAAGGTCCGTCATTCTCGCGCTTTCACTGTAACATAGAGTAGCAGCAAGAACGATACATCATCTGTGTCTTTAAAAAGTTCGCGCACATTACAAAATCTGTATCGTTCAAGCAACATGGAAAAGCAAGATTCTCGCCTTATTCGCTCTTTTCACTACTATTTTGGCTATCTGGGCATTTTTTATCCGCCAGACGCCGTGCCGCATCCACAATTTGATCAGAGACTCCGGCCTCTTTCAATTTGGTCCGCAGATAATCCATCTCTTTAGGGTGTTTGTTTCGAAAATGGCATGACACCTCGGCCAACACTTTGATCTTATCCAAACGAGTTTCACTTTCCTTATATTTCTCGAGTGCTGATTTCAAAACCACAACCGTTTCGCCTGCGCGACTGGCATTAGTCGCAATAAAGCCCAAGACAGCCCCGGCCGTCACTCCTTCCAAAACGCAGGCCGTCATCAACACTGTCGCAACCCCAAGGGTTGCAAACAATTTTAGTTTCATAGATTTTCTCCTTATTTATGGGATATCTTTGTAAAAGACATGGTGGCCAATCTCCGTGCAGGGGATTTGCTGGCGTGCCCATGCCGGCAGAAGGCCGTTTCTGTGATAATGCGTGGCCCCATCGGTCGGGTCTTTCAAAGCGCCAAAGACGGCACGGCGCGCAATACGAAGACAAGTGGCAAAGACTTTGTTGCTGGCATCAATTTCCAGAATTTTTTCCCGATTGGGGTCATTCACATTCCAGCAGGAAAACTGCCAGGGACGCAGACATACTTTTTCCACATCATTCCCCCACCAATACCCGCCACGCTTGATGGCTTTTTCCACCCGATTGATAATCACGCTGGCCACGGCTTCAATGCCACGGACTTTTTCACCGCGTGCTTCGCCGTAAAGAGTACGCGCCAATGTATCGATCGCTTGTTGTGGATTTTTTGAATATCGAGACTGTGTCATTTGTTTATGTTCTTTCACGATTAGGTTGATCCAGTTTATTTTCGATACGCACCAAATGACCCGTCAGGCGGCGTTCGACATCTTTCATATAAGTGATAGAGGCGTAGTTCTTTGCGACTTCCAGCTTATAAGCCGAGAGGCTTTCACGGGACCTGCTGAACGAACTTTCGGTATGTTCACGCAAATCTGACAAGTCATTGTCAAATTCCTGACGACTGCGCCAGATCATCCAGAACAAACTGGCCATGGCGGGCAGTTCAAAGGCTGTAATCCACCAGATCAGATCAATGGTCCAGCTTCCTTTCATGAGAATTCTCCTTATATATTCATCACAAAAAAACGCCCTGCCAAAAGCAGAGCGTCTTTTTCAAAATTACGTATTTTAAAGTAAGAGAGATTAAACTCCCTGATCGATTTCTCCGGGGCCTTTCAGGCTTTCCCACGCTTCACCGGCACTGACCACACAGGCCACCCCTGTTGGGCGGGTCACCAGGATTGTCCAACTGCCTTTGATCGATACGAAAATTTCAACCACGCCGCCATTGCCGGCCAATCCCATGGAAACGGGTACTTCCTGATAACGTTTTTTCAACGTATCAATAATGTCAACACGTTCCCCACACAGATTTTCCGCTACAGCCGGATAGGCGAAGGATATCAGCAGGGCGCTGATCAAACATATCTTAATCATAGATTTCATCACATCCTCCAATCCTGAATGGTTACCTTATATTAAACTGGGGATTGGACGGATCTGTTTCAAGTGAGGGATTACAGATCAAAATCGGTTGCAGCCATATGGTTGCCTGCACCCCCACCCCAATGTTTCATCTGCTTACCTTCCAAATCGCTCATGGGTGTGCGCGCCAAGCGCACAGGTTCTGCCGATAAACAGCCCGCAACCGCATCCAGCGCATCATCGCGCGAAGAAATATTAGGCACCCATTCGCGCATTTCAGTGATGAAAGGCGTTTTCCAAACTTGGCGATGGGCTTTTAGTGCGCGTGAAGCCAGAACCACATCAAACGCGGCCAAAATCCTTTGCGCTTTATTCGAACGGGAATGTTTTTCCACCACCGCGCAGGCGACCCCTTGCTTTTCAAGTTCCCGCCTTAGCAATCCGGGAAGGAACTTGCCCACGCCGTTTGTTTCCAAACAGACCGAAGGGAGATAACATTCACGCACAAAATCCACGACCTGACGACAAAGTTGTGTCGCTTCATCAGCTTCATTTAATAACTTTGGATCATGGGTCATATAGCGCAGGCCATGCAACCAATAGCCTCCCTCTTCATCCGTATAAACGGCTGCAATGACACTCGCATCGCCCTTATTAGGTGAACCGAAAGACGGATCCCACCAACAACTGGCAGACACCAGTTTTTTGCCGTTTAAAGACAGAGAAGCCATCTGGTTATGTTCACCATATTGAAGGTCTGCTTCATATTGCCCCATCATATCCGGGTCCAATCGGCTTTCAGAAATATTGACCGGACGTAACATCATCTGACTTTCGAACTTGTTTTTTCCGGTGCGTCGTCGAATGGCTTCGATATTGCTGTCGGGAAAACGTTCCGGCCACTGGCTTTGCCCATTGTCATTCAGTAACGGCAGTTTAAAACGATTAAATCCAGTTAAAAACGGTTCTTCCTCATCCTGTTTTTCATCGCCGTAGATCGTATAGAAAGTATGGGGTGTGCCGACATAAAGCTGCAAACCACCGGGAACAATCACATAATCAATCTCCTGAAGGCGGGCGCGTAAATCCAGACGTTTGGGCGCGCTATCACAGGTGTTAGGCACTTCCACATCATCACAGATCACCACATCAGCACGCGAACCTGTGATATTGGCCCCGATCCCTTTTGCCAGCATGGACGGGTCACGTAATTCACTGGGACGATTAACCGTAAACTGATCAGATGCCCATTGTTCTTTTCGTTTCGGTTTTAATCGTTTGGTCAAAGGATGGCGCTCAATAATACGTTTCACGTTACGCACCATTTTTTTAGCCAGTGCAAAGTCAGCCGCCATAACCATAATCCGGCGATCAGCATCCAAATACAAAAGCCAAGCGCAGAACAATCCCACCAGCGTGCTTTTGCCACTGTTGCGAAAGGCCATCAGCAATAATTCGCGCTGCCCGCCCGTCCAAGCCCCATCTAACCAGCGGCAAATCCGAAGGTGATGCTGCGGCATACCCAAACCTTGAATTTGATCCCACAACATAACGAATTCAGGGAAGGGCACAGGGTTTTTCATTTTTATTTTTCCTCCTTTATGAGATGGTAAAAGAAAATGGAGGCCGCCTGATGCAGACCAGAATTCTCATTTTTCTATTGATGCTTTTTCATTCACCTGCTTGGGCGTTAGATTGTGACAATGCCAACACCACCGCAGAGATGGTGATCTGCGCTGATCAGGAATTTCAAAAGGCTGACCAGCAGTTAAACAAGGCCTATCAAGCGCTCCGCCAAGACTTGGATGACCCGGCAAAAGCCCTTTTAAAATCAGCCCAACTCAATTGGATCAAATTTCGTGATAGCCATTGTCTTTTCGAAAGAGATAAAGCGCGGGGCGGCACCATTGCCCCCTTGATGGAAATCGGCTGTCTCACCACCCTGACCCAGCATCGCACTGTCGAATTACAGGCAGGCGACCCCATGCTGGATGACAGTGCAAGTCAAACGATCTGGCTTGCCGGGCAAAAGGTCACGGCTGCTTTTGACTGCAAAGAAGAGGTCGAAGCCAAAGTCGGTTTATTGCCGTCCTATAATTATGATCTGGGGAAAACTGAACTTCAGGCCCATGTTCAACTCGGGTTTTACAGCCTGTTTTTCCCCATCCAACAGAAACATCAGGACAGCTTATGCGGCCCCAATGTCACGATTAAACAAATCGACATGGGTAAACAATGTCCCGGCTTGCGCTTAGATGACGGCCTGTGTGATGCCTTTTTAATTTATTGGGATGAAGCGCAGGAATACTTCCAATGGGAAAGGAATTAACGAAGCACAAGATCCCCACTTGAGAAAGTCAAAAGCTTCGTTAATAGTAGTCTTTATAAAAAATAACCTCTAACTTATCCATAGACAATTAGGATTACACATAGACGGATTTCTTCATGCTACGCATTTTTTTTGTCCTTATTGGCTACAGTTTCTTTTCCTCTAGTGTCCTTGCTCAAGGTTGGCAGGATATGACAAAGGAAGAATTTCAAGAATACAGACTCTCAATTTCCTACCGACCCGACAAATTGATCCCCTTAGCTGAACAAGAAATCCCTTGGGCTATGGCTGACTTGGCATGGCTATACCATATCGGAATGGATGAAGATGATTATCCTGCCTATAGAGTTCGTATTGAACAAGACAAGTGTAAGGCATTGAAGTTATTTGATAAGGCGGCAAGAAAACATAATGCCTATGCACAAAGCTTTCTGGCTTTATCCTATATTTTGGGAAGCGGTGTCCAAGAGAGTTGTTTCAATTCTTACAAATGGGCAATTGCAGCCACAAAAAATGGGAAAAGCAAAGATGACTTATTTGAAATTAAATCTTGCGAAAAAAAACTATCTCCCAAAGAAATTGAAGAAGCCAATCATTTCATGCCTGAAAATAGCCATCCGATCGAAATTATCGACTTCCCCAACACCATATTTTTCAATGGCTTAGTTCGTCCTTATATAGGAGGACATTCCTGTAAATGGTAAGCTTCACTTCATTCTTCCTCTACGCTTCAGTACATCTTCATATTCATCCTGTTGCCAATTATTAAAATTACTGGACAAATAAGTTCCCGTCGCAATTGCTGCGCCCATAGCAGGAGAATACTTACCAGCTAAAAGCCCTGCTCCATAACCTCCATGATTAATAATATCACCCGCTTTATCAGCTTTTTTAATTTTCGCCTTCAAAGTCTCATCTGATTGTGTCGTCCATTCCGCTGTCGAGTTTTCCTGTGTATTCCCAATACGCCCCAGATAAACCATTGCCTTCGGCATATCATATTGTTGCAGTTCAATAATTTTTGATTTTGTCACCGCCTGATCTGAAGTATTTTTGGAAGCCCAATTTGCCAATCCTTGTTCAATCTGACTTTTTAAATTTTCAACATAAGAATTATCTGCATAAGCAGGCAAACCACTTGTTGGATTACGTTGTGCATTTGAAGACCCAACCACATATTGATCAAACCGTCCCCCAAGCACTTCGCGTAACATCCTTAGTACACGAGGTGTCTGTGCACTATGAGGAATAACGATTTCTCCTTTGGTCAGATGTCCAACCTCAGTATCTTGCCCATGGATAGGACCATTCACCCCTGCTACATTCGCCGCTTCCCCTGCTTGGCTTGGGCTATCATATAAATCCCGGAACCCTTGTCTGATCATTTCCACATAAGATGGGTCCTGATCACGCCAATAGCGCGGATCATCCATCAACTTTCTCAAACGTTTAAAACCGGGTTGCTGGCTCATATCGTTTTTCATCTTCATCTCCTTAAAAATAGAAAGCGACCTCATCGCTGCCATGAGGTCACTTCTTCATTCAGGCTTCTAGTTCTTGCAAGGCCGCGCGTGCGCCTGCCAAAAGACCTGCAATTTCTTCATCTTCTGATAAAGTCGGCGCCGAAGTTTCTTCTTCTTTTTCTGCCCAGCGCACCAACTTAGTCAGCAGTTCCACATGGGAAAGGGCTGCTTTACAAGCGGCATGATGGGCGGAAAACCCTTTGGCATCTTCCGGGACTTCGGCCATGGAGAATGCTTCATAACTGATCGTTGCACTTTGGATCAAAGACGGAAGAAGATCTGACAATAATGTTCGTACTTCTTCAATCGTTCCTGCTTTTTTGCGACGCCTTCGCCGCGGTTTTACTGTTTTTGTTTCATCAACCATTAGCGTTCCTAATCATAAAAAAAGCCGTTTTCACAAATGAAAACGACCGCTTCTGTTCCTTAAAAATCGGTTCTCAGGTGATGTTCAAACCCGCTGGTTGAGCCTGTTCAAGCTCTTCAGGTGTCTGTGCGGCTTCAATTGCAGCATCCTTGGTTGCGTCACGCAAAACTTGCTTCTGTTCTGCAATCTCTTGCTGTAAGTCCATATTTCCAGCTTCCAGCGCTTTCATAAAATCCGCATCCAGATTTTCCAGTACCGGCATTCGTGCTGTTCGAATTTTATCGCGCCAAATCTCGCGTGCTCTAACCATATCCACGTCAATGACCGGACCATCCAAAAGCCACGCTTCACGAAAAAGACGATTGTCCGGCTTTACGACACTTGCTGCATCAATTTGTCCGTTTGAGGTTTCAATATATGTTTTGATCATAAGGGATTCTCCTGTTGAATTTTCCAAGCATTACGCCATTCGCGGGTGCTGGGCAGTTGACCTTTTCGACAAATTACCATTTTGATGGCATTTGAACTTTTAACTTTCCAAACCTGTGCCGGAATATCTTTCTGAATAAGATATTCAATGGCTTGTTCTTCACTCAGCGCCCCAATCGGTGGGGTATCATGAAGAATATGGCCGTTGGTTATGCGACCTTCTTCGTCATGTTCCAGATCATGATACACTTGAACCGGAGGTAAAATCCCCCCATGAAGAGCACTTGCCATCCAGTTCGGATCTGGTATCAAAACGGATGCCGGATGATCAAGGTCAGCTTCAAATACGATGCGATAATCTGACTGCACCGGAGCAAGCTTTTCTTTTGCCACGCTCAAGCGTTCATAAAGTTTCAGTCCTGATAAATCCATCATGCGACTTTCCACATCATCAAATCACCAAAAACTTCCTTCAAACCATCACCATGATTATTATAGTTGCCGTACGTTCCGCTGTTCGAGCAGCTCATACGCAGTTCAATCACTGTGGCGACGGAAAAAGTTAATGTTGTGATCAAGGGACACAGGACGCTACTGGCTGGTTGATCCCAAGATTGTAAAGTGGATCCAGCATCCAGATACTGTGAATTAGTGACATCATAAATGCCGACACGGCTTTGATCTGACAAATGAGCCGGAACAAAGGACATAATAAAATATGTCCCTACAGGTAGCGACAACTGATGGTTCACGTCATCAAAAACCAGGCTCTCAACAAGATTTGTTTTCTCGGTATTCAAAGGTACAATATTCCAGCCTGCCGAAAGAGATGTCCCAACAACGTCATCGACTTCTTCATATCGAAAATGTGCCAACTGACTGGCGAAAGGAACTGCTGGAATGTTGTTAATGTTGGTTACCATTAGGTTACTCATGCCGCCTCTCCATGATGGGATACATTTAGAATCAGACAATCGTTCGACGTCCCGTTATCATTGCTGCCAAACTGATTGATATGTGAATATCCTGTTGCCCACGTCAGTCGCTGGCCCGGTGCATAGTTGTAATAAAAAGCACCCGATGCAGCATCTGCATCCCCATAACACCAAGTCACCTGAGCACAATAACCGGTATTCGCCATCGAATTCGTCAAATGATGACTGAAATTCGCCTGACTATGATCCGTGATACTCGAGAAATTGAAGCTATCTTTAATCAAAGGTGAAATTTGGGAATAATTCATCCAGGCTTTAGCCATACCGTTTTGAACTTTTGAGGTCTTAAACCCGTTTAACCCGTCACTATTTTCTATTCTATCCACTCGTAAAGTCATGATAATTCTCCCATCCATTTAATCGCCGCTATCACCTGATCCACAGCACCACCACTCCCTGAACTTGTTGCAATCCAAAGTGTACGATGCTGATCCGCAGCAAAAGATGAATTCTCTTCATAAGTCGCAATTCGAAGCGTCCCAGTATCAACACCATTCCCACCATAGGAACTGGGAATGTAATAGGTGCTGGCGAAGGGGGTGCTAAAACTATATGTGAAATCACCTGTGCCATGATCTGTCTGTGAGCTCACATTAAAACTATCATTAATGATTGGCATTTGATTGTTCGAATGACACCATGCCTGATGAGCCGCCTTACCCAAGGCTTCACTTGAAACCCCAACAGCCCCATTAACTGTTTCAATTCGATCAACACGCAATGTCATGCCATATCTCCATGAAAAGCTATTGATCCATTATCCAGATCTTGTGCGGATCCATTGTAGTTATATGACTGTCCCGTAATTTGAAGCGCAGAGAAATCATTATCATTGAAACCATAAAAGGCACTTTGATGCTGCCCGCCCGTTGCGCAATAATTTGCACCAACATATGGGTTGGAATGGTGTAAGGTTGGCCGTCCCGTTCCGCTATCGACTAAACTGCTCAGATTGAAACTGTTTTTTACTGTTGGCGGGTTCATTTTAAAGCTGATGAAACCTTTGGCTGGGGTTAAGCCAGTTAAAGAAACAGCAGAGCCATCTGATTGTTCAATAACATTCGCTATAACCCGGTTCGTCATGCCGTCAAAAATAATCGTCATGTTCTATACCACCCTATAAAATCCATTGATTGTTAAGGTAAATCCATCTTCAATCGTGATCGGTCCGGCTGACATACCGTTGACGCCCGCCGGGATTGTAATATTTTCAGAAATCATATCTGCATTGGTCCGAATGATGGAGTTTGTGCCCAAGGACGGACCACCCAGCGCAACAGTTGGATCGATTTTACTTTGCGTAATGGCCCCATCGGCAACATCTGCGGTTTCAATCTGATCGCTGATTGTACGATATTCAGCCGGATTAAATATCTGCGCATCATCACGCGCTTCTTCCGCCGCTGCCTGTGCTGCTGCAGCTAAAATAGCGGCCTGTGTTGCTGTTTCCGCATTTGCTTGCGCAGCAGAAATTTCCGCAACATTAGGCCCCACGATAGGGCTCCCCTCTCCATCAAACGCAAGTGTTTTGGCTGCCCGATCTTCTTTACTGGGTAAAACAAGAGTCGCGTCTCCGTCCGTTGGGTTCAATAAAACCGCCCGGTTGAGGTCATCTGCATTCTGTTGGGAAACCGCTACCAGATAATCCAGTTCCTGATTAATCACATGAGCATGAAAGGCGCCACCTTCTGCAAAATCGCTGGTGCGTTCAATCACCAAACGACGTCTAAGGGTAACAACAACACCACTGAATGGCGCAACATCAAATGTAACGCTCCCACCATCGCTCAATCCCGCACCAGATATACTGTAGCCTACCGTTTGCAGAACCTCATCCAGATAAACTTCCAAATCGCTATTCTTAAAAATGGCAAAGGGATAGATAAACTCTGTTTGCGTCCCATCCCCAATCGCCTGGATACGGGGACGCACATCACCAATTACGATGCTTTCAGCCATCGTACATTCTCCTTATAATATTTTTGATTTTAATTCAGACGTTTGCTGTCATCTCTTCGACAACAGACATCACGCTGAAGGGCAAAGGCGTATCCTGTTCAATGCGCCATAGACTTTCTGTTCCGTTTTTACGCCACCCCAATGCTCGCACAGTTAAGTCCCCGGTAAATTTCTCCGGGGCACTATCCAGAACAGAATTGGACCCAAAACGTTTAAACGGCACATCCTTGGCCCCACGCCCCACATCCAATTTTAAGGCTTGCGTATCTTTTAAGCGAAAAGTCAAAGACACAAGCCGCACCCGTCCCCCTTGAGAAGCCTGACCCGTTGCTTGTGGTGAGGGGGGAAGCGGTTCGAGAACATGCGTATAAGCAAGGCCGGCTTCCAATGAATTGACCTCTCTTTCCAAGGTCAATTGCCCCGATGAAACCGTCTTGTCCGGGTAAACAGCCCCATCCGCCACCAGTTTTAAACTTTCCCCTTCCAAATGATCCAAGCCTGACCAAATAAAGGAGCCATCCTCATCCACCCCGAAAAGCCCGCCATCTGTGGATAAACTGTCATCAAACACTTCGATCAGAGTCTGACCGTTTCGTTCCACCAAGACATAAGCATCCTGACCAACGACGGCGATATTTTTAAAGGCACCTTGGGTTTCCAATACCGACCAGGCCGAAATTTTTTCTGCCCGATAGACACATAAGGCACCCATCGTGCCATCTCCCATAACCATATAAAATAAACGACGATAACTGTCGTAATCCTGATCCACAGGATCATTCATCAAATGTTTACACAACATAGCAAGATCATTTGACTGATATGCCTGTTCCATATCGGTATAGAGAAATTCCCGCAAATCCTGCCCATCACGCGAGATGAACAAGGTTGCCCCATCCACATTACGCGGCGGCACATAACGATCGACAGGTGCCCCAACACGGGTTTGACGTTTCAGCTGAATGGTTTCCGGCGTTAATGGTTCACCTGACACCATCCATTCCGCCCCAGAGGTGAATATCTGCAAATGCCGGGATGAAAAAAGGGAACGAATAGCATTTACCTGATCTGACAAAATGGCAAATTCAATAGCTTCATCATCCAGCCCCTCACCCAGATCAAAGTTAAACAAATCAGATGATTTCGACATCCATAAACGGTTTGGCAAATCACGTGTACCGCCAATGACAAGTCGATCCTGATGAAACACCACCGCCACCGGCCAACCATGGACCGCTGAAAACGTCTGTTCTTCCCAGTCTTTTGTCGCCGAAGTATCAACAAGGTTTTCACTCTCTTTTACATCTGCTGTTGCCGATGTCGCTGAGGACACAGCCGTGATTTCCACCTCGCGTTTTGCCAGTCGCATGCGTGTCCCAACATGATTTTCAACAAACACATCTTCGCTGGCTGTCAAAGTGATGGAACCGCTGGTACCACTGGCTTGCAGCGTCACCTCATCTTTTGCGAATTTATAATAAGGCTGATAGATTTTCCCTGTGTCATCATCCTCATAAAAAGACCACTCATCCACTGTCCATTCCGTATGGGATGTACGGGTGATCTTGCGGGGGCTGACATCTGGATGAACAACCAACAACGTATCTGCACTTTGTGTCCAGGTCAGCAAAGCAAGCTGACTTTCGGACCATGGTGTGTCAATTTCAACTTCTTTTACACCATCGCGATAGACGCTGAGCTTCAGATCGCTGAAAACCAACAGATAGGTTTGTTCGATATTAAATTCAAACGAGACCAGCCGGGCCGGACCCAAAGCCGTATCTACATAACGCAAGCCCGCACGACGACGCACGCCACCTGTTGGGTAAATGATTAGGTTGCGCATGGTCGCCATACCATTTTCATAGGCTTTTAAATCCCCCCGCCCGATGAGGAAGGGAGAAATTTCACCACCGGAAAAACTATTTTTCGAAAGACGTGTGCGTGCCATTAATACCGTACCCCCACCAGGCCATCTAAAGAAATGGTTTGCGGTGTCTGTTGTTGCGCATCCACATTGCGCGCTTTTTGAAGTTCTTTTTCACCCACCCGTAAGAACGCTTCCCCACGCGATGCACTTTCTGTTAAAGGAAGACAGAATTCTGCAGCCAGATGAGTAATCAGTGTTTGTGAAAAATAAGGTGGAAATTCCGTCGGTTCTGGGCGGAAGATATAGGTCAGAACCACTTCTTCCACATCGGTATGAAGACGTTTTTCCTGAATACGATAACTCACTCCCCGGCTATGGCCTCCCGTTCCGACTGATAAGGCCCGTAAAAAATCACCCGGTAGTTGATAAGCATGCGCAAAATCAGCAATTGGTTCGGCCGTCAAACGTGGCAGGCGCATCTGTGCAGTTGCAAAGCTCCAGGGGTAAGAAGATAAAAGGCTGTCACAAACACCGGGGTAAAGGTTGTAAGCAACTTCTGCCTCAGCCGACCCATCTTCAAAAGAAGAAATGGTATTAGCCCCAATTTTCAATAAGGCACGCGAACACAGTCCAATTTTTGTTAAGGACATATTACATTTTCCTTTCATTCTATATTTTACAAAATATATGTGTTTAATTATCTTTTATCGGCCTGTGACAAGATTTAAAAACCACGACAGTAAGTCATTGTTTTTAATTATTATAAAAAATAATCATTAGTTCGCTTGCCGAACCCTTTGTGTTATGATTCTCTATAACTAAGTACAAATTTATGTGCCCTAAAAGTCAGAATTTACTTTTTCTGGAGCCCGCATGTTGGTTGATAACCCTCAAAATAAAAACGAAAAGCAGCGCCAGCAGATCACACAATTTATCGGCAGTCTGAAAGACAAAACCAATGAGTTAGACGGATGGGCCAGACAGGCCGAAGCCTCCTTAACTGGCGCAGGCTTTGAAACCTACCTAGAGTTTCGTGACCTTGTCATTGAATGCGAAAGTTTCAACGAAATCATCCAACGCCGTCTGTCTTCTATAGAAAAAGAAGGCGAGCCCCCCGACCTTCAGGACCAACTGAATGAACTGAGCGCACGACAACTGACGCTCGCCATTCATGCATCTCTCAAGTTCCTGAAATATATCTCAGAAAAAAACCTACCCTTGGGATCGCGCGATGTGTTTATTCAAGAACTCAAAGACCTGCATCGCATGAAAATTAGCCTCGACAGTGAACGGCTTCAGGGCAAAATCGATGAACAAGCGTTAAAAGATCAGCAGAAAGTAGAAGAAATCCTCAATGTCGTCATTGAAAAGGCACCAAAGCTTTTCAGCTTCGAACACCTGAACAATAACGACAAAGAATCAGATGATGAGGAACGCTAAACTTTAGTCAGCGTTCGCCGCCCCTACAGCCGTAATATCGGCCAGATCAACACTGGAACCCGTGCTGGATGATACCAAGAAGATCCCAGCAGATGGCGTGCCATCGGTATCCACATTTGCCATCACCATGTCACCGGTGCGCAGCATGTCGGCTGCATCATTGAAATAACCGGATGTATCCACATCTGTTGCCACATCTGTGGTCGCATAATGCCACAAGGTAAAGCCGTTAGAATAAGCCAGTACGCTCAGGTTTTTGGACTCAAAAGCCATGATAGATTTCCTTTATTTTTGCAAAAAAATGCCCCGACTGTTCAAAGACAAGCCGGGGCGAGGTCAAGGGAGATTTAAAGGGTTAGAAAGGTTGCGATTAAGCCGCTTCCAAGCAACGCAAAGACACAACACCCGTCGGATCGATCAACGTGGAACCTTGGCTCATCATGTTGTTGACAAAGTGCGCTGCGCGATCACCGTGCCAAGAGACATCAGACTTGATGTCATGACCGATGGCATGACCGATGGCTGTTTTGTGATACCAGTAGCAGTAACGCACATCACTGGTCTTGGTCAGGCCAGAATGCGGCATCCACAATGTGCCCAGCCATTTTTTGGCTTGGGTGCCTTTCCACGGCAGATCATCTTCACCGACGTAATCCGCCTTGGTGAACTCATCGATCTGTAAAAGATCCGACCATTGTTTCCAGCCCACAATCGCGTAACGATCACCATCGTCAGGCACGTCGGCTTCACCCATCATTTCAAACGCTTCCAGCACTTTGGCCTTGGTCAGACCGTCCGTGCCGTCGCCTGCAAAATTGGTGGATTTATCCAGCTCGTTAATCACCAGCTCGTCAGTTTTACGACCCAGCGCATAGGCACCGGCTTTAGAAACCACCTGCATTTCGTTGATGTTGGTCTTAATCTCATCCAGCTTGTCGATCCAGTCGCCGGCATAGTAATCATAAAGCTTACATTCGACCGGTTCATGATCGATATTCATGATCGGCACTTTACCGTGGCGACCTTTGGTGGATGCGGTGCCTTTACCGATTTTCTGGAAAGTGGTTGTCGCGCCTTCAATGTTGTTTTTGGTGCGAACCGTGTTACGCAGTTTGGAACCCATTTGCTGATATTGCAAATGAACCTCGGCTACATAATGGCCGATAAACGAATTTTCAACTGATGTAGACATTACATCACTCCTTAAAGGTTGATTTGATTTTTGTAGAAGAGAGAGAGGCGGCAGCGCGCGGGCATCATGGTTATGACCTTTTGAAAAGTCGCCAGATGGGGCTGCCAAAAGCAAACGGGCCGGCAACAGTCAAAGACCATTGCCGGTTATCCGTTTGAGCATGTTTTATGTCCGTCTAAAAGGAAGTCCTGAGGTGAAAAACACTCCGGTCACACTTCTCCTGTTGACTGAGAACATATGTAGAACAAATGGCCGACAAAGTCAACGATTATTTTCCTATATGCAGATATTTTTTTAGGGCGGCCAAACCACCCCATTCAAAAACACCCAAATTCAAGGACTTAGCTTAAAAGTCAAATCCCAGATTATAGCCAAAACGATTGACCAGATCATCTTCATCAGCCGTTTTGGCAATCTGTGAAAAGGCATCCGTGGTCTTTGGACCAACGATCCCGTCATCTTTTAAGCCTGCACCCAGATCATTGAGCGTATCTTGCAAGGCGAGACCTTCGGGCTGGAAGCCTTGTTTCGGTGCTTTCTTTTTCCCCAACAACGGGCCAAAGGTCGCGCCCAATTCACCAGCAAGATTTTGCGGCCCGTCTTTCTTGGCCTTTTTCACCGTTTCCTTAAACTGCCCCAAGGCCACCGCTTCGGACACCTTGCCCGTGCCCTGATCCACCAAAGCCTTCTTAAGACCAAACGCCGTCTTCGGCCCAGCAATCCCATCTTCCTTCAGTTTCTGCACTTTAGGTGTATTGGGCAGCGGAGACTGATTTTGCTTGTTACTCAACATATTCAACCCAGCCTGAAGGCCTTTAATTACCTCGGCTTCAGGCTTTTCAACACCGGGCGGAACAATCGGCATAATCCCGACCTTGTCATCCGGCAATCCGGGAAGCTTGGGCAGTTTTGGATCGATCGGATCAACAGGCATGGTGCTATAGTCATCCCCCGGTTTTTCTTTAATCGGCAGGATGCGAATAATCTCATCAATCGCCCCCTCCAAATCTTTACCGTCTTTGGTCTTGATCGCCAGACTGCGTTTCGGCACATCACGAACCGGGCGCGGCTGCACCATCTTACCGGTTTCATCAAACTGAACCGGGTCCGTACCATAATAATGTTCAAACCATTCCCGCTCCCGGTCCATCATCGCCTGCTGATCCGAAGCCCCCGCTTTGTCCCGCGCCTTCATAAGATCTTTGAGTTCAGCTTCTGTAAGATCACGAGGGCGTTTGAGCTTTGCGTCTTCTTTCGAACCTTCTTTCAACTTTGTTATTGATAGACTACGTTTTTTAAATCTATCTTGAGGAATTCGGCACGAATATTCTGTCGTTGGAGGCATTGGAGGGATCGTCCCGAGCTCCAAAGCTCTTAAATTTCCTTCATAATCTCGTATATCCTTATCAATAGATGAAATATAGGATCTAATTCGTTTCTTTAATTTTGAACTTTTTGCATTTTTTTCTGCTGCTTTAGCTGAGTTTTTACAAGATATAGCAGCTGCTTTAAGTGCTACATATGCTCTTTTAATTTCTCTTTTCGTACTCATTTCGGTAACCTTTCATAAATAAGTCCCTCCTCTGTCCATAGGTGTTGAAAAGGAGAGTTTGATGTTTAAAACGATTATGGGCATCTTATTATTACTGTCAGCCTGTGCGCCCACGACGGCAGATATTCAAAGATCAGAAGCTTCACACCTAAGTGAAGCAAAGCGGCATATTTTCGAGGTGGATAATGTTTCATATGCCCGAAACCACTTGCATCTTGCGTTAGAAAAATTCAATTCAGCAAAAGCGGCTGTTTTATTAGCGAGATTGGAGATCGGTAAAGTTGTGGCACGACCAATTGACAAGCAAAGGGTCATTAAATTAATAGAGCCATACCGCCACGAAAATGGGCAAGCTGCCTACCTCTATGGTCTTATGCACTATCCAACCAATATTGAAGTAGCCCTCGAAAGTTTTGAACGTGCTAGTCAGGATGACATTGCACCTGCATTCCTATATTTAGCTTCCATTTACAAATGGGATGCATTGGACTCTAAAAAAGCGAAGATAAATTTAAGAAAGGCTATTCAAAATGGATGCGACAAAGCTATTCACTTTCAAACCCTTATCGAAAAACCTGACTTTGAAAGTCCGCGATATATAGAATTACTTAGACTACGTGCAGAAGCTCATAACGTAACTTCCTTAAAAAGCCTCGCGACCTATATTTCCCCACTGTCCCAAGATGAGGCGAACTACCTAGAAAGACTGGCTGATATTTACCGAACAGATGATATAAAAAGACATCAAGTCTCCATTTATGACCTTATGGCCGCCTGTCAGCGTATATCATGATTAGCAATTTAAATTTTTTCAGGCATTGTGCGCACCGGCTGCGGCTGGATCATTTTCCCCGTTTCATCAAATTGAACAGGGTCATCTCCATAAGCCTATTCAAAAATTTTCTTCTTGATAGCTCCTCCTATAACTTTACTTTTTCCTTTCTTGATAGCTTTTCTTATAATTTTATTTTTTGCCTTCTTTTTTTGACTAGGCTTTCTTTATTCTACATCTGACATTGTGTTTCCTTTCAAAAAGTTTCTAAACCGTCCATAGTAAATTCAACTTGTATTGGTAGTAAAAATGGACAAATAAAATGAGATTTTTAAAAATTCTCTTGACAGCTTTCACTATCTTTTCTGCTCATACGGCATCAGCTCAAAATGTGGATAAGATCCAAGTTGATAAAGATAGATACTTTGGCGAGAACTTCGAACTCACCATTCAAAAAGCAGAAAAAGGAGATCCTGGTTCTCAGTATATGGTTGGTTGGTCATTCAGAGACGGAATCAAAACGAGTAAAAACCATCAACAAGCCCGACATTGGTTCGAACTAGCTGCTAAACAGAACTTTCGCCCAGCTATCTTTAATCTTGGTGTTATGCATTTCGAAGGAAATGGAATTCCTCAAGACACCGAAAAAGGCATGTCCTACTTTCTAAAAGCCCATTCACTAGAATTCCCGCCTGCGACAGAAGAGCTGGGACGCATCTATATTTTTGGCAGAAATGGCATCGAAAAAGATGTGAAAAAAGGAATTGATTACCTAACCCAAAGTGCCGATCAAGGCATGCACAAGAGTATATATCTTATGGCACACGCATATCTAAAAGGCTTAGGCGTTCAAAAAGATGAATATAAAGGTATCATAATGCTTATTGATGCTGCCAACAAAGGATTGGAATGGGCTCAAGCAGATATCAAACATTATGAAAAACAAAACGGTATTACTTTCCAAGAGTATCTAAAAGAAAAATTTAACCATATCGAGCCACCCTACAGTTGGAAGGAAAAACGCTATATGAGAGAATGAACGAACGGATGGCGAAGTGATGTTTGTCAGTCAGCCAAGGTCATGAGATCCACACATCAATCGCCCCATCCAAATCTTTCCCGTCTTTGGTCTTGATCGGCAAAGTCTGTTTTGGCACGTCGCGCACCGGACGCGGCTGCACCATCTTCCCCGTTTCATCAAACTGAACCGGGTCCGTGCCATAATAATGTTCAAACCATTCCCGCTCCCGATCCATCATCGCCTGCTGATCCGAAGTCCCCGCGTTGTCCCGCGCCTTCATAAGCTCTTTGAGTTCCGCTTCTGTGAGGTCTTGAGGGCGTTTGAGTTTCACAAGCTCCCCATCAGGTGTCGATTTAATTTTTGAGGATAAAGATGATGCCGATTTCTCTTCTTTTCCTAGAGATGCTTGATTATTTCCAAGAACTCCAGAGTATGAAGTGACTTTATTTTTTAAATAGTCAATTCTATTATTAATGGCTATCAACAAACCCTCTAGCTCAATTAACGTAGCTTTCTCGAATTTAGTGATAGTTCCCTTTCTTTCACCACCAATTCTGCATACAATGTAGAATATTCTTTGCTTTTAGCATTTAAATCTTCAATTTCTGTGTGCATACAAGAAATTATATCTCTAAGCTGTTCATTACTTAAATCAGAGGCTGGCGGCAATGGTCCACAGTCAGATTGTGTTGTTTGCGATTCATTTTTCATAGGTTACTCCATGGTTTCAAAGTTAATACTTATATGTTTTAGCTTTCTGTTTTTTTCTATCTCTGGAACTTTGAAAGCTGGAACCAGATCTTCCAATGTCTCTCAACACTGGCAAGAAATTGCTCGTGAATTACATTGCGAAAAACCGCCATGTAATTTGCGAAAAATAAGAATGCTATATGAGTCTGACCGCTCTTTTCTGAAACAAGCCCGTGGCCAATTTTACTATTCTGTCATTTTACAACATACAGCTGGCTCTGATCGGGAATTTAAAATGGCACAAGACATGGAAAAACACGCCCTGACAAGAATGCTCTACTCCTGCGACCTCCCTTATTCCGCCATGGCTTCAAAGGCTAATTTGATTGCTACTCTGTACGATACAAATCTATTTTTTCCTCGATCCGCTGCACGAGCAAAACATTGGCGCAACGTCGCACAATCCTTTAAAGAAACATCCATGTACAGATGCCCAAATATAAAGGCCCTAAAATGCTGGCCCTCTTTTTTCTTGAAAGAACTAAACGCCCGCTTCTAAAAGAATTTATTAAAAATAACAAATAAACAAAATATGCTGCCTCCTCCTTCCATAGATGCACCAAAGGAGAGATATCGATAAATGAACAATTTAAAATTTTATCTAACTGTGCTGATCTTGATATGCATCACTCTCGCTCATGAGGTATCTGCCTGCACAAAGCTTGAAGAGGATCGCTCCCCCATGTTGCATGGGCTTTTTCTTCTGAAAGATGCCCAGATTAACGGGAATATGTTTCAAGCGGAATTTTTTCTAAATGCGAGCCTTGAAATTCACAAGCAAGGAATTTCAAAAATTTTAAACCTGCTCAAGAAATTTCAATCCTTATATCCATGACATGAATGGACCAAGGAAACATCACTTAACTTATTGAAAAGATATCAAAGTCCCGCAATCATTATGCAAACTGGACCCGTCTATAAAGTAGAGAGTACTCTCGCGAAAACTTCGAACCCTGCATTCACTAGCTATGAATGTGCTCCTGTACTCAAGCAATACTTTGCTGGTTTCCAGCTGTACATCAAAGCCAAGTTTATTAGGGCATAGATTTCTGACACAGTAAAATTTAAGAAAAGACGTCTTTTCTAAATATATGATCATTCACTTTATTTATTTTTTCAATGTGCATCCAGAATACTATACATAAGTATTAACCATTAATACTAAAGAAGAATTTTTATCTAAAAATGAGTTTTTTTTATTATAGTCAGAGAATCTATAGCACCTAAAATACATTAAACAATAATAAATTGTAGTAACTTTAAAGTTGAATACAAAGACCACACACTATTTTATGTTAACACTTTTGATTAATAAATAATAATATTAAAAAACAATATAAACCATTGAATGAATTAGTTTATAATGTATCTATCATGTTCTACCTAAGCGTTTTTCAAGTTGATAACACACTAAGCTATGTAATATTTATTGCCATATAAAAAATCAACTGTTACGCCTACTAACAATATTTATGCCGCATTGCAGCATTGGGTAAATACATTCTTTTTACATAGGGTTAGGGGAAGAAAATGAGTATTGCAAAGAAACTGACCATCTTAATCGCTTTATCGGCTTTGGGAATTCTGCTCGTTTTCGCGCTGAATTTAAATAGCCTCCATACCAACATGATGGAAGATAGAAAAGCGTCGATCAAAAACATCGTAGAAACTGCCGTTGGCATTGCACAATTCAACTATAAAAAAGCACAAGACGGAAAACTTACGATTGAAGAAGCCAAAGAACGCATATATGAAACCATAAGTGCGATGTCCTTTGGAAATGGTGAATATATCTCTGCCACAACCGGGAAAGGGATTTCAGTTGCCCATCCCAATAAAAAAATTCTCGGTAAAGACCTTTCAAATCTGAAAGACAGTAATGGGGTTCACATCATTCAAGAACTTTCGAATGCAGGTAAAGCTGGTGGTGATTTTGTGAACTATGAATGGCCGAAAAAAGGCAGCGATAAACCTATACCGAAACTGAGCTACGCCATGTATGTTGCCCCCCTTGATCTGGTTATTTCAACCGGGGTCTATATTGATGACGTTCAAACGGCCTTTATGTCGAACCTCATTGAAGGCGGAATCATTACGTTCCTTGTTGTATTAATTGCGGCGGCATTTGGCTATTTTATCGCACGCAGCATTTCCAAGCCATTACATGTTATGGAAGAAAGCATGGGGCGCCTGGCAGATGGCGATTTGGATATTGAAGTTCCATATGCAGAACGTGGGGATGAGGTCGGTCGTCTGGCTTGCTCACTTGAAACCTTCAAAAAACAAGCGATCGCAAACCGTGACTTGGAAGAATCCCAAAAACGTCAAGAAGAAGAAGCTAAACAACGCCAACGCCAAATGCTGCTGGATATGGCCGACAACTTTGAACAATCCGTTGGTTCCATCGTGGGTGATGTGGTGTCTTTGACCCGTGGCTTGCATACCAGCGCCGAAACCATGACAGGCATTTCAAAATCAACCAACCAGGATGCTGTCAATGCCTCGGAAGGTGCAGGTGATGCAACAGAAAACGTTTCAACTGTTGCAGCTGCTTCTGAAGAACTTCATTCTTCTATTCAGGAAATCAGCCGTCAGGTTGCCGAAGCCAGTTCAGTTGCACAAGATGCATCCGAACGGGCCTCCATTACCGCAAACCAAATGAACACCCTGTCAACATCAGCTGATCGCATTGGTGAAATTATCGGCCTGATTAATGGCATTGCAGAACAAACAAACCTATTGGCCCTGAACGCCACTATTGAAGCTGCCCGCGCAGGTGAAATGGGCAAAGGTTTCGCGGTTGTGGCAACAGAGGTCAAAAACCTTGCCAACCAGACATCAAAAGCAACGGATGAAATTTCAACCCAGATCAGCGCTGTTCAAGTCGCCGTGGCTGATGCGGTAAAATCCATTGATGAAATCAGTCATGTTGTAGAAACGGTGCGTGAAGTGTCCGCGGGCATCGCTGCAGCGGTTGAAGAACAAACAGCTGCAACACAGGAAATTTCCAATAGTGCACAACAGGCTTCAGAAAGCACGGGGCGTGTATCTGAACATATCGGTAAGGTTTCAGCCTCAACAGACGAAACCTTGGATGTTTCCAATCAGGTTGTCGGCGCTGCAAACAGCCTGTCGATGAGTACCGATGAACTGGAAAAATCCATGAGTGATTTCTTGGCCAAAGTCCGCGCTTAAATTAGGCCATCAAGTCAAACAAAACCGGTGGCAGGTCTCTGTCATCGGTTTTTTTATTTATAAATCTATAGGTACAGGAACAGTGACTTCATCTTTCACTTGTTCCATCACCAAAAAGGAATGGGTTTGCAACACATTCGGCAATTGCCCAATTTTATAACCAAGAACAGACCTGTATTCTTCAACATTTTTGGTCCGGACCTTTAAAAGGTAATCAAAATTCCCCGCAACCATGTAACAACCTTGAATTTCAGGGATGTAACTGACAGCCTCGTTAAATCGCTCAAGCGCATCGTCGCTGGTCTTGTTCATTGTTACCATGACGATCATAATTCGCCCGGCATCAAGCTTAGCCGGGTCTAAATCCGCCCTGTACCCCCTTATGATCCCTTTGTCTTCCATACGGTGGACCCGCTGTGTACAAGGAGTTTTCGTCAAATTAACCCGATTGGCTAATTCGACCATGGGGATACGCCCATTCATCTGCAATTCCTGCAAAATCTTCTGATCTATCACATCCAATGCCATAGTAAAATTTCCTATAAATACAGCCTAAAATAGTCAATAGTTTAGATTAATACCAAAGAACAGAGCCATTACCTAGTAAAAATGCCTGAAACTAATATCAAGAAGGCTGAATAGAGTTAGATGTCGGGTCGTATTGACTGCTCAGTAATAAATTTTAAGAGATTATGCCTTCCAGCAGAGACTTCCGGCATCCAGTATGGAGAGTTGTATGACTGATACAAATGAAAGCGTGGTACATCCACGCCCCTCGTTAGGATTGGCCGTTTTGCCAGTCATCCTGACCCTTATCGTTTTAGGTGTTCAATTATTTTACTTTGGTGACTTTACACCACACATCCCCTTAGCCATTGGTCTTGCCATTACAGGACTGGTCGGGATCAAGCTTGGTTTTAAATGGAAAGACGTTGAAGAAGGCGTGTTTCACGTTATTCACGTTTCCTTACCTTCCGTTTCTGTCTTAATTTGCGTTGGGATGATTATCGGTGTCTGGATTGCCAGCGGAACTGTTCCAACTTTGATTTACTATGGTTTGACAATTTTAACGCCTGAAATTTTTCTGGCTGCTGCCATGATCCTATGTTCTGTTGTTTCCTTGTCTTTAGGGACATCATGGGGGACAGTGGGGACTGTAGGTCTTGCGCTGATGGGGATTGGTGCAGGTTTTGATGTACCTGTGTACTGGACAGCCGGGGCTGTGGTTTCCGGTGCTTTTTTCGGGGATAAGGTTTCCCCCCTTTCCGATACGACCAACCTGTCCCCAGCAGTAACAGGAACGGATGTCTTTTCACATATCAAAAATATGATGCCCACAACCATCCCTGCCATGTTGGCCGCATTGGCAGTCTATTTAATTGCTGGATTTTCTTTAATTGATGGGGATGGTGGATCCTTCCAACGTATTGAAAAAATTACAACATCTCTGCAATCCAACTTTACCATTTCGGCATGGTTGCTGTTACCCGCATTATTAGTGATTATCCTTGCCGTTAAACGTATGCCCCCGATCCCGTCCCTGTTTGCAGGTGTTCTTGCCGGTGGGATTGCCGCCATGTTGGCCCAAGGGGTCAGTATCCATGACTTATTTACCTATGGTAATAGTGGCTATTCCATCGATACCGGCATTAAAGAAATCGACAGTCTCCTCAACCGCGGCGGAATTCAATCCATGATGTGGACGATTTCCCTTGTGTTAATTGCTTTGGGTTTTGGTGGTGCATTAGAAAAAACAGGCTGCCTTGAAACTATTATTCAGTCAATTATGACTAAAGTGAAAAGTTTCGCAGGTGTTCAGACTACGGCCGTCTGTACTTCCGTTGCCACGAACCTTGTCGCGGGTGACCCTTATTTGTCTATCGCATTGCCGGGTCGGATGTATGCACCAGTTTATCGTGCCCTTAAATATTCGACTTTAAACCTGTCACGCGCAATCGAAGAAGGCGGCACCTTGATTTCACCACTAATTCCATGGAATGCCGGTGGTGCCTTCGTCATCAGTGCTCTTGGTCTTGGTATTGCCGATGGTCAGGTCGAAAACCTGCTTTACATTCCTTTAGCGATTGCATGTTGGTTGGCGCCTGTCATCGGCATCATCTATGCGCAACTGGGTATTTTCTCCCCACTTGCAACCGCAGCCGAAGAAGCCCGCTGGGAAAAACAAGGCGAGATTATTGCAGATCTTGACAGCAATATAGAACCAGCCGGACGCCCGGCGACACAATCGGCGAGTTAAGCTAAAGATGTTTTCATGCCAAACAAAAACGGTGCGTGTAACAGCGCACCGTTTTTTAATCTTATAAACCAGAGCGATCACACTATCAGACGGTTGCCTCTTGCACCCCCAAATCCTTATGTGCGCGACGACACCTTATCATATGTTAATGACAGCTTTCAGTCGAAAAGGCCTATATGGGCAGGTTTATCCCTATTTCCTACATCGTCTGTTTTTAAGACGTTGTTTTGCGATATGGAAATATTCCATTTTGAACAACAACTAAAAGGTAAAAAATGTCTGAAGATACATATGATACTGAGTATGAAGTCGGACAGGATAATATTCAAACCCTTGGAATGGATATGCATAACCCGGTTTTTTGGGTATCTGCTATTCTTGTCCTGGTATTCGTAATTGGTACATTGATGGTACCTACAGAAGCTAAACAGGCTTTTGATGGTGCAAAAGGCTGGTCAATCAATAATTTTGATTGGCTGTTCATGGTCGGTGGTAATATTTTTGTTTTATTCTGTTTATATCTTATTTTTTCACCGCTAAGCAAAATTCGTATTGGCGGTCAAGATGCCGCACCTGAATTTACAACCCTTTCCTGGTTTGCCATGCTTTTTGCTGCTGGCATGGGGATCGGCCTGATGTTTTGGAGTGTTGCAGAGCCGACGGCTTATTACACCGATTGGTGGGGCACACCGTTAAATGCAGAAGCCAACACCCCTGATGGTGCAGACAAAGCCATGGGCGCAACCATGTTCCACTGGGGTTTACATCCGTGGGCTATTTATGCGGTTGTCGGTCTGTCATTGGCCTTTTTCACCTATAACAAAGACCTGCCTTTGACTATTCGATCCGGTTTTTATCCGTTGATCGGGGATAAATCATGGGGCTGGTTTGGCAACTTCATCGACATTGTTGCCGTTTTAGCAACCATGTTTGGTCTTGCCACGTCCTTAGGCTTCGGGGCTCAGCAGGCGGCAAGTGGATTACACTTCCTGTTTGACATCCCCAATACAATCAGCACACAGATTTCAATTATCATTGGCGTCACGGCCGTTGCGGTCTTATCTGTCATTCGTGGTCTTGACGGGGGTGTTAAGTTACTGAGCAACCTGAATATGGGCCTTGCAGCCTTACTGTTGGTGTTTGTGTTCATCTTTGGCCCGACATTGGCAATTTTGGTTGCGATATATAATACAGGTACGGCTTATCTGGAAAATATCATCCCCTTAAGTAACTGGTTGGGCCGTGAAGACGAAAAATTCTACCATGGATGGACCGTCTTTTATTGGGCTTGGTGGATCTCCTGGTCGCCTTTTGTCGGTATGTTTATCGCACGAATTTCCAAAGGCCGCACAGTGCGTGAGTTTATCGTCGCTGTGTTGCTGGTTCCCACCATCGTCACATTAGTCTGGATGTCCGTCTTTGGTGGCACTGCCCTTGAACAAATCCAAAATAATGTCGGGGAACTGTCTAACGGGCTAAGTGACGTTTCGCTGGCAATGTTCCAAATGTTTGAAAGCCTGCCCATGACTGGCATTATTTCGTTTGTTGCGATTGTATTGGTCTTGGTTTTCTTTATTACATCGTCGGATTCAGGCTCTTTGGTTATCGACAGCATCACTGCAGGTGGCAAAGTTGATGCCCCGGTCCCTCAACGTATTTTCTGGGCCGTGATCGAAGGTGCTGTTGCTGGTGCCTTACTCTTTGGGGGCGGCAAAGATGCGCTTGGTGCGTTGCAAGCCGCAGCTATTGCAGTCGGTCTGCCCTTCACTGTGGTTTTACTGGTCATGTGCGTCAGCCTTTATAAAGGCCTGAAACACGAACTGGTGCATGTCGTCAACGACTAAACCAACTCAATAATTAAGGGGCCTGTCATTTATTCAGGCCCCTTTTTTCTGCCAAAACTCGCCTCATTCTCGAAAATAAATTACCTCATCCCCATCGTGCCATTGTTCGTATTTTTTCATCACCCTTAAAAAAATGTCGCTTTCCAAGAAATCATGCAGCCATTTAACCAAAGCTGGATAAGGGGAATTTTTAAACCAGTTCATATCGACATAAGCGAACTGGCGAACAAACGGGAATATCGCATAATCAACAAGACTGGCTTGAGGGCCGCACAGAAAACCGTATTTATCGATCCTGCTATTCAGTTGCATAAGAATTTTCTCAGCTTTTTCCCGTTCCTTTAGCGGATCAACATTTTCATAACGTGCTGAATATTTATACCCATCAAGGTGATTTTTAAAGATCAGGTCATTCTGATCAATTAACATTTTAGTTTCAACTGGATCTGCACTCAACCATCCATGCGGATCATTATGATCCAACGCAAAATGCATAATCTCCAAACTTTCCTCTATAACCCGTCCATCCAACAGCTGTAAAACGGGTACGGTTGCTTTGGGTGACAGCACCAGCATTTGGGCAGGTTTATCCCGTAAAACCACTTCGCGTAATTCACACCGAAGGCCGGAAACATAAAGCGCCATTCGCGCACGCATCGCATAAGGACAGCGACGAAAACTATAAAGGATTGGATAGGTCATATTGTGATTTTAAGCGATCTCCACCTTAGAGTTCAAGGCAAAGGGTTGCCTCAACTCATATGAGACAACCCCACCATCAAGATCAATCAGGATATAAACGACGAAACCCCTGACGCACCCGTTCAACCGTCGCCGGATCACGATCACGCCAATATTTAGGATCACGCATCAAACGGCGCACATCATTCTCGTTGCGTACACCACCTGTTTCTTCAAACTGGCCCATGCCTGGTTCGCCTTCTCCTTTCGTCATCATTTCATAAAGGGTCATTACCCCGTCATAACTGCTGCCCATCGCTTCCAATGCTTGCGGGCCAAACTTTTGTTCTCCCCAGGTGCGCAACTGACGGGCCGTTTCCAGCCAACGTTCTTCACCGCCAAATTTTTCGCACAGACGATCAATTTGCTGGTGGCTATGAAGACCAGCAGCAATTTCAGCCACCAACGGTTCTAACGCTTCATGTGCCAGATCATAAACCAGCTGAACCTGTTCCTGAGTAAAGCCTGCAGTGTGCAAACGTTCATTCACCCGATCATCAACACCAAATAAATCGCTGTTACATTTGACGATATATTCAGAATAATGTGCCGGAACCGCTTTATGCATCCCGGCACCAACTTTTCGTTCCATGTCACGATAGGACTGGGCCATGGCTTCTAGACGAGGTTGTTTTTTATCCTGATCCCAAAATTTTTTAGGAAGATAGGACGGACAATCACAATTTTGTTCATTCATTTGTTCGTTCATTTTTCACCTATAGAGTTTTAAAGTTAAGAAGCATCGCGGCCTTGGCGGACCAAGCCCATGATGTAGGAAACGAGATAACGTTGACCTTCCAGATGGCGCAAAATTCCGTTATGGGCGTTGGCACCCAAGGGACGCGCCAAGGTCATTTCAGCCAGATGAGCAAGGGCCGCTTCACCATCTACCCCGCGAAAACATCGGGCAAAGCGCGCGGGCATATCATCATCGGCTGACGATTTTTGATCATTATGATCTAGTGATTTTTCAAACCATGACCAGCCGGGGTCATTACGCTTGGGCATTTCCTAGTCCTTTCATGATGTTTTGAATTTTCTGCGGATCAGCCATAATGTCCTGTGCCATCTTGTTAATTTCATTCATATCCACACCTGCAGGAACTTTTGCTCCATCAGGCATAGGGACAGCCCCACCGGAACCGGGCATACTGGTTTGGGCTTGTTGCGCGGCTTCGGCCATTTCATCTTCTGTTTTTAAAATTTCACCCGGTACACCATAAGCCTTAGCCAAAAAGCGGGCAGTCTTTAGAGGGTTGATCAAACCAATGGCTTCTGGCCCTAAACTGCCCAAAGACTGAATCCAGGCCAGAATATCCTGAGCCTCTTTTCGGGTTTGCTGCCGCGCGAGTGGGGATTTATATTGCAAATCAATATAGCGGCCATCGACCCGCAGATTATTGACCTCGCCGCGTCGATTAAGAACAGCCAGCGCCCGCACGACCAACGGGGTCAAAAGTTCTGCCTGCAAACGTCCATAGGTTGCCCCAAGGATACGCGCCATTTCTGCAGAACGTTCCAGAACTTCGGTCGCCGTCATTTGTTTATTTTCAGTGGCCCCCAGTTTATCCACCAGCAGGGCATGACGAATTCGTTTGCGCAATTCTTCCAACACCACTTGCGATAAATCAAAACTGCCCGGTGCTTGTAACGGTGTCAGACCTGCTGATCCTACGGCTTTTGGGATGATTGTCCCGGGAACAAGTTTAATATTGGCCGGGTTCAACACCCCGTCATCATCAGCCTGCCAAATCCCAGTCACCGCAATAGACGCATTTTTAAGCGCCAACTCGACTACTTTATTTGCCGTCTTAATGTCCGGCAAAGCCTTCATCACCGGGGAGCGACCATAGCTTTCCCCAGGTGCTTTTAACCACCTAAAGCCAATAAAGGGGGAATGCGCAAATGTGCCACGACGTAACAACACAGGTTCGCCTGTTCCGCCATAACCATGTTGTAACACTGCCATATAGTCATAACGAGGACCATTTTCGATCACCGCTTCAACGATGCTGAAGCGTTCATCTTTATTACGATCTGTCCGATTGGCCATATCCGCCGACAACTGACTTTCCGGGAAACGAGCGCGCAAATGATCGAAGGTGACTTCACTGCGGCGAAAGGTATCGCTCAACATCCCGCTGACACCTTCTTCCATCATCACTTGTGACAAGGGTACAGCGCTAAAGCGAAAGGCCGATGCCTCCCCCGGTGGGGCTTCTTCAAACAAAAGACACGCGCTGCCTACCGTTACCAAGTCAAGGTAACATTGATGCATTTCAATGGAAAAATTCGATCTCTCAAAATGCGTTTGAAGGGTTTGCGATGCTTTATCCAGGTCCACATTCATAGCCTGAAGCTGACCTTCTTCGGCTTCTGGTCCTGGTGTCAGGCCAAACCAGCGTGCCCATGGTGGCGTCAAATGAGCCAGCATACTGGCCGCTAATTGATCCACGGCATCGGGTGCCGTACCATCAAACAGTTTGTCTGCACGTTTTTCCCCGGCCACGCCGCCACTGAAAAAACCAGTGCGATGCGGTAAGGCATAATCATAACATTCCTGCCAATGACTTTCCCAGACATTGCGACGTTCTTTTGCTTTATCAAAACGTTCCAACACGTCTTTTGGTGTCAATTCTGACATATTAGTCTCCTAACAATCTTTTACCTTGTGTAGCTGTTGAGCTACTTTCTTCCAGCCCCCGCCAAGAGGTTTGAATGGTGCCCTGACGCCCACGGCGGCGGCGTTCCATATTTTTCAAACGCTCATCACGTTCTGCTTCTGCGGGATCTGGCGGTGCCGGTGGCTCAGGTAGGGGCGCAGGCGGTTTAGGGGATGAAAACATTCCACCCATTGGACTTCTCCTTGTGAAATTGTCACGAAAGTGGCCCAGAAATCGGCCATAAAAAAAGCCCCTCAAGCGAAGGCTCGAAGGGCTTTGGTCACAGTTCTCCTGTTGACTGAGTAGAAACCTATCCCAAGGATACCTTAAAGTCAAGGTTTTTTTTCTTATTTATACATGATTTGTTCTTATTAAGAGTCCGATACAACTGCCAAGGGGTCAAGACAAAGGTTTCTCGCAGTCCAATCAAACGTTTAACCACTTCCACACAAGTCATCGGTGCCCAGAAATGTGCAGCTGCACTTGTATTATCAACATTAATTTTTAAAACCCGCATCCCTTGATCTTTATACCATTTCAGCAACCCGGCCATTTCATAACCTTCGAGGGGTTTAACCGTAAAACCATTACTTAGAGGGTCCAGCCAGATACAGCCCCTATCAGTTTCCAAAATAACAAAACAGTGGCGAAAACCAGGTTTCAGCAAGCGTAACCACCATGCCCCGGCATTATCGCTAAAAACAACCAAAGCTGTACTCATTCTACAATTCCTTTCTTTTTCAATGCGTCCCCCAGCTGCAAGAGTGCTTCCTGCCACAAGGGAACATCCTCCTTTTCTTCGCGGCAATATTCATCTGGTGGTGTTAGTTTTTCACCATAAGACCCAAGAACCTTCAAGTGTGGGTTATCAATCTGACGCGCGCGATACAATCGCATCACCGCACGGTAGACATCATCAGGCGCACATGGACGTGGCGTTTCCACCATGCCGGCAATAAAGCGTGCCCCATCCTGCCGCATCCGTTGGCATCGTGAAAACCAGAACCAAGCTTCTTCGCCATCGGCAAATGGGATTGTTTCCACATCGTGACTGGGGGGGAGAACAATTTTGCGTGTAGTAGACATTTTTATACCCTTTGGTGCATTTTGTTAAAAGAACACAACATGAACATTTATCTAGCGCAAATTCATTAAAAGTCAACTAAAAGTTTTCAATAAATTCCTATAGCAATATGATCTTATTTCTATAATAATGTCACTTATGTTGACTCATACAGACATTTGGCGCGCCGTAGATCGCCTCGCACAGGAACATGGCTTGTCCGCTTCAGGGCTTGCTCGCAAAGCCGGTTTAGACCCCACGACCTTTAATAAAAGCAAGCGTATCACACGTGAAGGTAAAGCCAGATGGCCCAGCACAGAAAGTATTGCAAAAATTCTTGATGCAACCCATTCGGACCTGACGCAATTCATCGCCTTTATCAATGGCGAAGGTGTACGTGGGGTTATTCGCCATGTCCCGCTGATTGGTCTCGCACAAGCAGGATCGCAAGGTTTTTTTGACGATGCAGGCTATCCAACAGGTGGTAGCTGGGATGAAATCCCGTTTCCCGATGTACCCGATTCGAATGCCTATGCACTGGAAATTACAGGTGACAGCATGGAACCGGTCTTTCGCGATGGCGATATAGTCCTGGTTTCCCCAGAGGCAAACATCCGCCGGGGCGATCGTGTAATTGTCAAAACCCGCGAAGGCGAGGTCATGGCAAAACAATTACGCCGGCGTTCTGCACGCAAGATCGAGTTGCAATCACTCAACCCCGATTATGATGATCGCAGTTTTGAAATGGATGAGATCCTCTGGATCCATCGCATCATCTGGGCATCACAATAACCCTTTACAAATACAAAAAATAGATTAGGTCTATTTTCCTATAAAGGAGATTGACTATGACCTGTTTGGAATTACGATTTAATGGACCAATCCCAAAACACCTTAAAAGCTCAACTTACCCGCATACAGTTCGGTCCAACAAACACGCAGAACAAATTTATCAGGCGCGCAAGTGGAAAAAATTTGCAGTGAAAATGAAACTTTGTTTATCCTTCACAAATACAAAACACACACAACATTGAAAAAGAATAGATCACAATAAAGGAAAGATTGATGGGAAATGTAGGCAGCGGCAAAACCTGGACCTATTTTGACGGGACTTGGACTGAAGGCAATCCAGCAATGATGGGGGCGCGGACCCATGGCGTTTGGCTATCCTCCACCGTTTTTGACGGCGCACGGGCTTTTGACGGCGTTATTCCGGATTTGGACCTGCACTGTCAACGATCCATTGATTCGGCCCGTCTTCTCGGTATGGCACCGATGTTAAGCGCCAAAGAAATTGAAGAACTCTCATGGGAAGGGGTCGCAAAATTCCCCGCGCAATCCGAACTTTATGTCTGCCCCATGTTTTATGCTGATGCCGGCTTCATTGCCCCGGATCCGAGCTCTACACGATTTGTCTTAAGCATCTTTGATGCCCCTCTGCCTGCCCCTGATGGTTTTAGTGCCTGTAAGTCAAGTTTCAGACGTCCCGCACGCGACATGGCCCCAACAGAAGCTAAAGCCTCCTGTCTCTATCCAAACGTTGGCCGCTGTGTAACAGAAGCAACTGAAAAAGGCTTTGATACAGCCGTGGTTCTTGACCCCAATGGTAATGTCGCCGAATTTGCCTATACCAACCTTTTCTACGTTAAAGAGGACGTTATCTATACACCGGTGCCTAACGGTACCTTCCTGAATGGCATTACACGACAGCGCATCATCAAGCTTGCAAAAGAGAACGGTTTTGAAGTGGTTGAAAAATCCGTCAAGTTCGAAGAACTGCTCGAAGCCGATGAAATCTTCGGAACAGGAAACTATTTCAAGGTTGGTCCCTGTACCAAACTTGAAGATAAAAGCTTTGCCATCGGGTCCATCACCATGACACTGCGCGAACTTTATTTTGATTGGGCAAAAAAATAGCCGGGCACAGGGCCCGGCAAGTTTTTAACAGGGAGGCTTCACGTCTGGGAGACGTAGGACCCGAAGGCCCTTAAATCGAAAGCATAACTTCCGAAATCTGTGTAAATACTGCGTTGCAGCATTTGATGAATATATATTTATCTGTTTTGATAAAATAAATCTAGCCCTATTCGCGCAACCCTTTCATGCACATCAAGCATGGCTTTGCCATAAGATGTTGTTTAAAATAGTTTTTATACTTTAGGATTAATTCAAAATAATAAATTTTAAACAAAAAAAACCGGGCCAAAAGGCCCGGCAAGTTTTAACAGGGAGGCTTCACGTCTGGGAGACGTAGGGTCAATCTCTAGAGAGAGACCCTCACTCAGGGCCGAAACCCTGAGGGGAAGTAACTTTGCTGCGACGCAACAAAGTTGATAATCAATTTGTATATTGTTGCAGGTGCGAACACCATAGCTTTTTATGAAGGTCAGCCATGCGTTTTGCGCATAATTGACCAAGCAGTTAAGTTTTATACCTTTTAAAACAATAACTTATTGAAAAGAAATTATATTGCTTGAGCCATTTTTCGGACGATAAAATCTCTAAAAAGAGTAATTCTTTTCGAATTTCTCAACTCTTCAGGATAGACAAAATAGGTATCAATCACAGGACCACGCAATTCCGGCAGAATCTCGACAAGATTCCCCACTTCTCTGGACATATATTCGGGCAAGGCCCCGAGCCCCAAACCACTTTGAACCGCGCGATAAATCCCATAGACATTATTCACCCGCAAGGCTGCTGTACGTCTTGTCCCATCGGAGCGTCCCGCAGAAAGTAGCCAGTTCAACCCTTGTACAGGTTGTTTAACATCGTCCCCATAGACAATAATACGGTGCCTGTCCAAATCCTGTGGCACCGTTGGAACACCATATTTCTTAAGATATTCGGGTGCGGCATAAATGTGATAAGGCATACTCCAAAGTTGACGCTGAATAAGATCCGGCTGTTTCGGCGCGCTCAAGCGAATCGCAACGTCAGCTTCGCGCATGGATAGGTCTAGTTCATTATCCGTCAGAACTACGCTCACTTCAATTTCAGGGTAAAGTTCCAGAAATTCGCGCAGTTTCGGGGTAAGCCAGGTTGACCCAAATGCCACTGTTGTGGTGATTTTCAAGGTACCTTGCGGCTTTTCTTTGCTTTCAGAAAGTTGACTTTCAACCATCGCCAGTTTCGCAAAGACTTCATGTGCTGTTTTATAAAGTAATTCGCCCTGTTCTGTCAGAATCAAGCCCCGGGCGTGACGGTGAAACAGGCTGACCTGAATACTATCTTCCAAAGCACTAATCTGGCGACTGACCGCAGACTGGCTCAGGTTCAGTGCTTCCCCGGCATGTGTGAAACTTCCTGCTTCTGCTACGGCATGAAACACACGTAATTTATCCCAATGCATGGCCTATTCCATTCTCAATTCGCATACTTGCCATGCATATATAGCATAGAAAAATAAGGCGAAAGAGAAAAATCCCTTTCGCCTTAAAGAATTTAGCATTTTTATTGAAAAACGGAAGCTTAACCTTCCTGTTCGCCAATAAAGCGTTCAGCTTCCAAAGCCGCCATACAGCCTGTCCCCGCAGCAGTTACCGCCTGTTGGTAGGTTTTGTCCTGTACATCGCCAGCCGCATATACACCTTCGATACTGGTTTGGGTGCTATCCGGTTTGGTTACGATGTAATTTTCATCATCCATATCCAACTGACCTTTAAACAGACCAGTGTTCGGATCGTGACCGATCGCGATGAAAGTCCCGTGAACAGGGATCGTTTTCACTTCATCTGTTTTTACGTTTTTGACGCGTACGCCAGTAACCCCAAACGGGTCTTCTTCGCCAACGATTTCGTCAACAACACTGTCCCAGACCATTTCAACTTTTTCATGTTTCAACAAACGGTCTTGTAGAATTTTTTCGGCACGCAGTTCATCGCGGCGGTGGATGAGATACACCTTAGATGCAAAATTCGTCAGATAGAGAGCTTCTTCCACAGCCGTATTACCACCACCGACAACAGCGACTTCTTTCTCCCGATAGAAGAACCCGTCACAGGTTGCACAAGCAGAAACACCAAAGCCTTGGAATTTTTGTTCCGATTCCATACCCAGCCAGCGCGCAGAAGCTCCGGTACAAATGACAAGCGTATCACCTGTGTAAACCGTGCCACTATCACCAGTCAGTTTAAACGGACGTGAAGATAGGTCTGCTTCAACGATGGTGTCATCAAACATCGTTGTGCCAACATTTTTAGCCTGATCGTGAAACTGGTCCATCAACCATGGCCCCTGGATCGGGTCGGCAAAACCGGGATAGTTTTCCACATCTGTTGTGATGGTTAATTGACCACCGGGCTGAATGCCTTTGACCAACATGGGTTTAAGATTGGCACGTGCTGCATAAATGGCAGCTGTATAGCCAGCGGGGCCGGAACCGAGAATGAGGACCTTGGTATGGTGCTGTTCGGACATGGAGAATATCCTCGAAAATACTTTGAAATCAAAAGAGAGCGCCTAATTTAGGCAGCAGATGGGACAAGCGCAAGAAATAAGAAAAAGGGAAGCATATGCCTCCCTTTTTCCTTTATTCATAAGGTCTTGCGAACCTTAAAGATTGTCAGAATTTTCAGACAGGTATGCTGCAACGCCATCTGGTGTTGCTGTCATGCCAGAATCGCCTTTGTTCCAACCTGCTGGGCAAACTTCGCCATGTTCTTCATGGAACAACAGAGCGTCCAGTGTACGGATGGTTTCATCAACGTTACGGCCAAGCGGCAGATCGTTAACCAGCTGGTGACGTACAACACCGTTTTTGTCGATGATGAATGTGCCGCGGAACGCGATTCCCGGACCCGTTTTCACACCATAGTCAGTCACGATGTCTTTGGTGATGTCCGCAACCATCGGGAATTGAACCTGACCCAAACCACCTTCGTTAACCGGTGTATTTTTCCACGCCAAGTGAGTAAAGTGCGAATCGATAGAGCAAGCGATTACTTTTGCGCCACGCTCTTCAAACGCTTTCAGACGGTGGTCAAAAGCGATGATTTCAGACGGGCAGACAAATGTAAAATCCAACGGATAGAAGAACAAAACGCCGTACGAACCGTCGAGATAAGATTTCAGGTTGAATTCTTCATTAATAGAGTTGTCACCCATAACAGCTGGCGCTGTGAAATCCGGTGCTTCTTGACCTACGAGAACTTGAGACATTAACAATTTCCTTCTATATTTTAGAATGATTCAAAAGCTGCAGCAGACTACCCCCTCCCCCATTCATTTGCAAGGCTGGAAAATATCTACTGATCATGCACTTACGTTAACCAACTTTTAGGAACAGTGCCATAGCTTGCTTCTTAAAATTTATAAAAAATTCAAATAGGTAACCTGCCCAAATTATTTTCATTTCTAAACTACGGGCTAACCCCAAAAGACAGCGATCTTTTTTCTATTTTATTACGAAAATAATTTGTCATATCAGAGAATTTTTATTTCTGATTTTTTACAAGCTTTGCTTGGCTTAAGTGCGACAACATTGTAATATCCTTGCGTCTATCAAGGAATTTTTGGAGTAGAATTATTATGCAAAAGGTCAAACTTGACCGAATCGACCGCCGTATTCTTGCAGATCTGCAGGACGATGGTCGCATGACCAATGTCGAATTGGCCCGCCGTGCCGGCATTTCAGCTCCGCCTTGTTTAAGACGAGTGCGTGCGCTTGAAGAAGCGGGCTTTGTAAGGGGCTATCATGCAGAACTGGACCCGGCTGCGCTTGGTTTTAACGTCACAGTCTTCGCTCAGGTGGGCTTAAACAGCCAGGCAGAAGCCGACCTCAAAGCCTTTGAACAACTGATTAATTCCTGGCCGGAAGTTCGTGAATGTCACATGCTGGCAGGGGAAACAGACTTCCTCTTGAAGATCGTTGAAAAAGACTGGGATTCCTACCAGACCTTTTTAACCAAATGCCTGACTTCAGCCCCGAATGTGGCCCACGTCAAATCTTCCATGACGATTCGCAGTTCTAAATCCATCCCCGGCGTACCGATTAAAGTCGATGTCCCGGATGATGAGGATGATATTGAAGATTAAAAAGCCAGTGTCCCTGTGAAAACAAGGACCTTTTGAGAACAATTTCAATAGCTTAAAAATTCCTATTTTCACAGGAAAGCAAAAAGCGGTGCTGTTTCCAGTCACCGCTTTTGTCATATCTTCACAAAGTCTTACTTATATTCGACTTCGATGATCTCATAAGTTTTCGCCCCACCGGGTGTACGCACTTCCACACTATCACCCAAGCTTTTACCAATCAAACCGCGCGCAAGCGGGGAACTGATGGAAATTTTACCGGCTTCAAGATCAGCTTCATGCTGACCAACAATTTGATAAGTGGTTTCTTCATCGGTTTCTTCATCAGCGACCATCACCGTTGCACCAAAACGCACGACATCACCGGATAATGTTTTCGGATCAATCACTTCTGCCACACTGATAACCGCTTCCAGTTCTTTAATGCGACCTTCGATGAAGCCCTGCTTTTCGCGTGCAGCATGATATTCGGCATTCTCAGAAAGATCGCCATGTTCACGCGCTTCAGCAATAGCAGCAATAACCGCCGGACGTTCAACCGACTTCAGGTTTTTCAATTCTTCTTCAAGCTGAGCACATCCCTCAGCAGTCATGGGTATACGTTCCATAACCTCTATCCCAACGAACACTAAAAATAGATGCGCCCTCACACTTCTGCGAGGGCGCAAAATGAAATAACGCTTCCTTCTTAATCTGATTTAGAAGGATTTGTCAAAATAAGATTGCAAAGCACCAACATCCAGCTGCCCCTTTTGCAAGGACGAAATGGCTTCTGCTGCTGCATAAGCCCCAGCCATGGTCGTGTAATATGGAATACCCTGCGTCAAGGTTTCACGACGGATTGAATAGCTATCTTCAATCGCCTGCAAACCTTCTGTTGTGTTGATGACCAACTGAACTTCATCGTTCAAAATCGCATCCACACAATGCGGACGGCCTTCAATCACTTTATTGACGGTCTTGCTGGCAATGCCCTTGTCCTCAAGGAATTTCGCCGTGCCGGATGTCGCTAAAATCGCAAAACCCATATCAACCAGTTTCTGTGCAATCGGCACGATCTTATCTTTATCGCGCTCTTTCACGGAAATAAAGGCACAGCCTTCTGTCGGCAGATGGGCGCTCGCCCCCATTTGTGCTTTCAAAAAGGCGGTCGGGAAATCTTTATCCAGCCCCATAACCTCGCCTGTAGATTTCATTTCCGGACCCAACAACGTATCAACGCCGGGGAAGCGCGCAAACGGGAAGACCGCTTCTTTAACTGCCACATGATCTAGTTTCGGCATTTGACCTTTCAAGCCAAAGTCAGACAGTTTCTCACCCGCCATGACACGCGCACCAACCTTGGCAACCGCCACACCTGTTGCTTTCGCCACAAATGGGACAGTCCGCGAGGCCCGTGGGTTGACTTCGATGATATAGATCACATCTTCTTTGACCGCGAACTGTACGTTCATCAAACCAACGACTTTCAGAGCTTTCGCCAGGGCAACAGCCTGATTTTTCAGCTCTTCAATAATCTCGTCACTCAAAGAATAAGGCGGAAGTGAACATGCCGAGTCACCAGAGTGAATACCGGCTTCTTCGATATGTTGCATGATACCAGCGATATAGACTTCACCATCGCTATCGCCCACTGCATCCACATCAACCTCGATCGCATCCTGCAAAAAGCTGTCGAGCAAAACCGGGCTATCACCGGACACTTGCACAGCTTCTTTCATATAGCGCTTCAGACGATCCATATTATGGACGATTTCCATCGCACGACCACCCAAGACATATGATGGGCGGATCACCAGCGGGAAGCCAATGCTTTCAGCCACTTTCAGGGCTTCATCTTCAGAACGGGCCAAACCGTTTGAGGGTTGTTTCAGCCCCAATTGCGCCAGCAATTGTTGGAAACGTTCCCGGTCTTCGGCCAAATCAATGGCATCGACGCTTGTCCCCAAGATCGGAATATCGGCTTTTTCCAAAGCATGAGCCAGTTTCAACGGTGTTTGACCACCATATTGAACGATCACGCCCTTCACCGTGCCATTGGATTGTTCCACACGGATCAGTTCGATTACATCTTCTTCGGTCAGTGGTTCGAAATACAGACGGTCCGATGTGTCATAATCGGTTGAAACCGTTTCCGGGTTACAGTTAACCATGATGGTTTCATAGCCGGCTTCTTTCAATGCGTAAGACGCATGCACACAGCAATAATCAAATTCGATCCCTTGACCAATACGGTTCGGCCCCCCACCAAGGATCACGACTTTTTCACGATCACTTGGGTCTGATTCACATTCCGGCACAGTGATGCCGTCACCTTCGTAGGCTGAATACATATATGATGTCTTGGACGGAAATTCTGCTGCACAGGTATCCACGCGCTTAAAGGTCGGGTGGATGTTCAGGACTTTACGGCGATATTTCACAACTTCGATATCTTTGCCCGTCAGTTCTGAAATACGTTGATCGGAGAAACCCATCTTCTTGAAACGTTGCAACTCGTCCGCTTCGCCCGGCAGACCTTTTTGAATCAGTTCTTTTTCTGCTTCAACGATGTCCTGAATTTGGCGCAGCATCCAAGGCTCGTACTTACACGCCGTCTGAATTTCTTCGATGCTCAAACCATGACGGAAGGCTTGGGCGATCACCAACAAACGATCAGATCGTGGTTTGCCAAGTTCTCCAATGATCGCAAGCTTGCCTTCGGGGCCTTCTGCACCTTCAATTTCCACTTCATTCAAACCCGTCAGGCCAGTTTCCATGGAACGCAACCCTTTTTGCAGTGATTCTGCAAAAGTACGTCCAATGGACATGGCTTCCCCAACCGATTTCATCGCCGTGGACAGGCTGTCATCGGTGCCGGGGAATTTTTCAAAGGTGAAGCGCGGAATTTTTGTAACGACATAATCGATAGAGGGTTCAAACGAAGCCGGTGTGCAGCCCGTAATATCGTTATCCAATTCATCCAATGTAAAGCCAACCGCCAGCTTGGCAGCAATTTTTGCAATCGGGAAACCCGTTGCCTTGGATGCCAGCGCAGAAGAACGTGACACACGCGGGTTCATCTCAATTACGATCAAACGACCATCTTCAGGATTAACGGTAAATTGAACGTTAGAGCCCCCGGTTTCCACACCAATTTCACGCAAAACTGCCAAGGACGCATTACGCATAACCTGATATTCTTTGTCGGTCAGGGTCAGGGCCGGGGCAACCGTAATGGAATCGCCCGTATGCACGCCCATCGGGTCAACGTTTTCGATGGAACAAATGATGATGCAGTTATCGTTTTTGTCCCGCACCACTTCCATCTCATACTCTTTCCAGCCCAAAAGCGATTCTTCGACTAGAACTTCAGATGTCGGCGAGGCCGCCAGACCGCTTGCGACGATCTTTTCAAATTCTTCTTTATTATAAGCAACACCACCCCCGGTGCCGCCCAAGGTGAAAGACGGGCGAATGATAACCGGAAGACCAATATCTTTCAGGGCTTCGTCGGCTTCTGCGCGGGTATGACACACATAAGATTTTGCGTTTTCCAGACCGATCTTTTCCATGGCGGCGCGGAAACGTTCGCGGTTTTCCGCCTTATCAATCGCATCTGCAGTCGCCCCGATCATTTCAATGCCCAGACGATCCAGTGTGCCATTTTCATAAAGCGCCAGCGCCGTGTTCAAAGCGGTTTGCCCGCCCATGGTCGGCAACAAGGCATCCGGCTTTTCTTTTTCAAGGATTTTGGCAACCACTTCCGGTGTAATCGGTTCGATATATGTGGCATCCGCCATGCCCGGATCGGTCATGATGGTGGCCGGGTTGGAATTCACCAAAATCACCCGATAGCCTTCCTCACGCAGCGCCTTACATGCCTGAGCCCCTGAATAATCGAACTCACACGCTTGCCCGATCACAATCGGGCCGGCACCAATAATCATAATCGATTTAATATCTGTACGTTTTGGCATGACTAACCTTATCGTCCTTAAAATTGTCATCCCTGCATATGCAGGAACTCGAAAACCTATTCTCTACTTGTGTCATCCCGGATTTATTACGGGACAACCGGATGAAACCAATCGGGTCTATCCGAAATTCCTCCCCCTGATTATCCCGCAACAAGTACGAAGATGACACAAAGGGGGAGTTATTCCTATCGTTCCCCTGCGAAAGCAGGGGCCTCATGGTATCAAAGAGATTCCTGCTTTCGCAGGAAAACAACCCTTCTACCACGTCATCCCCGCGAAAGCGGGGACCCAGAAAACTGTGCATGTCATTTCCCATCCACTGGGTTCCCGCCTACGCGGGAATGACGCTTAATTCTTTAACGCCCCAAATACCCGGCCATGTCCAGACCATGGAGCGTGATCGAAGCCATGAAGGGCGGTGTCGGGGACACTTCCAATTCATGATCTTCTAAAATAACGGCGCCAGCTTCAGCCAATTCCTGAAGCCAGTCGGCGAGTTCTGATTGATTTTCAAAACTCACCATAAATTCTTCGCAAATCCCTTCCACGTCACGAAAAGCACCGCCCGGCAGTTGATCGTCTTCTGCCATGGCGTCTAAAAGCTTTGTTGCGTTAGAAGACAGCGACATTGTTATTTCGCTTTCGCCATCAGATCGACAAAGCGACCAAACAAATAATGGCTATCCTGTGGTCCCGGGGAGGCTTCCGGATGGTGCTGAACAGAAAAGACCGGCTTGTCCGTCAGTGAAATGCCTTCCAGTGTTTTATCAAACAAGGAACGATGCGTAACCTTGGCATTTGCGGGCAGCGTTTCTTCATCCACGACAAAACCGTGGTTCTGTGAGGTAATTTCAACTTTGCCGGTATCCAGATCTTTCACCGGATGGTTCCCGCCACGATGGCCAAGATGCATTTTGTAAGTCTTGGCCCCAATCGCCAGACAGGTCATCTGGTGACCAAGACAAATCCCAAACAGGGGCTTGCCGCTGTCGATCACTTTCTGGATCATCGGCACCGCATATTCCCCTGTCGCAGCCGGATCGCCCGGGCCATTGGACAGGAACACCCCATCAGGATTGTATGCCAGAATATCTTCCGCAGATGTATTGCCCGGCACCACGGTCACTTTACAGCCCGCAGCGGCCAAACAGCGCAGAATGTTGCGTTTTGCGCCAAAATCAACCGCGACCACATGATATTTCGGATTATCCTGTTTGGCGTAACCTTTACCCATTGTCCAGCCGGCTTCGTCCCATTCATATGGCTTTTCGCACATGACATCTTTTGCAAGGTCCATCCCTTCCAGACCGGGGAAGGAATTTGACATTGTATTCAGCGCATCCAAATCAATATCCTGACCTTTGGGCAAGTGAATGATGGTCCCGCCTGGTGCGCCATTGTCGCGGATGTAACGGGTCAATTTACGGGTATCAATCCCGGAAATCCCTACAAGATTGGACGCTTTCATCCATTCATCAAAATGTTGGGCAGCACGCCAGTTGGCAGGCTCTGTGATATCGGCACGCAAAATACAACCGCGGGCCACTGGCTTCGCGGTTTCAATATCTTCAGCATTGGTGCCCACATTACCGATATGGGGGAAGGTAAAGGTGATGATCTGCCCCGCATAGGAGGGGTCGGTCATAATTTCCTGATACCCTGTCAAAGAGGTATTAAAGCAAACCTCGCCAATGGCGACACCTTCAACACCAACCCCCTTTCCCCAAAAAACGGTTCCGTCCGTCAAGACCAATGCGGCATTGGCGTTTTTAGGCCGGGCTTTTGGCGGCATCGGTGCGACCGGTGCTTGTGTCTGCGACATGGCTACAGTGTCCTTTATTAAAGAGCAAAATTCATTCACTGCCTATAGGCAAATTGGCGCGTTGATAAAGAAATCTTACACTCTAGTCAAGGGGGAGTCACAAATAAAATTTTTCTTTATAATTCAATATGTTACAAAATAGTTTCTGATTGCTTTTTCAAGCCAGTTGGTATAAGTTTCTTGCTTTCCTTAAAACAACAATAGTCCAAGGCAATGCTTCGCGAGCAGATTAAATCAGCCCTTAAAGAGGCAATGGTAGCCAAAGATCAGCATGCTATCTCTACCATGCGTCTAATTATGGCAGCCCTGAAAGACCGCGATATCGCGGCACGTACACAAGATAAACCCGATGGCATTTCTGATGAAGAAATCCTGTCCTTGATGCAATCCATGATCAAGCAGCGCAGAGACAGCATCACCATGTATGAAAATGGTGGTCGACTGGAACTGGCAGAACAGGAAGCCAAAGAAATCGAAGTGATTGAGCGTTTCCTGCCCAAGCAAATGAGTGAAGACGAAATCGGTGCCGCAGTTGATGCCGTTATCGCAGAATTAGGGGCAAGCAGCTTAAAAGACATGGGCCCAACCATGAAAACCATCCGTGAGCGTTTTGCCGGACAGATGGATTTCGGGAAGGCCAGTGCGATTATTAAAGATCGTTTAGCTTAAACAAAGCACCAAAACTGTCATCCCGGATTTGTTCCGGGACAACAGTTGAGGAAAATCCGATTATCTATCACACTGTCTCATCCGATTATCCCGCTACACCTGCGGGATGACACCAAGAGATAAAATACACATGGCGATACCTCCCGGCTTCCTTGATGAACTTAGAAACCGTGTCTCTGTTTCAGAGATTGTCGGCAAGCGGGTAAAGCTGATTAAAAAAGGTCGGGAACATTCCGGCCTTTGTCCCTTCCATAATGAAAAATCCCCTTCCTTTACTGTCAATGACGATAAAGGGTTTTACCATTGCTTTGGCTGCGGCGCCCATGGCAGTGCACTGGATTTTGTCATGAACACCGAAGGTCTGAATTTCCCTGAAGCCGTGGAACGCCTGGCCATTCACGCCGGGATGGAAGTTCCGCAAGACACACCCGAACAGCGTGAACGCAGTGAAAAACGCAACACGCTTTATGATGTGATGGAACAAGCCACCCTTTATTATGAACGCGCGCTGCGTATGCCCGAAGGCAAAACAGGACTTTCCTATGTACAACAACGTGGCCTTTCCGAAGACACCATCAAACGCTTTCGCCTTGGCTACGCCCCCAATATCCAGGGGGGGTTGAAAGCCGCGTTGAAACGCGAAGGTATTGATGAAAGCCTGATGATTGAAGCGGGCCTTCTCATCCAACCCGATGACCCCAACCGTCAACCTTATGAACGCTTCCGTGAACGGGTCATGTTCCCCATCACAGACCGTCGCGGCAAGGTCATTGCCTTTGGCGGGCGAATTTTAGGCGATGGCAAGCCCAAATATCTCAACTCACCTGACACGCCGCTCTTTCATAAAGGCACCATCCTTTATGGTCTGGCCCAAGCGCGTGAAACAGCCCACAAAAAAGAAGAAATCATTGTCACCGAAGGCTATATGGACGTCATCGCCTTGGCGCAGGGTGGTTTTCCCAATGCCGTCGCTCCCTTGGGCACAGCCCTGACGGAAGAACAGATCCTGCTTCTTTGGCGCATGAGCAAACATCCCACACTGTGTTTTGATGGCGATGCCGCTGGACAACGTGCTGCCGCGCGCGGGGCAGAACGGGCCTTGCCCCACCTGAAACCCGGCTTTGGACTGAAATTTGTCCATCTGCCAGAGGGTGAAGACCCGGACAGCCTGATCAAGGCAGAAGGCAGTGCGGCCATGCAAACTGTTCTGGATGAGGCCATTCCCTTATCCGAACTTCTTTGGCGCATAGAAAGCAAAGATAAGAATTTTGAAACCGCCGAAGATCGTGCCCTTTTGGAAGATCAATTGAAGAAACATGCCTTCCAAATTGAAGACGAATCGGTGAAAAAACATTTTCTTGCCGCCTTAAAAGACCGGATGTGGAAGGAAATTAACGCGAAAAAAGGTGGAAAATCCTCAACCTGGAAAAAAGATTGGCGTTTCGAGAAAAAAAATCACCACACGCATCTGGAAGCAAAAAGTAGCCTAGGCACCAAAGTGAATGCACAAAACTGGCGGGAAACCTTACTCTTGGCCGCTGTCATTTTACACCCACAGATTATGGACGAGGTTGGAGAGCGTTTAGGGCTGCTGAATTTCATGTCCGATTCGCTTGACAAACTTCGTCAGGAAGTTTTAAAGACCGTCGATGGGGATTTGGGCCTTGATTCTCGCGCGCTTCAGGACCACCTCAACACCAACGGGTTTTCAGAACCGCTGAAATCTCTACTCGCTAAATTTCACGCTCCCAATGGAGGAAAGTTTATCGGGCATGAGACTTTTTTGCATCCTGATCGCCCGATAGACGACGTGCTTCGTGGTTGGGACCACACGTTCACTCTTTATATGAACGAACGTGACCTGGCGATGGAGTTTAAAGAATTGAAACGCAGGCTCGAACAGGAAATGACCCCGCAGGCCCTGAGTCAATTTCAGGCTCACCAGAAACTGATGGGGATGGTTGATACCGACGAGGAAGATGCTGGCGTTGGACATTCTTTTAAATTGAATGAAGAAGATTTGTTTGATTAACGCTCTTTACATATTCATGGCGCATCTTACTTATTAGAGTCTGCTCTTTAAGTTTTTTTGAAGTATGCGCTGAATAGATAGATTTTAAAGTTTCACGGGGAATCGCATGTCTGCGAAAGCTGCAAACCAAACCGAAGCAAAAACCAAACAAGAAGAAGGCGGTGATGGCCCACTTCTTGATTCCCTTGGTGCCGCCGTTAAGAAGATGCTCGCAAAGGGCAAAGAACGCGGTTTTATCACTTATGACGAATTAAATACGGCGCTGCCGCCTGACAAGATGTCTTCGGAACAGATCGAAGACACCATGTCTGCTTTGTCTGAAATGGGCATCAACGTTGTTGAAAACGAAGAAGCCGAAGACGACAACGAAGCCGAAGAAACCGAAGACAAGTCCGGTAACATCGACGAAAATGACACAGGGCGCACCGATGACCCCGTGCGCATGTATCTGCGCGAAATGGGCAGCGTAGAATTACTGTCACGCGAAGGTGAAATCGCGATTGCCAAACGCATCGAAGCGGGTCGTGAAATGATGATCGGTGGCATTTGCGAAAGCCCCATTACCATCCGTTCTATCGTAGAATGGCACGATGCACTGATCAATGGCGACATTTTGCTGCGCGACATTATCGATCTGGAAACCACATATGGTGGTGGCCCGAACACTGAAGAAGTTGAAGCCGCAGCCAAAGAGATCGAAGAAGACACTGATCCAGACAGCATAACAGCTGACATCGATTCATCTGATGATGACGACGATGATGAAAAAGAAATCGAAGCCCCCGAAGGTGTGGACGCCGGACCTGAAGATGATGATGATCTGGATGACAGTGACGAATCTGAAGATGGCGAAGGCGATGAAGAAGGCATCAGCGATGATGACGGTGCTGAGGAAAATAACGTTTCCCTCGCCGCCATGGAAGAACAGCTCCTGCCGCAGGTTGTTGAAACCTTTGAAAAAATCGCCAAGACTTATGATAAACTGCATAAGTCACAGGAACAGCGCCTGACAACATTGGGTAAAGGTGAAAAAGTTTCAGCAACCATCGAACGACGCATTGAAAAGCTGCGTCACGAGCTGGTCGTTCTGATGGAAGAAGTTCACCTGAACAATGGCCGTATCGAAGAATTAATGGACCACTTGTATGGTCTGAACAAGGCATTGATGAACTGTGAAGGCCGCATGTTACGTCTGGCCACAGGCTGCCGTGTCTCTCGTGTGGACTTCCTCAAGCAATACTACGGTCACGAACTGGACCCGAACTGGTTGGAACGTGTCTCGCAGCTTCCTGCAAAAGGCTGGCAGCGCTTTGCAGAACGTCACGAAGATGAAATCGTCAAACTGCGTGCACGTGTAACCGAAGTTGCCGGCGAAGTTGGTTTGCCGATTGCAGAGTATCGCCGCATCGTTTCCACTGTACAAAAAGGTGAGCGTGAAGCCAACCGGGCGAAAAAAGAAATGATCGAAGCCAACCTGCGCCTCGTAATTTCCATTGCCAAAAAATACACCAACCGTGGCCTGCAATTCCTTGATCTCATTCAGGAAGGTAATATCGGCCTGATGAAAGCGGTTGATAAGTTCGAATATCGTCGTGGGTATAAATTCTCTACTTACGCAACATGGTGGATCCGTCAGGCCATCACCCGCTCTATCGCGGATCAGGCCCGCACGATCCGTATCCCGGTCCATATGATCGAAACCATCAACAAGCTGGTGCGTACAAGCCGCCAGATGCTGCATGAAATCGGTCGTGAGCCGACACCGGAAGAATTGGCAGAAAAGCTCTCAATGCCGCAGGAAAAGGTCCGCAAGGTCCTGAAGATTGCGAAAGAACCGATCTCCCTTGAAACGCCAATTGGTGACGAAGAAGATAGTCATCTGGGTGATTTCATCGAAGATAAAAACGCGGTTCAGCCACTGGATGCGGCTATTCAATCCAATCTGCGCAACACAACTACGCGCGTTCTGTCATCCCTGACACCTCGTGAAGAACGTGTCCTGCGTATGCGTTTCGGCATTGGCATGAACACAGATCACACTCTGGAAGAAGTCGGCCAGCAGTTCTCTGTGACCCGCGAACGGATCCGTCAGATCGAAGCCAAAGCCTTGCGTAAGCTGAAACACCCCAGCCGTTCACGCAAACTGCGTAGCTTCTTGGATTATTAATTCATTCAAAGACTTGACGTGGCGTGAGTTTTGATTAAATTCACGCCACAACTTTCTGTGGGGCAGTAGCTCAGTTGGTTAGAGCCGACCGCTCATAACGGTCTGGTCGGGGGTTCAAGTCCCTCCTGCCCTACCACCCACCTTTTCTGTTTGGTGTTAGGTGTTCATGGATCCGGTGACGCAAGGGGTTGTCGGGGCGGTTTTGCCTCAGGCTTTACAGCAGAAAAAGAAATATTTTTTCTGGGCGGGGCTGTTAGGATGGCTTGGCGGAATGGCGCCGGATTTGGATAGTTTTATTCGATCCGACCATGACCCTCTACTCTATCTGGAATATCATCGTCAGTTCAGCCATTCGATAATTTTCATTCCAATTGGCGGCTTTATCTGCGCCTTGTTTTTCCATATCCTGCTTACAAGACGAAAAAACATCCCGTTTAAGCTGACCTTTCTGTTTTGCACATTGGGCTATGCCACCCACGGCCTTTTGGATGCGGCGACCTCTTATGGGACCATGTTGTTCTGGCCCTTTAGTGACCAGCGCATCGATTGGCGGATTATTTCGATCATTGACCCGCTATTTACCCTGCCGACACTCATTCTGGTTATTTTTGCAGCGATCAAAGGCAGCGCACGATTTGCACAGCTTGGCCTTGCCTGGATGGTCGTTTATCTCTGCTTGGGGGCCTTACAGAACCATCGTGCGAGCATAACGGGGTTTGACCTTGCCAGCTCGCGCGGTCATGCTCCTGAGAGCATTCATGCCAAACCAAGTTTTGGCAATCTCTATCTCTGGAAAATCATTTATGAGTATGAGGGACGATTTTACGTTGATGCCGTACGTGCAGGGCTCACACCAGACATTCTTGTGGGGCAATCCATTACCCGCCTAAATATTAAAAAAGACCTGCCCTGGCTTGATCCAGACAGTCAGCAAGCAAAAGATATTGAACGATTTCGCTGGTTCTCAAAAGGCTATATCGCTAAAGATCCAACCCATGACAACCGGGTGATTGATCTTCGTTATTCCTTCCTGCCCAACCAGATCAAGCCTTTATGGTTTATCGAACTGGACCCTAAAGCAGATGCGTCCAACCACGTTAAATTTATTAGCAATGAACGTGCCGGAAAGGTAGAACGCGACCAATTTTTAAAGATGATTTTAGGAAAAGATCAGGCCAGCAGATAACGGCGCCGTTCGACACTTTCAATCAATTTCCATTGTACGATGGGAATGTCTTTTAAAGTTTCGGCGGAAATACTGCAAAACTCAACTCCACCAGCTTGGATTTTGATAGTGAATTCACTGTTGCGGTCAAACACTGCGCTATCTTCAGCAAAGAAATCACCACGCCCCAAAGTCTCCACCTCTTCGCCTTTGTGATAGAGGGTGGCTTCGCCCTGACGGATGATACACACGCCTTTATCTTCACCGCTACTGAAGAGTTCGCCAGCCTCCATATGATGACAGATCATCTCATCGGCGATTCGATTTTGTGTACTATAGGACAGCGATTCCCCAAACAACCAGGTTGCCTGCAAAAACTCACGGCCTTCCATCAAACGAATAATATCGCCAAACAACTGATATTTATCTACAACTTCACGATACAGCTTGGTTGGAATTTTCAAGGCCTCAACAAAAGTCAGCGCACGATAGGTTTCCATTGATGGCAACTGATGTAAAGCTGTCATTTCCCCAACAAGGGACCCTGCTGAAACGAGGGCATGCATATCGCTGGAGGTTTTTAAAAGTTCCACCGAGCCTGTCAGCAAAAGGAAAATGTTTTCGACTTCTTCACCTTCTTTGAGCAAGATCGTTTCCGGATTGAATGTCACAACCGACGTATTCATCAAGGTCCGTAGGGCATGAGTTGGGATTGTCGGAAAATAATCCTGCAAATATTCAAAGGCATAACGTCGGGTATTGTCCTGATAAGACGGGATCAGCACATCCGTTGTCCCAAAAGGCGCACCGGAACCAATTTCGCGTTGATCCGGGCGTAATGGCAACGCTGTATGTGACAAGATCATCTTGCCGGATTTATCCCCCGCAAAATCACTGGCTTCGCCATGAATCAGCCCGCCGCCAATATCAATCTTTTTCACATCCAGCGGTTCAAGGTAATGATCGCGGATCATATCATAGAATTCTTCGGAAACGCCGGGGGCCTCGTCATCATCCGTGACCATACCTTTTAAAACATCCAAGGAAACGATATCGGCATAATGTCCATAGGTTTTATAGCCATCCGGCCCTAAGGCACGGAACTGCATAACCGCCGTTTCAACCGGATGAGGCGACAGACGCGGACGGACTTCCAGACCACCAACATCATTCCAGACATCCACATCAAGGTCATGAATGTTAAAGAAATCGGCAAAACGCGCTTCATCCACAGAAAGCAAAGCCGCCAGTTTTTTAGCCACCGAGGCGCGCACATAAGGTGCGGCATAATAATTGATTTTACGATCAGACCTGATAAAGGCAGGCAATCCGGCAAAATGGTCATCGTGGGAATGGGTATGGAAAATCCCGTCAACTTCGCTGATCCCGATGCCAAGTGATTGCAACGTCACGCGTACATTCGGTCCCGCATCCACCAGATAAATTTTACCCTGATAGAAAATCACACTGGACATGGTTGGACGGTTTACATCCCATCCATCGCCGTCCCCACTATGAATAATGGAAAAACTATCGCGTTCCACCTGATGATAGCCCAAAGGGTACGATGGTACATAATGTTCCAGATTACCGAGATTTAAATTCACCTGCACACTTTCAGTGCCATAAGAAATTTCAAAACGGTTCAATGCGACGCGTTGCACATAGACCCCGTTTTGGATTTCAACCGGACCATCCTGTATCACCCGGCTATCCAGCAACGCACTAGGATGATGGATCGCACCAAAAGCAAAACGCAGTTTCATACGCATCATTGTTTTGGCATCTTCGGCATTCACGCCGCAGGCCATCATTTCTTCTTCACTGACCAGACCATAATTACCGCGATGGATATATTCCATCTGCGCATTGATCTGATCCTGTGCACCGATCAAAATCGGTTTCACACCGGTGTTGTTAGGGTGATTGGGGATAAGGGTTCCCTGACGATACAGCATCTGCAGAACCGGAAATTCTGCCATATTGGTAAAGCTGCCATTTTGCAAAATAATATCAGACAGCAAAATCGCATTGGGTCCTGTTTCAAAGGTCCAGCCCTCACGTTCTGTCGGAACAATCAGTCCCAGTTTCATGAGATGTTTGACACTGTCAGGGGGGCAGCCACATAAAATATAGACACCGGCCGCGGGCACTTCGACCCATTCAATGCCTGTGGATACTTTTACTTTTCGAATTTCTGGCATACGCCCTTGGACCTTATTTAATCAATTTTTATCTATTATTGCAAACAGTTGGTAGAACCCTAACCTTCTTTTAAGCAAAGGTCCACGTCTGAAATAACCATATTGACGTTTTTCCAACCACAAGACTAACATATCCTTACATATAATAATTTTTAATTGGTTAATAAAATTTATTAGATCATCACCCGATAAAAAATATATGCTGAAAGTCTGGTAATTGTCCTCAGGGGTCCCATGACAAAACGTAAATCCATCGCCTATGAAATGACAAAAACCGTCGTTTTGCTAACCCTGCTCATGGGGGGGACAGTGAGTTCGATTCAGGTTTTTCAGGATTATCACCACCGCCTTGCCACATTGAATGAACGTGTGGAGGAGGTCATCAACTCTGTTGAAAAAGCAGCAACCAAAGCCGTTTATACCTTCGATAGTGACTTAGCCGCAGAAATTGCTGCGGGACTGTTTGAATTTGATCCCATCACCAGCGTCGAAATTAAGGACGAGAACAAGAAAACCATGACAACTCTTGTGCGCTACATGGGCGCACGTCCTTATGAAGAGATCACAAAACACCTCTTTGATGAGGAATACCATTTCATGCGCCCATTACGCCTTCAAGACAGTGGTCAGGATATTATTGGCAGCCTTCGGGTTAAGGTTACTCCCCACGAAACAGCCCAAGCATTCTTGCATCGTTCCCTCTATATTTTTGGTGCAACCATGCTGGAAAGTTTTTTGCTTTCCGTGCTTTTACTCTTTGTTTTCTATAAAACCGTAACGCGCCCGCTTCACCGTCTTGCACATGATTTTAAAGAAATCGACCCGGCAAAACCTGCCAACAGCTCTCTACGTCTGGCGCCCCATCTTGCCAATACCGAATTTGAAGAAGTCACCAACGCCGGCAATAAACTTTTAAGCATTATCGGATCGCACCTACGTTCAAAAGATATCGCGGAAACAAAACTAAAAGCTCAAAAAGAAGAAACAGAACGTTACCTGACCATTGCTGAGGCCATTATTTTAAAGCTGGATCAATACGGTCATATCGTCATGCTAAACCAACGTGGTCTGGACCTCTTGGGATATGATGTTGAAGACATTGTGGGGCGAGATTGGTTTGACATCGCCATCCCACCAAATGAACACCCAAAGTTACGCAAACTATTTGGTGACCTTTTCAAACCCCCTTATCGAGCCGGCGAACCTGATAAATCTTCTTATTTTGAAAATGAAGTTATTACCAAGACGGGCGAACGACGATTGCTTTTCTGGCACAACTCGATTGAACGCGATGAATTCGGCAACGCCATCGGGGTTCTAAGTTCAGGTCAGGATATTACCGAACGCAAACAAGCAGAAGATGCCCTGCAAGCCTCTGAAGGCAGTTTGCGCGCCATTATCGAAGCCACGTCTGAAGGATTTGTCATTGGCGATCTGGATAAGATGGAGATCACCGATATCAATTCATCCCTTTACGAAATGCTCGGCTATAAACGCGAAGACATGTTTAACCGCCCCATTACAGATTTCATATACCCTGAAGATCTTGAGTTCTGGCTGAGCCGGCGTGACAAAACAAATCATACCTCTCATCAATCATATGAAGTACGCCTTCTGGCAAAATCAGGGGAACCTATCCCGGTTGAAATTAACTCCACCGTCCTGCCAAAAGCAGAACATGAAAATTTACGCAGCGTCGCCTTTATCACAAACATTTCTGCGCGCAAACTTCAGCAAGAAAAACAAAAGAAACTGGAAAGCCAGTTGCGCCAAGCACAGAAGATGGAAACCATCGGCACCTTGGCCGGAGGTATTGCCCATGATTTCAATAATATCCTGACACCGATATTAGGGTATTCATCCCTGTTATCCTCGCGCATTCCAGAAGATGATCCAAACCATGCGCGCATTCAACAAATTGCAAAGTCCGCCAACCGCGCAGCGAGCATGATCAAGCAAATTTTGACCTTTTCAAAACGCACAGAAGGCGAAATGATCAGCACTCACTTAGCACCGACCCTAATTGAGGCCATGCAACTGGTCCAATCGACCACCCCGGCCAACATTGAAATAAAACAACATATCCCCCATGACTGCCCGCCTGTAGTAGCGGATGATACACAAATTCAACAATTGATCCTAAACCTGTGCACCAATGCCAATCAGGCCATGCATCCCGAAGGTGGCGTGCTGGAAGTCATTCTGGAAGAAGAAAACATCACAGCGGATGTCGCTGATTTACACCCCACCCTGCATGTTGGACCTTATCTGAAAATCACTGTTAAAGACGAGGGGCATGGCATGGATGGTGATACCAAAACGCGGATTTTCGACCCCTTCTTTACCACCAAAAAAAGTGGTGAAGGAACAGGTCTGGGGCTTGCTATGGTTCATGGCATTGTGCAAAACCATAATGGTGATATTCAGGTTGAAAGTGAACCCGGCGTCGGTTCACGCTTTACAGTCTACCTACCCATCACCAACCTGCCCATCGAACGAAACGAATCATCTCATGCCATGATTTTGGGCAATCATGAACGCGCCTTGATTGTCGATGATGAACTGATTAATACACAATTTATCGAAGACCTTCTGGAAGAAGCTGGGTATGAATATCAAAGCTATACCGACAGTATCGAAGCACTGGATGATTTTGTAACCAATCCTGATAAATATCAGATTATCCTGACGGATCAGACCATGCCTAAAATGTCCGGCGACCAAATGATCAGGGCTATCCGTGAGATCAACCAAGAAATACCAATCATCATGATGTCCGGCTATGATGCCAATATTAGCATCGAAAATGCAGCAGAAATCGGCGTGGATTATTTCATTCAAAAGCCCGTATCGATTGATGAATTAACCACGGCCATGAATGCTCTTTTGGAAAGTGAGGGTCGCCCTGACAAGACCCCCACTTAAAACAACACATTTAACTTAGAGGCTGCCTTCAACCACAGTCAAGCCCAGCGCCTGCCACGCCTGCATGCCGCCCCGATAATATTTCATCAGACTTGCCGGATAACCTTCACGCAAAAGACTTTTAATCGCCATAGGGGATTGTCCGCACCATGGACCATTACAATAAAGCGCAATCTTTTTAGCCTTTGAACAATCCCATCCATTTTCTTTTTTCTGGCAACCCAATTCATCCATGCGCTGTGTGATTTCTACATAAGGGATGTTGACAGAACTGGGGATGGTGCCATTGAGATGCCAGTTTTCTGTACGGGCGTCGACCAGAACCCCTTCTTTATTTTTTAAGAAATCGATCAATTCACGTTCCCCATAGGTCTCCACCCCATCAGCAACTTTCATGGGTTGAATACAAAAAGGTGGGCAGGGACGCGAGGTTTTAGCGAAATCACCTGTAATCACATTGGAGGTATCCTGAATGCGTTCAATCTTGATCGGTCCATCTTCGGTTTCTACCAGAATGTTGCTGATCCCGCCACCGATCCCGACTTCTTGGGCAGAAGCGTTGGTGAATTGAAGCAACAGGCCAAAAAGGGCCAGAAAGAAAATATTTTTCATCATTTGTAATCCTTTATGTGCCGTGCAAAAATTCTGCGATTGCATCGGCTAAGTCCTCACCTGCAAAATCAATAAACATATGACCTGCATCTTCGATAGTTTGAAAGTGCACATGATCCTGTTTTACCTTCGCCATTTTTTCCGGAAGGTCACTGACAACCTGATCCGCACTTCCTGCAATTACCAGCACGGGTTTGTTGATTTTAGCCAACAAATCCGGTGTATTAAAGCGTTGATCCGGTGTGTAATAATTGACGAAACTATCCGCTTTCACAGTCGTATCCGCACAATAAATAAAATCCACACCTGATTTCATCTCATCTGATTTCGCCTCTGTCATTTCTTTTAAAATGGGCGTCAGATCTTTGTTATAACGTTTTTTATAAGAAGCCTTTTCCTTGCCCTCTTCCCATGTTTGCGGGGCAATCAGCACTATTTTTTCAACCGCGCTGACATCGCGTTCTGCCGCGAACCAAGCCACTTGATTAGCCCCACGCGAATGCCCTGTAAGAATAATGGTGCTTGAGCCCTGTTCTTTCAACCAGTCAATCCAGCCTGCAATTTCATCCATTGCATCGCTATGCTTATGTGTATGAGGAACTGCACAATCATACATACCTGTGCGCTTATCAAGCCCAAGACTTAAATTGATTGCCAGCACATTGATCTCGCGTTCATTTAAAAGGCTGCGTTGGGCTGCCACCAGCGCCATATCTTTATGGGCAAGGGTGCCATGAACAAATAAAACAACCCCATCTTCTTTTAAGCTTTTACCATCGGCCAAGTCCAAACTGCCAAAAGCCGTTAACCCGTTTGGCAATTTCAGACTGACCTCTTCTGCATGCACCTGTCCCGCAGACACAAGCCAAAGCCCCGCCAATAAGCTGCATATCAATTTATGCATATGATACCTCACCTGTTTATATCGGATTGATCCGATTAAAGTTTTAATTGTTACTAATTTATATTATTCTAATATCATGATCCAGTTATTGTTGGGAGTATTGCTTTGGGTTTAGACGTTTCCTTTGTTGCGGCTTTTTCGGCCGGTTTACTGACATTTTTATCACCCTGCATCCTGCCTTTGGTCCCCGCCTATCTCTGCTTTATCAGCGGCAGTTCACTGGAACAACTGACCGCCCCCGACAAAAAAGGCGAAGACGGCTTTAACCGTAAAAATGTTCTATTGGCCGGACTTGCCTTTGTGCTGGGCCTATCCAGCATCTTCATTGCCATGGGCGCTGCCGCAACTGGATTAGGTCAAGCTATTGCCCAATATAAACAGACACTTGCCATGGTTGGCGGGGCAATTATCGTCATCTTTGGTCTGCATTATATGGGACTGTTTAAAATTGCCTTTCTCAATTTCGAAAAACGGTTTCACCCAGATCAAAAACCCGCCGGACTGATCGGTGCCTTTATCTTGGGTCTTGCCTTCGGTTTTGGCTGGACTCCATGTGTAGGCCCGGTCCTATCCAGCATTCTTATGGTCGCAGGCGGCATGGGGGAACTCAGCGATGGTGTTATCCTGCTTGCCATCTATGCCGCAGGTCTTAGTCTTCCCTTTTTGTTAGCCGCCGCCCTAAGTGCCCAGTTCATGACGTTCTTAGGCAAGTTTCGTAGACACTTACATAAAGTCGAAATTGCCATGGGCGTGTTACTTGTCTTAACCGGCCTGTTGATGCTGACAGGTAGCCTGACCCTCATCACAGCTTGGTTGCTAGAAACCTTCCCCATCCTTAATGGACTGAATTAAGGCTTCTGCCCACTTTGCGCCAGTTCAACGATATAGCGTTGAAACGGCTTATCTGTCTCATACATCTTCTCATGCACATAATTCAGCATGGCTTTAAAGTGAAAAGGGCGGAAAAAACCGGGAAGACGTGCGGCTTCGCGTGCCAACCCATCTTTACCCTTTATATCTTCATGTAAAAACTGTACCGTCGGTGTAAAGGCAATGCCGTTTTTGGCGGCAAAGTCTTTTTCCGTCATTTCCGTGCCATCAAAATCTGTTACCTCGCGGTCGCCCCAAATATTCATTTGCAAGACAACAAAATTATCCTGCATATAGGTTTTGATATTATCCTGCGATAAGGTTTTTGCGTGTAAGTCCTTGCAATAAGGGCAGCCCTTTTGTTCCCATATGATGACAAACCGCTTTCCTGCATCACGCGCCCCTTGAAAGTCTTCTGACATATCCAGAAAGCTTTCCAAAAACCAGTCCTGATGATACAGGCCAAATTCATTGACCGGGACTTCGTCTGCCTGTGCAGCAGACAAAGAGAAAACCAAACCCCAAAGGGCACTTAAAAAACTTTTCATTCAGACCTCCTACTCAGGGGATAATGTAATGCCAGCCTTTTTCTTTTTTCTCGATAATCTCGGCAATGCCCGACGTCACCACCCGAATGTCTGCCAATAAGTCTTTTGGCTTTTTACCAATCGTTGTCATGGTGTTGTTACAGGCGATAAATTCAATCTCGTAATCCTGCAGGCTTTTAACGCGTTCAGGAGAAATTGCGCTTTCTGTTAAAATGGATCGAATACCCGGCCCAAAGAAGACAATGGCAATTTTGACGTTATCCGTTCCATAAAATTTTTGCAGATTGATCGCGTTGTAATAAACATTATTGACGTGAAATTCGTCCTTGCTGGTCACCTGCAAAACAATCTTGCGCGGATTATCCCAATCGGGTGCCGGATCGGCCATTTCCGTATCATTGGGCAGACCTGTGCTTCGCTCCTGTGCCAGCCCCATACTCGGCCCCATCAACAAGAAAGCAATTAAAAGGCTGCGCAACAAAATGATCATAAATTACCTATCTTCAGGATTCAAATTTGGGGTCTATTTTGCGGATAAATTTCTGCACGAAGCCCCAGAAAAATTCAGGATTATATCCTAAGATACGCCCGACCTCGTGGTTTTCACTATCGACAATAATAAAGGTCGGCGTAAAACTCGGATAAGCCAAATCTTTCAGATCATCCGGCATACCCTTATCCAGATTAACTTCCCGCAAAGGCAAGCGTTTTCCTTCTGCCGTCTTGTGATAAATCGGCAGAATTTCTTCACGCCACATCTGACAATACATACAGCCCGGTGAATGAACAAAAACCATCTGATCGGCAAAGGCTTTGGACATCCCGCCTACTGTCATCACAGTGATTATCGCAATCAGTTTTAATTCGTTCATCATAGAACCATTATAAAAGAAAACGAGTGAAGATTGTTAAACAATCTTCACTCCCATTCATTAAAAAGTTTAACGCAGTGCGTCTTCACCAGTCGGGGTCACACCCAAGGTCGCCTTGGATTTGATCTCAACCGTTTTGAAGCAATCCTTCATGCAATGCGGGTTTTTCACATCCGGGCGCGGATCATCAAAGAAACCGTCGACGTTTGGCATCACAACCTTTTTCAAGGCTTCTGCATTCATCGGCTCATCTGAATCATGCAAATCGTTTTCAGCCAACAGCCAGCCTGTGATGGCATAAACTTCATCATTGGTTAAAGACTGCGCATTACCAAACGGCATGGCCCGTTTGATATAATCAAACACAGTCGATGCGTAAGGCCAGTAAGACCCGATCGTCTTATGTGGCTGACCGGGGCGAACCGCTTGGGATAATTCCCCCGGTGTTCCGCCAACCAGCGGCGGATAACGCCCGCCTCCACCATCAGCAAAGTCACCGTGGCAGGCGGCGCAATGTTCTGCAAACAGGGCTTCGCCTTCATCATAGGTGCCACTGCCTTCGGGCAAACCTTTACCATCGGGACGGATATCGATGTCCCATCCGGCAATTTCTTCATCACTAGGCTTAACCCCGAAGCCATATTTCATTTCATCACCCGCAAAGGCTTGTGATGTGATTAAAAATCCACCGAGCGCGAGGCCCAACGCAAATTTACTTACCGGAAACTTGTACATTAAGAACCTCCCCGCTTTTTTGAACCAACCATGTATGGATGGAATTGTTGTGATAGATCGACCATGTTCCACGGATTTCACGCAACTGATCAATGGTGGGCTGGACGTAGCCTGTTTCGTCATAAGCCCGGCTTTGCAGCAAGACTTCCTGACCGTTCCATTCCCAATCAAACACAAACCGTGTAAGGGCCTTGTTAAAGACAGGCCCTTCCAGACGGGCTGGCATCCAGTTTTTGCCGCCATCAACGGATATATCGACCCCTTTAATCTTTCCTGCCCCGGTCCAGGCCAGACCCCGGATTTGGTGATAGCCTTTCCCCAACATCGGATATTCCGGACAAGGTGACGTGATCACGGATTTTGTATCCATCGACCAAGTAAAACGGCGCGATTTCCCGTTATACATGGTGTCGGTATATTTCGATGTTTCCTCGCGGTGATGCCAAGGCTGATCGCCAAATTCCAGACGACGGATCCATTTGACGTTCATATTGCCTTCAAAACCCGGTACGATCAGACGCAGTGGATAGCCCTGTTCAGGGCGCAGCATTTCGCCATTTTGAGCATAAGCCAAAATACAGTCATCCCCCAGCTTTTCAATCGGGATAGACCGGCTCATACCTGCCGCATCGGCGCCTTCTGCCAGCACCCATTTAGCCCCCGGCTTTACGCCCAATTCTTCCATGAGGGTGGAGACTTTAACACCCGTCCATTCACAGCAGCTGACCATCCCGTGGGTGAATTGAAGCTTATCCATCTGCGCGCCGCGCCATTCCGCGCCCGAGTTTGCCGGACACTCGACAAAGTGAATGCGCGAAACTTGCGGGAAACGCATCAGGTCTTGCAGGGTGAACATCCGTTCATTCTTAACCATGCCATGTACGATCAGGCGGAAATCTTCCTTCGGGATATGCGGAAAGCCGCCATGGTGGCGTTCAAAATGCAAACCATTTGGCGTGATGATGCCATGTAGGTCCTGAATCGGTGTGAAAGAAATCGAACTTTCCCCGGTCGGTGTCAGCCACGGCACCGTACGACGATGTACATTCTTTTCATATTGGGACGGGATCCCATAAGGTTCTGCCGTCACACTGTCGCCCAACATTTTTGACCATTCCGGAACGTTCGGCGGCAGGTTTTCAGGATTGCCCGCGGCCATCGCTGCCCCGCCTGTTGCCCCCATGGCAGCAACCGCACCAATGCCCGCAGCACTACCACGCAAAAACGCGCGACGGGTTGGTTCCAGCTGTGCGCTTTCCCTTTCTGCCTGAGCCATAATGACTCGGCTGTTTGTTTTTGATTTATCCATATTTTGCTTCCCCATTAAGCCCCTATAACTTTTACATTTTGGTTTTCAGGAATGTTGATGGTTTGATGATTTTCGACATAACCGGACACCACATCCCAGATTGGTGGTCCTTCGGTCCCTTCATTAACCGATGCCCAGCCCGCAACCACATATTCCTTGGACGCTTCGATGGGTTTTCCGGTTTTCAGATGGACCATATTGGAAATGCGATTGCCCATCTGTTTATGAATATCAATGGTGTATCCCATACCGCCAATGCGGACCATATCCCCGCCTTGTTGATAGAACGGATCCACATTGAACAGGTTATCTGCGACATCTTCTAAAATGTCCTTGATCATTTTTCCGCTCATTTTTGATCGATATGCATTGGGGTAAGTGATCGCGGTCTGGTTATAAATATCTTCCAGAGTGATCGATCCCCCCGGTGGCAGACTGGACCCCCAACGGAAACCCGGTGACATGGAAATTTCAGCATCGCGGCCTTCCAACAAGGCCTGACAGATCAAATCGTCAAAGGTTCCGTTGAAATTACCCCGACGATAGAGCAAACCTTCGGTCTGACCGACCACTGTTTCCAGAACGCCTTTATGGGGGGCGCGGATTGTATCGACCAGTTCCTGCATTTCAGCATCCGGTGAAATCACATCGGAGAAAATCGGCATCAGTTTGAAACTGTGATCGACGACTTTCTTATTTTCCACTTTCAAATCCAGACGGGCCAGAAACTTCCCGTGCGACCCAGAAGCGACCATTAATGTATCACCGACCTTGATGACATTTGGCACCGCATCATGGGTGTGACCTGTCAACAAGACATCAATACCCGAAACTGTCGCCGCCAGTTTGCGATCCACATCAAAGCCATCGTGGGAGGCAACGACAATCAGTTCAGCCCCTTCGGCTTTGGCATCATCGATACGTTCCTGCAATTTATTAGGACGAATACCAAAGGACCATTCCGGCATCATATAGCGCGGATTGGCAACAGGTGTGTAAGGAAACGCCTGACCGATCAGGGCAACCTTCACCCCACCCTTTTCAAAGAAAGCAGTATGTTCAAAGACGTCTTCTTCCCATTCCGTATCCTGCACGTTACCGCACAAGAACGGGAAGTTACATTTTTCAACAAGTTCCTGAACCCGATCCTGACCATAGGTAAATTCCCAGTGGGCCGTCATCGCGTCCACACCCAACTTGTTACAGACATCGACCATATCTTCGCCGTCGGTTTGCAGCGACGTATAAGACCCCTGCCACGTATCACCGCAGTCGATCAACAAGGTGTTATCTGGGCGTTCGGCACGAATGGCTTTCACCAAGGTCGCCATTTGGGCAACCCCACCAACACGACCATATTGTTTGGACAGTTCTGCAAAATCAACCGAGGTAAAGGCATACGCATTGGGCGTACCCGCAACCAGACCATAATGGTCCAAAAGTTTTTTACCTGTAATATGCGGAACCAATCCATGAACCTCACCCACACCTAAGTTGACCGAAGGTTCACGGAAATAAAGCGGCTTCAGTTGCGCATGGATATCGGTAAAGTTCAACAAGGTCACCTGACCTTTTGTGTCAAACTTCAACAATTCTTCCTGCGTCAATTTTTGGGCGCTGGCCGCATGACCTAGCGATCCCGCTGCCGGGAGCATTGCTGCACTTGCTGCAGCCACTTGAAGAAAATCACGTCTCGAAAGCATCAATCATGGCCTTCTAAAAATAGTTTCAAAAATCAACCTGAAATTGACATTTCAGTTATAGACTCCGTCTCATTAAGCGGTTTTGTCTCCTCGTAAGATCGACAAAACCGCCTTTTATTCAGAGCTTTTGTTTATTACTTACGCACCGACGGCGCTTCGATCGGCAAACCGTTACCACGCCAAGTGACATAAAGTTCCAGTGCCATATATTCGGGTGATCCATTTTTCAATTTCGCTGCCCGGATATTATTGTTACAGCCACGGAAACGACGATGCAGTGACCCAAGTTTCTGCCATTTCAGACGATAGGTTGGGAAACCGTTGGCCTGACCTTGGCTGAGCAATTCTGCCCGCATGTAAGTGCCATTTTGATCGATATGACAGTGCTTACAGGCCATATCCATTTGGCCAATGCGGGTGTTATAGAATTTTAGCCCTTTATCGAAATATTCCTTGGCTGGACCATCGATTGCCACATTAACCGGCATGCCGCGTGACTGCATTTTCACCAGTGCCGTCATCCCCAGCAATTCATCAGATTCCCATTTCCAGGGTGTGGCCTGCATGCCTTCACTGCGACACAGGTTGATGCGTTTTTCCAAGTTTAAGAGATCACCCACTTCCGGGTCGAACTTGGGATAAACCGCGCCCACGCCTTTCATGCTTTCCACATCACCATGGCAGGACTGACAGGATTTTCCCGCATCGCCTTCAACGGTGTCCCAAAGCTCTTGCGCTTTTTCCACCCATAAAAAGGCCGGGTTTTCAAAATCATCTTCCTGCAATGTGCGAGTTTCTTCGCTGGCATAGGTAAAGCCACTGCGCGCATCACCACTCGTATACCCTTCAAGGCCTTCGGCTACAGGTTCGCTCGGTGGAGCAATATGGACGTAGTCTTCTGCCAGCGCGCCAGTTGTGGCAACCCCCAGCATCAGTCCAAGCGCAAGGGCGATAGGTTGTTTGCTCTTCTTCATCATCATTTGATGAACCTCCCAGTTTATTTTTTATAAGGCATTGCCCTTTGATAAAAATCAAAGGGCTCCCCCATCTCCCCCCGAAGACGGTTAGCCCTTGAGCTTCATCTTCGCCTTTTTGCTGTAGACTTCACCGTTATCGTCATACCATTTGAATTCAAACTCACCGGCTTCTTCTACCAGCATATCAAAATCAAGATACGGGTTGGCCGAGATCGACGGGAACATATTTGCACTCATGATCTGCTTGCCATTAAACAGTGCTTCGAATTTATTGATGATCTGCCGTGGGATCAGCTTGCCATCTTTACCTTTACGCATGCCTGATTCCATACGGTGTGAAATGGTCGTCTTAATCGTGACAACATCCCCTTTTGAGGCCGACTTAGGTGCTTTTACGCGAGGCTTCGGTGCTTTTGACATATTCTCAAATCCTTATAATCTTTATCGTTTAAGCCAGATCAGCCGCCGCAGCCGCCGATGGTCACTTTAATTTCTTTCTCACCTGTGAACGTGCTGCCGTCATTCATCATGGCAACCGCACGTACTTTTTGCGTTGTCGCCAAACGCATCCGGAACTTCACGCGGGCTTCACCTGAGGCAGGCGTCAGATTAAAGGTCACAACTTCCGGGGTCGGGTTACCTTCAGCAGCTACATAAATTGTTTTGACATATTCTTTCTCTGTCATTGGCGCATCGACAGAAATTTCAATCGGCACTGTATTACCGTTTTCTGCGATTTCAGGACCATCAACAGTCACTTTGGATGCTTTTGCCGCATCCACACCGACTTTTTTGAAATAGGCGTTCACATCTTCCGGCTTGGCTTGGGCATTGCCTGTTAGTGCAACAGCACCAACCGTCACCGCACCCACACCAGCGATTTTCAACATATCGCGGCGGCTTACCTTGGATTTTTTAGTTACTTGGGTCATTAAAGGCCTCTCATAAATACCTTGCGTGAAGGATGTCTTCGACGCAAAAACGTGATCATTTAAAGGGTTATTTTAGCGTCATCAGATAAGCAACGATGTCTTCGAGTTCCTGCTCGTTCAACATCGGTTTTCCGATAAAACTTTTCTTTACCTGATGAAGTCCATGGGTCTTGTAATAAGCCATCATGGGGGTATCCGGATTAACCAGCTTGGGATTAACCAGACGCAGGCGAATTTCACCTTCGCTCATACGATCTGCGACACCATCCAGATCCGGTGCAACCTGACCATGGAATTCTTCTTCAGGGATCGGGGCTGTATGACAGGTCAGACAGTTCCCTTTTTTGCGATGGACAAACAGCTTTTTGCCATTGGCCGCATTTCCGGCTTTACCGGTAAATGATTGGGGGATCGAAGTCCCATCCACAATTGTGTAAGGCTTGAGATTTGGTTCCGTTACACGTTCAAGGCTACCTTCGGCCAGGGCAGAAGAGGCGCCAGAAACAACACCAACCAGTGCCGCACAACCAGCAGCACACGCCACTTGTCGTTTCAACATATGATAAATCATATTTCCTCCCGTTTTAGAGCCATTCTTTTGGGCTCTTTTAAATTTTATTCACCTTGCCCCTGACTTCCCCAAACAAAGCGAATACTCAAACATTCTAATATTATAATAATCTAAAATTCAACTTATTTTTATATTATTTGTTAATAATTCCGGATCATATTGATATAAATGATCTTTTACCCCTTTTTTCACAGTGTAAACTTGCATAAATTGACAAGCCACACGCAAGACTCCATCGGCAATTTCACTTGGCCTTTCCGCCAAACCAATAAAATGTGCCTGATTTTCCCGCGGGTCGATTTCGCACAATTTTTCACCTTTGAGCACACTTAAGCCGGGATGAAGCAAACCGCGTAAATAGCCCGCAATACTCGCTTTCACCGCATGACCATCCAGATGACCTATGATCTGATCAGCAACAACATATTCACCAATGCTGAGATCACTTTCAAAACGACCGGCACGGTCAGATCGAACAAACCTTTCCCAGCCCACACCATTCAGTCGCGGCGGGACAGGCACAGGTTCAACCGCTGATCCTTGGCTGATCACTCTGCCCAGATCATCCCCCCAACAACTTTCGACCACATAGTCCACATGCACGCCAGCTTCGAAGCAGGGGCCAACTGCGATGGTCAAAGGCGCACGGTCTTTTAACGTTTCAACAGTAGAAAACTTATGAATGCGGCCATCAACAATCACATCTGGTTTCACCTGATCCAACAAAGCATCAAATGGTCCGGCATAAAGCGCAATCGATTGTCTGGGGCTTGCAACTTTCATCACATCTTCCAGTCGATCCACACGGTGAGCCTTTAACCCATCCAGAACGGCTTCCCCGGTCCATAACGCGTCACAGAACGCCATTTTGCGTCGAATGGTGCGTGGCTGTCTGTTTTCGTGACTGACCACAATAAAACCGGCGTGAAACAGTTTCCAGGCAATGGCCGAGCCCACATCGCTGACACCCCGGATCACGCAGATCGGGTGCTTTCGGCTTTCAGTGGTTGTTGTTCTTTCGTTCATAACGTCCCTGTTACCTTTTAAGACCGTTTCTTTTTAGGTAGGGCCTGAATAAAACCCATCAAGTCTTTAATTGTTTCTTTATCCAATGATCGCCATGCCGGCATCTCTTCAGCCGGGTGACCGTTTAAGATTTTGTGCAGTGCTTTCCACGGATCATCATTCGCCACACGGCCCAATGCCCCCATAGTGCGAATGGCACGTCCTTTCACCCCATGACAATTGCCACAAAGGGTGGGATAGAATTTGGCATGTTCCTGATAATTGCCTTTGGCTTTTTTGCTTTTGGGGTCGATATAATCATCCATATCCACTTGCCCTTCGCGCACAAAATTGGCCAAATCCAGCAAGTCCGTTCGTGAAAGTAACGCGCCATAGCCATGGGTATCATTGCGCAAAATTTTAATCAGCTCTTTTACATCTGCACCCTGTTTGGCCGTGATCCCAATAATCCCGGTGAAATGTTTACCTTCACTGTAGTGCCCGTCTTTTCCGCGATAATCCCAACCATGACATTCCATGCACAGCCATGTTTGTTTTTCCTTCACTTCCACCTTTCGGTAGGACGGATAAGCCGGATGCAAGCCTTCAGGCACGTCGCGCCCTGTTTCCATAAACCAGTTGTCATACAAACGCCCACCACGCACGATGGAAACCAGCGAAGAATTTTCCGGCAGGGTCTGCATATAGGCCAGAAGCTTCACCAGCTTTTTATTATCAAAAGCCCGCAAAGACGGCATGACTGCACCGGGATGTCCGTTGAAGATAGAATGAAGCGTCAGATAGGGTTGTTGATTGGCAAAACGCCCTAAGGAAACACCCGGCAGGTTTTGGCCTTCTGCGCCATGGCACATGGCACAAACCGTTTCAAAAAAGGGACGTTGCGCAAGACCATAGGCTTTGGCTTTTCCGGTGGCGCGTTCCACCATGTCATCCATATCAACCATGCCAAGGGATATAAAACGGGCGATATCTAGCAGGTCATCGCGATCCAGATATTCCTGATAACCGTGTTTGTCATCCTCTAACACAGCAACAATATCAGCTGGATTTGCCCCGCTTTTTCCCATAATCCCTTTTTGAGAATTCGCCCCCTTATAATCCCAACCATGACAACTGACACAACGCCAGCTTTGGGCAATGTCATCTGTTTTTTTGGTAAAATTCGGATTGGCTTTTTCCGGTGCCCGATCATCCAGTTCGATCATCCAATCATTATATAAGCGCCCGCCACGTGCGATGGAGGCATCAGTGTCCAGTACCTGTTCTTCGGCTTGTGCCCCTTGTATTATCAGTAAAACCAACAGAGCCACTGTGCATTGTTTAAAAAATCGTGCGATCATCGTTTCACTCTGGCCCCGTCTTAATCTTCATAATCTTCTGGCAATTCATGAACCACACCTTTGTGACACTGGATACAATGCTTGCCATCCTGCATGGCTTGGGGATGTTTGCGCTGTGCCCGACGGCCCATTTCTTCCAAATCCATTGCATCGAATGAATGGCAGTTACGACATTCACGCGATTCTGTAGCTTCCATCTTGGCCCAAACCCGTTCAGCCATGCGCAGGCGATGGGTTTCAAATTTTTCTTTGGTATCAATGGTCCCTAGAATTTCATGCAACACATCCTTGGCCGCAATCACCTTGGCGATCAACTTGTCAGGATAGACCTGAGGGACATGGCAATCGGGACATTCCACGCGCACGCCATATTCATTCTTGTAGTGCAGGCTCTTTTTATATTCCTGATAGACCGTCTGTTCCATGGAATGACAGGACACACAAAATTCCAGCGAATTTGTCCCCTCAATGACCACACCCCCAACGATAATGGCCATCAATGTCGTCACAGACCCTATAGCCAGTGCTAGTTTGACACCACTTTTCTTCAACCATTTGAACACAGTTGTTTATCTCCCAGCTGACACGCAGGTGCCCCTTTTGTTGCTGTTATATTGCGCGCCGTTTCTGATTTTTATGAAAAGAGACAGCCTTTCTTCCCAAGAAAAACTGTCTCTCTTTTCGTCTTGGATCAGCCCCAGATATCTTTACAGATATTGTTGTACCAGCTGTAGGCATAAGCAACTTCGCGCTTACGATCTTCAGCCGAGGCATCCATAGGTGACAAACCGCCTGCGCCTTTAACGCCAGCGATAATGTCTTGTTCCTTGTCATATTTATAGACAGCAGCAACCGAGAAAGCCCAGTCATCTGCCGCGATGGAATAACAAGTATTCACATAAGACGGCACACCCTGTGTCTTGCCATTCAAGGCGGCTGCAATGGCAGAAGCCGTCACTTTACCTTGTGAATTGGCCGCATAACCGGATTTCGGCATTTTGGTTGCAATGGCCGCATCACCCAGAACGTGAATACCCGGCACCATTTTCGATTCAAAGCTGACCTTATCGACAGGACACCAGCCCGTATCATCAGTCAGACCTGCTGCAAAAGCGATTGGTCCTGCTTTTTGCGCCGGAATAAAGTTGATCACATCGCCTTTATATTCTTCAAAGTCAGTGGTCACAGCCATGCCATCCACATCGACCCCCGTGATGGTCCCGACGTCGGTTCCCTTCATCCAGTCGATCATGGAATTATCGGTGCCAAAGCCATAAAACTTTTTCCACGCCTGGGTAAAGAGTCCCTGCTTGGAGAATTTATCCTTGTGATCCACAATCAAAATCTTGGATTTAGGTTTGTGCTTTTTGAAATAATTCGCAATCAGACTAACACGTTCATACGGTCCAGGGGGGCAGCGAAACGGATTGGGTGGAGCCACCATGGTGAACACACCACCGTCAGGCATGGCTTCAATCTGTTTGCGCAGCAGTGCCGTTTGCGGACCAGCTTTCCAGGCATGTGGAATTTTCGTTTCCGCCACCTCGGCATCCAGGCCTTCATATTTGTCAAACTTGAAATCTACACCTGGTGCAACAACACAACGATCATATTCAAACGTCTGACCGCCCTTGGTCATGACTTTCTTTTTCGCCCCGTCAATGCCGGTAACCATATCATAAACGACTTTGACACCTGCTTTTTCAAGGCCGGTGTAATCCTGACGGATCCCGTCCATAGAACGTTTACCGCCCAGGACTTCATTGCTCATAAAGCAAGTATAGTAATTTTTGTTGGCTTCGATCAAGGTGACTTCAATGGACATATCCATCATGCGCAGATAATTGGCAACTGTTGCGCCAGCCGGGCCACCGCCCACGATCACAACTTTTTTGCCCGCAGCTTTTGCAATGCTTGGTGCGCCCATAACAGCAGCACCTGTAACAGCTGCCGCCCCTGTTAACTGGAGGAAACTCCGGCGATTAAATTTCGTCATTTTATAAGTCTCCCTTCCTTATTTCTTTGAGGCCATATAATCAAGAACGGCGTCATAGCCTTCCTGACCATGATCATCCATCAACGCTTGCATTTTCTTTTTCTGCTTCTTGCTCCATTCACGATCACCAGAGAAGAAATCATTCACCATGAAATGGAGGTACTGTTTGGTTTGCCCCGCCATAACACCGATGCCATCAGCCAGATAACCATCGTCTTCATGACATTTTTCGCAATAATTCTGGAACAGCTTGCGGCCTTTTTCGACCAGCGCAGCATCCACTTCCTGCGGGAAACGCACGATCTTTTGTTTCGCAAAATAGTCTGCCATAACTTTGATTTCTTCAGCACTGTAGCCCTTGGCGATTCGACCCATAACAGTCGATTTACGCTCTCCGCTGATATAATCATTCATAGATGACAAGAAATAATCCTGTGTAATTCCCGCAATGGTCGGCGTTGCCGGCCCATAGCTTGATCCGTTCGGCCCATGACACCCTGCACAAGGTGCAGCCAGTGTCTCAGCACTTGCCATTTCGGCAAGGGCTCCGTTTGAAAAAGACGACCATGCCAGCAGTCCCACTGCCAACAATTTTGCCTTGCTTATTTCGTGGCTCATACACGCCCCCCTTATTAAATTTATTGGTTTACATATTATTCATAACATATAAATTTGCTAATTAAGTATACTTTTTTATAATGTTTTTATAATATAAATACCACACCAAGATTGCAGTACAATGTGATTTGAACACAAGACACGTGTGTTTTTCGCAAGTGCAATAGTGGTTTCATTAACGCTAAAACATCTTATTATTGTATAAAATGGCACAAAGGTAAAAAATCAAGTTGTAGTTTTGAACAAAGCACTTAAACTCAATTTTTAAACCAACGTTTATCGCTGCGGGGAAACAGCAAAATGCCCGAAACTAAACGGACATGGACATTAAGAACGAAATTACTGGCGACATACCTGCTTGTTGTTGGCGTCAGTATGGTCGTTCTCTTTACAGCTTTTGAATATCGCAATTACCACAATGCGAATAAACGCCTGCATGACCAGATCAAGGAAATTGCTGAATTTCAAAGCTCAACCCTGTCCGTTCCGGTCTGGAATTTTGACGAACAATCCATCCGTCTGGCCATGAGCACTCTTGCCAACAACCCTTATTTCATCAGCGGAACACTGCTGGATGACTATGGTCATGTGTTGGAACATGTCGGCCCACAAGATATCAAGCCAACGTCCGATGAATTAAAAATTTCGCGTGATATTATCTTCTCCGGTTCTGAACGCGACGAAGTAGTCGGCAAACTGATTTTGATCTTTGATGATGAACAGGTCAAAAATCAGGCTCTGGAACGTCTTATTTTTGATAGTTTCATTCTTGTCCTTCTGGCCGCATCTCTGGTGGGGGGAACGTTTGTCGCCTCCCAACGCCTGATCGGCAAGCCCCTTGATTTGCTGTTGAAAGGGATCCGTCGGGCCAAGGCTGCAGATCATTTTGAAGCTGTTAAGTGGGAATCGTCTGACGAAATTGGTCAGGTCATCACCGCCTTCAACGACATGATGCAACATCAGGTGGAAACCGATGCTGCACTGCGTTCTGCAAGAAACACCGCTGTCGAAGCCGAAGCGCGTGTGAAAGATGCGATTGAAAATATTTCAGAAGCCTTTGTGCTGTTTGACAATCAGCAGCAACTGGTCTTGTGCAATACCCGGTTTAAAGATTTCTACGAATATAACGACGAAGATATTGAACCGGGTATCGAATATAGCCGCTTAATCGAATTGGATATTGAACGCGGCGTCGTGCCTGCAGTTGACCACTTTGGGCGCTCCTACCACGATCTACGCAGTGCCTATAACTGGGATACCAGCGGATCAATCGAAGTCGCCCTGACAGATGGCCGTCATCTTTTGATCCGTGAACGTCCGACCCATGCAGGGGGACGCGTGGGTATCCAGACAGACATTACCGAGATCAAACGTGCCGAACGTGAATTGCGCCGTGCCCGCGATGAACTGGAACATCGCGTCGAAGAACGCACCCACGAACTGCAGGCCGCAACCACCGATGCGAAAAAAGCCAACCGGGCAAAATCAGAATTCTTATCCCGCATGAGCCACGAGTTGCGCACACCACTGAATGGCATTTTGGGTTTTGCCCAATTATTATTGATGGATCAGCGCCACCCGTTATCGGACAAACAATCCGAATATATCGAACATGTTTTAAAGGCCGGAAACCTGCTTTTGGAACTGATTAACGAAGTGCTTGATCTTGCTAAGATCGAATCCGGACGGATCAGCCTGTCGATTGAAAACATCGACCCAGATAGTGTGGTTAATGAATGTGTCGATATGATCGAAGCTTACGCAGCTGAGCAAAACATCACCATCACCCGCACCGGACAGGAAGAACCGAATAATTATGTCATCGGGGATTTCACACGTCTTAAACAGGTCCTGTCTAACCTGTTGTCCAATGCCATTAAATATAACATTTCCAACGGCAATGTGACACTCGACAGCTCTCCTGGGCCCCGTGGTTTCTGGCGCTTTACGGTCACAGATACAGGCTATGGTATTGAAGATGAAAATCTTGAACAGCTCTTCCAGCCGTTCAATCGCCTGAATGCTGAAAATACTGATATTGAAGGCACCGGGATTGGCTTGACCATCACCAAACACCTGATTGAAATCATGGGTGGTGAAATCGGTGTCGACAGTAAACTGGGGGAAGGCAGTACCTTCTGGGTTGATGTGCCGCTTTCCGATGAAGTCATTATTCATGACAAACCGCAAAAACAAGACAATCTGGACGACCTGCCCAAGCGTCTGGATGGCAACAAGACCATTCTTTATGTTGAAGACAATCCAGCCAATATGCGTTTGATGCGCGAACTTCTGACCCAATTACCACGCACAAATTTTGTTGAAGCCGGTACAGCCGAAGAAGGGTTGGAACTGATCCGCAGCAATAAACCGGATCTGGTTCTCATGGACATCAACCTGCCGGGCATGGATGGATTTGAAGCCTTTGAAGTTATGCGTGATGATCCCGATATGTCAGATATCCCGGTCATTGCCCTAACAGCAAATGCCATGCCGCGCGAAGTTGACCGTGGACGGGAGCTGGGCTTTAAAGCCTATCTCACCAAACCAATTGATGTGGCCTCTACACTTGCAGAAATTACGCGTGTCCTGGAAGAGAATGAAAACTAAGGGTGCAAAAATTCATGCACGCCCTTAATGGTTTCGGCCAAGCCACAGCGCACGACCTCTACCCCTTCAGGGAAAGCACCTAACATTCTGCTGGGGGTTTGGCGGTCCAGCATCACAAACACACCGCGATCACTTTTGCGCCGCACCAATCGACCGAAGGCCTGTTTCATACGCAGCCGTGCAATCATCTCATCATAGGAGCGACCGGGAAAAGATCGTTTACGCGCCTTATGCAAAATGGTTGGGCGCGGCCAAGGCACACGATCAAACACGATCAGATGTAGCGAATCGCCCGGCACATCCACCCCATCACGCACAGCATCCGTCCCCAAAAGACAACTGCTTTCTTCGGCGCGGAAAATATCAATAAGTGTGCCCACATCCATGGCATCAATATGCTGGGCCAACAACTGAATGCCTGTGCGATCTAATGGTTCAGCAATTTTCTGATAAACGCTGCGGAGACGATTAACAGCGGTGAACAACCCTAGCCCGCCCCCGCCTGCAGCCAAAAACAGCTCACGATAAGCCGTTGCCATCTGGTCCATATCACCTTTTCTGACATCGTCCACAATAAAGACCTTGGTTTGATTGGGGTAATCAAAAGGCGATTTCACCGCATGCATAACAGCTGGTTTTGCCAAATGGGACACGCCTGTACGCGCACTTGCCACTTTCCAGTCTGCCTCGTCATCGCCACTGCCATCTCGCAAGGTAGCCGATGTAATCGCCACCCCATGGGATTTTTCAACCACTTCTTCTACAAATGGTAACGTCGGGTCCACCCAATGACGATGCATCCCCACATCCATATCGCGCCCGTCCATGCGATCAACCGAAAACCAATCCACAAACTGCGGTGGGGTTTCACTAAACAAACTGTCCAGCATGGATTGCCATGCCAGAACCTGTTGCACCCCGCGCCGTTCCAGACTGGCACAGACGGCTTCGATACGTTGACGGGTTGCCGTATCTATTTCATCCGCTTCTTCATCCATCAAGGCCATCAGCCCTTTCATCAGGGACTGTAACGGCACGCGAATTTTATCCAAAGCAACCTTTAAACGTTCAGCGGCTTCCAACAAATGTTCCACTGGGGGATGGATGGCGGCTTCCAATGAAAAAGGCGATCCTGTATTAATATCACGGGCATAGACCTGTTGACGCACCCGACCTAAAAAACTTTCAAAAGCCCCATAGGGCTCCCCGCCGGAAATACGCTGATGCCAGCTTGGACCCGGTAAGATGCGCGCTGCATTGATAATACCGTCCAAGGCTTCTTCCATTTCGCGTCCTGCCACCAGATCTTCAATGCGCGCTTTCAGGCCGCGCGCGCGTGATCGGCTGCTTTCTTCTGCCCCGATCAGCCACCGACGCAAATCGGCCCCTTCCTGCCCCGAGAGATGCGCCGAAAAAGCCTTGTCAGCCGCATCAAAAACGTGATGACCCTCATCAAAAATATACCGGGTGGGCAGCATGGCTTCTTCGGTCCCACCCAAGGCTGCCTGAATCATCACCAAGGCATGATTGGCCACCACCAATTCAGCACGACGCGCCCGGCGCACGGTTTTTTCGATATAACATTTGGAATAATGCGAACAGCTGGAATAGACACATTCCCCACGCGTATCGGTCATATCCACCGTCAGACGCGCCCCCAACAGTTCCTTCAACCAGGATGGGAAATCTCCCCCGATCATGTCACCGTCCCGACTGGCCAAGGCCCAACGCGCCATCAACCCCAAAGCAGGGGCATCATCCGCGCGCAGACGCAGGCGCGAGACAGCTTCTTCAAAATTCAGCAGGCAAAAATAGTTTTCCCGCCCTTTTCGGATCACAATCTTGCGCTTCTTTTCATTTTTATCCTGATAGAGCCTGTCCAGTTCCCCATCCAGCTGACGTTGCAGGTTACGGGTAAAGGTACTGATCCAGACTGCCCCCTGATTTTTCGCCGCCCACACACTGGCCGGTGCAATATAGCCTAGGGTCTTGCCAACCCCGGTACCGGCTTCGACCAAAGCCATCGCGGGTTCTGCCTTGGCATTGGGGGCCTGAAAGGCTTCGGTAATACATCCAGCATAATCTTTTTGTTCTGCGCGTTCTTCAGACCCACTTGTCAGCAACTGATCCAGTCGGGCACGCGCTTCAACGGGTTCAACGGGCAGATGACCCGGCTGTGGCGGCGGGGCCGATTCGACCCATTCTTTCAAACGATGCCACACCTGTAAAGAACGCAGCAATGCCCCACTGTGCGGGGCATCTTCCCCGTCTGCGCCCAACGCCCGAAGAACAATATTACCCCAGGACCACCCGCCTGTTTTCATTGCCCAGGCCAAAGTCTGCAAATCTTTAGAGGATTTCTGGCGAAGTTCCGTCAACAATTGCTGACATGCCATAACCAGTGTTTCGACTTCATCTTCAATGGAGTGTGGTCGAGCAAGCCCCAGAGCCTCGGACAGGCCTTTAGGTGTAGGCAGACAAAATTCAGCCGGACGGGTAAAGGCAAAAAGTTCTAAAATATCCAGACGGGGAAAAGGGCCACAGCGCAAACGCCGGGCCGTTGCCAATGCATGTAAAACCAGAACCGGGGTTTCGCTGGTGGACAGACGGCGCGCACCTTCTTTCAGGGAAAGGGTTTCCAGCTCGCCTTCCTGACTGAGCCATCCGCAAGAACGAACATGCGCGACCAGAACCGGTGTTGCTGGCATGCGAATCGGGGCAGAGTTTGGGTTATGCAAGTTGGCATCTTCTAACATGGGCCCACAATACTGCCCCTTTTTAAGAAACACCAGCCCAAGACGACACCAACATTATTTTTTTCGCGAATCGGGCACGCCAATAGGCGCCAACACAAATATGTTGGCGCGCTTTAGAACATACAGATGGGTTAGCAACAGTTCTTATTCAGAACCATCTTCCCCATCAACACTATTAACCTTGTTCGGATCACGGTTGGTCGGATCGCTCTCTTTTTCGCGAATCTTATCGGCAAGACGCACTTCAAAGCCACGGAAAATCGCAACTTCATCTTCATTGCCAAGACTTGCAGAAAGCATATCAATCACAACTTCGCGAACGGCATCAAAGAGATAATCCTCTTTACCCATTCGTTCACCCGGAAGTTCTTGATAATGCAGCCCGATCATCTCACGCGCTTTCTCTTCATCGATACCGAGCACTTTCATAAGCTCGATTTCGTCTTTCGCATCTCTCAGTTTTTCGGCTGTGGTCAGTGCAATACCGATGCTGACGATATCTTCAATTTCATCCGGATGACCGCTTCCTTGCTGAAATCCTTGTTCACCGCCTGCATCTGTGGTTAGTCCGTCCGGAGCGTGTACAATATCCACGCGCCCATCGGAGGACGTAATTGTCATGTTGTTACCCATCGGAGTTCTCTCCTAAAAAATACATTCTGTCTTCTACATTATGGAATCATTTTAGAAAAAATTCAAGGTTTAGTGAAATTCATCACATTAAACTCGAAACAATAGCAATCCCATTAAGGCAAACTATTGACGAACCTTCACCTTCTCGCGTAGGTTTGCCAGCCCTTTACATAGGGCTATCACTCCAATTTGTCATCTAATATTTAAGGATTCCGCGATCATGCCGTCCGACGCCCCTGCACTTCATGCAAAAGAAGCCGCACATCATTCCAAAGCCTGGCCATTTGTCGAGGCCCGCAATATCCTTAAACGCTTGAACGGTAAACTTCCGGAAAAAGGCTATGTCCTGTTTGAAACAGGCTATGGCCCGTCCGGTCTGCCCCATATCGGCACTTTCGGCGAAGTTGCACGTACCACCATGGTCATGCGCGCCTTTCAAATTCTGTCCGACGATATGCCAACCAAGCTCATTGCTTTTTCTGATGATATGGATGGTCTGCGCAAAGTACCAGACAATATCCCCAACAAAGAATTACTCGAACCTCATCTGGGTAAACCTTTAACCGCGGTCCCTGACCCCTTTGGTACGCACCCGAGCTTTGGGGAACATAACAACAATCGCCTGTGTGAATTCCTTGACCAGTTTGGGTTTGAGTATGAATTTCGCAGTGCGACCCAATGCTATAAAGAAGGCATTTTTGACGAAACATTGCTGTCCATTCTCAAAAACCATGAAGCCGTTTGTAACATCATTCGCCCAACATTGGGGGAAGAACGCCGTGCCACTTACAGCCCGTTGCTTCCGGTTGACGTCGAAACAGGCAAAGTCTTGCTGGCCAAAGTCGTATCCACCAACCCCGATGCAGGGACTATGGTGTATCTGAACGAAGACGGTAAAGAAGTCGAAACCAAAGTCACAGGCGGCGCAGTAAAATGCCAATGGAAAGCCGACTGGGCCATGCGCTGGGCCGCGCTGGGTGTAAACTACGAAATGGCCGGGAAGGACTTGATCGAATCGCAAAAGCTATCGTCAAAAATCTGTCGCGCCATCGGCGGGCGCCCCCCGGTTGATTTCACTTATGAGCTATTCTTGGATGATAAGGGTGAGAAAATTTCAAAATCCAAAGGCAACGGCCTGTCCATGGAAGAATGGCTGCGCTATGCCCCGCCGGAAACTTTGTCTTACTTTATGTTCCAAAAACCCAAGACAGCCAAACGCTTGCATTTTGATGTGATCCCGAAAGCCGTGGATGAATATATCAGCCATGTGCAAAAATTCGACCAATTGGAAGATACCAAAAAATTAGATAACCCGGCTTGGCATATTCATAATGGTCATCCGCCTGCAGATTCCCATTCGCTTAGCTTTAATATCCTGTTGAATCTGGTGTCTGTACTCCATACCGAAGACAAAGATGTCATCTGGCACTTTATCAAACGCTATAACCCGGATGCATCTGCTGAGAATTCACCCATGCTGGATAAGCTGGTCGGCTATGCGATCAATTATTACGAGGATTTTGTCAAACCGAACAAAAATTTCCGTACACCGACTGACACTGAACGTGCGGCTCTGGAAGAATTAAAAGCCAAACTGGAAACACTCCCCGCAGATATGTCAGGAGAAGATGTTCAGACCGAAGTGTACACGGTTGGTAAAAACCATAATTATGAAAACCTGCGCGAATGGTTTGGTGCCCTTTATGAAACGCTGTTAGGTCAGGAAACCGGCCCGCGCATGGGGTCCTTCTTCGCACTTTACGGTCTTGATAAGAGTGCTGAACTGATCGGTAAAGTTCTCGCAGGTGAAAGCCTAGACGCTTAAAACACTCAAAAATATATAAAAATGAGACCATTCAATTTTGAGTGGTCTTTTTTTTGCACATACATTAAACTAAAAGATGATTAACTATAAAACTTAAATCCTAAAAAGATATTCCTCTTACTTGTCTGCTGAGATTTCATCCCCCGCTCTTATGGAGATACCCCATGAAATTAAGACGTAAGATTATTCCTTTTCTATTAGTGCCTGCCTTTCTTAGTGGTTGTGCTTTGACAGGCCAAAAGCAGATCGACATAAAAGATGCAGCACTTAACAAATGCTGGAAAGAAAACGTTTCTGATCAAGTTACTGCTGAAAAAGCAAATAAACTTGATGACAAAGAGGCACAAATTCACGCCCGCCAAAGCTTAAAAGATTTTTTCCGATGCTATCTCGGCCCAGATGATTTACCAAAAAAAGATGAAGCCCGAAAAGAACTTCTTCTTTTACGTCATCATGCCGTCTTAACTATGCTAACCGAATATGCCGCCTATAAATTTGATGGCAAAGTCAAAGACTTACAAATTATCAAAAACCCGGATTATAATGATAGTGCCGAAGATGCTCAGGAAGTTTTAGGTGCAATTCAAAAAACGGAACGCAGCCTGCGTGTGGCTTCTAAAAAAGCAAAAGAACTTTTTCGCGGTGATAAAAATGAATTCACAACATGGGACGAAGACTTTTCCCATAGGCCAGAGTTTAAAGAAGCCATTTATGAACTTGAATATTTGGACAGAATTATTCGGACGGCTGACATCATCCGCCGCGCTCAAAAACCTGGTTTCAAACGCTTCTTACGCGGCCTTGCCAAAACCTCGGCTCTTTTAAAAACCGTAACATCTGCCAATCTATCCACAAACATGCAATCAATCAGGAATCTGGTTTTAAACTTTACAATCCTTAAAAACTTATATGGCAAAAATCAAATGGACCTGCGCAATTATCTAAATTGTGTCCAACAACGCGAAGATAGTGCCCCTAAAAAAGCCCCGTCCGATCTCTGCAAAGGGGACTTTGCAGCAGACTGGGCCCGATGGGATAAAAACCTTCAACGAGCCTGCACACGCCTCAGCAATGTCATTGAAAAAGGTGCAAGTCTGAAAGTCAACAGCGAGCACATCTGCGTTCCAGCTAGCTAAACCTGCGACAAGAGAACAATGTGGTTTGACCGATCATTGTTCTCTTGGTTGCTCTACTCTCAAGCTAGCCACACCCCCATACTATGACACAGACAATCCCGCGACTAACGGCATGGTGACACCAGACATCTTTTTTTGTGTTTCTGCACTTTCTTCTTCAGCACGTGCTTGCATTTCCTGCTGAATCGCTTCTTGAATTGCGTCTTCGATAGCTGTGCGCTGTTTAGCTGGTAATTGATTAAACTGCTCTTCGCTTAAGCCTAACGCCGTGAGTACTTTTTCACGGATTTCTTTTTCCAGCTTTTCTTGCTGCACGTCACTAATATATTTCCCAAACCCTTTTTCAAGAATCTGCGATTTTACTTCATTTTGCTGCGACAACAGTTCTGCGAAATCCGTACCTTGTGCCTTTTGTTTTGTCGGATCAGCTGATTTCGTCAACGTAATATCAACACTGATGGAGCGACCATTAACCATAATATCCATGATTTCTATCCCTTAAGCATTATCGTTAAGGGTGCATCCAGCAAAAAATAGACCATGTAACCTAAAGTTTATTTGCGATCTAAAACGACAAAGCTATAGCTGGGTTTTCCCGCTTGGTCATTTTCATGATCTTTCCGACTGACTTCCTGCCAAACCGTCTTATCCAGTGCGGGAAAGCTGGCATCATGATCATAAGACTGATGGACTTCGGTGTAGTAAATCCGATCTGTTTGATCCATAGCCTGAGCATAGATCTGCGAGCCCCCCACAATCATCACTTCATCGGCATTTTTATCCTCTGCCTCGGCAAAAGCTGCCGACAAAGCCGCATCCAGATCATGCACAACAACCACCCCATCCGCAGACCAGTTTTGATCGCGTGTGACGACAATCGTCAAGCGACCGGGTAAAGGGCGACCGATACTGTCAAAGGTTTTGCGTCCCATAATCATGGGCTTGCCCATGGTCGTGGCTTTAAAATATTTAAAATCTTCCGGGATATGCCAGAGCATTTTATTGTCTTTGCCAATGGCCCCATTTTCAGCCACAGCCACAATCATTGAAATACGCATCAGACCGCCACCGGGGCTTTGATATGTGCTTCTGGTTCGTAACCAACCAATTCAAAGTCATCATAGGTAAAATCAAACAGGTCTTTGACATCCGGGTTGATCTTCATCGTCGGCAATGTCTTTGGTGTGCGGGCCAATTGTAGGTCAACCTGTTCCATATGGTTGGCGTAAAGATGGGCATCGCCAAAACTATGGATAAAATCGCCGACTTCCAGATCACAAACTTGTGCAATCATCATGGTCAACAATGCATAAGAAGCAATATTGAACGGCACACCTAGAAAGATATCGGCACTGCGTTGATAAAGCTGACAGGATAATTTGCCTTCGGCCACATAAAACTGGAACAAACAGTGACACGGTGGCAAAGCCATATCATCCACATTTGCCACATTCCAGGCAGACACGATCAAACGGCGCGAATCCGGATTGTTTTTAATCTGATCGACAAGTTTGCTGATCTGATCAATATGCCCGCCCTCCGGCGTCGGCCAGGACCGCCACTGATAACCATAAACCGGACCTAAATTACCATTTTCATCGGCCCATTCATCCCAGATCGACACCTTATTCTCTTTAAGATACTTGATATTGGTATCGCCTTTTAAGAACCACAAAAGTTCATGAATGATGGAACGCAAATGCAGTTTCTTGGTGGTCACACAGGGGAAACCTTCAGACAGATCAAAGCGCATCTGATAACCAAAGACACTATAGGTCCCGGTTCCGGTACGGTCACTTTTATAGACACCTGTGTCGCGCACATGGCGCATGAGGTCCAGATACTGCTTCATGGCGATGAATGGCCTTTTAGATTTTTGACTGTGCTTCTTTGTCTAGCATGTCTTCAAGCTGCATTAAACACCATTTTGCGGTTTGGGAAATAACCTCATGCTCATCCTCCACCAGACGTTTCACCGGATTGATTAAGTCAACCCGTGCGCCATTCACAATGGCGATCAGGACATTGCGAATGAAACGGTGGCGCTTGATCCGTTTAACCGGGGAGGCGCGAAAAAATTCCCGAAATGTCGGATCATCAAATTCAACAAGCATCCCCAGATCAGGCTGACGAAAATCATCGCGCGGCATAAAATCTTTTTCTGTTGTTTCTTTCGCGAACTTTGTCCACGGACAGATGGCCAGACAATCATCACAGCCATAAATTCGATTATCCATTTTCAAGGCGAGTTCGGGGTCAATCACCCCATCATATTCAATCGTCAGATAAGAAATGCAACGCCGTGCATCGATCTGACCTTCCGCGATAAAAGCATCGGTAGGACAAATATCCAGACAGGAAGAACAACTGCCGCAATGGTTCTTTTCCGGTATGTCCGGTTCAAGGTCAAGCGTCGTATAAACTTCGCCCAAAAACAGCCAGGAGCCAAATTCGCGCGATACAATACAGCTATGCTTGCCCTGCCAGCCCACCGGGGTTTGTGCGGCAATGGGTTTTTCCAAGACCGGGGCGGTATCGACAAAGACTTTTAACTCATCTTCGGGCCAGCGTGCCATCATCTCTCGTGCCAGTCGTTTTAAGCGTTTTTTGACCGTATCGTGATAATCACGGTTTTGCGCATAACAGCTGATCACGCCTGTGTCTTTATCCTGTAACCTCTCCATCGGGTCATAATCCGGCCCGTAATTCATCCCCAAGACAATGATGGATTTTGCCCCCTCCCACAGGACCTTTGGGTCCGCGCGGCGCTCTTCTGTCGTCTGCATCCAATCCATGGTGCCATATAGGCCACGGGCATTAAATTCGCGCAAGTCCGCCTTGGCCTGATCGCTGGTTTCAGCACGGCAAAAACCAACAGCATCAAAGCCCATTTCCAAGGCCAAAGTCGTGATTGTCTGTTTAATGTCATCCATAAAGAAAACTTATAAAGCCTCTTGGCGTTTGTGAAAACAAAGCTTATCTCTTTCTAGGGTCAGGGCCTAGAACAAATGAGGAAAGACGAGATGACAAAAGAATATCTAAAAGCAACATTTGGCGCCGGGTGTTTCTGGGGTGTGGAAGCGCGCTTTCGCGATCTCGATGGCGTGGTTGATGCTGAAGTTGGCTACACATCGGGCCAGACGGAGAACCCGACCTATCAACAGGTCTGCACCGGAACAACAGGCCATGTAGAAGCCGTCCAATTGGTATATGATCCCAGCCGGATATCCTATGAAGACCTGTTGGAAGCGTTTTTCAAGATGCATGACCCCACCACCTTAAACCGGCAAGGGCCGGACGTGGGCACGCAATATCGATCAGGCATTTATTATCATACGGACGAACAAAAAAAACGGGCCGAAAACGCCGTCACCTTTTTAAACAATCACAACACCTTTGGTGCCCCGGTTGTGACCGAAGTGGTTGCTGCGAGCCCGTTTTATCGGGCAGAAGAGTACCATCAGCAATATTTTGAAAAGACCGGACGCCGTGGATCTTGTTACTAAAAGAAGAACTTGGATCCTTAACGATTACCCTATGATGAAAAAAAATGGATTTTGTATCCATTTCAGGAGCCTTAACTATTGCGCACAAAGCTTTTGCCACATATTATTTCAAAATATTTCAATAAAAGAATTTGTGATCCATGGTGGAAACCAAGCATGTCCTGATCGTAGAAGATGATCCCATCGTTGCCGATGTGGTAACAGCTTGTCTTGAAGATGCGGAATTTAAAACCAGCGTCACCAATTCAGGCCAAGCTGCTTTGAATATCATCTCTGATACGGATATTGATTTGTGCATTGTCGATTTGGGCCTGCCGGATATGGACGGTCTTTCTTTAACCCGTGAAATTAAAAGCCGCTGCAACATCGGTATTGTCATCTTAAGTGGTCGGGGTGAGACAACAGAACGTATTATCGGTCTGGAAGTCGGTGCCGATGATTATCTGGGTAAACCATTTGAACCACGTGAACTTTTAGCACGCGTACGCAGCGTCATCCGGCGCACCCAAGCAACACCCGCAAGCGTTGTAACGGCAAAAACGAACGAGCCACTCCCCCCACTGAATACCGGCTTTGATGCAGGAACCTATGATTTCGATGGCTGGAAAGTGGATATTTCTTCTTTGGAAATCGTTGGCCCGGATGGCACGCAACCGCATCTGTCCAGTACAGAATTTACCTTACTGCAAGCCTTCATGGATCATCCCAACCGGGTTTTAAGCCGCGATCAACTGCTTGATCTCGTCCACGGCAACAACACCCCCGCCTTTGATCGTAGCATTGATGTGCAAATCACCCGTCTTCGCAAAAAAATAGAAGAAGACCCCAAAACACCCAAATTTATTAAAACCATACGTAACCGTGGTTATATCTTCACTGCCAAAGTTACCCGCGACTGACCTGATGATCAATCCCGCCACCGGGATAAGGTTTCTTTCGTTTCCACCACAATAAATCTCCACGCAAAAATGCCTGTGCCAAATCATTTTCAGGACCGGAAAAAAAATCAGCCGCGCGGGCCTGTTCCAAAATTCGGCCGCGATGGATAAACATCACATCTGTCCCTAACCGTTTGGCCTGACCAAGATCGTGCGTGGTCATAATAATCGTCGTGCCTTCTGAGGCAATCGCTTCAATGGTTTCTTCGATACTGTGGGTCGCACTTGGGTCCAAACTGGCGCTTGGTTCATCCAAAAACAGAACTTTCGGCTTTATCACCCAAGCCCGGGCCATGGCAAGACGTTGCTGTTCTCCATATGAAAGAACCCGGGCGGGCTGATCTGCCAAACGGGCAAGCCCGACCTTTTTCAATACAGCAAATGCGCGTTCGCGGCGTTCCGTCTGATCGACATGATGCAGTTTCAGGGCATATTCAATATTAGCCAAGGCCGTGCGACGTAACATCACTGGGCGCTGAAACACCATTGCCTGCTGTTTTCGCGAAACGTCTGTGAAATCGACATCCCCATTCCAACTAACTTGCCCCTCCGACGCATCCAACAGACCATGACACAGGCGCAGCAACAAGCTTTTACCCGCTCCGTTAGCACCTAAAATCATGGTGCGCGAGCCAGCCTCAATCCTAAATGTTGCTTCTTTAACCAGACGCTTGCCACGGGCTTCGAAGCATAGATTGGTTACTTCTAAAGGCAGAATACTCATGCGCCGATCCTCTTTTTCGCAAACTCACCCAATAAGAAAGCGGTGGCATTAATCCCTAAAGACAAACTCAGTAGAATAATTCCTAAACCCAGCGCAAGAGCGAGATCGCCTTTACTGACTTCAAGGGCAATTGCTGTCGTCATGACGCGGGTGACATGATCGATATTCCCCCCGACAATCATCACCGCGCCGACTTCTGCACTGGCACGTCCAAAGCCTGCCAAAACAGTCGTAATCAGACTGAAACGCCCATCCCACAGTAAAGTAAAAATCGCCGATTTTCGGCTGCATCCCAAAGACAGTAATTGTTCACGATATTCCGCCCACAGTTCCTGCACCACCTGACGGGTCAGGGCGGCAATGATCGGGGTAATCAATACCACCTGCGCAATAATCATAGCCGCAGGTGTAAAAAGTAATCCCATCACCCCCAACGGGCCGGAACGCGATAAAATCAGATAAAGGATTAAGCCCACGACCACCGGTGGCAGTCCCATAAGAGCATTTAAAAAGACCACAACGGCGCGCTTGCCTGGAATGGGCAACAACACCAAAGCCGCGCCCAATGGCAAACCGATGACAGCCGCGATTAAAACCGCACTTAAGCTGACCTGCAAGGACAGACAGACAATTTCAACCAGATTTGCATCCAGTGTCGTAATCAATTGAAAAGCGGCTGCAAAGGCCGATGAAAACTCCCCCACTTGTAATCAGCCCCCGCCGCGTTGAAAATATTTGGACATACGTTCATATTCTGCATGTGCGCTTTTCTGGTCCAACCCGAAAAAACGAAAACGCACATGGGTCACGGGAAGACAGATTAAAGCGATGCGTCTTTCCCCCACTGCCGATAGATCAATTTCAATTCGCCCAAGGGGGGCATCCTCAATCACAATTTTGGCCCCATCGCTTTCATTGCCTGTGACAACCAGATGGGCATCAGGGACCGATCTTGGCAACAAGCGCAAGAAATCTTTATGATTGGTCCCCATTTCACGGGTAATTTCCACATAATCAGCCAAGATCATCCCCCGGCTACAGGCGGCCAAACGGCCAGATGATCGTCTGTCTGCAAAAGGTGACTTGCCCGACTTTCTGGCGCCAGATAATTACCATTCACCAAAACAAGGTGACACATTTCCAAGGGGACCTGAAAACGGTTTAGCACATCCAAGACAGATGCATCGGGTGCAATGTCAATCACCGCCTCATTCGCAGGGGTGCCTTCTGGCAGGTACTTGCCCAATTGCGCATAAAGTTTCAAGGTCATCTTCATGAAACAGACATGCCTTTCGCTTTGGTTAATGTTGGGTGCAGGCGATATAAGCTTCCATAATGCGGTGCGGGTCTTTCATCAATTTATCTTTCCAACGCGATAAATCTATTCGACTTTGAATCAGACCACGCAAGACACCTACGTGGTTCGTTCGACCAACCACTTGTGCACCAACCAGGACGTTGCCATCAAATTCCAGACGGATATAGCGATAATTTTCCTTATCAAGGCAAACCGCACGATCCCCGCCGTCAACCCCGTCCCATAAACCGAAAGACGCTGTAATCAGGCCCAAGGTATCCAGAACGTTCATAACAAGTGAGCCCTGATAAGCCGTCGGCACACCTGACATATTCAACGCCGCAATACGACCATGTTCAGTTGCCGTGGGCTGGATAGCGTGAACAGACATCCCCCCTGTTGAAAAATCAAGCCCTTGGGCGACATCCCCTGCGGCATACACATCGGTTGCCGTTGTCATCATGTTCGAATTAATCAACAGGCCGTTTTTACGCTTAACCTGACTTTCCTGTAAAAATTCCACATTTGGAACGACCCCTGCCGCGACCACGACCAGATGGGCCGGAACCTGATGGCCGTTATCCAGATCGACCAACAATGTATCTTCCTCAAAGCCTTTATTCGGTTCAAGTTTGGTAATTTTCGTGTTGGTATGAACACTGACGCCTTTATATTGGCACCAGTCTTTCAGCATATTGCCCGCCGTGTCATCCAGCATGCGCGGGACCATGCGATCCCCCATTTCCACCACTGTCAGTTTGACCTTGCGCAAGGCCAGCGCTTCTAAGATAATGCAACCGATAAAGCCCGCGCCCAGCAAGACCACATGCGCGCCTTCATGGGCCAGTTCAACAATCCTGCGAGCATCTTCCAGCGTCCAGCAATGATGCACACCGGGCTGATCCAACCCTTCAATCGGTGGCTTTACTGGACGTGATCCTGTAGCGACCAGCAATTTGTCATAACTTTCCACATCGCCATTACACAAGGTGACTTTTTTGTGCTCTGTATCGACTGTTTCAGCCCGGTTCTGGCGTAAAGTGATGCGGCTATCGCTGTAAAAACTGTCCGAACGTTTGATATGGGTGCCGCTTTCTTCGATATTACCAACCAAAAGATACGGGATAGCCATGCGTGAATAGGGCAATTCCGGTTCATCCCCCACCAGAACAATATCGCAATCCGGGTCCTGTTTGCGCAAAGTCTGTGCCGCGTTCACCCCACACGGGCCCGCCCCTAAAATCACATGCTTCATGTGCTTGTCTCCTAAACCTAACCTGTCATCGTTTTATATTTTTATGAAATGGTATTCTTTTCAGAAAATACAAACAAGCAAAAACCACAGGTTTAGGTGCAGACAAACTAAATCATCCCGAATTTACACCGGGACAACACATTGAAGCAAAAATGATTTATCAGCAATAGTCTGCTTTAACTTGATCCAATGCCCAATCAAGCCATGGGGTCAACAGTTTGAGATCATCGGCTTCCACCGTTGCCCCGCACCAGATGCGCAAGCCCGCAGGGGCATCCCGATAAGATCCGATATCATAGGCCGCACCTTCTTGATCCAGCAAGGCAACCAGCTTTTTCGACACTTTAGTTTTATCTTCCTCACTTAAGACTTTAAACCAATCGGAAGTAATTAACAGACACACCGATGTATTGGACCGAATGGCTTTATTATCTGCCAAAAAGGCAAAGTCATTTTGTCCTGCAATCCAGTCTTCCAAAACCGCAAGGTTCGCTTGAGAACGTTTTTTCAACCCTTCAAGCCCGCCAATAGTTTCCGCCCAGCGTAAGCCATCCAGTGCATCTTCTACGCACAGCATGGATGGGGTGTTAATCGTTGCCCCCTCAAAAATGCCTTCGATCAATTTACCCGCCTTGGTCATGCGGAAAATTTTCGGCATCGGCCAGGCTGGCGTATAGCTTTCCAGACGTTCCACAGCCCGCGGGGACAGAACCAAGACCCCATGCGCACCTTCACCACCCATCACTTTCTGCCAGGAATAGGTCAAGACATCGATCTTGTTCCATGGAATGTCCATCGCAAAAACCGCCGAGGTCGCATCACAGATGGTCAGGCCTTCACGGGTATCAGAAATCCAATAGCCATTGGGTACGCATACACCAGATGTCGTCCCGTTCCAGGTAAAGACCACATCACGGCTAAAATCAGCTTGGCTAAAATCCGGCAACTGACCATAATCAGCAACAAATTCGCGCACATCGTCCAGCTTAAGCTGGTTTTTCACATCGCCAACCCAGCCTTTGCCAAAACTTTCCCACTGGAACATGTCAATACCGCGTGCACCCAACAAAGACCACAGCGCCATTTCCACCGCCCCTGTATCCGAGGCCGGGACAATCCCCAAACGATAATCTTCTGGCAAACCTAAAATCTCTTTGGTGCGCGTAATCGTTTCCGCCAGCTTATCCTTGCCAATCTTCGCACGGTGGGATCGACCCAGCGGCGCATCCTTCAACGCATCCAACGTAAAGCCCGGGCGTTTAGAACAGGGACCAGAAGAAAAGTTCGGATTATTTGGCTTTTGGCTTGGTTTGGTGACGCTTGTCATATGTTCATACTCCAGCCTTTGCGCAATCCTATGTGCGCAGGCAGATAAGATAAGAGAATAGGTTAGACGTCATATCAAATAAAAAGGGTTGGAGCAATCAAGCAAACCAACCCTTCTTAAAGATTTATACAGCGATCAAGACTTAGTCTTTGCCAAAGACCCGTTCAAAGATCACATCAACACGTTTGGTGTGATAAGAAACAGAATCTTCATCCAGCAGGGCTTTCAGCTGTTCAACGCTCAAATGCTCAGTCAGCCCTTCATCCTTGGACAGGAAGAAGAACAAACGGTTGTCATATTTTGCAGCTTCTTTTTCGACTTCGTCCAACTCGACTTTCCCATCCGGGTTATCCGGGTCGATGCCGTAAGATTTCCATACGCGCATGGCGTTGCGTTGCACGATACGATAGCTATCTTCACGAGACACATTGTTTTGCGTCAAGAATAGTAGAACACGTTGTGCATCATGGATGCCGCCAAAATTGTTCATATGATCCAGCATGTTTTGTGGATAAACAACCAGCTTTTCAATGGTGCCCGCCAGACGGCCCAAGGCAAAATCCAATGTCACAGTCGCATCCGGTGCGATCATACGTTCAACGGAAGAATGGGAAATATCGCGTTCGTGCCAAAGGGCAACATTTTCCAACGCAGGCGTCACCGCCATACGAACCGTGCGGGCAAGACCTGTCAGGTTTTCTGTCAGGATCGGGTTACGTTTGTGCGGCATCGCACTTGAACCTTTTTGGCCAGGCGCGAAATATTCCTGTGCTTCGCGCACTTCGGTGCGTTGCATATGACGAATTTCAATAGCGATATTTTCGATGGATGACGCAATAGTACCGAGTACGCAGAAATAATTAGCATGACGGTCACGCGGGATGACTTGTGTCGAAATCGGCTCTGGTGTCAGCCCCATTTTATCAGCGACATATTCTTCAACGCGCGGGTCCACATTGGCAAAGGTTCCAACCGCACCAGAAATGGCACAAGTCGCAATTTCTTCACGCGCTTGTAAAAGACGTTTACGGTTACGATCCATTTCTGCATAAAAACGGGCAAACTTCAGCCCCATGGTCACAGGTTCTGCATGAATCCCGTGGGAACGACCGATACACACCATATCTTTGGTTTCTTTGGCGCGTTTTTTCAACGCAGCGAGCAGACGGTCCAGATCAGCCAACAAAATGTCGGCTGCTTGCATCATTTGGACAGAAAGACATGTGTCCAATACGTCAGAAGAGGTCATACCCTGATGCACAAAACGCGCTTCATCTCCAACATTTTCTGCCAGTTCGGTCAGAAATGCGATGACATCATGTTTGACTTCAAGTTCGATCTCGTCAATGCGCGCGATCCGTTCCGGCGTATATTCCTTCTGGCCCTTGGACCAAACCACATCGGACGTCCCTTTCGGCACAACATTCAGTTCTTCCATCTTAGTCAAAGCATGAGCTTCAATCTCAAACCAGATACGGAATTTATTGGCAGGCTCCCAAATAGAAGTCATTTCAGGACGGGAATAGCGCGGGATCATAGGGTGGCTCCTCAAAAATCAGACGATGTTGCGCCTGTCATACAGAAAAGCCCACAATATTGCAATGGAAAGAGGCGAAAGTTCGATTTCACTTCGGATTGTCAAGTAAACAAATCTGTTCCATACTTTAGAATGCTATCCGCTCTTTTTTCTGATCATGTCCCAAATTGACATAAACGTTAAAGCTATATCTATTAATCCCTCGGCATTTGCTCTTTTAATTCTATTTCCAAGTCTTTTAAAGCATTCAAAACCATTTCTTCTAAGACAATGGAGAATGCCTCATTAACTGGGACTGGGGATAATCCAATAGGAGCAGAGGCATTACCGACCGTAGAATGAATAGCGTGTTTATACTTGGGCTTCTTAATAACCATGTCTCCATCAGTTAAAGTTACATCCATTTCATAATAGTCCGTGACCGTGCTTCCGGCTAAACCGAAAGTCAGTCCTGTCCCGAATCCCTTTGCAGCGGCTTCACCAAGATCCACCACATTATTCAAAATAATTTTTAGTGTTGCTTTATTAGCTCTCTCGACGGGAACAGCGAGCCCACTCGCTCTTACAATACGTTCCACTTGTGCATAGACTAGTTCGTTTGCCTGTGGATATGGTTCTCCATTGCGCTGAAATTCGACTTGAATTTGCCACTTAAAGGGATCAGCTCGACGCTCAATATCATCGTAAGACGTTTTACCATATGTTGGGTCTACATATGATTTGGTACAGCCGCTGACCAACAAAAGAATAACGCCAAAAATAATGAAATAATTATATTTTCGATAAAACATCAGACCTCTTTAAAACAATTATAAAGTGAATGAGAGCGCATAGTTCATTCCTTAAAATTGCACTTTATTTTTGTCCAGTAAAGACAATTTTATCGCACCCTTCTTCCTCTTTAAAAGTTGATAAGACTAATCGAATTAAAGAAATGAAATAGTAGAATACAGATAATAAAGAGAGCATTGGCAACTTCAGTCAGCCCTCTAAACCTCGATGCGTTCCACCAAGGCACCGTTCTCTTCGAAGCAGACGCAAACTAACGTGCCGCCAAAGCCACAGCCGGCATCGATGCAGAGTTGATGGTCTGCCATGTGAAAGCCTTCGTGGCGGTGGTCGTATCCGCGCACGGTGCGTTCGAACCCACCAAAGGGGTAATCGAATTCTCTGAATTCCTGAGTTCCCCACCAAAAGGCATCGCTTTGGGCATCGAGCGGCATATCCGGGGCAATATTGGCGTTTACGAACAAGAGCTTTTTATCGGCTGTGTAAGCAGCACGTTTAAGCGCATCCATATATTGTTCGTGACCATCCTGTTTATGCATTTCAGCTTTCAGGGCATTCATCCAGCTGGTCACCACGCTCATACCCTCGTTGGCCGCACGGATACCTTCTTCGCAAGATGTGCCATAGGCGCGCAAGGTGCTTTCCACCCCTTGTCCGGCCATCCAGGTCAAGACCTCTTCCGGTTCTTTGGCAAAGGGAATGTGACGCAATTTATAGAGCATTTCTTCCTGACAGCCGCGCAGGAAAATCACATCATCTATTTCCGCGCCTTCTTGTAAAATCACAAGACGACGAAAGTTCAAGACTTCATTAATGGTGCCCGCGACGTCTGGACCACGACCCAAAATATTCCCCATATAGATCAAAGCATCGCCGGGCAAAAAATGATTCGCTAGCTGTCCATGCAGGTTTTTAAGCTTTTCCAACTCACCATGGATGCTTGCAACCGCCCAGATGCGTTTTTTCCCAACCAGTTCTGCAAATTTTGTGTCTTTCGACATCGGCCTGTTTATCCCTTTAGCGCGACCACAAAATAAAAGGCAGGAGAACCTTTAAGTCCATCCTGCCTTTTAAAAAGACGTTATGCAAGAAAAGCTTATGCAGCTTTTTCTTTCTGAAGTACATCTTCCAGCTTTTCTGTTGCTGCTTCTTTGTCGATATTTTCAACAGCCGCAACTTCATGGGCCAAACGCTCAAGGGCTGCTTCATAGATTTGGCGTTCAGAGAAAGACTGGTCCGGTTGACCCACATTGCGGTAAAGATCGCGGACAACTTCTGCGATTTGAACCGGATCACCAGAATTGATTTTTGCTTCATATTCCTGAGCGCGACGGCTCCACATCGTGCGTTTAACTTTAGCTTTCCCTTTGAGGGTGGTCATGGCGCTTTCCATGACTTTACCAGTGCTGAGTTTACGCAGGCCAGCCGCTTTAATTTTACCAACGGGAACGCGAAGGGTCATGCGTTCATGTTCGAATGTAATCACGAACAACTGCAATTCGTGACCACCGATTTCCTGAGTTTCCACACCGACAACGCGGCCGACGCCATGGGTCGGATATACAACGAAATCACCAGAATCGAACGGAAGGTTTTGAGCCATATTTTTTCTCTCACTCTTCATTGTATAGAAGAATTCAGCCAAAATTCAGGGACAAAAAAACCGTCCGCAAGTTTAAGCGGAAGGACTGAACATTGACAGAAGTCATCTATATAAGGTTAGGCGGCCATCAGGAGTCATAAGTTTGACAGGGGTATTCGGCTCCGGACGGTCAAAAACCGGCCCCGCATGGAACCGGCTACTGTATTAGTGTATAACACAAGTTGGTCTTAAAATACAGACCTAAGTTACAAAAACATGACAGAAACCCGCTTTCCCAAGACGGCAGGAAAGCAGGTCCCTTAATTTCTTTTGCAATGCAGCAGGTTAAAGCTTAATCGCCTGCACCCGGTGCTTCGGAAAGATCGGCTTCTTTGCCGGACTTACCGTTTTGGTCGTCAGCCCCATCCATCGGGTCTTTTTTGGCTGTAATGTTAGGCCAGACTTCAGCGTATTTCTGGTTAATTTCCAGCCATTTTTCAATACCGTCCTCGGTATCAGGCAGGATTGCCTCGGCAGGACATTCCGGCTCACATACACCACAATCGATACATTCGTCCGGGTTAATGACTAGAAAGTTTTCACCTTCATAGAAGCAATCGACCGGGCAGACCTCGACACAGTCAGTGTATTTACATTTAATACAGTTTTCCACGACAACGTAGGTCATCTGAATCTCCGTTTTTTTGAATGCCTTCGCATATATGGCCGCGAATCGGTCACCACAAAAGGCGAATCGTTAATAATAACCTGTCAGGAAAACAACTTGCTTTCCCCACCAATGGCTTTGAGTTAGCACAATCTTATAAGGACAGCAACCATATGAATATTATGGTTATTGCATATTTTTTACCGCTATTGCGACTTAGATCTATTACAAACCTTGTAACCATCCCTAGTTCGTTCTATCTTATTGAAAAGGAAGGATTTAATTAGATGGATAAACGACTATTCTACCCCGCTACAAAAAGAAATTGCGACGCAATTTTAACTGTGCTGGAAAATATTTTTCCGCCCGAAGGACATTGCCTGGAAATTGCCAGTGGTAGTGGTGAGCATATCGTCCATTTCGCTGAAAAACATAAGGGAATCACCTTTTACCCCAGTGACCTTGAAGCAGACTGTCTAAACAGCATTCAGGCCTGGACACATCACACTGGATTAACCAACATTCAACCACCCCGCCAGCTTGATACAACGCAAGAAGAATGGAACCTGCCCATGATGGATGGTATCCTCTGTATCAATATGGTCCATATCAGCCCGTGGGAAGCAACCGTGGGACTGATGAAAAAAGCAGGAAGCTTGTTAAAGGAAAACGGCTTTCTCTATCTTTATGGCCCCTATCAAAGAAACGGGCAACACACAGCACCATCCAACGTGAGTTTTGAGGGCTGGCTTAAAGAAAAAGACGCGCGTTTTGGTGTGCGCCATATGGAAGATGTCGAAGCCGAAGCCCGAAAGAACGGGCTGATTCTTTCCCAAATTGTGGAGATGCCCGCCAATAATTTTTCCTTGGTCTTTCATTTAGAATAAATGTATATCAATGAATTATGAAGAAACGACCCGAATTTAAAGCGGACATGGTGGTCTTTGGCATCATCATTTTCCTGCTCGGCATTGCTTTTTCCATGTTCGTCATCGAAAAAGACCCCGACGCACGACTCGGTCTCTTCGGCATCAGCATCTGGATCCTCGTCATCGTTGGCGCGCTTTACCTTAGAAAAAAGCACAATCGGGATAAGGATGAGACTATTGATCCCTGATTACTGCGCATCTTCCAACCATTGATCCATCTTGCGACGCTCTCGTTTGGTCGGGCGGCCTGTGCCGGGATCGCGTTCGGCAACAATAGGGTCCTTAGGCTTCTTTGGTTTTGGTTGCGGGGGGTCTAGGTCTTCGTACAATGTGCGCGCTTCGGGTGCAGGACCACGGCGTTCCCCCATGGCAATAACACGGATCAAGCGGATATGCGGCCCGAGTGGGAAGGTCAGCACGTCTTCGGATTTTAAGGCCACATGGGCTTTGGAAATGGCGCTGCCATTCACCCGAACCTTGCCGGATTGTACAAACTTGGCTGCCAATGTGCGGCTTTTAAAGAAGCGGGCGTGCCACAGCCATTTATCAATACGTAGTGTTTCGCTCATTTGTTCCAGTGTTTCAGTTTGGCAAACGGTGAATCCGGGGCGACCTTCGGTTTTCGTACCCTTTTGGATGATGCCGCCTTTTTCTTTATATGGTGTTTCTTACGTCCAACGAAAAGCGCCTCGTCCTTTTTCTCAACAAAATAGCCCAACCGTTTCAAAATCTCGCCCATCTGAACGTTAGAACATCCAGCGAGCGAGACAAAATCCCCATCAACGGGCGCCTTATTCTTTTTTGTTCGCTCCCAAGCAAGTTCAGCGATGCGTTCAATCATATCATGGCGCAGGCACAATTGATCAAAACGACGATAGCCAATCGTTTCATAAAATCCGTTTGGCATCCCCTGTTTATAGGCAAAAGACGTCACACCATTTGCCGGAAAGGCGGGCGTGATCTCCGGACTGTTATAAATCACCCACAGGTCCGCACGCAGTTTTACGGCGGCCGCTTTTAGCAATTTCGGACAATAAAGGCTTTCGCGCCCAAAGGTCAGGCCACATTTGCGCAATATCTTGCGCTCTTTATGGCTTACCCCCTCGATTAGGTCGGCTACGTCTTTACGTGCCAAGGACCCCAACCCTTCGCGCACCTGAAAGGCAATCCCGCGTGCCGTGCCGCTCACGTCCGCTTTTTCCAATTTGAAAAGCGGTGCCAGCAAGGATTGAACCGTCCTGTCCAACCAGCGTTGCAATCGTGCCTTGACCCGCAGGCGCAACGGTTCATCAATTAAATCGAAGTTTAAGGTTTCCAATCTTGGGTGCAGCAGGTCATTGCCTTTAAACAAGCGACCACAGGCATGTGATCGCCACAGAATATACCCATCATCGCGCAAAGAAAAAACATCGTCCTTTTCATCTTCAAACAAGCTGACACGGCGATCCATTTCCTGTCTTAACGCTTTCAGCGCCGCAGAGTTGACTGCCCGCTTGGCATGAGGGTTATCGGTTTCGTCTGCGGCGAAATGAAACCCTGCCAAGCGCCCGACAAAGTGCCCTTCCACCAAAACGTCCCCGGATTTTGTCACCCCGGCCATCAAATCTTCGCGGTCTTTCAGTTTTTTCATTAAAGTCGAGGTGCGTCGATCCACAAAGCGTTTGGTTAATTGTTCATGCAGCGCATCAGATATCTTATCTTCAATCCCACGCGTCACATCCTGCCAATGGTTTGGATCTCGCAACCATTGTCCCCGTTGAGAAATATAGGTCCATGTGCGAATACCCGCCAAACGTTGCGTCAGTGTATCGATATCGCCATCCGTGCGATCCAGTCGCTGCACATGGCCTGCCACCCAATCGGTCGGCAGAATATTTTTATGGCTACATAGATGCAGATAAAGCTGCCCGAGTAAACGCGGGTGGCTGTCGGACATGGTCTTTGCAAAATCCGGGATTTGACACACATCCCACAGCAGTTTGACCCGTTTGGGGTGGCTCGCTTGGGCTGTGATATCCTGATTTTTCACCAGAAAATCCAACGTAATTTCGTCTTCCGGCAGGCGAGGGCGGACCAAATTGCGGCTTTGTGGGCCTGCGCGTAAATCCATCTGCAATGTTTCAAGATTGGTGAAACGAATGCGTGAATTTCGCCAGTAAATCTGCTCAATCGTTTCAAATTCATGTGCTTCCAGACGATCCACCACTTCCGGATCCATATCCGGGCAATCCCCCGTGACCCCAAAGGTCCCATCGCGCATATATCGTCCGGCACGCCCTGCAATTTGTGCGGTTTCGGACGGGGTGAGCCCGCGCATCTGGCGACCATCAAATTTGGATAAAGCGGCAAAGGCAACATGATCCACATCCATATTCAAGCCCATGCCGATGGCATCGGTCGCCACGATATAATCCACCTCACCGGCTTGATAAAGTTCCACTTGCGAATTGCGCGTACGTGGACTGAGCGCCCCCAACACAACCGCCGCCCCACCCTTTTGTCGGCGGATCAATTCCGCAATGGCGTAAACTTCGGAGGCGGAAAACGCCACGATGGCCGACCGATTGGGCAGACGCGTGATTTTTTTGGACCCGGTGTAAGTCAGATTGGAAAAGCGCGGCCGTTCTTCAAATTCCACCTCATCGACCAACTGGCGGATCAAAGGGGCGATGGTGCGCGATCCCATAAACATGGTTTCGCTACGACCACGTGCATTCAGCAATCGATCAGTAAAGATATGACCGCGATCTGGATCACCACAAAGCTGGATTTCATCAATGGCAATAAATTCGACATCGCGTTCCAGCGGCATGGATTCAACCGTGCAAAGGAAATAGCGCGCGTGCGGCGGAATGATCTTTTCTTCGCCGGTAATCAAGGCCACTTGCGCAGCCCCTTTAACGGCCACCACCCGATCATAATTTTCACGCGCGAGCAATCGCAACGGAAAACCGATCATGCCCGTCGCATGACCCATCATCCGTTCCAGCGCGAGATAGGTTTTACCTGTATTGGTGGGACCGAGCACAGCTGAAATGCGCGCCCGTGAAGAAGTATCGATTTGCATAACGCGGCTGACAATGACCGAGTTTATCTAAAAGCGCAAGAATTCAAAAATTTGAATAATGTTAAAGTTTACCCGTTAAGGTTTTCTTGATAAATTCCTCTTAAGAATGAAATCATTAGTATAAGTGTGCATATAATAACTTAAGGATCGGTAATGAAAAAAACATTCCTCCTGACGACGGCTTTAGTAATGGCCTCATCCGTCAGCTTCGCAGGAGATTATAAAACCAAACGAGGGGCTGAATTATTCTATCTTGGTGGATCCGTTGGTCGTAGTTCGACAGATACAGGGATCACAGAAGGGACAGCCACCCTAGATGAAGAAGATATTTCTTACAAAGTCTATGGTGGCCTTCAATTTAACAAATACTTAGGTGCTGAAATCCATTACATCAATTTTGGGGAAGCAAGTTTATCAGGGAATAATGGTTCAACCTTTTCCATCGATGGAACAAACTATACTTTCAACCAAAACGCCGACATTTCAATCAGTGGCCAAAGTTTTGGCCTGTCCGGGACGCTTGGATATAAAATGGGGGCCGTTCGTCCTTTTGTGAAAGGTGGCCTTCATCGCTGGGATGTAGATGCAAGCCTCAACTCTGCCACAACGAGTGCTGACGACAATGAAAGCGGCTTTGATGCTGTTGTAGGTGCCGGGGCTGAACTGACAATTATTGGTGGACTTAACCTGCGGGCAGAATATGAACACTACGTCCTTGGCAGTGCCGATGTTAATGTCCTGTCTGCTGGCATCAACTATCGCTTCTAAGAAAGCCTTAATAAACGCGCAAAAGCACACTGTCTAAAGATGGTGTGTTTTTTCGTTTTATGTTTCTGTTTTTAACTTAAACCGAATAGGGACAATCACTTCACCGATAACGGGGTAGCCCTGTTTTTTGGCAGGTATAAAACGCCATGTTCTTACGGCTTTTACGGCTTCCTGATCTAAACGTGAATGACCCGAAGACTTATGGACTTTCAGACTGAGGACCAAACCTTTTTCACTGATTTGCACCCACAACTGCGTCACGCCTTCCATGTGCCGTTTTCTTGCATTTTTTGGGTAGTTCGGTGGTGGGTTTTTTAAATAGGCCGGAAAACTGGGTTTTACAAAACCCGGTTTGGCCGATTTGACCTGCCGGGCAAGACTTATTTTTTGTACCGGCTTCTGAACAAGTGTTTGAACAGGTTTTGGGATAGCCGGTTTTGGTGTTGGTCTTTGAACAACAATCCGTGGTTTGGGCGGTTGTGGTTTTTCAATTTTTTCAGGGGCTTCTTCTATGACTTCTGCTTGTTCTTCCTCGACCGTATCTTCAAGCACTTCTTCATAGATTTCTTCTTCCACTTCCGGCTCAATCACCTTTTCTTCAATCACTTGCGGGACCACAGTTTCCACAAAAAAAACTATTTCTTCAGCTTCTGGCTGAACGACATCTGCCAGCCCCGCTTCACCATCAATATTCAACAGGAAAAATAATAACAAAAGGCCATGCAAAGCCAATGCGCCTAAAGCAAAGCTCAGGCGATGGACGGCGGGAAGGTCGACTGACAGCCCCACCGTCCTCATCATATGCGGATCAAAACTAGAAGTCTGCATTGACCCGAATGAAGAATGAACGACCCGGTTCATTCACCTGTGACACTTCATTGTCAAAGCTGCTGGCCCGATTCAAGTGGTTGGCGTAGGTTTTATCAAAGACGTTAGTGACGCCCAAGGCGACATCAAACGGTTCAAACGCCCAGATTTTGCCGTAGATATCAAAGACAGCATATCCACCTGTCTCACCTGAATCCTGACCGCTGTTATTTCCGGCTTCGATATCCGCGCGGGTCTGTTTCGCCGCCGCACGCATTTGAAGACCAGCCATCCAGTCCGCAGTGGTATATTCAGTGCTTGCACCGATTTCCAACGGGGCGATTTGAGCCAGCGCCCGATTATCTTCGTCATTTTCACCATAGGTGTATGCCGCATTGAAACCGAAGCCGATATTTTCGTTCACATCCAAATGACTGGCAAATTCTGCCCCCATCAACGTCGCATCTACGTTACGGTAAATAGTGGCATTATCAGATAACAAGACACCATCCTGTCCGCGCGCCTTGTCACGAAGGATATAATCGCTGACTTTGTTATAAAAAACAGAACCCGACATATCCCAAGTTTCTTTCTGAACAACTGTTCCCAATTCGATTTGATGATGTTGTTCCGGGTCAATATCCGGATTACCGACCCAACGAAGCGAAGCTGTAGCATGATCGCCCGCCATAGTGCGTTCTGTCGCATCAGCCGTGCGCACGACACGAGACAGAGACAGGTTTAGCCCCCAATCCTTGGTGATATCCTGATCGAAACGGACAAGACCACCAAAGTTGTGTTCGGATTTATTATCCCAACGCTTGCCGTAATACATCTGATAAACATCACTGGCCGAACGGTTTGTGCGTGACGAAATTGTTTCAGCCTTTCCGGCATCTACTCCGATGTAATCATAACGCAAGCCCACTTTCACTTTGGACGTTTCTGCCAGTTGATATTCTTTTTCACCAAATAGGCCAAATTGGTCAGTTCGTACCCCCGGCCACATATAGGCATGTTCATTGCCCGCCGCATAAATGTTGGTTTGTGCCCCCATATAGCGCAAGGCATCCTGACTGGCGATTTTCATATCAACGCCCGCAAGCAACCCTGTGCCTTCCAAAGAAAGCTTTGCCCCAAGGACCTGAGTATCAGATTCGGTCAACATACCCATCGCCAAAGCACGATCACGCAATGAGTAGTTATCCATGGTATGTTCAACTTGACTGACATAAGCCGAAGCCGTTAACTGGTTAAACACACCAAAATCAACTTTTTGATCCACCTTGCTTCGTAAAGCCATCAATGTAGATTCCGGCGCATCCATACCAGCACCGGCAAACAATGCATCAGACGTATCATCGATCTGAACACCAAAGGTCATGCTTGTTTCATCAGTTGGGTTAAAGCCCACATCAAAACGTCCACCATGGTTTTTAAAGCCAGAGCGCACATCCTTGCCATTCCCATCTTCATAAGAACGCGACATTTTCTTTTCAATATTGGCGCGAACATATCCGCCGTTTTCAAAAGAAAACGACCCTTTTACATAAACATCACGGGCATCCCCGTTGCTATCATAACCGCCGCCTGCAGAAAATTTCGTTGTGCGACCTTCTTCAAACGTTGGGGCGTTGCGCCGTGTCATGACCGTACCGCCACAACCACCTGCGCCATGCTCAACCGAACTATAGCCTTTTTCCACAATCAGTTCGTCATTGCCTTCCAAAGATAAAAAGGCCGACGGCGGGTCCATACGGTTAGGGCACCCCCCAATGACCGTCACCCCATCATCAATAATATTAATCTGGGTTTGCTTCTGACCCCGAATAAAGGGATCGACACCATGGCTGCCCATACGGCTACCCGATACGCCGGGTAAGGATTTCAACAAATCACCGCCATCGCGTGCCGGGATGTTAACTTCATCTTCGAAATTAAGGATCAATCGGCTGGCTTCAGGTGCTTCGCCTTCACTCACCACTTCGGGCAAGACCGGAACATCATTTGCAAAAGAAGGGATTGCAGGCATACAGCTACACAAAGCCGTTGCCCATAACAGCGTGTTACGTTTCATATTCATAAACTCGGATATATTCAGAAAAATCTTTTGAAAATTAAGCACGAGAAAAGGGAGGCGCGCATAAGGCAACGCTTTCCTCTTTTCTCGTGCTTTCTCAATGATGAAAGCACCTTAAAGAGGTGGCAATAAATAAGGCCCTTCCACCAATGAGGGAGGAGAGCTTAAATGTATGGTGGGGCGCGCGGGGCGGACGGTCTGGCTTTTAAAGAAAAAGCGACCTGTCTTTGATCCACCCCTTCTATGGACTGGGGGAGCCCGGCTAGTGGGTTGGCAGTGACGACTTCGGGAAGGAGGTCGTTATCCAATATGGCTGCGCTCGCACAAAGCACACACGATTCGCATACAAAACCATCGGTTTGGGCAGGCTGATCGGGGCTTTGGGAGGTGTCTGCATCAACAAAAACGCGACAAATACTCGCACGCAGCGCTGTTTCGAAATCACTATCCGCGGATCGTTCACCCGCGAGCACGACAATGGGCATTAAAAGCTGGAACAGGAAAGCAATCAACAGCACAGCTGATATATCAGCGCGCCCGGCTTTCATAAGCTGTTTCAGTTTCACTGCCATAAAATGACGTTCCAGTTACTATAAGGTTAGACCTTATGTATATACATATCCGTCAAAATTGCAAAAGAAAAACACCCTGCCTTTGTAGAAGGCAGGGGCTTAAGTTGCTATTCTTATAGGAACTTAACGTTCTACAAACGCGCGTTCAATCACATAATCTGCGGCATGTCCTGTATGGTCGGAAGCTTTAAAGCCCAGACTATCAAGGATTTTACAGGTGTCTTCATTCATCAACTGGCTCCCGCAGATCATGGCACGATCTGTTTCTGGGTTCAGTTGTGGTAGGCCCAAGTCTTCACATAATTTACCATTTTCGATCAGATGGGTGATGCGACCCTGATTGTGATAAGACTCACGCGTCACAGTCGGATAGTAAACCAGCTTTTCAGAAATCATCTCACCGAGATATTCGTGATTCGGCAGCTCATTCATAATGTAATCCTGATAGGCCAGTTCGTTCACATAACGCACACCATGGCACAGGATGATTTTTTCAAACCGTTCATAGGTTTCAAAATCGCGGATAATGCTCAGGAATGGGGCCAAGCCAGTCCCGGTTGCAAAGAGAAATAGATTTTTCGCAGGTGTCAGATCATCAATCACCAATGTACCCACTGGCTTTTTACTGACCAAAATTTTGTCATCTTTTTTCAGGTGCTGCAAACGTGACGTTAACGGCCCGTTCGGCACTTTAATGCTAAAAAATTCCAGATATTCTTCATAGTTTGGGCTTGCAATACTATAAGCGCGCATCAAAGGTTTACCTTCAACTTCCAGACCGATCATCACAAAATGACCGTTATGAAAACGCAAGGCATCTGAACGTGTTGTCTTAAAACTGAACAACGTGTCATTCCAATGTTTAACTTCTAGAACGTCTTCCTGGAAAAAAGCCATTTTCTCTCTCTTAGCAGTACTTCATGCCCATCCATACGGGCAATAGTGAACCATATAGTTCAGGTTTAAGACATTATGAAGGCACGAATCCAAGCCTTCAAATTAATTGCACAATAATGTTTGTTAATTATTTGTCAAATACATTTTTTTTGTGTGTATTTAAACATGGAGAATAAGACGAAAATTAGAAAACAAACATTTAAAGTCAGGGGCGTTTTCCTACTAAATCGAGGGGGTATTGTAAAGGGAATATCACATAACTCCCCTTGCCTTTTATGGCTTTAGGACTAGAATCGTCTGACACTTTTGCTGTGCTTCACAGGTGCCGACATGATGTTTTCAAGACGCTGCTTCTTTGCTCTGCCAATGGTCTTTCTTTTTCCGGGGCTTCTTCAAGCAAAACCCCCATCGAAATGGGAATGCACCTACAATGAATGTGATCCTTATATTTATGATCCGCAAAAAGGGGATGAAGATAATCTCAACGGTGATCATCCCATACCTTCTGGTACGGCCTTTGAAGACCTGCCCGAAGACTGGATCTGTCCGGTTTGTGGATCACCAAAAAGTTACTTTATTGAACTTTGACCATAAAAAAACCCGCCCCTTAATTAAAGGAGCGAGTTTTTAAAATTCTTTGAAGGGAAGCTTTAAAGCTCAGCCAACAGCAACATCATCATGCTGTTTTACTTCACCGCGATTGCGTTGAACCCATTCTTTGATTTGGCGACGGGCCGCATCAAAAGCGTCACGGATTGTAACGTATACATCTTCGTGTGCATGATCGTCATTGTGTGTTTTGTTCACAACGATTTCTTCGCCTGGCAGCGAAACGTCAAGGCGAATGTCATACATATTGCCTTTAGTTTTGCTTTTATGCGGTGCGCTGACTGTCACGCGGCAGCTTACGATTTTATCAGAATGTTTTTCCAACATTTCTACTTTTTCGCGGATACGCTCTTCTACAGCGTCTGAATGATCTACGTCGCGAAAAACAATTTGCAATGGAGACTGCATTTTAACTCGAGCCTTTAAATTCTTTAGATAAGGTGCGCAGCAGCCCTGTTTAGGCGCTACAATTGACGAAATTCCCCTTCTCATACCTGCAAAATCTATCATTGGCAACATAAGAGATGCATTTTTGCAGATTCTTTACATTCAGGGCTTGCGTCATGACTTTTTTTTGAACATATCCATGCACATCCATTTTCAACTTAGGGGCTTTTGAAAAATACAATGACTGAGGAAAAACTTTCGTTTCAGGCAGAGGTCAGCAAACTTCTGCACATCGTGACCCATTCACTTTACAGCAATAAAGAGATCTTCCTACGCGAACTCATCTCCAACGCATCGGATGCGTGCGACAAGTTACGTTATGAATCCCAGACAAATTCTGATCTGAGCGAAGGCGATTCGGACTTTCGCATCACGCTGAAAGTGGACAAAGACAGAAAAACACTAACCATTGCCGATAACGGCATCGGTATGAACCACGATGATCTCATTAATAATCTGGGGACCATTGCCAAATCCGGTACCGAAGCTTTTATCAAGGCTGCTGAAGAATCCGACAAGGGCGATGTCAATCTGATTGGCCAGTTTGGTGTCGGGTTCTATTCTTCCTTTATGGTCGCTGAAAAAGTCGTCGTCACCACCCGCAAGGCTGGCGAAGACAAAGCCTGGGCATGGGAAAGCACAGGCGAAGGTGACTATACCATCACAGACGCGACCCGCGACGGCCACGGTACAACCATCGTGCTTTACATGCGTGATGACCAATCCGAGTTTTTGGAAGACATGCGTCTGCGCACCATTGTCACCACTTATTCAGATCATATCGATCTACCCATTATTCTGTTGGGTGAAGAAGAAGAAACACTGAACAGTGCATCTGCCATCTGGACACGTCCGGCCAAAGACATCACCGAAGAACAATATAAAGAATTCTATCATCATGTCGCCCATGCCTTTGATGATCCTTGGCTGACCATGCACAATAGAGTCGAAGGGGTGATTGAATATACAAACCTGTTATTCATTCCCGGTTCGCGCCCGATGGATTTGTTCACACCGGAACGCAAAAACCACCTGAAACTTTATGTCAATCGCGTCTTTATTACCGATGACTGTGACGAGGTGATCCCACAATATCTGCGTTTCGTGCGCGGTGTGGTCGACAGTGGCGATCTGCCGCTAAACGTATCGCGTGAAATGCTGCAGCACAACCCGGTATTAGCAAAAATCAAGACAGGCCTGACCAAGAAAATCCTTAGTGAATTAAAGAAAAAGGCCGAAAAAGACGCCGAAGGCTATGCCAAATTCTGGGAAAACTTCGGCGCCGTCATGAAAGAAGGCATTTACGAAGATTTCGCGCACCAAAAAGAAAATCTCGCACTTGCTCGCTTTAAATCCACACATGGTGATGACTGGGTGAGCCTTACAGATTATGTGGCACGGATGAAAGAAGGTCAGGATCAGATTTTCTATATTTCCGGTGACGATATCGAAGCCTTGAAAAAATCACCACAGCTGGAAGGCTTTAAAGCCAAGGGCGTGGAAGTTCTGTTCATGACCGACCCGATCGATGAATTCTGGATCCCCGGTGTAGGCCAGTTTGAAGAAAAGAACTTCCAGTCAATCACTAAAGGCGGTGCTGATCTGTCCAAGATTAAAAAGGACGGTGATGACGCTGAGGATGACAACAAAGAAGACGCCGCCGATAAAGATGGCGTGGATCGTCTTTGTGCAGCCTTCAAAGCTGTCCTTGGTGATGCGGTCCAAGAAGTGCGCTCAACAGATCGTTTGACAGACAGTGCGGTTTGTATCGTTGCCAGCGAAAGTGCGATGGATCGCAATCTGCAACGTATGCTCAAGCAACATGGTCAAACCGTGCCCGAAGAAGCCCCAATTCTGGAGCTGAACCCGACCCATTCGTTGGTGAAAAAGCTGGTTGATCTGTCAGCAGATGGTACCAGCCAGACCATTGACGATGCGGCACATCTGTTGCTGGATCAAGCCCGTATCATTGAAGGCGAAAATATCCCGGACATGAGCGCCTTTTCCAAACGCATGACCAGTGTGATGGAAAAGGGCCTGATGTAATTTCCTCTTTCATCAAGTCATTTTAAAGGGTCGCTTGTTTTCAGACAAACGGCCCTTTTCGTTTTTTATTAATTTAATTTGATCGCGGCGAGAATTTTCAAATCATTCTCTCGTTGCACAAAGACCGCATGACCAAGATTCGGGTCTGTTTGACTGAACTGAATGTTGAGGCGTTTTTCTCCGCCTGACCAATCCATAATTTTTTCAAGGGAATGCACGATATTATATTCGCTCAGGGTTTTTCCACGGTTTTCCCCCCGGCGCACCACCGTCGTCTTTTCTTTAAAATAGCTCACCTGATAGACTTGCAAGGGTACAGAAGACGAAGGCCCGTGCAAAAGAAGTTCTGATCCGGTGCGTTCAAGTTCAATATCCGATGTGTCAGAAAGCTGTTTTTCAATGGCTGCAATAATGCTGCGTCGCTTTGTCCCTGATGTTTCAAAATTACCGGAAACAACCATTTGTGGGGTATAAATATAACGTAGCTGAAACGTATATGCGTATTCTCGTTGTCTTTGGGTAAAGGCCGATTGCGCATAGGCATCTTTCCAGCCGATATAATCCCAATAATCCACATGGTAAGCCAAAGCCAGCACATCGGATCGCATGGACAATTCACCCAAGAACGCATCGGCAGGCGGACAACTGGAACAGCCTTGGGAGGTGAAGAGTTCAACAACCGCCAGACGATCATTTGCCACAGCCGATTGGGTTGCAAGGATCAGGCCGAAGAAGGATATGAGGATAATTTTTTTCATACCGTCATGATGACAGCTTCCCCCTTCACAAGGAAATCACATCATAGTGAGTACCGCGTATATGGGCCATAACGCGCCCGACCAATCCAAAGCCGCCTAAGCAAAGAATCATTCCATGATCTGCCAAATGTTCTTTTGCCAAAGACAAGGCCTCAGCGACATCTTGGGCCTTATCTTTTTTAGGCGATAAAAAACCGGATAAGATCGCATCGGCTGGTTTCATTGTCTCATCTGGCTGGATTGCGATGACGTGATGGAAAACATGATCAAGGGCCTGTACATCTTTATCAGTGCGCGCCGCACAGACCAGACTAATCGGGCGATCTTTAAAATGATCCAGCACCGTCTTCACCGCCGCGGGGCTATGGGCGACATCCACATAAAGCGGGGGATCGTTTGATAATTTCTGCAACCGCCCCGGCACCTTCACCCCAAACGTATCGGGTAAATCTGCCAAACCGAACTGACGTTTCAAGGCATGGGCGGCCAATCGGGCATTACTTTGCAAAGGCGATAAAGCAGGCTGAGAAAGATCGACATATGCCACACCATCGGGCAGGCAGGCTTCGATCCCCCCAACAGCACTAAGAAGCACATCCCCACTTTGGCACACAGCGGCTTTTTCTTTGGCAATGTCTTCCAGACGATTCCCCAAAATCGCTGTATGTTCCAGATCGAGCGACGTCATCACTGAGATATTACCACGGGCGATGCGCACAGGATCAAACCGACCACCCAAACCAATTTCCATCACCGCTAGGTCAACATTGCAGCGGGTAAAATATTCAATTGCCGCCAATGTTAAAATTTCAAACCGCCCAACCCCGTCTAATGCCTCAGTGCGCGCACAGGCCCACAATAAGAGATCATCCAGATCACGATCAGAAATATCCAGACCGTTTACTTTGATGCGTTCATTGACCTTTAAAAGATGCGGCGAGGTGTAAAGGCCGACCTTTTTGCCCATCCGTTGTGCCATCTCTGCCACTAAATGGGCGGTAGTGCCTTTGCCGTTTGATCCGACAATTTTAATCGCCGGCACCTGATCTATGCCCTGACATAACAGGGCCATACGTTTATTGACACCTGAAGCCCCAAACCGAGGGAAGTTAAGCAACTGATTAAGGCCATTCATAGAAAATACGCCTGTTTGATCAAACGTAAAAACGTCTGGGTCCCTATGAAATAACAAACCTCATGGTCGCCAAACTTTAACCTTTGGCGAATGGCTTCCACATCATCATACGGCCCTTCATACGCAAGGGTTTTGCCGCGTGCTTGATCGTATGACAAGACGCCTCGCTCCCCTGTCATAATGATATGTCGATTATCACAGTCCAAACTTTCTAAAAGGTCGCAAACCCCGCCAAAATCTTTATCATCGGGCAAAGAGATATAAAAACAAACAGAGCCCTTATGGCGTTTGATCAGTTTTTGTAAAAAAACCTTATCCGCACTTTCAAGCGCAATCATTCCTTCATAATAAAACGAACGCCCATCAATCTCACGATAACCAAAAGAAGCACAAGGCCCATCCGGTAAATCAACATCATGTCCTAAAAACTGTGCCAAGGCCTGACGGGCAAGCTGTTGTGATTTTTCATACCAACCCGGCACCAAATCACCTGTGGGCATGTGATCATCCGCAACAATGACATCTGTGCAACTCTCAGAAATAGAAAGTTTATCCGCGCGGATGTCCTCCAAAGTTGGACCCAGATAGCTTGGGTGTTCAAAAAAGATAGAGGTCACGATCCCCAGACGCGCAGCCATCTGACCGCCTTCGTCATATTTGACCCCACGTCCGGTTTCGATCACGATATTGGTCACGCCTTCTTCCTTGAACCATTGCAACGCAATCAGCAAAAACAGACCATAGGGCGATAGGTAGGCAGGTGGTTTTGGCAGATCAATTGCGGCCCAGACCGTTTGAAAGCATCGGATAAACCGTTCTTCTGTAATCGATAGGCCATTAATACGCATACGGTCTAAATGGCTGATTTCTTCGGGGGACAGAACTATACCCGTCTTATCATAATGAGAGAGACCTTGGGCACACAGGCGCGCAACCGTGCCTTTGCCCTTGCTGCCCGTCACTTTGATCACACAGCGAGGGTCCGGTAATATGTCAAGCTTACGCGCCACATCCAAAAGGATGTCAGGTTTTCTCACCTCACGATCCAGCTTACCCACAATCATCGGCTTGGCAGCAAGATAGCTTTGAAAGATCAGATCAAGACTCTGCGTGTAATTCATAAAAGGCACTTAACAGATAAAGGGACCCACAAATCAAAACCCGGGCTGATTTATCTTTGCGTTGCGACCTTATGCAATCAAGGGCAATAGATAAATTTTCACACGCCGTCGCATCCCCGCCCGTAGCTTCCACCTGTGCAGCCAATTTGTCCGCTTTTTTGCTTTTCTGTGTGGGGATTGGCACGGTATAAACATGGTCCACATGACGCGAAATTTCCCGTAAAAAACTCTTACTGTTCTTGCGTTTGAGCATGCCAAAAACAACATAAACAGGCTTGTCGTGCCATTTTTTGATCTGTTGATGCAACACCTTGGCCGCGGCTTCATTATGACCACCGTCCAGCCAGAGTTCCCAGTTTTCTGGCAAAACCTTACCGGCTTCATAGCGTTCCAACCGTCCGGGCCAATCGACAGACTGCAAGCCATGACGCACTGCTTCTTCGGGTAGGTTGAAACGATTTTTCATCACTTCCAGACAGGCCAGCGATAGGCCTGCGTTATTAATCTGATGGTCACCTTCCAGCCCCGGTAAAGGCCAGGCATAATCACCGTCCCATCCTTCAAAAACCATACGGCGTCCCACTTTTTTGACAAACCAGTCGCGACCCTCACGATAAATGGGTACGTCTAATTCCTTGGCGCGGCTGCGCACAACCTGGGAAACCTCTTTTTCCTGCGCCGCCATCACACAAGGCACATCAGGTTTTAAAATCCCCGCCTTATGGGCTGCAATTTCGGATAAGGTCTTACCTAAAAAATCTGTATGATCCATGGAAATCGGAGTCAGGACCGTCAGGGCAGGTTGTTCGACCACATTTGTTGTATCCCCTATACCACCCATCCCGGTTTCCAGTAGAACCACATGGCCTTTGTGCCGCGAAAAAGCCAGAAAAGCAGCTGCCGAAATCGCTTCAAACACGGTAAGGGCCGCGCCATCATTAGCGCGAACAACTTCTTCCAACAGGAAAGCAAATTCTTTTTCTGAAAGTTCTTCCCCATCCACCACGATAGAATCGCGCGGCTCGATCAAATGAGGAGACGTAAAGGCATGAATGCGATAGCCCACCGCTTCAAGCATAGAGCGTAAAAACGCGATGGTTGAGCCTTTACCATTGGTGCCCGCCACATGAATGACGGGCGCCAGATTATCCTGGGGATTACCAAGACGGGCAAGCAGGTCCCGAAAGCGATCAAGACCCAAGTCAATATCTTTGCCATGCAGTCCGGCCACATGCGCAAGCAGTTCGTGGCTAGTCTTTGGGTTTTTCCCCATCGATGCTGTCCTCTTCATCGCCAATTGGCTCCCCATCAGGACGACGGATGTCCGGTGGCGGGGGGATATCGTTGATGTTGTCAACTTCTTCAGAAGCGACCTGACCTTCGTCCCCATTCAATTCCACCAGCTCACCAGCTGGTTTCGTATTGCGCAACAGGCTTAAAACCTGGATCAAGGTTGGGCGCAAGTCCTTGCGACGCACCACCATATCGACCATGCCATGTTCATACAAATATTCAGCGGTTTGGAAGTCATCGGGCAATTGTTCGCGGATGGTTTGTTCAATAACTCGGCGGCCCGCAAAACCAATCACGGCCCCGCTTTCTGCAATCGCAACATCCCCTAACATGGCAAAAGAGGCCGACACCCCACCCGTAGTCGGGTCGGTCAAAACAACAATGTAGGGCAAGCCTGCTTCTTTAACACGTTCCACACCAATGGTCGTGCGTGCCATTTGCATCAGAGACAAAATCCCTTCCTGCATACGCGCACCACCAGAAGCTGGCACAACGATCAGCGCTGCATCCTGCACAATCGCCAACTTGGACGCTGCAACCAAACCTTCACCTACAGCGGTCCCCATGGACCCACCCATATAAGCGAAGTTAAAGGCCGCAATGACCACATTTTGCCCACCCATTTTGCCGTGAGCAACAACCAATGCATCTTTTTCCTTGGTCTTAGCGTTCGATTCTTTAATGCGATCTTTATATTTGCGACGATCAGAAAATTTTAATGGATCACTGGGAACTTCCGGCAGTTCCGCGCGGGTATATTTCCCATCGTCAAACATCAATTCCAAACGCGCAGTAACACTTAAACGCATGTGATGGCCGCAATGCTGACAGACGTGATGATTCTTATCCAGATCGCGATGGAAGATCATCTGGCCGCAATTTGTACATTTGTGCCACAGATTGTCCGGAATTTCTTTGGGGCGGACGAGGTCACGCAGTTTGGGTTTAACGTAGTTGGTTAACCAGTTCATTCCAATTTATCCTTTAAGCAGTGGCGGCTTTCACACCGCTTGCCAATTCACTTACATACGAGAGAACATTATCAGCCAAACCCTCTTTGACTGCGCCATTCTCATCCAAGTTTTCAGCAATCTTCTTCACAATCGCGGACCCGACCACAGCAGCATCACTGACGCTTGCCATTGTTTTTGCCTGATCGGGCGTGTTAATGCCAAAACCAATGGCAACTGGCAAGTCTGTATATTTTTTAATCCGCTTCACAGCCGTTTCGACATCGCTTGCGACAGCCGATGCTGTACCCGTCACACCCGTGATTGATACATAATAAATAAAACCGCTTGCCTTTGATGCAATTTTTTCCAAACGATCATCATCCGCCGTCGGCGTCGTCAAATAGATAAAATCTAATCCGGCTTTTTGCGCCGGGATCGCAAATTCAACTTCTTCTTCGGGCGGCAAATCAACAATGATAAAGCCATCCACACCCGCTTGTTTTGCATCCGTCAAAAACGCATCCACACCGTAAGAATAGATCGGGTTATAATAGCCCATCAAGACAATCGGGGTATCGTTATCGGTTTTGCGAAAATCAGAAACAAGACTCAACACGCCTTTTAAGGTCATGCCAGCCGCAAGTGCGCGTTGAGAACCCAACTGGATCGCCGGACCATCCGCCATCGGATCAGAAAACGGCATGCCGATTTCCAAAATATCTGCCCCGGCCTTTGGCATGCCCGCCAGCAGCTCGGTTGATGTTTTCAGGTCTGGATCACCCGCACTAACGAAAGTGACAAAGGCTGAACGGCCTTGTTGTTTTAAATCTTCAAATCGTTTTGCAATCCGGGTGCTCATAATTCTGTCCCCATCGCTTTGGCAATTGTATCCACATCCTTGTCACCGCGACCCGACATATTGACCACAATGATCTGGTCTTTAGACATGGTTTTCGCCATTTTTTCGGCTTCTGCCAGTGCATGTGATGATTCAAGGGCAGGAATAATCCCCTCAAGACGGGTACAAAGCTGAAAAGATTCCACTGCCTCGTTATCCTTGATGGAATGATATTCCACCCGACCCATATCAAAGAGCCAGCTATGTTCCGGACCAATGCCCGGATAATCCAGACCGGCTGATATGGAATGCGCTTCTTCAATCTGCCCATCATCATCTTGCAACAAATAGGTCCGGTTGCCATGCAAGACACCCGGGCGACCACCTGTCAGGGACGCTGCATGTTCATCGGTATCCACACCGTGACCTGCAGCTTCCACCCCCACGATCTGCACGTCTTTATCATCCAAGAATGGATAAAACAGACCCATGGCGTTAGAACCGCCACCGACACAGGCAATCAATGTGTCAGGCAAGCGACCTTCTTGTTCCATAATCTGTTCGCGGGTCTCTTCACCAATGATTTTTTGAAATTCACGTACCATCACCGGATAGGGGTGCGGCCCTGCGACCGTACCGATCAAGTAATAAGTGTCATGCACATTGGCGACCCAATCGCGCAACGCTTCGTTCATGGCATCTTTCAGCGTACCGGACCCGGCAGTAACCGGGCGAACTTCTGCGCCCAGCAATTTCATGCGAAAGACGTTGGGCTGCTGGCGTTCAATATCGGTTGCGCCCATAAAGATCACACAATCCAGACCAAACAAAGCACAAACAGTGGCCGTTGCCACCCCATGTTGTCCCGCGCCTGTTTCAGCAATAATGCGTTTTTTACCCATACGCTTGGCCAACAAAATCTGACCGATGCAGCTGTTGATTTTATGAGCACCCGTATGGTTCAAATCTTCGCGTTTAAAATAGACCTTGGCCCCGCCGCAATGTTCGGTAAACCGTTCAGCAAAATAAAGCGGGCTGGGACGACCGACAAACTGTTTCAGGTAGCCCTGAACCTGTTTTTGGAATTCAGGATCATCCTTGGCTTCGTTGAAATGCTTTTCGACATCCAGGATCAGCGGCATCAAAGTTTCGGCAACAAAACGCCCGCCGAAGATACCAAAGCGGCCATCTTCATCCGGTCCGGCCATAAATGTGTTGGGTGTGTTCATGATCTACTTCTATCGCGAATAGGTATTTTGAGTGATGTTATAGCGCACTTGCAAAAGGGCTGGCAAAGGAATTGTTATTCTTTTACGGCAGCAATGAATGACTGGATCAATTCGGGGCTTTTTACACCTTTTTCCCGTTCAACTCCGCTAGAAACATCAACGGCTTTGGCCCCGCTGGCTGTTACAGCCTGTTTGACATTTTCCACTGTTAACCCACCAGCCAGCATCCACGGCACCGACCAGTCTGTATCGGTCAATAATGTCCAGTCAAAAGCAATGGCATTGCCGCCAGGGCGTGTTGCGTCCTTCGGGGGCTTGGCATCAAACAGCAATTTATCCGCCACGCCATCATATTTTTGGGCCGCAATCACATCATCTGCCGTTTCAATGGGCAAGGCTTTCATAACAGGTAAAGCAAAATTCAGACGGACTTCTTCCACCCGTTCCGGGCTTTCATCACCATGAAGCTGAATCAAGTCCAAGCGCACATGATTTAAAACGGCTGTTAGCTCATCATCACTTGGATTGACAAACAGACCGACACGCCCGATATCAGCATCCCCGATCATGTCAAAGACTTCGGCGGCGACCTCCGGTGTTACATGACGCGGGCTGGGCGGAAAAAAGACACAGCCTAAGAAATCAGCACCGGCTTCAATCGCCACATGGGCATCTTCGGGAGTTTTCAACCCGCAAATCTTAACCTGGGTCATAAGACATTCCTTTATTGCGTCCATAGGCCAAGGCCCAAAGCATCGCCATCAAACCGCCTGAGACAAAGACCTTAAAGCTTTCCAATGCAAAGAAAATCAAGTTCCACGCGAGCGCAGAAGCTTCATCCGCCATCGCCATCTGGGTAAAAAAGGGCATATGCAAAACCAGTCGCACAAGGGCCACCAACACCCACACGGGTAAAACAACCAGAATAGTTGCGGCAAATAAACGGGAAAAATCTTTGCGTAATTTCTCAAAGGACTGGGAGAAAATAACAAACAGCTTACGCCCATCTTCCTGTGCAACAGCAGGTAAAACATAGCCAAACAACTGCGTCACCCATCCGACAAAAAGCGCGGCATATAACAGTTCACCCCTACCTTCAATCGCCGTCATCCCCGCCATCACGACCAAGTCCGGCTGATGGAAGAATAAAGGTTGATCATACCAAAAGGCAAAAGCACTAACAGGTGCCATCACAAAGATTGATGCCAGCGCAAAACGAGCTTCGCGCATATCAAGTTTAGGCAAGAAACCTGCCGCCCCCTGAACCGGACCTTTCAGCACAAAACGCTGCAACTGGAGGGCAAAAAAAGTCCAAAGACCCAACAGCAAAACCCATTCAACCGAACGCATGGCCTGAAAGCCAACATCGCCCCATTCTTTCGGCGTTTGCCACAGACCAATGGTCAACAACAATAAAAAGGGCAAAAGGCCCGCACGCACCATTAACATGGGATTGCGCGCCAAGACCGCATAAACACCATTTACCAAAGGTAAAATCGGTAAGCTTTTTGTTTGTTCCATCTTTTCCATTAAGCTTATGTAGACGATCCACCGGGTTTGGCAACCTCTTTATAAAGGCTCGCCAACACCAAAGAAGACCAAAGAAACGAAAATATGATTAACAGGTTGAAAAAGACCAATTGCGGTAATCTTGAAAAAAACTCACCTTCTGCCGAGGTTAAATCCGGGGCCTGCATAATCATCAGGGTGAAAAAAATCACAGGACCATAGCAAATCAAAAAGGCAAAAATGATTTTCAACACCAGACCATTGGTCCATTCAAACGAACTTTTGATGTTTTCCACCACCGATCCCGGATGATCCATCGCAAGGGCGGGATAAGCCAGACAGATTTTCAGGTTCACCCACAAACCAAGCAGCATCCATAAAAACATACCACCCTGAAGAGAAGGGGGCAAATACATGAAAATTTCCGACATATGGCCCAAGAAAGTCATCATGAAAGTGACAAAGAAAAAGCGGGCAAAAGGACGGTTTGCTCCTTCGGCTACCACCGTTGGATCTTTCAACAGATAAAACCGTGTGGCTGAAACTCCGATCAGGGCCATGGCGATAGAATTGGACACCGCTGAGAGCGCCAAACCAAAGCCCGGCACCTTCGCCAGAAATAAAGAGGCAATGGAAAAGATGATGGGCAGAAAGACATATTTGCGAAAGACTTTCGCATTTTGGCGCATAAAGGTGAGCGCATCAAAGACCAACGTATTGACGTTGATATCCATAATTTTACAGACCTTCCAGTTCGTCAGCGATTTTCTGTGCTGCAACAACAGGATCATCAGCTTTCGTAATCGGGCGGCCAATGACCAGAATATCAGCGCCTTCTTTCACCGCGTCCGCTGGCGTCATAATACGTTTTTGATCGCCACTTGCAGCCCAAGCCGGACGAATGCCCGGCACAATCAGTTTGAAGTCCGGACCACAGGCTTTTCGGATCGGTGCGATTTCTTTTGCCGAACAGACAACGCCTTGTAGGCCACAGTCCTGTGTTAATTTCGCCAAACGCACCACTTGGTCTTCAATCGTATCCTTAACGCCAATGGCTGTTAGGTCATCTTGATCCAATGCGGTTAAAACCGTCACCGCGATAGTCAAAGGAATGCCTGCTTCTTTGCCCGCCTTTGCTGCTTGGCGCAACATTTCCGGCCCGCCTTGGGCATGCACATTCACAATCTCTGCACCCGTTTTGCCAGAGGCGCGAATAGCACCTGCGACCGTATTAGGGATATCGTGGAATTTCAGATCCAAAAACACAGGCATGCCCACATCGGTGATTTTCGCCACCCCTTGCGGCCCATTCGCAGTGAAAAATTCTTTCCCGACCTTCATGCCCCCGACAAGGCCTTTCAGTTTCCCTGCCAGATCAACGGCATAGTCCACATTAGTTGTATCCAAGGCAACGTAAATTCGCTCAAACGCTTTCATGGGGGTCAGCTTTCTATTTTCTGTCTGTAATCACTGAAAGTCTGGATTAGGGGATTCGCCTACGGATGTCAAAGGCAATTAGCCAAAACTATCCGGGTCCACCCCCATCGCCTGCATACGGTCACGCCACCGTACACGCGCTAAGGCTTGCATATCTTCCACCCGATCCATTTCATCCATGATCTCCAACCCGATCAGGGTTTCGACCACGTCTTCCAACGACACCAGTCCCTGAACGCTGCCATATTCATCGACCACAAGGGATAAATGCTGCTTGTTAATCATCAGTTTTTCATAAACCGCCTGCGCACTTAAGCTTTCCAGCACGACGACAAAATCACGTTTAAACTCCTGCAAGGTCCGGTCAAATTCATCGCGGGCCTGTGCAATCAACAAATCCGTTTTCAGAACATACCCCGTCACATCATCGCGGTCCTTGCCATAGACAGGGATGCGCGAAAAGGCGGCGTGGGCATAAGCATCGAAAAAGCCCTGTACCGTCATTGTCTCAGACGCGCTGAGTATAACAGGACGCGGGGTCATAATATCGCGTACAGACAATTGATGCAGCTTCATCAGATTTGATGCAATGGTATGTTCGGTACGATCCAGAACCCCTTCATCCACCCCGATATCCAGCATGGCATTGACTTCTTCGCGACTAAAGGTAAAAGCACTGGAACCCGCAGGCGCGATCAGGCGGGTCAGTTTTTCAGACGCCCAGACAAAGGGCATGAAGATCATCATTAAGCCATAAATCACCCGCCCAAACATAGGGGCAAGCTCGCGCCAATAAACAGCGCCCAATGTTTTCGGGATGATTTCAGAGAGCACAAGAATAAGAAGGGTCAAAAGTCCCGACACAATCCCAAGATACTGATCGCCAAACAATTGCGCCGCCTTTGCCCCGACACCTGCTGCACCAATGGTATGGGCAAAGGTATTGGCCGTCAAAATCGCTGCCAGTGGTCGATCCAGATTATCTGTCAGTTTTTTAAGGATGTGCGCGGTGGCACGTTCTTGATTTAACGATGCAATATAAGACGGGCGCACCGACAGCAGGACCGCTTCACAGACAGAACAAATAAAAGACACCCCAAGGGCCAACAATAGGTAAAATAGTAACAGCGCCATGATTTTATATAATTGACCCCCTTTTTTATTTATCCCCATACTAACCAAGTGTTAGGGTCATCAAAACAAAAAAGAAAGGAATAGTCATGACACCCGCGATCAATCTCGCCAAAAAGAAAAAGATCAAATTTGAAATTCATCAATACGATCATGACCCCAAAGCGGCCTCTTATGGGGAAGAAGCCGCTGAAAAACTAGGAATCGCCTTAACAAAGGTGTTCAAGACATTGGTTGTTGCAAGCGAGAAAAATGATCTTTGCGTCTGCATCGTACCTGTCTCCGGCTCCCTTGATTTAAAACAGGTCGCCAAAGCCTTAGGTGTTAAAAAGACCGCCATGGCAGATGCTAAAAAAGTGCAAAGCACCACGGGTTATGTGCTCGGCGGGGTCAGTCCGTTGGGTCAGAAAAAGCAACTGCCCACCTTGATTGATGAAACAGCTGAAAATCAGTCTAGCATCTTTGTCAGCGCAGGCAAGCGGGGACTGGAAATTGAACTGTCCCCCAAAGACTTGCAAACCCTTACCCGCGCGCAGTTTGTCCCTATCGCGAAAAACTGAACCGATAAGTCATGATCCGCCCATCAATCACTAACAATCCCAGTAAGATCAAGCCCATTCCCGCGATTTGATCCAGGCTGAGCCGTTCCCCCAGAAAAAAGAACCCAAGACTGATGGCGCTTAACGGGATTAAAAAAGTTACAAGCATGAGGTTGGTTGCCCCACTGGTCGACAGGATTTTAAAATACAAGATATAAGCCAAGGCCGTGCAAGCCATCGCCAAAAGAACAAGGGCTGAGATGACATGCACACTTGGCAGGAAATATCCAGTTGGAAAGCCATAGATAAGGGCCAGTGGCGTCATCACAATCGTTGAACAAACCACCTGTCCGCAGGTGGACATCATCGGATGGAGCGTTTTAAAGCGTCGTCCCCAAATCGCTGCACAGCCGTAGGAAATCGCGGCCCCCAAGATCGCACATTGGGCCAGAACCGCACCGCTTAATCCCTCCAATGCTTCCAGCCCCACCATCAGGACAACACCGCAAAACCCCAGGATCAGCCCGGTAATTTTCAAGCCGTTTATCTTTTCATCTGCTGTTAAAAACTGCGCCAGCACAATGGTGAATAAAGGGGTCGTGGCATTAAAGATAGACGCGAGCGAACTGCTGATTTCCGTCTGCCCCCAAGCAATCAGGGAATAGGGAAACACATTGTTCAAGACCCCCATCACAAAAAAGGCCCGCCAGACTTTAAGGTCACGCACAATCGGAATATTCAGTAAAGATAAGAGCGCCAACAAGCCAAGCGCCGCCATCCCGACCCGTGCCCAAACTACGACCAAGGGCGTGACTTCACGTAAGGCCACTTCCACAAAATAAAAGGATCCGCCCCAGATGAGGGAAAGGAGGATCAACAATCCCCAATCGAGCAAGCGCATTTTATGTTCCATAACATTCTCCATCTCTTCAAGAATGTTACGATAAGATGGGCTTGCGCTTTTATCTCGCCATTTTCGGACGTTTACTTAATTCTGGTTCGGATATTGGATCAGCGTAAAGACATTGTTTGCCGGGTCACGGAAATGGGCCAGCGCGCCGCCCCATTCTTCCATTTCAGGCTTGCCTTCAAAATCAACACCTTTGGCTTTCAGAGCTTTATAGGTCGCCTTGATATCTTCAACCGCGAAAGACACACCAGTAAAACGACCAACCATACCAGCGGCTTCCGGCTCGCTCAGGTCAACTTCTTCGAGGATCAGTTTGGTGCCCGGCAAGTCATAAACCACAACCCCTTCGCCTTCAAAACCGATTTCAAAATCAAGCGCATCCACAAAAAAGGCTTTAGTTTCGAGAAAATCACCGGAAAAAATACGAATGGCGTCAATTGCGTTCAGCATCACTTGCGTCCCTGAAAAATTAAGTTCATATACTCCATAGCAAATCGATAAGGAAAACACCATGGACTATCTGATCACCGGACCTGAAAATTCTGACATAACACTGGCCTTTGCCCACGGCGCAGGCGCCCATATGGACAGCAAATTCATGGAACGCGTCGCCATCGGTCTGGGTGAGCGCGGCATTAAGGTCGTGCGGTTTGAATTCCCCTACATGCAAAAACGCCGCGAAACGGGCAAGAAACGCCCGCCGGATCGCACGCCAAAACTGCTGAACTGTTGGCGCGAAGTCATCACGGATTTGGGCGGGCCGGATAAAATCTTCATCGGCGGCAAATCCTTGGGCGGTCGCATGGCAACCATGATCGCAGCAGAACTGGAAGCTGAAGAAACGCCTGTGCGCGGTGTCTGCGTCACGGGCTATCCCTTCCATCCGCTGGGCAAGTCCGAGCCGGAATATATCCGCACCGAACATTTGATGGAGATCAAAACCCCGACCCTGATCTGCCAAGGAGCGCGTGATAGCATGGGCTGGTGGGATGAAGTGGTGGAATATGGCCTGCCGGACACAATCGATTTTCATTGGGCCGATGATGGCGATCATGATTTAAAACCGCGCGTTCTTTCTGGGCGCACCATGAAAGAAAATCAGGAAGAAGCCATCGAAGCCATTGCCGTCTGGCTTAAAGAAAAGGCAGCGTCCTGACATGCCAATAGATGGTGCTACTTTACTTGCCTTCTGCCTGACTGCCGGGGCCATCGTCCTTTCACCCGGACCCGATACGGTCCTGATCTTGCGCTATGCCTTAAATTCTGGGCGTAAGGTTGGGATAGCAACGGTGCTTGGCGTGCAACTGGGGCTAATCTGTCACACATTGCTGGCTATTTTTGGTATCTCCGTCATTGTGGCTTCCAGCCCGATTTTATTTAAAACCGTGGCAGTGCTGGGTGCAGCCTATCTTGCCTGGATTGGGATTCAGGGCTTTCGTGGTGCAACCTTAAAATTTGATAAGAATGGTCCTGCCATCACACCCCACAAAGCCATCCGTGATGCGCTTTTGTGTAATCTGTTAAACCCTAAGGTCATCATCCTGTTCTTGGCCCTGTTGCCTAACTTTGTCGAACCGCAACGCGGCAATGTCACCTTACAGCTGGTCCTACTGGCGGGTACACTCGTCATCATCAATGTGATCTGGCAAGCACCATTGGCTTTTGCAGCCGATGCGGTGCGCGGTTGGCTATCACGTCCACGGGTTCAAAAAACAGTCAATGCGGCAACAGGGATGTTCCTGCTTTTATTCGCCGCCTTGATGTTGTGGGAACATTTGATTATCGCTTCGTAACCACGACTTTCTGATACAACCCGCCAAAGATGGTTTCTTTCTGCCAGTTCCATTGGTCTGCCTCGTGGGCGTAATCCCTGATTTCTTTCCCCCACAGGCCCTTGGCAAAAGGTTCCAGCCAATCAAACACCTTGGTCATGATAGGACGCAAGGGGTGAAAACGAGCAGGCTTGTGATAATCCACAAACACCAGCTTACCTTCAGGTTTTACAGATTTCAGCATGGCATTAACGATTTTTTCTTTCATATCTTCCGGCACTTCATGCAGCAGGAAGAAACAAGCAACCGTGTCATAGGGATTGGTCTGCACAACGGATGCATCACCCAACTTAACGTGGGCTTGGGCAAAACCTTTCACCCGTTTCTTCGCGGTTTCGACCTGAATCGGCGCGACATCAATCACATCCAAATGACCGTTTGACCCGACGGCTTTCGCCAGATCAGTTGAAAAACGACCATAAACGGCTGCAGATTGCAGAACCCGCTGACCCGGCTCAATCTCATCCGTAGTCATGCGGATCAAGCGATTGGCATTGCCCCACAAAATAGCCGCAACCACCGGGGCGGAACTTAAAAACGGCACGGTCTTAGGGTTAAGATATGCCCAAGTGTATGTTTTTTGTAGATATTCCGGCAAAGACACAGAACTGCCTTCGCCCGCAGAAGCCTGGGAAACTTCCTGCTTTCTTACATAGGTCATGAGACCCCCTTAATGAACACTGCACTGCATCATATATGATTTTTTCAATTTTCCAAATGAAGCTTTTCAGACAGTGACTTGCTCATTTTGCATGACTGCTTCTTTAAGGACCCATTCCTTAAATAAAACAACTTTTGGAACTTCTGCGCGTCCCGCAGGGAAGGTCAGATAATAACCATCGCTTTGATCCGGTAAAGACGGTGCTTCAAACGGGATAACCAGCTTTCCGGCTTTTAATTCATCCTGCACAGCTGTTTTACCTTCCAACGCCACGCCCAGACCGTTGATGGCCGCATCAATCGCAAGGGCCGCGCGGTTAAAGTGCAGCCCCTTGGCCGGATTCAGGCCGCGCACGCCTGCATTTTCCAGCCACATGGCCCAAGTGGTCAGGCGGGCTTCACTATGGATCAAGGTGTAATGAATTAGATCATCTGGCTTATCCAGACCCGGACCCACTTTCATTAACCAGGGTGAACAAACCGGCACCATGGTTTCGCTAAACAGTTTTTGTGCCATCAAATCGGTCCAGCCCCCGCGCCCATACATCAAGCCCACATCGAAGCCATCATACAAACTGCCTGAGGGGTTAAGGGTAGAATTGATGCGGATATTGACATCGGGATGAGCTTCCACAAATCGATGCAGGCGCGGCATCAACCAGGATTTGGCAAAGATCGGTGCCGTTGCGACGGTCAGAATATCACCTGCGCCTTGTGCCATTACCGATGTCACCACCTCTGAAATGTCATCAAAGCTGCGCATCAGACAGGGAAAAAGAATTTTACCGGCATCCGTTAAAACCAATGCCTTGTCCGACTTTTTGGAACGGCCCAAGCGATGAAATAGTTTCACGCCGATATAATCTTCCAACGCCTGCACCGCATGAGACACGGCAGAGGGCGTGACATGCAGATCTTCTGCGGCTTTTTTAAAGCTTAAGTAACGTGCTGCAGCTTCAAATGATCGCAACTGTGGTAAAGGCGGAAGGTGTCTAGGCATCATCACACATGAATTTAATTCATCTAATTGATGAAATCTTATCGTTTGTTTGCAGACAATGAAAGCCCTAAATATGGGCACAATAATAAAAGAACAACACCACCAACACAGAACTTTAACAGGGATACCATTGGATATGCTGACACAAAGTGCAGAAGCCGTTAACATGTATTGGGAACACCGGGGAATGAGCGCACCATTAATGACGGAAAAACTATCACTTCGTAAACGATCGGTCACGATTTCTGGCCACGGCACCAGTGTATCTTTGGAGAATGCCTTTTGGGATGCCCTGAAAGATTTAGCCGAAGCACGTGGCCTATCCATGAACGCCATGATCAGCGAGATCGACAAAGAACGCACAGGCAACCTGTCCAGTGCCATCCGTGTTTATATTCTGGAAAACATGCGCCGCGGTTAAGCCGGATTTCTGTCGTTCCGGTAAAGGCCAGAATGACTCGCACCCCCTATTTATTCTTCAAAAACTGCCCGAGCCCTTTGATCAACTGCTCTTCCACAGACGGCTGACTTTGTTGCTCGTTCGATGTCCCCCCCGGTGGCGGAGGCGGTGGGGTGACAGTACCATCTTGCGATTCAGTTGGTGTTGGAACGGTTTCATTGTCATTTGCAGGAGCGTGAGTTTTAACCCCACCAGCACCTAAGAGGCCACGCAGAAGAGTACCAACGCCTTTCTTTTCAAGCTTGTCCGAAAGCGGGATCACAAGACCACCCCCACTTGCAACACCGCCCGTATCCAATTTGACATCAGGGCTGTCAAGCGGTCCTCGCAAGCTGAAGGGATATTCAGATTTCATTTTGGCTTTTTGCGCCAACAAACCAACCAGTGCATTTTGCTGCACATTCAGTTTCCCCGCGATATCCATCGTCCAGTTCGGCAGATGAACCGTGCCATCTGCTGTGCCGCTTGCGATATTGGACGACAGTTGGGCCTTTGTCAGATCTGCAACCCCATTTGTAAAAGTGGCCGCCGCCGTTACATCAGCCAGACCTTTTTTCGGATTGGTACCGGACAGCACGGCTAGGAAATTCAAAATATCCAGAACTGACCCCCCTTTACTTGCGACGGAGACTTTTTTCAAATCCATCGTGCTTGTACCATTCAGGTTATTAACGAAATCCCATTGGCTTTTTCCCGCCGTATTCACTTGCGTCGTTAAATCAAATTGACCACTGGCATTTGTATCCTTGCCCAACTGTGTCAACGCCTGTGAGACATCCACACCCGTCACTTTCAAATCCGTCTTAGCCTTAAGTGCATCTGTGACTGTTAATTGTGATAGCGCGGCCACCTTCCCACCAAAAAGGTTTCCAATTTCATCCGTCGCATTTATCACACCCTCTTTCATCTCAGAGGTATGCGTCACATTCAGGGCTTTTATCTTTTCATACAAAAGCCCTTCGCTCTGAATGACGATCTTACCATCCAGACCAACCAATGCGCTCATGTCTATAGGTGTGCGTGACCAGCGTTGTTCTGTGCGCGTGCCGACCCCTTCGGATGATGTTTCAGCCGAAGAAGAAGAGCGTTGAGCCGTCGTGCCCCCTGATTTATCCGTTGATGTCATGAAAGGATCAAGACGAAGAACCCCAGTTTTGACATCCACATTCAACAAGGGACGTTGCCCCATCTTATAAGAAGCCATGCCGCTGAAAGGGGTCTTGCCTACATGACCATCAATATTGTTAAGGGAAACTTCATTGACCATATAGACCACATCGGTGCTGATATCGATTTTGCCGGGATTACCTGATGGGCGATATCCCAACCCCAGCCCACGAACCAAGCCCGGAAAGTCAGACAATTGCGCATTCAGGGTCGCATCCAGTTTTGGCAAAGGCAAAAGATCAGCACGCCCTGCAAGGATTACGCTGGTCCCCAATGCGTCCAGACTCACATCCAATTCCGGCGCCAGAAGATTGTCGTTCAACGTTGCCGATATCGCCACACTACCCAGATTTTTCCAGTTAAGAACATGATCCAGACCAGCCAGTTTTGCCGCACCCGAAATATCCTTACCCGAGGCATTAATCGACAGATTTTCAGTCAGGATCGATTTGTCTTTGCGTACAATTTTACCACTGGCGCCCAGTTTTAATCCGGCAAAATCCGCAACGTCGGCCTGTTTGATCTCTACATCACCATTATAAATGGTCGCCACTAATTTGGCCTGACTGATATTACGTTTTTGATAAGTCAACTGACCGAGGGAAATGTCCAGATTTGCATCGAAACTTTCAAGCATCCCCAGTGCATCAAAAGCTTGGCTTGCTGTGTTTCCTGTCTGTGTGGATGCCGCTGTATTCGTTGTTGAACCTGCCTTTTTTGAAACGCCCGGTGACGGTGTTGCTTCTGGCTGTTGCGGTAAATAAGCATCCACATTGAAACGATCCAAAACCAGCCCAACCCCAAAAGAAGGACGCGAGCGTAACGCAATCGTTGCCGCCCCACTTAGTGTCGATCCATCCATTTTGGCTTTTAATCCGACCAGCCGCATCGTTTGCGGTGTTGCGCTAATCTGAGTACTCAGCCCCAGTTGCTGCAATCGGTCATGGGGCACCTGTGATACATCCAGCCCTGCCCAGTCCAAAGCCCCGCGTAAATGCGTAACATTGAGATCAAGTGAGCCATCAAACTGGACCGCGCCCTGTCGCTCCCCCGCCACACCAACAACAGAAAATTCACCCGCACCGGGCAAAATTGCCGACAGACGTTCCAAGGCAACTTCGCCTTCAATAAGGGCCAAACGCGCCTGTAATTGCCTAACCGATTCGCCTTTAAGCAAAATCGCTTCCACATTCAAGCTAACTTCACCCTCCACATCTTTTGGAATAAGATATTGCGCTGGGGTTTGTTTTTCACGTTCTTGTGTCGCATCCGCATCTGAGGCGGGCGCTTTAATCGCGATGTCCTGCTGCGGCAGCAAACGGCTTGTCTGTTCAATCACCAACGGTAACGGTTTGGGGGCAACCACTTGATAAGGGGTTGTCGTTAACCAATGATCCGCATCAATTTTACGAAAGCTAATATCTGCCTTAATCGTTTTCTTCTCACCAAGGCCAACATCAAGCTGAACCCGACCATGATCGTCGCCCAAACTCAAATCAAGGCCATCCCCGTCAAAACTCACCGCTTGGGCACTGACGGATAGATCACCCGCCATTTTAAAGGCGCGATCCAACCCACCGGGCAGCGTATCCTCTTTCGAAAATGCGCTGATTAAACCAGCCAGACTTTTTCCTTTAATATCCAGCTTGGTCTTTAGTCGCGGGGCTTCATTTAAATTGGCAACTGTACCAGATATACGGGCCAACGTTTCCCCATGAGCCAGCGTCACCTCGGTCGCAAAACTTGCCGTGCGACCATGGATAATCTGCCCAACACTGGTTTCAAACCCGATAGGGAGATTGCGGAAATTCAATGTGCCAGACGCTTCATACGGACCGTTCAGACTCGCCAACGCAAACCGGCTGTTGAGATCAGAAACTTCTTCATAAATATCATTCGCCGGATCACGATAAATCAAACGCCCGTTTTCAATAATAAAATCATCAATCTGAACAGGCAGATCTGTATTCTGTTCTGGTTCATCCACGTTAAAGACCGGCTCGCCACTTTGACGGGGCGTGTCAATATTTTGCGCAGCTTCGCCAGCCGCGCTCAGAACCCAGTTGCCTTGTTGATTAGGGGGAACTTCCAGTAGAATCGTCGGTTCAATTAAATGAAGGGAATGGACATGAACATTTCCGCCCAATAATGGCAGCAAGGCAACGCGTACATCTAGCTGACGGATCGAAACCATATCAGGGTTTTGAGCACCCACGGCATTGGCAAAATGAATGTCACTCACGCTCAGTTTCGGGCTGGGGAGCAATTGAAAGCTGATCTTACCCTTAATCGTTAATTCGCGCCCCGTAACCTCTTTAACTTTTTGCGCAATCTCTGCGCGATAGGTCGACCAATCGATAAAGCTTGGCGCCACCAAAAGGCCAGCCACAACAAGCACGACAAGAACAGCAAAACCGATAAGGATTTTTTTCACTTTTTATCACCTGATCGTAAAAACACAAAACGCCAAGAGGGTAAGTTCTTCATATCAAACCCCGATACAATGACTATCATTTCAACATCGATTTTACACGAAAATACTTGCCTCTTTTTGATTGAATGCGCTTTTTTCTGACCAAACCTGATGTTAGCCTTGATCTAAGGGACACAAACACTCATAATTTGAACCATAAGATGAAATAAAATAATAATAATTTAAAAATCCATTATTGAAACCTGGCTACGTGAACAGGAACTCTTGATGCAAACAATGCCGCCAACTGATGAACCGAACGGTTCAGCATCGATAGACAACACGGCCTTCGAACGTCTTGCCAGTCTACCGCCCGGAACCGACAAAGAAACACTGATCAGTACCATTGACGGCGCTGTAAATCAGGTTGTGTCAGAATTGACCAATCAAGAAAAAGGCCCTCTGCCCGGTGATTTATTATTAAAAGTGAAAACCTCGCTCAACTTTTTGGAGCAATGCCTTGAGTTTAAAGATCAGGAATTCACCTCCTTTGCCAAAAAACGCGCCAATGAACTGCAATCCGCCTTAAGCAACACCATCAAACGCATTCAGGAAGCAGAAAAACGTTCTGCTTCAAAACCCAAAGCCGAGCCCAAACCTGAAGCAGAACCAAAACCGAAAGCCCCCGCCAAAGAAGAACCTGCCTTTGGCCCAAAGGCTTTCCTCTATCCGCGGGAAGAAAAAATTCTCATCAATTATGCCTATGAGCGTTTATGCAAACGCTTGTCCTTTCTGCGTGGCGATACGATCAAGGTTGAAAATGGGAAAGCCGTACCTGTCAGCGGCATCCGTAATGATGGCGTGGCCGCTTTCTTTTTGATCAGTCCGGCTTTCCCTGAAATCTTACGTCCGGCCTTTGAAGAATTGATCCAGACAAAACGCACCCTCTTTAGTCGACGTGTCTATATTCACACCAATAAAAATGACAGTGATGAAGATATTCTAAACCTTTATCAAGAAACCTATCACCGCGACATTGACGGTATCATCGCTCTTGCTTTTGACGATTGGGCTGGGGAACTGGCCAAGGCCAACATTCAAGGTGCAGGCCTGCCTCAGGAAAAACGCGTGATTGGGGGGAAAAAGAAAGAAGATGACGATGGCGGTATCGGGTCCAGTCTGAAAAAAGTATTTTCATTTGGCGGAACCAAAGAAAAAGAAAATAAAGCCAAGACAAAAAAGACGGATACGCCGGATACGCCCCCCATTCGTATTCATAAAGAATGGCAATCATTAGAAAATAAGAACATCATCAGCCTGTCCCAACATTTTAGCTTTAGTATGATTTCCTATGCCATACAGCTGAATGAAAAACAGTTTGAAACCGAATATGAATGTATCGTCCAAATTGTTGACCAACAGGATGAACCGGATGTCGGCCCGGTCATAACCAATCTATCGCGGCTCTATAAATTCTACGATAACATCTTTTTCGATCTCGTCATTCTGGTCCTGTTCCAGCGTAAAAATTCCTTTGACATTAATATGTTACAAGCAGCATGTATGTCGCAGAATTTTGTCGTCGAACGCCTGCCCCTGACTATGGACGAATTGCGCCGCCGCCCTATGGAACATGCAAAACACATCTTGCGTGTTCTCAAAGACAGGGCAGATAAAGCAACCGTCCGACAAGCCCTGAAAGATTACTTCCATGTTCATGAAACCATCCATGCCTCCAAGGTTGGAAAACGCATTCAGGCTTCAGAGAATCTATTAAAGCGTCAGATCGACAAATTAGAGGGTGGCGTAAAGAAAGTAGTGCAGGAAATTCTCGATATCTTCATAGAAGTCAACACCTTGAAACAACGCCAGGAAGAAGATGGTGTGTTCCTGGGTGAAGAAATCCTTGAAACCATCGATGTCGGCATTGATCGTGCCGTTTCCCACTTATCCTAAAGGGTTATTTTTCAAACATCAGGCAAAGTGCGTACTGTTACAGAAGCGGAATCTTTTTGCTCATAAAAAATGAGCTATTTACCCTATAATTTGTTGACACAGGCGCGTCATACACACAATATCTAGGGGTAAGCCATATTCTTGCAAAACCTTGCGGGCTGCACAAAAACGACCGTCTTCTCCATCTTTAGGGTAGGCGGTCGAAGCATGAATCCGCTGGCCAAAAGAAAGTAACTTACACCAGACATAAGGGATGACATAATCATCCCACTCTTGAAATTATGGGAAACGAAAACAAGGTGGATGGTAACACATGAACCACCCGCTTGTGTTTTTGCATTGCCCGTAAAGAACCGCTAAATCGGAGGCGTAATAAAGTGGAATCAAGTATGCTTGATGTTGTTCAGGTACAAGGGGGCTGTCAGGTCCATGTGGATCATGCACGCGACAGTCATCTGACCGACTTCGGCAAATCTGTTTTGGCCGATCGTTATCTCATGCCTGAAGAAAGATATCAGGACCTGTTTGGTCGTGTCGCTTCGGCCTATGGCGATGACGATGCCCATGCCCAACGGATTTACGATTACATGAGCAGACTTTGGTTTATGCCTTCCACGCCTGTTCTTTCTAACGGTGGAACCACACGCGGCTTGCCGATTTCATGTTTTTTAAACGAAGCCAATGACAGTCTGGACGGGATCGTTGGACTATGGACAGAAAATGTCTGGCTGGCAGCCAAAGGCGGCGGCATTGGCTCTTACTGGGGCAACCTACGTTCCATCGGAGAACCCGTGGGCCGTGTGGGTAAAACCTCCGGCGTGATCCCGTTTGTCCGTGTCATGGATTCCATGACGCTGGCGATTTCCCAAGGCTCCCTTCGTCGTGGATCTGCTGCGGTGTACCTGCCGGATCACCACCCGGAACTAGAAGAATTTATCGAACTGCGACGCCCGACAGGCGGTGATCCCAACCGCAAGACACCCAACTTGCACCATGGCGTATTACTGTCTGACAAATTCATGCGCGCGGTTGAAGATAACGAAGAATGGAAGCTTTTAAGCCCACATGACGGTACTGTGATGCGCACAGTAAATGCCCGTGACATGTGGATCCGCATTCTGACGGCCCGTATTGAAACGGGCGAGCCATACATTATTTATTCTGACCATGTGAACAAAGCCCTGCCCAAGCATCATAAACTGGCGGGTCTGACGGTCAAAACATCAAACCTATGCGCAGAGATTACCCTGCCCACTGGGATTGATCACCACGATCAAGAACGCACGGCGGTTTGCTGTCTATCTTCGCTAAACCTTGCAAATTATGAACTCTGGAAAGACAATCCGCGCTTTATCGAGGATATCCTGCGTTTCCTAGATAACGTTCTGGATGACTTTATCGAAAAGGCGCCGGATGAAATGGCGCGCGCCAAATATTCCGCCATGCGTGAACGTAGTGTTGGCCTTGGCGTGATGGGCTTCCATTCGTTGTTACAGAAAAACCGGGTGCCTTTTGAATCGGCACTGGCGAAAGCATGGAACCGCAACATCTTTGCCCATATCCAGAAAAAAGCCGACGAAGCGTCCGAAGTTCTGGCCGATGAACGCGGGTCCTGCCCGGATGCAGAAGAATACGGAATCAAGGCGCGTTTCTCCTGCAAAACGGCCATCGCCCCAACAGCATCGATTTCCATCATCTGCGGTGGTTCAAGCCCAGGGATTGAACCGATTGCAGCGAACAGCTATATGCATAAAACACTTTCCGGTTCCTTTAACGTGCGCAACCCCTATCTGGCGGCTGTGCTGGAAGAACATGGTCATAATGATGAAGATACATGGACATCCATCACAGTAAATGAAGGGTCCGTCCAACATCTTGATTTCTTGAGCCAAGATGAAAAAGATGTCTTTAAGACCTCCTTCGAACTGGATCAAATCTGGGTGGTTGATCTGGCCGCAGACCGCGCACCGTTTATCGATCAGGCTCAATCAGTCAACCTGTTCCTGCCTGCCAATATCCATAAACGTGATTTGCACCAGTTGCATTATCAAGCGTGGAAGCGTGGGCTTAAGAGCCTTTATTACTGTCGATCCAAATCGATCCAACGTGCCGAAGTGGTCGCCACTAAAGACCATATGCCCGATAGCTTAAAAGCATTGCTGGAAAAAGTCGAAACACCGGACAATCCCCGCCTGCCTTTGGGCGAAAGCGATGCAGATAAATATGAAGAATGTCTGGCCTGTCAGTAAGATAATATTGTGCACCTGTGAAAACAGGTGCCTCACTTTTTAATGAGATTCCTGCTTTCGCAGGAAAACAAACGGAAATATAGAAACATGTCCCTCTTAGACGCAAACCCCGTCTATAAACCTTTCAGCTATCCCTGGTGTTATGAAGCCTGGCTTGTCCAGCAGCAGGTCCACTGGTTACCCGAAGAAGTGCCGCTGGCTGATGACGTCAAAGACTGGCACAAAAACCTAAGCGAGTCTGAACGCCATCTTCTGACCCAGATTTTCCGCTTCTTCACTCAAAGTGATATCGAGGTGAATAACTGTTACATGCGTCATTACACCCGCGTGTTCCAGCCGACCGAAGTGCAGATGATGTTGTCGGCCTTTTCCAATATGGAAACCATCCATATCGCTGCTTATTCTCATTTGCTGGATACCATCGGTATCCCCGAAGCGGAATATGCCGCCTTCCTTAAGTATAAGGAGATGAAGGATAAATACGACTACATGCAGCAGTTCGGTGTGGATAGCAAAATCGATATAGCCACCACTCTGGCTGTGTTTGGCGGCTTTACCGAAGGGTTGCAGCTTTTTGCCAGCTTTGCCATTCTGCTCAATTTCCCGCGTCTGAATAAAATGAAAGGCATGGGACAAATTGTCACCTGGTCGGTGCGTGATGAAACATTGCACTGCAATTCCATCATCAAGCTTTACAAAACCTTTCTGTCCGAAAACCCGGAAATCGACGTGGAAGAATTGCACAAGCGCCTCTATGAAGCCTGTGCAACCATTATCGAACATGAAGATGCCTTTATCGATCTTTGTTTTGAAATGGGCGCGATTGAAGGTATGACACCTGAAGATGTAAAAAAATATATCCGCTACATCGGGGATCGTCGCTTGGAACAGTTAGGGATGGAACCGCAATATCATATCGAACGCAACCCATTGCCGTGGCTGGATGCGATGTTAAATGCGGTGGAACATGCCAATTTCTTTGAAAACCGCGCCACTGAATATTCCAAAGCTGCCACCCAAGGCACCTGGGAAGATGCGTTTGCGTAAAAACTTCATCCTAAAATAACCATTGTCATCCCACACGGGTTGCGGGACAATCCGTTATAGCAAAAAGAGTATCAAATCTTACTTGTTCATATGGATTGTCCCGGAATAAATCCGGGATGACAAAGGGTAAAGGATGCACAATGTCCAGTCAGATCAAAAAGTCAGCTGTTATTATCGCCCTGATCCTGATTTGTCTGAGTGGACTTTTTGAGACACTTTGGCAGCTTACTCCCCTGCCCAGCTATGAAAAAAATGCAACGGCTTACTTGGCAGATGTCCGTGAACGCGCTGCTTACGCCTATGCGGCAGCGCGCACGTTAAACGCAACAATATCATTGCTAGAATCGGTTGATACCGGCATTGGCTTGGTCAGCATCCAACCCGGTCAGGTGCTGGAACCAATTAATGATATGATCGAACAATTTTCCGATCTAGTCTTGATTGCCCTTGCAAGTGTGGGTGTACAGGAAATCCTGATGGCGATTTTGGGCGATATTTCGTGGACCTATCTTTTACCCCTCGCCTTATTACCCCTGTTGATCGCACCCTGGGCAGGGCCATTCCAGACCAGACTAAACCGGATCGGCAGCATTATCCTGATCACCGTCATCGCCACACGGTTACTGATTCCCGCCATCGCACTTGGGGGCCATATGATTACAGAAAATTATCTGAAACCAGATTACAAACAAGCTATTGCCGATGTTGAAACCGTGCGCGAAGAAACAAACGATGCCATTGGCGCGCGTTCCAAAGTTAGTCAACCCATTCCACCTTTGACCACCACAGCACAAAAGAATTCCGTCTTTTCCAAAACACCGGACGATGCCGCCAGCAGCCTGTTGATCCCCAATTGGGATACCGTCAAGGGATTGGCGGATTCGGAAAAAATTCTAGCGCTTCTCAATAACATTCCAAGCCGGATCATAACCCTGATTACAATTTTCACCTTTGAAACCCTCGCCCTGCCGATTTTAATGGTTTTACTCTTTTTCTGGCTCGCCCGGATTGTCTTGCGCACATATCCTTAAACACAACAATCAAAGCCATCTCAAAACACCTTACTGACTTTGGAAACACACTTCATTTATGGCCTAAGGAAATACCCAGACTTTTCATCACGACTTATGACGTTTATAAATCAAACAGCCTCATCTTAACGAAGGATAATAAAGAATGATCCGCCGCTGCCTGCTTGCCCTGACGTTCACTTTGTTACTGAGCCCTGATGCCCCTTCGGCTCAGGCGGACGACTCTGTAAATGCGCTGAAGATTGATATTGCCGGTCGCCAACGGATGTTGACCCAACGCATTGCCAAGGCTGCATGCTATATTGCGACCTATAATGATGTAGACAAACACATTCGTATGCTTAAAGACGCCATCGAGCTTTTTAACCAAAGCCATGAAGCCTTGCAATATGGGGACCTCAATCTCGGAATTCTGGGCGAAGACGACCCAACGGTTTTGCGCGAACTTCAAAAAATTGATGAGCCCTGGGCGCTGCTGCATTTCGCCAGCAGACTTTTGCTGGATATGCCCAACTATCCCGGCAGCGATATAGATATGGTGGCAAAATTCAATGTTCCTGCGCTCCAGCAAGCCCATCAGACTGTAATGGTCATGGAAAAAGCCTATGCAGAAGAAGCAACCGATCAATCGTCCATGCTCGCCGCTATTAATCTGGCAGGAAGACAACGTATGCTCACCCAAAAGGCTGCAAAAGAATTCTGTCTGTTTTCCTATGGTTATAATTCCGAAGAGAACCGGGCAGAACTGCATAAAACCATCAATGCCTTTGACCAGGCACTTGAAGACTTAAAAGATGGCAACCCGGCGACAAACATTCCCCCAGCGCCAACAAGTGAAATTTACGATCACCTGTTGCGCATCAAGGCAGACTGGCAAAAAGCCCGGACCATTTTTTTAAATACCGTCAATGGCGATGACGCCCAAAGTGCGGATTTTAAAACCATTGCAGACTTGAACGAGACTCTGTTGCAACAAAGCGACCAGATCGTAAAGATGCTGGTCGCTTTTGATCAGAAAATGTTGGAAAGCAAAAAAGACGAAGAAACCTTGAAAACAAAGACCAAATCGAAAGGCTAAAGGCTGACGATCTTTCCCGGGTTCATGATATTGTCAGGATCAAGCGCCCGCTTCAGGCTGCGCATGATCTCAAGTCCGGCCTCGCCAAATTCACTTTCCAAATATTTCATTTTCCCATGACCGATGCCATGTTCACCCGTGCAGGTACCCTCCATGCGAATGGCGCGTTCGACAATGCGGGCGTTTAACCGTTTGGCCTCGGCGAGTTCGTCCGGCTTATCAGGATCAAACACGAACAACGCATGGAAATTACCATCCCCTACATGACCAACAATGGTGCCATAAAGCGAACTTGCTTCCATATCGGCCTTGGTTTCCATAATGGCTTCGGCCAGACGTGAGATAGGAACACAGGCATCAGATGACACCCCCTTACACCCCGGGCGCATGGCAAGGGCCGCATAATAAGCGTTATGTCGCGCCGTCCATAAACGATCCCGGTCTTCCTGTCTTTCTGCCCATTGGAAATCTGTTCCGCCATAGCCTTCAGCCAGATCTTTTACCATTTCAACCTGTTCCGCGACTCCGGCGGGTGATCCGTGGAATTCAAAAAACAGTGTTGGGGAAAGAGCATAATCCAGTTTGGAATATTTATTCACCGCTTCCATCTGATTTTCATCCAGCAGCTCGATCCGCGCAATAGGGATGCCGCACTGGATTGTGGAAATCACCGTATTGACCGCATCTTCCAAACTGTTAAACGGACAAATGGCAGATGAGATACTTTCCGGGATGCCGTACAGGCGCAAGGTCACTTCAGTAATAATGCCCAATGTGCCTTCTGCCCCGATATAAAGGCGTGTCAGGTCATATCCGGCTGCCGATTTTTTTGCACGCGAGGATGTTTTCACAATTTCACCCGATGGGGTGACGACGGTCAAAGACAATACATTTTCACGCATGGTGCCATAGCGCACGGCATTCGTACCCGATGCACGCGTCGCACACATTCCGCCCAAAGACGCATCCGCCCCCGGATCAATAGGGAAGAACAAACCTGTATCACGCAGATATTCATTTAATGTCTTACGGGTGACGCCCGCCTGAAGGCTCACATCCAGGTCTTCGGGACGCACTTCCATAATTTGGCTCATCTGCGACAAATCAATACAAACCCCGCCATGAAGGGCAGCGACATGACCTTCTAAAGATGTCCCTGTGCCATAAGGAATAACGGGCACTTTATGGTCTGCACATAATTTTACAACATCAGAAACTTCTTTTGTGGAAAGTGTGAACACCACCACATCCGGCGCCTGTGCAGTGTGGTATGACTCATCTGTTCCATGTTGCTCACATAAGGCTTGTGAGGTCGAAACACGATCCTCAGCCGTTAAGTCTTTCAAAGCAGCAAGGAACTGCGCATCAATGGTGCCGTATGTCTCAGCCATGGTTTCATTGTCCTGTATTTGTTTTCATTTGAAACGGAGTTTAAGGGCGAAGACGGCAAAGAACAAGTCGGCATTCGTGCGTAGAAACATTTGACTTCCAGATTAGGGCATGCTGGAACGTTTAGAGTAAAAAAATGAGGTGTTTTTTTCAATGAGTTTCGTAGACGTTCAATTCCTAGGATGCGGCGATGCCTTTGGTAGTGGCGGTCGGTTTAACACCTGTTTCCATGTTAAAAGTGCTAAAAACTCTTTCCTGATTGATTGCGGTGCCAGCTCCATGGTTGCGATTAAAAAGTTTAATCTGGACCCCAATTCAATCGATACGATTTTCCTTACTCACCTGCATGGTGACCATTTTGCGGGCGTGATCTTTTTTCTTATGGATGCACGATACCTCGCCGGGCGGACGCCCCCTCTCACCATCGCCGGACCCAAAGGCGTCAAACAACGCATCATCGATACCATGAATGTGCTGTACCCCGGCTGCTGGGACAAAGGCCATGATTTTGAAATCCGCTTTTTTGAAATGGCCCGTGGCGTGCGCCAAGTCATCAACCATATCGGTGTGCACCCTTATAAAGCCCAACATCTGGAAGACGGCAACGATTTTATCCTGCGCTTTGATGTGGATGGCAAAGTCATTACCTACAGCGGCGATACAGGCTGGACCGATAACCTGATCCCGGCCACCAAAGACTGTGATTTGTTTATCTGTGAATCCCACCAGTTTGACAAACAATGCGAATTCCATCTCGACTATAAAACCATCAAAGACAAATCCGACCAGATTGGTGCAAAAACCACCGTGCTGACCCATCTTGGCCCTGATGCCTTGGACAAACTAAACGACATGACCCTGCAAGTCGCTTTCGACGGGATGAAAATTTCTGTTTAAACATAAATTCGTCATTCCCGCGAAGGCGGGAATCTAGTACACATCGAACTCGTTTATAGAGGTCCCTGCCTTCGCGAGGGACAAGTGTGTAATTTTCAGGTTTAGACTTTTCCCATGGCTCCTCCTCTTTTAACCCTTCGTGATGTACATGTAACTTTTGGCGGGCGTCCCGTGTTTGAAGGGGTGGAATGTCATATTCAGCAAAATGATCGCATCTGTCTGGTCGGACGCAATGGCTCTGGTAAATCAACGCTGATGAAAGTGATGGCAGGTCTTGTGGACGTTGATGATGGCGAAGTTTTCATCCAACCCGGTGTGACGGTCTCTTACCTGCCGCAAGACCCGGTGATGCCATCGGGGCAAAGCGTGCATGACTATGTCCATGCGGGTCTGCGTCATGAAGATGAACATCACCGCGTCGCCATGTGTCTGGATGCCATGAAACTGGACGGCAACCGCGATGCTGGCACCCTTTCTGGTGGGGAAGGACGTCGCGCTGCCATTGCACGTGCCATTGTCTCTGAACCCGATATCCTGTTGCTGGACGAGCCGACCAACCACCTTGACCTACCCACCATCCAATGGCTAGAAGAAGAGTTACAGTCTTTTCGCGGTGCCATGATGATGATCAGCCACGACCGCACCTTCCTTCGTAAGTTATCACGTCAATTGATGTGGCTGGATCGATCGAAAGTACGGCGCACGGATCAGGGCTATGAATTTTTCGATGAATGGGTCGAACATGTCATGGCCGAAGAAGAAAAAGAACTGACCCGCATCAATATCCAGATTAAAGAAGAAGAACGCTATATGCTGAAAGGCGTAACCGCACGGCGTAAACGCAACATGCGCCGCGTTCGAAAGCTGGCTGAATTGCGTGAAACAAAGGCAGGACGTGTTAAAACACAAGGCACCGCCAACCTGCAAATCGATAGCGGTGAAAATTCTGGCAAGCTGGTGATTGAAGCGACCAATCTGTACAAGGCCTTTGGCGACAAAATCATTACCAAGGGCTTTTCCACCCGGGTTATGCGCGGTGATAAAATCGGCCTGATCGGCCCCAACGGTGCAGGCAAGACCACCCTTTTGAAAATGCTGACAGGGCAAATTGAAGCGGACGAAGGTGAAATTCGAATCGGCACCAATTTAACAGCCGCCTATTTTGATCAAAAACGCGATAACCTGCCACAGGATCTGACCTGCTGGGACTATCTCGCCGATACGGGCGGTGATGAAATCATGGTTCATGGCACACCGCGCCACGTGGTCACATACATGCGTGACTTTCTATTTGAAGAACGCCAAGCCCGCCAACCCATCCATGCCCTGTCAGGGGGGGAGAAAAACCGCCTGATGCTGGCAAAGCTTCTGGCCAACCCAACCAACTTCCTTGTCCTTGACGAACCCACCAACGATCTGGATATGGAAACGCTGGATTTATTGCAGGAAGTCCTGTCCGATTATGATGGCACACTGTTGCTGGTCAGCCATGATCGTGATTTTCTAGACCGTGTTGTAACTTCCACCATCGCCGTGGAAGGCATGGGCAATGTGGAAGAATACCCCGGTGGTTATGAAGATTATTTGCGCCAGCGAAAAGAGGTTGAAGAGAAAACCGCCGCCGGCACCAACAAGCCAAAAACCGAAAACAAACCCAAACCCGCCGCAAAAAAATCCAAAGGCAAGCTGAGCTATAAAGACCAGCGTGAACTGGATATGCTGCCGGAAAAAATGGAAAAACTGACAGCTGAAAAAGAACAGCTCGAATCGGAAATGGCAGACCCAAATCTCTTTACCAAAAACCCGGATAAGTTCCAAAAAACCAGTGATCGCTTAAGCGAGGTTCAGGCTGAACTGGACCAATGCGAAGAACGTTGGCTAGAATTGGAAATGATGGTCGAAGAGCTCAACAGCGACTGACTTAGGGTCAGGACCTAGTTCATCCGCTTGATATCCAGACCATATGTGGCCTGAAAGTTCTGAATGCTGCCGTCTTTAAACATACCTTGCAGCACGGATTTAACCCGATCCTGCTTGTCTTTCGGTGTGCCTTTGCTGGCAATCAACCAGACAGGAAATGTTAAAATCGGATCCCCGACCTTTGGCGGGAGCGTCCATTCATTATTTTTATAAAGCCACAAGGCTTCATTAACAGAAGCATACCAGGCATCAACCCGATCATGGTTGAGCAAGCGGGCACTGGCGCTACTGTTATTGGTCAGGGTCAACGTGCGATCAAACCCTTTGCTGCGCAAAAATTTCTCTAGACGACTGCCGCGGTAAACCGCAATCCGTTTTAAATCACGCGCTTCGTCAATAGTGTTGGGCGGGTCGATTTTTTGGGTGACAAATGCAAAAGTAATTTCGCTGACGGGCATGATCCAGTCATATAAATTTTCACGTTCCGGCGTGCGCGCCATTTGCAACATGAACTTGCCCGGCTGATAGGTCATCACATTAACCGCGCGTGTCCATGGCAACACCGTCGGCACATCTTTACAAATACAGTTCCCCGTCGCAGCCAGTTGTTCCAAAAGACGCTTTGCGACATCCCAAAGCAGGCCTTTTTGCTCTGAAGTACGAGCACTCATCACCAAAGGAGGAATGGGGGAAAGCAAAAATTCATAGCGCAGGTCATCATCTGCCACCGCTTTAATAGGCTGTGACGTTACATAGGCCAAAACTAAAACGACTAAAATAAACCTGACCATAAAAACCTATGTTTTAACGCATCAGCAGAAACCATAGCAAAAAAAAAGCCGCAACACAAAGGTTACGGCTTTTACATTTTATTAGGCGGCAAGGGCCTTTATTAGGCGGCAAGGGCCTGGTCAATATGTTCAAGGGTTTGTTCAATTGCCTGTGCGACAGCTTCCTCGCCCATCGCAAGACCATTGGCTTGCAGCAATGTAACATCCGTAACCCCGATAAAAGCGAAGATGGTTTTCAAATAGGGCAAGACAAAATCCATTTGCGGATAGCCATTTTCTGAATAATCCCCACCGCGTGTGGCCAGGACATAAACTGGTTTGTCTGCCACCAGACCGACAGGGCCAGCCTCGGTATATTTAAACGTTTCACCGGCACGGGCAAAATGGTCGACGTACGCTTTTAAACCGGACGGCAGCCCAAAATTATGCATCGGTGCCCCCATGACAATCGCATCAGCTTCCTTGATCTCTTTAATGATCGCGTCTGATCGATCCACATGGGCTTGTTGTTCAGGGCTGCGTTGATCCGCAGGGGTGAAATAAGCCCCCAGAATTTCCCCATCGGCATGAGGCAGATTCATAGATGCGGTATCATGTTCAACTACCACCACATCATCGCCTTTCTGGGCTTTATATTTTTCAACAAAAGATGCCGTCAGCTTGCGCGAAACGGAATTATCACCCATGGGGCTGGCATTGATCACAAGCAGTTTAGACATTGTATATCCTCTTAGTAAAACGGTTGAGTATTTGATCTGGAGGTATCATGCCAATTTTCAGACGGGTTGATAATATCACCATAATGAAAGACATTGTTTCCAGATTTGACCCATTCCTGACCAAGCCAATCAAAAAAACCAAGGCGGGGACATAAACATGCCCCCACCTTAAAGGTCGTAAAAACAGAAATATAATATTCAATCGAGATAAGCCGCAAGCCAGCTCATCGCATAGATTTTACGGGCTAACCGTCAGATCATTAGAAATATGAACAACCATAGTGGCATCCGTCTTATCTTCATAAGTGGTGTAACCCGCTTCACCTTGGGTGCCCGACACCACGTATTTATTATTCAGAATAACCGTATCGTCATCCCCATCAATGAAAACAGCGCGATTACCTGACCCAAGACCGGATATATCATCAAGAATGCTATCATCCAGCGTCAAGGTCATGTTGCTACCCGCTAAATCAATCGTCTCAATCCCACTAAATTTAATAGAACCATCGAACAAAGAAAGTGACCCTTCACTTTCAGTGAATTTCAACACATCGCCTTTGCCGCCATCGTCGCTGCCACCGATAATCGTCCCGGAATTCGCATATAATGTGTTTGCCAGCGAGATCACATCATCCCCAGCACCACCATCAATCGTTCCCGCCACCGAGGCAAACGACGACCCGGTAACATTGATGGTATCGGATCCACCTCCGCCTAAAACACTACCTGATATCGTCCCGCTTATATTGACGGTGTCATTACTATTACCCGCATCAAGCGTCCCACTATAGGACCCTTCAATGTTGATGGTATCACCATTGCCACCCGTGTTGATATTTGCCGCAACACTCAGGCCAGAACCAATCGTCACCGTGTCGTTATAATCAGTCAGGCTGAGCGTTTCAAATCCGGTGAACTCATCCGTTCCATACAATTCCCCCCCTTCAGCATAGCGGGTCTCAATTGTGCCACTGTCACTTCCACTAAAGGTCAAAACAGCGAAGGTATTATCCACTGTGTCACTGTCAAATTGCAGGGTGTCATCGCCTGCCCCCCCATCAAAGGTATCGACGTAAGTGTCATCCAACACCCAGAATATATCATTATCAGCCCCGCCTAATAAGGTATCGGCCCCATCGGAGTCATAGAGCTTATCATTCCCCGCACCGCCATCCAGATAATCATCACCCGTACCCATTAGGGTGCTTTCATCCCCCCCATAAAGGGCATCATCACCAGCACCACCATATAGGGAGTCATTGCCTGAACCGCCATGAAGGCTATCTACAGCGGAACCACCGACCAAGATATCATTGCCCGCACCACCATACAGACGGTTTATTCCTGCGGGCCCCGTGTCCGCTGCAATGCTGCTGCCATAGAGTTCATAAAGCTTTGCCGTCTGACCACTATTGGGAGCAATTTCCCCATAGATGATATCATCACCATCTTCACCATAGAGAACATCACTGCCCGAGCCACCACTCATGATATCGCTACCCGTGCCAGCATGAATCGTATCATTTTCCTGTGCTAAAAACATATAATCTTGTGATGCCGTACCCGGCAACGTGTCAACGTCCGAGGTCGCCGTATAGGTCTCATAATAGCCGTTCGCAACAGCCATATCTTCGTCGATATATAAATCCTCAGAGCCATTGGAATAATGTTTGTAACCATTTGAAGTCGACAACAACGTCCAGAAACCGCCTAGATCACCGCCTAGATCAATACTGTCCGAGCCATCAGCCCCGCTAATCGTACTAATACCCATAGTGCTGACAAAACTATTATCTATCTTCAAAGCCGTATTGGCAGCGCTCAGGTCCAGAATTTCAAAACCAGAAGCCTTTGAAAAATTGCTAAAATTAATAGCAGTCATCCCCAAGGCTAAGGTATCTGTTCCGTCACCCGCATTTAATGTGGTTCCAAACAGGGCCTCTTCGGACGCCACGCTCACCGTATCATTCCCCGCACATAAGTTAATGGTTTGCATCTGTGTGAACGTATCGGTCGCATTATTTGTATAAGTCACCGATCCCACGCCCGCTGTTGTCAACGACAGGTTAAGATTACCTGTGGTATATTCGAGAAAATCAAGCGTATTTTGACCTGCACCACCCGCAAAGCTGTCATTGCCCGTATCATCATCGGCATAGAAAGTATCATTCCCTTCACCACCACTGATCACATCCGTTCCATCACCGTCATGAAGTTTGTCTTCACCATCATCACCATTTACGATGTCATTACCTTTGCCGCCATAAATGGTGTCGTCATCTGCACCACCATCAATAGTATCGTCGCCTGCACCGCCGTAAATAGTATCAGTGCCATCATCGCCTTTAATGGTGTCATTGTCATTCTCACCATAAAGCAAATCATTCCCAAAACCACCATGGATGAGATCATCACCATCCCCGCCGTGGATTTCGTCATTCCCTCCGACACCGGAGTCGCCCAAAGTACCGAAATGCTCAACAATTTCTTCAAACGCATCGATCCCGTCTGGCACATCACCGTGGATGACATCGTTGCCTTCATCCCCGTAAATTTCGTCAGCACCTGCACCACCTGAAATCAGGTCATTCCCGGCCCCGCCATGGATTGTATCAGCACCAGCTAATCCCGCAATTCCGTCATTTTGGTCACCCAAACTTCTCGCGTCCACAGACCCCACATGCCATTCGTCAATTGCGTCAAGAGTCTCTGAGATCTGTTCCTCGATATCACCTTCTGTTGGTAAATCATCTTCGATATCTTCCTCGATATCGTCCACGATATCATCCACAATATCATTAATTGCACCGATAATGTCCCGAAGGATCTGATCGACATCAGTCGTTCCATCATCGTCATTACCGTCATCCGGTGTGACTTCTGTATTATTAGGTAGATTGTTATTTATTTGTTGGCGGGTGATCTGGTTAATCTGTTCCTGAATTTGGGCGATCTGCGCCTCAAATGCGGCCTCTGCTTCAGCAGCCAATTGTGCAGCGGCTTCGGCAGCAGCAGCTTCGGCAGCGGCTTCGGCAGCGGCAGCGGCGGCAGCGGCGGCAGCTTCGGCGGCGGCGGCAGCTGCAGCTTCAGCGGCAGCAGCTTCAGCGGCAGCAGCTTCTGCCGCTTGCAATAACAGCTCTGCTTCTTCCCCTTCAGCTTGGGCAGCTTGTTCAGCCAACGCTTCGGCTTCAGCCTGAGCAGCCTCAGCTTCAGCCTGAGCTGCAGCGGCTTGCGCTGCAGCTTCTTCGGCGGCTTCGGCTTCGGCTTCTGCTTCTTCCTGCTTTTGTTGCGCGCGGCGTGCTGTTGAATTTTTGCGTGCCGCATTCAAAACCTGGAAAGTCCGTCCACCAAAAGAAACGGTCAATTGTGTCAAATCAATGCTCGCCGGCTGACCCGGCGCACTGTTAAAGGACACAATCGCGCTATATTGGTTCGGTTGGTTTAAGGTAATGCTGCCGCCTGCGTTCGTCAGGATCAACTCCCCGGTAAAACCGCCGGGTTCTTCCAACAGGGCCGCTTCCATGCCCCCGCCGTTATCCTGCTTAATCACCCCTTGCGTGCCACGAATACCAATGGTCGCAACAGGTGTGCTGATCTCCATGGCTTCCGGATTAGCCTTGGCGATCTGACCGGATACAAAAGAAAATACCCCGCTGGTCAGGGTCGAAGAAAACGCCCCTTCACCCGTTTCCGGGTCATACACCATCTCATCCAGCGCAATTTCCCCACCTTCATCCAGTGAAAAGCTGCTCTCGTCATTAAACGTCAAACCGATACTGCTGTTATCAGCCGTACGTACCACATCCCCCTGAAAGACCGGGTCGCCTTCCTGCAATGTTGCACTCGTCCCATCGGGGTGAACAACGGTGACTGTACCTTCTACCGTTTCAACAATACCGATGGAATCGCTGGCCTGCTGCCCGCCAACTTGTGCGTACTGGCCATCTGTTGAGGACGATGACAGGTTTTGCACCGTTTCGAATGGCAAAACACCACTACCGAAGGAAATACCTTCCGGCTGCGCACTAAAGAAATCAGGTACCAAGAGGCTTTCGCCATTTTCGCCTGTTACAACTAAATCATTTTGCACCTGCTCATAACCACCTTGAGCCGGGATAAAGCCATCAGGAAAAGCAGGGGAGGAACCATCAGATGTCACATCAATAATATGATCAAACGACTGTTCAGTTTGGGTGAGTGCAATTGCCATTTTAAAAGAGCCAATCTTTCATAAACCAGAGGTGTATAACTTATTGAGTTATCCCTATTTTTTCGTAAAATTATACTCCCTTTGACCCCCTTTGTGAACCATTGGGCTACCTTTTTTTTTAACTAAAAAATGCACAAAAAAAAGGCTTCTACCCTTTTTCGGTAAAAGCCTTTTCTATCCTTCTTTTAATAAGCTTTACTCAGCCGCTTCATCTGCCATCTTCTGCAAAGACAAACGACTAACCAGTCTATTCAGCTCATCTGCTGTTTGCGAAATTTGCGCAGCCTCATCTTTCAGGTCTGTTGCCTGTGCACGACCAAGGTCTGCGGCTGTTTTCACATCCATGATACCTTCATTTAATGCCCCGGTCTGGTCGGCCGCACTCCCCGCCACATTGGACGCTTCATGGGTGTCATTGGCAACCCGGTTGATTTCTTTGGCCACGTATGAGGTCATGTCCGTCATATCCTCCAAACGACCGGAAATCCGTTCTGCAGCAGTGGATTGAACGGCGACGGCACTGTTGATGCCATCTGCTGTGTCATTCACATTTTCCACAAGATGCGCAATTCGTTCCATGACCTGTGCGGCATCAATTGCACCGGACTGCATGGTTGATACGCGCTTTTCAATATCGGCAATGGCTTTTGCTGTTTGATCGGCCAGGTTCTTGACCTCCCCGGCCACAACCGCAAACCCTTTACCTGCGGCCCCGCTTCGCGCAGCCTCAATCGTTGCGTTCAAGGCCAGCATATTGGTCTGATTGGCAATATCACTAATCAAGGACAAAACAGCCCCTGTGGATTGTGCCGCTTCGCCCAAGGCCTTCATCTTGTCACGTCCTTCACGCACCTCGCCCACTGCATTTTGTAAAATGCTCTGAGTCTGACCCGTACTGGATGAAATTTCGTCAATAGAACTGACCACTGCGCGGATTTCATCGGCAACATTTTTGACCGTAACCGACATATCATCGGCATTTCGTGCAATGGTCTTAGCAAGATTCCCTGCTTCCCCCACACCACAAGCCATGACATTCATATTACCGGACACCGATTGCGTCGTGCTTTCAAGCTCATGGGCGCGCGCCTGCGTCTGTTCAGCCTGTGCACTTAAGCCTGTCGACATGTTTGCAAGATTTCTAGACGCATTCACCAACACAGAGGTGGTTTGCTCCACCCCCGAAACAAGCCGTTGGTTACGCTTCATGAGGCGTTGAAAATAAAAAGCAATTTCGTCGGCCTCATCCGCTGCAATAAAATTTGCGCGGGGTTCATCCTCCTTGCCTGGAGCACCGAAGACATGTTCCATCTCACGCAGGACATGGGATGCGCCCAATGTGGAGGCATGTTCTGCAAAATTCAGACCGCTGAGTTCATCTTCTTCAGACACACGCATGCATCCTTTAAAGGTTTTATCAAGCGCTTTTAAGATGATGTATGGCAAGACAAACGCCCAGCCAAAGGCAACCACAACCCCGATGGCCTGCACGCCCAATTGACCCCACATGGTGTTTCCGCCAAAGGTATCAACCGGAGCAACAACGGCCAAAGCCACTGTACCAAACGCACCCGCGACACCATGAACAGAAACCGCACCGACCACATCATCGGCTTTCAGTTTCTTTTCAAAGAAGTCTGATGCAATCACGACACAGACGGCCGCGCCACCACTGATAAAGATCGCACCCCACAGGCTGACCACATCACATCCGGCTGTAATCCCGACAAGACCACCCAGCACACCGTTAATGGAACGGTCCGGGCGGTAATGCCCATCTGCGAAACGGCCCAAGACCAAACCGACCAGCCCGCCAATAGCACCGGCTACAACGGTGTTTGCGATGATATGGGCAAATGCAGGCGTACCTGCCGTGGTAGAGCCGCCATTAAAACCGATCCAGCCGATCCATAAGACGATACAGCCAAATGTCGCCAGTACCGGGCTGTGACCATTGATATCAACTGGTTTGCCGTCCGCATCATAACGACCCAGACGCGGACCGATGACTAAAATTGCAGCCAGAGCAACCCAACCGCCGACACTGTGCACAACAGTAGATCCGGCAAAATCAATAAAGCCCATACTAGTCAGGAAGGTTTCGTTATCTGCGTTCAACAGATTGCCCCATGCCCAGTGACCATAGACCGGATAGATCACCAAAGCGATCAGCAACGTCACGATCAGATAGCCACCAAATTTCATCCGTTCTGCAACTGCACCGGACACAATTGTCGCCGCCGTTCCACAGAATACAACTTGGAAAATAAAGAAAGTAAAGGTCCAGTCTTCTACCTTGTCAAAAGCCAGAAGCTCCAAATCCAGACCGAACAGGCCACCAAAACTGGACCCGAACATAATCATAAAACCAACCGCGCCAAAACACACGGTCGCCAGAATAAAGTCAGCAATGTTTTTCTGGGCCACGTTGATGGAGTTTTTGGAACGCACAAGTCCCGCCTCCAATAACAAGAAGCCACCTTGCATAAAAAAGACAAGGCAAGCTGCCATCATGGTCCAGATATGGTCGATATTGACCTGTTTTTGATTTAATTCATTTTCAAGAAAAGTAAGACGTTCTTCCAGCATTTTGGCGTCCATGGCAAAGGCGTCATTGCCCAGCACGGTTAGCCCCAATGTACATGTGAAGATAAAGAGCGATGCCATTGCTCCTCGAATAGATATCGTCATGGTTGTTCTCCACTCAATTTTTTGTTTTTTTAATGGCTGACGTAAATTTTTTAATTGTTCCGCGCCGCCTATGTTTACAGCAAGTAGAGTGCCAACATTATAAACAACTAAATAACACACTGTTTTACATAAGTATTTTTACGTAATACCCGTAGCAAAAATATGGCTACTTAATAATCGTGCCTTATTTCTAGGCAGTGCTAAAAAGCACGTGGTCACAGATTGTGCGGTGCAACATTATCCATCCGCAGCATGCTATTACCCAATAAGATAAAAACGCCACAACCACAGCGATTTTATATACAGATCCAATCAACCATGCGCGCAAAAAGGTATCATTTCTATATACCTTATGCACAGAAGATATACCTCTAAAGGCTTAGAAATGAAGTAAGATTAATCCAAGGTAACAACCTTTGAATTGATGGATGAGTAAGAAGCTCAGGCTTCACTTTTGAATAAATTTTTCTGACTGAAAAAATGGTCAACAGGCCAAGAGACAACGCACGTTGAACTTCACTCTTTTCCCTTACCCGGTCTACCACTGCGACCAGATGATAAAAAGGCCACGATCCCGCGCAGGGTTTGGACTTCCTGCCAGGTCAGTTCAATACGGGCAAAAATGTTGCGGATATTGCGCACCATATTGGGTCGTTTTTCTTCAATGCGTAAAAAACCAGCCTTGTCCAGTTCATCTTCGAGATGTTCGTAAAAACCGATGACTTCTTGCTTTGTCGCAGGGCGTGCAGACTTGCTTCTGCTTTTATGAACATAACGCCCTTCTGTATCATCGTTCATGGTGAACCATTCGTAACCGATGATCAGCACGGCTTGGGCAAGGTTGAGCGAGGCAAAAGCCGGGTTCAGCGGCAAATGCAAAATCGCATCGCACAGGGCCACATCATCATTGGTCAAGCCCTTGGCTTCCTTGCCAAATAAAATCCCGATCTTGCGATCTGTTGCGGCCAGTTCAACAGCTTCTGTTGCGGCCTGACGCGGCGTCACCATGGGTTTGACCATATCGCGCACCCGTGCGGTGGTGGCATAAATGGTTTCCAGATCAGCAACCGCTTCTTTGGTAGATGAATAAAAGCGTGCGCGATCCAGTACCATGGTTGCGCCGGAACTTGCTTTTTCCGCCTTATCACGGTCCCAGCCAACACGTGGGTTAACGATACGCAGATCAATCAGGCCACAATTAAGCATGGCACGCGCGACCATGCCGATATTTTCACCCAATTGCGGTTCCACCAGAATAATGGCCGGTGCATCTTCGCGACAAAATTCAGCCGCTTCGGATTTGCGACGACGATCAGTTCCCGCCATGGGCTTTCACACCTGATTTATAGAGTTTGTAGATTAAGCTATCACGCAAGGCTTCATAAGACGCATCGATGATGTTGGAGGACATGCCAACCGTGGTCCATGTATTGCCCTGATCATCGGCACTTTCGATCATAACGCGTGTAATCGCACCCGTTGCCTGATCTCCATTGAGGATACGAACTTTAAAATCCACCAGATGCAGACTTTGCAGTTCCGGGTAAAATGGGATCAAAATTTTGCGCAAGGCTGCATCCAAGGCGTTTACAGGCCCGTTACCTTCTGCCACATCCATTTTACGTTCCCCACCGATGAACAGCTTCACGGTCGTTTCAGACATGGTGCTTTTCAACACGTGAGACTTATCCCATGTGCGCTCATCAATGACGCGAAAACTTTCCAAACGGAAATATTCCGGCACATTTTCCAGCTTGCGTCGAGCCAGCAGTTCAAAAGACGCATCGGCCCCATCATAGGAATAACCATTGCTTTCCTGTTCTTTGACTTCATCCAGCAGAGCATTAACCTTGGGGTCTTTGCCATCGACGTCAACACCGACTTCGCGGAATTTTGCCACCAAATTTGACCGCCCCGCCTGATTGGACATGATGATGGTACGTTGGTTACCCACACTTTCCGGTTCAATATGTTCATAACAGCTCGGGTCTTTTTCAATGGCTGAAACATGCAAGCCGCCCTTATGAGCAAAAGCAGATTCCCCGACATAAGCTGCGTTGCGCGATGGTGGACGGTTTAACCGTTCATCCAGCATACGTGACACATGCACCAGACGTTTCAAGTCCTCTTTACTGACCCCTGTTTCAAAACCCATTTTTAACATTAAAGACGGCAAGATCGAAATCAGGTTGGCATTGCCACAGCGTTCCCCCAAGCCATTTAATGTACCCTGAATTTGGCGCGCGCCTGCACGGACAGCAGCCAACGAATTTGCCACCGCATTGCCCGTATCATCATGACAGTGAATGCCAAGATGGCTACCTGGGATGACTTTAGAAACAGCAGTCACGATCTGTTCAATTTCATCGGGCAAGGTGCCGCCGTTGGTATCGCACATCACGATCCAGCGCGCCCCCGCGTTATACGCTGCCTTACAGCATTGTAGTGCAAAATCCGGGTTTGCCTTGTATCCATCAAAGAAATGTTCCGCATCGAACATAGCCTCGCCCGCCTTGTCTTTCACATAGGCGATCGAGTCCGCAATCATGGCGATATTTTCGCTGCGTTCAATTTCCAACGCGACATCAACCTGAAAGTCCCAGCTTTTCCCCACCAGCGTCACGGTCTTCACGCCTGTGTTAATCAGGCCGTTCAGACCGGGATCATTATCAGAACTGCGCCCCGGGCGGCGTGTCATGCCAAACGCAGACAAGATGGCCTTTTTAAGCTTTGGCGGATTGGCAAAAAACTGATCATCGGTCGGGTTTGCGCCGGGCCAGCCGCCTTCGACATAATCAATACCCAAACGATCCAGTTCAATGGCAATCGCAGCTTTATCTGCTGCTGAAAAATCTACGCCCTGAGTCTGTGCGCCATCGCGCAAGGTGCTATCGTAAAGATAGACTCTTTTATCGTTTGTCATCGTCTTTATGTCCGTCAAAATCGAATTGGTGCGGGAGAATGCAAAATTCTGGCAACATTCTCAAGCTTTGCTTTCCAATATTAAGACTATTTTCGTTAATAGCTTTCATATTGCGTGATATTTTTGTATCAATATCCATATAGATTGTAATAATCTTATAACAAATAAGAAAATATGCGAGGACCAAACGTGGATGAGGGCACGAGCCCCGAATTTGAAGCCTTTCAGGAAAAGGCACGGGGAACAAACATCAACGAAGATACGTTGCTGGCGACCGATTATCTAAACCATTTCAATGAAGTGGTAATGATGATCGATATGTTGCCGGATATGCCCGATTGTCTGGATATGGTCAAGGAATGGCAGCCCAAGCCCTACAAAGATCATTTCCGCGACAGCACCATTGCCGATAAAGATCTGGCCGTTGCAGCCTACGACCATGTCAAACCACTGTACAAGCTCGCTTTTGAAGACACGATCGCACAAGTCGATGCCGCCATCTTTCAAGCCGTCGCCGATGCCGAAGAAGCCATTGCGACCGGTGATATGGATTATCTACGTTTCAAAATTAGCGAATCGGCACAAGGCATCCACCGCCTGACCGAGAGACTTAGTGCGATTGTACACGGCACAGCGGACCTGAGCGGCCTGAAAGAACCTAAAGAAGAAGTCGTTATGGATCAAAACGACATTGATGCACTCTTCAATTGACCGTTTTTTTCAACTCTTATCGAAGTCCCTCTTTTCAAAGCTGAATGTTTACGTCATCCTTATGTGAAAAAATAAAGGACCATTTTGCATGGGCACAAATGACAACCAACATTACGAGGTGCAAGTCCATAACCATGGACGCTGGCAGATTCATGCGCGTTATCCATTTCAAGAACGCGCGGTTGCAATCCGTGAGGCCAAGGACTTAGATATCAGCCAGAAAGGTCATCCGGTCCGGGTGGTCATGGAAGAATACAATCCCAACACAGGTCGACATAATGAAATTCTGATCTATCGCAACAAGCTGGAACCAAGCAAAACAAAACCGACTGCACGTGCCAAGCCCGGCACAAGCTGGGCCGATATGGCCGTTTCCAGCAGAGGGCGTGTTGGCTACCTTCATGATGATGTCGATGAATTTGATGATATGTTTGACGATCCTTTTCAGGAACTCGAACGCCCTAAAGCCAGTGTTTCTGTCGGCATGTTCCTTGCCATCATCTTCACCATCCTGCTTATCGGGGCTGGGGCTGGTGGAGCCGCAACCGGATTGTTGGCCCTGTTGATCGAAGCGTTTGATGCCAACGTCACGCTCAAAGTCAAAAAAGTGATGTTCATCGGCATGTTCATTACTGTCTTTTTCATCTCATCACTGTCATCGCTTAACTACTATACGCAACGGTTTGATCTCAATCCTTTTAAGAAAAAGAAAAAGAAACAGCCCGTTGTTGTGAAATCAAAAATCTCACAACAAATGGAAAAAGCGGCGGAAGAAATTGATAAAGTCCCTGTGGTCGTAGAAACCAAGGTGGATGAAACCGAACAATTCAACATCTTTGACGAGACCAGTCCCCTTGAATTTTCAGACCCAGATGAAACGGTTGATTTTTCAGAAAAGGCCGAAGAGCAAAAGATGCTCATGATTAACTTTCTTGGCACCTGTCTAGGCGCCTTGAAAGGACCGGATGCCAAGGCGGAAAACTTTAACCGTTTTGGTCTCAACCTGTTTATGACCGGGGCTGTCAGCCGCCTGATGGAAGAACACGAGCTAACCAGTGATGAATTTGAGATCATCCTTCGCCGTATGCTGGAAATGCTTGGTGCCAAGGCAGATCAGGCAGAGCGGTTTGTCATGGAATATGAAAAATATCTTAGCGAACCACGTCATAATGAACTGTTTCATCGCAGCGGCGATATCGTCCAGCGCTTTGCCAATGGCGATCAGTCAGCACCGCTTTATATCCGTGAAACCATTGAAGAATGGGTCAACTGGAAACCGGCTGAAGCTGAACATATCAACCCTAATTTACTGACAATCATGTTTACGGATATGGTCGGGTCCACCGACCTGACAACCAAACACGGGGATTATGCTGCACAAGAAGTCCTGCGGGCCCACGACTTGATTGTCAGAACAGCACTCACCAATTTTGATGGCACCGAGATCAAGCATCTGGGCGATGGGATTATGGCATCGTTCAAAGACCACCACAAAGCTCTCCAAGCCGCTATCGAAATACAAAAACGGGTTGAAGGCAACAATAATGCCGGACCCGAATTTCCCTTACATGTGCGCATCGGCCTGAATGCGGGCGAACCAATCAAGAAAAATAATGACCTGTTTGGTACCTCAGTTCAACTGGCTGCGCGCCTGTGCGACAAGACCGACAGTGACTGCATCAATATTTCAAAAGACTTGAAAGAACTGTTCGGCGACAAGCCTCCCTTCAACTTTCATGATCTTGGCCCGCATATGCTTAAAGGCTTTGATGTGCCGCAACCCGTCTTCCTTCTGGATTGGAAAGCGCCCCCCCTTGAATACGCGGACGAAACTGGTGAAATATCGAAGAATATCGATCCTGATACAATCGGTGAAGAAGATCATACAGCCCCTGACATGGCAGTGCATAAACCGGTAAAGCAAATTGTTGAAGATCCGAATTTTGCCAGTGGTCTCCCCGTTCAGCAAAAGCCTGCGGAACAAACCACCCCTAAACCTCAACCGGAAACGAGTGCAGAGCCTCCTAAAACCGCTTGATGACCAGACTGGTAAAATCATCATTCTGTTCAGCCCCATCGCGAAAATCGTTAACGAACGCAAAGAGATTTTCTGACAAGGCATGAGCCGATAGGCTTCTGTTTTCCAGCAGATAATTAATCAACCGCTCATCTGAAAACTGGTTTTTATCACGATCAAATGCTTCTGTGACCCCATCGGTATAAAAGAAAAGCGCATCATGATGACCAAGCATGCAACGCGATTCTTCAAAGGGCATGTCTTCCTGCACCCCAAGCACAATGCCATCACCACCATCCAGAGCAATCGCGCCTTTGGAGGAATCACCATACACCAGATACGGTGGTAAATGTCCGCCATTGCTATAGACCACTTCCCAAGTATTCGGATCAAGCGTGCAGTAAAAGATAGAGACAAACATTGATGTGATCTGATGCTGGCACAGCATGTTATTCACACTATGCAAACACATCCCGGGGGAGCTGCTATTCATGGCTGTTGCACGCAATAATGTACGCGCCACCGCCATAAAAAAAGCCGCCGGGATACCTTTACCCGACACGTCAGCCACCGCCAGACCAATCTTGCCATCGGGCAAATCAAATGTATCGTAAAAGTCCCCGCTCATCCGTTTGGCCGGGGTCAGATGAGCAGAAATGTCCAGACTGTCACGATGGGGGAAAATAGACGGCAAAATTTGACGCTGGATATTTTCTGCAATATCCAGTTCACGTTTAATGGCTGACAGTTGCGCTTCATTACGCCACGCTTCGCGACGAGCTTCACAGTCTTTATAGACTTTGTCCACCGTCACCAAAAGGTCATGGGATTTAACAGGCTTGGTTAAAAAATCGGCTGCCCCGTCATTCATAGCTTTGCGGATATTACCCAGATCGGAACCCGCGGTCAGCGCAATACGCGGGACCCGCAGGCGTATACCCTGAAGCTGGCGAAATAAATCCATCCCGGAAATATCACCGCCATCAATGGAAACAATAGCAAGATCCAAATCCGATTTACTTTGGATGAGGTCAATCGCCTCACGATCATTTTTGGCAAAGAGAAATTGATGTACCCCCATTGTGGTACTTTTCCCCAGGCAATCACGGCAAATCGCTTCGAAACCATCATCATTATCAACAACAAGTGTTGTTGGCATGCGTCATTCCCCCAAATGTGCAGTGGCACGTATGCTCAGGATACAGCAGGCCGCCCAATCCGGGCAATTGAAATTGTAGATTTCCTACTTTACTTCGACGTTATTTTCGAAGCTTTTAATGCCTTCCAGCTTCTGTGCTATACTGCGAATGACATAAAGCTGGGACCCTGTCTCAACCGTGCCTTCAAAGATCACATGACCGTCTTTTACCCTGACCGTCACCTGTGCAGCTGAGCCTTCCATTTTTTCGGCTACCTTTGTCCCCACCCTTTTAGCAATTTCCTGATCGCTTGTGTGAGTACCTTCACGGGACTGACGATAACTGTCTTCGGTTTGTGCCTGTGCACTCGTGCCAACAAGAAGATAAACCATCAGAACTATATATTTCATCTGCACCTCATATTCTTATATTCCACTTTATGTAAAGCAGCTCAATTGTTTGCAAAAGAATATCATTCCAGAAAAATGTCTTCAATCAGCCTTTAGCTTTTTCAACATCTCAAAAACATCGGCTGCTGTTTTCTGTAGGTCATCATACAGTTTTTTTGCTTCATCCTGTCGTCCCGTCTTTGATAACATGACATAGCGTTCTCCCAGTTCATGCATCAGGTCATGTTTAGCCAGAATGAATGGGTAATGCTCTAGGTGACCATAAAGGTCTCGGCCCGGACCGTGATACCATTTCGAAAAATGGCAACTTGCATGACCCAAAGGCGGACACGGACTTTCATAGTGACTGGCAACATGATCCAGAACCCCTTCCAGCCAACTACGATGACTAAAAAGAACGACATTCAGGTCATACGCTGAACTAAAATCATATTTTTTTTCAGACAGGTTGTACCAGAACTCATCTGTGCCACGCTGAATGATCCAGTTAACCAGCTGATCAGTTGGCATAGGCTTGGCAATGCCATAGCCTTGGGCATATTGGCAGCCTAACTGATGCAGCATCAGCCCCAGTTCTTTGGTTTCAACCCCTTCTGCCACCACGGGACAGTTCAGGGTTTCTGCCAACTTCAAGACACCTTCGACAATGCGATGGTCTGCGGGATCGATCAACATGTCACGCACAAAATGCTGATCAATTTTTAAAACCTTTACCGGTAGCTGATGGAAATAGATCAGAGAAGAATATCCAGTCCCAAAATCATCCAAAGAGAAGGTAATGCCCATCTGCACGCATTCCCGCATAATCTCGGATACCGCCGTGGTATCACGGATCGCCGCTGTTTCCAGAACCTCAAATTCTATATATTTGGTGATATCTTTTGGGTACTCTTTCAGCAGTTCTTTCAAAAACACGGGAAAGGATTTTTGCTGAATATGACGTGGCGTTATATTGATACTAACCGGAATGTATAAATCCAATTTACGCCATTTCATATGTTCATTTAACGTCGCAATGATTACCCATTCATCCAGCTCAATCTCGTAAGCCGTATTTGCCAGCAAGGGTAAGAACTGCACCGGCTGCAAAAGCCCTTTTTCCGGATGTTGCCAGCGCACAAGCGCCTCAACACCAGTCAATGCCCCTGTATCCAAGGAGATGCGTGGTTGATAATGCAGGCGCAACTGATTTTCGCTGAGTGCATATTTAAATTCCCCAAGCGCTTTTAAGCGTTGAGAAATTTTATGTTCTTCAATCGGAGTATAAAGCTGGAAGCGGTTTTTTCCTGCTTCTTTGGCTTTATACATGGCCTGATCCGCATGGCGCAGCAAGGCATCCCCATCCCCAGGATCATGGGGCGAATAAGTGATCCCGATACTTGCCGATACATGCAAGCGATGTCCATCAATATTAAACGGCTGCTTGACGCTATTTAAAATACGGTTGACCACTTCTTCGCCATCATCAATCATATTTAGCCCGCAAAGCACCAAAGAAAATTCATCCCCGCCTAAACGGGCAAGTGTGTCACCTTCTCGCAATTCTGCCTGCAGTCTTTTTGCCAGTTCTTGCAGCAGACGGTCCCCGATTTCATGACCAAAACGGTCATTGATAGCTTTAAACCCATCCAGATCCAGAAAACAAACGGCAATAATCTGCTTACTGCGTTTACTTAAGGAAATAGCCTGATGAAGGCGATCGGCCAACAGTTGACGATTAGGCAATCCGGTCAGCACATCGTTATAGGCCATGAACTGAATTTGTTCTTCGGCTTTTTTACGTTCTGAATATTCAAAAGCCATGTCCGCAATCTCGGACACCAACGCCAGATCATTATCATCATAGTCGGTTTTTTTATTACCTAATCCGACAACAGCCACGATCTTGCCATTGCGAAAAATTGGCACGGTCAATTCGCGTTGCAACGGCGGATGGCCATCCCGCATGCCTTTTTTATGGGGTAATGACGGATAATCATTGTGAATAATGGGTTTACGCTCACGGATACAATCGACCCATACTCCGGCCGCACTCACCGGGTAATGCAAGCCATCCCCCTTGGCAAAACACATTTCCTTCAAAGTCCGTGTTGACCATGTTTGCAGGGACACGGTTTCTTCATCTTCTTCAACAAAATGAAAAAAACCAATCTCGCTTGCCGTGACTTCTTCTGCGACATCCAAGGCGGTGCGCAATAATGTCATGGGCTCGGTATGAAAAACCAGTTCGGACATTTTTTGACGTAATTCCAGAATACGTTCTTTATTTTTACGTTCTGAAATATCACGCAGAAAAATGAAGAAACACCCGCCTTCCACATCCGAATAACTGATGGAAACCTCCACATGCCAGACGGAACCATCTTTGCGCCTGTGTTTTGTTTCAAACAATTCACTGCCGGTTTCAAGCAGCTTTAACATATGTATTTTTCTCTGACTTTCCGTTTCATGCACATCAAGATCAGAAACACCCAGCTGTTCAAACTCTTTGGCCTCATAACCGGACATCCGGCAATAAGCCTCATTGACCATAACAATTTTTCCCTGACGGTCCACCAGCCAAAATCCATCAAGGGTACTTTCTAATGCCGCTTTGAAACGTTCAGAACTCAGGTCAAGGTCGGTTTTGACTTTGTTATAATCCGTGATGTCACGACTAATCCCCAAAATCGCATTCGCCTGATTATCCAACACATGAAAAGGGGTTTTGAGCGTATCCAGCAAGACTTTTTTGCCATCAGGATATGTCACCCATTCGTCATTGTGGCGTGCACTCCCCTGTGTGAGCATTTCCTGGTCATGCTTCCTGAATAAATCAGCGACCCTTTTAGGGAAGAGATCATAGTCTGTATACCCGATGATATCTTCCTTGGATCGTCCGACAAAACGGCTGAACGCGTCATTACAATGGGTATAGACCCCATCATCACCCTTGGCGAAAATTAAATCCGGGATACAGTCAAACAAAGCCTCCAGAACGATCTGAGAACTCGCACCGCGCGCCTTATCTTCTTTTTCATCTGACATGATTTATCTATTTATTGTTTGATTTATTATATTAGCATTTTCTGAATCAAAACACCACCTCAAACAGGTATAGAATTACCTTGTAAATGTTGCAAGGCTTGCTGACGATTTATAAAAATATCATGCTCAGAAACTGTATTCAAAACTTTCAAACCTGCAAAAGCCTTTTGAACGGGATCTTCAACACCACACACGTAAACCCGCTTACCTCTGTCTTTAGCCGCCAGCAAGGTGTCACGAAATGTCAAACAGGCCGTGGTATCCACATAGGTCACGCCGGAAAAATCAAACAAGACCATTTCGGCTTCCCCATAATCGATCAAACGATTAAAAATCCCTTTCGCGGCCCCAAAACTCATGGGGCCTTCAAGGTGGTACAGGACCAGTACAGGAGACAACTGTCGCCAGGCATCCGCTTCTTCATCGCTAAATCTGCCATTTGCACTCTCTAATGTGCGAACACCTTTTACCTGCAGATCCGACATGTGTTTAACAAAACTGAGACTTGCCACGACAAGCCCGGTTCCGACCGCAATGATCAAATCGACAAAAACCGTCAGGATCAGGACCAGAAACATATGGATCACACCTTTTTTGGGTGCGCGGCGGATCAGTTTTAAATAATCCCAATCAATGATGTCCCATCCGACCTTTAGCAAAATACCGGCAAGAACAGCATGAGGGATTTTTTCAGCCAAACTGCCGAACCCCAATACAATGCCTAATAAGACAAGGGAATGGATCATGCCAGATAGACGTGTCACCCCACCTGCACGAATATTAATCACCGTGCGCATGGTCGCACCGGCCCCCGGTATGGCACCAAATACACCAGCGACCATATTGCCGATGCCCTGACCGATCAGTTCTTTATTGGAATGATGTGCCGTGCTGGACATGCTGTCTGCAATCAATGACGTCAACAAACTATCGATCGCACCCAACAAAGCAAGGATCAGGGCTGACCCCAACATATCTTTAAGGAGAACATAGGAGATCTCCGGCAAATGAAAGTCCGGGAAGCCTGTCGGGATGGTTCCGATCACCGGAGCATCTTGCCAGAAAAAGAACACCGCCCCTGTACCAATAATCAAAGCCAACAGGGGCGCGGGCAGGATTTTACTGAGTTTTGCTGGCCAAAAGATCATCAAAGCCAAAGACAAAAACCCAGCTAAACTCGCATCCAGTTGCGCATTTTTGACAATATCGGGCAAGGCCATAAGGACACCAACTGTGCCGCCTTCCACCCCACCCAGTCCAACAAGGGCAGATAATTGCAACAAGATGATGATACAGCCAATACCGGACATGAAGCCGGAAATCACCGTATAGGGCACTAGTGAGATCAAACTCCCCAGCCGCAATAACCCAAAGACAATCTGTAAAGCGCCCCCCATCACAACAACGCTAAATGCGATCAATGGCTGGTCGCTATATTGCATTAGAACTGCGGTCATCACCACGGTCATCGGACCGGTGGGGCCGGATACCTGACTGGATGTACCGCCAAAGGCCGAGGCAAAAAAACCAACGAGTATGGCGCCCCATAACCCAGCAAGCGGACCCGCCCCGGAGGCAACCCCAAAAGCCAACGCAAGTGGCAAGGCGACAACGGCTGCTGTCACGCCGCCATAAATGTCACCTTTAAGATTCCGAAAAAGCCCCATATAATTTTTCTTTCGAAAAACAGCCCTAAAAAAAACCGCCCGTCTTCAAGGGGGATCGAAGCACAAACGGTCTATGACCGATAAATTACCATGATCATTTGAAAGGGGTTATGTCGATCATCGCATTGAACCAATGCCTTTTAAAGATGCCATAACAATCATTGATCAAGCAACTATTTTCCTTAAGGAAAAAGCCAACTTTAAATCACAAACTGGATTTAATTTTCAACAGCAAGCCAACCAATTGCTTTTCTTCCTCATCGCTGAGGTTTTTCAAAGCCTGATCGCGGACCTCATCAGAAATTTTTTCAAGGTCGTCCAGCAGGGGTCTGACATTGTCTTCGATATAGACACGCACAATCCGTCGATCTTCTTTATCACGCAAACGTCGAATGAAACCACGCTTTTCCATGCGTTCCAACAGCCGCCCTACTGCAGAACGGTCCAGATCCAGTCGTTCAGCCAATTCAGCTTGCGAAATACCGTCTTTTCGATCCAGAATGCCAAGGGTCTGCCATTTCAGTCGCGTCAGGCTATAAGGTTCCACCTTGGCATCAATCATCACACGCAACTGTCGCGCAAGGTCATGAATTAAAATGGCGATGGTATTTTCGTCTTTATTAATCATAGAAACGGATCAAGCCGCATCATTTTTAACAGCGGGCAGAACTTCCTGAGCAGGTTCTTTTTGGGCATTCAATTCATTGATTTTAGTGTTCAACCGTTCAATTTCCGCTTCGGCATAATCGGTGTCTTTTTTGCGACTCATGGCGATGACCCGCCATTTGGCAACCTGTAACCAAGTCAACAATGCTCCAAAGAAAAACCCGAATGCCAACGTCCCCAGACTCAAGAGATAAAGCGGCACATCCTGACGAAAAGGAAGCGGCCAGAAATCAACAGCAATAGGCCCGCGGTTTGAAACCGCAAAAATCACAACCACAAGGGCAAAAGGAAGAAAGAGCAGCCAAAATAAGAATTTCACGAAATCAACGCTCCTAAGAACCAAAACAAAAAAAGGTTGAGTATGCAGACAGTATAACCTGCACGTTCTCAACCTTCACCTTTTCTTTTCAGAAAATGCGCGATCAGCCGTTCAGACGTTCACGCAGTTTTTTACCTGTCTTAAAATAAGGGACGGCTTTTTCACCCACATCGACAGATTCCCCTGTACGCGGGTTACGACCTGTCCGTGAACCGCGGGTTTTTACCGAGAAGGCACCAAAACCACGAAGTTCCACCCGATCACCTTCAGCCAAAGCTTGAGTAATTTCATCAAATATTGTGGAGACAATACGTTCCACATCGCGTTGGAAAAGGTGGGGATTTGCTTCTGCCAAACGTGCGATTAATTCCGACTTGGTCATGGGCACCTGCTCCTTCTTTCTTGTAAAGTGGGGTAATGATAGACCCGACAAAATGCCGCTACTTTAAATTAGGTTGCCAGACAGAGATCAAACCGTCAAGTCTAAGCCCTTCTGAAATCAACGTTTTATCAAAAAAACTTGAGATAAGAGCACTTGAGGCCTTGGGCCAGAATTCTTCTTCGCCATAAAGCGCATCAAAAATTTCCAACTTCTCGGTGATATGGCCTTGCGAGACCAACCACTTCAAAGCGCTCTCTTCCCCCCCCGTTTCATCGATCAAACCTGCCTGTTTTGCTTGGCGTCCGGTAAATATACGACCATCAGCAAGGGCCTTTGTTTCTTCCAACGTCAGATTACGGCGATCCGATACCATCGCAACAAACATATCGTACATATCCATGATCACGACCTCGGTCGCCTTTCGAACCTCTGGCGTCATTTCTTCCATTGGATTCGGCGCTGCTTTTAAAGGCGCACTTTTAATCACGACCGGCTTCACCCCGATTTTATCCATTAATCCCGTGATGTTAGCCGACTGCATCAAAACCCCGATGGAGCCGGTGATCGTGCCTTCGCGCGCCACAATATGATCTGCAGCAATCGCTGTCATATATCCGGCAGAAGCCGCAACCTCCCCCATCACCGCAACGACGGGTTTTTTATCGGCAAGGGCACGCAGGTGGCGATAAAGGGCTTCCCCGCCCACAACCGTGCCACCGGGTGAATTGATCCGTAAAAGGACAGCTTTGACATTATCATCCTCGGCCAATTCTTTAATCAATTCATCGCGTTCCGGGTCATCCTGAATAACCCCTGTGACCCACAGGCGCGCAATATGGTCTTGCTGGTTCAGCACATCAAAGCGCGCACCTAACGCCAGCACCCCACCGACAATGGCCAGAACCCCCACAGCCTGCCAGATACGAAGACGACGTTTAAGGCGTAAACGTTCAAGAATTTGATCGGATGAAAAGGGCATGAAACACCTCTGTTTTCCTGCGAAAGCAGGAATCTATCTAAACAAGTTTCCTGCCTTCGCAGGGACACAACTTCTTTAATATAAAAGAAAAACCCCTTCCTGCAAGCACAGGAAGGGGTTTTTCCACATTCTTCTAAAAAGAAGTCAGACGTAAATTAGTCGTCTTTCTTTTCAGCCAGAGCAGCACCAAGGATGTCGCCCAAAGATGCACCAGAGTCAGAAGAGCCGTATTCAGCCATAGCTTTCTTTTCTTCTTCAACTTCCAGAGCTTTCACAGACAAGGAAACTTTACGGTTTTTCTTGTCGAACTGTGTCACTTTGGCGTCAACTTTGTCACCTTCGCTGAAACGATCCGTACGTTGGTCACCACGATCACGGGCCAGATCGCCGCGACGGATGTAACCCGTCAAGCCACCTTCGATTTCAACTTCCAGACCGTTTTCTTCAACAGCTGTGATTGTACAAGTAACAACTTGGTTTTTCTTGATGTCACCCGCAGAAGATTCAAACGGATCTTCGCTCAGTTGTTTGATACCGAGAGAAATACGTTCTTTCTCAACGTCAACGTCAAGAACGCGTGCTTTCACAACGTCACCTTTGTTGAAGGAAGCCAGTGCTTCTTCCGGTGTGCCTTCCCATGCCAGATCAGACATGTGAACCATACCGTCGATTTCGCCGTTCAGGCCGATAAACAGACCGAATTCGGTGATGTTCTTGATCTCGCCTTCAACTTCAGAGTTTTGTGGGTGTTCAGCCAGGAACGCATCCCATGGGTTAGCCAAGCATTGCTTGAGGCCCAAAGAAATACGACGTTTAACCGGATCCACATCCAGAACCATAACTTCAACTTCTTGAGAAGTAGAAACGATTTTGCCCGGGTGTACGTTTTTCTTCGTCCAGGACATTTCAGAAACGTGAACCAGACCTTCAACACCCGGCTCCAGCTCAACGAATGCACCGTAGTCAGTGATGTTTGTAACACGACCAGAGAATTTGCCGTCAACCGGATATTTACCGTCAACACCTTCCCAAGGATCAGCTTCAAGCTGTTTCATGCCCAAAGAGATACGTTGTGTGTCAGAGTTGAAGCGGATAACTTGAACTTTAACAGTTTCACCAATTTGCAAGGCTTCAGACGGATGTGCGATACGACGCCATGCAATATCTGTAACGTGCAGCAGGCCATCAATGCCGCCAAGGTCGATAAAGGCACCGTAATCCGTGATGTTTTTAACAACACCATCCAGGATTTGACCTTCTTCTAGACCTTTAATCAGATCACCACGTGCTTCAGCGCGTGCTTCTTCAAGAACAGCGCGACGTGATACAACGATGTTGCCACGTTGACGGTCCATTTTCAGGATTTGGAACGGTTGTGCGTTGCCCATCAAAGGCGTTACGTCACGAACCGGACGGATGTCAACTTGCGAGCCCGGCAGGAAGGCAACAGCGCCGTTAAGGTCAACTGTGAAGCCACCTTTAACGCGACCGAAGATAACGCCGTTAACACGCTCTTGAGCTTCGAATTGCTTCTCGAGGTTTTTCCAGGCTTCTTCGCGCTTGGCTTTTTCGCGAGACAGAACAACAGTACCGTCTTTGTTTTCATAGCGTTCAACGAAAACGTCAACTGTGTCACCAGCAGACAGTTTTTGCGCTTCTTCGCCAAAACCGAATTCTTTAAGGGGGATGCGGCCTTCTGATTTCAAACCGACGTCAACCATGGCAAAATCGTTTTCTACACCGATGATTGTACCAGTCAGTACCTGGCCTTCAAACAGAGCTTCTTCACCGAAAGTTTCGTTAAAGAGAGCTTCAAAATCTTCTACTACAGGAGCTGCTTCAGCTGCTTGTGTCATAATAATAAGTCCTATTTAATATTGTTACATGCCATACGGTTGGTTCCGTCGGTCTATCACCGCCATTGCGTCGAAGATCCCTGATCGGCTGTGCAGTGACTTACAGCTGATCACCTTCATTTAAAATGCAAAAAGACCCCCGACGTGGAGCTTGGAAAAGCCACGTTGGAAATCAAGATGCAAGACGTATCTATTCAGGTTTTGTTAGAAATAATCGATTTAGCCTTGCCAATCACTTCTTCAATGTCCAGATCGGACGTATCCAAAATAACGGCATCATCAGCTGCCTTTAATGGCGCAGCGGCTCGTTGGCTGTCACGCGCATCACGGTCTTTCATGTCTTGTAAAACCTGCGCGTATATAGACTCAAGACCACGTTCTTGCAACTCTTTTAGTCGTCTTTGTGCGCGCACCTCGGTTGAAGCCGTCACAAACAGCTTCACATCCGCATCCGGACAGACCACCGTGCCAATGTCACGCCCATCCAAAACGGCACCTTTTTTACCCGCTGGCGGCTGGGCGGCAAAGCGGCGTTGAAAGTCTAGAAGTTCGTCCCTAACAGGTTGAATTACTGCAACTTTTGAGGCTGCTTGCGCGGCTTCATCATAGCGTAATTTTTCATTTTCCAGATCTGCGGGCTTTAAGTTTTCAGCCGCTTTTGTCGCCATCACAGCATCGCTAGGATCGCCCCCTTCGGCTAAAACGGCAAAACCCGTCGCCCGGTATAAAAGCCCCGTATCCAGATACGCGAGGTCCAAATCGGCTGCGACTCGACGCGCCAAAGTCCCTTTTCCGGCTGCAGCCGGGCCATCAATTGCCACAACAATTGTCATATTTATTTCCGTTTCATCAATTCAACTTTCCCCAAGGCCTACTAAGAAAAAACGAGACTGTCCAGCCTTAAGAAAAGCACACCTTAAAATTTAAAAATTACAATTTTGAGCTGTCATTATATACTTTTTGAATAATTACAAACTATAAACTCTACTTTATGGAAATATAAACTGAGGTATAGCCATGGACATTTCCCCCACAATTAAAGCCGTTAGCTTATGCTCTCTCATATTCTTGACGGCCTGTCAGACTTCTAACGAAGGTTTCATTGACTACCGCAAGGCGGATATTAACAATCATAAAAGCCGACTGGTCACTTGCCCAAAAGATTTTGACACCAAAAAAGGCACACTTCAATGTGTCGTCCCAAGTGAACTTGGCAAACTTCCCCACCAAAACAAACCTATCGATAAAAAAGCACGCATTCCCAAAGATGCAAATCTGTCTGTGCATCTTTGTTCTGCCTATATCCGTGACTTTCATGAAACACTTAATTTTGGCTCCAAAAATGGCGAAATCGCCATTGTCGCCAATGTATTTGAAATGGATGGCGCAAACGATTTTGATCATAACGATAGCGAACTAAAACAAGGTCGCTTGGTTTTTTATTCCCCAGATGTAAGACCGAATCAAAAATTAAATTTCCACAATATGCCCATCTATGGCCCAAAAACCTATGGCGGCGCCCCCCTTGGCATACAACTCGCTATTTTTGAATTAGACAACACACCGGATGAGTTAAAAAGTGTTCTCGATTTTGCTGCAAATGCCGGGGCGAAATCCTATCCGCCCGCTTCCCCCATTTTGAAAATCCTCAACGGTTTAGGCAAATCCTTCCTCAATGGCGGTAAAAACGATACTGAATTTAAATATAGTATGGTTCTTTCCCATTCCGGCGGTTACCTAGACACGCTGCACCCTGTTATTGAAGCTGGCTATTATGTCTTTATTCGCGAAGAAGAAAGAGATTTGAATTTAGAGAAAAACACAAAATGGGATTCTTTAAAGCTCAATATGGATACCTGTACCTTAGAAAATGATAAAGGTGCCCCTTACACCCAAAATACCTATTTGGTTGTCGCAATTAATAAGGGGGAAAGTTCGTTAAACATTGACCTGTCCCAAAACACCTATGGCAAGTTTCTCAAAAAACTTGGTGAGGAAAATGACAAGCAATTTGCCGAGCTTCAAAACTCCTTAACCGACGTATTAACAGAACGGGTGCAAACACAAAACTTTGCAACAGCCAAAAATTTAATCGCCACTGCAAAAGGGCAAAGCCCGGGTATTCCAAATTTTGCGATGCAAGACCTCATTGACATGCTGACAAAGCATAAGGATGAAACACAACCGGAAAAGAAATTGTTTTCACCTTCACAATTGCGCTTTATTCAGGCCGAACTTGTCAATTTTACTAATGTGAATGGACAATCCTTAAGCGATGATGAAATTAAAATCGACAATTTAGTCAGCTCCCCAGCAACCACCAAACTGTTCAATTCCATCAAGAAAGCGAACTCGACAGATACCACAGTCAACACATCCACGACGCCAGATATCTCAAAAGCAAACAAAAAGGCAGACGTGGAAAAAAAGCCCCTTAAAGAGCTTAAGAAATAAGCACCCTGGTCATGGGTCGGTTCCGTTTACTGGATACCGGCCCCTAGCCCGTTCATCAAATCAATAAAGCCGGGGAAGCTGGTATCGATTGGGGAACCATCATCAATCGTCACGGGCTTTTCAGAAGCCATACCAAAAACGATGAAAGACATGGCGATGCGATGATCCAGACGTGATTTAATCTCGCCACCACCCAACGCCGGTTGGCCATTGCCTTTGACGATCATGAAATCTTCGCCTTCTGTCACATCGACACCACAGGCTTTCAGACTTTCCACCACCACGGCCAGACGATCGCTTTCTTTGACGCGTAACTCTTCCAACCCTTCCATATGGGTGGTGCCGTTGGCAAAACTTGCCGCAACGGCCAGTACCGGATATTCATCAATCATGCTGGGTGCGCGGCTAGCCGGAACCGTTACGCCACAAAGTTCAGAATATTCCACTTGCAGGTCAGCCACTTCTTCACCTGCTTCGATGCGTTTATTGACCTCGGTGATCTTGGCGCCCATTTCTTTTAAAGTTGCAAAAAGTCCGGTGCGCAGCGGGTTCATACCAACGGCTTCTACCGTGATGTTGGACCCGGGTGTAATCAAGGCCGCCACAACAGGAAAGGCCGCAGAACTCGGGTCTGTTGGGACCACAACATCACGCGCCACCAATTCAGGTTGGCCCGTCAAGGTAATCACGCGCCCGCCATCTTCACGCTCTTCCACAACCACGTCTGCGCCAAAGTGCGTGAGCATTTTTTCCGTATGATCGCGGCTCGGGTTGGGTTCAATCACCACTGTCTTGCCTGGCGCATTTAGACCTGCCAGCATCACCGCCGATTTCACCTGGGCAGACGCCACAGGTAATTCATAGGTGATTGGCATAGGGTCATCAGTGCCTTGGATCGCAACAGGCATACGGCCATTTTCACGCGAAACAAAATTCACGCCGATCGGGCGCAACGGTTTCATCACACGTTCCATCGGGCGTGAACACAACGACGCATCGCCCGTCATAAAGCTGGTAAAAGATTGTGTCGCCAAAACGCCCATCAACAGACGCGCCGCCGTACCGGAATTCCCCATATCCAGTACACCTGTCGGTTCAGAAAAACCACCAACACCGCGCCCCACAATGCTCCAAGTTCCATCTTCAAGACGGTCCACCTTGGCGCCAAGGCTGCGCATGGCTGCGGCCGTACAAAGAACATCTTCGCCTTCCAGCAGACCCGTAACACGGGTTTCCCCAACAGCCATGGCCCCAAACATCAAGGCGCGATGAGAAATGGATTTATCGCCGGGCACCCGGATGTTTCCGCTTAACGGAGCACTTTTAGGGGAAAGAACGTGTTTCACGACAGTTGGCCTTCACAATCAATTGAAATTTGAAAGGCGCACTTTCTTACAGCTGGGCACGTAAGTCAATGCTGCGCGCCTTAAGAAAAAGGGAAATGTAAAAAAATCACATTTGCCACACTCTAAACGAGACATTTTGAAAAATTCGTTTTACAGTATTTTTAAAGACGCGCGTACATATCGACAAAGCTGGTGTTTTTTGCCACTTTGTCCATTAAAAAGTTTAAGAGGCTTTTGATAAAAAATGCCTCGGTATCTGGCAGCCTCTTCAGATGCTTTACGGTTGTATCTGTAGCAGGCGGCCAGCCTTTGAAATCTCGAAGGGAGGGCCGACAATGAAACCCGAATGGGGACAAAAACACGAATGCTCCAGCTGTGGGGCGCATTTTTACGATATGCGCAAACCCGAAGCCTGTTGCCCAAAATGCCAAACACCCGTGAATGATGAAGCCACCTTGCTCGCCAAAACCAAGCAAGCTATCCAGGACGTTCCCCCACCTAAAAAGGAAAAAGACGACCCCTTGGACGATTTCGATGATTTCGACGATATGGATGACGATATGGCATTGGACGATGACGAAGACGACTTCATCGAAGACGCCGATGACCTGGTTGGTGATGACGACAGCGATATGTCAGAAATAATGGAGCATATGGACGAAAGCGTGGTTGACCAAAACCTGTGACATTTTTTTGAAATTTCGTGCATTTTTATCTTGCACACAAAAAAAAATCCGCTACATTTCGCCCCACACACAACGGGGCCTTAGCTCAGCTGGGAGAGCGCTACAATGGCATTGTAGAGGTCAGGGGTTCGATCCCCCTAGGCTCCACCATCCCCTCTCATCCCAAATGATGAAACGACCCGCCGCTGGCGGGTCTTTTCGTTTGTGGATCACCGAAAATCAGTCGCTGTCAGGTGGCCCTCCGCGATCAGGTGGCGCAGGACGTGGGCGACCATGAGCGCGTCGCCCAGCGCGTCGTGGCCACGGGCGTCGGGGATGGTCAGGTCGTAATACTCCGGAAGCGTGTTGCTGCGGGTCTGGTGCAGGTCGGCCAGCGGCATTCCGGCGGCCAGCAGCAGGTCGCAGGCGTTGCGGAATCGGGTGGCGGGCAGCGGTGGGGTGATCCCTTGGACGTAGCAACTGATGGCGAGCAGGTTGAATTCGTCCTTACCCCAGGACCAGAGGGTATCCTCGCCCGCGAAGGAGGCGGTGCGTGTGAGGGCATCCGACAGAGAAAGGCCCTCGGTTTCCAGCGTGTCCTCGGTGATGCCTGTCAGGCGGGTGAACAACGGGTCGAGCGGGATGCGCTGGCCGTGGCGGTCCAGCGGCAGGATGTGCAGGCGCAGTTGGTCGGTGATCTCTCCGGTCGTGGTATCGAGCCGGACGAGGCCAAGTTGCGCGACCACGGGGTCCGGGTCTTTGGGACCGCACCAGAATCGTTGCGGCGCACCGGGCGCGGTGAGGAATTCGCAGTCGTAGATGATGGCGTGCATGGCGGACCCTCCTCGCGCATAGGTAGCGCAGAGGCGCCGGGTGTCACGCTTCAGAGAAGCTTTCGGCGTGGAAGCGGTCGATGGTCAGCGTGTCGGACCAGTGATCGCGGGGCAGCCCGGCCTTGAGCTTCAGCGCCTCGACGAAGGCGTGGGGCGTGTCGAGCTTTTCCCAGACCATGGGCAGGAAAGTGCCCGCATGGCGACCGTCGCGCAGGATCAGCCCGTCGCGGTGGGGCGTGAGTTGGGATTCGAGGTCCTCCTGCGAGGTGAAGGCCATGCGGCGCGAGGGCGTCAGCAGGGCGATTTTCAGCGTGGTTCGGTCGAGTTCGTCCGGTTGCAGGGGACGGAAGCGCGGGTCTTCGAAGGCGGCCTTTTGCACGTTCGTCGCCACATCCTCGACCAGCGGGCGGTGCGCTGACAGCGAACCGATGCAGCCGCGCAGGCGGCCTTGTTGTTCCAGCGTCACGAAACAGGCGGCGTGGGTTTGCAGCGGCGCGGGGAAGCTGGCGGTGTCGATATGGGGCGGTTTGCCCCTGGACAGGCGCGAGGCCAGCACCTGCCGGGCGAGACGCAGTAGCTGGGCGCGCTGGCCCGCGTCCATCGTGTCGCCCTGCCCCGGCGTGATCGCCCATGCGCCGTAGCCGACAGTGCGGGTGGCATCCTTGGTGACCGTTTCCGAGTTCGCCATGGCGAGGCGCGTGGGGCGGCATCCCTGCGCGTGCTCAGACGCGAAGTATCCGGCGATGGCGCGGGCGCCGCAGGCTTCTTGCGGTTTGAGGGAGGGGCCTTCGCCGGTTTCGATGCGTTTGGCGGTGTTGAGGTCGGTGGCGCGGGCGTCGTCCAGCGGCAGGAAGTGGCTGAGGTCGCTGGAGAGGACGAAGAGGGTTTTCCGGCGCGCGGCGAGCAGGTCGACGGCCTGCGCGACCTGTTGCGTGGAGACGCGGCCAAGGACCAGCGCCAGAACGGGAGTGGCGGGAAAGAGCGCGTGCAGGAAGGGCAGCTGAACCTCGACGCCATGTTCCTGATCGTGGGCGGCGTCCTCGATATGGGCGAGATCGGCGGCGATCAGGGCATCGCGGGCGGCGGTGTCCATGGGGACGGTGCCGTTCGGCAGTCTGAAAGCATCCTGCGACGGCGCGGCGATGCCGTCAAAGGGGTGACGATGCGAGGGGGAGAGGACGACGATGGAGTCGGGGTTCGCGTCGCGGGCAGCCCCCAGCGCGCGGGCGGTGAGCGCACCGCTGTAGGCGTAGCCTGCGTGGGGAGAGATCACGGCACTGGGGGGCGAGGCGAAGGTCCGTGACGCGCGCAGCAGCGCGCCCACCTGCGTGGCGAGGCCCTGCGGCCCCTCGGGATAGAAGCGGCCCGCGACGGCGGGCTCTCGGAGTGTGCCGGTCATTGTCATATTCCCCTCACCTGCCATGATGGTCGCGCGATTTGGCGGGGAAGGAAAGAGCGTGGTCGCATTGCAGGAGGTCATGGAGGACGGGCGGCTGAAGTGCGTCCTGTGCCCGCGCGAATGCGCCCTGCGCGACGGGCAGCGGGGCATGTGTTTCGTGCGGCAGCGGGTGGGTGACGAGATCGTTCTGGACACCTACGGGCGGTCCACCGGGTTCTGCATCGACCCGATCGAGAAGAAGCCGCTGAACCACTTCCTGCCCGGCACGCCGGTGCTGTCCTTTGGCACGGCGGGGTGCAACCTGGCCTGCAAGTTCTGCCAGAACCACGAGACATCGAAGAGCCGCGAGGTGGATGCCGCCAGTGCCACGGCCACGCCCGAGATGATCGCGCGGGCCGCTGTGAATGGCGGCTGTGCCTCGGTCGCGTTTACCTACAACGATCCGGTGATCTTTTACGAATATGCGCTGGATACGGCGGCGGCCTGCCGCTCGGTCGGGGTAAAGACCGTGGCGGTGACGGCGGGGTATATCCACGATGCCCCGCGCCGGGTGTTCTTTGACGCGATGGACGCGGCGAACATCGACCTCAAGGGGTTTTCCGAAGCGTTCTACAGGTCGCTGACGGGGGCCTCGCTGGCCCCCGTGCTGGAGACGATCCAATATGCCGTGCGCGAGACGGCATGCTGGGTGGAACTGACGGTGCTGCTGATCCCCGGCCAGAACGATTCGGACGCAGAACTGGAGGCGCTGACGCATTGGGTGGTGGAGGCCTGCGGGCCGGATGTGCCGGTGCATTTCAGCGCCTTCCACCCGGATTTTCGCATGATGGACACGCCCGCGACGCCGGTGGAAACGCTGTTGCGCGCCCACGAGATCGGGCTGCGGGCGGGGCTGCACCACGTCTATGTCGGCAATGTCCACCACAAGGCGGCGCAATCCACCTACTGCCCCGGCTGCGGGATCATGGTGATCGGGCGCGACTGGTACGCGCTGTCGGACTGGGGGCTGGACGACTTTGGCGAGTGTACCACCTGCGGAACGCGGCTGGCCGGGGTGTTCGACGGGCCGCCGGGGACGTGGGGACGGCAGCGGCGGCCTGTGCGGCTGGTCTAGCGGAAACGGAAACGCCCCGGCCGGAGGGACCGGGGCGCTTGACCGGATCGGGGCCGATCAGTTGTAGGTGCAGGTCAGCACGGTGCGCTTCTTGCCGAGGAACGGCTTGTAGGTCACGAAACGTGCGCCCTTGTACGGGTCCTTGCAGGCCAGCGCGGAATAGCCGCCGGTGCGGTAGGGATAGCCGCCGGTGAAGCAGACGTCATAGACGGCGAGGCCCTTCTTGCGGTGGCTTTCGCAGGACGGCGAGGTAATGTCCGGCGGACCAGCGAATGCGGTGGTGGCGACGGCGGAAAGGGCGAGGGCAGCAGCAGCCACGAGCTTGATCGATTTCATGATTAATCTCCAAAATAAGTCAGTACCGCGAATTAAAGCCGATTCCCCACACTCTGTCGCGACAAATTGGAAAAATCGGCCGACATGTCGCTGAGTCGAACAATTTCCCGTCATTTACGCAAAGTCAAGGTCAGGAATACCAATGCCTTGTCGGATGACCCTGCGATGCAACCCCTTTTGGATAGTTGATAAATGATTGCAGGCGAGCGACTGTGGGGATCAAGGGGATTTGACCGCTGCCGCCCGTTAATTACTTATCCACCATGTTTTTCCGTAATTGAGATTTGCGCCCAATTGCGGGAATTTGAACCCGCAGCGGAAATACCGATTGGTGAATCGACGTCAGATCGAGGAAAAGCAGGCCAGCGCCGGACCATGGACACCGATATCTACCGGGCCGAACATGGAATCGACACAGAGCGAAAACAGCGCAACCTCTGGCATGTAGACCAGCGTGTAGGCTCCATTGGAGCGGGTGACGAGAATGCCGGTCTGCGTGTGGCCGCCGGGGATGTTCACGGTGATGGCACGGTGGCGGGCGCGCAGGCGGGTGAAGTCCTCGATCAGCATGCGGTCGGCCTGGCTGTCGCGGGGGTGCGCGGCAAGTTCGGCGTCGACAAGGGTTTTCACAATCTGCGGGGTGGCGTCCATGACGCTCAGGTTAGCCCCCGGCGGACGAGGTTCAAGCCCGCGATGAGCAGCACGAAAAGGGTCGCGCGGCGAAAGGCCACCTGGTCGATGCGGTCTTGGATGCGGTTGCCCACCAGCATCCCCGCGATGGCCGTGGGCAGCAGCATGGCCGAGAATGTCGCCGTCTGCGCGTTCAGGATGCCCGAGGTGACATGCGCCCCGGTCAGGGCCACCGCGCCAAGGCCGTAGATGACGCCCTGCACGCGCATCTGTTCCTTTTTCTCGGTGCCGAGCGCCGTGAGATAGGCGACCGTGGGCGGCCCCCAGACGCCGGACATGCCGCCGATGAATCCGGCAAAGGCGCCGATCCCTGCCTCGGCCATGGTGCGGGTGCCGGGCGCGATGCGCAACTGCCAGCCCGCCAGCTGGGTCAGCGCAAACAGGACCACCGGACCGCCGATGCAGAGCAGCAGGATATGCGAGGGCAGCACCGCCACCAGTTGCGACGAGGCCAGCATGAAGACCAGCCCGACCCCGAGGAACAGGCGGAAGCGTTTGACCGAAAGCCATGCCGCGGCAAAGCCCTGCCGCAGCGCCTGCATCCCGTTGGTGACCAGCGTCGGCAGGATCAGCCCTGCCAGCGCCACCTCGGGCGGCATGAAGGACGACAACGCCGAAATCAGGATCATCGGCATGGCGAAACCGACCATACCCTTGACCACCCCTGCCCCGAATCCGATGGCCAGGGCTGCGACAAGGAGGAGGGGTGAAAGTTCCGGCAGAAGGGTCATAACATAGGCCTATCACGCCCCTTAGCGCTGCACCCGCACAAAGTTGCCGCGCAAGAAATGAACAAGCCAGACATGGCTACGGTATTTTTGTTGCGCTGCGGTTGCAAAATGGTTAGGACCGGGGCCAACCTGAATTCAAGGAGACGAGTCATGGCGCATGATGGACAAGACCTGGGCCTCGGTAACGTGATCCTGCCCGACCTGCTGACACTGACCGGCGCGACCATCGCCCCGGTCGAAGCCGTTCTGGACGCGGCCAAGGCGCGCGTGCGCGAGACGGTGAGCGTCGATGGACGGGTGTCGGCCCGTGCCGTCGAGGACAACCAGACTGCGGCGCACGGCCTCGCCTGGCTTGCCACCTACGTCGAATCGCTGCGTCAGATGCATGGCTGGGCCGAGCGCCTGACTGCCGAGGGGACCTTTGGCGAGGTCGAGCAGCTGATCCTGCAGATCGCCTTTGGCGAATACCTCGCGCAGATCATGGGCGGCATCCAGATGAACCAGGGCGAGA
>JABXIG010000017.1 GCA_013373205.1 Methylocystaceae bacterium | reverse complement strand
CCCATCCACGTCTGTGGCATCCAGCTGACCGGTAACGGCCGCGCCGTCTTCGCTCGCTTCAAGGCTTTCTGTCAGCGCAACCGGATCATCATTTTGTGGATCAACCGTCAGGTTCACCGTAGCCGTTTGAGTCTCATTATCATTATCGGTGACCGTGTAGGTGAAGCTATCGGCCCCGTTATAGTTTTCATCCGGGGTATAGGTGACCGTACCGTCATCATTGAGGACAACTGTCCCATGCTCCGGTTGTGTCATAGACGTGATTTCGCCGCCATCAACGATCGTATCATTATCCAGCACATGAATAACTTTGGAGCTGTCTTCTGATAAAGTGGCTGTATCATCGCTGAGCGTGTTATCAATATCGTTTACATCAATGTGAACGGTAGCATTTGTGATCTCGCCATCTTCGTCTGTCACGGAATAGGTGAAGGAAGCGTCTTCACCATCGTAGCCCGCATCAGGTGTAAAGGTGATGGTGCCGGCATCAAAATCAATACTGACTTCACCATGTTGGGTTTCTGTGACACCTGTAATACTGCCGCCATCAACAATATTGTCATTTGCCAGCAACTCAGAAATATTGAAGGTAACAGAACTGTCCTGATCGGTGCTGCCCGTATCATCAACAGGCGCATTGTCCACATCGGCAAAATCAATGGTCGCAGTTTGGCTAACCGTTGCACCTTGGTTATCCGTCACCATGAAGGTGATGTTTTCTTCGCCTTCTTCTGAAGATACGATTTCCCAAGAACGTTCTGGATCACCCGTTTGTGTGACTTCGGTGATGGTCAGGTTGGACCCACCCGCAATGCCTGTGACTTCCAGATCTGCGCCTGTATCAATGTCTGTTGCATGGGCAAGCAAATCGCTTTCAGTGATGGTGTACGTTGCATATTCTGTCCCATTGGACAAATCGACAGAATCCACCACCGGCGCGTCATTTACCGGATCAACCGTCAGATGAACAGTCGCAATTTGAGTATCACCATCATTATCGGTGACCGTATAAGTAAAGCTGTCCGAACCGTTATAATCATCCGTCGGGGTATAGGTAACGGTGCCATCATCATGCAGCACAGCCACACCATGTTCCGGCTGTGTAATTTCTGTAACCGTACCGCCATCAACAATGGTGTCATTGTCGATCACATCAATGGTTTTAGAGCTATCTTCAGATAGAGTGACATTATCATTACTGAGAGTGTTATTGATATCATTGACATCAATATTGACCGTCGCTGTTGATGTTTCGCCATCTTCGTCTGTAACGATATATGTAAAGGATGCACCATCCCCATCAAAGCCAGCGTCCGGAGTAAACGTAATAGTACCTGCATCCAGATCAACATCAACGGTGCCATGTTCAGTATCGCTGATCCCGGTGATGGTCCCACCGTCGATCATATTATCATTCGCCAGAAGATCAGAGATATTCAGGGTGACAGAACTATCCTGATCGGTGCTTGCTGTATCATCAACAGGTGCATTATCCACATCGGCAAAGTCGATTGTGGTGGTCGCCGTTGTTGTTGTCGTCCCATCAGAAACGGAGAAGTTAATCGATTGCTCGCCTTCTTCAGAAGACACAATCGTCCAGGTGCCATCGCCATTATTGGTAATGGTCACATCCGGGTCTGTTGAAGACACATCGGTGATGGACAAAGCATCACCATCTACATCAGAGACCGCCCCCAGCAGATCATCTGCTGTCAGGGTATATTCGGCATATTCCGTACCATCAGATAGATTCAGAGTCGAAATGTCCGGCGCGTCATTCACACCATCAATATTCAGTGTAACGGTGGCGGTATCTGAACCACCATTGCCGTCAGAAATAGTGTAAGTAAAGTCGGTTTCCCCATTCCAGTCTTCATTTGGTGTAAAGACAAGAATGCCGTTACCCAGATCGGTAACGGTCCCATTTTCCGGCTGATCGAACGAGGTAACTGAAAGCGTGTCGCCATCAATATCGGTATCATTAACAAGCAATTGCGCTTTGGTGAAATAGATGGACTGATCTTCAGAACCTGAGAACGCATCATCTGTTGCCACAGGGCCATCATTGACGCCTTCGATTTCCAGCGTGACGGTTGCGGTATCTGTGCCGCCATTACCATCGGAAATGGTATATGTGAAATCGGTTTCACCGTTCCAGTCATCATCAGGTGTGAAGGTAAAGGTGCCGTCACCATTATCGACAATCGTGCCGTGATCTGGCTGATCAAAGCCTGTGATTGTTAGTGTATCACCGTCAATGTCGCTGTCATTTGCCAGCAATTCAGTTTTGGAGAAAGTGATAGACTGATCTTCTTTGCCGGAGAACGCATCGTCATCCGCCACGGGTCCGTCATTGACTCCTGTCACATCAATGGTGACAGTTGCCGTATCGGTCCCACCATGACCATCAGAAATGGTGTAGGTAAAGTCGGTTTCCCCGTTCCAATCGTCATTCGGGGTGAAGGTATAGGTGTCGTTACCATTATCAACCACAGTCCCGTTTGCAGGCTGATCAAAGCTTGTAATGGTCAGGCTATCGCCATCTACGTCTGTGTCATTGCCAAGCAATTGCACTTTGGTGAAGACAATCGGCTGATCTTCGGTGCCGGAGAAGGCATCATCCATCGCGGTTGGCGCACCATTATCGTCAACGGATACACTGACCGTTGCCGTTGTGGTCTCACCGTCATCATCAGTGACAGTATATTCAAAATCGAACGTGCCTTCTTCGCGAATAGCCGGGTCATACCCAATGGTGCCATCTTCGTTCAGGGTCAAAGTCGCAACGGTTTCATAGACATTATTACCATCGCCATCTGTTGCCGGGCTGCCATCTTCATTAAAGACCTGGCGCGTTAAATCAACGCTATCGCCAACGCTGACTTCCTGGCCTTCAATGTGTGTAATCAAAGACGGATTATCTTTGACATCAACAATTTCTACAGATCCATTTGCAGGTTGGGTAACAGATGTAATACTAGCCCCATCATGCAATGACGTCAGATCAACGGTTACCGCATTAGAACCATCCTGTGCGGTGATTTCCACACCATCGGGACCAGTAACCACACCATTTTCATCAATCGTGAGGTCAATTGTTTGTGCCGTAACTGTCCCATCACTATCCGTCACTTCATAAGCAATGGTCTGTGTGCCAACATAACCTTCTTCCGGTTCAAACGTTAGCGCATCTTGGGCATAATCGAGGTTGTTATCAATGAGGGTGTCGTTATCCAACACATCCAGATCAACCGTATCATTCCACGCTACAGAACCTGTATCATCTGCCAATGTGTTATCCACATCATAGCTGTAATCGTTGGATGAGGTATTGGTATAATCCCCACGCGTGACGGTAACAGAAACGTTGATATCACTATCTTGTTGATCAAAACCGGTTCTAATGGTCCAAATGCGCAAACCATCTTCATCAAGCGTTACTTCAATCGGAACGCCATTTGCGAGAACTTGATCGGCATCATCACTGCCATTGGCCCCGTCACCAAGATACCCATCTTCGTTCAAATAAATTGCAGAAATATCGGCATCATCAAATGGACCGATGGCTTTAATGATATCCGCCTCATAAATAACAATTGGGTCATCCGGGGTGGGACCGTCATCCGGGACCGTAATAATGTCATCCAAGAAATCTTCTGGCAGCGGTGGTGGTGGTGTATCGCCACCATCTTCGTCAGTTTCTTCTTCTGGTTCTTCGTCAGTTTCTTCTTCTGGTTCTGGTTCTTCTTCTGGTTCTTCAGGCTCAACATCGGCAAATACGTCAAGGGTTCCAACAGAAGGGGTAATCGCGTCATCATCCGCATCGCCAAGCGCAGGTTCGGCTGCATCTTCAACGACCTCACGACGGCGTTCTTGCGCTAATTCATCATCCGGTTCTTCTGGCAAAGGCTCTTCAGAACCTTCTTCTGGTCCACGACCATCATCACCATCACCAAGACGATCAAGCTCGCCATCGCCACCTTCATCATCAGTAACAATGTCATCATTGCGCATAAAGTTCACATCCTGCGGAGGAACCATACCGTCCATAACATCCTGATCTGTGCTAAACCCGCCACGGTGGACAGAGGCCATATAGCCCATGTCTTCGAGCGCCTCCCCCTGACCGCCTGCGTTTTCGCGGCCCTGCATCTGGCCGCCCATATCTGTATCTTCGGTATCCTGTAACGAGGTCAACTCGTCCAAGATCATCGCATCTTCTTCAGATCCGCTTTGTACGTTTGGATTGCTGCCCGTGCCTTCTTGGCCTTCGGGTTTTTTGCCATCATCTTCGGCCATTTTACTCTCCACTAATTAAGCGTCGTGGAGACAACCCTCCAAACGACGTATTTGCCTATTATTTAAAATACGCCTCTAGAGTATGAGTTTCACGTAAGAACAAGCATTTAGACAGGTCAAAGGCAATCGTTTGAGCTTAAATATCTTCTGGTTTGGTTTGCTACGTATATATCCGTAATTTATTTGAGTGAGCTAAAAAGTCAGTGATATTAACACATGAAAATCAGGCGAATTTTTTACATTTCTTGACCCAGAAGAAAAAACAACAAAATCAATATAATAGCTTGATTTTTACAGCACATCTAAGCCTAAAATAGACCTAAAGCTAAGATGCTGAATTTATTTTTCAACCGAGAGGATAAATCAACTTGTATTATTGATAAAACAGCAAAAAAAAGACATCAAATATGAATAAGCGATTCGGCATCTGCGAATCGCTTATTCAAAAAAATTAGTTTTCAGAACTTGTGTTACAGTGATTTAAGCTGGTCCATCTGTGCCTGTTTAAACCCGAGGATCAACTCGTTATCCGTCACAAAAACCGGGCGCTTCATCAGAGCCGGATGTTCAACGATCAGAGCAATCGCGCGGGCCTCATCTATATTTTCTTTAACCGCATCATCTAGGGAACGCCATGTGGTGCCGCGCTTATTCAGCAATGCTTCCCAACCAAGCTCGCTCGCCCATTTTTGTACATCTTGGCTTGAAAGACCATCTTTTCTAACATCATGAAAATCATGGGCGATGCCCTCAGCCTCCAGCCATTTTTTAGCTTTCCGACAAGTGTCACAATTTTTCAGACCAACAAGTTTAATCATTTTTTACTCGGTTATTTTATTCTACAATCTCGCAAGAATGTAAGGTAAAACACCTTGAAATCAAGCCCTAACAGAAAGACAGTTTTTATGAAAGCCTGGCAAATTCAGGATCAATTTGGACTAAACCATCTTGATCTGGTCGATATCCCCGCCCCCAAATTAAAATCGGGCGAGGTCCTTTTGAAAATGCAGGCTGCTTCATTGAATTACCGGGATTTAATCACCGTTGAAGGCGGTTATGGCAAGACGATCAAGACACCGCTGATCCCCTGTTCAGACGGGGTTGGCGTGGTGGTAGAATGTGGCCCCGATACGAGCTTGTTTAAAGTCGGCGACCGTCTGTGCCCAAGCTTTTTCCCCAACTGGAAAGAAGGTCCCGCCCGTCCGGGTGGCCTGCCCAATGCTTTAGGTGGGTCCTATAGCGGCACCTTATGCGAATATATGGCGGTTTCGGAAACGGCTTGTGTTCGAAGCCCCGACCACCTGAGCGCACCCGAGGCCGCAAGCCTGCCGTGCGCGGCCCTAACCGCCTGGAGCGCGCTGTTTGAATTAACCTCGCTTCGTTCCAGCGATTGCCTTGTCATTCAAGGAACAGGTGGTGTGGCTTTATGCGCTCTGCAATTTGCGAAAGCCGCAGGGGCAAGTGTGCTGATTACCTCGTCTAGTGATGAAAAACTCGAACGGGCCAAAGCCTTGGGTGCGGACCATCTGATTAATTATCGCAGTGAGCCACAATGGGACCGTCTGGTGAAAAAAATCTGGCCCCAAGGTGCGGATCATGTAATTGAACTGGGCGGGGCACAAACCTTGGAACAATCCCTGCGCGCGACCCGGATTGGCGGGCATATCAGCCTGATCGGCGTTTTGAGCGGCACCAATATCAACCAAATTTCCCTGCCACTTATTTTGATGCGAAATATCTGTATTCAGGGCGTCACGGTCGGTTCGCGCAATGCTTTTGAACGCATGAATAAATTCATCAGCCAACATAAAATTACCCCTATCGTCGACCAAGCCTTTCCTTTTGATGAGGCAAAAGAGGCTTTTCGCTATCTGGAAAAAGGAGTTCATTTTGGCAAGGTCTGTGTGGAATTTTAAAAATGGACCTTCGCCAACTGCGTACACTGGCTTTTGATTTTTTTAAGAAAGGAAATTTCATTACGGCCGTTTCTTTACAAGAAAAAATCTGTCGTCATAAAAGCTGCACCTACAACGACCTTAAGGTTCTGGCCCTGTTTGTTGTAACGTCCGAAAATTATCAAAAAGGATTGGCTGTTTTCGATCGAATCAATCAGCAATTTCCTAATCATAATGATCCTGAAATACCTGAAACACAGGGTCTTTGTCACATGCGGCTGAAACAGTATCAAGACGCTGTGGCCCCGTTTGAAAAAGCCTGCACTCTTGCCCCCAAAAAGGCCAACACACATGATGGTCTGTCCGAACTTTATTATCTTTTGGGCAAAGATGACAAAAGCATCGAACATGGCAAAAAAAGCCTTATTCTTAAGGACTTGGAAAATGATACCCCACCCCTATTAAAGCTTAAGGATATCCCTATTCCACCTTTTAACCCAAAAAATAAAAAGCGAAATGTCATTGCCTTCAGCCTATGGGGACAGATGGATATATACACCAAAGGGGCCCTTTTTAACGTGCAGGTCTGCAAGCTCATTTATCCGGAATGGACTTGCCGCTTTTACGTGGATACATCGGTTCCAACAGAGATCATTGATCAGTTAAAAAACCTTGGTGCAGAAATCATAATGATGGATAAGCCAAGCCAGCCCTATGCCGGGCTGTTCTGGCGTTTTCAAGTCTGCAACGATGAACATGTAGATCGCTATCTGATCCGAGATGCGGACTCTTTGCCAAACAAACGCGAACGTGCCGCAGTCGACGACTGGCTTGCCTCCCACCGCCATTTTCATGCCATGCGCGATTATGCCACCCATACAGAACTTATTCTGGCTGGCATGTGGGGCGGGGTTCGTGGGGCACTACCGCCCTTGGTGGATATGATAAAATCTTTCATCAATCAGACCAAGCCCAACCGTACAATCGACCAACAGTTTTTGCGTTCTAAAGTCTGGCCCACATTCAAGACCAGCTGCCTGATCCATGACAGCCGTCATCGTCTGGAGAACACCGTCGATTTTCCAGCAGGGACAGAATTGGACGGCAACAAGCATGTCGCCCAACGATTTGATGCGCAGCTAAATCCTCAGCAGGCAAATAAAGGCAGGCAGCCTTCGGCCTCATAAGTGGCTTTCACGCAGACATCATCTTCCAGAACGCACAACATTGCATAGAGATGGGCCATTGATTTTAATTCCGCTTCCAGCCCCATTTGGACAAACCAACGCGATAGCATCAACAGATAATCTTCCACGATTGTTTTATGGGAACCAGATAAGAACGGACGGCCATCAGCCAAAGCTTCATCAATGCGATGCATCAAGTTTGTGACCCGCTCAACCGCGACCTCACGCACTTCTTCAGCCCCCGTCGGGGTTTTAGAAAAACGTTCTTTATAGAAATAAAGCATCATTTCAGCCTGAATGGAATTAGTCATAAAGATCAACCATTTATAGGCGTGGGCCCGCTTGGCACTACCCAAAGGCGGCATCAAACCACTGTCCGGATCACTATCAGCCAGATGCAGACAAATCGCTGCCGATTCAAACAGCACCAATTCCCCGTCAATCAAGGTCGGCACCCGATGGTTCGGGTTCAGCTTTTGATATTCTACACTCTGCAGACTACCGTCTGTTTTATTCAGCTGGATCAGTTCATAGGCTGCGCCGAGACGGTTCAACACAAGATGCGGGGCCAAACTGGCCGTATCAGGTAGGTAATAAAGCTTAAACATGATTTATCCGCGACCTCGATATCCGGGGACATCCTGATCGGGGATCCAAACCCCTTTCGGTGCCTCGCCCGTTTGCCAGAAGACATCAATGGGAATGCCGCCGCGCGGATACCAATAGCCACCGATCCGCAACCATTTTGGGTTCAAAAGATCAACCAGCCGCTTTGCAATACCAACGGTGCAAGCCTCGTGGAAATCACCATGGTTTCTAAACGATGTCAAAAAAACTTTCAGCGATTTACTTTCCACCAGCAAATTTTCAGGGACATAATCAATCACGATATGAGCAAAATCCGGTTGCCCCGTTACCGGACAAAGCGAAGTAAATTCAGGACAGACAAAACGCACCAGATAATCGGTTCCCGGATGCGGATTTTTTACCGCTTCAAGCTTGGCTTCATCCGGGTTATTCGGGGTTTCTGTTGACCCGCCCAACTGTTCCAGATCGGCGTAAATGGTTTGATCGCTCATGGTTTACAAAGCCTCTATATCGCCAAGCTCGCGCATGGCATGGAAATCGACAACAAATTTTTCAAACGTCTGGTTTTCAATTGCGCTACGCATGCCCGCCATCAGTTCCTGATAATAATGCAGATTATGCCATGTCAGCAGCATCAGTCCTAAAATTTCTTTGGTTTTGGTCAGATGATAAAGATAAGCACGCGAATAGTTTTTACAACAAGGGCAAGTGCAATCCTCATCCAACGGGCGGTGATCATCTTTATGACGCGCATTGCGCAGATTAACCGACCCGCGCCGTGTCCAGGCTTCTGCCGTTCTGCCGGACCGTGATGGCAAGACACAATCAAACATATCCACACCACGCGCCACAGCACCCACCAGATCATCCGGTTTACCCACGCCCATCAGGTAACGTGGTTTGTCCGTTGGCATGACAGGTGTGGTGAAATCCAGGGTCTTGAACATCAATTCCTGACCTTCGCCCACAGCCAACCCACCGATGGCATAGCCTTCAAAGCCGATGTCGGTTAGTTTTTCAACCGATTCCTGGCGCAAGTCTTCTTCCGTGCCACCTTGAACGATCCCGAATTGACCATAACCGGGACGATCCACAAACGCATCGCGTGATCGTTTGGCCCAGCGCATGGACAATTGCATGGCTTCATTGACCCGTTCCTTAGTCGCAGGCAGGGCCGGACATTCATCAAAACACATGGTGATATCGGCATCGAGCATGCGCTGAATATCGGTCGAGCTTTCCGGCGTCAGGTCATAGTAAGACCCATCGATATGAGAGCGAAAACGCACGCCTTCTTCGGTAATTTTGCGCAACTGGGCAAGGCTCATGACCTGAAAACCACCGCTATCGGTCAGGATCGGCTTGTCCCAATTCATAAATTTGTGCAAGCCACCCAGTTTTTCTATCCGTTCCGCACCGGGGCGCAACATCAGATGATAGGTGTTGCCCAGCAAAATTTCCGCGCCTGTTTGCGCCACAGATTCCGGCATCATGGCTTTTACGGTTGCCGCTGTGCCAACGGGCATAAAGGCCGGCGTATTGATCGCGCCGTGCGCTGTATGAACACGCCCACGTCGCGCGGGCCCATCTGTGCCCAAAAGATCGAATTTAAATGTATCTGTCATCATTTGTCGCTTTTATACAGTTTGGCTGTGGATAACAACCGAATTAAGTGTCGATTTGATCAGCCCTGCTCAGCAATGCCCCATCCCCGTAGGAATAGAACCGATAGCCATTCTTGATTGCATAGTCATAGGCTTCTTTCATCTTTTCAAAGCCTGCAAAAGCCGATACCAGCATAAATAAGGTTGACCGGGGCAAATGAAAGTTGGTGGTCAGCATATCAACGATTTTAAACTGATAACCCGGTGTGATGAAAATATCCGTATCGCCTTCAAAAGCTTCCAGCACACCATCTTCACGACCCGCACTTTCCAAAAGGCGCAGCGATGTTGTCCCGACTGCCACCACGCGATGCCCCTTATCATGGGCGTCATTCACCAGATCGACCGTCGTCTGATCAATTACGCCAAATTCAGCATGCATTTTATGGTCTGCTACATCATCGACTTTCACAGGCAGAAACGTACCCGCGCCCACATGTAAGGTGACATAGGCAAACTGGACGCCCTTTTCTTTTAGCCGTTCCAGCAATTCAGGGGTGAAATGCAATCCGGCAGTCGGGGCGGCGACAGCGCCTTCTTTTTCTGCAAAGACGGTTTGATAATCGGATTTATCGCGTTCATCCGCCAGTCCTTCACGTTTAATATACGGGGGCAAAGGCATGCCGCCGTGGGCTTCTAGTGCTTCCATCAGATCAGCGCCTGCCTTATTAAAGCGCAAGGTGACTTCGCCACCATCTTTGCCTAACACCTCGGCTGAAAAATCATTTTCAAAGATGATGGTATCGTCAATCCTTAACTTTTTAGCGCCTTTTACAAAAGCCACCCATGTGCCTTCGCCCTCATGTTTATGAAGGGTTACTTCCACACCAGCTTCCCCGCGTTTACCTTTCAGGTGCGCCGGGATAACACGAGTATTATTGAAGACCATCACATCACCTGCTTTCAAAAAATCAGGTAAATCGACAAAGGTATGGTCACTTAACCCATCTGCAATGCGCAACAGTTTGGACGCATCGCGCGGGCTGACCGGACGTTGGGCAATCAGCTCTTTGGGCAGGTTGAAGTCGAAGTCATCGACTTTCATGGCTTTTCTCTTTCTTGAAATATATGCTATGAAGGCGGCGCACCCTAACCGATTTGTTTGAGGAATTCAATGGATCTGCTGTTTGTCATCTCCAATGCCGACGCCGCCCGGATTGCTGCACCTTTGGGCGAAGCCTGTGTGCGCGCAGATATCGACTGGGGCTGCTTTTTCACAGGCGATGGGGTAAAGACACTGACAGATGAAACTTTTGCTGATTTGGTGGCCGCAAACTGTATTGAAGCCGTGGTTTGTGCCGAAGCCTGGAAAGACAGGCTGGAAGGTGTGGATTGCCCCGTCGATTTGGGCAGTCAGTTCCACCACAGCGGGCTTGTTGCCAAAGCAGATAAGGTCATTAGCCTATGAGCAAACATATTCTTGTCCTCGCCCGACGCGACTGTTACGAGGCCATCCGCGTGGCCGCAGGGCTGACCATTCGCAATAATACGGTTGATTTTGTCTTTATGACCAATCCCCCTTTAAATGCCCAAGGCAAATTTGATCATTTTGAAATGTTGGAACTGGCAGAAATTAACCCACAAAGCCTGAATATGGATGTACCGGATACACATCCCTGTACTGACCTTGGAGCCTTAATCAACAAAGCCGAACGTGTGGTGAGTTTTTAAAATGGATAAACTAACGCTGAAAACAGGCCTGTTTGAAGATAGCGAGATTATCATCAAAGCCGCCGATGCCCGCGTCATCGACCTTGAAGCCCCCTTAAAAGAAGAAGATTGGGACCAAGTTTTGGATGACATTCTGAGTGCTGATCTGATTATTACGGCTTAATCTTTAATAACAAGCCGTTCGACAATTTCACCATTGGCAAGATGCTTATCCAGAATTTCCAGGGCATCTTCCAATGTTGGCACACTATACCACACTCCTTCCGGATAAACGATCATGGCAGGGCCGACACTACATTGGCCCAAACAGCCGGATTTTGTCACGGCAACTTCATCACGCAAACCCCGTTCGCGCATGGCTTTTTTAAGCTGGGTGCCAATATCCCACGACCCGCGTTTGGCACAAGAAGCTTTGGCGTCATCATCGCGTTCATGTCCACACCAGAAAAGATGGCAACGAAAGGTCTTGGGCATGATGAAATCCTCTTGTTTAAAAGTTCAATCCCTTCATACCCCAAGCCACTCGACAAGCCAAGATGCTTTCGTGTAAGTAAGCTTTATGAAAACGCCCATTGTCCTTGATATCCCTTTTGCTGACCCTGCAAAGCTGTTTGCCCCTTTTGCAAGCCAGCCTTTTGCCCAGTTTCTGGATTCTGCAGGCTGTGCGCGCTATAGCTACATCTGCCTTCACCCGTCGGGAACATTTGAAGACCCTAACCATATTCTGCCCCACCTAAGAGAAACACTGCAAGACATAACCTTGCATGAAGGTTTACCCCCCTTTCAAGGCGGGCTTGTGGGCTTTATCGGCTATGAATGGCTGCATCAGTTAGAAGATATTTCACCACAGAAAACCGATGACCTCAGCCTGCCTGATGTTTGTTTTGGCTTTTACGACACAATTGCCGCGTTCGATCATAAAGAAGAAAAGGCATGGATTTTTTCGATTAAAAACAATGCAGCAGCACATGCCTTAAAAGAACAACTTTATCAAAAGACAGATCTTCAGGAATACACCCCTGTTTCACTGAACTGGGTGTCTGACTTTACGGCTCAAACTTATCAAGACAGTGTCCAGCGTGTCATTGATTACATCCTTGAAGGTGATATTTTTCAAGCCAACCTCACACAGCGGTTTCAGGCAAGCCTGCCCGATGGGTTTAAACGCTACAGCTTTTATCAGAACTTACGTAAAACCAACCCGGCGCCCTTTTCGGCTTATCTGAATTTCAAAGATTTCACCATTGCCTCCAGCTCGCCGGAACGTTTTTTAGAAGTGGCAGGAAAACAGGTGGAAACCTGCCCCATCAAAGGTACGCGCGCACGATCTACTGATCCTGTGATCGATGAGGCAAATGCACTGGCCTTGCAAAAAAGTGAAAAAGACAGGGCAGAAAACACCATGATCGTTGATCTATTGCGCAACGACCTGTCCAAAGTCTGCACACCACATAGCGTACATGTCCCTGAACTTTGTGGTCTGCACAGTTTCGCAAGTGTACATCATTTGATCTCCACTATTTTAGGAGAATTAAAAGAAGGATGCGATAGTCTGGACCTTTTAGAAGCCTGCTTCCCCGGCGGATCGATAACGGGCGCACCCAAGGTCCGTGCAATGGAAATCATATCGGAACTTGAACCCGTCAGACGTAATCTTTATTGCGGGACCATTGGCTATATTGGGTATGATGGTAGGATGGATACAAATATCGTCATTCGCACCGTGATCTTTAAAGGGGATAAGGCCTGCGTGCAGGTCGGCGGTGGAATTGTGGCAGACAGCGACCCTGAAAGCGAATATCTGGAAACCTTGGATAAGGCCCGCGCACTCTTTTCTGCTTTTGATCGGTGTGCGTCATGATCCTATTGATCGATAATTACGACAGTTTTGTTTATAATCTGGCACGCTATCTTGAAGAATTGCACCATGAAACAAAAGTCGTGCGCAATGATCAGATTTCATTGAAAGAAATATCTCAACTCAACCCCCAAGCAATCGTCTTATCCCCCGGTCCCTGTGGGCCGGAGCAAGCCGGAATATGCCTTGCTCTGGTCAAAGAATTTGCCGGAAAAATTCCGATCCTTGGGGTGTGTCTAGGCCATCAGGTCATTGCGCAAAACTTTGGGGGGAAGGTTCGTAAATCCAAACAAGCCATGCATGGAAAGTCCAGTCTGATCGATCATAACGCCACAGGGCTGTTTCAAGGACTGCCAAACCCTTTACAGGTCGGGCGTTACCATTCTTTAAGTGTTGATATCTGTAGCCCTTTACAAAGTGATGCCAAAACAACAGACGGCGAGATTATGGCGTTAAGTCATCGCCAATTGCCTGTTTGGGGTGTACAATTTCATCCGGAATCCATCCTGACCCCTCAGGGGCATGAGATTTTGAAGAACTTTTTAAAGTTGGCCGGGGTACTGATATGATTGCATGGTTTAATGGCGAACTCCTCCCTTTAAGGGGTGTTCATATTCAAGCAACAGATCGTGGTTTTCTGCTCGGTGATGGTTTTTTTGAAACCATGGCAGCAAACAAAGGCCAAGTGATCCATTTTGATGCCCATATGACGCGACTGGAAGATACAGCACGTAAACTCAAGTTCCCTCTTCCTTACAACCGTGAAGAATTAAAAGATGCTGTTGATAAGGTTTTGCTTGGTAATCAATTCCTTAAGACCCGTACTGCCCTGCGCCTGACCATCACACGCGGCAGTGGTCCACGCGGATTGATGCCCCCTTTGGAGCTAAACCCGCAGGTGCTGCTGACGGCCAGCGAAGTGCCGGATCATTTCCCCAGCGCCAAGGTCAAAACCGTCAGTATCTGCCGCAATGAAAAAAGCCCAACCGCACAGATTAAAAGCCTGTGCTATTTGGATAACATCCTTGCTATGGAAGAAGCCCATGAACACGGCAGCGACGAAGCCTTGATGCTTAATTCAGCAGGACATATTACAGAAGGTAGTATCAGCAATATCTTTTTTGTCAAAAATGATCAGCTTTTGACCCCAAAAATCAGTGACGGCGTTCTACCTGGAATCATGCGCAACTGTGTTTTAGAGACAGCCCACAAGCTTGGAATGAACATCGTCGAAGACAGTCTTGAACCAGAAATCATTCAAACCTGCGACGAAGCCTTTTTGACCAATAGCCTGTTTCGCGTGCGCCCCATCCATGAACTGGACGGACGTTTAATCCCGTCAGAAGTCTGGGCGGATAAAATTTTGCAGGAGATAAAAGCGGCCGAATAAACGCGCTTTTTGTCATCTTAAAGAAGGCCTAAAATTGTTCTCCTGCGAAAGCAGGGGTCTCTTGGACACAGGTCCCTGCTTTCGCAGGAACACAAAATTAACCAACAAAAACGATCCAGGCTTCAACAGCCTGAAAAAAAATATTGCGGTCAAATTCTGCGCGCAGTTCACTGTGCAATCCTTCAATCACCACCGCTTTGTCTGTAAAGGTGATGCAGTAGGCATTACCGATGCGTTCACCTTTTTTACGTTCCAGAAATTGCAGCAATTCAATCGCGGCTTCCTTGTCATCCTGAACATCGCTTTCCAGATAAGCTGCGAGCAAGGCAAGCTCGCCTTCGGCTTCGGCACGCGGATCATTATTTTCATCACGATAAAGTTTCATCATCTGTCTTTCTGATAAAGGGGGTAAGCCGTATTGATCGCCCCATCCGGGCACGTATCTGTGCCACCTTTGGGACAGAGCCAGCCTTCGACTTGAAAACCAAGACCGGATCGTGCACGCCATTTGCCTGCTTTATTGGGCTTGGCATTCTGAAAAGCAATCAAGATCAGTTTTTGAATTTCATCCCGCGTGAATCGATCTGGAAAAAAAGAAGAAAAAGATTTCACCTTCCAGCGGCCTTCGCGGGGGTCATAAATTTCAACCGATCCTGTATAAACACCATGTTCATTCGGTCCGGCAATCATGCGGGAAAGATGGGCATTTTCTGGATCACGCCCCTGTGGGCGTGCATGAAACCCAACAGGTTTGCCTCGTTTATTAATCTCACCCTCAAAGATATGGGTTAGGTTGATTTGCGGTGTTGTGTGTGACCAATCGGCTCCATGTGCGCTAACGCCCCAAAGACAAATAAGAAAAGCTACTTGCCAGAGTGTCAAGGATCGGCTTATCTTCGCCCTATCGTGAAAGATAAATCTTAAAGGGTTCCTCATGGATATCATCCGCATCATATTGGCTATCTTCCTGCCACCACTTGCTGCTTTTCTCACTGTTGGCATCGGCTTGCACTTCTGGCTGAACATTATTCTGACCCTTTGCGGGGTCCTGCCCGGGTCCATCCATGCTATCTGGCTGGTGGTCAAAAGCAAAGGCAACTGATCGATAAAAAAGGCCCGCTTACCATTATAAGCGGGCCTTTTTTGTTGCCTTAGTCGACTTTCGGTTCGTCCAGTTTATTCTGACGGCATGCAGCGGTAACCGTGTTTGCCAACAGACACGCAATGGTCATTGGACCCACACCACCCGGCACCGGGGTGATGGCACCTGCAACTTCGACCACATCGTCAAAATCAACATCGCCGACCAGCTTTGTTTTACCGTCTTCTTTTTCGATACGGTTAATGCCCACATCAATAACAACCGCACCCGGCTTGACCCACTCTTTCTTAATCATTTGGGGACGACCAACGGCTGCGACCAGAATATCTGCGCGGCGGCATTCTTCTTCAATATCGGTGGTGCGTGAATGAACGGTGGTCACCGTACAGCTTTCATTTAACAACAAGGCGCCCATCGGTTTACCCACGATATTGGATCGACCAACCACAACCGCGCGTTTGCCCGACAGACCGTCTTCGAAATGATCTTTCAGCATCATCAAACAGCCCAGTGGCGTACAAGGCACCATGGCATCTTCGGAACCTGTGGCCAAAAGCCCCGTGTTAATCACATGAAAACCATCGACGTCTTTTTCAGGTGCAATGGCAGCGATGACTTTTTCTTCGCTGATATGTTTAGGGAGCGGCAACTGAACAAGAATCCCGTTGACTTCCGGGTTCACGTTCAGGCTTTGCACCAATGTCAGAAGCTCTTGTTCTGAAATATCCGGATCGCGGCGATATTCCAGTGATTTCATACCGCATTCTTCGGTCTGTTTGACCTTATTACGCACATAGACCTGGCTGGCCGGATCTTCGCCAACCAGAACAACCGCCAGACCGGGGGTCAGGTTCTCATAACTTTTTAAAAAACTTACCTGCTTTGCAACACGGGCACGGACCTGCGCGGAAAAGGCTTTTCCATCAATGATTTTGGCTTCAGACATTGCTCTGCTTCATCCATTCTCTCAAGCGTTGCTGTAAGGGGACCGGATCACCTCTCAACAACAGGGTTTTATGACGGTTCAATTCACCGTTCGTAATCTCGATATCGGACTTGGCCAACTTCCACTCCTTACACAAAAGCTTGATCAAAGCTGCGTTGGCTTTTCCTTTTTCCGGCACTGTTGTGACGCTGGCTTTTAAAACGACCTTGTCTTCTTCGTCAATCATCACCCCGTTTATCGCAGTTTTCTTAGCCTTTGGTGTCAAACGAACATGAAGTTTCAAGCCATTCTCCACCAAAATAAAGGGGAATCGCTCCATCAAACCAGTTTATACATGATTTGATGGATGACGCTTTGCAGGAAGAACACCAACAACAATAAGACGATCGGGGAAATATCAATTCCACCCATATCAGGCAAAAATTGACGGATACGCGACAAAAGCGGTTCCGTTAATTTTGAAACCACTTCCCAAATCATACGGACAAATTGTTGGCTGTAGTTAATGATATTAAAGTGGAAAAGCCAACTCATAATCACCGCCGCAATGACGATAAATTCATAAATATTCAGGACTGCAAGCAAGACCTGAAACAAGGGGACTAGGATTACGTCCATACCAAGGATGCCTTTTATAAGAAAATAACTGTTGAAAAGAACCTATACCGCACACTGGATTTGCGCAAGTCCTTGGCCTTACTTAAACAGCTCGCGCGTGACCACACCAACAAATTTAGAGAAAGTTTCCGAACCGGCCTCCACATCCGCTTTCACCCAGCCTGACATGGATCGATAGACATCATCACCGACACAAAAAACGATAGAAAATGTGGGCTTGTCCTGTGGTACGGATGGCGGAAGCTCCCCTTTACACAAACGATTGTTGTTAAAGTTCTTTGGCGGAGCAATCAGCCAATAGACCCGATAACTTGGTGAGTCTGCTTCTTCCATATAGGCCGTGGCTTTAAAGGGGCGGGTCTGCATGCCACGTTCCATCGCACCACGAATAGTATCGCCCACTTCTTCATCAATAAAGCCGGGGAAGCTGCCGCGTACATCAACCAGCAAAGGCCCGCGCGACGTAGCGGTGAAAAAATAATCTTTCATGTTATCGCGTGCCGAAAACTGCACATTGCTGCCATATGGAACATCCTGACCACAAGCGGCCACACCAAGGAGCGATGCGATACCAGCGATTAATTTTTTCATGTTTCGGCCTTTCTTTCATATTGCAGGGGCAAATAGTATAGACTATCCGAAAGAATAAGTGACTCTATTTATTATTGTTTTTTGACAAGAAAAAAAAGGGCTGGAAATTGTTCGAATCGCAGGTTAGAGTCTTTATATTCTGAGACTTAGACGGAGATGCACCATGCACCTTCTCAGGTTGCACGGCCACGCAAATGCAGAGACCGCCCCGCCCATAACGCGGACAGGTTCTGCACCCTCGACAACTCAGATTTTCCGTATCCTTCAAGAAAACCTTTTTGATGCGCTAACGCCTCCACTGTCCATGTGGGGGCTTTTTTATTGGTGCATCCACACTCAAGGAGAGGCCCATGGGTAAACGCGCACGTAAAACCGCTAAAGTTGATGCAGATGTTAGAGCCTTGTTTTTCGACGATCACCAACGCGAGGAAGAAATGTCCAAAAAAGCATGGGATCCGATCAAGGGTCACACATCAAACCCAGAACCCCAACGTGAACAAAAATATGTAAAAAATGTTCGCCCCAGAAGCGACAATCAAGCCCAACTCATGCAAGCCATCGATGAACGCCACATGGTCGTCGCCCTTGGTCCAGCAGGCACAGGCAAAACATATCTGGCAGTGGCAAAAGCTGTCGAAGCTCTTGATAACGGAAAAATTGAACGCATCGTCCTATCGCGCCCTGCTGTGGAAGCTGGTGAAAGCATCGGCTATCTGCCGGGCGATATGGAAGAAAAACTCGCCCCTTACCTGCGCCCGCTCTATGACGCACTCACCGACCGTCTAGGCAATCGCCGCCTCAAACAGTTGATGAGCAATGGCACGATTGAACTGGCCCCGGTCGGCTATATGCGCGGTCGCACGCTAAACAATGCCTTTGTCGTGATCGACGAAGCCCAAAACTGCACCTACACCCAGATTAAAATGCTAATTACACGTCTGGGCTGGAACTCCACCATGGTCTTAACAGGTGATCCGGACCAAAGCGACCTTCTGCCCGGCATTTCTGGCTTAAAAGACATCGCAGAAAAACTGGAAACCTTGGAAGATGTCGCCACCATCCGCCTAAAAGACCGTGACATCGTGCGCCATCCACTCGTTGCCAGCATCCTGACGGTTGTCTAATCCCAGAGACATTATTAAGCATAAGAAGAACCTCTGCCTGATTGCGCAGAGGTTCTTTTTTATAAGCTATACAGGAAGAAGAACATTACAGTTGGACTAACTCTGATTTGTCATTCCCGCGAAAAAGCGTCCGCCCACGTCATCCCGGCGAAGGGCGGGACAATCGGTTTACGCAAAGCTATATTTTACCGATTTTGCTCGAACGGGTTGTCCCAGAATTAATCCGGGATGACAGGAATGAGAGGCATTAAATATTATTCCGGATAGCAATGCTCTTTCGCGGGAATGACTAGGGAACAAGCAGCGAAACAAAATTACCAAAACAAACACATATTGCGCAATTAAACACCTCGATGTATAACATCCCCTATAAAAAATACCCATCTGCCGGATATTCCCCTATAGCCTTTGGGGAATGAATGTGGTAAATCGGTATCGTAATACGTATTTATTTTTTAAAGCTGTTATCGCGAAGGGGACGACATGAGCGATGAACGTTTGGCACTGGCTGCCGAATTTCCGACGACTTCAGTAGAAGCGTGGAAAGATTCTTTAGAGAAGATTCTCAAGGGCGCACCGTTTGAAAAGAAAATGGTGGTGAAGACTTATGATGGGATCGATATTCAGCCGCTTTATACCAAAGCGGATTGGAATGCCGATAAGAACCCGTCCGGCTTCCCGGGCTCTGCCCCTTTCACCCGCGGTAATTCTGCTGCTGGTCGTTCGATTGATGGCTGGGATATCCGTCAGGTTCATGCCAATGCCGACAAGTCTGTCGCCAACGATCAAATCCTTGAAGATCTGGAACGCGGCGTCACCTCGCTGATCCTTCAGTTTGATGAAGCCTTCCAAAACGGTAAAACAGGTAATGAAGCCACTGACCTTGCAGGCCGTGGCGGCATCATGATTTATTCCAAGGAAGATTTGACTGATGTGTTGGAAGGCGTTCTGCTTGACCTCGCTGCTGTTTCTTTGGAAGCCGGCGCGCAAAGTACAGCCGCTGCAAAAATGTTAAAAGACCTTTGGGCGGATAAAAACATCGCTGCGAACCAAGCTATGGGCGCCTTTAACGCTGACCCGCTCGGTGTGCTGGCTGCAACTGGTGCTTTGCCACAATCTGTGGAAGAGGCGTTGTCCGACCTTGCTGCTTTGGCCAAAGACACAGCCGCCAACTTCTCCCATGTAACAGCTGTTAAGGTAGACACAAGTGCTTATTATGGTGCGGGTGCCACCGAAACACAGGACCTTGCCATTGCCATGGCAACGGGTGTGGCTTACTTGCGCGCCATGGTCGATGCAGGTTTAAGCGTGGATGAAGCCGCCAAGCAAATCGTCTTTAGCTTTGCCAATGGCGCTGACATCTTTACCGGGATTGCCAAACTTCGCGCTGCGCGTTTCTTGTGGGGACAGATTGTAAAAGCATCCGGCGGGTCTGAAGAAGCCCAAGCCATGAACATGCATGCTGTGACAGCCGCACGTGCGCTTTCCAAGCGTGACCCATGGGTTAACATGCTGCGTGTCACCGCCACTTGTTTTGCAGGCGCCATAGGTGGGGCGGATGCCATAACGGTTCTGCCGTTTGACCATCATTGTGGCGTCGCTGATAATTTTGCCCGCCGCATTGCACGTAACACCCAGATCGTTTTGCAGGAAGAAAGCTATCTTAACAAAGTGATCGATCCGGCAGGTGGGTCATGGTTCATTGAAAACCTGACTGAAGATTATACGAAAAAAGCATGGTCCCTGTTCCAAGAGATTGAAGGCAAGGGTGGCATGGCAGCTGTCATTACAGACGGCAGCATTCAGGCACAAATTGCTGAAACCTGGCAATCGCGCTTGAAAAACATCGCTAAACGTAAAGACCCGGTTACAGGCGTTTCTGAATTCCCGAATATTCTGGAAGAAAAAGTTGAACGTAGCGAGCCGGACTATGCGGCCCTGATCAAAAAGATCAATGATGCATCTGAAACCATCGCCACCCTTGCTGTTCAAGGCACAGGCGCAACAGCAAACGCGCTTCCCGCCCATCGCTTGGCCGAAGGGTTTGAAAAGCTGCGTGATGCAGCGGACGGTTACGCTGAAAAGAACGGTTCCTTGCCGAAAATTTTCTCCGCCAACATGGGCGCGATTGCCAAACATACAGCTAGGGCTTCTTTTGCTAAAAACTTCTTTGAAGCTGGCGGCATTCAGGCCACACAAAACAATGGCTTTAACACTGCCAATGACGCGGTTGCCGCCTTTAAAGAAAGCGGGGCGGAAGTCGCCGTTCTTTGTGGGGCGGATGGTCAATATGACGAGATGGCCGCAAGCTTTGCTACTGGCTTAAAAGCAGCGGGTGCCAAGAAAGTCTATCTGGCCGGGCGCGGTGAATTTGATGGTGTCGACGCTGCTGTCGGCATGGGCAGCGATGTGTTAGGCACATTGCAAGAACTCCATACAGTGTTGGGAGTGTAAGAACATGAGCACAATTCCAAATTTCGCAAATGTTGCGCTGGACACTTCCGGCCTCAATGATAAAGACGTTGCCGACTGGAAAAGCCGTATCGAAGGTCAATCCGGTAAAAAACTGGATGATTTAAACTGGAAGACACCAGAAGGTATCGATGTAAAGCCGCTTTACACGGCCGAAGATTTAAACGGCATTGATAACTTGGACTCTGTACCCGGTTTTGCGCCTTTCAAACGCGGGCCTTATAATTCCATGTACACCACCCGTCCTTGGACAATCCGTCAATATGCGGGTTTTTCAACGGCTGAAGAATCCAACGCCTTTTATCGTCGTAACCTGGCAGCGGGTCAAAAAGGCCTGTCGGTTGCCTTCGACCTTGCCACCCACCGTGGATATGATTCCGATCACCCGCGTGTAACAGGGGATGTGGGTATGGCAGGTGTTGCGATTGATAGCATCTACGATACCCGCACCTTGTTTGACGGGATCCCATTGGATGAAATGTCGGTTTCCATGACCATGAACGGTGCGGTTCTTCCGGTTCTTGCGCTTTATGTACTGGCTGCCGAAGAACAAGGTGTGACGCCGGATAAACTGTCCGGCACCATCCAAAATGACATTCTTAAAGAATTCATGGTGCGTAACACTTATATCTATCCGCCAGCACCATCCATGAAGATCATTTCTGATATCTTCGGCTTTACCTCAACTGAAATGCCGAAATATAACTCGATCTCCATTTCCGGTTATCACATGCAGGAAGCAGGTGCGACGGCTGATCTGGAACTGGCGTACACACTTGCTGACGGTGTGGAATATATCCGTTCTGGGATCGAAGCTGGTCTGGATGTGGATGCCTTTGCACCGCGCCTTTCGTTCTTCTGGGCCATCGGGACGAACTTCTTTATGGAAGTTGCCAAGATGCGTGCAGGCCGTATGCTCTGGTCCAAGCTGGTGAACCAGTTTAACCCAAAAAGCACCAAGTCTTTGGCTTTGCGTACACACAGCCAGACATCTGGTTGGTCATTGACTGCCCAAGATGTGTTCAACAACGTGACACGGACTTGCATTGAAGCCATGGCGTCAAGCCAAGGTCATACACAGTCACTTCACACCAACGCGTTGGATGAAGCTCTGGCGCTGCCGACGGATTTCTCTGCCCGTATCGCACGTAACACGCAAATTTTCTTGCAGCAAGAAACAGGTACCTGTGATGTGATTGATCCATGGGGCGGGTCTTACTATGTTGAAAAACTGACCCAAGATCTGGCAGAAAAAGCATGGGCGCATATCCAAGAAGTCGAAGAACAAGGCGGTATGGCAAAAGCCATCGAAGCTGGCATTCCCAAAATGCGCATTGAAGAAGCCGCCGCACGTACCCAAGCGCGTATCGACAGTGGTCGTCAAACGGTTGTGGGTGTGAACAAATATCAGCTGGATAACGAAGACGCGATTGACGTTTTGAAGGTGGAAAACACCGAAGTGCGTAAATCCCAAATCGCCAAGCTGGAACGTTTGCGTGCAGAACGTGACGAAGCCAAATGTCAAGCCACATTGGATGCGTTGACAGAATGTGCCAAGACTGAGAACGGCAACCTTCTTGATCTCGCCATTAAAGCGGGTCGTGAAAAAGCCACCGTGGGTGAAATCTCCATGGCTTTGGAAAAAGTCTATGGTCGCCATCAGGCCACCATCCGCACGATCTCCGGTGTTTATAAAAACGAAGTGGGTGAAATGAACGAAAAAGTCGAAACAGTCACCGCATTGGTTAAAAAGTTCGAAGACCATGAAGGTCGTCGTCCGCGTATCCTGATCGCCAAAATGGGCCAAGATGGCCACGACCGCGGTCAAAAAGTCATCGCCACTGCCTTTGCCGATCTTGGCTTTGACGTGGATATCGGCCCACTGTTCCAAACACCAGAAGAAACCGCGCGCCAAGCGGTTGAAAATGATGTGGATATCGTTGGTGCATCCTCACTCGCGGCGGGTCACTTGACATTGGTCCCACAACTGCGCGAAGAATTGGAAAAACTGGATCGTGATGACATCCTGATTGTCTGTGGCGGTGTGATCCCGCCACAGGATTTTGATGCCTTGTATGAAGGCGGCGCTGAAGCCATCTTCCCACCAGGAACCGTCATTTCCGAAGCCGCCATTGATCTAATGAAAAAGCTCAATGAAGTTGTTGGGATTGAAGACTAAGACTATAAAAAAACTAAAGTGTCATCCCGGACAACGTTCCGGGACAACCTGATCAAACGCACTTGCGGCTGAACGGATTGTCCCGCAACATGTGCGGGATGACATTTTTTTATCTATTCGAACAAGGGAAAACCATGAACGACATTGTCAATCATTCCGTCAAAAAAGGCCCGGTACGTCGTCGTAAACAGTTGTCTGTAGACGATTATGTCAAAGGTGTTCTGGCAGGTGATCGCACTATGATCGGACGCACGATTTCCTTGGTCGAAAGCACATCGCCGCGTTATCGCAAGATCGCACAAGAGGTACTATTAAAACTACTTCCTCATTCTGGTAACGCGCACCGTATCGGCATTACGGGCGTGCCGGGTGTAGGAAAGTCCACAACCATTGAAGCCTTGGGCTGTAACCTCTGTGAAACGGGGCATAAGGTCGCCGTTCTCGCCGTTGACCCGACCAGTTCGGTTTCCGGTGGGTCCATCCTGGGCGATAAAACCCGGATGAATAACCTTGCCATTCAAGAAAATGCCTTTATCCGCCCCAGCCCCAGTTCCGGTACCCTTGGGGGCGTCACCAAAATGACGCGTGAAACCATGATCGTCTGTGAAGCTGCGGGCTTTGATGTGGTGTTGGTGGAAACGGTTGGTGTTGGACAATCTGAAACCGTGGTTGCCGATATGGTGGATTTCTTCCTCGTTCTGATGCTGCCCGGTGCTGGCGACGAACTGCAAGGTATCAAAAAAGGCGTGCTGGAACTGGCGGACATGATCGCAGTTAACAAATCCGACGGACCAAACGAGAAAAAAGCTAAAATGGCCGCACGCGATTATAAAAACGCGCTGCATATCATGAAGCCGCAAAGCCCGAACTGGAACCCGCCTGTGATTTGTGTCTCCGGTCTGGCGAACATGAATTTGGATGACATGTGGGCTAAAATTGAAGATCACCGTGAAAAACTATCTGCCACAGATGAGCTGAAAAATAAACGCACTGAACAGCAATATCGCTGGATGTGGGCTATGGTCGAAGACCGCCTGATGGAAGCCCTTAAATCACACCCGGATGTGACCACCCAAATCGATGCCATCCATGATGCGATTGGCAATGATACCTTAACCGCAACCGTCGGTGCCCAGCGCATTCTAAATGCTTTTGGCTTAACAGAGACGCTTTAGGCCCTAAACTCATAAAATAGACTTGCTTTGGCGGAGATAATTTTATGAGTTTACGGCCTACCCCTTCATCAGCAACTTTTTTGTCTTACGCAATGCTGTCCAGAGTAACAGACCGACAACAGGCACACCGATCCCGGTGATAACAGCCGGATCAATCGGCACCCCCAACGCCTTGGCCCCCTTAACGCCATAACCCAACAGACCGATCAGGTAATAACTAATCGCGACGACAGACAAACCTTCCACCGTTTCCTGCAATCGAAGCTGAAGTTCGGCGCGCTTATTCATGGTCTTAAGCACTTCCTGATTCTGTTTTTCAAGTTCCACCTCAACGCGAGCCCGCAACAGACTGGCGACCCGGCTCACCCGTTGTGACAAATTATGTTGTCGTTTAGATGTATGGTCACACGTCTTCATAGCAGGGGCCATGCGCCGTTCAATGGTTTCGCTTAAGGTCGGCAGCCCCTGCAAACGGCCTTCGCGCAGTTCTTGCAAGCGCTGTTGAACAATAGCGTAATACGCCCGTGTTGCGCCAAAGCGATAGCTGTTTGTCGCTGATATACTTTCAATTTCTGCGGCCAGAGTTGACAATTCATCCAGCAAATCCCCATCGGTCTGAACTTCGTTTTTATCAGACATTTTTTTGGCAATATCGGCTAATGCCTCATCCACATATTTAATGCGCGGGCTGGCTTCGCGGGCCAAAGGAAATCCCAACAGCGCAAGGATACGATAGGTTTCAATCTCCAAAACCCGCTGCACCGTGCGTCCGGCCTGACGTTCGCTCATATCCACATTGCGCATTAACACCCGCATGAACCTGTCTTGATGAACGCGCATATCCGCCCAAAGCAAAGCAGACCCGCCTGCCACTTCACATCCCACATAGGTATGGCCTTCAAAGTAACGTGAAATCTCGTTTGGACTACGTTCTGGTGCCTCATTGCTTTCCAGTTCCAAATGAACCGCATTCATAACCATACCCGGCATGCTGTTCAGCCATTTTTTCGGAACAAACTCGATCACAGGGTGAACAAAGGGTTCTTCGCATTGTTCATTTCGAAAGAAGGTATAAGTAGAAAATTCCGTATGACGTTCCCAGCGCAAACGAAACGGTCCCATATCTGCAATGAAATGGTTGGTATCGTCTGCGGGTGATGGCACATCAAACTCTTCACACAGGCGTTTTAAATGCCGTATTTCATCAAGCGCGCCGTTTTCACCCGTCATCATGGCAATATGGGAAATCCGTTCCGGCACGTCCAATGCGATGTAAGGACGGGCGCGAATTTCTTTATCCAAAGTGTCGCGCAAAGGGTGTTCGGTGCCCAAGTAAGTCATAATATTCTGATACCAAGTTGTTTTCATAGAAGAATTAAGATGAAATTCATAAGTGGTACTACCATTCACATCCTTACTGAGACAAGTGTTTTCTACAGAAATACGTTCCTTTTGCTTTTTACTGGCTTTTTAAACACAACATGATATGAAGCCCCATTCAGCAAAAGGAATATACTGCGATGAATGACACCCAAACGAAATCAGCTTATGGATTGGGCCGCGCGGCCCGGCTTAATCTTGTCTGGGAAATGTTAAATGAAATGGGTGAAACCGGGCGCAATATGGATGCGATCCTTGCCAGCCGTTTCAAACATCTTCAAAACAGTCTGGAACGTCGTGATCGCCGCGATCTGGAAAACCGCACCCGCAGTGTCCTTTTGAATTACCGCAAACTCTTGTGGTGGCTAAAGCGTATCAAGCTACAACCCACCATGCGCACACTGTTGCTTGCGGACATGATCTTAAGCGAAAAAAGCGATATCCCCCAGCTGGAAAAGCTCTGCAACGGTGCGCATAACCGTATGGACATGTTGACCAAAGAAGAAATCGCCGGTCTGAAACGTCTACTCGGTCAAGACATGATCCATGACGAAATGAACGAGGGCGTAAAAGCCGACTGTCCGGCCTGGGCAGAAAAAGGCTTAAAAGAAATTTTCGGTGATGATTTTGCCGTTGAATTACGCGCGCTTGGTGACAAACCCACAACCGATTACCGGGTAAACACATTAAAAGCCACCCGCGAACAGGTTAAAGACAGCCTCGCCAAACAAGGGTTCAAAACAGTTGAAACCACTTTGTCCCCCGTAGGTCTGCGTCAAATCGATGCAGGCGGCCCGCTGTTATCTGAAACAGAAGCCTTTCGTCAAGGATGGATCGAAGTGCAGGATGAAGGCTCCCAACTGCTTGCCCATCTGGTCGGGGCAAAAAAGGGCATGCAGGTCGTTGATTTTTGCGCAGGCGCAGGCGGCAAGACCCTTGCCATCGCCGCCCTTATGGAAAACGGTGGTCACCTTGTGGCCTGTGATGTTCATAGCAAACGCCTGCAACGGGCCAAAGTCCGCCTGAAACGTGCAGGCGTAGTCAATGCAGAACGCCGCCAACTGGAACAAACCTTTGACAAATGGGTGAAAAAAAGCCGTGGCAAATTTGACCGTGTCCTGATCGATGCACCTTGCAGCGGAACAGGGACATGGCGTCGCAATCCCGATTCCAAATGGTCCAAGGACGAAAATGATCTGGGGGAACTGGTCAAATTGCAAAGTGAAATTCTTGAAAGCGCAACCCGTCTTACTAAATCTGGCGGGCGCGTCATCTACGCGACCTGTTCGCTTCTGCCTGAAGAAAATGAACATCAGATTGAAAAGTTCCTGCAAACGAATGACACTTTCAAACTTATGCCCGCGAAAGACGTCTGGGCGGAACTGGAATTAGGGGATTATCCCTCAAAAATTGAAGATTACCTGCGTCTTAGCCCGGCACAGAATAATTGCGATGGCTTCTTTGCCTGCGTTTTGGAAAAACTCTAAAGACTTGTCTTTTCTATTTAAAGTGAATACTTTTTATCTATTCAGATAAGGACAGGACAATGGTCGTAAAAAAGAAAGCCGAAACCCAGATTTCTTGTCGCCAAACCTTTGCCGCAGGCGTTGACCTTTTCCTCCAGTTGGCAAAAGAACAGGCTCAGGACGGAAAGGTCAGTGTCGCCACACTGGATTTTGTCGCGCAAGCCATCCAATTCGATCCGGATGTGCGCGAAAAATACTGCGATGCCCAGATCGAACGTTGCGCCAGCCACATGCGCATGTCGATCCGCAACACCCCGCGGGTTAATGTTTATGGCCGGATTATCTCTCAACCGTTTGAACATCTTTTGAAAAACGACCAACCCGTTATGGCAAGTGTCCAATTGGCCAATTTCTTTCATGCCGTCGAAATCATTCTCGGTCGGGCAAAATATGAAACCATGATGGAACGTTCCCTGCGGCTAATGGAACAGCTTTCTCGCGAGCTTGGCACCAACTTTACCTACATGGAACTTTATAAGCATCCTGATTGCTGGTCGATCCGTTGGGACAGTTACATGGCTTTGGCTGGTTTTTTCAGCAAATTTGTCATGCGTAAAGACTGGTATAAACGGATCATGCAAACCCACCCGGAAACACCGGGGCAAGGGATCGGACCTTATCCATTTACAGATTTTCAATTCAAAACCCAGATGATGTGTATCTTTGGCGATTTCACTAATCTAGATGATGAAGAACGTGTCTGGTTTGAAAATCGCTACAACGAAAAAGAACGCAACGAATTGTCAACGTTCCTTGCCAATATCGCCTCGATAGAAGAAGAGGCATGATCCAGATAGCCGATCTGCCGGATTTTCCCGTCAAAGAAACTTTTGCAGACTTAAAAGCCACACTGGCAACAGAACCAACTGCCATTCTGGAAGCCCCGCCCGGTGCGGGTAAAACCACTTTGGTGCCATTAACCCTACTGAATGAAGATTGGTTATCCTCTCAAAAGATCATCATGTTAGAACCCCGTCGGCTTGCTGCCAAAATGGCGGCAAGCCGCATGGCGAGCTTACTGGGGGAACAAGCCGGACAAACTGTAGGCTATCGTATCCGTCAGGAAAAGAAAGTCAGCAAAGAAACCCGCATTGAAGTTGTCACCGAAGGGATTTTAACCCGTATGATCCAGAATGACCCGGAACTGACAGGGGTTGGGCTGGTCATCTTTGATGAATTCCATGAGCGCAATTTACAAGGTGATCTCGGACTGGCTTTCTGTCTGGAAACACAAGAGGCTTTGCGCGATGATTTGCGCCTGCTGGTCATGTCCGCGACCCTTGATGGCAAGGCACTATCCGGTTTTTTAGACGGTGCCAAGCGCATCATCAGTAAGGGCCGCAGCTTCCCCGTCGCCACCTATAACCTGCCCCGACCCGATAAATTCAACCTGCCCCAAGAAACGGCCCAAGCCATTCACAAAGCCATTCAGGAAGAAGAGGGAAATATTCTGGTCTTCCTACCCGGCGAGGGGGAAATCAGAAAGACCCAATCCCTACTGGAAGATCGCTATGGGACACGACAGGACATCCTGATCGCACCACTTTTCGGGGCGTTGACGGCAAAACAGCAGGATATGGCGATCGCACCCACACATGATAATGTACGAAAAATCGTCCTTGCCACAACCATTGCCGAAACCAGTTTGACCATTGAAGGCATCCGTATTGTGGTAGATTGCGGCATGAAACGCGTCGCACGCTTTGATGCGGCACGTGGCTTTTCCAAGCTTGAAACTGTGCGGGTCTCTAAAGCCAGTGCCATGCAAAGGCAAGGGCGCGCCGGACGGATGGAAGACGGGGTCTGTTATCAGCTTTGGCCAAAGGCAGAAACACAGGCCCTTGCCCCGCGTGATACGCCGGAAATTCTTGAAGCCGATCTTGCTCCCTTGATTCTGGAACTGGCCACATGGGGCGTTAACAACATAAAAGATTTAAAATTCCTAGATTACCCGAGCGAGAAAAACTATCTGGATGCGCAAAAACTTTTGGTTGATCTGACTGCACTGAATTCTGAAACGAAACTTACCGCGCATGGCCGCCAGATGCAAAAACTCGCCCTTCATCCGCGCCTCGCTCATATGGTCTTGACCGCGCAGAATGAAGATGACGACATAGCGGCCCTTGCCTGCGAAATCGCAGCCGTATTACACGATGGTCCCTTGATTAAAGGACGACAAGGCAGCGACTTGCGCGATAGTCTCTCTGTGCTGAAAAGCAAAAATATTGCGTCCTATGGCGCGCGCGGGGCTATCTATCGCGCTCGAGAAACTGCAAAGGGACTGAAATCGCGACTGAAACTACCACACAACTTGCAAACCAACCCACTTGAAACCGGGCGTCTATTGGCTCGCGCTTTCCCGGACCGCATTGCAAAGATACGCCAGAAAGGCGGCGTTGACTATTTGCTCAGCAACGGATCAGGGGTTGCCCTGTCAGAAGATGACCCCTTGCGTGGTGAAGAATTTCTGGTTATCAGCCATTTGGATGGCAGCAAGGCACGTGGACGAATTTTCACCGCCTGCCCGTTGGACCAAAATGATATAGAAGATGTCTTTGCAGACCAGCTCACAGAAGAAGATAATATTGATTGGGATCAACAAAATCAGGCGGCCCGGGCTGAACGTCGGCTTAAATTTGGTGCCCTCACCCTAAAGTCCAGCCCCCTCAAGGACATTGATCCCGAACAAATGACACAAGCCCTGTGTCAGGGTATTCGTCAGGTCGGCTTACACGCGCTGCCCTGGACGATTGAAAGCGAGAATTTACGCCAACGGATTGCTTTTCTGCGCCACTACGATCAAAACTGGCCGGATTTTTCAGAACAGACCTTGCTAGATCAGCTTGAAAATTGGCTGGTCCCGTATTTGACAGGGTGCAGCCGACTGGACCATTTGAAAAAAATTGATCTGGAAGCAGCCCTATTGGCCCAGCTCAGTTGGGAAGATCAACAAAGCCTGAACCAACTGGCTCCGACCCATTACCGCGTGCCAAGCGGGTCACAGATCCGACTGGACTACAGCACAGCTGATAAACCGGTTTTGTCCGTGAAATTACAGGAAATGTTTGGTGAACCCCAGACACCAACCATCAACAACGGGACATGCCGCCTGTCGATCCATTTGCTCTCCCCCGCAGGACGCCCCTTGCAGGTGACTGAAAATTTAGCCAGTTTCTGGCAAGATGCTTACGATTCGGTCAAAAAAGAAATGAAAGGGCGCTATCCCAAGCATCCCTGGCCCGATAATCCACTCGAGGCCATAGCCACAGCAAAAACCAAGCGCCACTTGTAATAAAATTTCAATTTTAGGTAAGTATTTTACCTTAATAAGCTGGCTAACTGTGCTTTTTTATTCAGATGGTTGTTGCCCCGATTGACCAACGTAAGGTAAAACTGCCTATAGGAATTGGGGATAGCTTTTTCGTGATCTTAGGAACTTGGTAAGGTTTCATCACTAACATGCTATAAACGTACGCGGTAAAAAACAAGAACGGCAAAAGTTTTATGGATCTCGCAACGCTCATAGGTATTGTCCTTGGACTGATTATTATCGTCGCTTCCATCATGATGGGTGGTGATATCGGATCATTCATCAATATCCCGTCTATCGCAGTTGTGTTCGGGGGAACCTCCGCAGCGACACTGGTTAAGTTCCCGCTTAAAGACTGTATTGCTGCTTTAAAAATGGGCGGCAAAATCGCTTTTAGAAATTCCGCTGACGACCCCCGCAGCGTCTATGATATTGCTTTGGAACTGGCGGGTATCGTTCGTCAAAAAGGCCTTTTGGGTCTGGAAAGTGTCCAGATTGAAAATGAACTTATGGCCCGCGGCATCCGCATGTGTGTGGATGGGATGGACGGCGCTGTCATCAAGGAAAGTATCACCAAAGAAGTTGATATGGCCCTGAAGAACGAAATGGCAGGCGAAAGTTTTTGGCGTGGGATCGGGGACATGGCCCCGGCCTTTGGTATGATCGGGACATTGATCGGTCTGGTACAGATGCTTGCGAACCTGTCCGACCCGGCAGCGATTGGTCCAGCGATGGCTGTTGCGATGTTGACAACATTCTATGGGGCGGTTTTGGCCAACTTGATTGCCATTCCCTTGGCGGATAAACTTGAAATCAAGATCGACAACACCAAAAACACCCGTGCGCTAATCATTGAAAGCGTCATGCAAATTCACGCCTCCCAAAATCCGATGGTTTTACAGGAACTGTTGGGCGTCTATCTGCCTGGTGGCAAGCCAGCAGAAGAAGATGCGGAATAAGCTGTTAGGAAAAACAGGTAGCTTATGGCAGAAGAAGAAAAGAAATGCCCCCCGGCGGGCTCCCCAGCATGGATGGCGACATTTGCCGACCTAATGTCCCTGCTGTTGGTTCTTTTCGTTCTGCTTTTGACATTTTCGGAAATGAACGTCATCAAATATAAACAGATGGCAGGGGCCATGCGCAGCGCCTTCGGGATTTCCAAACAGGACAAACTGGCGGGTGTGATTGAAATCGACGGCCAACTGGAACGTAAAGCCGCACGTAATATTTCCCCGACCAAAACCCCTGTTCCAACCGTATCGATGGATATCCCCGATACGACGGATCAGGAAGTTTTTGAAATCGATCCGGCATCCACCCCTGAAGAACAGGCTGATGAGGTCGAAAACGAAGTCGCGAAAATCATTGCCGAAGAAGCATCCGAACAAGGTGTAGAAGTCGAAAAAAATGGCAATGAAGTAAAAATCCGCTTCCCAAGTGAAATCGCTTTTGGATCTGGTTCTGCCAATGTTGGGCAAGATTTTGGGGACTTGCTGGATAAGCTGACTGATGTGATCAAAAAAGCCAATGGAGACGTGCTGGTCGCCGGGCACACCGATAACATCCCCTTGGGCGCAGGTGGCCCTTATCGCTCGAACTGGGAACTATCGGCGGCACGGGCCACATCCGTGGTTCACCATTTTCTGAATTATAGCGATATTCCTGCTGATAGATTGGCTGTTCAAGGCTACGGCGACAGTCGACCGCTAGTACCCAATGACAGTCCTGAAAATCGCGCACGCAATAGACGTGTGGAAATCACCCTTGTTCTGGGGGCAAAAGAAGCCAGTGGTGCTCCTGATGTTCAAAACCAGCTTGAAAGCGTTTTCGGCCCGCGGCCTGAATTAGGTTTAAAATAATTGTAATCTTACAGTTGAACCAATTTTTATTCAGAGTATGATAGGGAATAAATTTCTTATACAAACAGATAAAAATTTGTGTTCAATGGCTGACTTTGATTTCGGTAACTATAAAGTTCTCATGTGCGATGAAGACCCTGATGCAATTGATATTGCACGCACAACTTATTTAGAAGCCGGAATCGATGATTTTGTCGCCACCCCTTCCCCGGAAGAAGCGTTAAAACACATACCCGTCATGAAACCTGACGTTATACTGGTTGCGCTAAAATTACAAAACACAAACGGCATTAATGTTATCCAAAAGATCCGCAGCCTCAATGAAGGGGAATTTTATAAAACTCCGATCCTAATGCTTTTAGACAAAGTCTCACAAAACCTGCTGCGCGAAGCTTGTCGCGCAGGGATTGAAGGGGCCTTGCGCAAACCTGTCAGCGCGGCAAAAATTTTACGTTTTTCCCGTGCTGTCATTTTAAAGCCGCGTCGCTTTATCTGTGTGCACCATTATTTCGGGCCGGAACGACGCACCCGCAACGATGCCCATTTCAAAGGGAAAGACCGTCGCAACGGTTCATCGGCTGAAGACATGTCAAACGGCGTCTTCACCGGCCCCAGGGGTGTGGTTCTCACGCCGGGTAGAACAAAAAGAAGCGGTGAGCCGATCCTGTCAAATGCAACGCGTGGATCATCTTCACAAGATAACAGCGCGCCAACTGATTGGGGCACAAGCGAAACCAAACCCAAAGCAGACGTCGGTGTGATGGATTTTAGCACCAACAATTTAAAAGGTGACGGCACAAATGGGGATTATGCCTTAAGCGATGGTCCCGTTGATGCTGGTCAATCCGCAATTGCTGACTATGATTTCACGTCTGAAGATAAGCCTGAACAAAAGCAGGATTTCGATTTTGGCACCACGACCACAAAGCCCGAAGCAAAGACTGCTAATGTGGTTGAAACCAAAACAAAACCAGAAAAAGAAATCCACGACATCGAACCTGTTGCTGGAGCGCAAACTGGAGAAGAATCTGCAATCGAAGCTGAGCCCAGCGGGCCGGACGATGAAACCTTCGAAGAAATTATGGATCTGGAAGAATGTCTGGATCTGCACAAAACATGGATCAACAGCGGCGGTAAACTGGGCCAGCAAGCCAACCGCCCCCATTCTGACTTTCGCGGTCAGGAACTGGAAGGGGCTGATTTCACCCGCGCGATCCTGCCCCAATCCAATTTTGAAAAAGTTGATTGCACCAGTGTGGTGTTGCGCAAAGCCGACCTAACAGGATCCACCTTTCGACAAGCCCTGCTGACCAGCGCGGACTTGCGCGTTTCACGCCTGTCCCAAGCCGACATGCGCGATGCCCGTTTGGACCGGGCCAATTTACTGGGGGCCGATTTGACAGGTGCAAACCTGGAAGGTGCAACCTTAAGCGGGGTAAACCTAAGCGGCGCAAACCTAAACCGTACGAACTTGCGTGGTGTTAATCTGAGCAATTGCCGCGGTTTGATTTCTGAACAAATCCAACGCGCGATTACAGATCAAAGCACTCTCCTACCCGCTGGCGCGCGCGCACCGTCGTAATAAAGCCTGCATCATTTCTTCTTCATACAGACGCACGGGCAAGACCTGATCGTCCCACTCATCAAGCAAGGCCTGAGATACAGCGCTGAGTTCGCGGGGGCTCAGGTCCAGTTTTGGCAACTCCAGACGCGCAACCCAACGCCGCAAGGTACCGATTAAAGATGCATAAGCTTCTTCTCGGTCTTCATACGACCTGGAAGAAATAAGTTCCCCGACGAGCGCATATTTATCCATCGCTTCCGCATCGGGAAGACGGTCACTTAAGGCTTCAATGATGATATCACTCACCTCGGCACAGATTGTTGCGTTTGCCTGCGCATAGGACAGTTTTGTCTTTTGTTCAAACGCAGCGGCCAACTGGTGAGTCAGACCAAAGCCTGCCTGACCAGACCCCACCCCGGCTAAAAGCGAGGCATAGAACACATCATCGCGTCCTTCGGTTTTCCCTTCCACACCGGCGACGAAACCACGGGCAAAGGCCTCCAATCCCGACCAGACCAGCGCATCGGATAAAACAGATGCTTTGGGGGAGACATAAGCCTCCATCAATAATGTAAAGACCCCTAAGGCGCGGGCGGCAAAATCATCACGATCCATCTCGTCAATGAAAGAGGGATCAGCAAAAACAATTGTCGGAACAAGAACAGTTTTTTGCGTTTCTTCATAGGCACTTGCCCCGCCAAAGATCACCCCGTTCATGGCTGCACCGGTCCCGGCCGTTGTCGGCACAGCAATGTGCGGCAGTCCCACAGACAACAGCTTGCCCACATCTATGGCTCGGCTGCCACCAATGGAAATCACGCAGTCATACGCATCACGATTGATATCAGCCCTGATCATTTGTGCCGCTTCTTCTGTCTGTTTACCCCCGGCAGAAACATGGGTGACCTGTAGGCCGCTGACACTTAAATAATCAAAGGCCTCTTTTAAAAAACCGGGGTGACTATCGGTATAGACACCACCGACCACCAAGACACGGGTGCCAAATGGTAAAACCCGTTTCGCCATCTGTTGAAAGGCACCCCGCCCGAAGATCAATTCCGGTATGCCGTTTGATACAAAACCACTGACCATGTCTGCGACCTATGTTGATTTATTTTAAATATCCTATGCGATCTATCCTGAAAAAGCCAAAACTGAAATTATTTAATCGCGCAAAGCTGGACACAGCGGCTTTCTTCATGCAGAAAACACCCAAGGACAAGGGCCTTTAGGGCCACCATCATGTAAGGCGAGAATTATTGATGATAAAAACAGACGTACTGATCATTGGTGCAGGTGCTGCCGGGATGATGTGTGCCATCGAAGCAGGCAAACGTGGACGCAAAGTTCTGGTGATTGATCATGCCAAAAAACTAGCCGAAAAAATCCGTATCTCTGGCGGCGGGCGCTGCAATTTTACCAATATGGATATTCAGCCCAAAAACTATATCTCGCAAAACCCCCATTTCTGTAAATCCGCGCTGAAACGCTATACAAACTGGGATTTCATCAGCCTGATTTCGGAATATGGCATCACCTACCATGAACGCGATCACGGTCAACTTTTCTGTGATGACAGCGCCCAACAGATCATCGATATGCTGCGCCGGGAATGTGAAAAGGCAGGAGCCCAGATCAAACTGGAAACAAAGGTCGAAGGCGTCACCAAACGTGAAAACGGCTTTTTAATCATGACGCACGAGACCGAGATTGAGTGTCAGCATCTGGTCATCGCCACAGGTGGCCTGTCCATTCCCAAGATCGGGGCGAGCAATTTCGGCCTGAAGCAAGCCGAAGTTATGGGATTGAACGTCATTCATCCGCGCCCCGCGCTCGTGCCCTTCACCTTTGATCATGACACACGCACCAAGCTGGATGGCTTTCAGGGCATCGCGTTAGAAGCTGAGATCAGCTGTCATAAAACAACTTTCCGTGAAGCTTTGCTCTTCACCCATAAAGGCATCAGCGGCCCGGCGGTCTTGCAAATCTCCTCTTATTGGAACCCAGGCGATGAGGTCTCAATCAACCTGCTACCTCAACTCGACCTGTTTGATGCGCTTAAAAAAGCCAAGGAAACAAACCCAAAACAAGAAGCCAAAACCCTGCTCGCCACCCACCTGCCCAAACGCCTCGCCCAGCGCATGGCGGAAAATGCAGACTGCCTAGGTAAACTTGCTGAACTGTCCGATAAAAAACTAAAAACACTGGCCGATGCCATCAACCACTGGACCCTCATCCCCAGTGGCACCGAAGGCTACCGCACCGCCGAAGTCATGTCCGGCGGCGTGGACACCAACGAGCTATCCTCTAAAACCTTCGAAGCCAAAAAAGTCCCCGGCCTCTATTTCATTGGTGAAGTCATTGACGTGACAGGACACCTTGGCGGATACAATTTCCAATGGGCTTGGGCGTCCGGCTACTGTGCGGGACAGTTTGTTTGAGGGTGTTCCAAGTGATGTCAGTCAGCTAGCTGTCACCGATTTTCGAATTTAAACATTTCTGTTTTACCACTCATATCGAGTACTTCATAGTTTGTAAAATGTGAACGCTATCGAGTGTCTAGATTACTAAGGGCTTGCCAGGGGGAGAGTTGCCTATCGTAACCTCTTTCTTTCGCCCCTTAAGCAAACTGCTCGTTCTTCGCACCTGGCTCGGACCCCATCTCAGCTAGGGTGCGTTTTTTCATTTCTTCTTGAATTTCCTGTTCCAGTTCAGCGCGTTGTTCAGGAGGCAGGGCTTCGTATTCTTCTGGGGTCATGCCTTTTTCGCGCAAGATGGCTTCAAACATGCGTTGTTCGGGTGTTTTTTCCATATAATCCAGAAACCATTTTTCAGCATCGCTACGATCTGAGGCGGTCTCATAGGTTTTATTGGCTTGTTGGGTTTCGCTGCTGGTCGGACGGTCGTAGTCTTGACCATTGGCGCGCACGCTTAATGCACCATCTTTGTCAAAATTAAGTGTGATTTTGGCATAGCCACCGCTAGGTGAGGAGATAGCGTTCATACCAACATAATGACTGGTGATCGCCGCGATCGTGGAAAGTTCGCGCGCCATCGTCGGATTTTCATCTAAGGCTTGGGTAAGCTCGTCTTTATAGGCATAATCATCTGGCAGGACGAGCCTGCCTTCACGATCATAACTGATCTCACGGGGCGCTTCAGGGATGCCATAGTCACTGAGCAAAGCGTTAAATTTTTCCTCCCCATGTTGGGAAAGGGCCTTGATGTTATCGGCTGTCGGCAGAATGAGCGGAACGCTCATCAGATCAATCGGGCCAGATTGCGGCTGTGGGTTAAATAAGCTTGCAAGATCAACCGCTTGAGTGCCCAAATTGGTATTCAAAACGATTGTGTCGATAGAAGCCGAAGCGTCACTGCCTGTCTCGGTTGAATTTTGCCCCATGTTTTGGGCAAGGAACAGGCTGCGCGCTTCTTTAATTTCTTGCAAGCGGGCATATCTTTTATCCGCCTTGAGCGCGTCATAATCCACAGAAGTCTGGGCAGAAGTGCTTGCTTGATAGGCCGCAGGCGTCAGGGCTGTGGCAGATTTTTCCACCGTGCCACCCAGTAACTGGGCAATTTTTGCCGCACGTTCTTCGGCCAAGGCCGGACCGGATGCGCTGCTATTTTCTTGAGCAAGTAAACTATGTAATCTACCCCCGATTGCATTGGAACTGGTAACAAAGCCATTGTTGTCGATGCTGGCGACTTCCTGACCATTGACCATAATGCGGGCATAATCTTGATTACGCGGATGATCTGGATTGTTCGAAAACTCGGTATATTGCGCCTCTAGAAATTGTTCTTGGAAGCGGATATACTGCTGATAAAGTTCTTCTGGTCCTTCAGAAATATGCTTAATTTTTTGTTGGCTCAGATCAATCGCCCGAACCTGCGGATCAAACAAGGATATTCTATCTGTAATTAAACTCATCATCTTGCTCCATCATTATGACATGATCAAAGAGCAGCAAGTGCTGTGCCAATATTGAGGGCGTAATTTGTTAGTCATTTACCCTTTGAGATGATTTTTAATCGTGCAAAGCTTGATCGCGTTACAAAGCCAAAAGAACAGTGCGACTACATCCAAAACAACAGGATCAGCCTCGAATGGCGCGAAGTTAAGACCTTTTTGGGTTTATGTTTAGTCCTGTAAGGATGCTCTATCATTTCATGTCTCGGGGCTGTTAAGCGTTGGAAGTTTTTTGGCCTTCGTTTTACACATATTGACTCTCGCCTGCCCAGACGCTCTCGCACAATAAGAGACACAATCGCTTCATAGAACAGGTCCGTTAGCGGAAATAACGGGGACGCACACGTAATTAAATTTCGCATGCGTCCCCGAAATAGAACCAATGGCATGCCCTCGGTTTTAATCATCATCGATAAATTCTCCATCATCGTTGTTCGACAATGTTATTTATAAATGTTCATTATTTGTTCTTGACTTTTGCATCTAAGTAAGCTACATATGATCTCAGTCAACGGGACAAGTGTGAGCAATCCATTTGTCCCGTTTTCTGTTGAGCAAGCCGCTCTCCATTGATTTGGAGGGCGGCTTTTTTTGTTTGCAAACAAAGGAACCTACTATGTTTAATTTTCTTGATGATGTTGCCAGCAGTGTTGGCAACTTCTTTTCTGTCGAAGACAGTTATACACCGGACACCCCAATATCCTCACCTGATGCAGTTAAGACTGGTGGAGCACTATCAAACCTCGGCTATTTCGGGGCCAATGGGGAGAGCGAATTCTCGCTACCCAACAGCGTGAAAGCTTTTCAGGATGCAAATGGGCTTAAAGTGGATGGTGTTATCAATAAGGGCGGTCCAACGGAAAAAGCTATCTCTGGTGCGTTGGAACAACAAAGCTTGAGCACTACCAATCCATTGGAAAGCATAAATGACAGCACTCCCTCCTATGTAACTGTCAGCAAGCCGATCAGTTCCAACCCCGATCAGAAATCATTCACAGCATCCGCTTCATTCGGCCCAAAGCCCAAATCTGTACCAAAGCCCAAGATCGACCCAATGACAGGTGTCGCAGACCCGCTGGCGAATGCACCAAAACCGAATAAATCCATGAAGAAAGCGTGGGATGAGTATTACAAAACGCAGGAACAAAAGGCCCAGAAGGCTATTGTCCCGAAAGGCAACACCACCCAACAGGCCATCATGTCCCTGATGCAAGACCCGCGTTATACCGACAAGAACGATACCCGGCTGCGTGACCATGTGGTGAAGCAGTTCGAACGGGCCTTCCCCGGACAGGTTCAATATGACGAAACCGGGAAGATGATCCAGCCGACTGCGGTAATTGCCCCGGAGCAAGTCGAGTCGTTTGATCCTGATGGGGAACTGACTGCCTTGTCGCAAAAGTCAAAGCCGGAAATTAGTGAAACTTTTATTCCTACGGTGCCATTGGCAGAAGCTGGGCCTGAACAACAAGAAGCTCAGCCTTTGAGGCAATCAAATGATGATGCCTCCCTCGTTCAAGCCTTTAAAGATGAATGGCAAAAGGCTAAAAAATACGGTGTCAAAAGGTATGTCGGGCCTCATGGCGAGCAGGCGTTAAAAGACACTGGGGAAGTTTTGCAGAAACTTGCCAATTTCTTCGGGCCGCAAGCCGATATGATCGGGGCGACAGAAGAAAGTGCCAAGGTTACTCACGCCGTTAAAAATGGTGACTATGGTGCTGCACTGGCTCACCTCGGTATGACAGGAGCGGAATTGGCGGATATCCTAACACCCGGTAATATGACGGCCTTGGCCGGGATGGTGAAATTCAAAGACGGTGACATGTTTGATGCCAGCGACTTTGAAGAATTCTTCCGCAAGCATTTGGAAGGCGGTGACAAAGGAGATCGCATCCCTAATGTCACCTTTGACTTTGGACCGCTTGAGCAGCGTTTGTTCGACCAATACAAAGAGTTCAATCCGAGAGTCGCTGATGTTGAAAACCGTCTGAGAATGCCTGCGGGTAGTATGGCCCATTGGGATGCGGCTAGACGTAAAGGTTTAGAGCCGATGGTTGGTGACTTGCATAAAATCGTTCCGAATACTGATAGGATTGTTCAAGGTGGGCACGTCGGTAGAGGCAATGAAGGGTTGCTTGTGAATTCTTCACCAAAAGTCAAAGTGCCAATTAGCGATATTCTTGAGAAAACACCGGGAACGCTTGGTGTTAAATCAATTATTGCTCCTCTTGATAACACAGCGTACAGGAGAGCTTTAAAGAAAGGAAAGTGAGTTATTCGGGAGGCCACCATTTCCCTCCATAGGATGCGTTCAAAAAACGTCCGCAGACCGGCGGCATATAATTTCTGTCGTCGAATAACTCGCTAATCACGCTATCTTGGCTATGAAGCATAGTCAAGGTAGTGTTTCTTTTTGCAAAGCCACTTGGGAGGCCAGCAGGTTCCCTCCATAAAGTGCATTCCGAAGAAGCTCGCAGACACCGGCATATAATTTCTGTCGTCAAGCGGCTCAGGCATTACGCTACCTTGACTAATGGATATGGTCAAGATGGGCATAACTTCATGGGAGTGACGCAAAATGCCTCTCCCATGATTTTTCTATGAAAGGAGTAGAGATATTTTCAAATTTCAAACCAGATAAAACGGTCATACAGCTTCGTCTTGCGATAAACATAGTACTGCGATGGCACAGGTATCAGTATGGTAGACACGCCTGCTATTTTGGGGACATGGCCGTAATAGCGGCAGGTCACGCTCCAATGGTATAATCGGAGTCAGTGTAGAAACTGCTCCATAAAGGCCATAGAAGGAACGTGACCATGAAACATTATATTGGATTGGATGTCTCTTTAAAAGAAACTCAT
>JABXIG010000053.1 GCA_013373205.1 Methylocystaceae bacterium | reverse complement strand
TATGAATTGCACAAGCGCTGGCGCGACAACACATCGCCGAATTATCCGCCTAGCCAACATCCAGTTCAGCAGTGATTCGTAACGGCAGTTTAGTCCGCACTCTGGACCTCAGGGCATTGGACGATGCTGCGCCGGGCCTTAAAGGTCCGCTACCGGGACGTCGCGCTGCGGCGATGGCCATCCTGGCGAATGGCGGCTCGCCGAAGGACGGAATTGTCAGTTCTGTCAGTTTGGTCGCGGCTGTTGCTGCCGGGCTCTGAGCGGCGTTCTGAAACAACCGCCCTCCTTTGGCGAGCATCCGCGCGAAGGGTAACCGGCGAACGAGATGATGACATTTGATGACATTTTTCGAGAAATTCTCGGCACGCGGCACGTTCTGTGTGCGCCACGCTCTGCAACCGTTACAGACCTCACCGACGCATTCAGCTGGACGAATGAGCGCCTCATCGTCGCGCAACGTGACCCAATGGTCAGTAGTGTCGTCTTCGAGGTCCCTCCGGAGCTGATTAAGCCGATCCTCACCGAAGCCAATGAGATCATGGTCCGGATCTATACTCGCGAGCCATACGATCCGCTCGGCGCAAACACCTATCTCAGCGCGAGCCGAAAGAACCTGATCTTTGCGGCCAACCACTGCGCGCATCATGAATACGATCTGCTCGGAAAGCTTGACACGGGAGAGTGACCAACCTCTGCCATCTACGGATGGCAGAGCGCTTCTTCTCCTTGAGCGCCTTGCCGCGCGCCTCGAGTTTTGGTTCAGATCGGATGCTCGCAGAGGAAAACATGTCAAAGGCTTGTCCTCTACTGCCTTTGCCCCTGAACGGGCATGCGCGCCTCAGCCTGTGGCCCCTCGGCGTCCGACGTCCTGCTGTGTCGCCTCCGCCCTTCCCATCTGACCCAGCGGCGTTTCTCTGTCTGTCATGGCAGGCAGTCGAGGGCTTGGCTGAATCGGCCGAGGGACTCGATGCAAGATACTACTTCATCCGTCTCTCGCCGTGCTTCTTCGAGTTGAGCACCACCAGCCTGAGCTCATCCTCGGCACTCTCCAGCGACGACAGGAGGTCTCGGCTCTGTTGCAGTAAACTGTTGTAGTCGTTGACCAGTGTGTTGTGCTCCGAGAGCAGCTGATCATACCTCTCGGCGCAGTCGGTGACATTAGACCTGCAGGTGAACCCCTGGTAGTCGCATTGGTAGGTATCGAAGCACGCGGCATTGGCGCTGACGCACTTGCCCGAGCTCGAGCAGATGGTTTCACCATATCCCAGGCACGCACCTCGGTCTCCCCAGCTACATGAGAAGCCCTGCTGCGCCGCTGTGGTCGACGGGAGCAAAAGGAGAGCCAGCAGAGCCGCGTTGATCTTCACGTCGGCAACTCGAGCTTCGGCAGGGTCCGGACGATCTTCATGGTCTCTAGGCTGACGGTGATCACGCGGCGGAAGAGATCCAGCGGATAAGCTGGATCACCCACGGTCTCGTTGGCGTAGTCGTTCGCGTCGTTCACGATGCCGCTGGCCTTGTCGGTCTTGACCACCTGGCGCTCCATCACCCATTCCAGCGCGGGCTTGCCGTTGACGACGTAGTCGTAGGCCTCTAGCGGGATGTCCGTCATGGTGATGTTGGAGTTGTAGACCACCGTGGTCTTGTCCTTGCTTCGCGCATTGCCGCCGAACTTCCATTTGGTGACGCGGTAGAAGGCCTTGGGGTCTTCGTCCCTGACCTGTTTGGTTTCGCACGTCGCGTGTCCCGGCCTGGACCCGTTACGAGGCGGCGCGCGGCCTCTGATCCTTGTGGCACGACCTTGCCCGTTACCCCGTCGTGCCGGGATCACCTTTGCGATATGTCAGGTTTGCTGCTGTGGATCTTTGACTTGGTAGCTGTTCATTTGTGGCGGGATGCGACGGCTCCCAACCGGGGTATCGAGCCATTCCTCGCCCCGGACGGCGCATTCCGGAGGCTACACCTGGGCTAGGATTACTTGACAGGGCGGACGCATGTTTCCTTCACTATGGAGAAATCCGTCATGAAGGCCGCATGCACCGTGCCCACCCTCTTTCGCCTGCTATCTGTCCTTCTCGGCGTGCTCGGGCCTACTGGAATTGCCGAAGCGAAGGACATGACCTTCAAGATGGTCTACATGAACCATACTAACGTGATCGTCGCGGAGGGTGACATCACTGGGGAGACCCCGGAGGCATTCGAGGCCTTTCTAGCAACCGATCCCTTCGACGGCTTCCGCTTCGTGGTAGCGCTTCACAGTGGGGGAGGCAACCTTGTGGGCGGCCTGCGCCTCGGTCAGATGATCCGCGAGGCCGGTCTGGACACACAAGTCGAACACTACCCAGTCGATCCGTCGACCGGCGAGCCTGATAGATCTTCTGTGCAGGGGGCATGCTACTCAGCATGTGCAATCGCCTTCTTGGGAGGCGTGCGGCGCGTGGTGCCTGAAGGGGGCCAACTGGGCTTCCATCAGTTCTCGTCAGCGGGCAGCTCCTTTGAGACCCTCGAAAGCGTCTACATGACCGAGAGCACTGCTCAACTGATGGGAGCGACAGTTCTAGGCTATATCCTTAATATGGGGGCGAAGCCCGAGTTGTTCGCGCAACTGAGCGAGGCGCTACCGCACGAGATGTGGCTCCCGCGGCGCGACGAACTCTCCAACCTGAGGGTCGTCACGCCGGAGCGTTTCCGAGACTTCTCCTTCGAGCCCTACCGCGAAGGCGTGATCAGCTACGCAATGTTGCCTGAGAATGTCGCCGGGCGGTCCGTTGTAGGGCAGGTGACTGCCTATTGCAAGGGCGGGGCTCCCTATCTCCTACTCTCGGCCATCAGTTCCGAACATGGCGTCAGCCTCCCTACTCGCGAACTCATCGAGGAAGAGCAGAACGGGTTTCAGATCGTGGCGGAGGGAACCGGACAATCCGCTGTCTACGGGCGTAGGTCGGTCACGGTTCGAATGTCTGAAGGATTGCCACTCGCAGAGCTTCGGCTCGACACGCGTGGCGTCGAACTGATGAAGAGCTATCCGGCTTTGGTCTCTGTGGATTTCCCGGCCGTCGTTGGCGCGATGTTTTATCTACGCACGGCGCCATCGGAGAGCGATAGGGCCGCACTTGACGCAGCGTTTCGTCTTTGCATCTATTAGTGCCTAATCACTGCAAGTGGCGACGATCTTCCCAGTGGCGAGGCCATGTGCGCCTCGTTGCTGCCGATGTCCTCGACGGAGAGGAGCTGACAAGACCTTCGGCAACGAGAGCCTCGTCGCCCTTCGCGTCATCCCGGCCCTCCTCTGGACGATCTCGATCTACCACCTCCACCCGGCCTGCCATCACGTTGGGGACATCCGGTCATGACCTGGCTGAGCAGGGACATCACGCTGTTGCTGCTCCAAGTGCCGGAGGTCGGACGCAATGTAGCACGACCACCACGTGCACAGGCGCTCTCTGCGCCGCCCTGAGCGCGTTCCCCATGGTCGTCGCCGGGTCTGCATCAGAAATGTATGGGGCGCGTCTGGCGCGCTCCTCCGCCAGCCCCTTATTTTCATTATTCAGGAGATCCAGACCCTTACATTTTTCAGCCGAAAACCTGTTTTCGGGGCAACTTTTGTCAGGATAGCGCAAGGTTAGTGTAAGGGTCTGGAGGTGATTTTGGGGTTTGGAGGGGGTGCTGACGCCGGTTTTGCGGTATGCAACCGAGTCCAAGGCAAGGGTCTGTCAGGGTCATGTAAGGGTCGCGCAGGGATCCGGCGAACTACGGAGCTCGAGCCATTCCTCGCCGACGAGGCGCTGGGCATTCACCAGCAAAGGAATGGCGAGGGGCATAACTTGATGAAACCGGGAGAGGTTCTGCCCACTTGCGCCAACAGGCAATTGCGCCATTTCGCACCGTTGCAGTGGCTTGCACCAGCGTCAGACACGGGTCCTTCTCGGCGCCCAGACTGGGAGGGCGGTTTGCGGACTTTCGCCGCTGGTGCAGGGCGATCGTGTCGCTCCAGATATAGCAGACATTTCCACAGCTTCACACTGCATGAATCGGGGTTACCGGAATGAACGGCGGAGCGTCGCCGATTACAGCAATAAAGATCTTCGGTCCTGGCATTGTAAGGAGAGCGGCATACGTTGCACAGCGGAGTCGTTAGCGTCGGCCTCATGATGCCCACGCAACTTGCACCTGACCTCACGGAGGAAACTTGGATAGCAGCAGCGTTTGGCTGAAGCTAAACGAAATTTGAAGCTGGCATGATGTCGCCGAAAGCGCGGTCAAGCAAGAATGTCAGACGCCGTCCAAGCGTCGCTGGCCGCCGACCCAGCGCGGCATGAAGATTGACATGACATTGGCTCATGCACAGGGCATGATATGTCTGGTATCGTGAGCATGGAGATGTGATTGCCAGCAAGTAACCTTTTATATGCAGGGCGGAATGTTGACTTCACCCGCGCCATTACCAAACCTGAATTCAGCAAGAGGTCGATCCTTGATCATGACTCATTCCAATTCGTCGAGCTATGGCTGAGGCGAGAGAAGCACAACGACGCCCTTTTTTATTGGACGCAAGCGCGAAGCTTCTTTGAGGCATCGAAGATTCTCCAAGGCACCGCCTCGCCGCTAACCTCTTATTATTGCATGTTAAATGCGACCAAAACCCTTTTGGCCGTCAAGGGGATAAAGGCAAGGGAAAGTCATGGCGTTTCGGGAGAAGCCGTGAACTCAAGAACACTTCTGGCTAACGAGGAAAGCTCAATAAGACACAGCGGAATTCTCGCAGAGTTGTCTCGATACCTTGGAGAAACCGAGGGGAATTCCACGCATTCTCTCGACGACATTCTGTCGAATTTACCGTTTATTCATAGGGCATACGTCTTAACGCGAAAGAAGGACGCTGAGCTTTTTATACGCATACATGAGCCCAGATATGTTCGCCATCCGACTGCAAACAGAGTTTGGCTCGCGGCTGAAGTCGACGATCATGAAGCAGATCGCAGGGTCCTTAGATGGATGCCTTCGCACTTCGAAATAGACGAGGGCTACACTCAATCAAGAGTAATTAGGGCGACGCATCGGGTGAAGTGGTTTCCACGGCAAGGCGCCGGTCCATCCACTAAGGAAGCTGCGATCTCGCGCCTAAGATCGCGTCATCGAAAATTGAGATTGGACGTCGTTTCCATATCGGCCACAGAGACGCTTTGGTATCTCAAAAGAAGGCTCGCCAGCTATACTATTATTGATAGATACGGGTTGACGCTCATGATGATGGCTATGCACCGCTTGAGCGAGCTTGCACGATATGATCCCAAAGGGTTGTCAAGGCACCTCAGTGGCAAGGAAAACTGGCTCCTCAATGAGTTTTTGAGTCTCGCTCCGGCTCAGTTCGTTGATGAAATTTCTTCTGAAATAACGGGGCTCGAGTTTCGCATGCCTGCAGTCAGGCGGTAGGGATACACCTGTGGCGCCCTATAAATTGACCTCGGCAAGGCGGTGAAGTGATTCATTGCCTGGCATCGCATTCTGTGAGACGTCCCACAGTATAATCTCTTTTTGGAATCTTTTAGCGACTTGAAGCTCAAGTTGAACCCAAGGAGACATAAAAAACGCCGGTGAACGCAAGCCCAAGAATAAGTCGCAGTTGGCGATTTCTAACTCGATCCGTTCCTGAATATAGGTCGAGTCGTTGTGAAGCAAGTCAGCAAATGCATGGCATGCATTCGGAAGCGCACTCAATATCCATCTCAGCTTGATCTCATCTACAAATCCGTCACGAGTTGTGTAGCAAACAAAAACCCTCACTTGAAGACAAGCCAGAGCATAAATATTACGGCAAGTAGGACAAAATACAGCGACATTGACCTGTTGAATATGGATGACCACATCGTTGGATTTTCAATGCTCTCCTCTAATGCCGCGCCATGTCTTTCTGCTATTTTATTGAGCTTTGCAGTCATTCTTCGACGAAGCGAGCGTTGGTAAAAATATGCCGTCGAATCAGAGAACCAGAAGCCCAGACACACCAGTCCACAGACGGCAAATACAAATTCCAAATTATCCGCTGAGCCGAATTTTACCATCAGGGCGATTACGCCCGCCACCACTGCGACACAGAGCTTCTTATACTCAAAGCAGTCGTTGCTTATCTTCAATGTAGCATCGTGCAGTTGATCAACAATTTTCCAGTCGATCACATCGTTGGTCTTGGTAGCCTGATCTTCTGGCAAAGGTTCACTCCCGAACTTCTCACGGGCACAGTATAGCATTTCAATTTGCTTCCAAGACTTATCCGCCAAGAAATTCAGACGTCTCATGCTGCAAACCGGACGCCAACCGTAGCCTCGCTGGCACTGAGTTCGACCGAGAGGTCAACATTGCGTGACGTTACGAAAGGGAGCTTCCGGGAAGCCGCACGCAGCAATGGCCAACTGTTCGAAGGTCCGCTGAGGGCCGTGCGAAACCTCTGGTAGCGCCGTAGCAGCGCGACATCGCAGAAGCAGATGGAGGGCGTCAGCCCCTGAGGCGTAATCGGAATTGAAGTTAGCCTATCCGATAGACGTCGAGACCGTTCGCATCCCAAGCGATGGTGTCGCGCGGCAATGTGATTGCCGGCACCATCGTAGCGGGGCAGATGGTGCCGTTAGCTCTCTGGAGCCGAGTAGGTCGCAGGTAACGTGCGCCAGGGACTACCGGCCTCTCGTTCACGCCCTCCTGGGCGCACAGAGGCGCCGCAGGAGCTGCACACGGCGCAACGTCGGTCCAGGGTCACGCCCGTCGCCGATGTCGCGCAAGAAGCGCAGCCAGGCGCGCTCGTTCGGGGTGATCTCTTCGTCCTCGTGCATGGCCTTACCTCCCGAACATCGTCCGGAGCG
>JABXIG010000009.1 GCA_013373205.1 Methylocystaceae bacterium | reverse complement strand
TGGAAAGAGGGGTTCGATTCCCCTACGGGCTGCCACTTAAGATTTTCTTCTTGGAAAATCAGAGCGTTAAGACCCTGTTTTGTCCCACCGTCTGCAACGGGGGTCAATAGTGGGACACTTTTGTTCTAGCTCTGTGCCGCGCGCATCTTCTGCGAAGCGGCCTGGGCGCGCACCTTTTGGCTGGCCGCTTTCGTGTATCGCGTGACCTCTTTGGACGTCTGATGCCCGGTGATCGCCATGATTTCGAACTCCGTGCATCCAAGCTCTGCCAGGCGCGCAGCGGCGGCCTTGCGTAGCCCGTGGACGGAGCAATTTCCTAGCGCCGCCTCATCGCACCACTTGCGGAAACGATTGCCGAACCCTGCATTGGTGAACGGCCGTCCGTAGGCATTGACCAGGAACGTCAGGTCCCCGGTCTCGCTTGCCTCAATGATCCGCTGCAACTCTGGCACAAGCGGAATCTCGAGGCGGACCGGATTGCGACCCTTTCCCTTCTGTTGCGTGAACACCAACCAGCCGTCTTGAACATGCTGCCGACCGAACAGCACCAGGTCCGAACGGCGCTGACCAGTGTAGAGCGCCAAGGCCAACGCCAGGCGCGCCGTGCTGCCCACCGGATGCGTTCGTTCGAATTGCTCAATCTCGGCAAGGGTCCATGAATGGTAGCCCTCTGGGTTCGATTTCAGAAGCTCCACGTCTTTCGCCGGGTTTGTGTCCGCCAGGTCATAGGTGACGGCTAATCGAAAGAGTTGGCGCAGCACCTTGACCATGCTGTTGGCCGCTTCCGGGGTGGCGATCATTTCGTCCCGCCGCTTTCGGATATGCCTCGCCAGCATCATCCGATAAGGCTTTTCACCATTCCCCTTGTGCAGCGCAAAACGCTCGAGGATTGCCCGTCTGGTCTTTTGGGTCTTGGGATCAAGCGAAGCCCACATCGCGGACTTGTAATACTGCGCGCAAAGCCACGCGAACGAGTCTTTCGACACGCGCCCGGCCCGCTCCTTCCTAGGCTGGGCGTCTGACGGCGCGGCGGCGGCTTTCTTGTAGTCCGCCAGGAACTCGGGCGATCCGGCCGGGCCGCGTAGTCTGACCTTCCGGCCGTGTCGCCGGTAATACAGGCGGACATTGCCGTGCCTGTCGGTGTCCTCCACCACATATTTCAATCTGAATTTCATGGACTCCTCGTTCATCTACTCATCCCAAGGATTGTAGTCCGAGTCGTCACCACCTGGTAAAGCATCAAATGAACGGTCCAGGGACCGAACGTCCCAGACGCGCCGTCCGTCAATCTTTTTGGGCTTGGGCATACGCCCGTCCGACACTATCGCGTCGAACTTGGACGCCCCAACCCCGATGTATTCCGCCGCCTCCACCCTCGAGAGGCCCCGCCGCGTCGGCAGGGGAAGCGCATAGGTCGCTGATTTTGAAGAGGCTTGCAGCATGGGACCTTAGGCGATTCTGACGGGTGGGGATGCCCGCCCCAGGCAAGACGTTGAAGGGGCGGGCGTGAGGCTCTGGACGCGGACTTACTCCGTCTGCGCGTCTTGGATCGCGGCGAAGGACTCCGCGTGGCGGATCGCAATGTCCCATTCGGAATGGGCCACCAGGCGGACGTTGCCCTTTGCGGCTTCCGTCACATCGTCCACGATCAGGTCGATTCCGCCCCACTGGCCGATCAGAAGATCAGCCCAGGCCCCGAAGATCACGGCCGAAAGATCGGTCCCGGTCCCCTTGGTCAGGTTGGACGGCACGTTGCCCGAGAACCGGGCCTTGTAACCGGCCAGGCGCAGGTCCTCGGCCGTGGCGGCCGCGTCCGGGTCCAGCATCATGGTATCCGTCCCAGGAACGCGCGGCGTGGACATGAGCCAGCCCTTGACCTTCAGATTGGACAGGAACCCCAGGGACGCGGGATCAACATTGGCCGACTCCACGGTGCTGACCAGCTCCATGAGCTTGGCCCAGGTGACGAAATCGCCATTGGCCCCCAGCTCCACGTCCCCGATACCGGCGACATTCAGGATGCCGGTGGGCTGGGGCGCAACCCCGGTCCCGGCAATCGCGGCCTTGTCCAGAGCCACGGCGATTTGCGCGCGCAGGTCATTGGTAAGGATCTGGTCCACCGCCGGAAGGCTCTGCTTGAGCTGACGCCGCGAAATCCGCGTGTGGGCGGAAAGCTGGTGCATGGTCAGCGTCACCGCATCGAAAGCCGGGGTCGACTCGGTCGCGGCGCTGTCCTCCGCGATCCACTCGGCCGAACACCCGGCCGTCTGGCGCGGGATGGACACGTTTTCCACCAGGCCGGGCAGGACCGTTGCGCCCAGCTCCATCACGCGAACTTGGGGTTTCAGCACCTCCATAAAGGCGTCGTGCATCTGCTGGGTGCCGATCAGCGACGGTGCGGCCCCGGTCGTGACCAGGGCGCGGCCCGCCAGAGCGGCCGTGGGGACATAGGCGCCCGATGCGCTGCGGCCGATCTGGGTTTGCAGCTCCTGGGAAACCTCGCACTCGAAACCCGCCTGGGACCAGTCCCCGGTGATCTGCGCATTTGCCACGCGGCTGAGGGAATAGGACCGCTCGGCGGCCGCGATTGCGGGGGCGGCCGGGCGGCTGCGGAAGGCCGGGGCGCGGTTGGTTTCCATGCTGTCCAGGATGGACCGCTGGAAGGCGTCAACGGACAGGCCGTCCTCGATTGCCGCCGAAATGTCCTCGGCAGGCATGTTGAAGGTGCGGCCCAGCGTCGTGATTTCGGCCGCGCGCTTGCGCTCGGCGCCGATGGATGCGGCGGACCGGGACGATTGCGCTTCGGCCTTGGTGGGAGTCGTCATTTTGGAACCTTTCGGATTGAGGGGAAGGGATGCGGAAGAACCGCCCGCCAGGGACCGGCCCACGCCCACCGTGGGGTCTGCCGGAACCGCGACCAGGGAGATTTCCACCGCTTCCCATTTCGTGGCGCGGAACACGGGATACCCGTTGTGTTCCCGCGCCGGTTTCAGCTCATGGACGGCGTAACCCACCGATACCGATTGCACCTCGCCCGCCTGGATGCGGGAAAGCATTGAGCTGCCTTCTGCCGTGTCTGCCAACCGCACAAACGCGCGGCCCCGGCGCCCCTCGAGCTGGGCGGAAACCACCGTCCCAACCATCGAGTCCACGTCGCGCCGGTGATCCTTGAGGACCGGGGCTGATCCGTTGTTGAGCCTGGCCAGGTCAACCTCGCCGGGATCATGCCCAAGAACCTCATAGGCCGTTCCCGTGGGGTATTCCCGCAGGACCGGAAGCTCACTCGAGAAGGACAGGCGGACCAGCCGGTCCCCGCCCTCCACCTTCGCATCGGCCGCCACCTTGGGGCCGAAAGCGGGATTTCTCAGGTTTTTGAACCGCTCATACAGCATCGCTCAAGCGTCCATTTTCAGCGACGCGGCGCCTGCGTTGACGTAAGCGGCCAGCTCTGCTGCTGGTGGTCACCTAAACCGACATGCGCGATCAGGGCGTGTCATCATATGCGGGCATCCGTTACCGGAGTTGATGATCTCGCCGCCTTCTGCGGCCAGGACCGCCCTGATGATCCCGGCCACATGGCCTATGCCCGGGTCATCGCTACTCCTGTCGTGCCACGCGAGATGAAGTGGGAAGCGATCGACTTCGAGCGGCGGGGCAACACCGACGAGGTCGCCCCCGTGGTGCGCCTCGAATGACTTGCGGGGCAGCATGGCGAACAGATCGGTCGTGGAGAGGATCGCAGGGACGAGCTGAAAAGACGGGACCACGAGGCCGACCTGGCGCGAAAGGCCGATGGCCCGCAGGCTATCATCGAGCGGGGTATGACGCTCGCCCCGGCCCGACACCACGATATGCCGCCATGCCAACCAGCTTTCGAGGCAGAAGCTTTCGGCCGCGGGATGTTCTTTGCGCATTGCGACAACGTAGTCCGCCTCAAACAGCGTCTCCGTTTCGATGTGATCGACCGGCCGGTCGAAGAGCGCGACGCCAAGGTCGGTCTCACCATTCGTCAGTTCCCGCGCGACGACGTCGGGGCCGAGCCATGGCTTGAAGACAATCGAGATGTTGGGTGCCGTTCGGGCCAGCTTTTCGATCAGAGGCTGCGCCAGAAGGGCCGTCGGTGCATCGGCCGCGCTGATCCGCACAACCTGTACCAGCTCGGAAAGCTCGGTCTCGGGCGGGTCGAGCAAGTGCTTTACCTGAGCCAGCACGTCACGGATCGGTCCGCGTAGCATTTCTGCCCTTGGTGTCAGCTTCATCTCGCCCCACCCCCGCTCGAGGAGAGGGTCGTCGAACAATGCGCGACAGCGTTGGAGCGCACTTGAAACGGCAGGTTGGGAGAGGTTCAGCCGCTGGGCGGCACGGCTGACATGCGCTTCTGCCAGAAGGGCATCAAGGATCACGAGGAGGTTTAGGTCGACGGCCCTTAAATTCATGGGATTGATAATATCCTATACCTGATATCTATTGGAGTAATTTTTATTGGAGCGCCATCCTGAGGTCAATCTTCATCCCAAGGAGGCAGCCATGTCCCGCACTCTCATACTTCTGTTCCACCGCGACATCGCGCAGTCGCATGCAAACCTCGCACTATGCGACCGCGTCGCCGCGCTCCCCGGAGTTGAGGTCGTCGACATGCAGAGCCTCTACCCGGACGGCGTGATCGACATGTTCACCGAGGCCGGCACCGAGGCGCAGCGCCTTCTGTCGGCTGACCGGATCGTTCTGCAATTCCCGGTGCAGTGGTATTCCACCCCCGCGCTGCTGAAGGCCTGGCAGGACAGCGTCCTCACCCGCATGTTCTACCTGTTTGCCGAGGACGAAGGCGACCGGCTGGCGGGAACACCGCTGATGGTCGCGGCCACCGCGGGGAACACCCCCGGCGCCTATGGGCGGGGCGGGGCGAACCACTTCACGATCGATGAGATCTTTACCCCGCTCAAGGCCACGACCCGTCGCTGCGGCTTGCCGTGGCACGCCCCCTACATCACGTTCGGTGCGGACAAGTTGAGCGCGGCCGAGCTGGCTGAGGCTGCCGAGGGCTATGCACATGCGCTGGACGCTTTCATCGCCGCCACGCCGGCAACGCGCGGACAAGAGGTGGCATGAGCATGACCGCGAGCAACCACGACACTTTCAGGGATCTTTCGTCCGGGACACCTGCGCCCTTCACCGTCGCCGCGCGCAGCTTGCCGGTGGTTTTGGGCCTGCAATTCCTGCTGGCCGGCCAGGCTCTCTACGGCGAGATCGGCTGGGGGGCACACGCCATCGTTGGCGGTATCATTTCACTGCCCGTTCTGGGGCTTGCCGGATAGCCGTTTGAAGCAGAGCCTCATCCAAAGCCTTTACACTCCTCGTGGGGGAGCCTGTGGGGAGGCGATGAAGGGGCGCGGGGAGACAAGCGGGTTCGACCGTCAGGCAAACGCCTGCTCCGAAGTGACCGAACAGGGTGGGGGCGGTGCCTTCCTCACGACGCTTTAACCCTAGTGGTATTGTGGACCGCAAGAAATCCAAGCAGGCAGCGAGCAACCGTAGCAGTCAAAATTCCCGTTGAAACCGGAGGTGGGCCGTTGCAAACACGACTAGACCGATGAGGCAGGAGGGTACACTATGTTTGATAATTTTGATCCGCTAAAGATTCATGACTCTTCTACTATCGACGAAAGTGTAGTTTCTCGACGTCATAAGCGAAGCATACACTCAATCTTACATTCGTATGTCGGGTGGTATGACCCATTCGCTGAATTGATTCAAAATGCGATTGATTCGGTGGAAAAGCGCTCTCGGTTCAAAGAGCATGACAAGAGGGTGAGGGTTATCATTGATGAGGCAGCCTCCCAACTCACAGTGTCTGACAACGGAATAGGTTTGGATCAAGCTTCATTCCAGAAGTTTTTGGCGCCACATGAATCATTCAAAGAATCGGGTGAGAGAGGGAGCAAGGGTGTTGGCGCCACATTTTTGGCCTATGGCTTTAATTATATTAGAATAGATACGAAGACAAAGCACTTTATGGCAAGCGGGGAAATGGAGGGGGCTAGAATTTGGCTGCATGACGAGAACGCAAGCGCGAATCCAGAGGTATTTCCAACCGACGAAGATTATATTGATGAAGCTTTTGAAGAGTTTGACCAGGGAGCGTCAATTACACTGCGTTTTGACAAAACTACAAAGCCATCAAAGCTTTCGTGGCCCGGCTTAAAGGACGCCCGTTCATGGTTTGTGGCATTATCCGTCAAGACCGCGATTGGAGCTGTGTCAGAGAAAACAAACGTGTCTATTGTGGTGAAGCATATAGACCCCAGTGGATCCGTGACTGAGTACAATGCAAGTAGGACCGGCTACATGCTCCCTCACGTGCATTTCTCAAAAGTCGGAAAATACAATGATGTTTTCGACAAGATTGCTGAGACGGTCAAGAAAAAGGGTGCTGCCGCAAAGCTCCCAATCAGCATCAGGAACATGGATGCAGTTTGGCTCGACTGGTCGTCCGAAGAAATTATAGACAACGTCGAAAAGCTGACCGACGATGAGATTGAAGGCATCAAGAGGCACGACTTAAGGATACTAGCCTCTTTCATGTCTGGAGCGAAAGTCTGGAAGCGTCTGGCAGAAAGCAAAATTGGGTACCGCACAACGGCCAACATCTACGGGCCAGGAATTCAAATGGCTGCTGACAACATGCCACAGGGTGAAATGATACAGGTACCACTAGATCGCTATATAGGCAGGCAAAACCAAGTGCACTTCGTGGTCCATTTCAAAAACTGCGTGGTTGACCTGGGTAGAAAAGGTTTCGATAGGGACTTGGTTGACCTGGCAAAGTCAGTTTCCAAAAAAATAGTCGAAAGAAATTTTACGAAAATCCGTGATTGTCTGAGAAATGAAGACGTTAAGAAAAAGGACATACTACAAGGCGATAAGGTTGATAGCTGGAAAAAGGTTTTGGAGAATCATGAAAAGTCCTCCCCCCTCTTCCTGGAGAATAAAAACTTCTTTATTCCAGTGAACGAAATATCTATCTCATCTGAGCCGTCTCGTGAGCAAGACGTTATTGCTCTCTTCAATCAACTCGTGGCTGGTGGGGTTGTTCGCGGATTGAAGGTTGTCGGAACTAACGAAATGAGCACCTACGATGGTGCATATCGTGTGCGAATAGGGCCGGCATTTGAAGATCATGTATTCGACGAGTCTAAAAATCCGCTTGGTATATCTGAAGAAGTGGCTGGCGACTACGAGGATGATCATCCAGAAGGTTTTCTTTCTTCTAAGCTATACGTATTGGAGTACAAGTATAGCCTTGATGGGCTAATTAGTGACATTACAACCGGTGAGAAGAAGTCTTCGGACATTGATCTGGTAGTCGCTTGGGAGGCGGGAAAAGATTATCGAAAATTTTTTAGCATAAGCTCGTTGTTGAATTCACAAGGGATGGAAGACAGGTCCTTCCATGGCGTTACCCATGTATTGTCAGATGAGCATGGAAACCACGTCATGGATATTATATTACTTCAGGACCTTATTGGATATCTCAATGATCCTGAAAATGAAGCTGCCAAACAAAAAACCTATGAGGAGGATTGAGTCGTTGTTCACAACGATTTCTTGAACGACTTCTGATCCTTTTTATGGACGCCGCGACTGGTAGACCTAGCTCTCTTCGGTGGGACAATTTTGCTGGAAAACCCCATTCATGGAAGGGAAATCGGGCTGTCCCACATATATTTAAGTGTCTGATATTAAACAAAAGTGACAGCCCCCGACGGGCTGCCACTTTTCTCCTGTAAGAAATTGAAGCTAAAGAGAGAGCCGAGACCTCGGGATCTCTTTTTACCCGTCCTTATACTCATGGCAGAAATCTATCCGCTTGAGATTGCCCATGTCTCATCGTCCATCGGCCAATCGGGATGGCGTTGTTGCAGAACTCTGACTGCGGTCGATTCACAGAGTGAATCC
>JABXIG010000012.1 GCA_013373205.1 Methylocystaceae bacterium | reverse complement strand
TTAAAACACTTCGTGCATCAGCCGCTAAGCCCTTGTTTGATAAGCCCTTTTGGAGAGCGCCTCAAGGGCAGCGCCCCGTCGGTGAAGCGGGGTTATAAAGACCATCCCCACACCTGTAAACACCTTTTTTCAAAAAAAATGCATAAAAGGTCAAAATAACTGACGCAATTCTTATAAGTTATTGAAAATATTGTATAAATTAATTAAAGATTCTTTTCAAAAAACAGACTCGAAAAACAAGAGGGCTACCCTTTTTGCATACACCTGTGGTAAAGGTAGCTTCATGACACATGAATCTGATGAAACGGACATCCCGTTTGTCGACCCAATTGCCAGCAGTATTTTAGATACATTGGCGGATGGGTCCTCTTTAACAGTCGAGCAAATGGCGAAAGTCATAGCCGAACAACGCAAACGCCCCAAAGATGGCCCCCAGCTTTGGCGCAAATATATGCAAGCCGTCAAACAACAGGCCATGCATTTGGGCAAAACAGGTAAGATTGAAATCGTCCATAAGGGCGAAGTTGTCGAGCCCGATAACTTCAAAGGCCGAGTTCACTTGCGCCTGAAAGCATAAAAAAAGCCTTTCCTTCTTAAAAAACGAAGGAAAGGCTTTTTTCTTCAGTCATGAGTAGAGTGATTTACATCATCCCCATATCATGGGCTTCGCGTGACAATTCTTCACGGAAATCAGGATGTGCGATATCGATCAAAGCCTTGGCACGTTCCTGCAAAGAACGCCCTTTCAGATCTGCAACACCATATTCGGTCACGATATATTGAACATCCATACGGGGATCCGTAATCGCCCCGCCTTGAATTGTTGCTGTAATACGTGACACCGTGCCGCCTTTAGCTGTCGAGTGCAAGGCAATAAAGGACTTGCCCCCTGGTGAGGCATAGGCGCCCCGGACAAAGTCAAGCTGCCCCCCTGTCCCCGAGAACTGATGCCCCCCAAGGCTTTCTGAGTTCACCTGACCCGTAAAATCCACTTCGATGGCCGCATTCACAGAAATCATATTATTGTTTTTTCGAATGACAGACGGATTATTCACATAACTCACCGGATAGCCGACGATAGAAGGGTTATCATCCATAAAATCAAACATGGCCCGGTCCCCCAGCGCCAGTGTGTAAACATGTTTATAGGGCAGCAAGGATTTCTTGCTTCCATTCAAAACACCTTTTTTGATGAGATTCACCATAGGCGGGGAGAAAAGTTCTGAATGAAGGCCAAGGTCTTTATGACTTTCCAACTGGCCCATCACAGAATTCGGCACGGCACCGATTCCCATTTGCAACGTTGCCCCGTCAGGAATACGTTCTGCAATCAGGTGTCCAATTTTTTCATCTTCCACACTGCCGCCGCCAATGATGGTCTCCATCAAAGGTGCATTATTTTCAACGATCATGTCTACGTCTGAAATATGCAACAGGCTTTCCCCGAAGGTACGGGGCATATTTTCGTTTACTTCGACGATGATTTTCTTGGCTTTACGGACAACAGTTGCGCCGTAATCCGGATTGGTCCCCAAAGAGAAATAACCCGCCTTGTCCATTTTCGATACCGTGACAACAAAACAGTCCGGTGAAATCGATTCTGTCAGCAAACGCCCTGCCTGATGGAAAAGACAAGGGACAAAATGCACCCATTCTTCACCTTTTTCATACCCTTGTTTGGCGAGCTGGCGGTCATGGCCGCTCATGAACAGGGGGTGAGGCTTAATCACATCCATCAATTCCGGCACCAAAAGCGATTCTGTTGCCGCTTCACTGGCATGCATGTAGTACACATTCAATTGCGTAAACCAACCTTGCTTAGCGCGGCTTGCCACCGCTTCCATCAATGCAGGCGGCATGGCAACACTCATCCCCAAAATCAGGTTGGAACGATCGGCAATGCAAGCCACAGCATCATGGGCTGAGGTTTTTTTAGATTCATAAAGATCGGTGTAAAGCGACACGGGGTCCCCCTTTAAAATATATTCCTCGTGATTTCAGCCCAAGAGGCCAAAATTATTTCAACAGCATACATGAGGTTTTCGCAACTGCAAAAAGAAACTCTTTTGACATTCCTCAAGAAAGATAGATGATATGATGATATAATATGCAAAGCTAATAAACCAAGGGGTGAGATCGTGACAGCGACACAAAGCTCCGAGAATGAAATAACGTCTAAGGAAATCACAAAACCTGGCAATGCATTGGCCGGAGCTTTGGCTTTGTGCGTCTTTATCTGGGCCATTGTTTTCGGCATTTGCTACAATAACTATGTACATGAACGCCAGCGCGTGATGAATGGGCTCATTCTCCTTAGCGAGCAATTAATCCATCATAGCTACATAATGTTGAATAATGCTGACCTTGCACTGCAACAAAGCGCAGAGCATTTTATTCGCGATTGGGATGAAATTAGCCAAAACCCCATCGAATCCCAAAAAATTCTAGCGCAGACTTTTGCCAGCATTTTTTATCTAGAAGATGTCCGTATTCTGAAACCAGATGGTGCCACTCTCATGAGTTATCATCATGACGATCAGCAAGGCGAAAAAAACATCCCCCTTTTGCTAGATGATACACATATAATCTCATATCTGGATAAAACCCCGGGGCTGTCCATCAAAGCCCAACCCGATACCAACCTGTTACTTGCCAGTTATCCCATATACGATGATCAGGCTGACTTAAAAGGATATGTCCTGGCCCGGTTAAAAACGGACCTGATTAATAGTTTTTATGAAAAAGGGTTTCGTTCTCACCATTTTCACTTCAGCCTGATGAATGCAAAAGGCGTATTACTCCAAAGCGCACCAGACATAACACTGGAACAAGAACTTAAGAACTTCTCAACAAACCAAGAAACCCGTTTGGCCCCTCTAAACGACTTTAAATATTTTCAGAAGGCATCAAATTTCAACATTTCAGTTGCGGCCTCCGTTCGCAGTGAATTTGCGCTGTCCGATTGGAGACGCCTAACCTATATCTATGTGCTGGTTGGACTGGTCTTAAGTTGTATGGTTTTATTTTATTCTGTCATTACCCAGCGGTCTTTGAATAGGCTGCAAAAAGAAAATGAAATCCGGCGAAAAGCTCAAATCGAGTTACAAAAACTTTCTCAAGCCATTGAACAGAGCCCAGTCAGTGTTGTCATTACCAATAAAGACGCCCAGATCGAATATGTAAATCCAAAATTTTCTGAGAATACGGGCTATAGTTCTGATGAAATCATTGGGCAGAACCCGCGCATTTTACATGCTGATGAAAAATCGATTACCGACTATCAACAAATGTGGGGAACCTTGGCTTCCGGACAGGACTGGCATGGTGAATTTTATAATAAACGCAAAGACGGTAGCACCTTTTGGGAACGCGCCTCTCTCAGCCCGATTGTTGATAGCAATGGGGAGATCACCCATTACGTCGCAGTAAAAGAAGATATCACCGACAAAAAACAATCCGAAGAACAACTTAGCCTAGCAGCTGCCGTTTTTGAAACTGCTGCTGAAGGGCTTATGGTCTGTGATGCCGATACAATCATTGAAACCGTCAATAAATCTTTTACAGAGATCACAGGCTATAGCGAAGAGGAAATCATTGGCCAAAAACCCTCCCTATTTAAATCCGGCTATCATGATGAGACTTTTTTTCAAATCTTGTATGAACGGCTACAGCGCTATGGACTCTGGGAAGGCGAGATCTGGAACAAACGCAAGAACGGCGATATTTATCCGCAATGGCTCTCTATCAAAGCACTTAAAGATGAAAATGGTGAAATCTTACATTACATTAGCCTAATCAATGACATCACGGTTCGTAAACAAAATGAAGAACGTATTCTCTATCAGGCTAATTATGATGCGCTGACCGACCTGCCCAACCGCAGCCTGTTCAAAGACCGTCTGCGTCAAGCCATCCATGGGGCGGAACGGACCGGCACGCAAGTTGCTCTGATGTTCATTGATCTGGACCGATTTAAACATGTAAACGACACATTGGGGCATGCCTGTGGTGATCTGTTGTTGCAGGAAGCTTCGCGGCGTCTAAGTAAACTGGTGCGCAAAACCGATACGGTTGCCCGGCTAGGTGGGGATGAATTCACCGTCATTATCTCGGATCTATCCGATTTCCGCCAGATTGAAAACCTGGTCGATAAAATGTTAAAGAAACTGTCGGCCCCTTATGATCTTGAAAATAACCGTGCCTATGTATCAGCCAGTATTGGCATCACCATCTTCCCCAATGACGCCACCAACATGGATGATCTGTTAAAAAATGCAGATGCCGCGATGTATAAGGCCAAAGAAGGCGGGCGAAATCTATCTCATTTCTTCACCAAAAAAATGAACGATCAAGCCCGCGAACGGCGCAACCTTGAAATTGCCTTGCATCAGGCGTTGGAACGCGAAGAATTTGCCTTGCATTATCAGCCGATTATTGATGCCGCCACCGGACAGCTTGCCAGTTGTGAATGTCTGTTACGATGGCACCAGCCAGAACATGGCAATGTCTACCCTGATACCTTCATCCCCCTCGCCGAAGATACCGGCTTAATTCTCCCTATCGGAGAATGGGTCTTAAAAAAAGCCTGTTTTGAGGCTAAAATCTGGCACCGATATACAAAAGCGCCCCCTAAAGTTTCGGTCAATATGTCCTCGAAACAGTTTCAAAGAACCAACGTCGTCGATTTGGTGAAAAACACCCTTTTGGAAACCGAATTGCCCGCTGACCAATTGACACTGGAAATTACCGAAAGTCTGCTGATTGGAGATGACAGCCAAATCATGAACCAACTTAATGGTCTGCGTGATTTAGACGTTGGTTTGTCTATTGATGATTTTGGGACCGGCTATTCCTCGCTCAGCTACCTCAGACGTTTTCCTATAACAACCTTAAAAATTGATCGTGCCTTTGTAATGGACCTACCCGATGATGAAGAAGCCAATGCGCTTATCTCTGCCATTTTGTCCATGGCTGATAGTCTCAAGCTTAATGTGGTTGCTGAAGGAGTCGAAACAAAAGATCAACTGAACCGTCTAAAAGAAGGTGGATGTGGCTTCATTCAAGGCTATTATTACAGCCCGCCCCTGCCGATAGAGGCATTCAGATCCATCGTTAAAAAACAAGGACCTCTTCACCCCGATGAATAATGCCATCCATAAATGGAACGAAAAATATGCCGATGACACCCTTGTCTTTGGCAGCACCCCCAATGGTTTTCTTGTTGAAGAAAGCAAACGTCTGCCAAAAGCATGTGACATCCTCTGCGTTGGTGATGGCGAAGGAAGAAATGGTGTCTGGCTCGCCGAACAGGGCTTTGACATCTTAAGTGTCGATGGCGCAGAAAATGGGGTGAAAAAAGCAATTAAACAAGCCCGCCTGCGCAAAGTTTCCGAAAGATTTAAAGGATTATGTGTCGATCTATTACAATGGGACTGGCCTGAAAATTGTTATGATGCACTGGTCTGCCTACATCTTTATTTCATGCCTGAAGACAGACCGCGTATGCATCGAGCCATGCTTGAAAGTTTAAAAACCAAAGGACTTATCATATTGGAAGTGTTTCACCCGGATAATGTCGGGCGTGGGTGTGGAGGCCCTCCATTACGTGAACTCTGCTACAGTGCCGATGATCTGGAAAGCGATTTTAAAAATGCAGACATTCTTTTTCTAAAAGAGACTGAACGCGAAATAGCACCATCCAGCTTTCACAATGGTGGTTTTGGTAAAGTCACCCGCATGGTTGCGCAGAAATAACCTGATATTTACGTGACATTTTTCTAAGGAATGGTGAGGGTCTGTCCCATCACCATTTCACTAAACTCTTCACGGCTGACACCATGTTTTTCCCGCTGACGTGCCAGTTCTTCAACAGGTTCATAGGGGGCTTCGGCTGTTAGAGGGAAAGTTCCCCAATGCATCCCAATGGATTTTTTGGCATTCACATCCTGGTGGATCAGGATCGCTTCTTCAGGGGTAACATGATAGGTCTTCATGAAACTGCGCGGTTCATATGCCCCAATGGGGATCAGGGCAAGATCAAATGGACCAGCTTTCTCCCCGATTTTTTTGAATTGAATCGGATTATATCCCGTATCCCCTGCAAACCAGATATCACGGCCACCGATGTTCAGCGCCCAGCTTGCCCATAATGTTTCGCGGCGATCAAAGATACCGCGCGCCGACCAATGTTGCGCGGAAAGAGCCTGTACTTTCAGTTCGTTATAATCTGCCTTATCGCCCCAATCGAATTCCTGGACTTTGGCTTGGGCGATACCTTGATCCAAATACCAGTCTTTCAGCCCTAAGGGCACCAAATAAGTTGGTCCATTCCCCAGAACTTGCGTGGCTACACTATCCAGGTGGTCATAATGATTATGTGAAATAATGACATAATCAATCTTAGGCAATTTCTGATAATCTATCACATGGGGAACATATCGTTTTGGGCCCATAAAAAACACCCCGAAGGAACGATCCCCAAAGACCGGGTCCGTTAACACATTGACCCCCGCTTTTTGGATCAAAAATGTAGAATGGCCCAGCCAAGTGACCTGCAACTCGTTAGACGGGTTATGGATTTTGGAAAGATCAACCTGTTGGGTGGGGACCGTTTGAGATAAAGATGCATGATCTGCCCAGACCGTATCCCCAAACCATTATACCTTTAAAAAGGAAAACAGATTTTTCTGCGGATCTTCCACATATAAGTTCTTAAACCCATTGACCGTATGATGTGCCGGTTTGCCATCCAGGTGGCTATCATCAATGGAATTACAGGCCACAAGTGAAAACAACATGAAAAGGCTAAGAACTGTACGCATAGAGTTGATCCCGCTGGAAATAATAATTCTTTATACGATCCACCTGTTGTTCTGGACTATGAAAAAATCACAGAACAAACAAAACCCTAAGTTAATTATGTGTATTCTTCTTCAAAATGGGGTACAGTTACCTCTAATATAAGACGGTCCCCTTTTTTTTTAAAGTAGCAATCCGATGACCTGTTTCATCCATTTATGTATCCTTTTGACATTTATTTTCACCGCGAGTTTAAATACTGCCCGCGCTGAAGAAAACACTTTAAACGTGGCCGCTTTTAAGATTGCTAATGTCTTGGAACCTGATGGGACGGGGACTTACGATAAATTATTGGCAGAAGTGACGCAAAAAACAGGCATCACCTTCAACATTCAGGTTTTACCCATTGCCCGTGCAAGAGAAAGTTATGCTCAGGGGCGTTTTGATTGCTTAATCCCCTTAGACACAGTTTTTGAAGCACGCCACCAAGACCACCTCACCTCGGTCCCCTTCTATGAAGCCAACCTTTATGCGATCACCAGAAAGTCAGATAAACTTGTTCAGTCGATACAAGAATTACAGAGCATGACGGTTGCGGGTGAATTGGGCGTCCCTTATACACCTGAGATAGACGCCCTTATCAAAACAAACAAAAACCCAACCTTGGCCGGAGCAGTCAGGATGCTGCGCGCTTCACGGGTTGATGCGATTGTAGCCTACACACCCGATATTCAAGAAATGATCGAACATGATCACATCACGGACATTCACTTCGACCCCAATTCTCCCATTGCAACATATCACGATGCGCTAACCTGTCGGCCAACCGACACAAATTTAGAGCTCTTAAACAAAATCAATCATGCGCTATTGGAGATATTTATCGCACAAGAACAGCTTCAGAATTAAGGTCGCGAAAGGGCTATTTCTGAACCCAAGACCCGTTTGGCTGCAAGAACCAAGTGCCCGCAGGCGCTTTAGATAGGATTTGTTTGGCATAGACTTTGGACACCTGATCAACACTAACCCCCTGTTGGGCTGCGCGTTGTTGGTAAATCTCGCGGCGCTTGGCATTAATTTGTTGAACCGTGCCTTGCACACTGCCATCGCGCGCGCGCGCATATCCATCAAAAGCTTCGCCAATTTGCCCATTGGCACGTAGCGCGTCCAGAGACTGTGCATGACCTGCTGATATATCAAACAGCCCTAACATCAGGAAAACGACGGGGACCATCACAAGACGTTTTACAATTGGCATCATTAGAACAGCTCCGGGTTTTGTTGGATATCATTGGTGGCAGTTTGTTCAAGCTTCAGGCGCACATCCGCATCAAGTTTGATATTCAAATTGATGGTAATCGGTTCAGTCGGCGTTTCCACCTTGACCGTCGGACTACAGCCGCCAATCAGCACAGCGGTTAAAAAAATGGCGAGACTTGTGTGTTTCAACACGACAGGCTCCCTTTCAAAAAGGATTATTTATCAAGACCTATGGTATAGCGAAGCGCCTGACTTGACAAGCGATAGCCTTCTTTCAAGGTCGCTATAATTTTATCCAGATTTGTTTCCAGATTTATATTCAGCTTAAAAGGATAGCCGTCTTTGACATCAGGATTGTTCCCTTCAATGCCTAGGGTAAACACCGCATTTTGCCCGCGTTTGCGATCAATGCTCAGACTCAATGATTCATAATGAAAATTGGATAATACATCCAGAACCAAGGCCATTTGTTCGCCTGCGTGCCCAAACATATCTTTGGCGGCTTCTGAGCGTAATTTTAAAATACCACTGCCCTGGCTTTTAAGCTGAGCCTGAAGAATTTCAAAGTCACCATCAACAAGTCGCAAAGGAATTGCCCCGTTTAAACGTCCGGTCCCGCTTAAACCTTCAACACCAATCAACTGAAAGAATTCTGCCACATCAAGATTTTGCAAATTTAAAACCGTTTCGTGACGCGCAGTCTCTACACCAATCAGCGTTTCATCCAGTGACAAACTGCCGCCCAGAAAACCGGCCTGAAACTGATCCAAATGCACTTTACCCGGTGTCAACGCAAATCGGATCATCGGTTTGTCAAAAGTAACGACAGAAGATATTTCCGCCATATTGATCTGCTGAACACCCTTTGATTTCAAGGGTAAGATCGACGGAAACGTCAAATTGGTCGATATATTTTCAATATTAACCTGATCACTTGAAAGGGAAAACCCATCCAGCCCAACAGCTAAATCACCACTCAAACGCCCCTCTTTCCAGATCAGATTACTATTCGCCTGCACCTTCCCTGAAAAGCGAACGGCATCTTTCAAAAGGGGGGAAATATTTTGTGCGCTCATGCCTTCACGTCCCCAATCCAACAGTGGTGTTTTAAGGTTTATATAGGACTCGTTTCGCGTAAGGTCATGATGGGTGGCAAACGTCATAAGGCGAATGTTCGGCCTGTCTGCCAAATTAAGATTCGCCGTGCTTTTCGCCTCTTTCAAATCCGTTTCGCCCTGAAAAGTCATCTTCAGGTCATGAAACCGTTTGCGACTATATCCATCCTTAATATCCAGCGCGCCTGTCACCTCCACCAAATCAGGAACAACCACAATTTTAGCCGATGCGGCTAACATCAAATCAAGTTCTATCGGGCTTTCTGCCAAGGGGCTGATATCACGGGGCTGGAACCCATCATTTCTAAAACCTATTTCCGCTATCACAACATCCAGATCAGCCCGAAAATCTTGAATATCCAAAACACCCATTACATCAACAGCAAAACGGTCTTTCTGATCCGCAATAGAAAGGTCAAAACCCGCCTCTTGCGCATTGGCCCGCCCCTTACCCTTTAGGGTCAGGATCGGCTTTAACAGTCCCTTGGTTTGATCTTCAACCTCACCACCAAGAAGCTCGTAACGCACATTAGTAAAGTCCTCATTCAGACGACCTTCCACCTTAAGCTCATGCAGGGCAAATTGTTGAAGCTGACCTGAGGTGTTTAAGGTGAAACTTGCATCCCTTCCCTGCACATACTCAAACGAAAATGCGCTCTCAAGACTCATCGCGTCACGATTAAAAAGAAGGTGCCCATTTTCTAAAGTAATCTCAGGTAACGCTGACATCTCACTTGCCCCACTTTGTGGGCCATTTGTAAGCGCACGCACAGCCGCAAACACGCCTTCGTCATAGCGTGATGCATTGATTTTCACCTGATCAAGATGGATAGAGCGTAGCTGCCCTTTCAGGACTTGCCCTAAGTCATATCGCAGGATTACGGACCCGATGGCGATTTGATCCTCTAAGGTGATGTTCTTAATCTTGATTTGGCTGATGCCAATTTCACTGATTTCAAAAGCAGTTGTGGGCAATTGATATTCTTTTGCCACCCAATGGATCAAACGGGTCGCGATTTCGATGCGCTGAATATAAAGCGTCGCAAGCCCTACCCCCAACACGGAGAGCAAGATACAAAAAGCGATAAAAACTTTTGTGCGCATGCGCTTTATCTAACCACCTTAAAACATTATCCTTTAGTAACTGTGACGAAGCTTACAGGTCCTGTCAATTTGGTGTTAAGAGATTCCTGTTTGCGCAGGAAAACAAAAAACTGTGTCCCTGTGAAAACAGGGACCTCTTTAAAACAAAAAAACCCCGCCATCGCTGGCAGGGCTTTTCCATCCAGTTCGAGCTAAAATCAAACGAATTCTTTGAAGAAGTCGTTGCCCTTGTCATCAACGATGATAAAGGCGGGGAAGTCTTCGACTTCGATTTTCCAGATGGCTTCCATGCCGAGTTCTGGATATTCCAAACATTCCATTTTCTTGATGGATTTTTGCGTCAGTTCGGCCGCAACCCCACCGATAGAGCCAAGGTAGAAGCCGCCGTATTTGTTACAGGCATCGGTCACCGCTTGGGAACGGTTGCCTTTTGCCACCATCAACATGGACCCGCCATGGGATTGGAACAAGTCAACATAGGCATCCATACGACCCGCTGTGGTTGGGCCGAAAGAACCAGAGGCATAGCCTTCCGGTGTTTTCGCTGGACCTGCATAATAAACCGGATGATCTTTGAAATATTGTGGCAGGTCCTTGCCTTCATCGAGCAATTCTTTCAGTTTCGCGTGCGCAATGTCACGAGCAACGATCATGGTGCCAGTCATTTTAACGCGGGTCTTGACCGGATATTGTGACAAAGTCTTGCGGATTTCATCCATCGGCTGGTTCAGATCGATGGACACTTCCTGTGCTTCAGCTTCATCTATTGTGGGCAGGTAATCCGCTGGATTATCACAAAGTTTTTCAATGAACACACCGTCTTTGGTAATTTTTGCAAACAACTGACGGTCAGCCGAACAAGATACCCCGATAGAAACCGGGCAAGATGCCCCGTGGCGCGGCAAACGAATAACACGCACATCGTGACAGAAATATTTCCCGCCAAACTGTGCGCCCATGCCGAGCTTTTGCGACAATTCCAGAACTTCTTTTTCAAATTCCACATCGCGGAAAGCCTGACCTTTATCCCCACCTTTTGTCGGCAGGTTATCCAGATATTTGGCAGAAGCCAGCTTGGTGGTTTTCAGGTTGGTTTCCGCCGATGTCCCGCCAATGGTGATGGCCAGATGGTAGGGCGGACAGGCTGCCGTGCCGAGCGTGCGGATTTTTTCATCCAAAAAGGCAATCAGGGATTTCGGGTTCAACAAGGCTTTGGTTTGTTGGTACAGGAACGTCTTGTTCGCAGACCCGCCACCTTTTGCCATAAACATGAACTTGTAAGCATTGCCTTCTGTCGCATATAAATCGATCTGTGCGGGCAGGTTGTTGCCTGTGTTAACTTCTTCATACATATCAACCGGTGAAACTTGCGAATAGCGCAGGTTCAAATCCGTATAAGCTTGAGACACCCCTTGGGAAATCGCTTCTTCATCCTGTCCGTCAACCCAGCAATATTTCCCGCGTTTACCCATGACAATCGCGGTCCCTGTATCCTGACACAATGGCAGAATACCGTCGGCAGCGATCACGGCGTTTTTGATCATTTCCAGTGCAACGAAACGGTCATTGTCGGACGCTTCAGGATCATCCAGAATTGCAGCCACTTGCTTCATGTGAGCCGGGCGCAATTTATGGGAAATTTCCTTAAATGCTTCCTTGGTCAGAATTTCAATGGCTTTGGGGTCCACTTTCAGGACTTCTTTTCCATCCACGTTGATGGTGGACACATAATCCGATGTCAGCTTGCGGTATTCAGTTGTATCTTCCCCAACAGGGAACATGTCATGATAAACGGTGTCGCTCATCTCAATTACTCTTTTTTAGACTGTGAAACAAAAAAAGGGGCCGAAAAATCGACCCTTGGAAATAGACTTATTTTTTCTTACGAAACGCATCCAGCGCGACCACATTATCCTTGTTTTCATCCTCGTCTTTTTCAGAGGATTCAACTTCTTCTTCAGTGGCAACGGGTTCGTCATCTTCAAAATCTTCTTCCAGATCATCATCTTCCAGCAGTTCCATTTTAAACTGCAGGCCGAATTTGACACTGGGATCAGCAAAGCCTGTGATGGCTTCGAACGGCACATGGATCGGGGTTTTGACATCATTGAAGCTGAGGGTCACGTCAAAGTGATTGTCCGTAACGTCCAGATCCCAATATTCATGTTCAATCACAATGGTAATTTCTTCGGGATATTGCTCCCGCAATGAATCCGGAATCACCACCGCATCATGGTCCGTTGAAAAAGTGATATAAAAATGATGCTCACCGGGCAGGCCATGATCCTGGCAATGTTTCAGAGCCTTGCGGACAACGCTTTTCAGCGCATCCTCAATCCAGCGGTCATAACGTAAGGTATCCATATTATCCATAAAGGCCTTCACCATAAGGAATGTAAGAACTTGCCCCCACTATAGAACTCTTAGGCGAGAAAGGTAAAGCATGGTTTAGCAAAAATAACATATTTCTTTACCGCTTACGCCTTTCCGGCCCGGTATAGGCGGCCTGACGCTTGCGTTCTTCTTCCAGTGCCTTTTCTAGGGCTTCATCATCATCCGGGTCAACCAAATCGGTGGCGCGGTAAGGATAGGTATATTTCTGCACCACAGGTTCACCCGTATCAATCATCCCGTCTTCATAGCCCTGAATGGTCTGATCCACGATTGCATCGATCAAAAGCTTGGTCACTTTTCGCAAACAGTTTGGGTCATAGAGATATTCTTTATCGTAAATAATCTTTTGCAACTGCCCCTGATGATGTGTCACGAATTTTAGCAACAAAAGCGCGAAAGCCTTTTTTTCAATATAGATTGGCGCAATGTCCAGAATATCCTTTAAAGACAGGTAAACCAGATTGGGGAAATTTTGTGTGGCGGACAATTCTTCCAGATAGCCGACCACGTCATTAAAATAATTGGCCCGTTCCGCATCCAGTTTCTTTAAAGCTTTTTCTACAATTCTTTTATGCATCTGTCTTCCTTAGGCGGCGTATCTTGTTTTTAAATGGTGAATAAACACCTCTGGATCAAGCGTCTTTCCTGTAGCATGTGTCAATAAATCGTTTGATGACAATTTGCACCCTTTCCCATGGATATTTTCACGCAGCCATCCCATAAGCCCGGAAAAGTCACCTTTTTCAATTTGTCCATCCAGTCCTTTAACGGCCTCTTGTGCGGCGTGATAAACCTGCGCGGCCGTCATCGCCCCCAGCGTATAAGTCGGAAAATACCCCCAAGCCCCATCATACCAGTGAATATCCTGTAAACAGCCTTCGCGGTCACTTTCAGGTGTGATGCCCAGCATGTTTTGCATCGCATCATTCCAGTTTGCCGGAATGTCTTCGACTTCCATCTGACCTTCGATCAAGGCACGTTCCAGCTTATACCGTAAAATCACATGGGCGGGATAAGTCACTTCATCGGCATCCACACGGATAAAACCCGGTTTCACCTGTCGATAAAGCTTGGTGAAATTATCCAAGCTCCAGCCCTCGCCCTGCCCGTCAAAAGCTTTTTGCATATGCGGAACGGCATATTTCAAAAACGCATCAGAGCGACAGACCTGCATTTCCACCAACAGGGACTGACTTTCATGAAAGCTCATGCCGCGCGCCTGTCCCACAGGCTGATGGCGCCAGTCTTTGGGCAGGCCGCGTTCATAAAGCGCATGTCCTGTTTCATGCAAGACCCCCATCAAGGCAGAGGTAAAGTCAGCCTCGTCATAGCGCGTGGTCAGGCGAACATCATCGCTGGTGCCGCCACAAAAGGGATGCAAGCTCACATCCAGACGACCATGGTCAAAATCAAACCCCAAAGCTGACATAAACAATTGCCCCAGCTGTTTTTGTTTTTCCACTTCAAACGGACCTTTCGGCAATTTGAAGCTAACATCTTTTTGTTTATCCAATACCTCTTGTAGAAAATCTGGCAAAAACCCTTCCAGACGATCAAAGATCGGATCAATCAAAGCTGATTTCCCATCCGGTTCATACTGATCCAGCAAAGCATCATAGAGTGAACAGTTCAGCTTTTCAGCCTTTGCCGCTGCGGCTGTACGCGTCAGGTTCAAGACTGCTTTCAGATGGGGGACGATCTTTTTAAAATCGCCTTGTGGGCGCGCTTCACGCCAGACCTGTTCACAGGTGGAGGTGGTCCGGCTTATTGCCTCGACCAAATCTTCATCCAACGCGGTGGCATGGGTGTGGGCACGGCGCATTTCTTTAAGATTTGCCGCCTGCCAGTCATTCAACCCACTTTCGCTTTCTGCCGCATCCAGCAAGTCCGATATAGCCTCGTCACAGATCATGCCATGACGCAAGGTCGCCAGAAGCGCCATCTGTTCAGCCCGGCTTTCAGCACCGCCTTTAGGCATCATGGCAGCCATATCCCATTGCAACATAGAGGCTGCATCACCTAACACATTCAGACGTTTAAATCGTTTTTCCAATTGTGTGTACGACCTGGTCATGTCATTTTCTTCTTTCATTCATTCAGCAATCCCATTCGGCCCATCTGCCCTAGGACAAGAAGTAGACCCAACGTGATCATAATGGCAAGCAGCGTGAAACGGTTCATGGCTCCCCACAAAGTGATGGTGTTATTCTGTTTGTTTGTGGCCGTTCTGTCTGTTCAGGTCAAGGGGGCGGGCGCACAAACTTTGCGCGATGAGGTTCTGGAAATAACCCCGCCCTTTGAATTAAAGCTCAAGAAAACCGGACCGATCCGTTTGGCCGGATTGCTTTATGATGAAAAAGTCACCGCCTTAAACGATCTGATCAAGCCCGGCGATAAGGTCAAACTGCGCCTTTTATCCAACAAGCCTGATCGCTATAATCGAAAAGCTGCCCATGTCTATTTAGATGACGGCACATGGGTGCAAGGTGCATTGGTTTCACAAGGCCAAGCCATCCCCTTTCCTTATGAAGGGGAAGAAACACTGGTGCGTGATCTTTATCTTTTAGAAGGCCCGAAGGTCTTTTCAGCGCTGAACACGGACATGCCAACCGACCAGTTTGCCATTGTCGAAGGCCGGGTTGTAGATGTGGCCCATGTGAAAGGCACCACCTATCTGAACTTCGGTGCCAACTGGCGTGATGATTTTACGGTTAAAATCCCCAAGGCCAATCACTATATATTTAAAAGATACGGTCTAAAAACAGACCGACTAAAAGATAAACGCATCCGAATAAGGGGTTGGGTTTCCAAGCAAAATGGTCCTATGATAGAAGCCAGACACCCCGCACAGATTGAAGTGATTGAACGATAATGCCCTATACGCCGATCAAAGATTTATTCCCTGCCCTGACGCCCTATGAATCCGGTATGCTGGATGTAGGCGATGGTCATACGATCTATTGGGAAGAATGCGGTAATCCAGATGGTATGCCCATGCTGTTTTTACATGGCGGGCCGGGGGCCGGGGCATCGTCCATCCATCGACGTTTTTTTGACCCGGATCATTATCGGATCATTTTGCTGGATCAGCGCGGCTGTGGTCGATCCACCCCGGCGGCAGAGGTTGAAAATAACACCACGCCCCAGTTGATCCATGATCTTGAAATGCTGCGTAAATTAAGAAAGATTGATCGCTGGTTTGTCTTTGGCGGATCATGGGGCAGCACGCTTGCACTGGCTTACGGGGTTGCCCATCCGGATCGTTGCCTCGGCTTTATCCTGCGCGGTGTCTTTCTGGGCCAAGCCTATGAGGGGGATTGGTTCATCCATAAAATGGGAACCTTCCAACCCGAAGCCGCGCGCAAGTTTCAAACCTTCTTGCCGGAAGATGAACGTGGCAATCTTCTTGATAACTATGTTGCACGACTTAATCACCCGGACCCGGAAATTCATCTCCCTGCCGCCATTGCCTGGTCATCATACGAAGAATCCTGCGCAACCTTGATGCCGCATAGCCCTTCGCCTAATCCAGACCCGCACAACACCTTATGTCTTGCCCGTATGGAAGCGCATTATTTCAAGCATAACTTCTTTATGGAAGAAGGTCATTTGATGGCTAAGCTCAATCGCATCATTCACCTGCCCGCCATCATTGTGCAGGGACGCTATGATCTGGTTTGCCCACCTGTTACGGCAGAAAAACTCGCAAAAGCTTGGCCCAAGGCGCAATATATCTCAGTCCCCGATGCTGGACATTCCGCGTTGGAGGCCGGCATCCGTGCCGCTTTGGTCCATGCTACACAAGCCTTTAAGTCTCTATAAAACTAAGCGCTTTCCAGATACCGGGCCAATGGGACAAATCGGCCCAAGCTGTCAGTAAAGACACGACACAGAGTTTTTCTGAATGCGAAAGCATGCCTACTTCCAAAGGGACATTCAGTTCCCGACATTCTTCTAAAACCACATCAGGCGTTGCACAAACCATCCCGGCATGCCAGACAAAACGCCCCGCCTTAACCGCATTGTGGGCTTGTTCTGCGCTGGCATGGGCCAAGAATGACTGTACCTTATGTCCGCTGTACGCGGCATCCAGACGCAGGCCGACTTCGATATAGTTTTGCCCCGCCTGTGCCCAGTCCGCGATGACACCAAAACAGACGAGATATCCTTTCTCAGCCGTTTGTGCCGCATCCAAAACCGCACGCAGAAAAGCCGCCTGATCCGCGATGAAATGATCTGACGGACAAAAAACCAACGGAAAACTTTCACCGCGCGCGCGTGCCCAATTGGCCGCTTCTTGCAAGGCATGGCTTGAACTATGCCCCTCTGGCAAAATCAGCATTTCTTCATAGTCATATGCGATATCGTCACATTGGTCCTGCACCGCAGACGCAAGCGCATTGGTCGTCACGATCAAGGGCGCTAAGAATTCAGGGTCACTGACCCGTTCCAACGTATCCTGAAAGGAACTGTCCATATCCAGAAAAGATATAAATTTTTGCTGTTGCTCGGGGCTGGTCAGAGGATGCCGGCGCGATCCTTCACTTGCCGCCCAAACAACCGGACGCAGGGTAATCATGACAGCTTTATAAGATTTTTTCACCCTTCCACCAACTGGAAAGACACAATCAGGTCTTATTTCAGGCGTAAAAATGATCAACCTGCAATGACAAAGGACGATGTCATGAAATATGTAATCGCACTTTTAACCACGTTATTTCTAAGCCCGTTGGCACATGCCGACACCAACGAAATCACCGTTTACAAGTCCCCCTATTGCGGCTGCTGCACCGCTTGGAGCGAGCACTTACGCGACAACGGATTTGACGTGCACGAAATTAAACGCGATGACATGGATGCGATTAAACGACAGTTGGGCGTGCCGCGAAAAATGGAATCCTGCCACACCGCACAGATCGACGGCTACATCATTGAAGGCCACGTCCCTGCCAGCGATATTAAACGCCTGCTGACAGAACGCCCCAAAGCCATCGGCCTCTCGGCCCCCGGCATGCCCATCGGCTCCCCCGGCATGGAACAAGGCAACCATAAAGAACGCTACACCACCATCTTATTTGACAAAGACAGCTATAAAGCGTTTTCCCACCATTAAGCATCTTGCATTTTCAACGAAGATTGATACTTTGGCACCCCATGTAACCCCGTAGCTCAGCAGGATAGAGCAACGGATTCCTAATCCTGTCGGGCAATATGAATACTCTTTTGCATTCAATTACTTACAAACCCGCATTTTGCCTGTGTCAGCAATCTGTGTCACAGGTTTGACATCAAAAATCATTCTGCTGACACAGATTTTTATGACTAAAACGCTTGAAGTGAAGACGCTTTAAAAGTAGATATTTTGCAGTGTGGTCCTGTAACTCAGCTGGATAGAGTGCGAAATTCCTAATTTCGAAGCCGTGCGTTCGAATCGCGCCAGGACCACCACTTTCTCATTTACACGCTAAGCACCTTTAAGTAGCATAAAATTTGCTCAAAATTGAAGGTGCTATTAAGATGAAAAAGAAATCCAATTTCTTCATCATACTCTTGTTATTCATACTTGGCGGGTGTAGCTATCCATCTGGAAAAAATATGCACATGAATATCTCTCCAGACAACCAAGAGATAGTAATGCAATGGTGCTATAAAGAATATCCTTGCACCATTTCCCTTTATAATATTCATGAACAAAATTCTCTACTTATTCCAAACAATACAAACTATAGTTGGGGAATGCCTGTCTTCCATCCGAATGGACAAGAAATTGCTATCACAGCATATGATGCTCAAAAGAAACAATCCAACCTTGCGATCATTAAGAAGGATGGTAGTGACTTTAGATTAATTACCAAAGGCGAAGGATTAAGAGGTTATCCAAGTTTCTCCAGAGATGGCAAATGGGTCATTTATTCGAAGAATACCACTACACAAGTTAATTTTGAAGGTAAGCTTAGATATTATGATTATGAAATTTTTAAAGTTTCTACAGAGGAAAGTAAGGAAATAAGACTAACCCAACATAATTTTTTCCGTGCCTTTAATCCCTATTTCATAGACGAAGACAACAATTTCATCTTTGAAGGAATAATCGGGAAAGTCTTTGATACTATTTATACATTAAAACCAGATAATTCCCTTAAGAAAATAAGCTTTAATGAGTTCCAACCAGCAAGTGCTCACGTATCGAACAATTACACGCATGTTTATCTCGTAAATACAAACGACATTGATAACGCCAGAGGCCCGTATAATTACGACCTCTACATAAAAGATAAGAACACACTGAAACGCCTTACCCAACTTTCAACCTATATGTGTTCCTATGCAATATCCCCAAACGGCGAGAATATTGCTTTCTTCAGTGATAAAGAACGATCAAGAAATTGCGAACTATTTATTATGGAGAGCAATGGGGAAAATATAAGAAAACTTAACATACCAAGAAAGCCAAAGAACTGGGACACCTATGAATGGCAAAAATCTGTGCCAACTAACCACTCAAAACCCTGAAACTGTGTAAGCAAAACGTGCCAGAAGACAGTGTAAACCACTGAATTAAAGGAGTTATCCCATTTTTAGCGACAGGATTATTATTTAGTCTCAATTACTTACTAAAAAATTTGACCTTCCTAATCCGTAGGTCGGAGGTTCGAATCCTCTCGGGGTCACCATTTCCTTTTTGTATAATGTCGCTTAGTTTTACTGCCATCATACAGGGGCAAAGCAATCGGCATCATCTGAGTTTTAATCAATTGAGTGCAGAAAGTCTTTCACCAGAGTGATGACATGGGCTTCATTTTCGCGATGGGGCATGTGCCTGTTTCCTTCGAGCACTTCAACACTGGCGCTGCCAGACACGTTTTGAGCAATAATTCTTGGATGGATTGTAGAGCCATATTCATCATCGCTGCCATGAATGACAAGTGCCGGACATGTTACTTTTGGCAATGTATCTTTCAATGTCCAGTCTGCAAATTCATCTGAGAGCCATGTCTCGATCCAGGCATCGACGACCCATTTTGCGCGTTCCCCATGGTATTTTTCCAGTCGTTTTAACTGATCCGGATCCGCAAACATTTTTTTTGCATCACGGATACCGTTCAAAGTCACATCTTCGGCAAAGGTCTGGGCGGCGATGGTAACAAGGCCAACGCATTGATCGGGAAATTGCGCCGCTGTTTCAATGGCCATGGCGCCGCCGACACTATGGCCCAGTGCGACAAATTTCGAAATATCGAGTTGTTCATTCAAAAGAGGAATGATTGTCTGTGGTTCCTGCCCGACAAAATCTGCCGGGAGTTTATCTGTACGCACAGCTGAGCGCCCAAAGCCAAGGCGATCATATGCAATGACGGTTCTTCCGGTTTGTTGAGCCAACAAGTCGGGGAATTGTCGCCATAGGCTGATCGCGCCCAGTGAATCATGAAACAAAATGATCGGCGCGGCATTGGATTGAATTTCAGGTTCCCAACAGCGAAAAGCCAAGGTGCCTTGTTCCGTTTCAAGCGAAAACTCTTTCACGACACTGCACTCTACATTCATCTGTTCTGATCCTTTAATTCAAGCCAATACAAAACTTTACAGCGCGCTCTTGCGCGTAAAAGTAACTCTTTATATTCGTCAAAGTGCTTAATCGCAATAATTCTTATGAACCTGCGTCCCGACACATCATAGACTAGAAGAAAGTAACGCTATTCGGTCCTTGCTGACAGGCGAGAAACATATTTGCCTTTTTTGCGATATCAAGCGCCAAACTGGTGGGGGCGGAAATGGTCACAAGGCCGGATAAGCCGAAAACGATTGATTTTTTAACCAGCTCGAAACTACACCGGCTGCTCATCACCAAATACCCATTTCTTGATAATCCACTAGAGCTAAGTGCACCGAGCAATTTATCCAATGCATTATGGCGACCGATATCTTCGCGGATCAGCAAAATTTCACCATCCATACTACAAAAGGCCGCCCCATGCACAGAACGATTGGTTTGATGCATAGCTTGCGCGTCACTAAACGCATGCAGGCTTTTGGTGATAATGGCCGGATCAGGGATATCAACCGCAACCACTTGATTGGCAGAAACCCGAACCGCGTCTTTTAGCTCGGCCAGTCCACACAGGCCGCAACTGGTTCGCCCGGCAATGGTGCGCGTTTGGGTATAGCCGGGACCGATCTGGTTCTCATCAATGCTGATAAAGATGCGAAAGCCTTCCGCATCATGTTCGATATAAATCTCTTCAATCGCTGCATGACTTGTGACCACTTCCTCGCTGAGGGAAAAGCCAATAGAAAAATCCACCAGATCCTGCGGGGTTGCCATCATCACCGCATGGGGCTTGCCATTGTAAATTAGGGCAACGGGGACTTCTGTTGCGATTTGCCAAAACTGACTATCGCGTTCCCCAACGGGATATGTGGTTGATGTGCGCACACGTATGGAAGGCGGAACCTGTGAATTATTCATCAACATGGTTCACCTGCTTAATCGGTGCATGCACCCGTTCCCAATTGTGCAATCGACTTGCCGGTTCAACCTGTACGGCCGTCACTTTATATTCCGGGCAATTGGTCGCCCAATCCGAGTTATTGGTCGTAATTACATTGGTTCCGCTGACAGGATGGTGGAATGTTGTATAAACGGTGCCCGGTTGCATCCGTTCTGAGATTCTGGCACGAAGCGAAGTTGTCCCGGCCCGTGACTGAATGTTAATCATATCGCCATCTTGAAGACCACGTTCTTCGGCGTCATAGGGGTGAATTTCCAGCACATCTTCCTTGTGCCAGCGATGATTGTCTGTCCGCCTTGTTTGTGCCCCGACATTATACTGAGTCAAAATGCGTCCCGTGGTTAACAACAGCGGGAATTTGCGCGATGTGCGTTCCGGTGTAGGGACATATTCGGTTGGCATAAAGCGGCCTTTTCCGTGCGTAAAGCTACCTACATGCATCACAGCCATCCCTGTATCTTCGTCATTTGAACAAGGCCATTGAAGACTGCCAAGACTGTCCAACCGGTCAAAACTGACTCCGCTGAATGTTGGTGTCAGTGCGGCAATTTCATCCATGATCTCAGAGGCGTCGTTGTACGCCATGTCATACCCCATGGCCTGCGCCAGTTCGCAAACGACCTCCCATTCCTGTTTACCCGTTTTGCTTTGCATGACAGGGCGCACGCGATTGATCCGCCTTTCCGCATTGGTAAAGGTCCCATTCTTTTCAAGAAAAGACGTCCCCGGCAAGAACACATGGGCAAAAGAGGCCGTTTCATTCAAAAATAAATCCTGAACGATAATAAAATCCATATTGCTGAGGGCCGCATGCACATGATGCGTATTTGGATCAGACTGTGCGATATCTTCGCCCTGTACAAACAGCCCTTTAAAATGTCCCTCTAAAGATCCGTCAAACATATGTGGAATACGTAAGCCCGGTTCAGAACTTAACGGACGTTTCCAAGCTTCTTCAAACAGAAGGCGCGTTTTATCATCACTGACATGACGATAACCGCTGAATTCATGGGGGAAGGAGCCCATATCACAAGAACCTTGCACATTATTCTGTCCACGAAGCGGGTTTACGCCAACGCCTTCTCTTCCGATATTACCACATAGCATCGCAAGGTTTGCCATCGCCATAACCGTGGTTGAGCCTTGGGTATGTTCTGTAACCCCCAGCCCATAATAGATTGCCCCGTTGGGTGAGGAAGCGTAAAGCCGCGCTGCTTCGATAATCAGATCTGCATCCACGCCGCAGACATCGGCGACAACTTCCGGCGCATTTTGGGGTTGTTCAATAACCTTTCGCCACTTTTGATAAAGCCGATCATCACAGCGTTCTTCAATAAAGCTCTGATCCTGCAGGCCTTCTTTCAAGATGGTATATGAGATGGCATTCAAAAGCGCGACATTTGTCCCCGGTTTTAAAGGCAGGTGACAGGCTGCTTCAACATGGGGTGTTTTCACCAGATCAATTCGGCGAGGATCAAGGACAATAAGCTTTGCCCCTTGGCGCAGACGTTTTTTCAAACGCGAAGCAAAAACCGGATGCCCATCTGTCGGGTTCGCCCCGATCACCAGAACAACATCGGCTTTTTCCACACTTTTAAAATCCTGCGTCCCTGCCGAGGTCCCATATGTTTCCTTCAAACCATATCCGGTCGGGGAATGGCAGACGCGCGCACATGTATCGACATTGTTATTGCCAAATGCCGCGCGGATCATTTTTTGAACCACGAACACTTCTTCGTTGGTACAGCGTGAAGACGTAATCCCGCCAATGGATTTCCCGCCATACTTGGCCTTGACCTCATTTAGTTTCTTCGCACTGAATGAAATGGCTTCATCCCAACTGACTTCTTTCCAGTGATCTTCCACATTTTCACGGATCATCGGCTTTGTAATCCGGTCCTGATGCGTTGCATAGCCCCAGGCAAATCGACCTTTCACACAGGCGTGACCTTCGTTTGCGCCGCCCTCTTTAGAAGGAACCATGCGGATAACTTCTTCACCGCGCATTTCTGCACGCAAGGAACATCCGACCCCGCAATAGGCACAGGTTGTCTCCACAACATGTTCGGCCTGACCTTTTTCAATAACCGAATTTTCCATCAACGTTGCTGTTGGGCAAGCCTCGACACAGGCACCACATGAAATGCAATCGCTGTTAAAGAAACTATCCCCCCGTCCGACGGAGACACGTGAGTCAAAGCCCCTGCCTTCTATGGTCAGAGCAAAGCTTCCCTGAATATCTTCACAGGTGCGCACACAGCGCGAACAAACGATACATTTTGACGGATCATAAGTAAAATAGGGATTGCTTTCGTCCTTTACTTCACTCAAATGGTTCTTGCCCTGATATCCATAACGGACTTCACGTAAACCAACTTCACCCGCGGCATCTTGCAGTTCACAATTCCCGTTTGCAGCACAGGTCAGGCAATCAAGCGGATGATCCGAAATATAGAGTTCCATCACCCCTTTACGCAGCTTGGCAAGATGGTCATTTTGGGTCTGGATCACCATTCCGTCTTCGGCAGGGGTGCTGCAGGAAGCAGGCGTCCCGCGACGGCCTTCAATTTTCACCAGACATAAACGACAAGAGCCAAAAGCATCAAGCTTATCTGTTGCACAAAGTTTGGGAATAGAAATTCCCGCTTCTTTTGCCGCCCTCATAACAGACGTGCCTTCTGCCACAGTGACAGAACGTCCGTCGATTGTTAATGTGATAAGCTGCTTACTTTGGGCCTTGGGAGTCCCATAATCGATTTCTTTCATCATGTGACCCTCTTATTTCCGGCTATCGTTATCTGAATTAAAGTCATTTGGAAAATTACGTATGGCACTTTCCACAGGCAGGGGCGTTAGTCCACCCATTGCGCAAAGTGATCCATCCTTCATCAACTCGCACAAGTCATCTAACAAGTTCAGGTTTTCACTCACGTCTTCCCCGGCAATGACCTTGTCCATCGTTTCCAGCCCCCGTTGGGCCCCAATACGACAGGGTGTACATTTGCCACAACTTTCAACCGCACAGAATTCAAAGGCAAAGCGCGCTTGTTGCGCCATATTCACCGTGTCATCAAAGACCACCACACCACCATGCCCTAACATGCCGCCACCGGCCGACATTTCTTCATATCCAAGGGCCAGATCAAATTGGTCTTCACCAAGATAAGCCCCCAATGGACCGCCAACCTGTACGGTGCGAACATTACGTCCGGTACGCGTACCGCCCCCATAATCATAAATAAGGTCGCGCAACGTCAAACCAAAGGCTTTTTCGATCAAACCGCCTTGCTTGACATTGCCGCCAAGCTGGAAAGGTTGGGTGCCGCGTGAACGCCCAATGCCAAAGCTTTCATAATATGACGCTCCTTTGGCCAGAATGATCGGCACGGTTGTCAGGGACAAAACATTATTCACAACGGTTGGCTTACCCATAAAGCCACTCAGGGCGGGGATGGGGGGTTTTGAACGGACCAATCCGCGTTTGCCTTCCAGACTTTCCAGCATGGACGTTTCTTCCCCGCAGATATAAGCCCCTGCACCTTTTCTAACTTCCAGTGAAAAGGAAAAACCGGAACCCTGAATATTGTCACCCAGCCAGTTGTTGTCTGTTGCAATTTGTATTGCTTTTTCCAATATATTGATCGCGTAAGGATATTCGGACCTCAGGTAAATTAAACCTTCCTGTGCGCCAACGCCATAGCCCGCAATGACCATGCCTTCAATCAAGCTGAAGGGGTCGCCTTCCATAATCATGCGGTCTGCAAAGGTTCCGCTATCACCTTCATCCGCGTTACAGCAAATGTATTTCTCGTCACTTTCTGCTTCCAGAACAGTTTGCCATTTTATGCCCGTTGGAAAACCTGCCCCGCCTCGACCACGTAAACCACTTTCACGGACTTCCAGACACACAGCTTGCGGAGTCATCTTCAAGGCATTCTTCAAACCAAGAAAACCATCGTATTTCTGGTATTCTTCAATGTTTAAGGGATCCGTTACGCCACAGCGTGCAAAAGTAAGACGTTCCTGTTTCTTAAAAAATGGAATTTCTTCTGTTAAGCCAAGACACAACGGATGCTCTCGGCTTTCCCAAAACTTCTTCTCGAATAACGCATCTATATCTTCGACAGAAACCGGGCCAAAGGCAATGCGTCCATCTTTACTTTCGACTTCCAGCAAAGGCTCTAACCACAGCATGCCGCGTGATCCATTGCGCACAATCTGAAGTGGGATGTTCAGGCTTTCAGCACGTTCCTGAACTGACAAGGCAACCTCATCAGCACCAACAGACAAGGCCGCAGAATCTTGAGGAATATATACTTTCACTGGTTTCATGCGCTTTCCGTGCGTTGCAAGGTCAAAAGACGGTCAAAACGTTCAGGGCTCACCCGCCCATGCAGCTTCCCGTCCATCATCAGGGATGGGGACAAGGCGCAATTGCCCAGACAATAAACGGGCTCAATTCGAAATGTGCCTTGCGTTTCTGCCTGAGAAAGTCGGTTCTGAATATAAGACACAAGTTCTTCTGACCCTGCCGCCTGACAGGCCTCTGCCCGACAGACCTTGATTTCAAAACGTCCATCATTTTCGCGACGGAAATCATGATAGAAGGAAATCACCCCATCCACTTCCGCTTTTGATAGATTTAAGCTATCACATATATGCAAGACGGCCGCGTGAGGGATGCACCCTAAACAATCCTGTATTTCGTGCAGGATTGGCAAAAGCGCCCCTTTTGTATTTTTATACTTTTCGTATAAATGCGTGGCGAAATTATCTGACCATTCATCAAAGGCAGACATATGAAGCGTCCCATCCCCTAGTTACAATCTAAAAAAGTTAACGAAAATATGATAAATTGACCAATTTGAATATTAGATTAGTTGATAGTTATTAGCTATCAGTTTCGAACAGGTTTTGAAATAATCCCTGACGAGCCAATTTTACAATTGCCTGTGCAAGATGGCTGGCGGGCTCCCCTTGACTGGCGAGGAGGCCAACCTGATGGGATATTGCCGGGTCTATCAGTTTCAAGGAAACAACATCCGTTTCATGATTGGGTAAATCAAAGAACTGATAGGGTATAATAGAAACACCGAGGCGATTTTTTACATTATGAAATAAATTGCTCAGGGAATTTGTCTCGATCATCGGGCGGATTTGCACGCCTGCTTCCTTAAAAGCGGCATCGGCGATTTGTCGATTTTGCATATTTGGCGTCAACATACCCAACGGGAATTTTGAAGCATTACACCATGATATATGGGTCGCCCCTTTTTCCGCATCATCGCGGTTCATCAGGCAATGATATTCTTCCCTATACAGGTCAATAACTTGTAATGAAGGAGGAATGCCCGAATGTGTATATGAAATCCCCAAGTCCAATTCAAAATCAAGAATACCTCGAACCAAATCCGGGGCGCTCATACTTTCAACCGTAAAGGTCAAATCCGGGTGTATCTCATTTAGCTTTTTTATAAATCGTGACACGTAAGTTAAAGCCGTTGGAATAACGCCCAGTCGAAGTCGCCCCCTCAGTCTGTCATTATTGTCTTGAAGAGATGCTTTCAGGTTTTCATGTTCTGCGAGAATTCTTTTGGCATATTCCAGAACTTTTAAACCGTCAGGGCTTAACCCTATAAATTTCTGTTTTCGATCAATCAACTTCACATTCAGTATTTCTTCCAACTGACGCAATCCATTTGAAAGCGTCGGCTGGGAGACATGACAAGATTCTGCAGCACGCCCAAAATGACGTTCCTTTGCCAGTGCACACAGATATCTATATTTCTGGATCATCTCTCAAAACCCAACACTGACCTTGTTCAGTTTTCCAGATAAGGGCGTGCGGTTTCAACCAACTCATACAAACAATGGGTGATACTTCGCCCCGAGGTATCAAGGGTATAATTCGCCAGCTTGTATTCGGCTTCCCTCTCAGCCAGTATAACTCTCAAATCTTCAAGGGCTTCTTTATTGCCTGCCATGGGGCGCATATCACCTTGATCAATAACCCGTTGCATATGTTCTTCGGGTGAGGCCTTTAACCAAACAGAATAGAAACTGTCCAAAAGTAAGTTAAAAGTGTCTGATTGAGATACCAAGCTGCCACCGACTTCCAGAACCATCGTCGGGTGTTTATGGATCACGCTTTCCAAAGCCTGCATTTCATAGCGGCGAAAGGCACTTTGCCCCCTTAAGGAAATCAACTCACCGATATCCATTTGGGCTTGCTGTTCAATAACTTCCCCCAAGCGGATGAAGGGAATTCGATATTCATCCGCAAGCAGACTGCCAAGGCGGGTTTTACCGGCACCACGCAGACCAATCAAGGCCACGCCATGCCCTTTTTCAATCTTTTCACCGAAATGATCTTTTAGAACAGCAAATGCAGCCTTTTGGTCTTCCACATCCAATCCCCGCATAAAATTCAACAGGGTTGTATTAACAGACCGGGTTGATGTCTCAGGCAAAAGATCAGAAATTTCAACATCAAGGGCATGCGCAATTCGCCACAACAATGCAATTGAGATATTCGCCTTACCTGTTTCAGCCTGTGCAAGATAACGTTCAGAAACATCCGAATGGCGTGACAGGTCCTTGCGGATCATGCCTCTTCGTGATCGAATGACTTTGATCTGTTCACCAATACGCGCAATATATTTCTCCAACTCCGGATCACCCAAAGATGGTAGATTGTCTTTTTTAGATTTGTTTTTGGATTGCGACATTGGCAGATCAATCGTACTGTTTTTTATTGCACTATACTTCCTATGATTACTTCAATCGGGAGTTCCTTTGCAAGATTTTCATGAAAATATTTCATTCTCCTAATCCATGCGGTGATGGTGCACGATTAACAATCTGGCTCAGCAGATTTTCATAGTTTCCTTGTGGTTTATCCCCAAAAACAGGGTCGTCATGATCTGAGAAAACGTTATCCAATTCCTTCCAGACATCTTCAGGGATACTTTTTTCAGCCTGCGGGAGAATTTCCTTTTCCTCTGTTGCCATATGCTTCCATTCAAAGTCCCGATACGTTTTTGCAACCTGAATATAGAGACCAAGATTTTTTCTCGGATCCTCTTTCAAAGACGCCAGTGCCTGGTCCAGCTGGTCCAGCAATGTCACCCCTCTCTCATGCTCGCTTTCAAGTTTTGAAATCACAGGCAGCAGGTCTGGGCGTGCCTGTACAAGTGCAGGAAAGAGATATCCATCTTCTTTAGGATGGTGGAATTTATATAAGAAGGAACGACAATATTCATGAACCTGATCCAGTAAACCAAAGTCTGGATCAGCGTTCGTATTTTCCATATCGCTAAGAACCCCGACAAAACAATTGATGATGGCAGCCAAGCGACGATGTTCCGTGCGAATAATGGTGATTGTTTTTTGCATTATCTTTATCCCTTATACACCGATGTTACGTGCCAGAATTTCTGGATCTTCGCGCAATTGATCACTTGTGCCTTCAAACACAATATTCCCTTTCACCAGAATGATATTGCGATCTGCCATATCAAGAATGGGGCCGATGTTTTTATCTACGATGATCGTTGAAATACCGTCATTTTTAATGATCTGGATAATGCGCCAAATTTCTTCGCGGATCAGAGGGGCAAGGCCTTCAGTTGCTTCATCCAGAATGAGAAGTTCAGGGTTTGTCATCAATGCCCGCCCAATCGCCAGCATCTGTTGTTCCCCCCCTGACAGTTGACTGCCCATATTATCTAGTCGTTCTGAAAGGCGGGGAAATGTTTCCATCACCCGATCAAACGTCCAACGTCTTTTCCCGTCCATTCCTGCACGTGCGGGCATTTCCAAATGTTCACGCACACTCAGGTTATGAAACATACCGCGCCCTTCTGGCACATAGGCCAAATGACGCTTGATCACATTGAAGGGACGCGCCCCCGTCATATCCTGTCCAAAGATTTCCACTTTGCCTTCTTTGGGGGGGACGAACCCTAAAATGGAACGAAGCGTCGTGGTTTTCCCCATACCATTTCGCCCCATCAGGCTGACCGTTTCACCTTTTTTTACTGAAAAATCAACACCATGAAGGACATGGGACGCGCCATAGTAAACCTGTAAACCTTCTGCTTTGACGATATAATCATTTTCCATGTCAAAATCCTCCTTCGTTACCAAGGTAGGCTTCCTGTACTTGTTGGCTGGAACGGATTTGATCTGGTGTGCCTGTTTCCAAAACCCGACCGTTGACCATTACGGTCAGTCGATCAGCCACTGCAAAAACGGCGTCCATGTCATGTTCAATCAACAAGAGCGTATATTCTTTGGCCAGATCTTTGATTAAACTGACGAGCATTTCTGACTCTTCCTTGCCCATACCAGCCATTGGTTCGTCCATAAGAAGAAGGCGCGGTTGCGTCGCCAGCATCATCCCGATTTCCAACTGACGCTGTTCGCCATAACTCATGGATGAAGCCGCACTGTCTTTTTGATGAAGCAACCCACATCTTTCCAGACTGGATAGGGTCAAACTTTCCACTGCTTTCATAGACCGGGCAGGTCTAAAAAAACGCATGGATGTTTTTTGTCGTGACTGTGCTGCGAGCCAAACGTTTTCAAAACAAGTCAATTTTGGGAAAATGTTGGTCTTTTGAAAACTGCGTCCTACCCCATAATGAGAAATCACATAAGGAGGCAGCCCGGTCAGTTCCTGATCTTCAAAGACCACACTGCCTTCTGTGGAAGGCAAATCACCAGACAGAAGATTTACAAGCGTACTTTTCCCGGCGCCATTAGGGCCAAGAATAGCGTGAACTTCTCCTTTAAAAAGTTCCAGATCCACATTATCTACCGCAACCAGCCCTCCAAAACGTTTGGTCAGTTTTTCTGTCTTTAAAATCGCTTCAACCATCGCTCTTCTCCCCATCCTGAGCCTGTACAGGCTTTTTCTCTAGTTTACGCACGAACTCCAGCAAGGCACCGCCAATGCCATTGGGAAGAAACAAGACAACAGCGATCATCACCGTCCCCATGAGCATCAACCAATGATCGGTGAAGCTTTCAAAGAAAGAATGGAGAATTTCAAAAACAAACGCACCGAGCGCAGGACCAAAGATCGTTCCTGCCCCCCCCATGATCACCATCATCAAAGCATAGCCGGATGTGTGCCAGCCCAATTGCGAGGGGTTTACAAAGCCATACTGTGTCGCCGCTAGAAAACCAGCCAGTCCCGCCAGCGTGGCTGCGATAACAAAGCTAACAATTTTGTAATGATTTGTATTGTAACCGATTGCCTTAACACGGTGTTCATTGGCATGAATACCCACAAGAACCTGCCCAAAGGGTGAACGCAATAACATGCGCAAAATAAGGTAAACCAATGCCATACAGGCCAGACTGGTATAAAAGATGGTTTGCTTGCTTTCCAAATTCAGAAGCTGAATATCTCCTAACATGACCGCTGGCTTCATCATGATGTACATACCATCTGATCCTCCGGCGAAATCAGAATCATTAAAGAAATAAAACGCCATCTGACCAAAGGCCAAAGTTACCATAATGAAATAAATACCAGACGTTTTGATTGTCAGAAAAGCAACCACCAAACCTATAACCGCGCAGCTTGCCAGCACAGCAGGCAGAACAATCCAGATATTGGCAGCATCATATTCCGGCGAAATCAAGGCCAGAACATAGCCTGCAAACCCAAAGAACAACGCATGGCCCATACTGACTAGACCGCTGACACCGACCAGCAGGTCAAGGCTCATTGCCAAAATGGCAAAAATAATAATGGTGGTCAGCTTTTGCATATAAAAGCTGGATTTAGAGCCAAAAATCAGGTCGCCGTATAAGGGATAGCACAGCAACAATATAAAAAGGAAACCGAGAAATAAGGTAATCGATCGGGGTGTATTATACATAAAGAACCTCTTATTTCTAAGCGAACAAACCGCGAGGTTTCACAAGAAGCACAATGGCCATGACAAGGTAGACCATTACGCTGGCAAGAGAAGGGATGAGAATCGGGCCAAACGTACTAACAAGACCGATCAGCATCGCCCCCCAAAAGGCGCCTTTAATGGACCCGATACCGCCGATCACAACCACCACAAGGCAAATAATCAAAACACTGTCGCCCATGCCGGGATAAACAGAACTTAAGGGCGCAGAAATCATGCCGCCTAAACCCGCCAGTGCGACACCCGCAGCAAAAATAATTGTAAACAGGGTCCGCACGTTAATCCCCAGTGCCTCAACCATTTCCCGGTTGCTGGCCCCTGCACGAATGGTCATCCCCAAACGGGTCTTTTGAATCACCCAATACATCCCCAGCGCCAAAACAAGACAAATGGCGGAAACCGTCAAACGGTAGACAGGATATTGCATGGTATCGGTCAATGTAATTGAACCGGAAAGAACTTCAGGGATCGGAACGCCATGTGTGTCATTTCCCCAGATCAGGCTTTGAAGGTCGTTTAAAATCAGGATCAAACCAAAGGTCAGCAGCACCTGAAAGAGGTGGTCTTTCTTATACAAATGATCGATGAGAAAACGTTCGATAATAATACCGACAACCAACATCACAGGAATGCCAAGAAGCAATGCAACACTGAAACTACCGGACCATTCGACGAATGCGTAAGCCAGATAGGCCCCGATCATATACATTGCCCCATGAGCGAGATTGATGACGCCCATAATTCCAAATACAAGCGTCAAACCACTTGATATCAAGAAAAGTAACAAACCATACTGCACACTATTGAGCAGTTGTATCAAGATGGTCGTTAAATCCATTTTCCCCTCCAAAGTTTAGAAAAAATACGGGAAGCCCCAAGGAACAGAGCTTCCCGTACATTCAGGCTTATTGTGCCATTACACAGCCAGTTGCTGGATCATCCACTGCTTCTGCAGCAACTTGAACAACAACGTTATGACCGTTCTTCACTTCACGAAGGTACATATTTTGCACAGGATTATGTGCTTTGGAGAAATGCCAAGGCCCACGTGGGCTATCAATTTTAACAGCCGCCAATGCCTTGATCAGTGCATCTTTATCGCTTGTATTGCCCTTTACGGCATCCAGTGCCTGCACCAGCATTTGACCAGCGTCATAGCCCTGAACAGCATAAATATCGGCTGCTTTGCCATAGGTATCTTGGTAAGCTTTCTGGAAAGACTTATTCTTGGGGTTATCCAGCGACGCTGCATAATGCAACGTCGTCATCACACCTTCAGCGGCTGGCCCCTGCGCATCAAGTGTGCCATCTGTCATAAAGCCTGATCCCAGCAGTGGAATGGCGTTTTTAATACCCGCAGCATCATAGTCTTTCACAAATTTCACAGCACCACCACCGGCATAAAAAGCGAAAACCGCATCCGGTTTCAACGAGGCAATTTCTGTCAGATAGGCCTGAAATTCCACTTTAGGAAATGGCGTCAGGAATTGTTTAACGATCTCACCGCCTGCGGCTTTGAACCCTTCTTCAAAGGCTTCTAGAGACTCTTTTCCGAAACTGTAGTTCCATGCAATTGTCGCAATTTTACGATATCCGCGATCATAAGCCATTTTACCCATTGGATAGGCTGTTTGCCAGGCACTAAAAGACGTACGGAAAATATTGGGGGCGCAAAACTGGCGTGTCGCGGCATTCAAGCCCGCATTGGGAATAATGGTAATCGCCCCTTCCTGACGCGCAATTTTAATCATCCCCATGGCAACACCGGAATGGACAGGGCCAATAATGACATCGGCACCTTCACCATTGACAAGTCGGTTCATATTTTGTGGCGCTTTGCCGGGCTTGGCTTCGGAATCAAGTCGCATCAGGTTCACTGATCGTCCACCCAATTTACCGCCGTTTTCTTCGATAGCGAGTTCAATGCCGTTGGTGATTGCTTCACCCAATGCTGCGTAGGTGCCTGTATAGGGCAGCATCAGCCCAAGTTTCACATCGTCTTCAGCCAAAGCAGCGCCAGACACCATTGTAGCGGCGACACCTACAAAGGCGATTTGACGGAACATACGAGAAAATAATTTGTAATTAAGAGTATGTTTCATACCCAAAGTACCTCCAAGTTAAAAAATTAAGTTCGCAATTATTATGTTTCTTTCTGCGAACCAGTTACCTGAACAGCCCCGCCTGCCTTGATATAAATCTCTATGCATCGGCGGATATCTTCAGGAATTTCTATGGACGTCATTTCTCTGTTATTGATGAAACAACAAGTTAAATGCGCCTCGAAAGACGTGACGCCATCACTACGGACACCGCGTAAACAAAACGTCAGGGAAGCATTTCCCAACCGTGCAATAAGTACGTGTGTATTGAGACGGTGGCGTGGTGTGAGCGGTGCTTTAAAGTCCATATTCACATTGACAAAAGGCGTACCGGTTGAACGATCCAGATTGAGAATGTACCAATCTGTTTGGCAAATATGACGGAACCAGTCTTCAATCGCTTCCAGACAATAATCCAGAAAACGAACGGTATAGGCGATGTTTGCCGCGTCTGTGTCGCCCCAATTAATAGATCGGTTATGGATAAAAGGAACGGTCATACTGTGTTCCTTTTAGTAAGTTTCGACATGGTAACGACCATTGTCTCGCATGGTATTGCGCAGTTCTGACCAGTTCAGGCCATTGCCTTCACAAATCTTTGAAAAAGCCTCTTCTACGCCGACTTCCATGCCCTTCAGTCCACAAAGATAGATGAAGGTATTGTCATCTTTAAGCCATTCAGCAACATCGGAACCGCATTTTAAAATCCGGTCCTGAACATATTCTTTATCCTGATCTGGTTCGCGTGAGAAACAGAGTTCCTTGCGGATCAAACTATCAGGAAGCTTCTGAAGCGGACCAAAATAAGGTAAGTCACCTTTCGTACGCGCACCAAAGAACAGCATCATCTTACCTGGATCACCCGGGGAGCGTTTGCGGCGGCGGCGTTCTGTCATGGCACGGAAGGGGGCAGACCCCGTCCCCGTACAGACCATCATGATATTGGCTTCTGGATGGTTCGGCATCAGGAATGTAGATCCGAAAGCCCCTGTCACCTGAACTTCATCACCTTTTTTCAGGTCACATACGTAATTGGACCCAACCCCTTTTATCAGTTCACCATCTTTTTCAACGACGACCCGCTTGACCGTCAGGGAAAGGTTGTTGTGGTTCGGACGTTCCCCATCGCGCGGACTGGCCACTGAATACAGACGCACGTTATAGGGCTTGCCACGTTCATCCACACCGGGCGGAATAATGCCGATACTCTGTCCTTCCAATACCGGAAAGGCAGAAGACCCAAAATCAAGAATAATGTGATGGATATCTGAATCGCTGTTTTCAGATGTAATGCGATAATTACCGGCGACTTTTGCGACAGCAGGGTTCTCGCGTGTATAAATATTGATAAAGGGATGTGCAGCGGAAAAAGGTGGTTTCACTTTCCCTTGCTGACCTTCATGCGCCACGTTCAAAATGGCACTGGCTTCATCTTCAATGGCTTCATGGTCAGCGTTGTTTTTGACCTTTGTGTTCGCCACAGGTTCAGCTTCGTCAGGCAGTTCATCCCACGAAAATTGTTCTTCCAGTGAAAAGGGGGCGATGACCATGCGCCAATGATCGATCGCACCCGTTGGGCAAGGGGCAATGCAATTCATGCAGTAATTACACTTTTCAACGTCAACCACATAATTGTCTTCGTTGTGCGTAATTGCTCCTTCAATCGGGCAATTTTCTTCGCAGGTGTTACACCGAATGCAAACTTCTGGATCAATCAAGTGTTGGCGAATAGCGCTCATCGTCCGCTCCTGGGAATTCAAATCGTAAAGGTATTTAAAAATTAAGAAGTGAAGAAGAGTGCCCTAAAAAGGACAGAGCACTCTCCTTCCTTGGGGAGGTATTAGTTGGCCGAACCGTAGATCTTGACGTATTCAAAATCACCCGGTTTAGAGTTGATCCCGACTTTAGGCGCGGCAATCCAGCTCGCATATTCACCCTGACGGTATTCAGGTTGCATCAAGTCTTTCAGGAATTTAAGGTCAGCTTCAGACGGCAGATATTCTTCCTCATTGGCCATCCATGTTGCTTCATCAACAATCTCACCAGCAGGCGTGATAAAGTTCTCTGAAAATTCACCAATTTTGCGGTTGAAGCCCATATGCGGCATCACAAGATCGAAATCAATCCCCATCTTTTTAATCAGCTTGTTCCAACGTTTCACGCCACCAGCTGCATCATTGATGTAATCATAGACAAGGCGAGCATTCACCGCGTTCAAGGCAGGTTCAGTTTCCTGAACGATTTTGCCATCCACAACACGCCATACATCAAATGTTTCCGAGTGCAATTGATGATCGTCCTCGATTTTTGTCTCTTCAAAGCGACCTTTGAGGCCAGCTTCAAATGCTGATGCACCATTTGTGGACACTTCGGCACCAAATAGGTCTTCTGTAACAGAAACATGGAAGTTCAGTTTTTTCTGGATCGTTGGCAGGTCGATGACACCAAGCTTACGTACGGCTTCGATATCATAAGGGTCTGTAATACCCGCATCATTCATGGCCTGACACGTTTTCTCGACCACACGAGATACACCGCTTTCACCAACAAACATGTGGTGCGCTTCTTCCGTCAGCATAAAACGACAGGTCCGTGACAATGGGTCAAACCCGCTTTCTGCCAAGGCCGCCAGCTGCATTTTACCATCACGATCTGTGAAGTATGTGAACATGAAGAAAGACAACCAATCCGGTGTTTCTTCGTTAAATGCCCCCAGCATACGCGGGCGGTCCTCGTCGCCGGAACGGCGTTGCAACAGGTCTTCTGCATCTTGACGACCTTCTTTACCGAAGTATTTCTGCAGCAGATAAACCATCGCCCAAAGGTGGCGACCTTCTTCTACATTCACCTGAAACAGGTTTCGCATGTCATATAAAGAAGGTGCTGTTTTCCCAAGGTAGCGTTGTTGTTCAACAGAAGCTGGCTCGGTATCACCTTGAATGACAATCAGTCGACGCAGCAGGGAACGATATTCAGCAGGGACTTCCTGCCATGCTGGCTCGCCTTTATGTTTACCGAAGTTAATCTTGCGACCTTCTTCTTTCGGGGCAAGCAGAATACCCCAACGATATTCTGGCATTTTCACATGGTCAAAAACAGCCCAGCCTTGCGGGTCAACGCCAACGGCTGTGCGCAGATAGACTTCTGATTCCTGAAAGCCGTCCGGCCCCATATCTTTCCACCAATCAATATAGTTTGGCTGCCATTCTTCCAGTGCCTTTTTTAGGCGACGGTCATTTGAAAGATCCACATTATTCGGGATAAGGTCGTCGTAGTTTACTTCGACGATCTGATCTCCATTGATAGATTCACTCATAGGTGTACTCCCATACTTTATTCAGTAACTTAAAATTAGACTCGATTGAAATCGTAAGAAGGACGCGTGCCTGTGCCGTACAACTTCAGAGCCCCCCCATCAGCAACCGCATTCGGCCGCTGGAAAATCCAGTTTTGCCAGGCTGTCAAACGCCCGAAAATTTTTGTTTCCATTGTCTCGGGACCCGCAAAACGCAGATTTGCTTCCATACCTGTCAACGCATCTGGTGAATACCCAACACGTTCCTCCAGGAACAAACGAACATCTTCTTCCCAGTCGATGTCATCATAAGCATCGGTCACAAGGCCGATTTTATTCGCCTCGGCACCATTCAATTCTTTACCGATCATGGCCTTTGCAGCCTCAACACTTTCAGGTTCTCCTAAGAAACGTGTTTGCAGGCGCGTCAGACCATTGCTCATCGGCATCATGGAGAAATTAAAGTCACTGAGTTTGATTTTGGCTTCAGGCGTGTCATCACCTTCAATTTGACCATCCAGCATGTAGCTGCGATCAGCGGCAAAAATCAGTTCTGCCAGAATACCAACGAAGCAGCTGCCCGGTTCAACCAGCGTGACAAGCGTGCGTGATGTCATATCGACACGTTTTAAAGTCCGTTTCCAATAGAGGATAATCTCACGCATCAGCCAGTTATCCGCATTGTCTTGCAGTAACTTCTCATAACCTTCAATCAAATCGCCATTGCCGACGGTTTTGAAGATTACTGTGCCCATTTCTGTTTCATTGGTACGCAGATGGAGCAAGGCATCATCGAACTGGCGGCATAGAGCCAAAGGCCAGAATTCAGCCCCCTGACTTAAAACGTCAGACAAATCTGAAGGGGCAGTGTCAACTGGTGCCTTCAAAGTCACCGTTGCAACGCGCCCTGCGCGATTAATGTCAATATCAACAAAATCATATTTTACATGATCGGCAGAAATTTCACGATTTAAGGGGTTCAGAGAAACACCTTGGGCATCAGAGGGACGATCAGAATCTTTAGCAAATTCTTTCGCGCGCTTTGAAACTTCTTCATCAAAGACAGACCCCTTAACACTTTCATCCACAAGTCGCCAATCGACAGCGCGCTGACCACGCGCACCTTCTTCGATGCTGCAGAAAATATCAGCACGATCACGACGCACTTTACGTTTATCAACAACACGGGTAAGCCCGCCAGTACCCGGCAAAACTGCCAACAACGGTACTTCCGGCAAAGATACAGTGGCACTGCCATCATCAATCAACATGATATAATCAGTTGCCAAGGCCAATTCATACCCACCACCGGCGGCTGTCCCATTAACCGCTGAAATATATCGCTGACGAGAATACTCCGACGCATCTTCGATGGAATTGCGTGTTTCATTCGTAAACTTACAGAAGTTCACTTTGTGCGCATGTGAAGATTTACCCAACATGCGGATGTTTGCACCCGCGCAAAAAATGCGTTCCTTGCCAGAGCGCATGACGACACTCTTGACCTCGGGGTGTTCGAAACGCAAACGTTGAACGGCGTCATACAGTTCAATATCCACACCAAGGTCATATGAATTCATCTTCAAATCATAACCTGGCTTCAAAGTAGCTTCAGCATTGACGTCCATCGTCAGGTAAGCAACCGGGCCGTCAAAATCCAGCTTCCAATGTTTGTATTGCTGGGGGGATGTCTGAAAGTCGATCAACGGGAAACTCCTTGTTAAATATCTTTTCTCAATCTGACTGAAATATAATGCATAAAAACTTTAGCCACAATACAAAAATGCATTAAAATGCACAATAAAGAGAGGTTTTAAAATTAATTATTTATTTTCAATTAGATACATATGAAAAATATGTACCATACTGATGAGTGTGATAATATTTTCAAATTAAATAACTTCAAACTATGCTATTTAACTTTGTTTCCATTGTGATTTTTTGATATTTCATAAGAAGCCCCATGGATTCTGAGCCCAATAAAAAAGCTGCGCAAAAATGCGCAGCTTGAAATATAATGCATAATGCGAAATTGTATGCTTTTAACAACCTCTATTAGGGTCCTAGATACGTTCAATAATCATCGCAATACCCTGACCGACACCAATACACATTGTACAGAGCGCATAACGTTTGTGCTGACGTTGAAGTTGATACATAGCAGTCGTCACCAAGCGCGCACCACTCATACCCAAGGGGTGACCGATGGCAATCGCTCCGCCTTGTGGATTTACGCGCGGGTCGTTGTCATCAATCCCCAGATCACGCATGACCGCCAAGGCTTGTGAAGCAAAAGCTTCGTTTAATTCGATAATATCCATATCGTCCAAGCTCAGGCCGCATTTATCCAAAACCTTACGGCTTGCGGGTGCGGGACCTATCCCCATTATCCGGGGCGCAACCCCTGCTGTTGCCATTCCCAATATCCGCGCTTTAGGCGTAAGGCCATGTTTCGTTGCTGCCTGTTCAGAAGCAAGCAACAGCGCACACGCCCCATCATTCACTCCGGATGCATTTCCCGCCGTAACGGTCTTTTGCGCCCCATTCACCCCTTTCAGAGCAGATAATTTTTCAAGCGTTGTTTCAGGTCTTGGGTGCTCATCACATTCAAAAATCACCGGATCGCCTTTGCGGGGATAAAGGGTAACCGGCGTGATTTCATCCTCAAAGAATTTTTGTTCGTTTGCCTGAAACCATTTCTGTTGGCTATTCAGCGCAAACTGGTCCTGATCTTCGCGACTGATCCCAAACTCTTCTGCAACATTATCTGCCGTCTGCGGCATGGAATCGACGCCGTATTTTTCTTGCATCAACTTGTTTACAAACCGCCATCCAATTGTCGTATCTTCAATTTTGACCTGACGACTAAAGGCGGTTTCTGCTTTGCCCATGACTAAAGGGGCACGTGACATAGATTCCACCCCACCGGCAATCGCCAGATCAATTTCCCCGGCTTTTATGGATCGCGACACAACGCCAAGCGCATCCATCCCCGATCCGCATAAACGGTTAATCGTACTGCCCGGCACAACATCGGGAAGACCGGCAAGCAAAGCGGACATGCGCGCAACATTGCGGTTGTCTTCACCTGCCTGATTGGCACAACCAAAAACAACTTCATTAACTTCTGACCAGTTCACATTTACATTGCGTGCCATCAACGCTTTAAGGGGGATAGCGCCAAGATCATCCGCGCGGACACTGGACAAAGCGCCCCCATAGCGACCAACAGGTGTTCGGATCGCATCACAAATATAGCCATGTTTCATTGTGTTACCTTTTCTTGCTTAGACAGGCAAAACTTTGCCCTGCCGCAACTGTTTTTAGGATAAGAGGCGAGATGCGATAACGATCTTCCCCATAGCTTTGTCCAAGCCCCTGCAAGGTATCAAAAATCGTTGCAAGGCCGACTTGGTCACTCCACTGCATCGGTCCCAGCGGATAATTCACACCGCCTTTCATGGCGATATCGACATCTTCTATTGTGCAAACTTGCTGAAAAACGGCATCAGCGCCTTCATTTGCAAGCATGGCCAAGGTGCGCATCACAATCAGTCCGGGGATGTCTTCAATGACATTGACTTTTTTTCCCAGAAGCTGAAACAGGACAATGGCATCTTTTAACGCGTCCTCAGAGGCCTGTATGGATTTGGCAAGGACAATTCTAGGTGTTAATGAATAGTTTAAAGCCAGATCAAAATGGATCAGGTTTTCGATCCCTTCATCACGGCTGCGCACTGTTGCAAAACGACCGTCACATAGCATCATTGTCGCATTCCCAATTTGAATTTGGGCTGGATAATTTACGTCTTCGTCTATGTCCAGATGCAACCCGTCCGTCTTCTCTAACAGATCAACGAGCCCTTGGACCGCTGTGCAATTGCCGCTGATTTTCACCCGGTCAATTGATCGATCGACAACTCCATGATCTGAAATTTGCTGTGTTTCTGCCTCTTCGTGATAGTCATAAAAGCCAGCCTTTGTCTTGCGCCCCAAGCGCCCTGCATTAACCAGTTCTTTTTGCACGAGGGAGGGTAAAAAACGAGGATCGCCATAATAAGCATCAAATACTGAATTTGTGACAGCATAATTCACATCATGACCAATTAGGTCCATCAATTCGAAGGGCCCCATTCTAAAACCCCCGCATTCGCGCATGACGGTATCGATCGTTACAAAGTCAGCGCCGCCTTCTTGGTAAATTCTGAGACCTTCGGCATAAAAAGGACGTGCAACCCTGTTTACAATAAAGCCCGGTGTGGAATTGGTGTAAACGGCATGTTTCCCCCACGCCGTGGCCGTATCATAGATACAGCTCGCCACATCCTGCGTGGTCGCAAGACCACTGACAACTTCCACCAGCTTCATAATCGGTGCCGGATTAAAAAAATGCATCCCAACCAGACGATTGGGGTGTTTTAAGCCGGAGGCAATGGATGTGACTGAAATAGAAGATGTATTTGTTGCCAAAATGGTTTCTGGCCCACAGATATCTTCTAACTGAGCAAATAAGTTTTGTTTAACGTCCAGTTTCTCTACGATAACTTCAATCACCAAAGCGCAATCTGCAAGCTGGGAAAGCTCGGACGCTGGTTTTAGCCGAGCGAGCAAATCATCTTTGTCGGTTGCAGACATTGTCCCCCGCCCGACCAGTTTGTCCAACCCTTGAGTGACCTGATTGATCCCCCTTTCGACAGCTTGAGGCGCGACATCATATAACCACACATCATGACCAGCATGGGCGGCAACTTGTGCAATGCCGGCACCCATCGTTCCTGCACCGATTACGCCAATAATGGACGCGTGCGATAAAGCTGTCATCTAGGTTACCTTTCTTTTTCTATTCAAAAATGCCAATACACGTTTTTGATATTCAGGATGGGCACCCGCTTGACGTTGCAACGTGCTTTCGAGCTCCAACTGCTGGACCAAGTCATTTGACAAACTTTTATTCAAGGCCTGCTTGGTTAAAGCCATGCCCAATGCCGGCTGGGAAATCACTTTATTGATGATTTCTTCAACGGCATCATTTAATTCATCAGTTTCCACGACTTTCCAGATCAACCCCCATTCTTTTGCTTCAAGGGCACTGATCGGTTCACATAACAACATAGTCGCGCTTGCCCGCGCAAAACCAGCCGTGCGAGGCAAGCACCACGTGACACCTGAATCAGGTAAGAGCCCCAAACGGGTAAACGGCAAGACCAAAGAAGCCGTTTTTACAGCAACGGCAATATCGCTCGCCAATGCAATCCCCGCGCCTGCCCCAACAGCCGGACCATTTAACGCACAGATAACGGGAAAGGGAAATTGACGAATGGCTTTGATTAAGGGGTTATATCGCTGTTCCAGAGAGTCCCCCAGGTCCGGCATAACTTGCCCTTCAACAACCCGTCTTTCTTCGAGGTCCTGACCTGTACAAAAGCCCCGACCATTTCCCGTAATCACAAGACATTTGATCGCGTCCTTTGCTTTGAGTAAGGAAAACACAGTCGCAATTTCGCTGTGCATATCCTTATTCAAAGCATTCATCACTTCTGGGCGATTAAAGGTCAGACGCGCGACTTCTCCCTCATAAGAGAAATCAAGGTATGAAAATTCCATCAAACATCCTTCAGTTCAGCGCCAAGCCTTGATCAAGCAACTTTTGGGCCCGTTCTGCTGTCGTCTGAATGGCACTGCGACGATGATAGAAATACAATCCACGCAAGCCCCCCATTTCTTCACCGCCGCCTGCACGACCGGGACCGCCATGAATACATTGCGGCATAACAACACCGTGACCGGAATGGCCTTTGGCAATTTGCTCATTCACAATCAGAACACGTCCGTGACTGCTGGCCAGTTCAATGGCAGCTTTGTTTGCGAAATCATCATCAGCTGTAAAAACCGAACAGGCAAGAGAACCGCCCCCCATTGCCCCTAATGTCAGGGCTTCTTCCTGGGTTTCATAGCTCATCACTGTGGCAACTGGACCAAACACTTCGATTTCATGGATTTTTTGTGCTTGCATTGGGTTTTCGCACAACAAAATACGCGGCGCGAAAAATGCACCTTGTGCCGGATCAACAGCAAAGTCAGCATTATCTGCATCCACAACGACTTTAGCTTCCGAGGTCAGGATTTTCAAACCGGCCTCTGCTGCCTTGACCTGCGCGGTATTGACCAATGGCCCCATGCGCACATTTTCATCGCTTGGATCGCCAATCGTTGTTTTTGCCAGCCGTTCTTGTAAGGCTGAAATCACGTTATCTTGTGAAGCTTTAGGCACAATCACGCGACGGATCGCTGTGCATTTTTGTCCAGCTTTGACGGTGAGTTCACGCACAATCTCTTTAATAAAGAAATCAAATTCAGCATCACCTTGTGTGACATCCGCCCCCAGAATACAGGCGTTCAGGCTATCGGCTTCAACAGCAAAACGAACGTTTGAAGAAATGACATTTGCATTGCTTCTCAGCATATTCGCCGTATCCGCAGACCCTGTAAAGGCAACCAGATCATCACTTGTCAAATGATCCATCAAGTCGCGTCCGCCCCCACATAACAAGGACAAGGCCCCATCCGGCAAGATGTTGGCTGCAACCACATCTTTGACCATTTCATAGGAAAGCAGACATGTTGACGTTGCTGGTTTTACAAAACAAGGAACCCCGGCCAGTAAGGCCACAGCCACCTTTTCCCACATCCCCCAAGACGGAAAGTTAAACGCATTAATGTGAACAGCAACGCCTTTTAGGGGGGTTAAAATATGTAACGCGCGAAAGTTCTCATCCCTTGTCAGTTGTTCTGCCGGACCTTCAACCAGATAGGTCGGGTTCCCCAGCTTTTTACCTAATGAAGCGTAATATTTTAGCGTACCAATACCGCCATCCACATCAAACCCGGCATCACCACTTGTATTCCCGGAATTTTCCTGGGCGATTTGATTATAGCGATCACGGTTTGCAACCAAAACATCCGCAATTTGTCGCAATAATTGTGCACGCTTCCCATAACCAAGGGTACGTAAAGCCTGCCCGCCGTTTTCGCGTGAAAATGCAAGCGCACACTTAATATCCAGTCCCTCGCCACAGGCTTCGCCAATCACTTGGTTCGTCACCGGATTGACCAGTTGGGTACTGTTACCCGTGCCAGCTTGCCACTGACCACAAAGATAGCTTTCAATCTGCATTTTCTTTTTCCTGTATTCTATAAATTTCTTGGGTTTTTCTGTTTTTTTCGCCAATGCATGCGGCAGTTTTGTCAAATTAAATCGTCTTTCATATTTAACTTGAAGGCTTCATGAACTTCATGCCAATCCTCGGCTGTCAAATGTTCCATTGCCAGTGGGAGAATGTCTTTTTCTTCTTTGCGCATATGTGAAAAATGAAACCTCGCATATTCTGTAATCGCTGTGTTTAATGACGCCAAATCACCTTCAGTTTTGAAACGGCTCAAGGCTGCGCGCATATTTTTCAGCAAGGCCGGCGATTTTTTGTGTTCTTCTTCTAATTCGTCCAGAACCTGATCGGCCGCATTGGTTCTTTTGCGTAATAATCGAAAGAGGTACTGGTCTTCTTTCGGGTGATGGACTCTTTCCGGAACGGTTTCCACATAATCAAGCATAGCGACCAACAAAAACGGATCGGCATCACGTTTACCGGCCATGGCCTCTTCCACATGCTCGACCATTCCCTTCAATACGGAACTGATGGAAATATGCTCATCTTTAATTATTGATATTGCATCCTGCATTTTTCTAATCCAATAGTTTGATAAAGGCTTAGCGTAATTTGAAACGCTGAATTTTCCCGGTTGCGGTTTTTGGCAATTCATCCAGAAATTCAAACCAGCGAGGGTACTTGTAAGGGGCAAGCAAAGATTTAACGTGTGACTTCAATTCATCCGCTAATTCTTCATTGCCTTCATACCCGTCTTTCAACACAAGAAAGGCTTTTGGTTTGATCAAGTCTTCTTCGTCGCGATGACCAACAACAGCAACCTCCAAGACGGCTTCATGCTTAATCAGGGCAGCTTCAACCTCAATCGGTGAAACATAGATACCACTGACTTTCAGCATGTCATCACTGCGTCCTGAATAGATGTAATATCCATCTTCATCACGAATGTATTTGTCACCGCTTCGGGTCCATTCCCCTAGGAAGGTTGTTCGGGTTTTTGCCCGATTGTTCCAATAAAACGCAGCACTTGTTGGCCCTTTAATCACCAGTTCACCGGCTTCACCAACGGGAACTTCCTCCCCGTCATCATCCAGCAGTTTCAGCTGATAACCAGCTACCGGTTTTCCGGTTGTTCCATAACGAACATCATCTGGATTATTAGTCAAAAATACATGCAGCATTTCCGTTGAACCAATGCCATCCAAAATGTGCACACCAAAACGTTCAAACCAGCGTTTGCCAAGCTCTTCCGGCAAGGCTTCCCCTGCAGAGGTACAAATTCTGAAATTAAATTCCTCCGGCTTGGGTAAATCCGGGCTTGCCAGCATGAAAGCATAAAGTGTCGGCACACCATAAAAAATCGTCGGCTTATGTTTGATTAAACGTTCGCACACAGATTCAGGTGTGGGACGTTCTGCCATCAAAATTGTTGTCGCCCCGACGGACATCGGAAAAGTCAAACCATTACCCAGACCATAAGCAAAAAACAATTTTGCCGCAGAAAAAACCGTATCATCTTCATTGATCCCCAATGTCGGACGTGCAAAATATTCAGCCGTTTGAATCAAGCTTGAATGGACATGTGCTGTACCTTTTGGCGCCCCTGTTGAACCTGATGAATAAAGCCAAAAACACACATCATCTGAGGTTGTCGGCGCAATGATACAGTCTGGATCCGCATTTTTTATCAGCTTTGAAACCGCGTTTGGATGAATCCCACTAGGGTCTGCGACCAAAATGCGCTCCAACGTAGGCACACGGTCCAGCAGAGGCTGAAACAAAGGCAGTAATGCCTCTGAAACAACGACAATGCGCGCACGACTGTCACAGAGCATATATTCATAATCTTTTTGCGTCAGCAAGGTGTTGACTGCAACCGGGATCACACCGGATTTGATGGCCCCAAGAAAAACCGTTGGAAATTCAATGGTGTCATGAACACACATCAAGATGCGGTCTTCCATCCGCATTCCAAGGTCTTTCAGAGCATTTGCAAAACGTGAACTTCTGTTATCCAGTTCGCCATATGTGCATGAGCAATAATCATCCACGAAAGCGATTTTATCAGAACGTCCTGCTTGTATATTGCGTTGTAGCAGATCATATGCTGCATTATATTGCCTAGGTATCATAATAACGGGCATACTCCCGCCATGCTCTACCGTACTCAAAGAAGGCATTCGCTCATTCTCCCAGTAATAAATATTGAAACCATTTCCCTGTTTTTTTAATGCCGGATTTTTCCGGTCATTTAGTCTTTGACCTTCTTTTGAAGGTTTATTTATTTTGGTTTTGTGAATTCGATTTCACCATTTGGCAAAAGATACAAAACAATTGCCTCACCGCCTCTAACGGTTGGATAGTGCCCACTTCCGGCACTATAGACTTTCCAGCCTAACCCCTGACCATCAAAAGCCGCTGTTTCATCAAGTGGAAAAACCATGTCAATCTCACCTGTTGGGTGAATGTGATATGGGCCTTTCATATCTTTCATCAGCACCACATCGACACTATGCCCATGGGTCTGGGGGCTTGGTTTGATGACCCGGCCATATCGCAGCCCTTCTGCTTCATATTTTCCTAGCCAGCCTTCTTCCATGCCACGCTTACACAATGCTTGAATTTGCTGAAAAACATCGCTTTCAGGCGGGAATTCGTCATTCAGGAAATTTTGCAATTCCTTGGTCACGGGCTTGTCTTGCAAAACATGGGTAATTTCAGCCACCAGTTCCTGCAGATTTTCAATTTGATCAGGCAATTTATTCTCCCAGAGCAATTAGTAATTTTGCATAGTCTATTTAAATGAATTCTAAACAGCAAGAGAATAATGCATAATAATTCCTATTATTTTTATTTTTTATGCATTATATTGCCTTTTGCGGAGACCCCGCGTAATTTTTAAAACGATCAAACATCAAAGAGGATAAGATGAAACAAACACTCGTGACATATAGTACGCATAAGGGCGTCGCTCTGATTGAGCTTAACAATCCCCCTGTGAACGGCTATTCGTTCGATATGTTCAAACAAATTGACGAAGCTGTAATTGAAGCCCGCTTTGATAAAGATGTGCATATCATTGTCATCAAAGGGGCGGGAGAAAAATTCTTTTGCGCGGGCGCAGATATCGAAATGCTGAAAGGCGCCGATCCGCATTTTAAATACAACTTTTGTTTACACGCCAACGAAACCCTCTTGCGATTGGAACATACACCAAAACTCGTTATTGCTGCGATCAATGGTCACTGTGTCGGGGGCGGGCTTGAAATTGCGATGGCCGCAGACATTCGCATTGCCCGTGAGGGTGCCGGGAAAATGGGATTACCCGAAGTCGCCCTTGGTGTTTTAGCCGGAACAGGCGGCACACAACGCCTTGGTCGCATCCTTGGCAAATCCAAAGCCATTGAACTTATGATCAGTGGCGAGGTCTTCGACGAAAAAACTGCGCTTGAGTTGGGTATTATTAATGCAATCTACTCCCATGATACATTCATGGAAGATATTATGGCATACGCAGAACAATTCTGCCCCCCAAACAAGCCATCAATGGCGGTTGGTCACATTAAACGTTCAGTCCAAAGCGGTGTCGAACTACCCCTGGAAAGCGGTCTTGCCCTTGAACGAGAATTACAACAACGTCTCTTTACGTCCAACGACGCAAAAGAGGGTATTTCTTCGTTTCTTGAAAAGAAAAAGCCTCATTTTTCCGGTCATTAAGTCATAGGATTATACGTATGAAAGCCATTATTCTGGAACAAAGGGGGCGCGAGGGCGCCCTTTATAAAGAGTGCCAGACGTCCGATCCAGCGAAGGGCGAGGCCCTCGTGCGCATGGAAGCGGTCTCTCTCAATCGGGTTGATCTCTACATGAGGGACAATGGCGCGGGCATTACACACACGCTCCCGCAAATTATGGGTGTCGATGGCATTGGGCGCATTGAAAAAATAAACGGCTCTTCCTCTCTTGACGTTGGTCAGCGGGTCATTGTCTACCCCTATCATTACTGCGGCACATGTGAACACTGCCTTCAAGGGGACCAACCACTGTGCTTAAACGCCCAAATCCTTGGGGAGCATTGCGACGGCACGTTCGCGCAATATATCACCATGCCGCTTCAAAGCCTTTTGCCGATCTCTGAAGATTGTGATGCCAAAAAAGCTGCCTGTCTTGGTGTGGCCTATTTAACCGCCTGGCGCATGGTTTTCACCAAAGCGCAGGCCTCTGCAGGCAAAACCGCTTTAATTGTAGGTGCTGGCGGCGGTGTTGCTTGTGCAAGTGTCCAACTGGCAAAACTAGCAGGCTGTAAGGTCATCGCGACAACGACAGGACCAGACAAAATGGAAAAAACGAAAAATGCAGGTGCCGGCCATGTCATTGATTACGCACATGAAGATGTTGCGAAAAACGTCATGCAACTGACAAAAGGAAAAGGCGTTGATTTCGCTATAGATAACGTAGGCGAAACCACATGGTCCAGTACGATACGTGCAATCAAACGCGGCGGCAAAATCGTTACCTGTGGGGCCACATCCGGAAGTAATCCGTCTGCTGACTTGCAACGGCTATTTATCCGCCAGCTTTCCATAATCGGGTCCACAATGGGGGACTTAACCGAATTTGCACGCCTGATAAATGCTTTTGAATCAGGACTTCTTGAACCCGTTATCGATTCTGTTTATCCCCTTTCAGAGTCAACTAAAGCGTTTGATCGGCTCGAAGCGCCCGAACGTTTTGGCAAAGTTGTCTTAACGGTATAAGCATCGCGAAAGGTACTCTAAGCGTATTTTAACTAGGTTCAGGACCTATTAATTTATTGTGTTTGGTTTATCAAAAATGAGATAAGAGCTACATAATTGTGTGCAACATTTCAGAAAACTGGCCCTAATTAAATTTCGAGGCCACACCAGAAAATCCAATTTCGTCATATAAAATTAAAATAAAACACTCAAATTTTTGTCTATTATTGATTTAAATCAATGAACCGGATTGCATATAAAGCATATACATTTTCTAAAATACATCTGGACAATAAAGCGACTCAAACCTGCACTTAGCCCCATAACCTAAACGCAGCCCGTAGAATTGAATAGATTTCCCCATCCCATACTCCCGAAGGAATGCATAGTCATGCTCATCAACTAATTTCGAAAAAAGAATATTTTTTAATTGAAATTTCTCTTAATTTTTCCTACTAATGCAATTCAGCCCCCTGAATTCAAGCTCACCAACGTAGACGAAGGTCACAGAGCGAAGGCAATAATGAACAAAAATAATAATACTCTTATGGACAACCATTTCCCAAAAGGTGACACATTCGAAATCAATCGCCACCCACTTTATTGGGTCGCGACGTTAAATTCGACTTATGTCCAAGCAATGGAAAAACGCTTAAAGCCAATTGGCTTAGATATTACGCGTTGGCGGGTTGCTATGATATTAAAGGCACATGGTAGCCTAAATATCTCACAAATAAGCAAGCTGGCCGTGAGCAGATTACCAACGACGACCAAAATCATTCAACGTATGGAAAAAGAAAATCTTATAAGATCCATTCCTGATGAGAATGATGGTCGAGTCAATGTCATCAGTTTGACGTCCTACGGGCATGAGGTTTTAATCGAATCTCTTGAGAGAACACAAAGATTTTTCTCCCACCTGTTCGAGAATGTTACGGAAGACGAAATCAAAACCGTAAACCGGATCTTACGAAAACTGGTAGATAATATCGTAGAATGAATTGTACAGTTGAAACGGGAAGGAGGTTGAAAAATCTTCTTCCCGTTTCGTCTTATCTCCATCTAGCCCTTTGGCTTACCCCCCACACCCCAATGGGCTGGCGGGATTTCCTGGACGAGTACTCTGACCGTTTCAATCGGGGCGCCAATACTTTCTGAAATCGCAATCGAAACATCTTCGATCAATTTCTTCTTTTTCTCTTCAGAACGCCCTTCAAGAATTGTGATTTGTGCGAGTGGCATATTTATTCTCCTACAGTAAAGGACACGGTTCCAAGATCTTGGAAGTCAGTCACCACGCTATCACCGACAGCCATCGCTGATGCAGCTGTAGCACCGCCAGCCAAAACGATATCGCCTTCATTTAGACATTCACCCGCAGAAGCAACCATCCGGGCAGCAGCAACGAGTGAACGAGCCGGATTACCCAAAATCGCAGCTGTTGAACCGATCTGAGAAGCTTTACCATTGATAGACATGACCAAGCCAAGATTTGAAATGTCACTGTCAGGGGCACACCAATTCCCGATTACAAAACCGGAAGAAGAGGAATTATCTGCAACAACATCCCCAAGGTCGAATTTGAAATTATCGTAGCGAGAATCAATAACTTCCATCGCCGGTGCGACGGCTGCAACTGCATCCATTGCTTCAAACACAGTTACATTACCGGACAATGGTTTACGCATTAAAAAGGCAATTTCGGGTTCAACGCGTGGATGAACATATTTCTTGAATGAAATCACCCCGCCATCTTCTTCTCGCATAGCGTCGGTTAAACGGCCCCAGATCATTTCATCCAGACCCATTTGGACCATTTTCGCGCGACTGGTAAATCCCATTTTGATCCCAATACGCTTCTCGCCACGCGCATATCGGCGTTGCATTGACAAAGCCTGAACAGCATAAGCTTCATCAAGTGTCAGAACTTCCTTGTCCGAGAACTGCGCAATTGCTGTTCCGGTACGGGCTGCTTCGTCTGCAATTTCTGCAATTTTTGTTAAATCACTCATGCTGCATTTCCTTTTGCTTTAATCAAGTCTAGTGCGACATCGACAATCATATCTTCCTGTCCGCCAACCATGCCGCGTCTTCCCAGTTCTACCAAAATGTCACGGGTATCAATGCCATAGGTCTTTGATGCATTTTCTGCATGGCGCAGGAAACTGGAATACACACCGGCATAACCAAGAGACAAACTTTCACGGTCTACCCGCACCGGACGATCTTGAAGCGGACGTACAATATCATCAGCAGCATCCATTAAACGGAACAAGTCACAGCCATGGTTGTAACCTGAACGGTCCATAGCCGCGATCAGGACTTCTAAAGGAGCATTGCCTGCACCTGCGCCCATACCCGCAAGGGATCCATCAACCCGGTTTGCACCTTCTTCCACAGCCACAATTGAATTGATCACACCGAAAGACAGGTTGTGGTGACAATGGATCCCCAATTCAGTGGCAGGATCAATCGCATCACGAACCGCACGAACGCGGACACGAACATCTTCTGGCATCATATAACCGGCGCTATCGGTTACATAGATTGTCTGCGCGCCATATCCTTCCATCAACTTTGCCTGTTCAGCCAAGCCTTCAGGTGAATTCATATGCGCCATCATCAGGAAACCAACCGTGTCATATCCGAGCTCACGTGCAATTGGAATATGCTGTTGGGAGGTATCCGCTTCGGTACAATGGGTCGCAATACGACAAGAACGCGCCCCTGCAACATACGCCTCTTTCAGATGTTCACGTGTTCCGATACCGGGTAAAGACAAGACGGTAACCACTGCGTTTTCGACAGCATCAGAAACTGCTTCGATCCATTCAATGTCCGTATTAGACCCAAAGCCATAGTTAAAGCTATTCCCGGCAAGGCCATCACCATGGGTAATTTCAATTGCATCCACGTTTGCAGCATCAAGTTCTTTTGCAATTTGAACAACATTTTCAAGCTCAAACTGATGGCGTAACGCATGCATACCATCGCGCAAAGTCACATCCTGAATGTATATTTTTTCAGCCATTTTAGTATTCCTTTCGCGATTACACAGCGGCCTGAGATGATTTTTTCTCGGCCCAACGTTCTGCAGCACCAAGCGCAGCAGATGTCATGATGTCAAGGTTACCTGCATAAGACGGCAAGTAATGTGCAGCCCCTTCAACTTCCAAGAAAATTGTCGTCTTGATCCCTGTGAATTCACCAAATCCCGGAATTTTAACCGGATTGTTGTCACCGAAACGCTCAAATTGAACTTTCTGCTTTAAACGATACCCCGGGACATATTCCTGAACAGCTTTCGCCATCTCTTCTACGCTTTGTTCAATCGCTTCTTCTGAACCGCCTTGTGAAAGGACATAGACCGTATCACGCATCAAAACCGGTGGTTCCGCAGGGTTCAAAATAATGATGGCTTTGCCACGTTCAGCCCCGCCGACATTTTCAATGGCGCGCGATGTATTCTGGGTAAATTCATCAATATTTGCACGTGTTCCCGGCCCTGCCGATTTTGACGAAATGGATGCGACAATCTCTGCATATAACACACGATCTGTCACACGTTTAACCGCATAAACCATCGGAATAGTCGCCTGTCCGCCACATGTCACCATATTGACGTTCTGCTCGTTCAAATGCTCGTCCATATTCACAACAGGAATACAATGCGGCCCAATCGCTGCAGGTGTCAGATCGATCATCTGCTTGCCGTGTTCAATACAAATATCGTTGTGTTGTTTGTGAACATAGGCAGATGTCGCATCAAACACGACACCGATTTCATCCCAGACCGGAAGCTTTGTTAAACCTTCCAGACCCTCATGGGTTTGAACAATCCCCATACGTTCGGCACGGGCCAAGCCATCTGATGTGGGGTCAACTCCAACCATGGCTCCCATTTCAATATTTTTACCCGTGCGCATGATTTTAATCATCAGGTCTGTACCAATATTGCCCGGACCGATGATGGCAGCTTTCATTTTTTGATTACTCATCATTTTTTCTCCAAAGCCTATTCAGCCGAAAAAGCTGCACGTACAGAACCTAAACCCTGAATACGAGCTTCATACACTTCACCGGGTGTCACAGCGGCCATCGGGCCCAAGGCACCAGACAGCACAACATCACCCGCTTTAAGTGGGCGTCCGGCTTTTGCCATAACGCGTGCCAGCCAAAGCGTTGAATTGATCGGACTTCCCAGACAGGCAGCACCCGCACCAACAGAAACAGGTTCACCTCGATTAAATAAAACCATACCGCACAGGCGTGGATCGAAATCACCGATTTTCACCGGTGTTTGTCCAAGAACATAAAGACCTGAAGATGCATTATCTGCGATCGTATCAGTAATACGAATATTCCAGTCTGCAACCCTTGAACCAACAACCTCGATAGCAGGCAGTGCGTATTCGATAGAAGCCATAACCTCTGTCGTTGTTACATCCGGATCGTCCATGTCTTTGCCCATTACAAAAGCGATTTCAGCTTCCACTTTGGGTTGGTGACATGTTGCAAATGAAATTTCCTCACCATCGGGAATGTCCATATCAGAAAACAACATACCGTAATCAGGTTGGTCCACACCCAATTGAGTTTGAACAGCTTTTGAGGTCAAACCTATTTTACGTCCAGACAGACGGCGACCTTGTTCCAACCAACGTTTCGTATTAATTTCCTGAACAGCGTAAGCTGCTTCAACATCAGTTTCACCAAGCAGTTCACGAATAGGGGTTGTTGGTTTATTTGTATTCCAGGCGTCCCACAACATGTCTGCTGATTTTTGGATATTTTGATCTACCATATTCTTCTGGCCTCACAATTTGATACATACGTTGCTGAGCTCTGAATAGAACTCCAATGAATATTCACCGCCTTCACGGCCAATACCGGATTGTTTCGCACCCCCAAACGGCGTGCGTAAATCGCGCAAGAACCAGGAATTCACCCAAGCAATACCAACCTCAATTTTAGGGGCGACCCGATGCGCACGTGTCAGGTTTTCTGTCCAGATAGAAGTCGCCAGCCCATAGACATTGTCATTGGTCAGTTTGATGACTTCTTCTTCGCTATCAAAAGGCTGAATGTGACAACATGGACCGAAAATTTCTTCTTTGACCACACGGGCATCTTCCGTAAGACCGGTCCAGATCGTTGGTTGCACCCAAGCCCCGCCCGACAGTTCAGACGACAAGTCCGGCACGCCACCACCGGTGACAACTGTTGCACCTTCTTCGACAGCCAGTTTATAATAAGAAAGGACTTTTTCTTTGTGTTCTTGTGAAATCAACGGTCCCAAATTTGTCCCGGCCTCATGTGGTGCCCCAAGCTTAAGACTTTCCGCGCCTTCTTTCAGCCGTTGAACAAATTCTTCAAAGATCGGGCGTTCAACGTAGACACGTTCCGTCCCTAAACAGACCTGACCACAGTTTGCAAAAGCGGAGCGCATAACCCCCTCAATTGCCTTATCCATATCAGCATCTGCAAAGACAATTGCCGCGTTCTTACCGCCACATTCAAGCGAAATATCGCGCAAACCAACTGACGCAGCTTGCATAATATGTTCACCTGTACGGGTTTCGCCGGTAAATGTGATGGCATCGACTTCTGGGTGCTGCGTCAAATAGGCACCCGCAGAGTCCGGACCAAAACCATGAATAACGTTAAAGACGCCTTTGGGCACACCGACTTCATTCATCACTTCACCAAGCAATGTCGTCGTCAGTGGTGTTTCTTCAGAAGGCTTGACCACAACTGTATTACCACAGGCCAAAGCCGGACCGACTTTCCAGGTCATAAGCAACAGAGGCAAGTTCCAGGGGCTGATAACAGCGATCACGCCTTTAGGACGACGCACACCATAATTCAGGGCACCTGCCCCATCAGGCGTATCCAACATAAATGTTTCTGTCGCTGCATTTTTGATCGTATCGGCAAATACCTTGAAGTTTGCAGCGCCGCGCGGAATATCGATATGGGAAGCAAGGCTCTTTGGCTTACCCGTATCTAGAATTTCGGCTTCCAGAAATTCATCAAAACGCGCATTAATGCCATCCGCGATTGCATTCAGCATCTCAACGCGCTCATTAACGCTCATTTTACCCCATGGGCCGTCTAACGCAGCTTTAGCCGCTTTTACAGCCGCATCGACTTCCGGCTTAAGTGCTTCATGCACCGTCGCAATTTTACGGCCATCAATTGGTGAGATATTGTCAAAAGTGCGACCACTTGTCCCCTTTGTGTACTCTCCATTGATGAAGTTAAGGATGTCCTTCATTCTTATTCTCCTAAGTTACTTTGAAGTCCAATAGCATCGACGCCAGCTTGCGCACATATTTGATCCTGTTCAGCACTCGCACCTGAAACACCAATGCCGCCGACAACTTCACCGGCCGATACAATCGGCAGCCCACCAGAAAAAGCGGCGACACGATCCTGTTTTCCAATACCACTTAAGACATCCGGCTCACCTTTAATGGCTTCATAAAGGGTCGCACTGGGCATAAAAAAGCCTGCTGAGGTATAGGCTTTATCCTGCGCAATCTTTATAGATGGCAAAAAAGCTCCGTCAGCACGCAGAAACGCAAGCAAATGTCCGCCACTATCTACGACAGCAACATTGATCTTTACCCCAATTTCCGTTCCCTTACTCACTGCTGCCTGTGCAGAAGTGAGGGCGGCATTCGAGGTAAGGCGCTGACTTTGAACGACGATATCCATTATCACGTCACCACGGACAGGAAGGCATCGTTAAGCTTGCGCTCGTAATAGAAAATCCCTTTACCCAGCTGGTCCGGTGTCCAATTGCGAGTGGGGTTGTCCGGGTAATATTGGTAACCGCC
>JABXIG010000059.1 GCA_013373205.1 Methylocystaceae bacterium | reverse complement strand
TGGAAAACAACATCGAAAAAACACCCTGTATTTTCTATATACAGTCTATTTTAACATAACTTACTGTTATCAATGAATTTATTTAGAGGAAGGAAAGAATTTGTGATGGATCCGGGTTAAACAGGGCGCTTTTCCTTGAGGGAAAAGCGCTTTGGATACATTCAACTAAAAGATCGGTAAGTGTCCCCGGAACTCCATTTCTGCTAATCTCGTAATTTGACACTTAGTTATTTTAGGCATGCTTTGTGAAAGGTTTGACCAAATTTCTCGAAATATCGGTTCATCTAGTTTTATTTCCCTTAAAAATCTTTGGGTTCTTAAAATGCTCTCTTTGTAGTCATTTTCAAAATTGTCTAAAGAGATAAAAAATATCATTTCCTCAATTGAACTGATTTTTTTTTTCAAGGATAGGCTAGAATATGTTCTACATAATTTAGACAGATAGCTGTTCATCAAAGTGAACCGAGAGAAAGCGGGAGTATCCGCATTAAAGCGTTCTCGCCCTTCTAAATTTAGACTCTGATAAAATTTAATTAATTTGTCAACATCGTGCCAAGAGTATTTCCTATACTCAAGGTAATCCAAAAATTCTTTATAACTTTCATACTCATTCATGAAGAATACCTTTTATTTTTTGGGCACCATATAGTCGCCGACCATTTCGTAGCCAGCATCCCGAAGCTGTTTCATTTCTCTAAAGAATACTGTTGAGGGGTGTTCTCCACGATTGCTTTCCAATTGGTCCCAGGCAACACGATAGTTTGAAATATCTGCATTAGAACCCAAATAGAATTTTTTCTTAGCATCGATCCCACCTTGTATCCAAGCATCATTCACATTGATGGTCCAATCTGGTTCATTCAGTCGCCGCATCCCAAGCTCTGCCCCCGCTGCCGTATCATCTAGACGACCAATAACGAGTTCTTCTTTGCTCTGGCTTGATTGCTTATATACTTTCCAAGCCGTTTCTGATTCTTCAGGGCTTGCGAAAACATTATTGAATTTTTGATCAAAGTTACTTTTGCCAAGCTTCTCCGCTTTCCCCGCCTTAATCAAATTCTGAACAGCCTTGATATCGCCTGAATCTATACCAACGACGATGCTCATGGCGGCGAGGCCTTTTTCGGTCCAGCCTGTTTCAGGATCAAAGATGGTAGAAATGTCTTCGCCGACGCTTAAGACTTCATCAATGCCAAGCTCTTTCAGGTCCTTCATCGAGACCTTACCATTTTTATACTGGCGCTTGATCATCTCAACGGCGATTTTGCCACCACTTTTTACCAAGCGGGTAATCAGGCCAAAAGCGTTGTTTTCTGCAGCATTCTGTCCCGTATATTGCGCCATATAGCCATCACCACCTGCCATCGCAACGGCAAGACCAGATACGAGTGTCGCCAGATTGACACCATTGGCTTCCATGATGTTGAGGTCTTCAGCGGTGATGGCCTCACCCTTTGCAAGAATATCCTTGGTGACTTCAATCTTATAATTTTCAGCCACAATGTCACCGATGACAGCACCGGCGGCACCACTGGCACAATCACCGCCCATGGCCGCACCGGAACCACAACCGACTGCGGCGTGGGCGATATATTTAACGGCTTCGGGAATGTCTCCCGCATCGGCCAGCTCACCGATTTTTCCAGATAGCTCTGCCCCAACTACGTTAACGCCAGCCAGAATAACGTTGCTTTTTAGAACATCACCGAAATCACCACCACCAATTGTCGCGCCGACGCCTGTTCGGACGACAGCTTGCAAAGCGACTTTCTGCACTTTTTGCAGTGTCTCCAGTTGTTTCAGCGGTTTGTCCAATCCCGCAGGCATGATACCATTTAAGACACCTGCGGTGATCATTGTTGCAGCCAGGTTGCGCAGACTGTCTTTAGACCCGATGTCTTTGAGAACAGCACCGAGGTCGCCTTTATTAGCGATAGTGGAAACCCCAACACTGACAGCGAGGCTGTTGATACCAGCACTGACAGCAGCAGCCATTGGGCCAGATAATCCCATGCCTTGCGCAGCCATTCCACCAAGGCTAAGACCTTGCATTCCAGCCCCTGCTGCAAAGATAGATCCAGCTCCCATGGTGACAGCGGTCAGAACCATGGTGATCATCATGGCTGCGCCAGCGCTTAGGTTTTGGCTGCTATAGTCCCAACTTTTATGGGTTTCCTTAATGGCATTCCATTGGACATCCGTAAGGCCAGCCTTCACTTGCGCCATCCACTCCAGGCCCGGCTCTTTGCTCAAGCGCTCGACCGATTTATCCAGGTCGCCGAAGTCTTTATAGTCCACATTGACTTGACCGCCTGCGCCCACTGTAATCGTCAGGCCGTCTCCGGCGTCGATGGTGGTGTGTTGGACGGTTTCGTCGATGTGGCCGCGGTCAAACACCGTGGTCCACATGCCGCCTGTTTTCGTGCCGCTTTCGTGATAGAAATTAATATCCTTATTGGCGCGGATATTCACATCGCCATTGAGCGCGGCGAGCGTGGTTTTGCCGCCGGATTTTAGGGCGGCGGATTTGACCGTGACATCACCGAGGGTCGCTTGGATGGTCAGGTCACCGCCTGCTTCGATCTTGGAGGGGACGGTTTCGGTTTGGTCGATATGGAGTTCATATTTTGATCCCTTGATATCTTTTTTAAAGCTGTTTTGCCGGGAATTGATGGTGGTGGAGGCGAGCGACGTGATGGATGTGTCGCCACCGCTGGTGCTATCGACCCCATCCAGAACCGTATCCAGCCCAGACGTGATGATCACATCGCCCTTGGCACGCAGTTGCGCGTTCTGCACGGTTTTGCGCGTCGAGATCAGTTGATCAATAGCGCGATCGCCTGCGCGTTCCGTCTCGGTGATTTGGGAAGCCACGATGGCGGTGTCTTGACCTGAAGTGATCTTAAGATTGCCCAGCTCGGCCTCCAGGGTGCTGCCCTTGGCGATGGTGGATTTTCCGGCCTCCAGGGTCAGGGTGTTGCCCGCGCTGATCTGGCTGCCATTTTCTTTCAATTTGGTAATGGCGACATTGGCGTGTTTCGGGTTTTTCAGATAGCGCTGGCCCGTCGTGTTGGTATCAAGGATGATATCGCCATCGGCCTTCAGGCTCGCATCATTGCTGGCGCGGATGACGCTGCCTGTATCTTTAATATCGCCGCCCGCTGTGATGGTGAGATTGCCGTTGGTGGCCTTGATCTGGGCAAGAGACCCGGTGGTATCGTTAAAGGCGATGACCGCATCACGTTCCCAATCCCCACGGCGCGGGATGATGGTTTGTGATTGACGCCAGGTTTCTGTCGTGTTGGTGACGTTGCCGTTGGTCGTGGCCAAAGTGACGTTGTTGCCTGTGATTAATCCGCCTGTGTTCTCGATATTTTGATCAGCCGTGACAGAAAGGTCGCCATTTGCAGCCTCGATTTTACCGTAGTCATTGCTGATCGATCCTGCCGTGCTGGCAAGGGTGGTGTTCGCCCCGCTGAGGGTGCCGGAATTGTTGATGTCGTTGGCCGCTGTCAGGGTGAGGTCGCCGCCTGCCTTGATGAGGGCGCCGGATGAGTCAATCACCATGCGCGTGGCTTCGGCGAAATAGACCACGGGCTTTAAGGCTTTGCGGCCATCTTCCAGCGTGACTTCCACATTCCAGACGATATCGCTGGTGAGGGCTGCGATTTGGTCTTTGCTCAGTTCAACGCCATGGGACAGTTTCAGGTCTTCATGCTGGGCAAGCGCATTGTCCATCAGGGCTTTATACTGATCGGCATCCGAGGTGATGTTTTTGTCCAGAAAACGCTGATGGGTGGTCGCCATAATCTGGTTGCGCACATTTCGCATCTCCCACGCTTTGTCGCCCAGGCGCAAGGATGTCTCTGTGCCCTTGACCAGATTGACGCCTGCCTTTTCAAGAAAATAGTCCGAACCATAAAGCGCGCCCAACGTCGCGACGGCCGGGTTGGTTTCTAAAACAAATTCGGCTGTGGGGTCGGTCGTTTGCACGAACAGGCCGCCGACACCTGTGGGCAGGCTCAGACCCGCATGAATGGTTTCAGTCGTCGGGGTGCCGATATCGGCGGAGGTGGCATGGACGTTGGCGGAACCAGCCGTGATGGTGACCGGGTCCACGCCGGATTTGATAGAGACGTTATCGATAGAACCTGTGAAGGAGCCTGTGATATTGCCACCTGCGGTGATGAAAGTGTCGCCGGGGGCTGTTACGACAGAAGAAGAGGAGGAGGAGCTTTGCATGGCATAACGCCCGGTGCTGGGCAGAGGGCAAACGCTTCCTGATTCATTGTCATGACAGCTTCTTGATTCAATATGCCATTTCGTGCTGCTGGTTGACGTCTTTCTCACGGTTGCAGCCCCTTCATTTGTCAAGCTGGAACCTGACATTGCCAGATTCGCATCTGAATGAATTTGTCCTCCTTTATTTGTGAGGTTGCTGGCGTTGAGGGTCATATCCTGTTTTGACAGGATTTTTGCAACAGGTGAGCTGGAAGTTGAATTAACATCAATTTCACTGGAGCTCGAGGTCCACTGATAAATGAGGTAAGAACCACTGTAATCCTGATTTGTTGTGACTTGTGGCCCGGAACTTGAACTTTCAGAAACGGTTGTTTCCGTGCTTACAAGGTTTTTCCGCTCATTCAACAACTCATTGGTCGAGATCGTAATCCCGCCATTGAGGCTCTCGATATTCCCGGAATAGTTCCAGACCTTGGTGTTTTTAGTGCCCGCCCCATCGGCATCAATCTGGATAGCGCCATCGGCCAGAATATTGCCTTCGTTGTTGGTCAGCGTGCCCGGTGTTTTTAAGGTCAGACTGCCGGAAGAATAGATCAGGCCAGAGTTGGTCAAATCCCCCGTGATGGTCATATCAAAACCATCGTTCGTCCCATCGGAAAGCGTGCCGGAATTAATCAGGTTCGTGGCTGTCAGGCTGAGTGCCCCCGCAGCCGTCATGATGCCGCCATTGGTCAGGGTCGTGCCTGCTGTGACTGTTGTGTTGGCCGCGCTTTGGGTCTTTGAATTGCTTTGGGTGGTCAGTGCTTGCGTCGCTGTCAATGTGGTCCCGGTTTGGGAGCTGACGGTGGCGTCAGAGGTGATGTTCTGCGCCTCAACTGAGACAGAGCCGCTGGAGGTCAGGGCCGCGCCTGTGTTTAGGGTGGTATCGCCCGTGGTGGTGACGGTGATGGTGCCTGTGGCTTCAAGGGCATTGCTGCCTGTGTAGCTTGTCCCATTAATCGTCGCCGTGCCGCCCACATCGCCTGTGCCGGATGTCGTGCTGATCGCCCCGCCTGTCAGGGACAGGTTACCGCCGACGCTTAAGTTACCCGATAAAGCTTGCGTCGTTGTATCCTTAATCGTCGTGTTGCCAAGGGACGTAATGCCGTTGGAGCTGGCCCCGCCGTTCACGGTGGTCGCGCTGATGGTG
>JABXIG010000006.1 GCA_013373205.1 Methylocystaceae bacterium | reverse complement strand
GAACCAACTATTGGCGCCGGAAGAAATTGTCTTTCCGTCAGCAGATAATGTAATATTACCCGTTTGGCTGACTGATAATCCATCATCTAAAACAATGTCTTCAATAGCACCGTAAAAATCGTCTGGAGCACCAATGTCAACAACCATCTCACCCGTCGTCACCTGCCCCAAATCATCCGTCACCGTATAGGTAAAGCTACTGTTTCCCGTCGCTGTCTCATCAGCGATAAACTGATATTCCCCGGTTGCGCTATCAGTCAGTTTGACCTTACCATTACCAACATCAATCCAGCCTTCTGCATCCGCAGTGCCATCGATGGAGAATGTGACATCCAGGCCTTCATCGCCACTACCTGCCAGATGCCATGTGGCTTCATCCCCTGCATTCACAGAAATCACACCGCCTTCTGCTGTGAGGTCATCATATTCATAAACATTGATGGCATCGAGGTAGGCGCCTTGGTTATTAACTGTGCCAAGACCTTCAAAAGCAATTTCTGTCGTTGGGGCCGTGTCTGTCATGACAACCGTGAAAGTCGTCCAGCCGTTTGCATTGGTTGTTTGCAAAACCTGATAGCTGGTTGAATTAACGAAGGAAACAACGCCGTTATTATCGGATGAAACAACAAAACTCTCCTCACCCACATAAACCTTCATATCGCTGTCATCCTGATTTGCAGGACGCGGCATATAATCAAATGTCAGTGTATAGGTATCATTTGGCGTATTAATGATTTTGCTGATTTTGGAAAGGGTGGAATTTCCATGTGTATCCAGTTCCGCATGGGCTGTTCCATCAGAGCCACCCGTTGTACCGCCAACATTTCCGTTTTGAATCTCAATACCCGCAGTGGTTTCTACATCCCAATCGTTTGTATTCCATGGGTCTGCTTCATCAAAAACCTGAAACCCACTGCCCGTAATACCACTCTCTTCAAAAGATTCACTAAAAATAAGCGTGCCGGATGTATATGTTGAATTTGTTGTTGTCATGGAAGATTCCCTTCTCTGCTTTCTATTCACCGAGCAGAAAAGATATCCTCAAAAACAAGTAAATGGTGTTAATTTCAACATATAATAGTTTTTTGATAACAAGCTGTTACATCTTTATCACACTCATTACGAGTAGATTTGGAACTGCTTTGAATAAACCCTTGAGCTTTCCATCCCGTTTTTCCAGGTTTGATTAAAGTGTTTTGCCCTGCCACCGGCAGCAAAATCATATTTCATTGACTCTTTGGAAAAGATGCGTATAGTGCGCCGACTTGACGGGTTTTATGGGTTCATAAAGCCCTATATTTGTTAACACGCTGTTTGAGGTTCTCGTTTCGAGTCGAAGTCTGGCAATCCCGGCACCGTAAAGCGCGTAAATTTAAGGATATGACGAACCATGTTCGCTATCGTGAAAACTGGCGGCAAGCAGTATACTGTCGCTGAAAATGACGTAATCGTTGTTGAAAAATTGGCTGGTGAAGCCGGTTCTGAAATCAAGCTGGAAGACGTTCTTCTGGTTGGCGCAGAAGGCAAAACCACTGTTGGCACACCGCTTGTTAAAGGCGCTTCTGTAACTGCAGAAGTTCTGGAACAAGGCAAAGGTGATAAAGTCATCATCTTCAAGAAAAAACGTCGTCAACAATATCGCCGCACAAAAGGTCACCGCCAAGAGCAGACCGTTTTGCGCATTAAGTCTATCAAAGGCTAAGGCCGTTCATTTTTAGGAGATTAAGTTATGGCTCATAAGAAAGCTGGTGGCTCGTCCCGTAACGGTCGCGATTCAGAAAGCAAACGCCTCGGCGTCAAAAAATACGGTGGTGAAGCTGTATTGGCTGGCAACATTTTGGTCCGTCAACGCGGTACAAAATTCTACCCGGGCGAAAACGTTGGTATCGGTAAAGACCACACCCTTTTTGCAAAAGCAGAAGGTAAAGTGAACTTCCGCACCAAAGCCAAAGGTCGCACCTTCGTAAACGTAGAAGCGGCTGAATAAGCGAAATCTCGCTTATTAAGAGTTTGAGAAGAGAGGGATGGTGACTAACCATTCCTCTTTTTTCGTTCCCCTGCGAAGGCGGGGGTCTTTAGAATGAAGAGATTCCTGCCTTCGCAGGAATACATGAGTAAAAACGATGAAATTCCTCGATCAGGCAAAGATTTTCTTAAAAAGTGGTGACGGCGGCAATGGCTGCACCAGCTTCCGCCGTGAAAAATACGTTGAATTCGGTGGTCCCGACGGTGGCGACGGTGGCCGTGGCGGTGATGTGATCGTGGAATGTGTCGATAACCTCAACACCCTGATCGATTATCGCTACCAGCAACACTTTAAAGCCAAGCGTGGCGATGGCGGCGCCGGCCGTAACCGTTCCGGTAAAAAAGGCGACGATATCATCATCCGTGTCCCTGTTGGCACGCAAATTCTGGATGAAGATAAAGAAACCGTTCTGGCTGATTTTCTGGAACCGGGTGTGCGTCGTGTCCTGATGCGCGGCGGTGATGGCGGTCGCGGGAATGCACAGTTTAAAACATCCACAAACCAAGCCCCACGTAAAAGTGAACCAGGCTGGCCGGGTGTGGAACGTTGGGTGTGGCTGCGTCTAAAACTGATTGCCGATGCCGGGCTGGTCGGATTACCCAATGCTGGTAAATCCACATTTTTATCCGCTGTCTCACGCGCACGCCCCAAGATCGCAGATTACCCTTTCACCACGCTTCACCCCAATTTGGGTGTGGTCCATGCGGGTGACCAAAAAGATGGTCATGAATTTGTCGTCGCAGACATTCCCGGCCTGATCGAAGGCGCACATGAGGGGCAAGGGCTGGGGGATCGCTTCCTTGGCCATGTGGAACGCTGTGCCGTTTTGCTGCATCTGATTGATGTGACGCAGGATGATGTGGATGAAGCCTACACCACCATCCGTCATGAACTTGAAGCCTACAGTAAAGAACTGGCATTAAAGCCGGAAGTGGTTGCGCTGAATAAATGCGATGCCTTGCTGGATGAACAGGTGGATGAACAAAAAGAAATTCTGTCCAAAGTCTATGACGGGGAAATCTTCACCATCTCTGGCGTTGCACGCACAGGCATTGACCAATTACTGTTAAAAATGAACAGAATCATCCAAGGTGAAGATGGCGGGGCGAAAGAATTTACCGCAGGTCCATGGGATGAAGGTCTAAGCGAAGATGAACATGAAGAAGAATGGGAAGACGAACATAAACCGTTTGATCCGTTAGGATAATTAGATATAACTGTCACCCCGCACTTGTTGCGGGGTCCACTTTGGAAACAATACTCATTGCCTGAACTGTGGATCCCGGAATAAATCCGGGATGACAACTTAGTAAGAGCAAATCATGGCAGACCTTCTCAAAAGCACGGCATTAAAAGACGGCAAACGGATCGTCATTAAAATCGGCTCTGCCCTGTTGGTTGATGCAGAACGTGGCACCGTTCACCGCAGCTGGCTGGAAAGTCTGGCAAGTGATATCGCCGAAGCCCGCGCGCGGGGTCAGGAAATCGTCATTGTAACATCCGGCGCTGTCGCTGTGGGACGACGCCACCTTGATCTGCCCACTGGCGCCTTGCGACTGGATGAAAAACAAGCCGCGGCAGCCTGCGGAAATATCCGTCTTGCCCATGCGTATCAAGAAGTTCTAGGACATCACCGAATCACGGTGGCGCAAATTCTGGTCACGCTTGAAGATAGCGAAAACCGTCGCCGTTACATCAATGCGCGCAACACGATCGAGACATTGCTAAAAGTCGGGGCGATCCCGTTGATTAACGAAAATGACAGCGTTGCAACCGATGAAATTCGCTTTGGTGATAATGATCGACTGGCTGCACGGGTGGCCGCCATGATCAGTGCTGATACATTGGTTCTCTTTTCCGATATCGATGGACTTTACACGGCCGATCCATCCAGAGATGCACAAGCCGAATTTATTCCGGTGATTAAGCAGATCACACCAGAGATCGAAGCCATGGCGGGCGGGTCTGCCAGCAATGTGGGCTCCGGCGGGATGACCACCAAGATTGCAGCTGCCAAAATCGCGTTAAATTCCGGCTGTCGCATGGTCATTACCAAAGGCGAACGCATGAACCCCTTGAAAGCCTTGGAAGATGGGGTGAAATCCAGCTGGTTCCTACCGGATGCAACACCGAAAAACGCACGTAAACAATGGATTTCAGGCAGCTTGAAACCCGTTGGTAAAGTGATTGTCGATGCAGGCTGCCTCAAGGCCTTGCGCGCCGGAAAAAGTATCCTGCCCATTGGTGTGAAAGAAATTATCGGCACGTTTGATCGAGGCGAAGCCGTGCAAGTCATTGCCCCTGATGGCAAAGAAGTCGCGCGCGGCCTGATGGCTTATGGATCAGAAGATGCAAGGCTGATCGTTGGGGTCAAATCCAGCGAGATTGAAGAAAAAATCGGATATCAAGGCCGCGACGTTATGATCCACCGTGATGATCTGGTGGTGGATGCATGATCGACGTTTCTTTTGTCATCACCGTTTATAACAAAGAAAAATTTCTCGCCCCCATGCTGATGTCGCTGGGCGCCCAATCCGGTGATTTTGAACGTGAATTTATCTTTGTTGATGATGGGTCCAGTGATAATTCTGTCGCTGTCATTAGAGAACAAACCGCCGACTGGCCCAATGTCACCATTATTGAACAGAAAAACACGGGCGTTGCAGGCGCGACTAACCGCGGAGGCTTTGCCGCCAATGGGGAATTTATCAAAATCGTCGATGCCGATGATGTGATGACCCATTTTGCCACCCGGCGTATGCTTGAGATTATGCGCGAACACCAACTGGACCACCTGCAAGCCAGATGGGAACTGGCCGATGATCTTGTAGCAGCTTTCAAAGGCGCCAATGATGAAAGCGCATCTGTCGAACTGATCGCCAACCCGTTCGAAACCTTCATCAAAAAAGGCATGGGCGGGTCAACCTCGACCATGATCCGCACCAGAACCTTTAAAGAGGTTGGTGGCTGTGACGATACTATTTTTGTGCAGGATTTTTCCCTGCCCTTGCGCATCAGCTATCAAGGGCGCATGGGGACAACAGATCTCATGTCCGTCTTTGGCCCCATAGAAGCCGATGGCCGCGTACTTGATGCCTCTGCCACCGTGATTCATGACCTGTCTGCCACCATCCAGCATTTTTTGCGCGATCACCCGGATGTGCCGACGAAATTGCAACGCATTGCGTTTAAGCGCTGTGCCGGACGCGCCTGGAAATGGGCAAAACGCGAACAAGGGAAATCCATGTTCAGCCGGGATTTCTTCTATTACATCCTGTCCCAATTACCCATCTGGTATAAAACAGCGCCTCTGATTGAAAAAACCTTACGCACCTGGGATCAGGAAGACGTGCGCAGACCCCGCAAAACTCAATAAAACAAGCCTTTTTACATTTCTATATACTTTCTTTACCCTATATACATAAAGCGTTAATTCCTTTCTGCTATGTGATACTGCATACAAAAATAACCACAAGCAGGCATCGCTTCATGACTGACATTTCTGAAAAGTTAAAACAATATCGTCTTAATTCTGACGCAGTAAAGGCTTTAAGCAGCTTTTTACCCACATTGGAACGTCATTTGGATGGCATTTTGGATCGATTTTACGTGCATGTCCAAAGCTGGGATGACGTACCGGAAATGTTGAAAAATAGCTCTGGCCTTGACGCGTTGAAAGCAGCACAAAAACAACATTGGGTCCGATTATTTCAAGGTCATTTTGATGAAGAGTTTCTTCAAAGATCAGCCAAAATTGGAGAAGTCCATGAACGGGTCGGTGTCAGCCCGCAATGGTATATCGCTGGTTACAACCTGATCGTGGATGAATTGCTCAATCTCGTATTGAAAACTTACGGAAAAGATCCCAAAAAAGCGATCCCGGTTTGTCAAGCCATCACATCCATTACTTTTATGGATCTCGAAGTGGCCATGAGCTCTTTTGTTAATCATTCAAGTAAAACACACACCCATAATGCCCAAAGCGATTTTGCCAATCAATTGATGGACCGTTCTGTCAACCTTTCCATGTCCGTGAATGAAGCTGCGATTTCCAATGCTTCCATCCTTCATGCCATCCGCAATGTCGATACAGACACCCAACAGATTGCAGCAGCTATCGAACAAATGGTTATGGGGTTTCAGACCATCAGCGAAAACAGTACGCAAGTCTCACGTTCGTCTAGCGAGGCACTGGAGACCACCCATAACGGTCAGGATGCTACCCGAGAAGCTGTCGAAAGCATGAATGAAATTGCCCATGCCGTTTCCACAGCGGCTACCCGCGTGGATGAACTTTCCCATGCGTCTCAACAAATCGGTGAAATTGTCGAATCCATTGAAAAGATTGCATCCCAAACCAACCTTCTGGCCCTGAATGCCACCATTGAAGCAGCACGTGCAGGCGAAGCCGGCAAGGGGTTTGCTGTTGTGGCTGGCGAAGTCAAAGCCCTGGCGGATCAAACCTCACGCGCGACCGATCAAATCCGTGAACGCATTGATAATCTGCGCGATGAAATGGGTAAAATTGTTTTCTCGATGCACGAAGGGACCAAAGCAGTTGCCAACGGTCAGGCCGTCATGGATAGCGTAAATGCCAACATGAATGATGTTGCTGGAAAAATCGAAGCCGCCTCAAAAAGTATGGATCAAATCAGTGCCGTTCTGGATGAACAGACCGAAGCTGCTGACAATATAAACAGCTCCATCACCGGCATTGCCAATAACAGCAAGCACAACGTGGAAGATGTTAAATCCAACATGGTGGCCATGCAAGCGGTCGAAACCATGATCAGCGAACAAATGAGCACGCTTGAAAACTTCGAAGTCCCCAACCGTATCGTACGCATCGCAAAATCAGACCATATCATTTGGAAAAAACGCCTCGCAGACATGATCGCAGGTCTGGAAGGCCTGAACCCGGATGAATTGTCCGATCACACCTGTTGTCGTTTGGGTAAATGGTATTATTCCGATGCCGCCAATGAGCTGAAAAACCATCCCGCTTTTTCCGCCTTGGAAGCCCCCCACGAAAGAGTTCACACCCTTGGCATCGAAGCCGTGCACCTTTACAATGCTGGTGACGTCGAAGGCGCTTTAGCCGAAATCGCCAAAGTCGATGAGGCGTCGAAAGACGTTATCCGTCTGCTGGATGAGTTGCTGGCAGGGTAAATATTAAACATAACCCGTTTCCCTGTGAAAACAGGGACCTCTTTTTCATTGGAGCACATTGTCAAAAGACACCTGCCGTCGCATATGAACATTGTCTGCTTGCCCTAAAACTATCCGTCTGCACGGCGCAAGCGCATCAGCCAAATCACACTTAAAAGTGCCATGATCATAGGGGCAGCAACCACGATGTTAACCCAGCTCCAGCCCATTGTGTCCTGAATAGCCCCGCTGGAAAAACTGGCAGCCGCTACGGTTCCAAAAACAAGAAAATCGTTGAGCGCCTGAACTTTGGAACGTTCGGTTTCGCGGTAACATTGGGTCAAAAGGCTGGAGCCGCCGATAAACATGAAGTTCCAGCCGATCCCAAGGGCGACCAGCGCGAACCAGAAATTCATCAGATCAATCCCCGCCAGTGCAATCACCATACAAACCCCGTTCAGAATCGTCCCAATCAAAATGATCGTAAGCACGCCAAAACGCTGGATCAGTTTTCCGGTGAAAAAGCTGGGCACAAACATACCAAGCACATGCCATTGAATCACAAAGGCCGCATCATCAAATTGCAGACCGCAAGCCACCATGGCGAGAGGTGTCGCAGTCATCACCAAACTCATGACCCCATAGCCCATAGTCCCGGCTAAAACGGCTGTGATAAAAGCAGGTTGTTTGATAATTTCTGACAAAGGGCGTGCCGGGCCGTGCATTTCAGATGTTGGGGTTTCTTTTCGAAAGCGCACGCTCCAGACCACCGTCATGGCAAGAATATAAAGCCCGGCCATAGAGACAAAGCCGCCTGCAAACAAGACAGGTTCAAACCATTCTTTCGATTCTGTTGCCAGCCATGGCCCGACAAAAGCCGCCACAATCCCGCCTGCCATGACATAAGAAATGGCCGTGGGGCGATGGTCTTTATGGACGATCTCGGCTGCGGCAAACCGCAAATAAGCGGCGAAACTGTTATTGATCCCCAGACCAAAACTGCCCACGACAAAAAGCCAGAAGCTCCCCATAAAAATGGCTTGTGCCGCCAGCAGGGCAGAGCCGATGCCAATTATCAATCCAACACTAAAGCCAATTTTGCGCCCCACCCGCCCCATAAAGAGCGAAGCCGGAATGGTCGCGCACATCATACCGACAAACTGAAAGGCAAGTGGCAGGGTCGCCATCGCCGGATCATCAGCCAGAATTGCTCCGGTCAATGCGGTAATGGTCATAATCAAGCTGGACCCGCTCATCACCAAAGCCTGCGCTCCGGCAATCAGAATAACTTGCATGCGGTCTTTGGACCAATTGAATGTGTCTGTCATGGCTCTTTGATACAGCTTGCGCCTTTTAAAGGAAACGCTTATTTTAGCCGCCCAACTCAAATAGAAGGATTAAATCGATGACGGCGCAAGCAGCTCAAGACATCAAAGCGATTATGCAAGACCTCGGCACCCAGGCGAAAGCCGCAAGCCTTGTTTTGTCTATCGCGCCAACTGAGCAAAAAAACAACGCCCTTTTAAAAGCGGCTGATTTGTTGCGCAAAAACGCCCCATTGATCAAGGATGCCAACGCAAAAGATATGGCTGCAGGCGAACAAAAAGGCTTAAGCGGGTCCATGCTGGATCGCTTGATGCTGGATGATGCCCGCATCGAAGCCATGGCGAAAGGTCTGGAAGATATTGCCAAACTGGATGATCCGGTGGGCGATATCATATCTGAATGGGACCGTCCCAATGGGCTGGAAATCCAACGCGTGCGCGTACCCCTTGGCGTCATCGGTATTATTTACGAATCACGCCCCAACGTGACAGCCGATGCAGGGGCACTGTCACTGAAATCCGGTAATGTTGCAATTTTGCGCGGTGGATCAGAAAGCTTTTATTCCAGCCATGCGATCATGGATTGCCTCACAACCGCCCTTGAAGAAGTTGGCCTGCCCAAGACCTGCATTCAGATGATCCCGACCACAGACCGTGCGGCAGTGGGTGAAATGCTGACCATGTCTGACACCATTGATGTGATTGTGCCACGCGGCGGCAAGGGCTTGATTGAACGTATCACACGCGAGTCTAAAATTCCGTTGTTTAAACATCTGGATGGCATTTGCCATATCTATGTGGATGAAAAGGCCGATCTGGAAAAAGCGCGTAAAGTCGTGGTCAATGGCAAGATGCGCCGCACCGGAATTTGTGGGGCAACTGAAACTCTGCTGGTCCATGAAAACGTAGACATGTCACCCATCATCAATGATCTGATCGATGCTGGCTGCGAGATCCGCGGGGATGCAGCGGCACAAAAAGTTGACGCCCGTATTCAGCCTGCTAGTGAAGAAGACTGGGGCACTGAATATCTGGACGCCATTATCTCTGTAAAAGTCGTGTCTGGTGTTAATGAGGCCGTGAACCACATCAACACCTATGGCTCTCATCACACAGATTGTATCATCACCGAAGATATGAATGTGGCGGAAAGCTTCCTCAATCAGGTCGATAGCGCAATTTGTGTTCTCAATGCTTCCACCCAATTTGCTGATGGCGGTGAATTCGGCATGGGGGCTGAAATCGGTATCTCCACCGGGAAAATGCATGCGCGCGGCCCGGTTGGTGTGGAGCAACTGACCAGCTTCAAATATAAAGTACGCGGCGACGGACATTGCCGCCCTTAAACCAAAACGAGCAAGAGCATTGAAGTTTTTAAAAAAACAAGCCAGAATATTAGAAACATCTGTCTTGTTGGAGAACTTCAATGCCCTATGTCCTGCGTGAACCCAATGGTGAAATCAAAGCAATTTACCAAAATCCGCATGATGGGGTGGAGGAAGAACTCCCTATGAACCATCCTGATATTATGGCGTTCCTCAGCACCCAAACCGGCACAGCTGCGACCCTTTTAGATTTGGCCGAAAGTGATATGGCCATGGCTCGCGTTGTGGAAGATTTGATCGAACTTCTGATCATGAAGGGGGCAATCAGTTTCGACGACCTGCCCGAAGCCGCCCAAAATAAACTGGCCAAACGCCAAACCTGGCGGGGCAGCCTAGATGAAGCACTCGCTTCTTTTGGTGGTGGCAAGGTCATTTAAGTAAAGGTTTCTATTTTGTGAACTCTTGCTTGTTTCCAAAATGGAAACTGTTGTAATGATGACAAGACTGGAAAAGTTATATGAATGTCATCAAATACAGAAGCTTAAAAGAATATTGGGATAAGCATCCACAAACACAAAAATCTTTGAAGTTTTGGCATGCTGTTATTCGCAAAGCGCAATGGCAGTCTATGAATGATGTTCAGCAGGCTTTTTCTAAATGCAAGACCCTGAATAACGAACGTGTGCATTTTGAAGTGGCTGGTGGTGATTTTAGGCTGATCGCAGCTTTTGATTTTTCATCTCAAACATGTTGGATTCAATTTAGTGGCACCCATACAGAATATGATCGAATTGATGCATTAAGTGTGCACAGATTTTAGGAGGGTGTAATATGCCTTATCAGTTAGCACCAATTCATAATGAAGCAGAATATGATCAAGCAATGGATCAGCTGGAGCGTTTATGGGGCAGCAAAGAAGGTACGCCTGAGCATGACACCTTATGTGTCTTAAGTATGTTAATCGCACATTATGAAGAAGAACAATGCCCTGTTGAGCCTCTCACTCCAATTGAAGCTGTTAAAGGCTATATGGATTTAAGTGGATTAGAGCAAAAGGATTTAGCAACAGTCATGGGCAGTAAAGCACGTGCATCAGAGTTTTTATCTGGAAAACGCGATCTTTCGATCTCCCAAATCAAAGCCATTCGCGCGGCTTCGGGCATTAGTGCTGATATGCTGATTGAACCGCAATTACCTATTGCTGTTTAAGCCTAATTAGGACAGGAAAAAAGTAAATTTCCTATAATAAAGAGTGTAATTTGGTCGATATCCATAATGATGCTTTTGCACGAGGTATCCAAGAAGTATTGAAACGTGCGGAAATAACAGTTCAATCTAAAATGAAAAAATTCTAAGAACTTTAGAATCTTAAACACAAAAAAGCCCTGCCTTCCTCACTGAAAGCAGGGCTTTTAAATGTCTTAAATCACATTCCTTAAAGGACGGATTCGATCCATTCTTGCAGTTTATTTTTCGGCAAAGCGCCGATTTTTGTTGCTGCAACCTGACCATCTTTGAACAACATCAAAGTTGGAATCCCACGTACACCGAATTTAGACGGTGTTGTCGGGTTTTCATCAATGTTCAGTTTGGCAATTGTCAGCTTGCCGCCGAGTTCTTCAGCCAGTTCATCCAGAGCCGGTGCGATTTGTTTACACGGACCACACCATTCTGCCCAAAAATCAACAAGAACGGGTTTGTCTGCATTTACGACATCTGCATCAAAGCTGTCGTCTGTAATCTTTTGTGTCATAATCTTATCCTAAAGGATCAAAAAAAACGTGCGTTGAATTTAGGGTCATGAAGGATATCCGTCAAGCGCATCGAAGAAAGAAACTTTCTGATTGGTAGAAAAGCGCCTTAAGACTTATTATCTTTTGCCCCTGTATATATTAGAGAACAAGAGTTTTACAACGACATGTCCCTTCCTGCTTTTGGCCCCCAAACCCACATCACGGTTGGTTTATTAGGCGGATCATTTAATCCCGCACATGCCGGTCATGTCTATATTTCTGAAATGGCGCTCAAGCAAATGGGTCTGGATCAGGTCTGGTGGCTGGTCTCCCCGCAGAATCCATTAAAATCTAAAAAAGACATGGCGCCATTGGCAAAACGAGTGGAAATGGCCGAAAAACAGGTAAAAAACCCCAAAATCAAGATAACAGCACTTGAAACCCGCCTTGGGACTCGCTATACCGCCGACACGCTGAAAGCCTTACAGCAAAGATATCCCAATATCCGGTTTGTCTGGGTCATGGGGGCGGACAATTTGGCGACCTTTCATCGTTGGAAGGACTGGCAGGTGATTTTCAACAGCTGCAGGATTGCCATTTACCACCGTCCGACTTATGCTTTAAAGGCGTTGTCGTCGAAAACGGCCCAACGTTTCAAAAAAAACCGCCTGCCCCAACGTATGGCGCGCGTTTTGAAACGCCAATCCACGGGATGCTGGATATTTTTACCCATCCGGGGAAATCCGTTATCGGCCACCGAAATACGTAACCGACTTGAACATAAGGAATAAGACCATAGCACGTTCGAAAAAAAGCCAACTGACATCCAAGGAAATCCTGGATCTGGCTGTGACCTCTTTGGATGACGACAAAGCCAAAGACATTGTCACCATCGATTTGGCCGGTAAATCAAGTCTGGCCGATCATCTGGTTATTGCGTCCGGTACCTCACAACGCCAGGTCGTCGCCATGGCAGATCATTTGTCGGAAAAGCTCAAGGCTGCGGGTCTGACAGGTTTGTCTGCTGAAGGTAAAGATCAGGGGGACTGGGTTGTTTTGGATGCTTTTGATGTGATTGTGCATCTGTTCCGCCCGGAAGTACGTGAATTCTACAACCTTGAAAAGATGTGGGACGGACCAAAAAACAATGTATCCGATTCTGAACATATCGGCTGATGCAAAGTCATATTATCGCCATAGGAAAATGGAAAAAAGGGCCTGAACGGGCCCTTTTTGATACCTATTGTGCCCGTATGCGCCCTGCACCGATCTTAAAAGAACTGGATGTGCGCAAAAAAATCACTGGCGATGAATTAAAACAGGCCGAAGCCGCCTTATTACTGGACGCGGTTCCGAAAGGCGCAATTGTCGTTGCGATGGATGAACGGGGCAAGACCATGGGCAGCCGCGATTTTGCCGGAAAAATCCAGAACTGGATGGATCAGGGACGCAGCGATATCGCTTTCATTATTGGTGGGGCAGACGGGCTGAATGAATCGGTCCGTACTCAATCCGATTTGCTGTTAAGCTTCGGCGCGATGACCTGGCCCCACATGCTTGTCCGCCCGCTTCTTGCCGAACAATTATTTCGCGCTCAGGCGATTCTGGCGGGTCATCCTTACCATCGGGATTAAAAAACACATGAACGCAATCATTTTCTTAAAGATTTTCTGTTAAATCTGCAGTATTTCATAAGAAAGAGATTTGCGGTTTTGACGAAACAGGTCATAATCCCATATAACTCATGAGAAACATATTTTTTAGCAAGGGGCGAAGCGATAACAATGCAAGATCAAGTCAGCTCAAATGCGTATGATGCATCCAACCCGCAGGTTGCACAATACCAACAGGAACTTTTTGGACAATGCCGCAATACGTTTGAAGCTTTTCAAGGCTTGGGCGACGTTGCCGAAGACATGCGTATTTTATCCTTGAACGCAGAACTGGCCGCAGGTCGCGCCGGAACATATGGTGTCTCCATTCGTGCCCTAACCCAATATACCCGTGAATTGGTGAACCGTCTGGAACAAATCAACCTGGAAATGCGCAAAGTCGAAGCTTTCCATGAGGATGAAGAAGTCGAAGCGGCAGAGACACCGATCGCGGTTGAAGCCGAAGAAGAATATGTAGAAGAAGAAGCCCCTGTTGAAGAATATGCAGAAGACGCATACGAAGAATACAGTGAAGAATCCTATCAGCCGGAATTCTACGAAGAAGATGCTGATGATAGTATTTCAGCCGCCATTGCCAAATTTGAAGAAATTAACGGTGGCGTTAAATACCTGAACGAACAAGCCAAACGCATTGCCGAAGTGGTGTCTCAATCCAACTCGATCGCAACCAACATGGCGATTGAAGCGGCAACAGCCGGACAGTATGAAGATACCTTTACCAACGTGGCAAATGATATGCGCGGGTTTGTGGATACATTGAAAAACATGGTAACCCGTGCACAAGACTCTATTGAAAAGGCATTTCGTGCAGAAAAAAGCCTGAAAGAACTGGACGCTGCTGCACGTCAGTAAGCCTGACTAATTTGTTGAACTTTGTGGGTCGATCCGTTTTAAAACTTATTTGGTTTTATCGCAGATCGACCCACATATATGTAAGGCCCATTCCTTAACTAGCCCTTGAAGATTTGACCATGACACAGCTTACCCCCCCGCGCCCGACTGTTTTATGTATTCTGGATGGCTGGGGTTATCGAACGGATGATAAAGATAACGCCATTGCCCAAGCCAATACACCGACATGGGATCGCTTAAGTGCCGACTGCCCGACCACAACACTGAATGCCTCGGCCGAACAAGTCGGCCTGCCGTCCGGTCAGATGGGCAATTCTGAAGTTGGTCACATGAATTTGGGCGCAGGCCGGGTGGTCATGCAAAACCTGCCACGCATCGACAAAGCCGTGTCTGAAAATAGTCTGGGGGATACGCAGGCAATGAAAGACCTGATCAGTGCCTTGCAAAAAAATAACGCGACCTGCCATATGCTGGGCCTACTTTCACCCGGTGGGGTGCATTCGTCACAAGATCATATGGTTGCCTTGGCCAAGACATTGGATGCAGCAGGCGTTGCGGTTCGAATCCATGCGTTTTTAGATGGACGTGACACACCACCGAGCAGCGCCAAAGATTTTATGGCCCGATTTGAAACTGACATCAAAGACTGCAAAGACGTCAAAATTGCGACGATATCCGGCCGATTTTATGCGATGGATCGGGATGAACGTTGGGAACGTGTCAGCCTTGCGTATGACGTTATCACTGACGGCACAGGCGTTACAGCCGCCAGCGCATTAGATGCCATTTCACAATCCTATGACAAGGGTGAAACCGACGAATTTGTCCTGCCGACAGCCATTAATGGGTATGACGGTATGAAAGACGGTGATGCGGTTTTGATGGCAAACTTCCGTGCAGATCGTGCCCGTGAAATTCTGTCTGCGCTATGTGATCCCGCCTTTGACGGGTTTGCGCGCAATCGGGTTGTGAATTTCGCCGCCCAAACCGGGATGGTGGAATATTCCAGTCATCATAATACATTTATGAGCGCCCTGTTCCCCGCCCAAAAACTGAAAAACATCATGGGACAAGTGGTCAGCGACGCGGGTCTGAAACAATTGCGCATTGCCGAAACGGAAAAATACGCCCACGTGACATTTTTCCTCAACGGGGGCGAAGAACAGGTCTTCCCCGGTGAAGATCGCATTCTGGTCCCCTCACCCAAGGTCGCGACCTATGACCTACAGCCTGAAATGTCCGCACCGGAATTGACCGACAAACTGGTTGCCGCCATTGAAAGCACAGATTACGACCTGATCGTGGTCAACTATGCCAACGGCGATATGGTCGGCCATACAGGGGTCATGGACGCAGCGATTAAAGCGGCCCAAACCGTAGATAGCTGTCTTGCTCGTCTTGAAAAAGCCATCATTTCAACAGGTGGCACCATGCTGGTTACCGCCGATCATGGCAATGCTGAAATGATGAAAGATGAAAAAACAGGCCAGCCCCACACAGCCCACACGCTTAATCCTGTGCCGGTCATTCTGATCAATGCCCCAGAAGGCGTCACCACATTGGAACAAGGGGCCTTATCAGATGTAGCCCCGACCTTGTTGCAACTGATGGGTCTGGCGCAACCGGATGAAATGACCGGGCATTCATTAATCAAGGATGCAGGACTTCGTGCAGCACAGTAAATCCAAATGGTTGGCCTTTATCATCGGGGTGATCCTGTGTACAGGATCGTCCACCCCCGGCTTGGGCGCAACCAAACAGGATGAACTGAAACAGATCGAACGCGATATCCGCGAAGAAAAAAAACGCAGCACGGATTTAAAATCCAAATCAGAAAACTTAAAAGCCGAAGCCGAAGCCTTACGCGCTGAACTGATCGCGCTGTCCCAATCCGTGCAGCAACGCGAAGCCAATGTCACGCGCCTTGAAATAGCACTGGAAGAACTGGCCCGCGAAGAAAATACCGCCCGGCAGGATCTTGAAAAACGCCATGGCCAGTCGGTCGATACCCTTATGGCCCTGCAACGACTCGCGCTCAATCCGCCCGAAGCACTGATTGCCTCCCCACAGGAACCCGCCGATATGGTGCGCAGTGCGATTTTGCTCCGATCCCTTGTGCCGCAGATTCAGCAAGAAGCCGACCTCTTGCGCCGGGATGTGGAAAATTACGCGCAGAAACGCAAACTTTTACAAAGCCGCAAAGAAAGTCTGGATCGTGCCAATCTTAATCTGGACGATGAACGCCGCCGTCTTGACCTGTTGATTAAAGAAAAAAATAACTTAAGCAAACGCTATGTCGCCGACAGTCAGGCCGCGCGAAAAAAAGCAAATCAGCTCAGCGCCAAAGCACGATCTTTACGTGAACTGCTCAAACGTCTGGAAACGGAACGCAAAGCCCAAGAAAAACGCGATCAGGAAAAAGCGGCGCGCGATAAAGCCAAACAAAAACAAACACCTAAGGACGATGGCGACAATGACGAAAGCGAAATCGTCCTTGGCAAGCCCCCCACGGGCAAACCCATTGCAAAATCCAAAGGGGAGCTATCGCGCCCTGCTGCAGGTCCTATTGTCATGAAATATGGCGCAAAGGAAAAACTGGGCGGCAAACATAAAGGCATCAGTATCAAAACGCGCACATCTGCACAGATTGTCGCCACTTATGATGGACAAATTGCCTTTGCTGGACCTTTTCGTGGGTATAAACAACTCTTAATCATTGATCATGGCGACGGATATCATACACTGCTGACAGGGATGGATCGCATTGATGTATCTGAAGGACAGTGGCTTTTAAGCGGGGAACCTGTCGGAGTTATGTCGTCAAATCGATCAAGTGATGCTACTCTCTATTTCGAGCTGCGCAAAAACGGCGCACCAATTAATCCGTTGCCTTGGTTAAGGCGACAAAACGCAAAGGCGCGAGGATGACCATTCGATTTTCTAAAGTGATCGCTTTTCTGGCAATTTTTCTGGCTGTTTCCCCGGCATGGGCCGAAGACGCCAAAAAAGAAGACCCGGCAAAGACCTATCAGCTTCTCAACCTGTTCAGCGAAGTTTTTGAAAAAGTCCGCACAGATTATGTGGAAGAAAAAACCGATCAGGAAATTATCGAAGCCGCCATCCAGGGCATGCTGAGTTCACTTGACCCGCATTCCAGCTTTCTAAATGCCGACCATTTCAAAGACATGCAGGTTCAGACCAAAGGTCAATTTGGCGGTCTGGGTATTCAGGTCTCCATGGACCCCAGTGGTTTTATCAAGGTGATTTCACCCATTGATGATACCCCCGCCTTTAAGGCCGGTGTTGAAGCGGGCGATCTGATCACTCATCTAGATGGGGACAGCGTTTCCGGTCTGACCCTTAATCAGGCTGTCGATAAAATGCGCGGCCCGGTTGGCGCAGACATCACCATGACGCTTCGGCGCAAAGGGGAAAAACCTTTTGATGTCACCCTGACCCGCGCCGTCATCAAGGTACCTTCCGTGCGTAACCGTCTGGAAGGCGATATCGGTTATATCCGCATCACCAGCTTTACCGAACAAACCGAAATCGGTCTGACCCGTGCGATTGAAGAATTTAACAAAGAAAAAGGTGACCGTTTAAAAGGGATCGTCCTTGATCTACGCAACAATCCCGGCGGTCTTTTGGACCAAGCGATTGCGGTTTCCGATGCCTTCTTAAGCCGTGGCGAAATTGTTTCCACCCGTTCACGCCGCGCCGAAGATATCCAGCGTTTCAACGCCCGTCCCGGTGATATCGCAGACGGACTGCCGATTGTGGTCTTAATCAATGGCGGGTCAGCTTCGGCTTCAGAGATTGTTGCAGGGGCCTTGCAAGACCATGCCCGCGCTTTGATTTTGGGAACTCGTTCCTTCGGAAAAGGGTCTGTTCAAACCATTATGCCGTTAGGCGTCAATGGGGCGATGCGTTTGACCACAGCACGTTATTACACCCCGTCTGGGCGTTCCATTCAAGCGCTTGGAATTGAACCGGATATCAAGGTTGAAATTGCCAAAATTGAAAAGCTTGGCACCGGACTTGGCAGCCGTGAAGCTGACCTGCGTGGCTCCCTTGAAAATACCGATGAAAATGCCGAAGAACGCCAGAAAAAAGTCGAAGAAGAACTGAACGGTGATCATAGCGATGAAGAAGAAATTCAAGATTATCAGCTTAGCCGCGCGCTTGATCTGATCGAAGGGATTTCGCTTTATTCTGAAATGCCCCGCAATACAGAAGAGTAATCGAAAGTAGCACCATGGCCGACGACGACGATGATTTCGAGCTGGATGATGACCAAGTAACCGGAGAAAGCGGGGTCCCGGCCCCGACCGATTACAATGACGATGATGATGATTTCGATTTTGATGACGACTTCGACGAATTTGACGAAGGCGGATCGGGCTCAAAATTCAAGGAAATGCTTGCCGGCAAAGGTAAGCTGATCGGGATTGTTGTTGGTGCACTGGTCGGTCTTGGTGCACTTGGTGGCGGGGCTTGGTGGTTCTTTGCAGGTGATGATGCCGAAATGGCAGAAGAATCTTCGCAAAACGCGGGCAATGTCGGCAGCGCGGTTGAAATGGCCCTGCAAAGTCAGGCGACTGGGGGACTGACCCCGCCCGGTGGGAAACTCACCACTGGGGGCAAGCTTACACAAGGTGGGGTAACGGGTGGCGGAAAATTATCTGCCCAACCTACAGCTCCTGCACCTGCTGGCAAACTGAGCGCCGGTGCCGGGGGCGCCAATGATGCCCCGAAACTGACAGCTGCGGCGGCTGGAACAGTCGCTTCCCAAGTTACAGGTGGCATGGGCGGCTATAACCCGGATAATGCCGAAACACCTTTATCCACAGCGGCAGTCGCCGAAGTCGGGGTGAATATCCCGGCCGTTCTGCCGCGTGCATTTGCTGATATGGGGCAACCCAAACAACCGCAACCTCTGGCACCTGCCGATGATAAAAGTCTGTTTGAAGTGACCGATGTCGGCCTGCTCCCTACCGTTTCAGAAGCAGGCAAAGAACCGTGGAAAACGTATGCCCGTCCCTTCAGTGCTGATCCGTCAACACCCATTGTCGGCTTGGTTGTCACAGGCTTGGGGCAAAGTGCGACCCTGACGGAAGCAGCGATAAATTATCTGCCCGCAGATGTCACATTAGGTTTTAGTGCTTATGGTCAGGGCACAAAAGACTGGGTACAAAAAGCCCGTCAGATGGGTCATGAAGTCGTTCTGGAACTGCCTATGGAAAGTGAAAGCTTCCCGGTGGATGATCCCGGCCCCATGGCGATGATGACCAGTAAATCACCGTCTGATAATCTTAAACTGCTCAATCTCCTCATGATGCAGGCACAAGGATATGTCGGCTTTGTCGGTCAGCATGGATCCGCCTTCACCAAAAACCAGAAAGCCATGTCCCCGGTTTTAGGCGAAATTAAAACCCGTGGCCTACTCTTTATGGACCCGCGTACAAGCGAAAACAGCCAAACCCTTGAAATGGCAGACCAGATGCAGCTGGCTCGCGCAATTGCGGATATGACCATTGATTCAAATGTCAGCCCCCGTCGTCTGCGCGCACAACTTGATACTCTATCAACATTGGCAGGCAATCAAGGGGTAACTGCTGGCATTATCCATGCCACGCCCAATAGCATTAAATCCATCCGCGAATGGGCAAGCCAGCTTCAACAGGTGAAAATTGCCCCGATTTCCAGTCTTGCAGGGCGCCAACAAAAATAATGACGATGAAGAAAAAGAAAAAATCACAAAAGCTTGGCTACCGTCCCTGCGTTGGGATTTGTCTTTTCAACAAGGAAGGGCAGGTTTTTGTGGCAGAACGGATCGATACACCAGATGCCTGGCAAATGCCGCAAGGCGGGATCGATAAAAAAGAAGACCCGGCCGATGCCGCTTTACGTGAACTGGAAGAAGAAATCGGTACAAATAAAGCCCAAATCATCGGGCGCACAGAAGACTGGCTTTACTACGACCTGCCGGATCATCTGATTGGCAAAGTCTGGAAAGGCAAATACCGTGGCCAGAAGCAAATCTGGTTTGCCATGGATTTTGACGGCACAGACGATGACATCAACATCCAGACTCAACACCCGGAATTTTCACGTTGGAAATGGGTGGGTCTGGATGAAATTGTCGACTTAATTGTCCCGTTTAAACGCGACCTTTATCAGGAAATTGTCCTGCAATTTAAATTGCTTAAGCCTTAAGTTTGTACCCTGTCTTAAACATACGGTAGCTGACGATCCACAAAAAGGTGTTTACACAGGTCATCACCAGGACACCTGTCAGGATATGACTGTCTGATTGCCCGATAAAGCCCGCACGAAAGCCGTCGATCATGTAGAAAAACGGGTTAATATGGGCCAAAAACTTCCCCAGTTCCGGCAGGCGTTCGGTCGAATAAAACGTTCCGGACAAAAACGACAGAGGCGTCACGACAAAATTGGTCACTGCGGCCATATGGTCAAATTTCTCTGACCAGATCCCACCAATAATTCCAAAGAGTGACAGCATCAACGCGCCCATAAAACCATGAAACAGGATCAACGCCGGATTATGAAATCCAAGCGGCACAAACAGGCTCATAACCGCAACAATAATGGTTCCGATCACCAACCCACGTGTCGCACCGCCCATGGCATAAGCGAAGGTCAGCTCATGTGCATTTAGTGGCGGCATCAAGGTATCAACGATATTGCCTTGTACCTTAGCAATCACCAATGAACTTGATGTATTGGCAAAGGCATTTTGCGTAATCGCCATCATCACCAGACCGGGGGCGAGGAATTCTAAAAACGGCACCGTACCAATGGTTTCCACCGCACGGCCCAAAGCCAGTGTAAAAACGGCGAAAAATAAAAGTGTGGTCACAAGTGGCGCTAACAGAGTCTGGGTATAAACTTTTAAAAAACGTCGAACCTCGCGCGAATAAAGCGTCCAAAGTCCCAGCCAGTTTGCAGCATGCGGATTGACTTCAAGTGGAGTCATAAGAAAAATTCTCTTTTTTGAAATAAATGTTTATTCTTCATAACAGGACTAAGCCCTGAGGTTAAGTGAGATATGTCACAAGATCAAAAAATTCCAAGACCCGTAAGCCACCAATCCTTAAGAAATGCGGCCTTGCGCTATATCGACCGCTTTGCCACCTCGCGGGAAAATTTGCGCCAGGTCCTGATGCGTCGGGTCCAAAAATCCAACTATTACCACGATACCTCCATTCAGGATGGGATTGACTGGATTGAAGACATCCTCAATCAGTTGGAAAAAGCCAAATTCATCAATGATAAAACCTATGCCGAAGGCCGTGCAGGTGCCCTTCACCGCAAAGGCACGTCCTTAAAAGTCATCCGCATGAAATTGATGGAAAAAGGCATTTCTGATGAAGATATCGCCTATGCTCTCTCCGCCCTGGAAGAAGAAAGCGATAGTGAAAATTTGGAACGCGCCGCCGCGATCGCCCTGGCCAAACGTCGCCGCCTCGGCCCCTGGCGCCAAGAAGAAAAACGCGAAGAAATGAAAGAAAAAGACCTGGCTGCCATGGCCCGTGCCGGTTTTTCCTATGATCTTGCGCGTGACATTATTGAAGCCGACTCGATTGAAGAACTCGGTTTTTAATCTTCATGGAGCCCGAGTGCTCTAAACAATAGCATTTTGATAATCGTCGGGCTTTTTTAATTGCTGTGCAATCAAGTTCAGCACGTAACGCGTCTGTTCAACAGAGTTTGGTGCCCCCAAACATAACCGAACGCCCGTAACAAAACTTTTTCCCACCGCAAAGGCATCCGATCCCACAAGGCGGATATTGTGACGACGCATGCGATTGATAAAACTCTCCTCCGGCCAGTAAGGCGGCAGGGATAACCAGATATGGAACCCATTGGGGTCCGCACGGAAACTATGATCTTTTAAAATCTCATAGGCCAGGGCCTGACGCTCCCGCGCAGCCTTTGAAATAGCTGCGCTTAATAAATCTGCACAGCCTGATTGGATCAAATCCAACGCCATGGCTTTGGTCAGCGGCGAGACCATTAAAGAGGTAGCACGCAAATGCTGAGAAAGCTGTTGCTGGAAATGACGATCCGGACAGATTAAAAACGCAACCCGCAATCCGCTTGCCACCGATTTCGCCAAACCCGCAATGTAATAGCCAAGCTCTGGTGCAAAACTGCATAGCGGTTCAGGGGCATTGTCTGAAATAAAACCATAAGCATCATCTTCGATCAAAACCACGTCATAGCGTTTTGCGATTTCTGCAATGGCATGACGACGTTCAACCGACCAAGTTGTTGTCGTCGGATTATGCTGGGTCGGGGTGCAATAAAGCGCGCGGACTTTTTGACTGCGGCAGGCATCTTCAAAAGCTGAGGGGAGAATACCATCATGGTCCATGGCCAAACCAACCAGCTTGATCCCAAGATTTTCCGCCACCGCTTTAAAGCCGGGATAGGTAAATTCTTCACAACAAATGCTGATTCCCTTGCCCCCAAGATGACCCAACAAGGCCAACAAAGTCCCTTGCGTGCCGGGGCAAATCAGCAGGTTATCCGCCTGGGCCGAACGATAGCGTTTGGCAACCCAATGAGCTACCAGCGTGCGATCTTCAAACGTGCCGAAAAAATCCTTATACCCGAACAAAGACTGTTCCGGCAGACGCAGGACAACTTGTGCCATGTCGCGCTGCATACGTTCAATCAATCTTTTATCTTGTGGCAAGGGCGGGATATTCATGCCCATATCAATCAATTGATCACCCGGATTTTCCTGAGACTGCAAAGCGCGCACAAAAGTGCCCTGTCCCATACGTGCCACCAACAGACCGCGTTTTTTACCTTCCTGATAGGCCCGCGTCACGGTGGTAAAATCAATGCCCAGTCGTGCAGCCAGTTGACGTTGAGCGGGCAATTTATCCCCACCTTTCAACACACCACGTGCCAAGTCCTGTTCAATCGCCTCAACAATTGCAAGATAAACAGCTTTCTGCGAATCGAGATGATGGGGATACCAATGGACGTCTTGTTGACTCATGGGATCAGGACCTCACATACATTCCATACAATTTCTGAAAAATCATTCTTGCAAGCTAATCCAGACCAGAAAAGCAGCTTAATTCCTCATATTTTATTGTATGTATTATCTTCTACATACAATAAAATATTGTAGGCTTTTTTGTTGAAATTGCATGGATCATATGTTTTCCCTGCCGAGAAATCCACTGCTGATTTTTCCATCATTGAAAAGGATGATCCCATGCAGCCCTTACCACCTGACGTTCCCCATGCAGACCCAAAGCCCCTTTATGCCAGCCGAACTAAAATCCATCCACGACGCATCTCGGGCTCATTCAGAAAATTAAAAGACGTTATGTTGTGGGGATTCCTTGCCCTGTATCACCTCAGCCCGTGGCTGCCGTGGGATCGTGGAGCAAATAAACCGGATCAAGCCATCCTGTTTGATATCTCAGGCAAGCGGATTTATCTATTTAATCTGGAGATTTGGCCCCATGATATTTATATGCTAACCGGCATAATGATTATTGCCGCAGTAGGACTGTTTATGAGCGCAGCCCTCATCGGGCGGGCCTGGTGTGGTTTTGCCTGCTTCCAAACCATCTGGACCGATTTATTCATGAAGGTCGAAGCCTTTATCGAAGGGGATCGCAATGCCCGCATCCGCCTTGACCATGCCAAACGCGGGGCCAAACATGCCATTTGGCTGATGATTTCGGCCTTTTTCGCCCTGTCTTTCTTATGGTATTTCGGCGATGCGGCCAACCAGACCCGAGAATTATTCAGCGGCGAAATTGGCGGCTGGAGCCTTGTCACCTTTTTAACCCTGATGGCCATGACCTATCTGATGGCAGGTTTTGCACGCGAACAGGTCTGTTTTTACATGTGTCCTTATGGCCGCTTTCAAGGGGTCATGTTTGATGAACACAGTAAAGTAGTCACTTACGAAAGCTGGAGAGGAGAAAGCCGGGGCAAACCAGGTAAGAACCGGGATTTCGAAAACCGGGGACATTGCGTGGATTGCAGCCTGTGCGTTCAAGTCTGCCCGACCGGAATTGATATCCGCGATGGACAACAAATGGAATGTATCGGCTGTGCGCTCTGTATTGATGCCTGTAACGATGTCATGGAAAAATTTGGGCTTCCCAAAAACCTAATCTCTTATGACAGCGCTCATAATATCGCCTTGCGCTCCGGAGCAAAAAAAGTCGGCACACTTTCCAAGTTCTGGCGGCCACGCACCTTTATCTATGGGTTCATCCTGCTGGCAACCCTTGGAGTGACCAGCTATGCGCTGCACACCCGTGATCTTTTGGAGGTCAATATCATGAAAGACCGCGCCCCTTTTTACGTCACATTATCCTCTGGGCAGATTCAAAATGCCTACACGCTGAGCATCCTTAATAAAAGTAATCAGACACGCCACTATTCTATCGATGTGAACGCTACAAACCAACCGAGCTTCCAACTGATCGGCCAAGACGACAACCATATCCGCCTGGAAAGCGGCAAAGTCACCAGCCTGCGCCTACTCGTCCGCGGGGAGATGCCAAAAGATGCTTATGGCACCCTGCCTTTGGAAATCACATTGCGTGATCCCAGACACCATCCCATAAAAGTGGAAGAAACCGTCTTTAATGGACCGAAGTGAAGGTGACTCCTACTTTCGTAGAAGCATACGACATATTGTGTCCCTGTGAAAACAGGGACCTTTGCGATGGTTATACGATAGGCTGTGTCGCCACTTTCAACCAGTCCAGATCTGCCGGATCCAACAGCGGGCACAATTCATCATAGACCCGTTGGTGATACGTATTAATCCAGTCGATTTCTTCTGCATTCAGAAGGCTTTTATCAATCGCTTTTTGATCAAAAGGGGCGAGCGTAAGACTGTCAAAACACAGCATCTCGCGCTCTCCGCCTTCTGAAGGAAGAACATGAACGAGGTTTTCCAGACGGATACCATATGCACCGGTTTTGTAATATCCCGGCTCATTCGACACCACCATCCCCACATCTAAAGCGACCTTACTGGCCACTTTGGAAATGCGATGCGGGCCTTCATGTACATTTAAGAAACTACCGACCCCATGGCCGGTGCCATGGTCATAATCCAGACCCGCCTGCCATAAAGGCTGTCGTGCCAGCACATCAATCTGCGATCCGGTTGTCCCTTTGGGAAAACGAATACGGGCAATGGCGATATGACCTTTCAACACCCTTGTATAACGATCTTTCATCTCGGGCGTGGGCGTACCGCGTACAATCGTGCGGGTAATGTCGGTGGTGCCATCCATATATTGCCCGCCGCTATCAACTAGATAGAGCCCGTCTTTGGGCAGGGGAATTGAACTTTTTGCACTGACGCGATAATGCACAATCGCGCCGTTTTCCGCCGCACCTGAAATGGTCGGGAAACTATAGTCAAAAAACAGATCATCTTCAGCACGCAAATGATCGAGCTTTTTTGAAACGCTCATTTCATTTACATCCGGCCCGGCTTCTTGTTTCGACAACCAATGGAGAAAACGCACCACGGCCGCACCATCACGGCGATGGGCGGTTTTCATACCTTCAATTTCTGTGGCGTTTTTACAAGCACGCGGCAGGAGGCTGAGATCATCATCCAGCACAACTTTTGCCCCGTTATGGCTCAAGCGGCTATGGATCCATTCTGCCCCAGTAACCCCATCAAATCGCACGGTCTTTTTATCTGCACCCAATTGGTCCAGAACCGTGCCGATTTCTGCGGGCTGATGCAGGCGCACCTTGTCGCCCAGATGAGCTTTTACCTCTTCAGAAATCTTGTCTTCATCCATAAACAAATCCGCTGTTTCATCGCTATGGATCAAGGCAAAGCCTAAAGCTACGGGCGTACAGGGGATATCACCGCCGCGAATGTTAAACGTCCAGGCGATGGAATCGGGCAAAGTCAGCACCATGCAGTCTTGACCCTGTTCTTTTAACGTCGTGGCCATCTTTTCAATTTTATCATCATGACCCTGTCCGCTATAGCACAACGGATGGGCACGTACAGGGGCTTTAGGAGGCGCCGGACGGTCTGTCCAGATCGCATCGATAAAGTTATGCGGTGCAGGGACCAGCTTGGCCCCGACCTTTTCACAGGCCTGTTTAATACGGTGCAGCCCAGCACCGGTATGCAGCCATGGATCATAAGATAATTTCATGCCTTCAGCCAGACGAGCGTTGAGCCAGTCATGGGCCGGGGTATCTGCCATATGGCAATGGTCAAATAAATCGCCATCCACTTCATTTTTTACCTGAAGAGTATAGCGCCCATCAACAAAGACAGCTGCACTGTCTTTTAGAACAATTGCCAAACCAGCCGAGCCCGTAAAACCGGAAATCCACGCCAGCCGTTCAGAACAAGGCGCGACATATTCGCCCTGATGTTCATCACTGCGCGGGATGATAAAACCGTCCATTTCGAAGATATTCATTTCACGGCGCAAGTTTTTCAAACGGGTGGTGTAATCAGTCATAGGGAGCGGCACTTTCTAAAAACGTTCCAATAAACGTTCAATATATTTCAATTCTTGTTCTGCGCGACCCTTTTGTCCCGCGCGGCGGTATAATTCTTGTAAAATTTCGCGTGATTGCTTCATTTCTGCATTGGTGGGGACGGTATCGCCAGTTTCTCCACTTAAATAACCCTTACCACTACGCCGTCCAAGCGGGTCATAGCCGGGTAATTGCTGCGGTAAAGATTGCATGCCCATTTTCTGTGCCAACGTTTGGGCACTGTCTTTCAATCCTTGTCGCAAATGATCCAACGCGCGTGATTGTGCCTGCACCGCAACTTCATCCAACCCACGTTGCAAAGAGTGCGCGGCACGGGCCATCTCCTGTTCAGCCATACGTAAGGCATCGGGGGTTTTCGCCCCCATTTTCTGCAATTGCTGCATCTGGTTCTGCAATGCCTTTAACAGATTTTCCTGCATTTCAGCTTCTTCAATGGCTTGTCTGGTGCTGTTCAGGCTGGGGCGGTCAGGGTTGCGGCTACGCCTGAACGTCTGATCGAGAAGGTCTTTCTGATCTTCCTGCAGCTTTTGCAATTTTTTCATCACCTCGTTCGCTGCCTTCATTTGTTGGGCATCTGGTTTTTTTTGCATGGCCAGACGCGACAGGATCGACTGAAACTGTTCCATCACGGCCTGTGCGGCTTCGATGTTCCCCGTGCGCATCAGTTCACGTGCTTTATTAAGCAGTTCCATCAGTTCATCCCGCCCAATCATATCGGCATTTTGGGCGCTGAGTGCTTCTTCAAAGCCTGAAAGGTCAGGCATGGATTGGCTCATTTTCTGCAAATACTGATCCAGACTTTGCTGCATCTGTTCAAACAAGGCTTCCATGGCGGCTTTATCTTCGGGGTTATGCATCATTTGCTGCATTTGGCGCGACATAAATTCCAGCTGGTTGCGTGCACTACCCGATACGCCTTCTTCCAACCGCACGGCCGTTTCCCACAAAATCGCCCGGATCGGGGCAAGGTCTGTGCGTTCGTTCAACAAACGATCACGCGCCACGTTAAGAGCCAGATAAATCGCCACATCATCATTAAAGTCTGCCGGCACATCCAAAATCGTATCCAGCCACTGCACGCTGTCAAAGCGCACATCCGGTTCGTTTTCTGCCAGTTTTTTACGAATAGCGATCAAACGCATGGCGACAGGGTGGGTGAACTGACGTTCCGGTAACCGAAACTGCACAGCATGCCCACGCGCGGTTTGCCCCGCACTATCCACAGCAACCGGGGTCATCACCACGTCCTGTCCCGCCCAGGGGTGATCTGATAGATTACGCCTGAAACGCGCCTTGGCTTCACGTTCTGATACATTCTCACTGAGAACGATATCTGGACGGCCATCTGGCGTTAAAGGACGAATGATCAGTTGAACCTGTTTCAGACCAAAATCATCACGGGCGCGATATCCGATTGTCAAATGCCCACGAAAACCACTACGCGGCTTGCCGTTGATCGAAATTTTGGGTGGCTCATCAATAATCAGATCAATCGGCCAGCGATAGACCTGCTGATTAGCCCGCATGATCTGTAATTCATAGGCTTGCTCGATGGTGGTTTCCAGACTATGGATCCCTTGTCCCATCTTTTGCAGTTTTTCTACAAAAACGCCAGTGGACAGGGAATATTGCTCTCGTGCACCGTGTCCTTCCAGACGTAACAACAGCTCACTATGTTGCAGGATGCTGATCGGTTGCGTCACATCGGGACTATCCTGATCTACCGATAAAAAGATAGGCCCTAATCCGGTGTAAGCGGGCGGGTTGATCCAGGCTTCCAGTTTCCAATTCTGCACAGCACCCACATGGCTTGCCGGGGCAAAGGCAGCAAATATACGATCTTTATAATCAAATCGTGCTTCAATCACTCCTAAAATTATAAGAATAATTAATAATGCACGTAAAGAATAAGGGTCTTTTTTGTAAAGTCTGGATCGAGGAAAGCAAAGACGCACATCGGGAAGTAAGGATACCATTCGGTCTTGGTGGTTAAGCCAGATAGTTTCACTGAATTTGTCTTTTGATTGTCCGGCCGGATGATCCAGAAGGGCAAAAAGCGGCTGATTTTCGAATCCGCTGTCGCGTTCTAACTTATGTAAGGCTTCGACTTTGGTCGGATAAGGCAACCCGACAAAGCCATAAGCAAACGACACCACCCCGCCTATTGCAGCCACACCAAGCACAAGAATATGCATCGCCGCAGGCAGAAGGCTGAAGATATTGAATAAAATCGCAATAATAAACAGACTGGATAAAACCAGAAACGGCCATAAACGCGGCCATAGACGTTCCCAAAACAGGATAGCGCGCACAATATAAATCATGCGGTGCACTCGTCTTAACGCGGCATTATCAAGTTCCTGCATTTATCAGCCTTGCAACATAGGTTTACCTATAAAGATAAACTGTGTTTGCAAGGCTGGCTATACAAGTCTTTGTGAAGATTTAACCCTGCCAATCGGCAAGACTTTCCAAATCCATCAATGCTTCGATATCAATGCGTTTGCGAATAATGGCATATTGATCCCCACGCACCATCACTTCGGGGATCAAGGCCCGGGAATTATATGTGTTGGACATGGTCGCACCATAGGCCCCGGCTGTGCGGAATGCGACCAAATCGCCACTGGCAAGTTTGGGTAAGTCACGGTCTTTGGCAAAGGTATCGCCCGTTTCACAGATGGGACCAACCACGTCATAGGTAATTTTCTCTCCATCATCCGCTTCGATCACCGGAACAATGGCATGATAGGCTGAATAAAGTGACGGACGCATCAAATCGTTCATGGCCGCATCAATAACAGCAAAAGTCTTTTTCGGTGCCTGTTTAACGTACAAAACTTCACTGACCAGAATGCCTGCGTTCCCCGCGATCATGCGACCGGGCTCGAACTCAAACTCTACATCCAGATCGCCCAGTTCTTCCACCACCAGCTTGCCATATTCAACCGGCAAAGGGGTATCAACTTCTTCGTAAGGAATACCAAGGCCACCACCCAGATCAACCCGGCTGACATCCAAGCCCAGCCCACGCAATTCGCCAACCATTTCTTTCATACGGCGAAAAGCAGCACGAAACGGTTCCAGATCCACCAGTTGAGAGCCGATATGGCAGGCAAGCCCTTTTGGAGAAACGCCGGACATGTTGCTTGCGCGTTGATAGACTTCCACCGCACGGGTCCAGTCGATCCCAAATTTATTATCACTTTTACCCGTAGAAATCTTCTCATGGGTTTTCGCATCCACATCCGGATTCACGCGTAAGACGATGGGCATCCGCGCGTCCAGTTCAGTGGCGACTTCACTTAAGACCACCAACTCTTCTTCGCTTTCCACATTGATCTGGCGAATACCCGTTTTAACGGCGAATGCGAGATCACTGCGGCTTTTACCCACACCGGAAAAGACGATTTTGTCTGCCGGAACGCCTGCCTTAAGCGCGCGTTTCAATTCTCCCACAGACACCACATCCGCCCCAGCGCCCAGATCAGACAAGGCTTTAATAACAGAAATATTGGAATTGGCTTTGACGGCAAAACAGATGGTCGCATCCAAACCTTTCACGGCATCGGCAAAAACCTGATAGTGACGTTCCAGCGTGGCTTGCGAATAAACGTAAAAAGGTGTGCCCACTTCTTCAGCGATTTTAGTCAGGGCGACGTCTTCTGCATAAAGTTCGCCGTTCTTATATTGAAAATGATCCATAAGTTTTCTTTACTTGTACATTTTTGGGGTTTCAACCGGGGCCGGATATGTGCGGGGGTATTTTGGATCCACATCTTGCGGGGCAATGGGGGCATTTTTACGCCCGCAGGCACTTAAACTCGCCATACAAGCAGCCACGAGCATAACCATCACAAGTTTGCGTCCCATCATCACTTTACCCTTCTTGCAAAAACCGTTCACGTGCTTCGATAATCTGCATGCGTACATTGGTCGGGGCCGTCCCGCCATATGAAGTACGTGATGCGACCGAGGCATCAATGCTCAGCACATCGTATACATCCTTGGTGATTGCTGCATCAACTGTTTGCATTTCTTCCAAAGAGAGGTCGGACAAATCACATCCCTTGTCTTCAGCCAGTTTGACAATCGCGCCTGTCACATGGTGTGCATTTCTGAAAGGCATCCCCAATTCGCGTACCAGCCAGTCGGCCAGATCAGTTGCCGTGATAAAGCCCCAACTGGCACTTTCACGCATCTTGTCACGATTGACGGTCATTTCTGCGATCATACCTGTCATCACAGCAACACTGAGTTCAATGGTATCCGCAGCATCAAAAACAGGTTCTTTATCTTCCTGCATATCCTTTGAATAAGCCAGTGGCAACCCCTTCATAGAGATCATCAGGCTATTCAAATCGCCAACTACGCGCCCAATCTTGGAACGGATAAGTTCCGCTGCATCCGGGTTTTTCTTTTGTGGCATAATCGAGGACCCGGTGGAGAAACTGTCTGACATGCGCACAAAACCAAATTGCGCCGATGACCAGATCACCAGTTCTTCAGCCAGACGCGACAGATGCACCGAACAGATCGCCGCCGCTGATAGATATTCCAACGCAAAATCACGATCAGACACCCCATCCAAAGAATTCCGCATAGGGGCAGAAAAATTCAGTGTTTGCGCCGTATGATGACGATCAATTGGATAAGGTGTACCCGCAAGCGCGGCAGAACCCAGTGGCGATTCATTCACCCTTTTGCGCGCATCATGAAAACGGGCGCGGTCCCGACCCAACATTTCAACATAAGCCAGAAAATGATGCCCAAGAGAAACCGGCTGCGCAGCCTGCAAATGGGTAAAGCCCGGCAGAATGGTATCGACTTCTTCTTCGGCACGATCAATCAGCACCTGTTGCAGAACTTTCAAACCTTCATCCAAACGATCAATGGCATCGCGAACCCACAAACGGAAATCTGTGGCGACCTGATCATTTCTGGAACGTGCTGTATGCAGACGGCCTGCGGCCTCCCCAATGAGTTCTTTAAGGCGGTTTTCCACATTCATATGAATGTCTTCCAACTGGGCCGAAAATGTAAATTCACCCGCTTCAATCTCAGCGAGAACCTTGTCCAGCCCCTCGGTAATGGCCTTGCCATCATCCTCGGTCAAAATCCCTTGCTTGACCAGCATGGCGCAATGGGCTTTAGAACCAGCGATATCCTGCGCATAAAATCGTTTGTCAAAATCAATTGACGCATTGATTTTTTCCATAATTGCGCTTGGGCCACCCGCAAAACGGCCGCCCCACATGGTGTTTGTATCGGATGTATCGCTCATGATCAGTCCATATCTTAAGGGAAGTAATTCATTACCGTTTGTTTGCCCGAAAGCTTGGCTGTCGTCAAGCTTAGCTGTTAAATGCTATAAGCAAAAATAGATTTATCAATGACAAAGGCAAAACCTATGACCAAGCGAATATATCTTGCCGGACCGGGTGTTTTTTATCCCGACCCAATTGCAGAAGGGGAACGTTTGAAAGTCGTTTGTCAGGATTTTGGACTGGAAGGTGTTTTTCCGATGGATGCAGGATTAGATATTTCGACCATGACCAAACAGGAAGCCGCCCAAGCCATCTATCAGGCCAATATTGATCTGATCCATAGCTGTGATGGGGTTATGGCCGATATGCAACCATTTCGTGGCCCCGGCATGGATGGCGGGACAGCTTTTGAAATCGGATATGCCAAAGCCTTGGGCTTGCCCGTTGTCGGCTATAACACAAACGGGCTTTATCATGCCCGCACAGTAGCTTATTATAACCATCAAGATCCGACATGTGATCCCAAAGGTTTAACCATCGAAGAGTTTGGTTTGGTCGATAATCTGATGATGGCATGCGGGGTTGATGTGGTGCTTGGCGATGAAAAACAAGTCTGTGCCTGGTTTATCAATCATTTCGAAGCGGACTGACAAAAGCGATATAAAAACCCAATATAATTGATAAGAAACAGATACTTAACAACGGGCTTAGTACACTAACAATATCAGCCGGACCCACACCGACGTGGGCAATCCAAAGGGTTTGTGCCTCAATCGCCAGGGCCGACACAAAGGCCAAAGCAAACATTGCATTAAAACGTGCCCGAAGCAGCCAGAACCATAAACCGATCACAACACATAAGATCGTCATAGCCCACAACGGATAGGTAATCATAGGATCACCATGCCAAAGGGCGCGATAATGATCAAAGGTGATATAGAAAAAGGCCAATGGGTCCTGCACAATACGGGCACTGGCAATATCCATACGCAGTTCATTAGGCGTTTTAATCAGCAGTGCTGCCGCCCCGTTTAGTTCCCGACTGGCAAACGTATCGCGTAAACCCTGTTCATAGGTTTTCAGCTTTTCGATCCGGCTGGAAAAATCCGGGCTTTGCCAGATGTCTGATCTGACCTGTGCCAAATCTGTTTCAATCATTGTCCAGATCCGGGTGCGCGGGTCTTTTTCTGCATAGGGGCTCTGCTGGTCTGTTTCCATCAGGATCGCACTGACGAAGACATGAGGCGCATGTAACTTATCGCGCTGACCCTCATGTACCCCATGATGGGTCGCCGTTTCCAGACCCACCAGAATGGCACAAACAATAAATGGGAGAATGAATGCTTTAATGACCGAACAGTTGTTTTTACGCGCAATCAATGACGGCGCGATGACAAGCAAGATCAGATATGCCCAGCCAAAAGATTCCAGAATGACGCACAGGCCAATGCAAAGACCAAAGGCAAATAAATTAAAGAACCAGGCCCGCCCAAAAGCAGACAGAAAAAAGGCCAGTGCAAAAAGACTAAAGCTTAAGAAAAAGGAATGCGGCAATATGGTATGGTGAACATCCCAAACCAGAGGGTTAAGAAGAACGGGTAAGCTTATGATAATCCCTAAAAAATTGCTATCTGTATTTTTACGAACACTCAATGACAGATAGAAAACTGCCAAAGCAAAAAGCCAGACCTGAGTGGTGATAATCGCAAAATTATCCCCTGAGAACGTTTTCATCAAAACCAAAAAGACAGGATATCCCAGTGGATAAAACGACGAAAAATTAAGATATCCATCCGATTCAGGGGCCAAGATGGGCGAAAATAAAGGCATCCACGTCAAATATGCTGCCACCAGAAAGGGCAGCAGACTATGGATAAAAATTGCCCTTTTTGTCAGCCGAACACGTAGCATTTATTATGGACCCGCAATTAATTTTAATCACTTTGCATAAAAAACATATAAAATGCAAGCATTTAGGAATATGTCTTCATAAATTGCTTCATTGAACAGAATACAACGTTTCATATCCTGAACGCTGGAATACGATCACAATCCGACTTCACCAGCGAATAGCAGTTTAAGGCTTTTTACTTTTCAAACTTGTCCAAATCCGTCAATGGCTTGCCATAATGGAACCCTTGTGCGAAATCGATACCGATATCACGCAATAAGGCTTCGGTTTCTTCGTCTTCAACAAATTCAGCAATGGTTTGCAGGCCAAATTCGTTAGCCATGGAATGAATATGTTCCACCATAATGCGGTCTTTCTCATCCGTTGCCATATGGCGCACGAAACTACCTTCGATCTTGACGAAATCGATATTGAAATACTTCAAATACATGAAAGAGGAAAAACCACTGCCAAAATCATCCAGGGCAAATTTCAAACCTTCTTTGCGTAAGTCATCCACCAGACGGATGATCTGGTTTAGATGTGGCAAGGCTTCACGTTCCGTAATTTCCAAGACAACCTGACTTGGCTTCAACCCCAAGCTTCGCAGTGTCTCGGGCAAATGGCGCAAGCGTTCTTCATCGGCAAAAGTTTTGGACGATACATTAAGGAACAGCCGTGCATCGGGCTGTCCACTCTTTTTCAATGCTTCAAAACCTTTTTGGAAAATTCGCTGATCAATAATCTGGGCCATGCCAAATTCTTCGGCATATTCAATGAATTCCCCCGCAACGATCACCTTGTCGTTAGTGCGGATACGTGCAAGGGCTTCAAACGCAAAAGCGGTTCCATCCACCGGATTAATAATCGGCTGGAAGAACGGTTCCACCCGGTCTTCATCCAAAGCTTCCTGTAGGAACTGCGCATTTGAAAAGCTGCGGCGCGCCTCGTTACTATCGCCATCATCAATGGTGGCAATGCGGTTTTTACCCATTCGTTTGGCTTTATAGATCGCCACATCCATCGCAATGGTCAAAGATTCTGCACTATCACCATTTTCCGGATAACTGACCAAACCAAAGCTGGCTAAAACACGGGTGCGACCCGCCGGTAAATTCAGGCTGGTTTCTTCCAAGATAGCACGCAGTTTTTCCGCAACATCTACGCCGTGTTCTAAACTGGTTTCCGGCAATAAGATTGCAAATTCATCCGCCCCCAGACGCGCCACCAAATCGGTGCGGCGGGAGGCTTGTTGCAGAATACTCGCAACCTCTTTCAAGGCAAGGTCCCCCACCGGATGACCGTGAATATCGTTGATATGTTTAAAATTATCCAAATCCAGAATAACCACACTTAACGGATGGTCGCCGCGGACAGCCCGGTTAATTTCATGGGTTAAAAATTCATCAAATTTACGACGATTATAAAGACCTGTCAGCGGGTCTTTGAGAGCAAATTCTTGCAGTTTTTGATGATATTCCTGCACCGTATGCAACAGTTTGTTAAAATAGCGCGACAAATGGCTGACTTCTGAAATCGGACTGTCTTCACTATCAACCCGGCGCGATAAATCGGAATTATGGATGATTTCAGACATTAAACTGGCAAGTGCATTGATCGGACGTGCAATCATCACTTTCAGCTGGAAATACAAGATCGCAAAAATCACAATAATGATAAAAGCAAAATAGAAAATCACCGAGTTGGTCACAAACTGCAAAGAAATTTTCAGGTTCTTCACCGGATAGCTGATATCGATCACGCCGTTAACATCGCCGACTTTCGCATTGGTGTGGCACGCCAGACATTCTTCTTCCACCAAAACGGGGAAGAGAAAACGGATCATTGATTTGGATGGCAAAAGGTTTTCTTCGCCTGTCTTTAACGCATTTTGAAGATCTGGGTCATTTTCGACAATTTCTTTTTGCCCGGGCAAGTCGCCAAACTGTTCATTTACACCGTGTGATCGTAGCACCCGAATACTCAGGTCTGGCAAAGTCGAATCAAGCCGATTAATAGTTTCTTCGATCTCATCCTTGGTCCAGCCCTTTTTCATAGCTGAATAAAGCGATTGGAAAACAAGTTGCGAGGTTTGCCTTGCTTCTTCGCGCGCAAGATCAGAAATGGCACGATGATGCACCATATTGGACAAATTAAGGACAATTACAATCGCGATGACTGTAACGGCAACGGATAACAACAGCACAATCTGCCCAATAGACATGGACGGAATCAGAGCACGGATTTTACTTTTAAACATTGAGGCTTCTGCGCCCTTAAAAGGTATGACACGGCTGATTTACAGCTCTTTCAACGGCTTTACCCTTTTTATTTATAGTAAAATTCCATAGAAACCAAATGGATTCTAAACGCTCTCAACCTCAAGGAGATCACGGATTGCGCTAAGCAAATCATGTGGATAGAAAGGTTTGGTCAAACTTGCCTGTGCCCCTAGACTTTCAGCAAATTCCAACGGTTCAAAACGATGGGCTGACACACCGCTCATCGCGATAATGGGCAAGTCATTTTTCAGAGAAGAAATGGTTTCGAATCCACCTTTATTGGGCATAAAGATATCAATCACCGCCAAATCAACATGATTGTCTTTGATGGTTTGTAGTGCCTCAACCCCATCTTTAGCGCCAAGCGTTGTGAAGCCTTTGGTTTCCAGATAGGTTTGTGTACCTTCCAAAACCAGCTGATCATCATCCACGATCAAAATTGTTTTCATCTGTGTTCTTCCCCCTAAAAACACATCCTATGTGTGCCGCAAGGGTGGCATGTCAGCGCATATATACAAACCCCCAAACGGGTGAGGTGAACACACTAATCTTCTTCGCTAAAATCCACAAGCGGGCGCGGTAATGTGAAATAGAAAGTTGCGCCTTCGTTCACCTTGGCTTCAGCCCACACTTCGCCCCCATGGCGATGGATGACGCGCTGAACAGTGGCCAATCCTACACCAGTCCCTTCAAAGTCACGTGAAGAATGCAAACGTTGGAAGGGTGAAAACAGTTTGTTGGCATAGGCCATATCAAAACCTGCACCGTTATCTTCGATGTAATATGCCTGATAGCCATCTTTATCGGTCATGCCAAAAAATATTTTAGGATCCTGACTATGGGTGGTGTATTTCCAAGCATTTGAAATCAAGTTTTCGAGCACAACCCGCATAAACCGTTTATCCGCGTAAGCCATAATATCGGGGCTAACATGGATAGAAATATCGCGTTTGGGATGATCGGCCTTATATTCAGTAATAATCTCGTCAAAGAGTTGTGATAGATTAAAATCGGCGCGGTGCAAATCCCCGCGGGTCGAGCGCGACAGTTTTAACAAGTCATTAATCAAGGTTTCCATCCGTTGGGTCCCTTTACGGACCCGATCCAGATAATGACTGGCCTGTTCATCCAGCGTATCACCATATTCATCATGGAGAATATTACTAAAGCCCCCAATGGTGCGAAGGGGCGCACGTAAATCATGAGATACTGAATAGGTAAAAGATTCCATTTCCTTGTTGGCGGCTTCTAATTCACCGGTACGCATCTTCACACGTTCTTCCAGGCGCATATTTAACTGACGGATCGTATTTTGATTACGTTTCAATTCTTCTTCAGTTAAAAACCGTTGCTGCAGGGTCTGGTCAAAATCACTCAAGATACTATTGATCTTGCTGATTAATAGTCCTAGTTCATCTTCGCTATGACCGGGTGGGATTTTGACTTGGGTTTTCCCCGGCTGGTTTGGATCAATCGTGGCTAAGCTGGCAATGGTCGACATGACGGGACGCCCCAGAGTGTAATAAAATAAAACCCCGAAGAAAATTGCCAAAGAAAAATTACGTAAAATTCCGGTTAGAATGACAAGTCCGGCGCGATCCAAAAAGGCTTCTGCAATCAAAAACCGATCAACCAGTACCCGCATTTCACCAATGACGGTTTTACCATCAGCCACATAAAGCGGCACGGTATAAAGATTTTGATCCGCACGAATAAGGGGACCAAGCCAGGACATTTCATGTTTGGTTAAGGGCCGTTCAAGGGAAGCCAGATGACGGCCAAAGTCATCGGTGATCTGGGCAGAATAAATCGGATCATATTCAAACAAGCCTTTCACCACCCGCAAGGCCAGTTCGTTGTTCAGACTATAGGCGGCCTGCGCTGCCGATTCCTTGGTGGTATTCAAAACCTGTAAAACGATCTGATCTATGCGTTTTTGTTCAGAACTCAGGTCGAAGACAATCTGTGCGAGTGAAACAACCACCCCCAGCGCCAAAGCAACAAGCAAGGCATTTCGCGTCTGGCGAAAAAACAAACGGTTGCTAAATTTGATTGTCATTGATGTTGCATCCCCTGACCCAAGCTGAGCAAAAATACTAGAGGATTAAAAGGAACAATGCAATTTATCTATCCCGCCCAATGGCTTGGATAAGGCTGTCACCTTGCACGGGCCGTCATTCCCGCATAGGCGGGAATGACGGTGTGTAAAGAGAGTTGTGACTTAAAGGCTTAAGTCAGTTGCGCCGCCATGGAATGGCCAAGAATAAATTCTTTCACCTTACCAAAGGCACGCGCTTCAAGCTGACGCACCCGTTCGCGTGAAATGCCGTATTCTTCGCCCAGTTCTTCCAGGGTTGGCGGTTCCTCACTCAGATGACGACGTTCAAAGATGTCACGATCACGTTCAGACAATCCTTCCAAAGCTTCGCCAACAACTTCGCTACGCAGAGATGTCATCTGGCTTTGGCTGGCAATCGCTTCCGGATTGGGGCGATCATCTTCCAAAAGGTCCTGATGTTCCCCGCCTTCATCAATGGACAACGGCGCGTTCAAAGACATATCACGCGCAGCCAGACGGCTATTAAGTTGGCGCACTTCATCGGTTGTAGCATTTGTCTGATCCGCGATGGCTTGTGCCTGATCGTCGGTCAGATCACCATTATCCATGATGTCGAGCTTGCGTTTCGTACGACGCAACGAGAAAAATAGTTTCTTCTGCGCCGCCATTGTGCCCAGACGCACCATGGACCAGCTTTGCAGGATATATTCGGTCACAGAAGCACGGATCCACCACATCGCATAGGTGGACAGACGGAAGCCTTTTTCCGGTTCAAACTTCTTCACCGCTTTCATCAAACCGACATTACCTTCGGAAATCAGATCAGCCACTGGCAAGCCATAGCCTTTGTAGCCCATGGCAATTTTAGCAACCAAGCGCAGGTGACTGGTCACCAGTTTGTGAGCAGCATCCACATCCCCAGTGTCATGGAAACGTTTAGCCAGCATATATTCTTCATCCGCAGTGAGAATGGGAAACTTCCATGCTTCACGCAGATAGCGGTTGAGACTGTCACCGGAATCGCTCGGCAGAGCGGGTAAATTGGCAGACAAAACAGACATTCTTGATACTCCCTTTATTCGCAACTTTAGCGCCCGCATTAAGATCGAAAATAGACCATGGCGGGTGCTGAACACGCTAAGAACAATGTGCGTGTCTAAAAGAATAACGTTCGTTTCCGGTGCACGATAATCTATGCACCTTGACCTTAGCGTTTCATACGTAAAGGGTGAGTGAAGTAGATCACATTCATGGTCATATCCTTTTCTAAGCAATACGAATTCATGTTCACATTTTCGTGATCTCCGTCCAAAAACGACGCAAGATACACACGATAAAGCCCCCGGAAAATGGGCAACTTTCCCGTTATGTTCTACATTATTAGACATTGAGTCGTACTTGTCAAGAATGTCACATTAAAAAAGTCGGATATTTTTATGGTCTAACCGAATAAAAAAACTGTATATACTTATATTTAGGTTGATTTATGAAAGTTTGATGATGACGTTACCTTTGATTGTCGGGATTTCTGGTGCCTCTGGTGTGATTTACGGGGTGGAGCTTTTACGCGCCCTCAAAGACATCGGCCATCCCACCCATTTGGTGATTAGTGATAGTGCCCAAATTAATCTGCAATTGGAAACGGACGTTACATTAGACGAAGTCAAGGCCTTGGCTGATGTAGTTCATGACAGCAAAAATATGGGCGCTTCCATTTCCAGTGGATCTTTTAAAACCAAAGGCATGATTGTGGCCCCTTGTGCGATCAAGACTTTATCGGGCATCGCCACATCGGATAATTCAAACCTATTGATCCGTTCCGGTGATGTTTGCTTGAAAGAACGCCGTCGCCTTGTGTTGATGGTGCGCGAAACCCCGCTGCATAAAGGCCATCTGGAATTGATGGCAAAATGTGCGGATCTGGGGGCAACGATTCTACCGCCTGTCCCGGCTTTTTATCACAAGCCACAAACCGTTCAGGACATTATCTATCAAAGTATCGGGAAAGCCCTGGACCAGTTTGATATCGAACATAACCTATTTGAACGCTGGAAAGGGGTTTAACCCGTGGCCTCAGGTCCGCAACAGGCCCTGCTTCCCTACCGGCTTTCCGCCTTTTATATTTCCATCTTTTTTGTCATCGGCTGCATGTTACCGTTCTGGCCTGTGTGGTTGCAGGCCCGGGGTATGGATGGGGTGGAAATCGGCATTCTGACCGCGTTACCGATCATTGCCAAACTGATCTTTTCCCCCCTGTTTGCAAGCCTTGGGGATCGCATGGGGGAAAGAAAGCGCCTGATGCTGTTTTTTCTGACGGCCTCGCTCGTCAGTTTCAGCCTGTTTGCCTGGGTCGATAGTTTTGCAGGGCTGTTCTTGATTTCCCTGCTTTATGGCATGTGCTGGGCACCCTTAATGTCCTTTGGGGACAATATTACCCTGCTATCAACCCGTAACAGCACCATCCAATATGGTCGGCTGCGGCTTTGGGGCTCTATAAGTTTTATTGCCATGTCCTTTGGTTTTGGTTTTGTCTTGGAACAAGGCGGGTCAAACATGGTGTTCTGGGCCATCCTGATCGCCATTTTCCTGACATTATGCGCCAGCGCGGGCCTGCCTGATGTTCGCGTGCCCCCCTTGGGTAAAACCGGTAAACCCATTCGCACTTTATTAAAAAACAGGCCTTTTCAATTGTTTATGGCCTGTGTGGCTTTGATCCATGGCAGCCATGCGGTTTATTACGCCTTTGCCACCCTTCATTGGCGCAGCCTTGGTTATAGCGATACCCTGATCGGTTTCCTTTGGGCCGAAGCGGTCTTAGCCGAAGTCATTTTCTTTATCTTTGGCGGCAAAATCACCGCCCGAGTCGCAGCTTGTGGTTTGCTGGCATTGGCCGCATCAACTTCTGCGTTACGATGGGCGGTTTATGGAATGGACCCGCCGCTTGTCTTTCTTTTGATTTTCCAGACCTTCCATGCATTCAGTTTCGGGGCCATGCATTTAGGCGCCATGACCTACATGAATCGCGCAGTATCTGTGGAACTCTCCGCCACTGCACAAAGTCTCTACGGGGCATCCGCCTTTGGGTTGGGTGCGGGCCTAACCCTGTTAAGCGTTGGCTATTTTTATGAGCTTTGGCAGGAACAGGCCTTTTTTATAATGACTCTGATGGGTGTAACTGGCACCATTTGTGCTCTTGCGTTGAAACGTCATGAGAAACGTCACGCGCAGACCAGCTAAAATGAAAGACGAATTATGAACACGCCACATCGACGTAAAGAGTGGCTGGAGTTCAAGGCATGGTGTGCCGATAGAAAGCTTCGCGCTTTTCCCGCCCATCCCTGGACTGTTGCGGCCTATATTGTCTGGTTAGATGCCAACCGCAGATTTCGCACCCTGCAAAAACGCTTGGATGTGATTTCGCGCGTACATGTGCGGGCCTGCGTTCATGCCCCGGATCAGGAAGATGTCGTCCAAAAAACATTATCTGCCATTCATCAACGCCGTGAAGCAGGTTCGCACAAATCATTTGACGGGCGTGATCTGCTGGAACCGAAAAAGGCCCGACCCACACTGAAAAAAATCGTAAAGAAAACCAAGCTCAGTCATATACCGCCACTGGTTTCACGTCGCCCTCAGCCTGAAGCTTAAAACTTACCCGCCAAAATCGCGAGCAGAACAATCAGACCAAACCATCTGTTCGATTTAAACAACATCAGACACAGGGCGGGATTATGAATATCCAGTTTGATGATTTGCCAGACCAGATGAGCACCAATGAACGCAAGCCCAATATAGAACCCAACCTGAAGACCAACGCCATATCCCGCATAACCGATCAACGTGATGCAGGCCCCATAAAACACGCACAAAGCAGGCTTTGTTTTTTCCCCCAGTTTCAGGGCAGAGGATTTAATCCCGATCATGATATCGTCCTCTTTATCCTGATGGGCATAGATCGTGTCATACCCCATGGTCCAGCACCAACCCGCGATATATAGGCAAACAGCAGGCCATGCTAAATCGCCTTCTACAGCGGCCCACCCCACCAACGCCCCCCAGTTAAAGGTGAGACCCAAAACCGCTTGTGGCCAATAGGTCCAGCGTTTGCAAAACGGATAAATAAAGACCAATCCCAGTGAGGCAATCCCCAACAGGATCGTATAGAGATTAAACTGAACCAACACCCCCAGCCCCAAAAGACAGAGAAACCCCATGAAGGCAATGGCCTGTTTGACGCTGATATCCCCCTTGGGGATGGGTCGCGTTGCTGTACGGGCAACTTCACCATCAAAATTTCGATCCGCCAGATCATTCATCACACAACCAGCCCCACGCATAACAAAAGCGCCGATCGCAAAGAGGATGAAATAATATACACTCGGCCAGCCTTGTGCAGCGAGACTAAGGCTCCACCAACAAGGAAACAGCAATAACCATGTCCCGATCGGACGGTCCGCACGCATTAAAATCAGATAGGGCTGAAGGCCACGTGGCATTTGTCCCACCCATCCTTCATATATGATATCGCTTTGGCTTGTTGTCTGTTGCTGTGTCATAATTGACGTTGATACACTGTTTTAAGAACAAGAAAAAGCCACCATCAAGTTGGCAAGAGTAATTTTTACTTTCATTATTCTAATACTAATGTATAAAATTACTAAAAAATGAATAATATCGTATTCGAGCCGGGATAATGAAACGCGCAGCATTTTTAATACTTACGGTATTTTGCCTCTGGATAACCATGCAGATTGCCCAGGCAAAAGAACTTAATATCACAGTCGGGTTCAGTCATTTCCCCCCATGGCAAATCACAAAGAAAGGTGATCTGGTTGGCGGAATTGATAAAATGGTTTTAAACGCCTTGCAGGAAGAACTCGCAAGCGAGCATGATATTCGGCTACACATTAATTATTATTACTGTCCATTAAAACGCTGTTTGGCGATGATGCAAACGGGGCAACTTGATATGAAAACCGGGCTTCTGCGTCAGCCGGAACGTGAATGGTACGTCTATTTCATCACCCCGCCCTATCAACGCTATGTCCACAAGGCACTTTATGTTCACAAAGATGGCCCCAGCAATATTTCAACCTATAACGCGATGAAAACCCTGAAAATCGGGGTTACCCGGGCATCGGTCAATTTTCCTGAATTTGATCAGGATAAACTTATTGAAAAAGTAAAAGTAAACGGCACACGTAACGGCTTAAGAATGCTGTCTGCCAAACGCTTTGATGCCTTTTTAGGAAGCGAACTTGTCACCGATTACTTTATTCGTAAAGACCGTCTGGGAAAAGAAATCCGAAAAGCCAGCTATAAATATAAAAAAGAAAATCCTGGCTATTTCGGTATCGCCAAAAAATCCCCGTTAAGCCAGTATCTACCGCAATTGCGTTCAGCCATGAAAGCTATTGTTGAAAAAGGGTACGTGCAGCTAGCCGAAGATCAGGTCCTCTTTTTTAGCCCGTAATTTCCATTGATCTTGGCGGCCAGATGTCCGATAGATGAAAGTAACTTTTATTCAGGACATATCATATGAGCACCACCATTCGCCTCTATGCCGAAGACCAACTCACAGGCGATAAACAAATTGAGCTATCATCAGATCAGGCCCATTACATTAATAATGTCATGCGCTTAAACGTTGGCGATGAAGTTCTTCTGTTTAATGCCCTAGACGGTGAATGGGCTGCAACCATTCAAGAAAGCAAGAAAAAACGGTGTGTCTTGCAAGTAGGCAGCAAAACCCGTGACACAGAAAAAATGCCTGATTTATGGCTATGCTTTGCTCCCATTAAAAAACAGCGCCTAGATTTCATTATCGAAAAAGCGACCGAGCTGGGGGTGTCTTGTCTACAGCCCGTCATCACGCGCCATACCATCGTTTCGAAAATCCGCACGGACCGACTGCATGCCCAAGCGATCGAAGCATCTGAGCAGTGTGAACGACTTAACATACCGGATGTCAAAGAAGCCGTAAGTTTGACCCAACTGATCAAAGACTGGCCTGAAAACCGTCGACTTTTTGTGTTAGATGAACGTGGCGGCGCTGAGCCTATCGATCAAGCCTTACGCACACATAAAGACGGTCCTCACGCTTTTTTGACTGGGCCAGAGGGTGGATTTGAAGCATCAGAGCTTGACCTTTTGCGAAAACTGCCGTTTGTTACGCCCATCAGTTTAGGTCCGCGGATTTTACGGGCCGATACGGCTGCCTTAGCAGCCATCAGTTGTTGGCAATCGGTGTGTGGTGACTGGCAAAAGCCACTTCGCAACCGCTTTGGGGAAGAATAATATGGGCGACAAGACAGCCATTATCGAAAATAAAAGCCAGTTGGTGGATTATATTGCCAGTGGCTGCAAACCCAAATCCGAGTGGCGTATCGGTACCGAACATGAAAAATTTGCTTTCTGCACCAAAAGCTTAAAGACACTGCCTTATGAAGGCGAAAAAAGCGTGCGTGCCCTTCTGGAAGATATGTCGCAATTTGACGAATGGACGCCCGTTTTAGAAAATGGCAATATCATCGCGCTGAAAGGCAATGACGGGTCTTCCGTCACGTTGGAGCCGGGCGGGCAGGTTGAATTATCCGGTGCTCCACTGGAAAATATTCATCAAACCTGTAAAGAAGTCGGCACCCACCTTGAACAAGCCAAAAAAGTCGCTGCTGATCTCGATGTCAGCTTTTTAGGGTTGGGCTATCAGCCGAAATGGGCCGTGGATGACATCCCGTGGATGCCCAAGGGCCGCTATAAAATCATGCGTGAATATATGCCCAAGGTCGGCACCCTTGGTCTGGACATGATGAAGGCAACCTGCACGGTTCAGGTTAATCTGGATTTTGAAAGCGAAAGCGATATGGTGCGTAAATTCCGCACATCGCTTGCGCTTCAACCCATTGCCACCGCGCTTTGGGCCAATTCACCGTTCAAGCACGGCAAACCCAATGGCCTTTTGTCTTATCGTTCACACATCTGGACCGATACAGACCCGGATCGCTGCGGCACGCTTCCTTTTGTGTTTGAAGATGGGTTCGGTTTTGAAGCTTACGTCGATTATATGCTGAATGTACCCATGTATTTCGTCTATCGCGACGGACAATATATTGATGCATCCGGAAAATCCTTCAAAGATTTCATGGCTGGCAAGCTGGATGTTCTACCCGGTGAACGCGCAACAATTGCCGATTGGGAAGATCATCTGACCACGGCATTCCCCGAAGTTCGCTTGAAAAAAATCCTGGAAATGCGCGGTGCTGATGGTGGCCCTTGGAGCCGCCTGTGCGCCTTGCCCGCTTTCTGGGTTGGACTGCTCTATGACGAACATGCCCTTGATCAAGCCGAACAGGTGATTAAGGACTGGAGCTTGGAAGATAACGAATATTTGCGCGAACGCGTGCCTTATACAGCACTTAATACTGAATTTAAGGGCAAAACCATCGGTGACTTTGCGCTTGATATTCTGGATATCGCCCAAGACGGCCTGAAACGTCGTGGCTTTAAAAACGGGCAGGGTCAGGATGAAAGCAAGTTCCTTGATCCCCTTTATGTTATTGCTGAATCAGGTGAAACTCAGGCAGAAATTATGCTCAAAGAGTTTGAAACCCGCTGGAAAGGTGATATTGATCACGTCTTCAAAGATCACGCCTATTAATTCACAATGACGAGTTTCTTATGCCTAAAGCCGTAAAATGCCATTCCCTGCAAGACGTGCGCGATAATATCGACCGTCTGGATGAAACCATCGTGCCTTTACTGGCAGAACGGATCGGCTATGTCCTGCAAGCCGCGCAATTCAAAGAAACCCGTGCTGATGTGCGCATCCCCCCGCGCATTGAATTTATTGTGGAACGCGTGCGCAGATTTGCCGAAGCCGAAGGCATGGACCCGGATATGGCCGAGTCGATCTATCGTCACATCATGGAAGAATCCATCGCCCGCGAAGAAGTGCGTTGGGATGATTTGAACAAGTAAATCTTTCTTAAAAAACACGTGCCCCTGTGTAAACAGGGGCCTTTTTATGAAGAAAGAGGTTCCTGTTTGCACAGGAACACAGATGTTTTGTTAAATATCCGTCCCACCCACAGTCAGCGGATCAATCAGCAAAGTCGGTTGTCCCACACCGACAGGCACGCCTTGACCATCTTTACCACAAGTCCCGATGCCCGGGTCGAGTTCCATGTCGTTACCGATCATTTTTACTTTGGTCAAACAATCGGGACCGTTGCCGATCAAGGTTGCGCCTTTGACAGGCGCACCGATTTTGCCATTTTCGATCATGTAAGCTTCGGTACAGCTAAAGACAAATTTACCGTTGGTAATATCCACCTGACCGCCCCCGAAATTAACCGCATAAAGACCACGATCCACGCTTGCCAAAATTTCTTTCGGGTCTTTATCCCCGTTCATCATATAGGTGTTGGTCATGCGCGGCAGGGGCATGTGGGCATAGGATTGACGACGTCCATTTCCTGTTGGGGCAACCCCCATCAGGCGTGCGTTCATGCGGTCCTGCATATAACCTTTCAAGATACCATCTTCGATCAAGACTGTGTTCTGGCTGGGTGTGCCTTCATCATCAATTGTTAAAGACCCCCGGCGATCCGCAATCGTGCCATCATCCACCACAGTCACACCGGGCGCAGCGATCCGTTGCCCCAATAATCCGGCAAAGGCAGAGGTTTTCTTGCGGTTAAAGTCACCTTCCAAGCCATGACCAATCGCTTCATGCAGCAAAATTCCCGGCCAGCCCGGTCCCAACACCACGGGCATTTCACCAGCCGGCGCAGGGATGGAATCCACATTAACCAAGGCCTGACGTAACGCTTCATCACAAGCAGGTTTCCACACTTCGGGCTTTAAATAGTCTTCGTAAGACATGCGCCCGCCCATACCGTATGATCCGGTTTCCATACGATCACCGACACCGACAACCACCGACACATTCAAGCTAACAAGCGGGCGGATATCAGCCGCTTCGGACCCATCTGCACGAATTATACGCACAGCCTGCCAAGTCCCTGCGATTGAGGCTGTGGCCTGTTTAACGCGTGGGTCTTTGACGCGCATGTAAGCATCCATCTGTTCGAGTAAAGCGACTTTTTTCTCGAACGGCACCAGATTGATCGGGTTGTCGTCGACATATAAGGATTTATTGGTTCCAATCGGTCCTTCGGCCATGACACCACTGTGACCACTATGAACCGCTTTTACCGTTGTGCAAGCACGATCCAGCGCGGCCTGATCCAAGATGGCCGCATGTGAATATCCACTGGCTTCACCCGCTACAGATCGCAGCCCAAACCCTTGCGCCGTATCAAAACTGGCACTTTTTAAGCGGCCATCATCAAAGGCAAGCGATTCACTTTGGCGATATTCCAGAAACAGCTCCCCATCATCAGCCCCGCCAAGCGCCTCACTAACGCTTTTTTGAACCTGGTCTTTATCCAGATCGAAACGGGTGAAAAAAAGATCATCGGTGGCTTTAAAATCGGACATAGGTTCGCCTTATAGTTTTAAATGGTGTTGTCTTATAGGGGAATGTGGCCTCTTGTGCTGCATTCGTCAACGGTGTAAAAGGCATTCCCCTTAATTGACGTTACGTAAAGGAAGAAAGTCATGAGCAACAAGACCTGGCGCACAAGCACCCAATTGGTGCATGGCGGTACACGTCGTTCTGCTTTTGATGAAACCTGTGAAGGTCTGTACCTGACATCCGGCTATATCTACGCAACAGCCGAAGAACAAGAAGCAACCTTTAAGGAAGAGATCAAACGCTATCAATATTCCCGTTTTGCCAACCCCACGGTTGGTATGTTCGAGGAACGAATGGCGATGATCGAGGGGGCAAACTATTGCCTGGCCACAGCCACCGGCATGGCAGCCATTAATATGGCACTGATGGCACAATTAAAAGCCGGGGACCGGGTGGTCGCCTCACGTGCGTTATTTGGGTCCTGCCTGCACATTATCAACACTATCCTGCCCAAGTTCGGCATTGAAACCGAACTGGTCGATGGTCATGACCTGAACCAATGGGAAACGGCCCTGAGCAAACCAACCCGTTGTATCCTGCTGGAAACACCCAGCAACCCAACGCTAGAGATCGTCGATCTGAAAGCGGTTTGTGATCTGGCCCATAAAGTTGGTGCGCGCGTCATTGTGGATAACGTGTTTGCCACAGCTGTTTTGCAAAAACCGCTGGAATTCGGCGCGGATATTGTCGCTTATTCCACCACAAAATACATTGATGGTCAGGGACGGACCATGGGCGGGGCGGTTTTGTTTAATGACGAAGCTTTGCTCAAAGACGAAATCATGCCGTATTTCCGCAACACCGGCCCATCTATGAGTCCGTTTAACGCCTGGACCCAGCTTAAAGGTCTGGAAACCATGGAAATGCGCGTGCAAAAACATTGTGAAAATGCCACATTGGTTGCCAAATTCTTGGAAAACCTAAAGGGTGTTCGCAAAGTAAATTATCCCGGCCTGCACAGCCATCCCCAACATAAACTGGCGATGGACCAGATGGGATGTGGTGGTCCTATGGTGTCTTTTGAAATTGACGGCAGCAAGAAACAGGCCTTTGCCTTTGAAAATGCACTGGAACTGATTAAGATTTGTAATAACCTTGGAGATAGCAAATCTCTGATTACCCATCCGGCGACAACGACTCACTCCAAAGTGGACCCGGCTGAAAAGAAACACCTGGGCATTGGTGATGGTTTATTACGCCTGTCCGTCGGTCTGGAAGATGCCGAAGATTTGAAAGACGATCTGGTACGTGCATCAAAAGTCGTCTTTGGATAATCAAATTTCAATGTAGAGTTAAATTTAACTTTACACCTATCAGAATGTAGTTCACGCTCCCTATACGTTTGTAGGGAGCGTGGGGCATATGAAGTTTCGGATAAAATTTAAAATCAGCATTATCGCCATCATGATTTTGATGGTTATTTTGGTCAGCGGGTCGATTTCTTCCCTCTTTTGGACAACAACATCACATTTTTCCAATGATTTGGCGAAACAGTCTTTTGACAGCAAAACCAATCATGCGCTCACCTCGGTCAATAGCCTGTTAAACCTTGCCTTTACCAATGCTGCCATTGGGGCAAAACAAGATCAGGCCTGGACGTTACCCCAACAGTTTTTGGATGCTTCACGTCTGCCATTTCTAATCGAGACTCTAGCACAAAACCCTTCTTTTTATTCCGTGTATTATGGATTTGAAGACGATAGTTTTTTTCAGGTGATTGCCGTTCGCGGTGATAAAAATATTCTGAAACGGCACAAGGCACCGGATCAAACCGCATGGATCGTGCGCGCCATCCCCCCTGGGGCACCACGTCTGCAACATTGGGCATTTCTGGACCAAAATCTGGAAAAGCTAGGTCAGCACACAGAGCGCGACCCCCAATATTTCCCGTCACAGCGTCCGTGGTATAAAACAGCCCTGACAATGAAAGACACCAGCCTGTCCGAACCATACTGGTTTAATTCCCTGCAACAACCAGGCATTACAGCATCACGGATCATTGACGGCGCAGATGGGGTCTATGGGGTCGATTTAACCCTTGATGGCTTAGCAGAAGAATTGGCCCAAATCCAAATTTCAGAAAATGGTATTTTGGGTCTGCTGGATCAGAATAACCATGTGTTGGCCTTATCGCCTGCCTTATCAGCTGACGTTTTAATGAAACCGTTGAGCCAATTGTCTGACACGGCTTTAATCCCCTTGAAATGGATCTGGACAGAACTGGAAAGCAACAAAATGCAGGAATTCCAGTTTGAGGAAAATTCCTATTTTGTCGAAAAGGATATTATTTCCATTCAGGGAACAAAATTCTATCTGGCAACTATGGCCCCGACACAGGATTTTTCCGGATTTTTCACAGCTTTTCAAAAAAACATCCTGATCGTCAGTCTTGCCACCCTATTTTTATTTATTCCGTTTTCTTTCCTCTTTGCTTCACGATTATCGAAAAAAGTAACCGATTTGACAGCTGCGGCTGAACAAGTGCGGAACCTGAATTTTGATGTAGAAAAGATTGAAGAATCGCGCATCGTTGAATTTGATGATCTGATCCAGTCTTTTTCGCACATGAGCACCAGTCTGGGTGAAAAAACAGAAGCATTGAAAACCGAACAGGAAAAACTGTCCAGACTGGTGGAACTTGGCATTTCCATGTCTTCGGAAAAAAGCGGTGATAAACTGATGGAAATGGTCATGATCGGGGCAAAAGATCTGACCAATGCGGATGGATGCTCGCTTTATGTCATCAATGATAATCAGGAACTAGACTTTAAGATTTTTAGAAATGACACCTTGGGCATGGTTTATGGTGGGACCTCGGGCAAGAAAGTCAACTTCCCCGGTATTCCCCTTTATCATGAAAATGGGGAACCCAACTTAAGCAATGTCGTAAGCTATGCCGTCCATAACAAAGAATCGGTAAATATTGCAGATGTGCACAGTTCAAAACGCTTCGATTTCACTGGACCTAAAGCGTTTGACGAAAAAATGGGTTATGAGTCCAAATCCATCTTGACCGTGCCCTTAAAGCCAAGAGGGGGCGCAGTAATCGGTGCCTTGCAAATTATTAATGCACAAGAAAAATATGCCGATGAATATGTCGCTTTCGGTCAGGATATCCAACCTTTTGTCGAAGCCCTGGCCGCGCAGGCGTCAACCTCGCTTTATAATCGGCAATTGCTAGCCGCACAGGAAGAGCTGATGGATGCTTTGATCCAATTGATCGCAGGCGCAATTGACGCAAAAAGCCCATATACGGGTGGTCATTGCGAACGTGTACCGGAACTGGCCATCATGTTAGCGCAAAAAGCCAGCGAGACAACAGACGGCAGCTTTGCTGATTTTGCTTTTGAAACCCATGATGAATGGCGCGAATTTGAAATTGGTGCCTGGTTGCATGACTGTGGCAAGGTGGTCACCCCGGAATACGTGGTCGATAAAGCGACCAAGCTGGAAACCATCTATAACCGCATCCACGAGGTCCGCACCCGTTTTGAAGTCTTGCTACGCGATGCCCGCATTACATATCTGGAAGCCCTAGCAGACGGTACAGATGAAGCAAGTGCCGCAAAAGAATTTGATACCACCAGACAACAGCTTTTCGATGATTTTGCCTTTATTGGTGAATGTAATGTCGGCAGCGAATTCATGTCCGATGCCTCCATCGAACGCTTAAAGAAAATCGCGCAAATTCAGTGGAAACGTCATTTTGATATTCATGTCGGTCTCTCCCATGAAGAAGACAAACGATATGTCGATGAACCCCATGGCGAATGTCTGGAATATCTGTTGGATGACAAAGCGTTTCATGTCTTCCCCCGCAACGAAGGTGTCAAAGAACTCTATGCCGACCGGGGCTTTAAGCTAGATGTGCCAGATAATCTTTATGATCAGGGCGAGGTCTATAACCTGTCTATTCAGCGTGGCACATTGAATGAAGAAGAACGCTTCAAGATTAACGAACATATCATGCAGTCCATCGCCATGCTGGAACAGCTTCCCTTGCCAGATCATTTAAAACGTGTGCCGGAATATGCCGGCACCCACCATGAAACCATGATCGGAACGGGCTATCCACGCAAATTAAGTGCAGCGGACCTGTCCATTCCCTCTCGTATCATGGCGATTGCCGATATTTTTGAAGCTCTGACCGCATCGGATCGCCCATATAAAAAAGCCAAGACCCTAAGCGAGTCGATTAAAATCTTAAGCTTCTTCAAGAAAGATCAGCATATCGACGCGGAATTGTTTGATCTGTTCTTAACATCGGGAATTTATAAAGACTATGCCAATAAGTTCTTACGTCCTGAACAGATTGACGAGGTGGATATCACCCCTTATCTGGGTTAAAGGGATTGTAAAATCCACTGCTTACGATCCACCACAAGGTCAGTCAGTCCCGCCCCGATCCACATCATAAACAAGGTTGTCCAGGCGGTGACGGTGAAGATGGACCCCCCTGTCACCCCGGCGCCTACGGCACAACCGCCTGCCAGCATACCGCCAAACCCCATAAACGCGGCCCCGACGATATAACGTTTCATTGAATGACCACCTTCAAACCCTTCAAGCTTGAGCTCTTTCGCCAGATAGGCCGCGATGAAGGAGCCAAAGAAAACACCGGGAATCAGACCCACATCAAAATCCATTTCAGGTTTGGGCTGGTTCATCACCAACATTAACGTATCTGCCGATGGTCCGCTAAAGCTCAGAGCTTCTACTTGAATCGGATCAAAAGAAAGCCCGGCCACTGAAAATGTCAAATACCACGCCAAAGGGACGGTTGCCCCGACAACCACCGCCCCAAGCCAGACCTTATGGGCAATGGTGCGTTTGCGTGCAATCCACAGGGCCCCGCATAAAGTAATGCAGCCGATTAAAATACCGAAACCTGGCCCCGCCCCCAGTTTATGCAGGATCGAAAGCTCGCTGGGTTGAAGTAACCACCAAGACGCAACTTCGCTGCGAACAGGTGAAAGTAACCCGCGCAAGGATGATTGCGCCACAACAGCAAAGACCAGTCCGGTCAATAAAGATCGTAAGTTACCATTGGCTGACAGAACCAACATACGCGACGAACACCCCCGCGACAAAATCATCCCGCTTCCAAACAACAAGCCCCCGACAAGGGCACCCGATAAGGAGCCGGGCAAAGCCAGTTGACGCGCTTCATCGACCGTCATTTCATCTAATAAAATCAGACTTTGTGTGCCGATAACAGCCGTTGAAAACACAATAAACCAGATGGCGAGCTTTTCCCCCAAAGCGCCGCGGGAAAATTCGATGGCCGCCGCACGCAGACAAAAACGGCTACGTTGGGCAAAATACCCAAAGATTATCCCGATCAAAATACCCCCCAGCGCCGTCGTCTGCGGCCCGCCAAAGGTATCCACCAGTTCTTCAATCCCCATCATATGCTCCGTGCAAACCTGAAGCCTGAATATATCACACTCGCCTTATTTAAGAAAAAGATAAAGCATGATCATTATTCGCATAGATACAATTTAAAGAATGTATATCGTCACAAATGTGTTATAGTTATTTGACCCCCCTTAAAGAATAATAAAGCTGCTGGGATGCAGCTTGTTAAAGGTGTGTGGTTATGAATAAGTTGATCTTTCTTTTTGTTCTCTTATTTTGGAGTGTTTCTTCCCAAGCAGAATCGCACTTAAGTGACTATTATTCCTATCAGGAATTTATGCAGCTTCACCCCAAACAAAAAGAAATTGCAGACCGTTTCAGCGATCATGTCAAAGAGACAGTCCACAGCCCTTTTGCTTCTTACAAAGCCCCGCTGAAAGTCGCCATCATTTATCCCGGTATTCAGGCCAGCGATTATTGGCGCAGAAGCGTATCCTCATTTGAAGCACGCTTGCGTGAACATAGGCTTCCTTATGAAATCCGGCCTTATTTCACCAAACCCGCCCGTGAGATTAGGTTACAGGAAAAACAGATTAATGAGGCTCTGGCCCATGATCCGGATTATCTGGTGTTTACACTGGATGCGGTCCGCCACGAAATGACCCTAAAAAATCTGATCAAAAAGGGTCGTCCCAAAATCATCATACAGAACGCAACCCGTCCGGTTAAAAGCTGGGGTGATCATCAGCCCTTTTTCTATGTCGGTTTCGATCATGAAATTGGCAGCGAAATGCTGGCGGAAAAGTTTATGGCGCTTTTCCCCCGAAAAACCGAATATGCAATGTTTTATGGATCCCATGGGTTTGTCAGTACCGCAAGGGGCGACACGTTTGAAAATATCGTGAAAGCGTCACATGGATCAACGGTAGCTATGTCCTATTATCTGGATTTTGACCGTGAACGCGCCAGAAAAGCCGCCCTTCATCTTATTTCGCGCAAAAAACTGCCCCGCTTTATTTTTGCCTGTTCAACCGATATCGCCCTTGGGGTGATCGATGCCGCAAAAGAAAGTAACATGTTAGATAAAGTATCCGTCAATGGCTGGGGTGGCGGTGGCGATGAACTGGCCGCATTGGCTGAAGGTAGCCTCAAGTTCACCGTTATGCGGATGAATGATGACAATGGTGTTGCCATGGCTGATGCGATTGCCTTTGACCAAAACGGACAAGGCAATCTTGTCCCACAAGTCTTTTCTGGTGAAATGGTCCTTCTGGATCAGAATATGTCTCAGGCTGAAATCAATGCCTTGCAACAACGTGCCTTTCGATATTCAGATACTTGGCGCAGCTCTGTTGAAAGTATTTTGACATCCAATGGATATTAATTTAACTAATTGTACGCCATTGATAATTATCAATGAAAGGTACAGGCATTCTCTTTTATACAATCATAATCAAATGTATAGAAAGGATGTCATCATGAGCAGTTTCAACAAACTTTTCTTTGGCGAAAGCTTCCCTGTTGTCCAGATGGCCTTGGGCATTTTCATGCTCATATGGGTCTTTTTCCTTGGCGACATGATTTCAGGCTAATTTCAGAATTGGGACCCCTATGACAAACCAAGCTTTTCAGGACAGTTACCCGGACGACCTCAGTCACTGCTATGGTTGTGGCAGAAACAATCCCCATGGTCTCCAACTTAAAAGCTATTGGGACGGTGATGAAACCGTCGCCCAATTTCAACCACGTGCTGAACATACGGCACTGCCCGGATTTGTTTATGGGGGCCTGATAGCCTCACTCATTGATTGCCACGGCACAGGCTCGGCATCAGCTGCCGCCTATCGCGCAGAAAATCGCGAACCCGGCAGCCTGCCAGCCCTGCGCTTTGTGACAGCCAATCTGAATGTGGACTTTATGAAACCCACTCCGATTTCAGATGTACTGGAACTGCGTGGCACAATCCGCGAGATCAAAGAGAAAAAAGTGGTTGTCGATATCACATTGTCTTCTGGTGATCAGGTCTGTGCAAAAGGGACGGTCATTGCGGTTAAAATGCCCGACACCATGTCCCCTGGTTAAGATCACACCAGCACAAAAACTACGCCGTAACTCAAAACCCCAATAAAAACCGGCCAGCCCAAAGATCGGGTGAAAAACCACACGACAACGGTTGCAATACATCCCACAGCGGTCGCAACCCAGCTGTCCAGTGCCGCCGGATCAGACGGGATCAAAGACACGCCAAACATGGCAGCAATCATAGCCGGTGCGAAGACGCTCAACCATGTGGGCATGTCTTCCACCGCTTGTGCGGCTTTGCGCCGGGCCAGATGACGCTGCATCCAGATTAATGGGAGCATGCGCATCATCAAGGTGGCGACAGCGCACAAAATCAACGTGATCCAAAGACTATTATCCATCGTGTTTGCTCCCTTGTCCCAACACACCTTTCATTAAGTGATACACAATCGCCCCACACACCGCTGCCATAGGAATGGCGGCATTGGGATAGCCTGACAGTTTGAACGCAAACGCAAGCGTGATGGTGACAATCAGTGTCAGGGTCCATAATCGTGAACTAAAGCGCGGGGCCAACAAAACCAAAAACAGGGCCGGCAATGCAAAGGGCATAACCTCGCCCAACAAAGGCCAGCGTGTGGTCAATTCTTCACCCGCAACCGCCCCAAGGGCTGTCCCGAAAATCCAGCTCATCCAGGCAAGCAAAGCTGCGCCTGTATACCAACCCAAACGGGACTCTTCGGCCATATGTGGCATGCGGGTATGGGCAAGGGCAAAGATCTGATCGGTCAACCCATGCATCAACCAAGGCCACCATTTACTTGGCGGTAGATAGATTGCGATATTCGGGGCATAGACCAGATGGCGTGCATTGATCAACATGGTCATAATGGCCACCAGCCAAAGCGGTGCCCCGGCTGCGATCATCGCGACAAACAGAAACTGTGAAGCCCCAGCATAAACAAGGGTCGAAATCAACACGGTCTCAAGCACGCTAAAACCAGATTGAACAGATACCAGCCCAAAAGAAATGGCAACCGGAATGTAGCCCCCCAATAACGGGATTGCTTCTTGTGTGCCCGCCCAAAACGGATTGCGGGTTTTTATGGTGTTGGTCGTGTTCATGACGCGCCCTCATCGGCTTTGGCATAGACAATAGTCATCATCAACGTCGCCCAGCCTTCACGGGCACGATAGACATGAGGCAGATCGGCTTGAAAGATATGGCTGTCACCCGCTTTTAAAAGACGCACATTTTCTTTTGGTCCAACCTCCAATTCACCAGAAATCACCGTCACAGACTCACTGGCCCCCGGGGAATGACCCTCGGCATTGCGTTCCGTATGGGGCGCACAGGACATCCAGTACACATCCACCGCCGGATCATCCTCACCATGATCGATCAGGCGAACCTCTACCGCATCATCGCCAATGGGACCGGAAATGGGGGCAATCAAGGTACTAAACGGCACCTTCAGCTGAATTGCCAAGCGCCAAATGGTATCCAGCGTCGGATTGCCATTACCTTGCTCAATACGGGATAAATTAGACTTGGCAATCCCGGCCGCTGTGGCCAACTGCGACAAAGAAATCCCGCGCTCCTGTCGCAATTTCTGCAAATGCCGCCCCAAGGTATTCACGCTCGGCTTATCCATCCTAACAGACCTCAACAATGTTCGATATATAGAACGTTCTATATAAGGAACGCAATTGAGTCAATACATCTGAGACAAGAATGTACATTTCACCCTTATGTTCATGTTTTATTCTTTACTTTAGTGTTCAATCTGTCATATAAGAATGAGCCAACAGGAGGAGTCCGACCATCGTGTCGCTCCTCCTTTTTTCGTTTTCAAAAACCGCTTCCCCTTGAATTGGAAACTGTCACTGATATTTTTGAATACATAATTTAATTTCGAGGCTGGCCCCGGAATTTTCCTAATTTTCCTGGATTATTAATCGGAAATGTAAAGGCGATTAAGGGAAAAACAACAAAATTTCTAAGGAATTAAACACAAAGAAAAAAGACCTAAAACTTCGTTCAATCTAGGGGGAATTTGGACTTTATTGCTCGAAACAGTTTTCCCAGAATCCCGATTGACCCAACTTAGCCCCATCTATACAATGTCTCTCACATCAGATGACCCCATGCGGGAGAGAGGTGCCGTGACGACTTTTGGCATCCGCCGAAGGAGCATGCGCCCCTGCTAAACTCTCAGGCTGTTGGACCGCTGGGTGATGAGACTCTGGAAAGTGAAGCGTTGCAAGACGTTTCCACCGACGAGGAAACCCCATACGCATAGGCTCGTGGGGGAATCTTTCAGGTTCCATGACAGAGGGGGGCCAAGTTGTTGATTGTTGTTTGTAACAATCAATTTGTTTTGGTCTCGTCTCTATCAGAAAGGAACCTCCTTTGAGCGATACACTAAAAACCACACCGCTGCATGCGCTGCACCTTGAGCTCGGCGGCAAGATGGTGCCCTTTGCCGGCTATGACATGCCTGTGCAATATAAACTGGGCATCATGAAAGAACATCTGCACACCCGTGAAGCCTGCGGCCTGTTTGACGTCTCCCACATGGGGCAGGCCCTGTTAAAAGGCGATGATGTGCAAACTGCCATCGAAAGCCTGACACCCAGCGATATTAAAGGCCTGCCAAACAACGGTATTCGTTATTCTTTGTTGATGAATGAAGAAGGCGGTATCCGGGATGACTTCATGGTGACAAACCGTGGAGACCACTTGTATCTGGTGGTAAACGCCGCCTGTAAAGATGCTGATTTTGACTATATCGCCACATCTTTGCCCGACCACAGTCTCGAATTATTGGAAGACCGTGCATTGTTGGCCCTGCAAGGCCCCAAAGCAGCCGAGATCCTGAACCGTTTTGCCCCGGGTATAGATCAATTGATCTTTATGAATATGGGCGAATTTGATATCGCAGGCATCCCATGCCTTGTGTCACGTTCCGGCTATACGGGCGAAGATGGCTATGAAATCTCTGTCCCGTCTGACCGTGCAGAAGAATTAGCGCGCAAGCTATTAGGCGAAGAAGAAGTTGAAGCCATTGGTCTGGGCGCGCGCGATAGTCTGCGCCTAGAAGTCGGCCTGTGTCTTTATGGCTCTGACATCGACACCACCACCTCCCCCATCGAAGGGGCGCTCAATTGGGCCGTTGGCAAACGTCGTCGCGAAGAAGGCGGCTTCCCCGGTCATGACGTGGTTATGAAACACCTCTCAGAAGGCGTCAGCAGAAAACGCGTCGGCATCAAGCCACTGGGTCGTGCCCCTGCGCGCGCGCATACTGAAATTGCAGACAAGGATGGCAACATCATTGGCGAAATCACCTCTGGCGGTTTTGGTCCCAGCTTTGGCGGACCCGTTGCCATGGGCTATGTGAAAACTGAATTTTCCAAGGTCGGCACTGAAATTAATCTTATCGTGCGCGGTAAAACCATGCCGGGCGAAATTGCAAAATTACCGTTTGTTCCACAACGTTACTATAAGGGCTAATAAACATGAGCGTTAAATACACTGAAGATCACGAATGGGTACTGGTAGAAGGTGACATCGCAACCGTCGGCATCACCGATTACGCCCAAAATGCCATGGGCGATATTGTTTTTGCTGAAACACCGGAAGCCGGCACAGAAGTGTCTAAAGGTGATGACTGTGCGGTTGTTGAGTCTGTAAAAACAGCATCCGACATCTATGCTCCGATCAGCGGTGAAATCACCGAAGGCAACCAAGCCCTGGACGATCAGCCTGAACTGGTCAATGCATCTCCAGAAGGCGACGGCTGGTTCTTCAAAATGACAATCGCAGATGCCTCTGAATTAGATGATCTAATGGACGGAGCAGCTTATAAGAAATTCTGCGAAGGTCTGGACTAAGCAGATAATCACTTATATTGTCACCCCGGCGAAAGCCGGGGTCTTCCATCTACAAGATCCCTGCTTTCGCGGGAATGACTGCTTAGGAAAAATCAGTCTTCCAAGCCAACCAGGGCATTGGCAAATGCGCGGGCTTCAAAGGGACGCAAATCTTCTGCAGCTTCCCCCACACCAATGGCATGAACAGGTTTAGCAAATTTTTCAGCCAGTGAAACTGTGACACCGCCTTTGGCCGTCCCATCCAGTTTCGTCACGATCAGACCCGTCACATCGACAATTTTATCAAAGGTTTCAACCTGACTGTGGGCATTTTGACCGACGGTAGAATCCAGCACCAAAACCGTGTCATGGGGCGCTGTTTCATCGACTTTCTTGATGACACGCACAACTTTCTTAAGTTCATCCATCAGATGCGCTTTATTTTGCAAACGTCCTGCGGTGTCGATCAACAATACATCAACGCCTTGCTTTTGCGCTTCACTGACCGCATCAAACGCAAGGGCGGCAGCATCGGCGCCAGTTTCTTTGGCAATCACAGGAACATTGGTGCGATCCCCCCAGACTTTAAGCTGTTCAACTGCTGCCGCGCGAAACGTATCGCCGGCGGCCAGCATGACTTTCAAGCCCTGTTCGCTATAGATTTTAGACAATTTGCCAATGGTCGTGGTTTTCCCCGAACCATTCACCCCACAGACCAGCACCACATGGGGTTTACGGCCCGTATCCACCATCAACGGCTTGGTCACAGGTTCCAAAATTGGCGTAATTTCGTCGGCCAGCGCGGCTTTTAATTCTTCCGTACTGATATCTTTGCCAAAACGATTTTTGGCGATCCCTTTGACGATTTTAGCGGCCGTGCTCACCCCCATGTCAGAGGTAATCAGCAGGTCTTCTAATTCTTCCAAGGCCTCATCATCCAGCTTGCGTTTGGTGAACAGGTCCCCAATACCGCTGGTCAATTTGCTTGACGATTTGCTTAAGCCTGCTTTCAGGCGGGATAACCAGCCTTTTTTTTCTGACATGTTAAATCACTTCCCCAATAAGACTACCGTCTTGAATCTTTATTACTTTTGCGGCCACGATTTGGCCTGCTTCCACATCGCTTGTCAACTGCACGGGACAATAATGTTCGCAATGTCCGGCATTATTTTTTTCAACCAGTACCGAAACGGTTTTGCCCAATCGAGATTCCATAAACTCATCCAGCGCGGCTTCCCCAAGAGCGCGGATTTTGGCGGCACGTTCTTTGCGGATATTCCCCGCCACCTGTGGCATGCGCGCAGCGGGCGTACCTTCGCGCGGGCTGAACGGGAACACATGGGCAAAGGTGATTTTGCAACGTTCCAGCGTTTCCAACGTCGTTTCAAACATCGCCTCATCTTCGGTCGGAAAGCCTGCAATGATATCCGCACCAAAGACCGCATCAGGACGGCGAATACGAATTTTATCACATAAAGCAATGGCATCGGATACCGTATGGCGGCGCTTCATGCGTTTGAGGACCATATCTTCGCCCGCCTGCAAACTCAGGTGAAAATGCGGCATCAAGCGTTCATCATGGGCGATCACATCTAACAGATCATCATCAATAGCCGCAGGATCAAGCGAGCTTAATCGCAGGCGTGGTAGTTCCGGCACATTCGAGAGAACCCGGCGCACCATCTGCCCAAAAGTCGGTTTGCCCGGCAGGTCCGGTCCGTAAGAGGTCACATCCACCCCGGTCAGCACGACTTCACGATAGCCCCGTTCCACCAAGTTTTTCACCCGATCCACAATCTCTCCAATAGGGACAGATCGGTTGGGTCCGCGGCCAAAGGGGATGATGCAGAAGGTGCAGCGATGATCGCAGCCTTGCTGAACCTCGATAAACGCGCGGGTATGGCCATCAAAGCCGTCAATCAAATGATTGGCGGTTTCCTTGACTTCCATAATATCGGTGACTTCAATCAGCTCGGTCCGTTCCGGTAAGAAACTCTCGACTTCCAGCTTTTCCTTATTACCAATAACACGATCCACCTCGTCCATTTCGGCAAAGGCTTGCGGATCAATTTGGGCGGCACATCCGGTCACAATGATCTTGGCATCTGGATCGGTTTTGCGCAATTTGCGGATAGTTTGGCGCGCTTGGCGTACCGCTTCGCCCGTCACCGCGCAGGTATTGATGATGACAGCATTTTCCAGACCGGCTTCACGCGCATTTTTGCGCATGACTTCCGATTCATAGGTGTTGAGCCGACATCCCAGCGTGACGACTTTGGCCTCGCTCATGACTAATTACATCCCGGGATAAATGGACGCATCAAAGGCGCCGCTAAAAGCTGTGCTGGCCGGACCTGTCATTAAAATCTCGCCATTTTCCAGCCATTCAATCGATAAAGTGCCGCCATCCAGAATAACATCGGCTTTGCGGCCTTCGATAATACCACGACGTACGGCCGCAACCAGAACCGCGCACGCCCCGGTGCCACAGGCTTGGGTAATACCAACCCCACGTTCCCAGACGCGCATGCGCAAGGACCCATCATCAAGCTTGGTCACCACTTCCACGTTTGTACGCTCCGGGAAAAAAGGATGTGTTTCCACATGAGGGCCATCCACCGTCAGATCGATAGCTTCGCAATCATCAACAAAAAACACCGCATGGGGATTGCCCACATTCACCCCGACCGGACCTTCCAACGGGCCCACAGTCAAGGGCATGTTCAGGGTATCACATTCTTCAGCTACCGGAATATCTGTCCAATCCAGACGCGCTGGCCCCATATTGACGGTGACGGTGTCGCCTGCATCATTGGCTGTTAACAGTCCGACAACAGTTTCCACTACCACATCTTTTTTACCCGTTTCATCCATCACCAGACGTGCAATACAACGTGTCGCATTGCCGCAGGCTTCGACTTCATTGCCATCGGCATTGCGGATGCGCATGAAAACATCGGCCGCGTCACTGCGCGCCGGTTCCATAACGATAAACTGATCACAACCCGCCCCTGTGCGTCGGTCGGCCATCGCCTGCACTTGCGCCACAGTTAAATCTATCGGGTTTTCACGGGCATCAAGGACAATAAAGTCATTGCCAAGCCCATGCATTTTCACAAAGGGTAACATAAGCTGTTATATGGTCTAAATTGCTGAAAGAGTCTAGGCCCTAACCATGCGGGAACGTAAAAAACGATCCATATGGAAGTGACCATGTTCCGGCTTGTAAGAAAATTTCTCGCCCACGGGACAGGCACGACGCGCCATGCAGCCCAATTTCATACAGTCACTATCCACATTCAAACTAAGATAATCCATACAAGACGGGACTTTATAGGTTTCCCCATCAAACGCCTGAACAGGGCAGACTTTTAAACATGGCTTTTTATGGCATTTTTCGCAGGGTGATTTCATCTTCGGTTTTTCGGGAATACCCTTGACCTCACCGTCAAAGACAAACGCGCCCCGATAGGCATGCCACAGGCCATATACAGGGTGAATCAGCGGGCCGAGCGGACTTGGAAAAACACTATCGGCTTTCATCGCCCATTTTTGAAAGGGCGCATACCGCGGACCTTCAAACGGGAACACCACCTTGCAATCCAGCTTGTGGGCAATATTTAACAAATGCGTGCGTGTCCAGTTATCCAGCGGGTCCGGTTCCACCCAATCATCATATTCAGCGCCAAACATCTTCCAGATATCCGAGCCCACATTCCCGACCAGAATGGTCGTCAGCTTGTCTTTAAAGCCGCCGCGCAAGCAAAAGCCAATGGGCTTGAGCATATCGTCGATTTCGTTGTACGTAACCATAGTTTCTCAAATTTTTATGAGTTACTGGCTAGGTTCGTGCCCAGCCTTGATGCTGAAAGAATACCACAATCAGAACCGGAACAACAAGAAAGGCAAAATCAGAAACCGCCCGCACAGGGGCTTGAGCCAGAAACATCACATCTGAGATTTCCATAGCCACGCCTAAAATAATAATCGGCACCAGACTCACCAGCTTGGTCATGGGCAGACGAAAGACCAGGCCGCCGATTAACCAGATCAGCACCCCTAGAAGAATAAGGGTCGCATCATAATTAAATGGAAATAATCCCAAGATTTGTGACTTTATATCACCGTACATTTTTCTACCCCGTAACGTGGCTAATCAAATCAAGCAGTCTAACCCCGAAAAATTAAGAAACTGTTTGCGATAAGCTCAACAAATTCCGTTTTATAATGATCAGAGCTTGTAAGAAATGATCTTGTTCTTTTGGTGTTAATCCTTTTAATACTTCTTGTGCGACTTCATCAGACATTATTTGAAGGCTATCAAGTACGGGTCTGGCCGTTTCTTTGATATAAACCCTGACCATACGTCGATCAGTTTTGTCATTTTGGCGATAAATAAGATCTCGATCTTCCATTCTTCTGACCAAGCGTGCAATCGCTGATCCATTCACCCCGAGCTCATGTGCCAATTCTGATTGCGTTAAACCATTTCTTTTTTCAAGAATTGAAAGGGTCATCCATTTTATTCTTGTCAGTCTATATGGTCGCACTTTCTTATCAATCCGCACCTTTAGTTTATTAGCAACATCATGCAAAACAACGGCAATGGGTTGGTCCTTAGCATCAAACATCTACTAACCTCATAATCTCATAAGAATGAATAATAATTATAAAGAGCCAGAACGAGTGCAAACGGCAAAAAAAAATGCCTTAAAGATTTCCTTAGAAGATAAATCATTCGCATATGAAGTCCCCTTTTCGATATTCATTGACTAGTCAACTATTGACATGTCAATGAATGGTGTGTCAATACATACAACACAACTTCTCTTACTTCTTGCGCTGATAATCAGGTTGAAAAATTGCACACAAAAAATAGCTGGCATTTATTCATACCCAAATCATACTTGCTGTTGAAAACAGGTTACACCGTCCACAAATTCAAGAACGATTTTATCGCAGGTCTTACAGTTGCTATTGTCGCCTTACCCTTATCTATGGCTTTGGCAATCGCATCAGGAACCACACCTGATAAAGGGTTGATCACTGCTATCATCGCCGGGTTTTTCATTTCATTATTTGGCGGAAGCCGCCATCAAATTGGTGGACCGACCGGCGCTTTTGTTGTCGTTGTCTTTAATGTTATCCATGATTTTAGCTATGAAGGGCTGATTATAGCCACAGCAATGGCTGGAGTTTTGCTTATTTTCGCAGGTCTGTTACGACTAGGGACATATATCAAATATATCCCTCATCCTGTTGTCACCGGATTCACCTCTGGCATTGCAATGATTATATTTGTCAGTCAGATCAATGACTTCCTAGGTTTGAAGCTGACAGATGTTCCTGCGGATTTCATTGAAAAACTACAGCTGATTTTCAGCAATATCAAAAATTATGATACTTGGGTTTTATTGACAGCTGTATTGACGTTAGGCCTCATCCTGCTTCTCAGAAAAACAGCACCCAAAACCCCAGCCTTTCTCCTCTCCATTATTTTCATGAGTTTGCTCATCTGGGGGTTTGCCATTCCAGTAGAAACAATTGGCTCTAAATTTGGTGGGATTACCCCAACAATTCCAACCCCAAGCTTTCCCCCCGTCACGTTGGATACGATTAAACAATTATTGCCAAGTGCGTTTACGATTGCCTTTCTTGCCGGCATTGAATCTTTATTGTCAGCTGTGGTCGCTGATGGCATGACAGGCAACAAACATCGATCCAATTGTGAACTGGTTGCCCAAGGAATTGCCAATATCGCATCGGCCTTATTTACCGGATTGCCCGCCACCGGGGCCATTGCAAGAACGGCGACAAATATTCGTTCAGGTGCCTATTCTCCTCTGGCAGGTATGATACATGCACTTATCCTGCTTGCCTTCGTGCTAATCCTTGGGCCCCTTTGCGCCTATATTCCCCTTGCATGCCTCAGCGCCATTTTAATGGTTGTCGCTTGGAATATGAGCGAATTTGACAAATTCATACATCTTTTCAAAGCCCCTGTCGGTGACAGGTTTGTTCTTCTCGTCACCTTCTTACTAACCATTTTGGTGGACTTAAATCTTGCCATTGAAGTCGGTTTTGTTCTTTCTACTGTCTTGTTCACACACAGAATGGCAAATGCTGTATATGTGCAAACCCATCAAAATGTCATCCAAGATGATTTGGACGACTTAGAATCTGAAGACACTTACCTCAAGGCACCTGCTTTGCCCCAAGGTATCATCAGCTATCAATTCAGTGGACCCTTTTTCTTTGGTGCTGCAGAACGTTTAATCGAAACCTTAAACAGAACAGGTGCAATACCAAATGTCATTATCCTACAAATGCGTGATGTCCCTTTTATCGACTCAACAGGTAGTACAGCTCTTTCCACTTTTATAAACCATTCCATGAAATCCGGTGTCTGGCTGATCTTTTCATGTTGCAACAGCACGGTCCATCTGACCCTAGAAAAAATGAACAAAGCATCTGCCAAACCTAATATTCAATTTTGTAAAACCTTCGACCAAGCCGTAGACATTGCCAAAGAAATAAATCAAAAACGTTTACAACAACACTTTGAAAGCTAAGTAAAACAAATGAACGCAACACAAATCAATAATAGCCTCACAAAATGGAGCGAGTTGTTCAACGACATGTGTCAAGGACAAGACCCGGATGATAAAGGGCACTGGAACTTAAAGAATGCCTTTGATCAATTTGCCAAGCATATAGATGGTTTCAACACAATTGAAAATATTCAAGCCAATGAATTGATTGAACAATTTGACCATTTAATTAAGACAAGTAGATATGATAAAGCTCTGGAAATGGAGAATAGGATTTTTCATTTTATCATGACTGTTGTCGATAAATAAAACTCAAAACATCTATAAAATACGCATACACAGAACACAGCTTAGAGATGAAAGTTCATATCTCTAAGCCACATTATCAATCAAGCGGGCCTTACCTAAGAAAGCAGCGGCCAATACGCGAATAGCTTCGCCTTTTACCGCTTCACTTGCCAGATCATTGGCTTTGCGGACCACCACATAATCGACTTTCTGAAAGCCGCCATCCAGCAATTGCTGGGCTGCCCATTTGGACAAAGCTTGCGGTGTACCCCCGACCTTAAAGCGTTCAGAAACTTCTGAAATTGTGCGATAAAGCAATGGTGCGATTTCGCGTTCTTCGCGGTTTAAATACGCATTGCGCGACGACAGGGCCAAACCATCGGTTTCGCGCACGGTTGGCACCCCTTCGATGGTCACCGGAATATTTAAGTCTGCAACAAACCGTTTAATCACCGTAAGCTGCTGATAATCTTTTTCCCCGAAAAATGCGTAATCCGGCAGAGCCTGTAGCAACAGTTTTGATACCACAGTTGCCACCCCATCAAAAAAACCAGGACGGCACGCGCCTTCTAAAATATCACCTAAACCTTCGACCTTAACCTTGGTGATGCCACCGTCCTCGCCGTACATTTCCGACACATTCGGTGCAAAGAGCAAATGACCACCGACAGATGCGAGCTTTTCGCTGTCTTCTTTTTCTGTACGCGGATAGGTATCTAGATCCTCATTCGGACCAAATTGCTTTGGGTTCACAAAAATCGTGACAATCACCCGATCACACTTGGCCAGGGCGGTCTGCACCAATGTCAAATGCCCGTCATGCAAGGCCCCCATAGTCGGAACAAGCCCAACGCTTAAGCCATTGGCACGCCATTCTTTGACTTGGGCACGCAGGTCTGCAACCGTCCGCACAATCGCAAGGGTCATGATTATTTATCCCCTTTAAAACCAAAGCAATGTTCAGGTGCCGGGAACGTGCGCGCGCGGACTTCATCCTTATAGCCAATAACTGCTGTGGTTATCATTTCATCCATCTGCGCATAGCGTTTGACGAACTTGGGTTTAAATTCTGCAAACAGACCGATCAAATCTTCGGTGACCAGAATCTGCCCGTCACATTGAGGCGATGCCCCGATGCCAATTGTCGGCACATTGATTTCTTCGGTAATACGAACGCCCAAAGGTTCCATCACCCCTTCCACCACAATGGCAGAAGCACCAGCTTCGGCCACCGCTTTGGCATCAGCAACAATGCGTTCTGCAGCTTCATCTGTCTTGCCTTGGGACTTAAAACCCCCAAAAGCATGAACCGATTGTGGGGTCAAGCCAACATGAGCCACAACAGGAATCCCGCGTTTTACAAGAAATGAAATCGTTTCTGCCATTTCCACGCCACCTTCCAGCTTAACACCGGAACAACGGGTTTCTGCCATCACGCGCGAACAATTACGAAAAGCCATCTCAGGACTTTCTTCATAGGACCCAAACGGCATATCAACGATCACACACGCCTTCTCAGAGCCCCGCATCACACCTTTTCCATGGGCAATCATCATATCAACGGTCACCCCTAAAGTGCTGTCCATGCCATAAAGCACCATGCCAAGACTATCGCCCACCAGAATTAAATCCACATGGTCATCAATCAGACGAGAGATCGATGTGGTATATGCCGTTAAGCACACAATCGGGTCCTGGCCTTTGCGATCCACAAGATCCGTTAAGGTGATCCGGCGGGTGTTGGTGGCTTTACTCATTTCTCTTTCTCCTTGTTTGGCGCGGGCAGGGGCTTGTCGTCGTCGTCATAAAGAATACGCGCTGCATTGCCTTCCATATCGTCATATTGGCCGGATTTCAATGCCCATAAAAACCCGGCAAGGCCAAGACCGCCCAGCAATAACATCGCCGGGATCAAATAAAGCAGGCTTTCCATCAGACTTTTCCTTTGCTTAAACGAAGCGCATTGGCAATCACGACCAAACTGGATGTGGACATAGCCACAGCTGCAATCAAGGGCGTCACAAAGCCCGCGACTGCGAGCGGTATTGTCACACTGTTATACAAGAATGCCAAAGCAAAATTTTGCTTCACCAGACTTTCCGCCTTTTTCGCTACCCCTAAAACTTCTAAAACAGCCTTTAAGCGATCGCCTTGAAAAACGGCATCAGCGGCTGTTTGCGACACATCAATGGCCGTAGAAGGGGACAAGGACACATGGGCCGCAGCCAAAGCAGGTGCATCATTTAACCCATCACCTACCATCAAGGGCTTATCCAGTCCTTCTAGCGCGTCGCATTTGTCTTTTGGACTGCATTGTGCTTTCCAGTCATCCAGCGATAAATCTTTGGCAACTTTTTCAACGGGTTCAATCCGATCACCTGAAAGTAAGTGAACACCATAACCTTGTGCTTTCAAACCATTTACCACATCTTTGGCATCCGCGCGCAAATGATCCGCAAATTTAAGACACACAGAGTCTTGTCCGTCGCGGGCCAGCCACAGTTCAGGACCCATGCTAATCGGGGCATTTTTATCGCCACACCATGCCCGACTACCCAAACGGACATCTTGCCAAACAAGACCGTTACCCGGGACTTCTTCCACACCAGACTTCACCGCAACCGGACCGAACGCACGGCATAAGGCGCGTGATAAGGGGTGTTTACTCGCCGCAGCAATAGAAGCAGCAAGATGCAAGGTTTCGGGATCAATCTCATCACGATTGACCAATTCAGCACGTCCCAAGGTCAGGGTGCCTGTTTTATCAAACACCACATGTTTAACCTGTGCAAAACGTTCAAGGGCCGTACCGGTTTTAACTAAAATCCCTTGGCGCATTAAACGACCTGAGGCTATCACCTGCACCACAGGCACCGCCAATGCCAAGGCACATGGACATGTGATAATCAAAACCGCAATAGCATTTAACAGGGCATCATGCCAGGGCGCCCCTGCAATAAAGCACCAATAGATAAAAGTACCGAGCGAAAGCACATTAACAATAGGTCCATAATGACGGGCCACACGGTCTGCAATCGCCACATAATTGGCCCGACCTGCTTCAGCCTCTTCCATCAGGCGAACGATTTCCGCCAGCAAGGTACTTTCCCCGGTGGCAGTTACTTTGATTTTCAAGGCGCCGGAAAGGTTTGTCGTTCCGGCAAAAACCCGGTCATCCGCTTTTGCTGTAACCGGAACAGACTCGCCGGAAATCAGGCTGGTATCAATATCGGATTGCCCATCAATGATAACCCCGTCAACGGCAATACGTTCCCCGGCTGTGGAAAGAACGATCATGCCGTCTTTCACCTGATCGGGTGGTAACAGACTTTGGCTGCCATTTTCATCCAACACTGTAACCGCAACCGCATTCAGACCCAGTAAATGCTCAGCCGCGCCACGGGCACGACCACGCGCACGGCGATCAAGATAGCGTCCGATCAGCAGGAAAAATAAAAGGCTGATGGCAGAATCAAAATAGGCATGTTCTTCACCGCTAATCACCTGAAACAGGCTCATGCCCGCCGTCAAAACGACTGCCATTGAAATCGGAACGTCCATATTTGAACGCCCACTACGCAAAGCCGTTAATGCAGATCGATAAAACGGACGCCCGGCGTAAGCGATTGCAGGCAAGGCAACAAGGGCCGACAGCCAATGCATTAAATCACGCGTGCTCTGCATCATACCCTGACTGTATCCCGCCCAGACGGAGACAGAAAAAAGCATCACGTTGGCCGTTGCAAAACCGGCAACAGCCATTGCCCGCAGCAATTCTTTTTCGCGTTTTTGGTTTTCTGTGTTTAACAAATTGGGATCGTAAGGCACCAACCGATAGCCAAGGCCCGTGATAACAGAAACCAGTCTGTTAGGATCAATTTTATCACCATGCCATTTCAGGACAAGGCGACGTGTAGACATGTTGACGCGTGCCTGATCGACGGTTTCCTGTTTTGCCAAGGCGGTTTCAATCAGCCAAACGCATGCCGCGCAATGAATACCTTCCACCATTAGATAAAGGGTATTTATCCCGTCTTCTTCGATAATATGGGCACGGTAATCGATCTGTGCGGCATCATCATCCGGGCGCAGGGCTTTGACGTCCGGGTCCAGTGTGCGCCGTTCATAATAAGTTTTCAGCCCCAACCCGTTAATCAGGTTATAGGCCCCTTCACATCCCTTGCAGCAAAACCCTTCCGCCCCGTCACTTAGGGGCGGGATAGGGTCACCGCAATGAAGGCAAGTCTGTGTCATGATCTGGCAAAATTATTGAACAACAACACGTTCAACCAGCTGGTACTTGCGCCCCATGCTTTCCGCATGAACGCGCACGTCCCATTGACCGGGAACGGCCAACGTCATTTCGCCAGTCAGTACACCCGGTTCTTTTAAAGTAGCCGGTGCGTCCACATCGACCCCTTCAGAAGTCGGTCGAACAAAAAACGTATGAGCCTTTAACTGCTCCACTGGCTTTTTATTATGATCGAGGAACGTCACTTCGTAGGCAACGTGACGTTCCTTATCTTTGCTTTCCAGGGTTGTAACATTTAGTTTCACATCCCAGCCCAAGGCTTCTTGGGCACGTGCGCCTGCAACGTTATCGTCGTAAGCTAAACCTTTGACATAGTGGTCCTTGGTCTCCAATCCTGTCCAGCTATCAAAAGCGAAGAACATCATGATGCCGTTTACAGTGATAATTACTGCAAAGAAGCCGACGAAGATCCAAGGATACCACCATCCCGGTTTACGTTGTGTTGTCATTATTTAGGTCCACGGAAAACTGTTGATTGGCTATGAATTTCGCCAGTCTCCACATCCTTGAGGACAAAGTCAATATCTGTTGAAGGTCCTTCCAGTTTTCCACGCGGCGCTTTCAAGAAGAGCTTGAAGGCACCAACCCGGTCAGCAGGGACATGCAACGTCAATGTTTTCTGATCTTTCTTATCCTGACCAATAACATCCATAGCCACTTCATTCAGTCCATCAACGCTTAATTCATAGGTTTTATCATCCGATTCCATATTCAGAATCTTATAGGTATAACCGTTACGAATGTTGCCATCGGACAGGGTGACGAATAGCGGTGCACGGTCACGAATGATATTGACCTCAAGACGATCACGCATACTGAGGCTAGCGACCAGAACGGATGCCACAACCGTCAGAATGACAGCGTAATAAATCGTACGTGGACGGATCAGGTGAACCTGTTTGCCTTTCCCTTGCTCACGCGCCACCATATTGGTGTAACTGTCATATGAGATCAGGTTTTTCGGCAGGTTCAGTGTTTCCATCATGGTGTTACACGCATCAATACACAGACCACAGCCAATACATTCCATTTGCGAACCATCGCGAATGTCGATACCGGTTGGGCAGGCCTGAACGCAAAGACCACAATCCACGCAGTCACCGCGTTTATCTGTGCCAATATCCTTGGCCCCTTTCATACGGGGTTCACCACGCCAGGCTTCATATGTCACTAGCAAGGATTCTTCATCGGTCATAACCGATTGGAAACGCCCGTAAGGACACATGTAGAAACAAACTTGCTCGCGCGCAAAACCCGCCATGATATAAGTAAGCGACGTCAAGACGATCAGAACAACCAATGTCCAGCCACCGACATTCCCGGTAAGCAGATTTTTCGTCAGTGTTGGTGCATCATTAAAATACCAAAGGAAAGACACCGCCATAAAGAGGGCAATCGCAAGCCAGATGGCATGTTTGACCAGGCGTTTAAACAGTTTATTCAGGCTCATGGGCGCTTGATCAAGTTTAATCCGTTTCGTACGGTCACCCTCGATTAAATGCTCCACCTTCATAAACAGATCTGTCCAAACTGTTTGGAAACAGGCAAACCCGCACCAGACACGTCCGGCAATGGCGGACGCCGCAAACAAGCTAACAGCGGCCAAAATCAATAAGCCCGTCAGATAATAAACCTCCTGCGGCCAGATCTCGACCCAGAAAATATATGCCCGACGACCCGGTAGATCAAACAAAACAGCTTGATCCGGCAAACCCGGCCCACGATCCCATCTTACCCAAGCAAAGAGGTGATAAAGCCCGAGGAAAATCCACAACAGGATCGTCTTCCATTTACGAAACGGTCCATTAAAGTTGCGGGGATGAATTTTAACGCGATCTGCATAGAGAGGGCCTTTACCGTCACCCTCATAGACCTGGGGTTTGCTAACTGCTTTTGCCATTGTTCTTACTCGATCTAAGGTCTGTGAAACTTATGCTTTTTGTACTCTTAAAGCACTGTTATAGCAATTGATAACCGTCAATTTAGCTGCAATATTTTTATATTTTTAAATTGTACAATCATTCTTAAACTGAATTAAACCCCATGGTTTGCAGGGTAATTCATAATATATTAATATTCTAAGGTAGTTAGTTCAAACAAATGAAAACGGCTGGTACGATAATCGCACCAGCCGTTTTACATTGTGTCTGAAAATCAAACAACAGTCTTACTGACCACCACCCAAAGAGTGGACATAGATCGCAACTTGTTTGATCTCTGTTTCAGAAAGACGGCCTACCCATGCTGGCATAACACCATGTTTAGGTTTGTTGATTTGTGACAGAACAGCTTCTTTGCCGCCGCCGTATAACCAGATACCGTCGTTCAGACGCGGGCCACCCATGTCTTTCAGACCGGAACCATCTTCAGCGTGACACATTGCACAATAATCAGCGAACAAAGTTTCGCCTTCTTCAGTGGCCGTGCCCTGACCTGTGAAGGACATGACATAATCAGCGATTTTGTCAGCTTCCTCAGGTGTGATGGTTTCGTCTGTGACATAAGCCGGCATGTCAGAAACGCGTTCTTCATCATGACCAGAACGGATCCCGTAAAGAATGGTTTGTTGAATAGCATCCAACGTCCCACCCCAGATCCAGTCGTCATCCGCCAGAACAGGGAAGTTTTTCGCCCCTGAACCAGACGCACCGTGACATGGTTGACAGTTGTCCGCGAAAATTACGCGACCACCCGCCATAGCGTAGTTCAACAATTCTGAATCAGCAGCAACGTCGCTGATTTCTTTACCTTCGAACTTAGTGGTCCAAACCATACGAGACTGCTTTACAGCTTCCATCTCTTTGGCGTGTTCCAAACGGTTCGTTGTTTCGAAAACACCTTTGGCGTAATCGTTTAATGTTGGCCAAGAGGGGTAAACTACCCAATAGCCAATTGACCAGATGATACATACATAAAAAGTCATCAGCCACCACTTCGGAAGCGGCGTATCCAACTCTTTAATACCATCCCATTCATGGCCGGTGGTTTGTGTGCCCGAGACCGGGTCCTTTTCCACATTTGCCATACTAATCTCCTTAATCATCGTCCTGTAAGGGGATCTGAGAAGCTTCATCGAACTTCTTCTTATTCTTCGGCCGGAGCGCAAAGAATATGATCCCCACAAACAGGAGCATCAGCCAGACGACCCATAATTGTCGTCCGAGTGAGACTATATCGTCCAAGCTCACGCCTGCACCCTATCGTGCCATCTCGCCTTCAGGCTTGAACGTGGTGAAATCCACCAGCGTACCGAGCATCTGAAGGTAAGAGATAAGCGCGTCCAATTCAGTGATTTTAGATGGATCACCATCAAAATCGCCAACAACTGCCTTAGGGTAACGAGCGAGAACCGCGTCAACGTCGCCTTCACCACTCGCTTGAGCAGAGAAGTCAGCCGCTGCAGCAGCAATTTGTTCGTCGGTGTACGGATCACCAGCTGCACGCAGTGTAGCTAAGTGGGCACCGGCATCATTGAACGTCAGTTCTTTGTTTGCCAGGAAGCCGTACATCGGCATTACAGACTCAGGCACAACGTCTTGCGGACGGATAAGGTGCGCAACATGCCATGCGTTAGAGTATTTGCCGCCAACACGAGCCAGATCTGGACCCGTACGCTTAGAACCCCATTGGAAGGGATGGTCGTACATGGATTCAGCAGCCAGGCTGTAGTGACCATAACGCTCAACCTCGTCACGGAACGGACGAATTTGTTGAGAGTGACAGAGATAGCAGCCCTCACGGACGTAAATGTTACGGCCCGCAAGTTCAAGAGGAGAGTAAGGACGCACACCGTCTACTTTCTCGATTGTTGAATCGATGAAGTAAAGCGGTACGATTTGGACCAAACCACCAATCGCCACTGTAATCAGAATTGCGATCGCAAGGAGGATCGTATTTTTCTCGAAGATTTCATGCTTCATAATAGATCCCCTTACTCAGCTGCCGCAGATTGCGGTGCAACGAATTCATCTTCTGTACGCAGGTCACCTTGGATCGTTTTGATAAAGTTCCAAAGCATAATTAAAGCCCCAAGTACGAAGAGAACACCACCACAAGCGCGGATTACGTAGTACGGATGCATCGCTTCTACAGACTCGATGAACGAGTATTGCAGGAAGCCAAGATCATCGTACGCACGCCACATCAGGCCTTGCATGATACCGGAAATCCACATCGCAGTGATGTAAAGAACGATACCGATTGTCGCAATCCAGAAGTGATATGTTACCAGACGCAGAGAGTACAGACGTGTACGGTTCCAAAGTTTAGGGACGAGGTAGTACAACGCACCAAATGATACGAATGCAACCCAACCCAAAGCACCAGAGTGTACGTGGCCGACTGTCCAGTCAGTATAGTGAGAAAGACCGTTCACCGCTTTGATAGACATAGCCGGACCTTCGAAAGTCGACATGCCGTAGAACGCAACAGAGGCAATCAGGAAGCGCAAGATCGGGTCTGTACGCAGTTTTTCCCATGCGCCTGAAAGCGTCATCAAACCGTTAATCATCCCACCCCAAGACGGCATCCACAGCATGATAGAGAATGTCATACCAAGTGTTTGCGTCCAGTCAGGCAGAGACGTGTAGTGAAGGTGGTGAGGACCAGCCCAGATGTATAAGAATACCAGCGCCCAGAAGTGGATGATCGACAGACGGTAAGAATATACCGGACGTTCAGCCTGCTTCGGAACGAAGTAATACATAAGGCCAAGGAAGCCAGCGGTCAGGAAGAATCCTACCGCGTTGTGACCGTACCACCATTGTGTCATCGCATCCTGAACACCTGAAGCCCAGATGTAGGATTTAGCGAAGCTTTCACCACCAAACAAAATAACCGGCAATGTAATGTTGTTGCCAATGTGAAGCATTGCAATGGTAATAATGAAAGCAAGGTAGAACCAGTTCGCCACATAAATGTGTGAAATGCGGCGTGTCATCAAAGTGCCCGCAAAGGCAATCAGATAAGCTACCCATACAACAGTAATAACAAGGTCAGAATACCATTCCGGTTCTGCATACTCTTTGCCCTGGGTGATACCCAGAACATAGCCCGAGGCTGCAAGAACGATGAATAGTTGATAACCCCAAAAGATGAAATTTGCCAGTAACGGACCGCCAAAAAGCGGTGCGCGGCAAGTGCGTTGAACAACGTAAAAAGACGTTGCAAACAATACAGAACCACCGAAGGCAAAAATAACTGCCGACGTATGGACCGGACGCAGACGACCGAAAGTCGTCCATTCCAGACCTAGGTTCAGCGCCGGAAACGCTAATTGAAAAGCGATGAAAGTACCGGCGATAAAGCCGATGACACCCCAAAATGTGGCTGCAAGTACAAACTTGCGTACAACGTCTTCGTTATACACCACCTCGGAGGCACCAGTAGCTGTGGTCGCTTGGTTCATGCCGAACTCCTGTTCTTCCCGAAATTCGAACGCATAAAGCCATCGTGTCCGCCCCCTAAAACACCCCCCAGCGCTTAGAGTTCGTCGCAACAGCTTTCGCGTACGTGCTCCCAACTCGCCATTTTTGACAATAAAAAGGCATAATTGGAAGGCTTGAATATAGCGGCGAATATATGTTTTGCTTTGATGTAAGTCAAATAGAGATTCAAAGTAACGCTCAGTTTATATTAATTTTAATCTACACACCTGTGTAAATATCTAATAAAACCATTTGATCCATATTTCTTCTTGAACAGTGCATACGAAAATAAGTAAGACTAAAGTATGATTTTAAATACCTTATAATCATATATGGCAACGTAAAAAAATCATTATTCTTTTTTTATACTATAAAATATATAGTCATTATACTATCGATACTTCACCTCATAAAATTTATTCTATAATTTATAAGCATAACCCTACAGCATTTGTGGCTTCATTGTGGCAAACTACGACTTTCCCTTGTTTTTATCTTCTTTTCATCCCATTCTAAATGACTACCCCTTAAAATTACTTAGGTTCTGTTGAACATGTCTATGCTGCTTTCCTATCCTTCCCTTCGATCCTTACTGATCCTCTGTTCAAGTGCATTTTTTTTAACCGCTTGTTCAAGCAGCACCGAAATTGACCATCGCGCCAGTCCCGAAGCCGCCACCAAGCGAATGGCTAAAACCGCGCAACATCACTCAAATGCTATGATTTCCGTTGCGAATCCGCTGGCTGCAAAAACCGGATATGACATTTTACGCGCAGGTGGGAATGCCTTAGACGCAGCGATTGCCGCCCAAATGGTCCTGAATTTGGTAGAACCACAATCTTCAGGAATCGGGGGCGGTGGGTTCTTGTTAATTTATGATCCGGCGACGAAGTCCGTCATTAGTTATGATGGCCGAGAAACCGCCCCGCATCTGGCCGATGAATATTTGTTCATCAATAAAGATGGCAAGAAAATGAAATTTTTTGAGGCTGCGGTTGGGGGACGTGCCGTCGGGACACCCGGATTGGTTCAAATGCTGGATACAGCCCATCAGCAATTTGGACAGATGAACTGGCCTGATTTATTCGACGATGCCATTTCCCTAAGCCGCAACGGGTTTGCCGTTTCTGAACGGCTGCACATGCTGACTGCAAAAGATAAATTCTTAAAAGCCGACCCCGTTGCCCGGCGCTATTTCTATCAGCCCAATGACCAGCCCCATCCGGTTGGTACTCTTTTAAAAAATCCGGCTTTGGCCCACAGCCTGTCTTTGATCCAGAAATATCGCTCAAAAGGATTCTATGAAGGGCCCCTTGCTCAAGACATGGTTACCAAAGTCAAAAACCATCCAACCAACCCTGGTCAACTGTCTTTAAATGACTTGAGACAGTATAAAGCCAAACAACGCGCGGCCTTATGCAATAGCTACCGTATATATAATGTGTGCGGTATGGCCCCGCCTAGTTCCGGCGGTCTGACTGTTTTGGAGATTTTAGGACTGATCGAACACTATGATCTCAACAATGATCCCAAACCCGAAATTGATCGCGATCACCTGTTACTGGAAGCCTCCAAACTGGCCTTTGCAGATCGCAACCATTTCATCGCGGATCCGGATTTTGTCAAAGTCCCTGTCAAACAACTCCTTTCCAAAAGCTATCTGAGCGAACGTCAGACCCTGATCCGGCATAATAGCAGCCTCGCCACCCCGGTGACCCCGGGTGGTCCTTTTCTTTTCAGCCATTATGCACCCCACGATCAGGACCATGGCATTTCCACCACGCATATGAGTATTATTGATGAAAACGGGATGGTCGTTTCCATAACCACCAGCATTGAAAATGCCTTTGGCTCACGCCAGATGATCGGTGGTTTCCTGCTCAACAACCAACTGACCGATTTTTCTTTTGCTCCGGCTAAAAACGGTCAACTCATTGCCAACCGGGTCGAAGCCGGCAAACGCCCGCGCAGCTCCATGGCGCCCACCATAGTGCTAGACCAAAAAAACAAACGCCCCGTTCTGGCCATCGGGTCCCCCGGTGGGTCACGCATTATTGGCTATGTCACCCAAAGCCTGATCCATATTCTGGATCAAAACATGGCCTTGGACAAAGCCATCGCCAAGGGTCATCTCACCAATCGCAATGGCAGCAGTGACCTTGAACAAGGCACCGATGCTGAAAATTTGGAAGAAAAACTCGAACAACTCGGGCACACCGTCACACTCAAACCCATGGTCAGCGGTCTGCACGCCATCCAGGTCCATAAAGATGGTAGCCTGACAGGCGCGGCTGACCCAAGACGCGAGGGGATTGTGCTGGGGTATTGAGGTAATTTCCTATAGCCACCTATCATCCCGGCGCAGACCGGGATAATCTGTTATAACAATTCCGGTTTGAAACTTTTTAATGCAATGAATTGTCCCGGAATAAATCCGGGATGACAGACAACTTCAGAAAAGCTTAAACCAAAATATTCAGATAATAGCCACGCGGGACATCATCGCGCAATGGCTCGCCTGAGGCCAGCAGGCGGCGCAGCCGTTCCAGCGCCCCGCGGATATCAGGACCATCGCGACGGTTTGTTTTGGCAATACGAACCCGTTCTTCGCGATCCGCCCCATAAGAGCCCCGATCAGCGACGACGGGTTGGGTCGAAGACCCGGATATGCGTGTTGTAGAAGACATGCGAGTACTTTACGTCAACACCCGCTCATTTGCAATTAAAACACTTTGAACTTTGCGCGTTCCGTTACCGCCGGAACCACATCATGTTCGCGCACTTCATGAAAACGCTCTAACGTCCAGCGCACGGATGGAAAGGCCAGATCATCCCAGGGGATCTCATCCCAACTAAATAGCGCGACTTCCAGACTTTCAAACCCGGCCTTAAATTCTGGCGAGGTCATCTGCGCACGATGCATCATCATAACATGCCCCACCTCGGGAACTTCATAGACACCGATAATGTCCTGAACCACAACCTCCACGCCGGCTTCTTCACGTGCTTCACGTGCCGCCCCTTCAGCCACTGTTTCGTTTAATTCCATAAACCCGGCTGGGAATGTCCATTTCCCAACAGCAGGTTCAATGGCACGGCGACACAACAGAAATTTATCTTCCCATGTGCAAACTGCCCCCACAACGATGCGCGGGTTCTGATAATCAATAAAACCGCAATCTGGGCAGACCAGACGTTCGCGATCATCCCCTTCAGGAATTATCTTTAGGCTTGGCCCTGTTAATTTTGTATCATTCATAAAAAGCAGTTTGCCCTCCTTATTCTTTTTGCGCAAGCACGTAAACAACCATTGAAGTTAGAGAAAAATTCTAATGTTTTATAAAACAAATGAATCCCACGGTTTGGCCCATAATCCCTACAAAGCCTGCCTTGCCCCGCGTCCCATCGGATGGGTTAGCACGATGAGTCCCGATGGAATCGGCAATGTTGCACCCTTTAGCTTTTTTAATGGAACGGCACAAAATCCACCACAGCTAATGATTTCAATTAATGGAAAAGGCCCCAACGGAAATACGAAAGATACCTTACAGAATATTGAAAACACTAAAGAATTTGTCGTAAATATCGCAACATATGCCCTTAAGGACGCGATGTTTCGAACCGCCGCGCCTGAACAGCCTAACACAGATGAAGCTGAGATAGCGGGTTTAAATATGGTGCCATCAAAATTAATAAAACCGATGCGCATTCAAAATTCCCCCATCCATCTGGAATGTCAGCTTACCCAGATAATTGACCTATTAAGTGACACGGATAACGAAAAAAATACCATGGTCCTTGGTCATGTCATTGGCATACACATCGATGATAACGTCATTGTCGACGGCAAAGTTGACCTGAAAAAAGTCAATCCAATCTCGCGCTTGGGCTATAAAGACTATGCGATGCTTGGCGATATTTTTCAGCTCGATGCGGCTTGGCGAAAAAGTTAAACAATTTGTCAGGATACATTTTTTTACTTGTCAAACGGGCTTGCTTTTCGCACTCTGTCCCCAAACAGGAAACACTGAATAAAGGTTTTAAGTCATGGCTTATGATAGCAACAATATTTTCGCAAAGATCCTGCGCGGCGAAATCCCGTGTGACAAGGTCTATGAAAGCGATCATTCCCTGGCTTTTAAAGACATTAACCCGCAAGCACCCGTGCACACATTGGTGATCCCGAAGGGTGCTTATGTCAGTTTTGATGATTTCAGTGAAAAAGCATCAGATGCTGAGGTGCTGGATTATATCCGCACCATTGGTGTGGTCGCCCGTGAAGCCGGTGTGGCCGAAGATGGCTACCGAATTTTGGCCAATATTGGCCAGAACGGGTTTCAGGAAGTGCCGCATCTTCATGTGCATATTTTTGGCGGTCAGCACCTCGGTCGTATGATCAAACCCTTTGATAAATCCTAATCCTTTGAAAAGAAACTTCGGGGGATTTTCCCCTGACAGTTTTTTAAATAATGAAACGGGGAACATCCGCCTTTAACGAAAGTTCCCCGCCCATGTCCAGTTCATCCCCCATCACACGCGGCCTTTTCATCATGGCGCTTGGCATTGCATTTATGAGCATGATGGATGGTTTCATTAAATTTATCACCAATGATATTTCCGCCCCACAGGTGCTTTTTTTTAGATCCTTTTTCGGATTGATCCCCATCCTGATCATCATCCATATAAAAGGCGGATTTGCAGGCGTCAAAACAAAACGGCCCACACTGCATATTATCCGGGCATTGCTGGGCGTAACCGCCTTTATCTCTTTCACCATTGGCTTGCGCGATATGTCACTGGCAAATGGGCTGGCCTTATGTTTTGCCGCTCCATTCTTTATGGTGATTTATTCCAAATTCCTGCTTAGTGAACATGTCGGCCTACATCGCATTTCCGCGATGACCCTCGGCTTTATCGGGGTCGTGATTGTGCTGCAACCCGATGAAGGAATCATAGGAACAGGTGCCCCTTATATGTTATTCGTTGCCGCGGCTTACGGATTATCTCAGGTTCTTGCACGCAAATATGCCGAAAGCGAAACAGCCGCCAGCTTTTCCATCTGGACCACGGGGGGCATGACCCTGTTTGGTCTATGTCTGATGCCCTTTTTCTGGGTCGATATGACGGCAGAAATTCTGCTAATTTGCCTGCTGATGGGCCTTTGCGGAGGGATCGGTCATTACTTTATGGTCGAAGCCGTGCGCCTTGCCCCCACAGCCGTGGTCAGTCCGATGGAATATACCGCCCTGATCTGGGGGGCATTGTTTGATTGGATGTTCTGGCACCTGTTCCCCGAACAGGCCACTATCCTTGGATCATTGGTGATTTTTGCCAGTGGCATTTATATTTTATGGCGTGAACGCCTGCATAAAGAAGAAGGAAAAATCGTATGATTACCCGTTTGCTTACCCCTGAAGACAAAAACCGCTGGCTGGTGCTTTGGGCACAGTATCTGGATTTCTATGATGTCGATCTGCCAAATGAAACGACTGAACTGGTCTGGCAACGCATTTTGGATAAAGAGGATGCTTTGCAAGCCTATGGCGCCGTTGAAGGTGATCTGCTCGTAGGCTGCGTGCATTATTTCTTCCATGGCACCACATGGAAAACCAGCAGTTATTGCTATCTGGAAGATTTATTTGTGGACCAAAAGCAACGTTCCAAAGGCGCAGGCCGCGCCCTTATTCAGGCGGTCAAAACGGCGGCTGAACAAAAAGGCGCTGCCAAGGTCTATTGGCACACCGACAAACAAAATAAAACGGCACAGGCCCTTTACAACAAGGTCGCCAACCTAACCGATTTCATCCTGTATGATATCCCTTTGTAAGATTCCCAAAAGAACGGATCCACAAATTACTCACGTCCGATGGAGCGCAGTTCTTCTTGAAGGCGTTGGTTACTGATGTCATTTAATTCACGCGCCAGATCTTCTGCGGATTTTTCTTTTTCCAATGCTTCTTCTTTCAGGCGTTGGCGGCGTTCAAGCTGGTTTTCCGGTTCAGTGGTGGGCAAAATTTCTTTTTGTCCTTCATCGATTGTCCAGATGCGACGCCGTGGTGTGGCGCGTTCCAGCAGTTTGGCTGCTTCGCGGGTATCTTCAGGAATTTCGATAGAGATTTCCACACGGCGGTTTTTGGCCCGGCTTGCTGCATTTTTATTTTCCATGAGAGGGCGCGAATCAGCAAAGCCCTGCGAAGTGAGCCGTTCTTTGGGAATTTTGCCCGAACGGATAAAATAATGCACAACCGATGTCGCCCGCGCCGTTGACAAATCCCAGTTAGAGCGGAACTGCAATGTCTGAATCGGCAGATCATCTGTATGACCGCCCACCCGAATCTCGCCGGGTGTCCGTGCCAAAACTGGGATGATTTTATCCAATGTCGCATACGATTGGCGCGCTAACTCTGCCCCACCGGACTGAAAAGCCGTTTCGGATGGAAAGCGTAAAATCACCCCATGGTTTGTATCATCAATTTCAACCAGATCGTTGGCAAGGTCCGCCGCCAATGAACGACGCAAATCAGCTGCCAAGGCTTCACGCAAAGCTTCGCGATCCGGTGGTACATCCAGCGGTACTGTCTTCACCCCTTGTAATATTCCCCGTCCACCCGACAGGGTCGATTCTTCGTCCGTTTCAAAATCGGCATTTTGGTTAAAGGCTTCGCGCATGGGGCCAGCGTTTTTCTTAAAGCTCTGATCATTCACTTCAGAAAATGACAGCAACAGAACAAACAGTGCAAACAACAAAGACATCAGATCCGCATAGGTCACCATCCAAGCTGGTGCATCATGACCATGCTTGATCGCTTTGGACCCATCTAACGTGTCTATTTCTTCGTCATGTGTTTGCATAAGCTAGCGCCGTTTCTTTGCATCGCGCCCGGCCGTATATCCATCCTGAGCACCCGCACCGCGTTGTTTTTCCGGCAGGTGAGGCTCAAGGATTTCCAACATAGCCGTCGGGTTTTGCATTTGTTGAATTTGGAACACACATTCAATAATCAACGAGCGCAAGGCCTTATCTTCCGAAGATTTGGACTCCAGCTTATCCGCAATGGGCAAAGCAACAAGGTTTGCAATCAACACCCCGTACAGGGTGGTCAGCAACGCAACCGCCATGGCCGGACCGATGGACGATGGATCTGACATATTGGCCAACATCTGGATCAAACCAACAATCGTCCCAAACATACCAAAAGCCGGGGCTGTATCACCGATCGCGCGGAAAATCTTGCCCCCAACTTCTTCACGCTGAATGGCCATCGCCATTTCCTGCGTTAAAATTTTACGGATATAATCAAGATCGCGACCATCGGCACAAAGCTGTACCCCCTTTTTAAAGAACGGGTTTTTAAGATTGTTTTTCTCAATCGTTTGAATACCGTTTTTACGGGCGCGTTTTACCAGTTGAATGGCCTGACGGATATAATCGCGTGGCTTTTCTTTCTGGACGGTAAAGGCTGCACGAATCCCGATGGGGATGGAAATAAAAATCCCGGTCAGTGGAAACTTAATCAAGGTCGCTGCAAATGTGCCACCAAAAACAATCAACGCACCAGGCAGGTTGAAGAAAATGGCGACATCCGAACCTGATAAGATTGCCAAAACGACAACAGTGATCCCAATGATCAATCCGGCGATGGTTGCAAAATCAAACTGCATGGAGGCGGGTCTTCTTTCTCTTTATCATCTTCAACTGCTTGATTTTGCAATCTATTACATCATCTGACAAGAGGCAATAAAGGCAGTATTTTCTTATAATTTTAAGGAGTTATTCGAAAACGAGTGAATTTCACTCTATTCTTAGATATGTCAGGTTGGGTAATCTATCGGAATAAGATAAAATGAAATTCAATGAGATAAAGATAAATACTCGATAAAACATTGTTTTTATTTTATTATTTACAGCACAATTATTCTTCATTAGATGACTTCGGGTGGATGATTAATTTTTAAAGGCCATTGCATATCTTATGCAGATTCATCCGAAGAAAGAGGCGCAAAAAAATATTGAAAAAGCATATAAGGGATATAAAGTGACGGGAATAATTAAATTGCTAGTGGTTTTCCTGCTGATTCTATCTAGTCGTTTTGCCCAAGCAGATGAAAAACCTCTCAAGCTTTGCACCCATTTAGGGTTCGAACCCTATGTCATTAAAAAGGGGAAGAACTTGAGCGGGATTGATATTGATATCATCGTGGCTCTGCTCAAACAGGCAAAGCAACCCGCTAAAATCGATGTTTTTCCGTGGAAAAGATTACTGCATGCCATTCAAACAGGCAGATGCGATGGCGGTTTTTCCTTATTTGACACCCAAGACCGACGTGAATATGCCGAATATCTCTTTACCGTCCCGGTACATTATTCGACTTTCAGTATTTTTGTAAAAAAAGGAAAAGAGTTTAAATTCAATCGCATTTCTGACTTTTTTAACAAGAAAATAGCCCATAATCGCGGATTTGCGTTAACGATCGGATTAGAACAAGCCATTGCAGATGGGCGCATCAAACGGTTTGAATTTGATGATGCACAAGAAGCTTTAAAATTACTGGAAACCGGAAAAATTGATGCCATTTTAGATAATGATGCCCGTTTTCGCTATTATCTTAAGAAACGGAAAAAACTTAACAAGATTAAAGCACTGAGTGTTCCGTTCTTACCCCATCAACCTGCCTTTTTGGTTTTATCCAAAAAAGCAAAACTTGAGAATTTTCAAGAAACCAAAGATTTATTAGAAAAAAATCTGAAAGAATTATATCTCAATGGTACAATTATGAAAATAACGACACAATATCTGAATTAATAACAATATAAGGGGGCAGAGTATGCGTATTGTAAGCTTATGTTTAACACTTTATGTTCTGTCTATGTCTTCTTTATACGCTGAAGACACCAAGCCCCTGTTAAAAGCTTGTAGTCATTTAGGGTTCGAGCCTTATGTTATCCAAAACGGCCAGCATTTAAGTGGGATTGATATTGATATCATCCAAGAGACCTTAAAAGACAATCAACTATCGTTTGAACTATCAGCCCTGCCATGGGCGCGTTTGATCGAAGCTTTAAAAAATGGTGATTGTGACATTGGGTTCAGCTTATTTGACCGTCATAACCGACGCGCATATGCCAGCTATATTTTTGACGTTCCGATCCACACATCCAATATTCGCGTGTTTTCCCTAAAAGAACATGACCTTCATTTTGAAAAAGTCACTGACCTTTATGGTTTAAATATCGCTTATAACCGTGGCTTTTCGTTCACCTATGAACTGGAATTCGGCGTCGAAGCGCGAAAAATCCATCGATACCCCTATGACCATCCAGAAAGTGCATTAAAAATGCTCAAAGCGGGTCGTATTGATCTCATTTTAGGAAATGAGCAACGCATCAATTATTATCTCAAGAAACTAGGCTGGACTGATACTGTGGTTAGCCAGAGCATCCCGTTTATGTCACATGAACCTGCTTTTCTGGTTATCTCCAAAGAAAGCAGATTTAATGAAAACAACCTACACAGTCGTCTGAAAAAAAGTTTGCTCAAAATGAAAAAAAGTGGGCGCATTTCAGAAATTAATCAGAAATATCGCCCTTAATTTCATTCAGCCAACGCAGACTTGGGCAATTCATGGGCATCATCGGTGATGCCTGCTTCAATACGCGCTTTCATGCGTGAACAGCGTACACGTTCACTTTCAGATTTCAATTGACCACAAGCCGCGAGGATATCCTGTCCGCGTGTTACGCGAATGGTGGCGGTATATCCGGCACGGTTCAAAATTTCGACGAACTTTTTCTGTGCCTTGCGGTCTGAACATTCATAGCTGCTACCGGGCCAGGGGTTGAATGGAATCAGGTTAAACTTACAGGGAATATCCTTAACCAGTCGCGTAAGCGCACGGGCATCGGCTTCGCTGTCATTGATACCTTTCAGCATGACATATTCAAAAGTGATACGACGCGCATTGATCGCGGCCGGATAATCTTTCACCGCAGCCATCAAATCCGCCAACGGATATTTTTTATTGATCGGCATAATCTCGTTGCGCACTTCATCCGTCGGGGCATGGAGCGAAATAGCCAATTCCACATCAGCAACTTCACCAAGGCGACGAATTTCCGGGACCACGCCAGATGTCGACAAGGTAATGCGACGTTTAGAAAGGGAGATACCTTCCTGATCCATTAGAATCTTTAACGCTTTCACCACATTGTCAAAGTTATAAAGCGGCTCGCCCATCCCCATCAAAACAATGTTGGATAACAAACGTTTATCACCGGGGGGTGACGGCCATTCACCATAAGAATCGCGTGCGGCCATAAACTGACCGACAATTTCAGCAGATGTTAGATTGCGCACCAACAACTGCGTCCCTGTGTGACAGAATTTACAGGTCAGGGTACAGCCCACTTGTGAAGAAATACAAACCGCCCCGCGTTCTTCTTCAGGGATAAACACTGTTTCGGCTTCGTTGTTGTCATCAAATTTAAACAGCCATTTGCGGGTGCGGTCTTTCGATGTCAATTCTTCTGACACATGGGGGCGCGAAATGTAGAAATGTTCTTCCAATTTACCATGAAGCGACTTTGAAATATTGCTCATCTGGGTAAAATCAGTCACCCCGCGATGATAGATCCACTGCCACAGTTGCTTGGCGCGAAAGGCTTTTTCGCCAATACGTTCCATCTCTGCCTTAAGCTCATTACGGCTTAGGCCCACTAGGTCTGTGCGCGGGTCGCTCATTTTCAAATTTTCCTGAGTTGATTACTTGGTTATTCCAAGAGGTCTGATCTATACAGGAAATAAGGCCTGAATGCAAATTGATCTATCACCCCTTTTTCGAATTTCTTCCTTGTAAATCAGCATACATGAAAAAACCCCTGATCACGAATCAGGGGTTTTTTCATTGAACAAATAATCAGTTATGCTGCAGTGGCAGTTTCACTAACCAGTTGAGCGATATCGGCCATAATCGTGTTAATCTCGTAGTTCTTCGGTGTGTAGATACGAGACACACCCGCTTTCAGAAGTTCGGCTTCGTCTTCTGGCGGGATAATACCACCAACAATAAGCGGAACATCTGAAATACCTACTTCTTTCATACGTTCCAGAACTTCGGTAACCAATGGAATATGAGACCCAGAAAGAATAGACAGACCGATCACATGAACACCTTCTTCCAATGCGGCATTAACGATCTGAGCAGGTGTCAAACGAATACCCTCATAGACCACTTCCATCCCGGCATCACGGGCACGAACAGCAATTTGTTCTGCCCCGTTAGAGTGACCATCCAGACCCGGTTTGCCCACCAGCATTTTCACCCGGCGGCCCATTTTTTCTGATAATGCATCCACTGTTGTACGCACGTCGGCCAATTGGTCGCCATGTTTCGCACTTGAGGCCCCACCAACACCGGTTGGTGCACGATATTCGCCAAAGACTTCGCGCAAAGCCGTCCCCCATTCCCCGGTGGTCACACCCGCATGGGCAGCCGCAATTGACGGCTCCATAATGTTTCGACCTTCTTTGGCGGCAGATTTCAAGTCTTCAATTGCAGCATCTACTTTGGCATTATCACGTTGATCGCGCCACGCTTTCAGACGTTCAATCTGTTCAGCTTCGGATTTAGGATCAACAGTCAGAATCGCACCATCCCCAGCCGTCAGCGGGCTTTCTTCACCCTCGGCAAATTTGTTAACGCCAACAACGATCTGTTCACCCGCTTCAATAGCCGCCAGACGGGTTGCGTTTGCTTCCACAAGCTTTTGCTTCATGTAGCCGGTTTCAACAGCCGGAATCGATCCGCCCATTTCATCGATACGGGCCAATTCATCACGAGCCCCTTCTTTCAGTTCTTCAACTTTACGCGTGATTTCAGGGGAGCCATCAAATAGATCACCATATTCCAGCAGATCGGTCTCGAACGCCATAATCTGTTGCAGACGAAGCGACCATTGCTGGTCCCATGGACGTGGCAAACCAAGGGCTTCGTTCCAGGCAGGTAATTGCACCGCACGAGCACGGGCATTTTTGGACAAGGTCACGGCCAACATTTCAATCAGAATCCGGTAAACGTTATTTTCCGGCTGCTGTTCTGTCAGACCCAATGAGTTCACCTGCACCCCATAACGAAATCGACGATATTTTTCTTCCTCAACGCCGTAACGTTCACGGCAGATTTCATCCCACAATTCGGTAAAGGCCCGCATCTTACATATTTCTGTGACAAATCGAACGCCCGCATTCACAAAGAAAGAAATACGACCGACTACTTTGGAGAAATCTTCATCCGGGACCTGACCTGATGCTTTAACAGAATCAAGAACGGCAATAGCTGTCGCCAGTGCATACGCCAATTCCTGCTGTGCTGTGGCACCGGCTTCTTGCAGGTGATAGGAACAGACGTTCATCGGGTTCCATTTCGGAATTTCACGGTAAGTAAAGGCTGCGATATCCGTGATCAAACGCAAGGAAGGTTCCGGCGGGAATATATATGTTCCGCGTGACAGGTATTCTTTAATAATGTCATTTTGTGTTGTCCCTGCCAGATCGGATCGCGCCGCCCCCTGACGTTCAGCCGTTGCGATATAAAGGGCAAGCTGCCAGGCAGCTGGCGCATTAATCGTCATAGATGTATTCATCTTGTTTAACGGAATTTCGTTAAACAGAGTTTCCATATCCCCTAAATGAGATATAGGCACACCCACTTTACCGACTTCGCCACGGGACAGGATATGGTCAGAGTCATATCCGGTCTGTGTCGGCAAGTCGAATGCAACCGACAAGCCGGTCTGGCCCCGGCCTAAGTTGGTGCGAAACAGTTTGTTGGTTTCTACAGCCGAACTGTGACCTGAATAGGTACGAAACAGCCATGGGCGGTCTTTTTGAACCGGTTGATTGTCAGACATTCTTGGACGCTCCTACGCGAAATATAATTTCTTATAATGATTCACCTTTAGTATAATTATTCGGTTTCGAATCATTCATTAGCGATAAACTATCATCTTCCGCATCGCAAAAAAAGCTAAAAAACTATGGAATACTGTGAATTTTTATAAACAAGTTGCATATGCAACCAATTTTTTGTGTCGCATCGCAAAAAAAGCTTGTCTCAGTCGAAAAAAGGTGTAGATGTGATGGTAAGTTTTAAATGCCAAATAAATTGGCTGACCTGTAAACGTCCATAGAAAACCATGGGAGTATCCCGATTATGAGTTACCTCGCTGAAGTTACCGCGAATCAGGAAAAGAAAGATCTCTATGAGATCGGTGAAGTGCCACCACTGGGCCACGTTCCTGAAAAAATGTATGCCTGGGCCATCCGTCGTGAACGTCACGGCAACCCGGACACAGCCATGCAGTGTGAAGTTGTTGAAACACCGAAATTGGATAGCCACGAGGTACTCGTCTATGTAATGGCTGCGGGCGTTAACTATAACGGCGTGTGGGCTGCACTGGGTAAGCCGATCTCCGTCTTTGACGTTCATGGCGAAGATTATCACATCGCCGGTTCTGACGCGTCTGGTATCGTCTGGGCGAAAGGTGACAAGGTAAAACGCTGGAACGTGGGTGACGAAGTTGTCGTTCACTGTAACCAGGATGACGGTGATGATGAAGAATGTAACGGTGGCGACCCGATGTTCTCCCCCTCTCAACGGATTTGGGGCTATGAAACACCGGATGGATCTTTCGCTCAATTCTGTCGTGTCCAAGCACAACAATTGATGGAACGTCCGAAACACCTGTCTTGGGAAGAATCAGCCTGTTACACCCTGACGCTTGCAACAGCTTATCGTATGTTGTTCGGCCATCGTCCACACATCCTGCGTCCGGGTCATAACGTTCTAGTTTGGGGGGCTTCAGGTGGTCTCGGATCGTTTGCCATCCAGCTTTGTGCGGTGGCCGGGGCCAACGCCATTGGTGTTATCTCCGATGAAACCAAACGTGATTTTGTCATGAGCCTGGGTGCCAAAGGTGTGTTGAATCGTAAAGACTTCAACTGCTGGGGCCAACTGCCGGAAGTCAATGGCGAAGGCTTTAATGAATATATGAAAGAAACCCGCAAATTCGGTAAAGCCATTTGGGAAATTACCGGCAAAGGCAACGACGTTGATTTTGTCTTTGAACACCCGGGCGAAGCCACTTTCCCGGTTTCCTGTAACGTCGTTAAACGTGGCGGTATGGTCGTGTTCTGTGCCGGGACAACAGGCTTTAACCTGACCATGGATGCCCGTTTTGTCTGGATGCGTCAAAAACGTATTCAAGGCTCTCACTTTGCGAACCTGAAACAAGCTTCACAAGCCAACAAACTGGTTGTGGAACGTCGTATTGATCCATGTATGTCAGAAGTCTTCCCATGGAAAGATATTCCAGAAGCTCACATGAAAATGCTGGCAAACCAACACTTGCCGGGCAACATGGCTGTTTTGGTCAATGCGAAGACAACAGGCCTGAAAACACTGGAAGAAAACCTCGATTAATCAAGGTGTGTCCCGGACAATGTGCCGGGATCTCTTTCCACAGATAAAGATTCCTGCTTTCGCAGGAAAACGATTTTTTTTAGATGAGAACTGTGTCCCTGTGAAAACAGGAACCTAGATCCCAAAAATTCCTGCGTTTCTGCAGGAAAACAAGATATTTTTGAAAGGAATGATCCATGAGTGATCTTATCCTGTCCGATCTGCTGGCTTCTGCCGGACGTGCCGTTGAAGCTGCTGATGTTTTGTTAGAAAAAGCCAAAGACAGCGTTGCAGAAAAAGTTATGAGCGATGGCCGTATAGATTCTGCCAAGCTAGAAATGGAACAAACTGCCGCCCACGGCCTGTCCTGGATGGCAACCTATGTCGAATCCCTGCGTCAAATGCACAAATGGGGTGAAAAACTGTCTGAAGAAGGCACGTTCGGTGAATTTGAGCAGCTCATTCTACAATGTGCTTTCGGGGAATATTGCACGCAATTAACCCACGGCATTGCTATCTCACAAGTAGAAGTCATCCGTCCCCACGATCTGGGCCTGACGTCTAAAGACTGTCATGAATATATGAAAGACGATGTGAAGCGCTTCAAATATGAAGGCAACACACCGGCTGTTCGTCGCAAGATCGCAGAATTTGCCAAAGAAGGTCTGGAAACAGGGTCCTTCGGTGCAACAGGTCTGGATGAAGAACTGGAAATGATCCGCGATCAGTTCCGTCGTTTTGTGAACGAACAAGTGATCGAACAAGCCCACAAATGGCACGAAGCTGACGAGCTGATCCCGCTGGAGATCATCGAACAGGTTGCTGAAATGGGTGTCTTTGGCCTCACCATCCCGGAAGAATATGGCGGGCTTGGCATGGGTAAAACCGCCATGTGCGTGGTGACCGAAGAATTGTCGCGTGGTTATATCGGTGTGGGCTCCCTCGGGACCCGTAATGAAATCGCAGGTGAATTGATCCGCTTGGGCGGCACGGACGAGCAAAAAGAAAAATATCTGCCGCTGATCTCAAGTGGTGAAATTTTGCCAACGGCTGTCTTTACAGAACCAAACACAGGGTCTGATCTGGGATCGCTAAAAACCCGTGCGGTTTTAGAAAATGGCACTTGGAAAGTCACAGGTAACAAAACCTGGATTACCCACGCGTCACGGTCTGATCTGATGACCTTGCTGGTACGCACCAACCCGGATGAAAAAGGCTATAAGGGTCTGTCCATGTTGCTGGCTGAAAAGCCCCGCGGCACCGAAGATAACCCCTTCCCGGCCGACGGCATGGATGGCGGCGAGATCGAGGTTCTCGGTTATCGCGGCATGAAAGAATATGAACTAGCCTTTGATGGCTTTGAAGTGCCAGAAGGTCAATTGCTTGGCGGTGAAGAAGGCCAAGGCTTTAAACAGCTGATGGAAACTTTCGAATCTGCCCGTATTCAAACCGCAGCACGCGCCTCCGGTGTGGCAACATCTGCCCTTGAACTGGGGCTGCGTTATGCCACAGAACGTGTACAATTTGGCAAACCGATCTTTGAATTCCCGCGCGTTCACGCCAAAATCGCCTGGATGGTTGTCGAAACCATGATCGCGAAACAGCTGACCTATTTCTCAGGTTGGGAAAAAGATCACGATGTACGGTGTGACATCGAAGCTGGTATGGCAAAACTGCTGGCTGCACGTGTGGCCTGGACCAACGCGGATAACGCCTTGCAAATCCATGGCGGGAATGGCTATGCCACAGAATACCCAATCTCGCGGGTTTTATGTGATAGCCGTATTCTTAACGTTTTTGAAGGTGCTGCGGAAATTCAGGCCGGTGTTATTGCCCGCGGTCTGTTGACCCGTCGTTCCTAAACCCTTTTGCACCTTCTTCTTGGAATATCCCTCTCCCTCTTCTTTGAGAGGTTATAAAGAGAAGGTGCAGATCGCGTGCGGTTGACTTCTATGGACTCTGCCATCCGTTAACATGCATGCTTTCCCCAAGATGTGGGAAAAAGGCAGACAGCGAAGCCAACTTTGGCCCCTTTCTTTTACTTAGGAAAGGGGCCATTTTTTATATTGGTCTGACCTTTTTTGTTTTGATGCTTTGCCCTAAACTCGTTCGGTGTTAAACTACCGAAAATTGACAAATTCACCTACAGGTAACTAACAGATATGGACTTTGACGCCCTCGTTGGGCGTGCGGCACAGTTTAGCCCGGATTCCATGATCATTGTGGAAAAGACGGACAAAACCGGCAGCAACGCCGATATTTTATACGCCAACAACGCTTTTTGCTTCGAAACAGGATGCAACAGTGATAAGGGCGTGGCGTGTCAGGTCCATGTTGAACTCAGTGAAAGCGATTTCTCTAATCAGGCCGTTCTCTATGTTGAAACCAGCAAAGATGAACATTTCAGTTTCTATGTCAGCGTGACCGAATTACCCGAGCAAGAAACCGGGCACTCAAATTACTATCTGCTTGTGGGGCGTCCCATTGGTCACAGCCATTCAGAAGGACGTGAGAAACTTTATAGCGATATCGCACGCAAATTTATTGAACTACCCGCCGAAGAAGCCGCCCGTTCTGCCGTGCGTGCGGCCGGGCTTTATTTCAATGCGGATCGTTGTTTTGCCGCACGGGTGGATTTATCCAATAACAGCCATCAAATCCGTTACTTTTGGGGACGCACTCAAGACATCGGCAAAGAAGGATTTCCCCGAGATATCATGTGCCCCTGGTTAATGGAACGCCTGCGCCAAAATGAAGTGGTCACCATCAGCAACAGTGCCGACCTGCCGGAGGAAGCTGAATATTTGGCCGATACCTTAAACAGTTTTGGCGCCCACGCAGCCTTGGTTGCCCCGGTTTTACTGGCGCACGGGACTTTATGGTTGATCGGGATGCATTTTGATACGCCCCGCCTTTGGAACGAAATGGATGTGGCCACCTTTAAAGTGGTCGGCGATCTACTGGGCAATGCCTTTACCCAGACAGAAACCGTCTGGTCTTTGCGCGAAACCCAACGTCGTTTCAGCGATGTGGGGGCTAATATCCCCGGTGTGGTCTATCAAATGCGCCGTAATGCGTCCGGCCAAACTAATTTCAGTTATATCAGTCAGGGGGTGCGTGAATTAACCGGATGGGGCCCGGCATCCATGATGTCGGATCCGAACCTGTTAAAAAGAATCATCGTCGACGAAGACCGCCTGCGCTTTTTACAAACTATGGAAAAAGCAGGAGAAACGTTAAGCGACTGGACCATAGATGTGCGTATGCACCATCGCAGAACAGATGAACTACTCTGGGTGCGCGCCAGTGGGCGCGTCCATCGCGGTGCCAACGGCGATACAGTCTGGAACGGGTTGCTACTGGATATTTCAGAAAGCCATAAAGCCGAAGAAGCTTTGCGGGTGTCAGAAGAACGTCTGCGCCGGATTTTAGGCTCCAGCCCCATTGCAATTGGCATTTCCGACGTCAAAAAATTCAATCTTCTGTTTGCCAACAAACGTCTGGCCGAAATGTATCGGATCCCGAAAGGCAATGTCATCGGCTATGATACGCGCAAATTCTACACCGAAACCAAGATGCACCGCCGCCATTGGGTCGATACACGACGAAACCGCCAGATCAGCAGTGTCGAATCCCGTTGTCAACGCGCGGATGGGGAAGAATTTTGGGCAGAAATCAGCACGCGTTTGATCGAATATGGTGGTCGCGAAGCCATTCTTTGGTGGGCCTTTGATATTACAGAACACAAAATTGCCAAAGAAACTCTGGCACATCTTGCCCATCATGATGCGCTGACCGGACTTGCCAACCGCCGCTTATTTGATGAACATCTTCAAACAGCCGTAGCAATGGCCGCCAGAACCGAACGCGCCGGTGTGTTGTTTTACTTTGATCTAGACGGGTTTAAAGGGGTGAACGACCAACACGGTCATGACTTTGGCGACTGGGTTTTAGTACAGGTTAGTGCCCGGTTGCGCCATGTCCTACGCGACAGTGATATTGGCGCACGGCTTGGCGGGGATGAATTTGCCGTGATCGCCCATGGTATAGATGACATCCATGCGATCGAAGCCGTGGTCGATAAAATGCAACAAGCCATATCCGCGCCTTATGTCAAAGATAACAAGATTGCCAAGATCGGCCTCTCCATCGGGGTTGTACGTTTCTTTGGCAAGGAAAACGACTTACAGAAAATCGTCACCATGGCCGATGGCGCCATGTATCAGGCCAAACAGGCAGGTAAAGGCACCTATCGCCTGATCAATATGCCGACGCTAGAAAGCCGCACCGCCATTTCTTAAGGTCCTTTATAATTTTTTACCTCTTTCAACTTGACCCAAAGGGTGAAGCTTGGAAAAGTGCGCGACTGCACTTTTTTCATAAAAATAAAAAAGGTTGAAAATCCAATGGTCACACTAACTAAAATCTATACACGCGGCGGCGACAATGGCGAAACATCTCTGGGAGACGGTACCCGAATTGCCAAATATGATTTGCGTGTCGATGCTTATGGCTCCGTAGATGAAACCAATGCGACAATTGGACTTGCCAGAATCCATACCGACGGGGAAGCAGATCAAATGCTTGAACGCATTCAGAACGATCTGTTTGACCTGGGCGCCGACCTTTGCACCCCCCAAACAGGGCGCAAAAACGAAGGGGCCTTGCGGATTGTTTCTGAACAGGTTGACCGTCTGGAATCGGAAATCGATTTTATGAACGATCAATTAAGCGATTTAACCTCTTTTATCTTACCGGGGGGCTCACCTGCCTCGGCCTATTTGCATTTATCGCGTACGATCTGTCGTCGTGCAGAACGTTTATGCAGCCAACTGGCCGATCGCGAGGAGATAAACCCCTTATGTGTGCAGTACCTTAATCGCTTGTCTGATCATGCTTTTGTCATGGCACGGTTCCTTAATGACAAAGGCAAATCAGACATTCTGTGGAAACCGGGTGCGCATCGTTGATTTAAGGGCTTTTTTTGGGTGGAATTGTCGCAAATATGCAATCGTTCTCGTGATTGACATAACCCTGCACAAGCTTTATTGTGCAACGCGAAAATTTAATACTTATAAGAAGCCTCAGGCGTAAGGGTTTACTAAGTTAAACAGACTTCTGAGAAAGGAATTCCATGAAGGTTCTCGTCGCAGTAAAGCGCGTAATTGATTACAACGTGAATGTCCGTGTAAAGCCGGATAACACGGGTGTAGAAACAGCAAACGTCAAAATGTCTATGAACCCATTTGACGAAATTGCCGTTGAAGAAGCCATT
>JABXIG010000065.1 GCA_013373205.1 Methylocystaceae bacterium | reverse complement strand
GCTATACGGCGCGAACCGTTCCGGCGTAGCTCAGCGGTAGAGCAGTTGACTGTTAATCTATTGGTCGTAGGTTCGATCCCTACCGCCGGAGCCATATAACCCTGACAAGTCAGAGGTTTACGAGGAAGCCCCTTCGGGGGCTTTCTTCGTTTCTGGCGCCTCGGGGAACACGGGGGGAACAGGTCAGATGATGAAAACACTTGTCGAAGAAATGCTTCCGGCGAGGTTCCTGGCAAATTATGCTGTCTACCTACAAACCTGCGCGCATCTTGAACTTACCGTCTGGCACATCGTTCTGCTGGCTCGCAATGAAGACACTGAAACCGACCAGTATCTCGCGGGGCATCTCAACCTCAGGATCTCGGCGTATCAATTGAGGAAAGCCCTGAGAGAGGTTGTCCCTTTGTGCCCGCCGCACTTGGGGCTCAGAGTCTGCAATCTCGCAAACAAAGTTAATGATGGCTATGAGAACCGAAACACGGCAGCCCACGGGGCATGGCATGTCGACCGCCGGACCGAAAGACTACACGTAGAACACTATTTAAAGCGCGGCAAAGCGCCAAAAGTGCAATTTTTCCATATCACGGAGCCGTTTAATCAAAAGCAGATAGACGGCGCTGTTGAAGAGGCCGACAGGCTCTTGCGCAGTGCGGTCGACATACGAGCGGAGTTGCATAAGTGGCGGATGCGGAGAGGCGAGGCCCTGAAAACGATGATCTCGAGACAGTTGTCCGGTCCTGAAGTCGCTTCGCCCCAAGAACCGTATCGTGGCTGGATCGAAACCCTGGATCGCAAGTTCAGGCGGAAGGATTCTGTCTCGTCGTTCTGGAATATTGGCCATCCGATTAGGCTCGGATCTCGGCTTCAGTGAGGTGACGAAGCGCCCGCTATATTCACTGCTGCTTCAGCCACTCGTCAGCCGGGCAAGGCGGGCGCTCACCGCCAGCACGTGAGGCGGTCTTGTCGCCAATCGCCTCTGGCGTGAGCATCAGCGCCTTTTCCAGTTTCGCAATTTGGTCAGAGAGCTTCTGAACCGCTGCCCATAGATAGCTGAAGTACTCGCCGCCGCTCGGTGCCATGGCAATAGGCCCCTCAGCCGTCGCTCGGGGATAGAGCATCTGGTATTCCACCGATGCCCTGACAAGCCGGTCGAGGGTTCGCGCCCTGGCAGGTGTCCAGAGCTTCCGGCCTTCGAGATCCTCGCGATACTCGGCCCAGAGCATCTTCGCCCCCTCGGCCATCGCCGCGCCCTCGTCGTGGCCCGCGAAAATGTCGTTGTATCGTGGCTGTCTCATGGTCTGTGTCCGTCCTTTGATGGTGTACCCCGGTTTTCCTGAGCAGATATTGCAAACGGAGGGGGGAGCCCGGTTTCCGGTTTCTAGGTCGGCAGACTTAGCTCGGCCCCCCCCGGTAGGTGGCAGGAGCGCCCAGCCCCGGACGCCCCAAGTGATCAGCCGTCTGCCCGTCGCCACTCCACAGCCGGAAGCGGAAGCGAGGCGATGTAGGTCGCGCTTGGATCGCTCGTGTGCCCGTACAGCAGGAGAGTTCCCCCGTCTTCGCAAAGCACTGCGTCAACCTGCTCGATGCCAAACAACGCTTGCGAGAACGATTGACTGAAAGCCATTGCCAGTTGCTCAGGCGTCATCGGCGTTCCCCTCTTCCAGTTGCTTGATGCGCTCATGTCCGGCGCGAACTTCGGCCTCCAGAGCCTCGATACGACGCGCCAGAGGGCGCGTTGCTGCCTTCACGATCTCGGCGAGCTCTTCACCGAATGCCTTAGCGCTTTCAGGGGTCATGCGCCGCTCCCCGGTTCGATCTCGATGAAGGCCACGCCAGTTTCGCGGATCGGCTCACAGGCAAGGTGGGTCACGACTTTCACCGCGATGCTGTTGGTCTGCCAGAGGCTGACTTGCGTGGTGGCCGTGCCGGTGATCGAGTCGTTGGTGGGGTTGTCGACCAGCTCGACGGTGCCAGCGTTCGAGGCGCTGATATCGAGGGCATCGACTGCGCCCACGACAGCCTGGGCATTGACGACAGCGAAGTTCATACCGGCCAGCCCCTCGGTGATGATAGCCGGGCGGCCAAGGAAGGTGCCATCCCACGGGTTCGTGTCGTCCGGGGCATTCTCCAGCGCGCTGAGGTAGTTCGCGGCCTGAACCGAGAACGCAAAATAAGCCCGGTCGGTGGCGCGGGTGATGACAGCGCCGAGCGCCTCCCGGACAGCTGCGAGGATCTCGGCCCAGGTAGCGCCGCCGCCGAGGGACAGCGTGCCGCTATCGGTCAGGCGGGCAAAGAGCACGACATCAGATGCCTTGGCGACTGCACCGCGCAGCTGGTGATTCAGGAAGGCTTGGCCTGCCGGGCTGGTGTTGCGGATCACATCTTCGGTTGCCGCGAACGCGCCTTATACTGATGGAGCCAGCAGGATCATCGTGACCGACCCCTATGTCCGCAAGCCCCATCAAATCCGGACCATGATGGAATTCGTGGAGATGGTCGTCTGCCGCAAGCAACCCGAAGACCAAGTGGCGATCCATCTCGTCACCTACCCCAATGACGGCGAAATCCAGAAGCAGCGCGATCTCCTCGATAGCATCTCGGAGGCCTGCACCGGGACCGGCGTCGATTTCACCTGGGCGTTCGACACTTCGGGTACTGCCCATGCCCGCGACGTTGTCACCGACACGGGCTGGAAGATCGTCCTCGATCGCGGCCTCGACATCTTCCAGGCCCCCATGCGGCGCGAGGGCTTCAACCTCGGCGATCGTTTGCAGGAACACCGGATGGCGAAGGGGTTCTACGTCACCTATGTGCGGCAATAATCACTGGGACTACCTACCGGCATTTTGGAAACGATATCGATTTACGGCTCGTGCCTGAGGCGACCTCAGAAAGGCCTGGACCATCCGGTTCAGAATGCTGTCCAACTTCGTCGCATCGCTTCGACACCTGCCCCTGAAACTGCCCCGATGGCATCGATGCGCCAAAGTAAAATCGAAACAAAATTCGATTGTGGCTAACTCACCTTCAACACAAAAAATTTTGACATATTAAGTTGTAAATGTACTCTGGCGAGACGCGGGTGCATCACCGCTTATCGCACACTATAGAAATGAATATTTTATGCCGCTCGAAGACGACTTGACATATTCCGCTAAGGCTTCCCTACGATGCAGAAACGTTTTTGATGATATCGGGCTAACATATAGCTTCGGGCAGCCATTGCATGCTTACCGGTTGTCGCAGAGCAGTCTCGATACTCTCCGCAGCCACCTCACCCACGCAATTCAGATGCGCCGCTTAAACGAATATGCGCCGCTATTCGTCCTCTGGAGCGCTGAAACCTTTCGCCGGGAGTTCGATGGCGGGCAATACACCTGGGCCTTCCTGACCGACCGCCTTACAGCGGACAGTAGCGACTTCGACCTCCAGCATGTATCGCGGCTTGGTCTTTCGTCATTCGGTCGGAAACTCGCCCGCAATCAGGGCGGCATGAACTTCTACCTGAAGACACTCGCCGCCGAAGGCGGCTTTCCCGAAGCATTGCTCGCCGACCCCGAAGGAAATACGCGCCGACTTGTACGCGGTCTTCTCACGGATATCACCAAGGTGGGGCAAGGTGCGCCGGAAGGTGTTCTCGACGCGCTTACCGCGTAGCGTGCGCAATTTCTGCCGATGGGCTTTCGGACCGAAGAATTCCGAACCCTGCTTAGCAGGGTGCTGAAATAGTCGGGCCTCGACGCCGGTTGCGGAACATGATTCATCTGCCGCGGATCAACGGCGGAGACAGACATGCGCGGTGCAGACGAGACGAGCGGGTCGCTGTTCAGCTATGTCGATCTCGAGGCG
>JABXIG010000068.1 GCA_013373205.1 Methylocystaceae bacterium | reverse complement strand
CGCTCTAACACCGATTGACGTTCGGCATATAGATTATCGGCTACACGGTCGTAGATACGTTCTGCGACCTTTCCCATGCGGTAATCTGTTTCTATATCAACCAGTGAAGAATCAAGGGCAGTTAGTTGGGTTTCGAAGTCTTGGACTTGTTTCCGAATAGTCGTTCGACGCTTTCGATAAGCACCATCAATACCAATCTGTGCAGATAGTTGATCGTGAAGTTTTGCTGGGTCTGACAGCGTTTTCATGATTGCATCCCAAACAATCTCATCAGTACGCAGAACATTAAGGGCTTTGGTCATATCGCAACCTTTGCCCCGCTTCCATTTTTGTGTGTCTTCTGGTGGGTTGATCTTCCAATTACGTTCATTGGAAGCGCAATAATAATGTTGTTCTCGGTTTCCATTGCATTTACGCGCTGACACAAATCCACTGCAATGGGCGCAGAACATGAAATCCCGTAGCATGTAAAAATGTTTGGTCTTGTTGATCTGCCCTTTGCGTTTCAAGGTGTTCTTACGTTTATCCTGCGCACGATGCCACATCGCTTCGGTGATAAAAGCAGGACAGTAACATTCAACAGTTTCATTCAGTTTTTTGTCACGATAACTGTATCGCCCATAATAAAACGTATTGCGAAGTATCTTCTGAATCGACCCTAACGACCAAGTGTTACCCTTACGGCGAGGTTCAACATTATTGGTTTCCAACTCGGCTTTGATCTTTATGATTGGAACTCCGTTCAGATAACGGTCATAGATACGTTTGATCCATTTACTTTCATCTTGATTCTCAACCAGAACCCCATCTTGAATACGATAGCCAAAGGGCGGTGGTCCCCCATGCCAATAACCACTTTGAACCTTCTTCAACTTCCCAATTTGACTTCGTTCACTGCGTAAAGCATTGTCGTACTGGCTGATCTCGCTGAGTATACCCAGCACCAAATCATCCATTGGACTACTAAGCGAAATCACCCCAGAAGGAGTGTGTAAATGGACCTGATTTTGTTTTAACTTCCACCGAATACCACCCCACATCTTCTGATTCCGACTTAAACGGTCGGTATTGAAGACGAATAAGTGGTCAACTTTTCCTTCTTCAATTTCAAGCAACAGTTTTCTAAGCACAGGACGATTATGAAGGTCTTCAAAGCGTGAAGAACGCCCACCTTCATTCCAAAGCCTATAGTCAAATCCAAGTTCCTTCGCCTTGGCGATACCGAGTTCTTCCTGAGACTGTAATGATGTGCCCTGTGTTTCCTGAACTGCCGATGAAACACGGGTGTATATGTGAAGCGTATCTGTCATAATGCCCAGAATACTGGGCTTTTGGGAATTACCGGAATAGAAACTTTAACGTATTGCAATAACAGCACTTCAATCGCCGGGAATACCGCCATACACATCACAAACCAGTCTACGAGTTTCTTCGTCAACCCCATCTTCAAGCGTCTTCAAGTATGCCAAGAATTCGTCTTTATTATTCAAACTGAAAATCTGTGTTCCATAGTTTAAATCTGTCTGCAATGGTTCCTCACATAAATAACTCGCACACTCCTTATCAAGAAACATGGCATCGACATATGGAAGGTAGTTTGAAATGACACGTATATCGTTCAACATTCCAGCATTTGGTGGTCTTTTTTGTCCGTTTGATGCCTTACGTGCAATGGCTGCAAAGAGATACGAACTGATTCTCACTGACGGTATTTCTTCTATCCCCTCCCATTCAAAAAAGTTTGTGATTTTTCTCATACACTCACTTTCTTCAATGCCGCCATCTTTAAACATTTGAAACAGAATCGTGTTTAAAATGTTTGCCTGACTCATAATGTCATTGAATGAACAATCGCCTTCCATAATATATTTTTTAAGTAATTCACCTCGTTGCATATTTATTGTTCTACCAAAAGAAGATGCTTCGAATTTTTGAACCTCCTGAAATGAAGGTTTCCTCTGTCCCCAAATTTTAAACAGGTCTGACAACTGACCAGATGATGAATTTCTGAACGTTCTGATCTCTTCGATAAACTGTGAAAAATCTGAATTCACTTCTACTCGGAAAAGGGAGAGCCATTGGTTTCTTCTACCGTGTAAGATTTCGTCAACATCAAACGACTGTTCTGGTACGCCATTCCCTAAGAGCCAACTGTTTGCAAAATCATAAATCTGCCGTTTCTCAATTTCCTCAGTATTATTAAAAGACGTGTCCCCGCCTATTTCTCGATACATATCTCTATATTGGTCTGGATTTCTCGATACTAACGATTCATCTTGATGAATATTTGAGTGAGGAAAGACAGCGACTTGTAGCAATAACAATCTCTGTATTTGTTGATCCAGTGCTTCCCAAAATGGACGATGATGCGATTCTTGATCCGGGTTATCTCTATGATGGAATAGGTTGCTGATGACGAACTGGTCAACATAGATCACTTTTTTATCTACATCGGGTAGTAGAAAGTTTTGGCTATAGCGACAAGCCTTACATCTGCGTTTGTATGACTTTTCATATACACTAAGAACCCCAAATGTGTTTGAACTTTCACATGATGGGCAATCCCAATATGGAGGCATCTCAAACATTTAAATTATCCGCAATCTTCAATGACCTTTTTAAATAATGGATTAAGTAACTTATCCAATTCAGATGTCGTCAGGTCTTCAATAGTAAACTCATCAAAAATATGATCAGAGTGAATGTGTGTCCGTGCCTTTATTTCACCAGAATCAAGAATCATTCTTTCAACACCATTCATTCCTACACGTACTTTGACCGCCCCTTCTACTTTTGAATACTCCCTGCAAAAACGAAGATAATTTATAAACGATAATGTGAGTTGTCTTTTCCAATCATAGAAATTCAAAGTCGGTTTTCCAGTCGCACCCTCACCCATGTAGAGAGTATCAGCCCCCCAAACTTCTTTAGTCTTCCGGACAACCTGAACAAATGATTTCACATCCTTTGCGTCTCCGTTATGGCTAACCTTTAAAATACCTTTCCCATTTGGAATAGGTTTGCCACCTATACTGATTTCCAATAGAGGTCCAAGGTGTGCTTCATTTACCGCTTGTCGGCAATCATGCTGAGAAAGTTCACTCTGTTTATCGACAGGCATAATATGTAAGTAGGTGTATGGACCTTCTTTCGAAAAGAATAAATCCCCTTCTTGATTGTCAGTGCCAATTTTACCTCCCCTTTCTACGAACAAGCCAATGTCTGCATCCGGCGTTGCCACCGATTTTTCTTGCTCGTTTTTTCCCAATTCACCTTTATCTATATATTTCTGCAAAATCTTCTGGAATTCTTTAGTCAGAGCATCACGTTGTTTTGATCGTTCTTGCTTAGTCGCCTCCTTGGAAAGACAATAGGTAACTGGTCCTGACAAATGCTTCATATCAAATGGTAAGTCTGCATGTGAACCATAAGCAGTATTCATTACATTCATCATTCGCTGTGTTGTTATGGCATGCACCGCGTAACCATATTCAATCATGACATTAGAATTCATTAATTTTTTGCCTGCTGGTGTTTTCCCAACAACCGTCAAATCAGCAACGAATATTTTGCATTTATCAATTTTCTTTTTGATCGTGTCCAATATGGGAACCGAACCAAGTTCTCCACGAGTATCATGATCAATATCTATTGGGAGCGTATCCTCACCAATCGTCTCATCATATTCAAGTTGATCATTCAAATTCGTAATGGCTTGTCTTAATGCCTCAGAAATAAGAAAACGATTATTCTTTTCAAGTGTATCACTCTGCCAACAATAGAATATTGTATCAGCCATACCCCCAGCCCCTAAAAAACGAAAATATAATGCAAGATACTATTATGGATTGCAGAACTATGCACGTAAAATTGAGACTTCGAAACCCAACTAACTGCCCTTGATTCTTCACTGGTTGATATAGAAACAGATTACCGCATGGGAAAGGTCGCAGAACGTATCTACGACCGTGTAGCCGATAATCTATATGCCGAACGTCAATCGGTGTTAGAGCG
>JABXIG010000030.1 GCA_013373205.1 Methylocystaceae bacterium | reverse complement strand
TTGTTTTTGCGCGTGTATATCCACACATCCCACCCGCACCCCACTGGCCGCGAATGAGTTGCAGCCCTTTGGCAGAGAAATTTTGGTATTTTGAAAGGAAAAAGCGCCCAACAAATCAGTTTGTGAATTATCCGGGATAAAGCTGTTCGTATTGCTTGGGACTGAACCAAGGGCGATGCACGACCTTGCTCTCTGCGCCATAGGGCTGGGACATATCCGGCAGGTGTTGCAGCCAGTTATAGCGGATTGCCACCTTTAGCACTTGGCTCAGAGTTACAACCTCATCATGCAGGGTGCTTCGTGCCGGAGGACGCTCGGCAGTCTCCATACGGTGGATACGATATTCCTGTATCAGCCCCGCCGTGATCTCGGATAGTCCCTTGTCACCAAAGAAAGGGACAAGATGAAGACGCAACCGCGCCTTATGGCCTTCAACCCATTTGGGGCTGCGCTGCCCCTTGGTCATGGCTTCATATTCATGGGCAAAGAGATCGGCGACCTGTTTAAAGGTCTTTTCGTTTTTGATTAAGCCTTGGCGGTCTTTATCACGTAAGGAGAAGAACCAGTCCTCGGCAAACTGTTTGGCGAGAGAGAGGCTTTCTTCCTTGGTCGAGGTTCGATGATTTTTCCCCGCCAAAAAGGTGGAGCATTGCCAGTATTTGGAATTTTCGCGGCGGTAAACATAGACCTTGCCGCCCATAATGGTGTGTTTCTCTGTCATATCGCGGTTTCCTGTGCAGTGGAGCAGAACTGTGTAAGGAATGTGTAACGATAACAGGGGAGATTCAGCGTGTCAAACTAAGCGCCGCAGGCATTAAGAAAGCCAGCAACTACAATGAGTTACTGGCTTAATTTGGTTGCGGGGGACCTATACAAACTATCCCCTACCGTTCCGACGGACAGACATGTCCTTTAGCGAACGATAATCAGTAAAACATCTCTTGTTGTCAACCCCTTGTAACGAAGGGGATTGAAATTGACGAACTTAAGCTACGGTGAAGCAAAAAGAGAAGTCCTGGCATTGATGAAAGACATTGATGTCTATCTAGCCGACGGACACACAAAAAACAGCATCTACGAGATGTACAAGGCACAAGGCAAAATCACTTGCAAGAAAGCTGCCTTCTATCGGTGGGTCGACAGACTTTCCGACCAGCACCCACGCGAAGTCAAAAACAAAACCCTGCCGACCGCAGAAAAGGCGGTTGAAGCATCCCCGGTAAAAATCGAAGAACCGAGACCAACTCCCACGGCACCGTCGGAAAAGGAAACCGGTTTGCTCGTTGCAAGACCAAAATTGAAGCGTTTTGAAGATTAACCATTGAAACAAGGTCTAAAAATGAGCACCAAAGCAAAGTCGCAAGACAAAGCCCAACCAAAAGCAGTTTTGAATTTCCCAATGATGCCAAAAGGTGGGATTGGCAAATCTTTTGCAACATCACTCCTGGCGCAACACTACAAGCGCAAGGGCAAAACAACCGCCTGTTTTGATACAGATCCATTAAACCGTACCTTCGGCGGCTACAAGGCACTAAACGTTGAGATCTTCGAGCTCGGCAGCACGGTAGATGAAATCAACCCACGTTCTTTTGACCGCTTGATGGATACTGTGTTCTCCATCGAAGAAGATACCAATTTCGTCATCGATGTGGGCAGCGGTACATACCTCCCTCTCATTTCATACATGGTCGAAAACGAAGTTGTAGACCTGCTGAAAGCCTCCGGACATGAAATCGTATTTCATGCTGTTCTGATTGGTGGGCAAGCCTACCAGGATACAATCGACGGATTGGCCAAGCTGTTCAAATACTTTCCTGAAACGAAATGCGTCATTTGGCTGAATGAATTCTTTGGTCCTGTGGTCGAAGAAGTCAAAGACGATAAAGGAAAAGTGAAAGGCGTCCTTCCCTTCGAAGAGACGCAAATTTGTCAGAGTAATCTAGACAAAATTCAATCAGTCATCGCCCTCCCCGAAGTCCGTAAAGAAACCTTCGGTGAAGACATTAAAGCAATGATGCGCGAACACCTGACATTCGATGAAGCCGTTCAGAATGAAGCATTTTCGATTATGTCACGCCAACGTCTCAAGACCGTTAGCAAAACCATTTTCGATACAATGGAAATGGCACAGCTATGAGTGAGGGAGGCAGCAAAACAAGTCTTCCAAAGCTCTTGGAAGTTCCAATCGTCAGCCTCGACCCGACTTCGTTGAAAGCCCGTATTTGGGAAAAGACGGGACTGGATATTGGCGAAGGCGATCCGCTCCATGCAGCACAGGTAATTTATGTTGCTGCAATGGAAGACCAGGCACGGTTACTGGATCTTCAAGCCGAACGTATGGATAAAGTTTTCAGCGATCACCTGGAACTTTTTCATACGGAAACTGAAACGGCTGTTCAAAGTATCCTCGACGAGATCAACACCCAAACCGTCAAAGAACGTCTAGCTGCTTTAGTTGAGCAAACAAATCGTGCTGACAAACTAGCTAAAGCAATCCGGGTCGCTACGCGACAATTTCGCATTTTTACCATCGTCAATGTCCTCTCAATTGCAGGGGCATTGGCAATCTTCTTCACTGTTTTTTCCTAGGAATAATTCATGCTTAAAAAACGTTTTATCCTCGCCGCCTTATCCGCAATGACAGCTTTGCGAGGCGCACCCGCCCATGCAAGCGATGCAGAATGGGTCAAGCCGGGTACAGACCTGATTGCCACACTTGAATCCGGGTTCGTTCAACTGGGGGCTGGTGCGCTTGGTGTGGCCATCATCATTTATGGCCTTTACACCACCTTTACAGGCGAACCGAACTGGAAACGCTTGGCCGGGATGGTATTCGGTGGGGCCTGTGTCTTCTTTGGCCCGGACATTCTTATCGCGCTTCTGAAAGCCAAAGGTGGTTCATGAAAGCGCCGAGTGACATTTTCACGACCATTCAAAAGCCGTTTACCATTCTTGGTGTCCCATTCAAGCTTTTCGTAATCGTGAGCACAACAGGCATTCTTTTGTTTCTGTTACTCGGCTCTGCGGTTTCCAAAGGTTTAGCCTTCTTGGTCGGATTGTTGGTTCTTTTCGTTGGCAATTACATTGTCGCTCAAAAGGCCAAAGAAGACCACCACATGGAACAACGCTTGCTGGTTGCCTTGCCCTTTTTCAAGGGCAAGGACAGCCGGCACCTGATACCGGGCATTCCCAATCGTAAGAAATCCAAAAAAGAGAGGGCATTCTAATGGGAATGTTCACCACACTGTTGCTTGCCGGCACCGCTGGTGCATTGGCCGTTCCAACAACAAGAAAAATACTTCTTGGCGACATCGAAGAAGACTGGCTTGCCGATCAGGTGGAAATGGAAGAAACGGAAGCCGATAACATTACCGTTCGCACAAAATCCGGCCTACGTAGTCGCATTGTAAAGATTGAAGGTGTCAACTATGACGCCAAAGTCCCACAAGCACAAATGCAGCTTTTAAGGGGGCGCAATCAAGTCATTCACGACCTTGGCCAACATGGCCTTGCGGTACGCTTTCATGCCGTCAAACGTGAGAGAGACATTTCTTATGATGCTGAATGGCCCTGCTGTACCCTCAAGGAAATTGGTGATGCGGAGCGCGAAAAACATCGTCGCAGCTTTGATGTTAACTGGTACATGCAAGTAACCGGTAACAAGAACACACGCCTTGAGAAAGCCATGAATGCGGCCATGTCGGGATTATCCGACTATAAACCCCGCTATCTTGAAAAATCCGAAAATGGCGAAGCCTGTGAGTTAACCGGCTTCCTGAATGGGTTGATGTCTGGTGACTACAGAACAGACCTATCGGCGTTGTCCAAGTCAATATCCGGGTGTCTGCCGGCTTCCGGTTTTGATGTTGATAAGAAAACCGGCACGATCACAACTTTTCTACCTTCGCCGTATTATCACAAAATCATTGCTGTACAACTCTGGCCGGAAGGTTGCGATGGAATTGCGCAACACGAAATCCTGTCCCTGCCGGGTGAAATCGAAATTTGCCAAACATGCCTTCCCATTAGCAACAACAAAGTCAAAGCCCTGTTGCTGCGCAAATATAACGAATTAACTGCCGAGATCCCGCTTGTCAAAATTCAGCTTGGCGATCCCGAGGCAATCGAAGAAATCAAGGCCGTAACGGGTCTGCTGGCCGACAACAAAAATACTCTTTTTGAGACCCAATATCAGATCGTCGTTAGATCCAAGAACCCGGATTATCTGGAAGAACTGGTGCAACAGGTTTCAGATATCCTTGGCAAGCGTCGTATCAATTACAACGTGGCTACCGTTGAAACCGGTAAATGTTGGTTCAACCGCATTATGGGAAACAACCGCCTTGTTCATCCTCTCAAGTTAATGAACAGGCCGATCGCGGCCCTCTGGCCCTTTCATCATACGGCAATCGGAAGAATGAAATCTCCGTATGGTGACAAACCTGTTCGCCTGTTGGCAACCCCCAGTGGCCAAACTTACGCCATGCAGTTCCATGTGTCGGAGAAACGGCAATCATTGGGGAACTATCTTGTTTTCGCACCATCGCGAAGCGGTAAATCAACACTTATGGCGCACTTGTTAAGCGGGTTAGCCAAGTTTGACGATGTTCCCAGTTACATTTTTGATTCCAAGGAAGGTTCTCGGTTCATGATTGAGGTCATGGGCGGAATGTACCAAGGCTATGACGAACTTTCCCTTAATCCGTTGGATGTTGGAGAAGACACGAAAAAAAACCGCCAACGTATCAATCTTATCGTTCGATCTATGCTTGGTGACATCGAAGATCCTGAACTGGATGAAACCATCAATCACATGATGGATATGGCGTTTAAGATCTCGCCCCCGGACAGAACATTCAACAACCTGTTTGAATATTCATTTGCCAAACGTTCAAACCTGAAACGTGCTTTTGCCAAATGGGTAAAGGACAAAGACGGGAACGAAGGATTGCACAGTCATGTGATGAACGCCCCACATGACAGCCTGAGTAGTCTTCTTGCTCAAACGCACCTCTTTGACATCAACATGAACGAAGCCTTGGATGATGATGTCCTTGGGCCTCCTGTTGTTGGCCATATCAGTGAAGCGATCCGCGCAGCCGGTAAACAAAGAAGAGGCTTCAACATTCTGATTGAAGAAGCGGCGAAGCTTCTGCAGAACCCGGGCTTCCGTAAACTTGCTGTCGAAATGTACCGCGAATACGGCAAGCTGGATGGTTGCGTCGGGATGTGTTTTCAGGATCCCGACGGTTTGACCAAGTTAGACATCTTCCGGGCAATTCTGGAAAACACCGGAACATTCTTTTTCTTCCCCAATGCAAACGCCAGTGAAGAGAACCTAGCCCCCTTCAACCTTAATGACGAGCAAATGGATTTTGTCATGGGCGGCCCCGCCTCAAAAGGCGGTCGCCGTGTGCTCATTGTTCAACGTGAGGCGGCAAGCGGAATGGATGAAAGCACAATCGTCGATGTGGATCTAACACCGCTAGGGGATCCACTTCGTTTCTATCGCGCCGGCAATGAAGCCAACGATTACTTGAAAAGCCTTAAAGCCAAATGGGGGAACCAATGGTTAAGTCACGTCTAAAAACAATTCTACTCGCGTCAGTTATTTCCCTGTCGTTCACTCACTCAAGTGAGGCTGCTTGGCCTGTCACGGATGCCACAGCAATCGCAAAGGCTGTCGAACAACACAATGAGCTTAAGAAGCAATTCGAAGAACTCAAAGAGTTAAAGGACAATGCGGAAAAGGAACTGAAAGCCCTTGGGGAATTCGGAAAGATCACAATCCCGACTTTCAACGCCAAAGCGATCGGGAACCAATTAAAAAAAGACCTGCAGTGTTTGAAGCCTGACTTAAAGGATCTTATGCCTGAATTGAAAACTGAAGAACAAATGTTCTCAGTTTGTGACAAATCACGCTTCTATAAAGATAATATGTGGGTAGATCCTCTGAAAGTCGGAGGGAAGTCGGTTATCACAGATCCAACAATCGGTGCAGAAAGAACCGAGGTCGATTGGAACGAACTGGAAAAGCAAAGACAGAAGGTTCGCCAATGGAGAGACAACCTCTCTTATGACGCAACAACCAAGGGACTTGGCCAAGCCGACATTGCGTTGAATAACATCAATAAAAACAGTGATGCTATTGATGACCTTCAGGCAACGGCAGAAAATGCAGAAGATAATCGGCAGCAACTGGCTGCAATTGCACAAGGGCTTGTCGTCAACGCCCGGGTAAACAATCAGAATGCAAAGATTATGGCACAGCTTCTTAAAGTGATGTCGTCATACGTCATGCAAGCAACAGTACCGATCGACAAACGGCAAACTGGTGAAGCAGAGGGAGATCAGAAATGACCGCCCCTCTAGCTAAACAAATTCTAAGTCGTGGACCGAGAGACAAACAATCGTCGGGCTATGTAAACCATGTATGTGCAAATCATCATGGCCAACGCGACATTTGGCAAACCCTTTACATAAAGAATTGGTCCAAGAATGAGGCCAACCATCAACAGAATACAATTTTGTATTCTGAAGAAAACACCGTGAACCGCACTGGGGGAACTATCTCTTGTTTCCTTGAAGGATCGCCACGACTTCAGTATGGCCGTGGAGGCATCAATAATAATGGCAATTCTGCTCAGGGCTATGGCAATAAACGCCAAGCCAGCGATGACCGCAGCAGCAATCATTTTAATTTCGAACATACCTATTCTGTCCTTTCTGTCGTGAAAGAAGTGGAAGGGCGGAATGTGCGGCAGGGGGGTCGGATCCCCTGCTGCACACCTATTTGTTCAAAATACTATACAATCAAAGATAGGTCAAAAAAGGTCGAGGGTTTACAATCCCTGCTTCCTACGTTGCTCGGTGATAAATTCCCTGCGCTTTTCCAAATGCGCCATAAAGTCGGATTTTTGTTTCTTGTCATAAGAAACTTGAGCCGGCATTCGCCAATCCGGCCAATCACATTTTCCAGTAAAAATGTTCCAGCGAGACCATTTGTCATCAACTCTATAACCATTATCGGCGGACCCAAGAGCGTAGGTATCGCTCCCCTCGTAACAATTGGGTTCGTAGACCATCCAAATGTTACTACCACCACGCTGTTTATAAAAAGATGCCCACCAATTGTATACCAAACTGAGATCGTGCCCTTTCTTAATAAGGTCAGCTTTTGGGTTGTTTTGCAGCTCCTCCAAAGCTTTTGCGGAATTGGCCTTATATCGTTTCATCCAGTCCTTCGCTGGTTGTCTGTATTTGGCCCACTCTGCGTCATAGGCATCACCAGTTTTAACATTCTTCCATACCCAAACTGCGTAGTCCCAATCGAAAAAGCTAGATTGGTTAATCTCTGCTTTAGCCGGACTGATTGCCAAGAAGAAAGTCAAAAACATGACAGATAGAACAGATACTACAGCAGGGGAACAATACGCCTGTGTTCTGGATGAAACCGTTGATGCGTACATCAAACTTGCTGACAATTTTTCGAATGACATTGGTGCTGTTCTTACAGAACCGATGCAAACGATGTTTCTTTCCATCTGCGGTTTATGGATCGTCATCCAAGGCTTACGGGCTGTCATGGGGTTCATTTCTCCGATCGATATCCTTAAGGAATTTACCTTTGTTTGTATAGCATGGTTTCTTCTCAACATCAAGGGAATAGACCTTGTAAATCAAATATTTACGGTAACTTTAGACCTCATTGGATCGGGTGCATCAGTCGTCATGAAGTCGGCTGCGACACATAACCCGGGAGTAGGGGAATTCCAGCCTGTCGGGAAGTCCGGGATGACCGCTTTGGTCTGTTATACCGAACAAGCAATGCAGACCGTTTGGGGTGTTGGTGTGACGATCGGTAAACAAGCCACACTCACGAACTGGTTTGCGCCGGCTCTTTATGCATTGGCTCTCATTCTGCCCTACCTGCTCGTTGTCGTAATCTATGGATCCAAAACACTGGTAACGATCTTTCGCTGCGTGTTTCTTTCCACCATTGCCCCCTATCTTATGCTGGCTTTTGGTTTTGGTTTCTTCCGAGGTGAAGCGATCAACGGCCTTCGTACATTGATGGCTTCCTTCTTGGTCTTTCTCGCTGCGACAATCTCGGTAGCCATCCTCGTTTATGGTGTCGTCGATGTTGGTAAAGACATCCAGAAAGAGATCCTCGCCGCCAAAGAAGGCATCTCAATATTTAATTCAAAATACTTGATGGTTCTATTCCTCGGTTGGGCGGGTTCTGCCCTGCTGACGGAATCTATCGGCTTGGCCAACTCCATCACCAATACCTCACTTTCGAACACCGCAGCCGGGGTCATGACGGCTGGTGTGGTCGGTACGGGCCTGTCGCTTGCTCAAAAAGCGGCAGGTCCGGCCGGTTGGGCTGCATCAGCATTAGGCGTGGATCCGGGCAAGGCTGTTGCCAAACATCTTGGCAACAAGGCCATGCAAAGCAACTCCGTAGGCCGCAAGGCTTCTGAGTTGATCGACCGCTACAACAGTTTTGTTTATCCCAAACAAGGAAAATAGGAAATGAAGTACCTCGCAATTTGTCTTGTCGCAATCACTCTTGCCGCTTGTGGCTCCACACGTGAGCTACCGGATAATGAAGGTGACGAAAGCGACGTAATGAAAAAAAGCCCCTGCGTCTGCAATGAAGTCGATTTCAATAGCCGGGGGTTCACATGGCATTCGTAAATCCTTTCAAGAAAAAGAAAACGGACGAGCTGATCGAAGAAAATGATCTGCCGGCAAATGACCATGACCACTCCCCAGTGCAGGAAAAGGATCCGTATCGTTGGGAAGTCGCGCATCGTCGTCTTGCATGGATGGTTAGGATCTGTGTTGTTTTGATTGTCGTACTTGCATGTACAACGGTCGCAGCCATTGAAGCGATCGTAAGCATCGCAGAAAGCTATCAGCCCAAAATTGCCCTTCTTCGTGTGGATCCGAAAGACGACAAACTCTACCGGGTCGAACCCATTCACGAAGATGTCGAGGGCTTCGACATGCTCATGGAAGCAAAGGCACGTCGATATGTACGACTTATGCTTGAGAGGGACAACATCACTCAAACCGAACGTTTCAAGGAAGCGTTCAGAATGACGGACACCCGCTATTACGAGAAGTTCAAAAAGGAACAAATCGACAGTGGCGAGATCAGAGAATTTTTAAATGCCGGCGGGATCCGTTCAATCACCGTTGAGAGCCTGAACGCCGTGGAAAATGACAAGGGCGTTTACAAGTACGCCGTCGATTACACCAGAACCGATCTCTACAACGGCAAACCTCGCATTGATCCCAAAACAGGGGAACCAGAGAAACCGTTGTTGGCCCGGGCGTACTTGGAAATGACGACACGTCCCCATGAAGTCAAAGAGATCGACAAATACGAAAACCCGTTGGGAATAACTGTCTTGGATATGTCCCTGAAGAAGAGAGCAAACAAATGAAAACCACACTTAAACTAATGACCACAGCCAGCATGTTTGCAATTTTTCTCGCGGCAAAGCCGGCACTGTCACAAACCGCTTTGCCGCCGATCCCGGAAAGCAAAGTGCAGCAAACAGAAAATCACCATGAAGGGAAATACACCAAAATGGCTCGTCGCCAGTTGCAAGGCGGCGAGATCCAAGAAGCTTGGGATGATACCGATAATTTTGAAGGTATTTTCACCTATGAGCGATGTGACGACTGCACTTTCAAAGTGCGTCTACGCGAACATATGACGACTTACATTCGTTTGCCTAAAGGGGAAAAGATCACTCAAATTGATGTAGGGGATCAGGATAACTTCCAAACCAAAGTACGCAACATGAATACAATCGCGGTCAAGCCGATCGGCTTTGGCGGCGATACCAACATGATCGTATCCGGGGAAGATGGTCGCCTCTATCCTTTCTATCTTCGTGTAGAAAGCGTGAATTCAAAAAACATCCCGGACCAAATCGTTCGCATTCATGGCGAGATCCCGACAGATATAGAAATTCCAGCGGATGATCAACCAAGACATCCCTCAAAACCTCTGGACCCGGAGATGGCCAAAGCGATTTCCGATATTGTTCCTGAAGGGGCCGTCGAGATCGATAAGGATGACTTCGTAAAACATATTCCCGTCGATGTAGATAAACTCCGTGGCTGGGGACAATACGACCTTTGGGGTGATGAAGAACTTAAGCCGGCTACCGTCTTTCGTGACAACCATTTCACCTACATAAAATACACGAAAGAACAGTGGGCCGAACTGGAACTCGGTGTTGGTTATGTCGTCATTGATGAAATTGACGAGAACGTAAACACCCACGTTCAAGGAACCACTTTCATTGTCGAAAGCACTTCCCGTTTAATCTCTCTAAAATCTGGCAAGAAATACATTTGCCTGAAGTTCGAAGGGTAAGATCATGGTGGATTTTACCCTTTGCGGTGTTCTTGGCGTTATGGGGCTTTCTCTCAGCGGCACCTGCGGCGAACCCGCCGATAGTCAGATGAAACTCCCTGAAGAAGATCGCGCCGTATGGGAACATAAGATCCCTGACAAACCGAAGCCGAAACCAAAGCCGGCACCGGTGATGCCGCCGATCGTCATTGAGAAGGTCATCACACAAAAGGTCGAAGTGCCTGTACCTGTCGTTGAAGAACCGGTTGTTGAAGAAGAACCGAAACCCAATCCCTATCGTATCTGGCTGGAAAATCAACGCAGCCTGAACGCCTCTGTCGCAGCTTCATCTAAGACATGGGAAGATATCGACATCTCTGCAGCCGCCAGAGGTGGAAACAAGGCTGACAACCTCACAGCCCCTTCCCTGCCCTCATTGTCACCGACAAAAGAAAACACACCCGAATATGAATTTGAAAGACGTGAATCCACCCTGCCTGTGGACAACAAGCGCAAGCTGACAATTGACCGCTATATCACCGGTGTTCTTGAAACTGGCATCAACTCGCAGCTTTCATCTAAGGAAGGTGGCGATGTTATCATTCAAGTCAGCCGAGACATTTTTGCGTATGGAACCCGTAATCTCTTGATCCCTAAAGCATCAAGAATGAACTGTTCCTACGAAACACCCGGAAGCCTCAATGCAACCCGGATTGCCTTGAAATGCTATCGCATTCTGCTTGCCGGCGACAAGAAAGGCCGTCGTGTTGAAATCAGTCAACTAGACGCGCCTGTCGGTGATCAACAAGGTCGTGCCGGCATCACTGGCCATGTGAACAACCATTTCGCCAAACAGTATGGTACCGCAATCATGCTGTCGCTTATCAGTGCCAGCGTTCGTGGATCCTCGGCCATGCTGTCCAGTGGTGATGGCGAGAGCAATACCACTGCAGACATTGCAGATGCTGCCAGCCAAGAACTCGGCACTCGTTTTGGTGAGATTTCCGCCTCCATCCTCGAAAAGAACACAAACATCGTTCCGACCATCACGGTCGCACAAGGCAAACGGGTTCAGATCCGTTTGCGCAAAGACTGGTACCTCAAGGAGATTAAATCATGAAGTTAAAGACAGTCGCCTTTTTACTTTCCTTGTCGTTGATCCCGTTGGTCGCAATTGCACAAACCGCACCGACAACGACACAGGAAGAACCTGAAAAATTATCTGACACTGTGCCAACAACGGCATTAGTTGAGATCCTTACAGCCCCGCTTGACGTGACCGAACTTCCGGTCAATCAACCTATTGAACTGGATATGACACTGCTCAATATCCCCGGTGGTACAAACGATCTGGCACAAGGCGTTGTCGCCAAGGGTTACGCCCGATCTGTCGAAGTTGAAGACAAAACAATCGGACAAGTGGTCCTAACCGGTGTTGCCAAAGGGGAAAAGCAAGAAGCTCTGAACAGCGCAGTATTTACCGCACAATTTGATCTGGATGAAACCCAGTTAAAACCAGATCAACCGGTTAAGATCATGGGGAACGGCCCTGAATTGATCGAAGCCCTAAAACGCCTTCAGGAAGAACCTGATACGGCAGAGGAAGCAAAACCGCAAGAACAGGTCGCGCAAGCCGAAAGCCCGGAAACGACCTCAACTGGCGAAAGTGGCAACAATGATGCATCCGGTTATCAATCACCAGATCCAATCGAAAAGAAAGCAGACCCTGTTGAAACGGTAAACATCACGACTGAGGGCTGTAAGATCCGCGTAGATGTTTTGCAAAAGACAGCATTTCAGCAATCAAAAATCCAGCATCTTAAAGACGGTGTTGTGCAAAGTGAGGAAAGCTGTACTGACTCTGAAGTCAGTTTCAAGCTTGATAAAAGCTATGGGAACTGCAAAGGCCAAGATGTCATTGACCTGACGGCCACACCACCTACAGCAACCCCGCAATATCAATGGTATTATGTCGATCAAGGCGGGACAAACCAGACACACGGCGACTGCCAACCAGACGAAGAACTTAAGTTTGAGATTGTCGAAAAGCATGGAACCTGCCCGATCTATCTTGATTATACGACCGGGGCGGAAAAGGCAGTTTTCCAATCTAAACTCGTTTACTTAGGTCAAGACAACAAAGAAGAAGAAGTTCGCGATTGTGCGGCTTCTGTCGAAAAATCGGCTGTACCAATGGTGCTTAGTCCGGCCTATTGTCCAAACCTTCGTCATGAATATGAACCCACCAACAAGTCATTTCGCCAATCAGTCTGGACATATCAAAGTGAAGGCGTGACCTATCAAGCCGGCAACTGCCTTGATGATGGAACAGAGTATGCTCACGTCAAAACTTATAAAGATGATGCTGGCGAATATCTGTGTACTCCAATCAATAATGGTTCCTCAGTCACACTTCGTTATCGCATGAAGATCACGAAAGACGGCCTTTCTCAATTCGTAACGGAATGTACGCCTGACACAACAAACATCGCAATCAAATCAACGACACAGGATTGTACAGATCCATCAAAATGGGAACATAATCTCTCGACAGGACAGAGCTTTGGCCAAGAGCGTTTTTACTTTGAGCATGAAGGCCAACAAGTTCCAATCGGCACATGCCAAAACTCAACCACGACATACACTCATGAACATGAAACGGTTGATTGGGAAGAACATGATGATCAGTTGTTTGCCTATCCTAAAACCACGGTTTTCATAACGCCTTCTACTGGCCGCTATAACATCAAAACAAGTGAAGTTCTCATTGGCGCACAACAAATGCCTTACGAGTTCCAAAAGTTTGATATTGCAGCAGGCGGTACGCCAACATACGAGGGATGCAATAAGCTGCAACCTTATGACAGTGTCAAAGTATGGAAACGCCCAAACGGCACATTATTCAACGAAACTATTGGGTCAGCCGATCCAGCTTCCTCAAACGCTTGTGAAACAACTGGTGGTCAATCCTCTGCCGACTGGCCACTACAAAGCCAGTCCGGCGTTTCTCACAGTTATGGTTGTACTTATACAAACCCGGATGAAAGTCTGGCAACAATACGAAGCCACACAGCAAGTCGGTCCTGTACTTATGCAACTTCAGTCACTGTAACTCGCGATGATGGAACTGAAATAAGTAACACCCCATATACTTGGTCAACAAGTATGAGCAACTCCGCTTCGGTAAACTCAAATCAATGCGGTCAAACAAAAATAGCATCTGATCCGGGTAATTGTTCTGCGACCATGGATGGGACGGCAGTAACCGCAGCACGCGGTACATACGGGTTCTAGGTCGTAAAGTCATGTGGTTTTACTGCAAATATTGCGTAGGGACTGGCGGCTACCGTCTTAAATCCAAAGTTAAACACTGCGGTGAATGTTCTGCGACAGGCATTGTTTCAGAACGAAGATGGCATAGCCAAGAATACACAGCGGAAGGAGCCGGCAACTATATCGCCGGCTTCGGCCCTGTGCCTACTCATGTTGCAAAATTCCGCCTGACGGCAACCAGTAAAACCACCCGTATTACATCGACCATACTACATCTTGGGCTTCGCATGACGCTCAAGGCAACCACATCATGGTTCAACCTTTCTTCCCCATCATATGAAAGGAATAAAGAAAATGTGCGCTGAAGCGGCCATTAAGACTGAACAACCCAAAGCGGTTGAAGAACTAGACCCGGTTATGCGGGAAGTCCTTCGCCCTTTACTCAAACACTACAAAGACGAAACAACAGTAGAGCTTCGCGTTTGTGAATATGGCCACGTCATCACCGATCGGCGCGGTGAAGGTAAAAAGAAATCACAAGACCCGGAACTCAACGCAGCAACCATCAAGGGTTTGTGCAAATCTTTGGCAAACATCCGGGGACTTGCGTTTCACGAAGACGATGCCCCTAAGCTCTCTTGTGTTTTACCCGGTGGCCATCGTTTCGAATGTTTGATTGGAGCATCCGTCCAAAGCAAGATTTCTCTGGCTATCCGATGCAAACATCCGTTCACCCCAAGTTGGGAACAAGCCGGTGTCTCCCCGCGTATCAAAGAGTATCTAAAGAACGCGATTTTAACAGAGAAAAACATCATCATTTCCGGCGCAACCAACACCGGCAAAACAACTCTGTTGAATATGTTGCTATCTTTCCTTGACGATAACCGTCGTGTGATTGGCGTTGAAGATACCCCGGAACTCCATCTTGACCGATTTTGGGATAGCGTCGGCCTTATTGCTGCCCGGGAAGCCGGCACCGGCAACGGTATGCTGACATGGCGAGAACTGTATGATCACCTTATGAGGGCTACTCCTGACGAAGTGGTCTTTGGTGAAATCTCCACGCAAAACGCTTTTGCCGCCCTTGCTGCCCTGAACTCTGGCATCACAGGCTTTAAATGTACGATCCACGCAGAAAGCCCTTATCAAGCCATTCATCGTAAGTTCGACCAGAACATCGCATGGGCTGGTGAAAACATGCCCCGGGTTCCTGAGTTTTTAGCCGAACTGGTTGATGTCGTTGTTCAAATCAAACGGTGCAAGAAAGGCTACCGCAAAGTCACCGACATCTTTGAACCGCGCAATGACCGTTATGTCGTTCAAAATGGTGAGGTACGTCTATGATCTATCGTGCCATATCCTTTTTGATTTTCGCTGTTCTAATTGCGTCGCTTTTCTTCTGGTGGAACCAATTAAACGGTTTCGACGCCCTGGATATGCAGTGGTGGATCTGGCTTTTTAAATATGTAAAAGCCACAGACGCACTTCCAGAAGAATTTTATCTTCCCCTTTATACCATTACCCCCTTACTGGCCATTGCACCGGCTTTTGTTCTGGCCGTTGGTAACCGTGCGAAAAACAGAACAAGTGGTGATAGAAAATCGAATGAACTGCACGGCACCGCACGTTGGGCGCAAAAAAAGGATCTCAAACAAGCAGGGCTTATTCAAAAGCAAAGGGTTGTTGTCGGAGGTCGAAAGTCATTCTTTGGCAAAATCGTGCCACTCCTTCACAACGGCCCCGAACATGTCCTGGTCTTTGCGCCATCAAGATCCGGTAAAGGTGTCGGTCTTGTTATCCCTACCCTTCTTACCTGGCTTCAATCCGTCCTGGTGCTCGATATCAAAGGTGAAATCTACGCCATGACAGCCGGTTGGCGAAAGCTGATCGGCCAGAAAGTTTTAAAGTTCGCTCCGGCATCACCAAACGGATCCACACGCTTCAATCCATTGGCCGAGATCCGTATTGGAACCGATCACGTCATTGCAGACTGTCAAAATGTTGCATTGATGATGATTGATCCGGACGGCAAGGGGTTGAAAGACCACTGGATGAAAGATGGTTGGGACTGGCTCTCAAACATGCTTTTGCACGTTTTGCACAAAACAAAGATCGAAGAAAAACGTGATGCCAACCTTTCTGATGTCATGCTGTTTGTGTCCGGCGTTATCAACGAAGCAGAAAACGACGAAGACGCGGCCAACGAAGGATTCAACGAACTTCTCAACGACATGATGGCCTATGATCATCAGGACTATTATGTGAACCAGGCAGTTCGCAGTGGTTGCGCCAGCATGAAGATTAAAGCCTTCAGTGAAAAATCCGGTGTTCATTCGTCCGCAAAGGAACCGCTCAACCTTTATCGGGATCCGATCATTGCTAAGAACCTGGAATGCAGTGATTTCAGCCTGAGAGAACTTATGAACGGCGACGATCCTGCATCGCTCTATCTTGTAATTCCACCAAAGGAAATCAAACGCCTTCGACCATTAATCAGAATGGTGATGAATATGTTTTTGAACTTCCAAATGGAAGACCTGGAGTTTGAAAACGGCGAACAGAAGAAAACACGTAAATACGATATGCTTTTGATGCTGGATGAATTCACATCCATTGGAAAGCTGGACATATTTCAGGACTCCCTTGCTTATATGGCCGGCTACGGCCTGAAGGCCTACATCATCGTCCAGGACCGCGCCCAACTGACAAGCGAAAAGACAGGCTATGGGCGAGACGAAGCAATTTCGTCGAACTGCCACGTTCAAGCTGCCTACGCGCCAAACAAGGTGGAAACAGCCGAATATCTCTCAAAAAGGCTGGGTAAGGCAACATACGTTCAACACAAAAAATCTACATCGAAGAAAGCGGCTGGCGGTGGATCTGCCGGCACATCTGAAAGCATCGGTGAAACCGGGCGTGATTTACTTACTCCATCTGAATGTATGCTCCTGCAGGGCGCTATCAAATCAGACGATGGCAAGAAAATTCTAAAAGCCGGAGCCATGCTGACAATGGTTGCCGGCTTTGCTCCATTCTTGGGCATTCAATACCTCTTCTTCTTCCAAAAACACCTTTTGGAACGTTCACAAATCCCAGCACCACAACCTTATCGAAAGGACTAGACACATGTCATCAGATCCAAGAGACCATTTTCAGACATACGAAGAATATATTCGGAATCTCGCCGAAGAAACCGACCGTTTAGCCGGCAAAGGCGACCCTGTCGCTGTCGATCCGGAAGTGGCCGACCATATGGGGGCTTTCAAGGAAGAAGCCCTTTCCCCTGAAGATGCGCTTGAAAGCATCGAAATCACCGGGGAGGTCGACTACAATGGCTAAACCGAACTTTCGGCAAAATGTTGCTGAAGAAATGCTGAAGCTGATCGCCCAGGGAACAGCGCCCTGGCAAAAGCCCTGGGACCCAAACAAGGTTCGCTCAACATCATTCAACCCGACCAGCGAGAAAACCTATCGCGGGATGAACTCCTTTTGGCTTGAAATGCAGGGCTATTCCGATCCCCGCTGGATGACCTACAAACAGGCAGCGGCAATGGGTGCACAAGTCAAAAAAGGCGAGAAGTCTACACAAATTGAATATTGGCAGTGGACTAAGCAAAAGCCGATGTTTGACGAAGCCGGAAACCCGCAATTGGACAATGAGGGCAAGCAACAATATCAAACTGTTCGCCTTCAGCGTCCGAATACGTTCCGCGCCAATGTCTTCAACGCTGAACAGATTGATGGCTTACCACCGTTTGAGCAACCGCCCCTGGCGTTTGACCCGGTAGAAAAAGCGGAAGCCATCCTGGACGACATCGGTGTGCCGATCATCCATGACCAGGCCGACCGTTGTTTTTATCAGGGCGGCTCAACGGATGAAATTCACATGGTGCCAAAAGAAGGCTTCGAGAATGCCTACAACTATTACGCTGTAGCCCTCCATGAAGCCGGGCATTCAACTGGCCATGAAAGCCGGCTTAATCGTGATATGGGCGACTTCTTTGGCTCTGAGAAATACGCCATCGAGGAGCTACGGGCCGAAATGGCTTCGTACATGATCACGACCGAACTCGGCCTTGGCCACAATCCAGAACGTCACGCGCCTTATATCAAAAGCTGGATGAAGGCGATTGAGAACGACAAGAACATTTTGTTCCAGGCCGCACGTGATGCGGAACTGATAACGGAGTGGGTTCTGAACAAAGAGAAAGGCCTTGAAATGGCGAAGGTGGCAACATTGTCTAAAGAAGCGCAATCAATGCAAAAGGAAGAAGGGAAATCCTTTTTCCAAAAGATGGCCGATGCTGGCAAATCACTTTTCGGTGCAAACCAGGATAACCAGGTTCCGGAAGAAACGAACGTATCCAAAGATGAATTCACAGAAGATTTCGAAGCCTGGAAGAAATCAACTGAAGAATTCATGCGTCAAAACCCGACCGTAGAGTTTGATTATCTTCAAGCAGAGGCCGACTGGTGGAAACAGCGCGTAGAAGACCCGTTGGCAAATGATCCGGAAGGCTTTGAGCAACAGTACCCCATAGCCTATCAGAGAATCATGGAAGACCAAGCGGCACGAAAAGCAGAGCGAGAACGTAACCAGGAAGAGCGTATCTATCTTGATGTTCATTACATGGAACGCAAGAAAGCGAAAGCAGCCGGCGCACAATGGGATAAAGAAGCCAAACAATGGTACGTTGTTGGCGATACGTCGCGGGTTTCTCAATGGCTACCGAAAGAGCAAGGTATCCAGATTAGTGTAACCGTTGGTCCTGACGAAATTGACATGGCCAAAGAAATTGGATTGCAAGAAGGAAACGGCCAATGGCGCTACACTTTAGACAGCAGAGCCGCGAACAAAGAGAGAAATTACTATCAAGAAGAACGTGAAAGCTTGCTTCAAAACAGCGACCCTAAAGACCATAAAGAAATTAACAATCTCTTTGATCGTGCTGAAATCAATCGCGCCCAGGCAATGAGTTTTCCGATTTCAAAACAACCTGTTTCGTTTGAAACACTCAATGACACTCTGGCAAGTATTGCGGATAGTGAAGCCGCATTGCATACAACGATTGACCAGCTTTCAATTGTGCCAAAACAGGAACGCCAATATCTCAACGTTCCATATGATGATCGTCACGAAGCGAAAAAGGCCGGCGCAAAATGGGATAGAAAGGTAAAATCCTGGTATGCCCCGGAAGGTGTTGAAGGTTTGGACAAATGGAAACCGGAAAACACCTTTACGCCACGCACAGAACTTAACCCTATGGAAGAATTCAAACAGGCCATTGAAGATCGTGGCCTTGTCCTTGATGGTTTGCCGAAAATGGATGGTGAATGGCACCGGGTACCAACCATTGACGACAAGAAAGGTCGTAAAAGCGGTGCCTATCGCGGATACCTGGACGGCGTACCGGCTGGCGCAATCAAGAATTTCAAAGATGGTGACCATGCCCATACTTGGGTGGCCACCGGCAGCCAAATGACGGAAGAAGAACGCATTGAATACCGTCGTGAAATCGAACTGCGCAAAGAAGAACGTGCAGAGCAAAAACGGGTTAAAGAAAAAGAAGTGGCCAAAACAGCATATGGCCGCATTGTGAATGCAAAGCCGGCAATGCCCGGTCACCCTTATTTGCAAAAGAAAGGCATCACGCCAAACGGGCTGAAGCTGCACGAAAAATCAAACAGCATTCTTGTATCGATGCAGGATGCAGAAGGTTTCATTTGGTCCACGCAAGCGATCTCTGAAGCCGGCGATAAATTGTTCCTGAAGGACAGCCGCAAAGAAGGACTGTTTCACATCATGGGACAAGCCGACCTGAAGGTGGAAAAAGAAATCACGATCTGCGAGGGCGTGGCCACCGGCGCAAGTATCCATGAAGCGACACAAAAGCCCGTTATCATCGCCTTTGACAGTGGCAACCTGGAACCAGTGGCCAAGGCGATCCGCGCAGTTAATCCAGAGGCAAACATCCTGGTAGCAGGGGATAACGACCACAAACTGGCTAGAAAACCAACCCAAAAGAAAAACATCGGAATTGTGAAGGCGAAAGAAGCCGCAGCGGTTGTTGGTGGGGAATACACCTTCCCTAGCTTCACTAAAGAACAGAAGGAGAAGGGCCTGACAGATTACAACGATCTGGCACAAGACAAAGGATATGCAGCCGTTGTCAAAGCCCTGAAGCCCAAGAAGGAAAAACAGAAGCAAATGGATCTCGCCAAATGGATCTCGTTTTAGTCAAAAGCTATTGGACAAAAGAGGAAAAAGAAGATGGAAAAGCTAAGGCCAAACAACTCGGTCTTAGCTTCTCTGATTTTGTCCGTCGTACAGCAACCGGTGCAAGATTACCCAATGTTGGTCATGCAGAAACTATACGAGACCTAATGAAAATCAATGCAGACCTGGCACGGCTCGGCAATCTCCTGAAGCTTGCCATTGATGAAGAACAACCGATGGCCGTTCTTGAACTGGCCGACCAGGTAAAATCGACACAAGACCTCCTGAAACAAAAAATCAAAGAGCTTTAAAGAATGATCGCCAAGAAGGTCAAACCACATCCAAACGACACATACGGAAAACTGGCGGACTACATCGCAGCCGCCAAAGAGAAAGGAGAAAAGCTCCATAGCCTTTGGATGGAAGAATTCAATGCCGGCACGGAGATTGAAGATTTGGATTTGGCCATCTTGGAAGCTCACGCCACGCAGAAGCTAAATAACCGGGTCAAAGGAACCAAGACCTATCACCTCATGATTTCCTTCAGGGAGGAAGATCGCATCCCCGATCCGGACGAGCTGAAGGAGATCGAGCGCGAATTTGCAAAGGCGTTGGGGTTTGAAGAACATCAGCGCGTCGTAGGCTGTCATCAGAACACAAACAATTTTCACATGCACGTCGCTTACAATCGGATTCATCCAGAAACGCTACGCGCTCATTCTCCTGAATGGGATTTCTATAAGTTGGCTGAAGTATGTGAAAAGCTTGAACTCAATTATGATCTTTCCCCCGATCACAACAAAGAAAAAGAAATGTCCCTGGACGACGAAAAAGAAAAGGACAATGCAAAGGCCAAGGACAAGGAAGCCCATACTTGGGAAGAAAGCTTCGACAGTTATGTGAAACGTCACAAAGTAGATATTAGAAAAGACCTGAAGGCCGCTGAAGGGTGGCAGAGTTTCCATGAAGCAATGGACCAATACGACATTCGTTTTAAGCCCCGCGGTGCCGGCCTGATCATCGAGGACGCCAAAGGCAAACATCGCGTGAAAGCATCGGCACTTGGAAGGGAGTTTTCCAAGAAAGCCCTGGAAGACAAATTCGGCCCCTATCAGGCATACAAGAAACATCACGACCAAGCACAGAAGAAAAAAGCTGGCAAAAGCCGTAAGAAGGACAGCTATAAACCTCGCCCGATAACCAAGCACCCAAAGACCCAAAAATACTGGAAACGCTATATTGGGGCTAAAAACGGCAAACAGGCGCTAGTGACAAAGGCGTTTAAGAACTTCAAAGAGTTTTTACAATATGAAGCCCTGGACGACCCTTTGGCCATGGCGATCATTCAATACCAAAAGAAGATGGCGGATGCTGTCTTCAGCCCAATTGAGAAGCTTGGTAAAAAATCAACGAAACAACGTTGACATTATGCGAAGTGGGACCACGTTTCGTTAACCATTAACGTGTAACTTGTAACAACAACATAAGTATGAGTAGGTATAAAGGCCATGAGCACGAATTCGAAAATCGAATGGACAGAGCAAACTTGGAACCCGACTACGGGATGTACCAAAATCTCTCCTGGCTGCAAACATTGTTATGCGGAAGTGATGGCTCGTCGTTTACATGCTATAGGCACAAAAGGCTATGAGAATGGTTTTGAACTATCTATTGAACCGGAACGTCTCAAACAACCTTTAGAACGGAAAAAACCGACAACTTATTTTGTGAATTCAATGAGTGACTTATTTCACGAAGGAATTCCAGATAGTTACCTTGATCAAGTATTCGAAGTCATACGTAAAACACCACATCACACATATCAAATTCTGACAAAAAGAGCCGCACGCCTTCCCGAATATTTCTCAAACCGAGATTGTCCTGAAAATGCCTGGTTAGGTGTATCTGTAGAAGATAGAAAATACGGCGTTCCCCGTATTAATTATTTACGTCAGGTCAATGCAAAAATACGATTTTTATCTGTTGAGCCACTTCTTGAAGATATCGGACAAGTAGATCTATCAGATATTCATTGGGTGATTGTGGGTGGTGAATCTGGCCATAAAGCTAGACCTATGAAAGAAGAGTGGGTTGAGAATATCAAAAAACAAACAGAGAAATACGGAAATGCTTTCTTTTTCAAACAGTGGGGCGGCTGGGGCTCAGACGGTGTTAAACGAGATAAAAAGAAGAATGGCCGCTTGCTTCATGGCAAAACATGGGATGGTTATCCTAACCAACAAATCGCAAGCTAATAAAACTCTCTCACATTAATATAACCAAATAAATTTTTCATCCCCTTGAAAAAGAAAGCCTATCTGAAATGGAACAAAATCTCACACCAAGTACTACTGAAAACGTTCACATTTCCTCTAATACTGAACAATGCTTAGAGCCTTTTTTAACTTTCTTAGCAGATATAACTTCATCTTTAGCTTGGCCAGTTGTAATCCTAATAATCGCATTACACTTTCGTAAGCACATAATATCAGCAATAAACAATCTAAGATCCCTCCGATATGGTGATGCAGAGGCAATATTTGAACAAGATTTAGACGCTGTTAGTGAAAAAGCTAAATCTATAGAACCTGCAAACCTTGATAGCAATCAAGACAAATTAGATAGATTAAATGAACTATCCTTAATGGCTAATTCAAGCCCAACAGGAGCAATTCTTGAAGCATGGAATGATATAGAAGAAGCGGCACGCGATGTTGCAGAAAACAGCGGCATCCCCCTTGCAGGTAGTCCAAAACGCCCGCTATTCAAATTACAAAGCTTTTTATCAGAAAATAATCTTTTACCAAAAGCTGAGATAGATACTTTTCGTAAACTAAGGATGATTAGAAACCGAGCGATCCATACCAGTGATACCGAAATCACAGCAGAACAAGCAAAAAGGTATATAAAATTAACTGACCGTTTAATTGATGCAATAAAAACATCAAACATAATTTAAACTATGCTTTATCAGGCACATCCGATCTCTCAAACAGCTCATATACCATTTCACGCAAGTTATCATTAATTGCCCGATCTTTATCAATATATCTAATCACAAGATCCACTTGCTCTTTTGAATTCCTTGGTAATTTATACACATCATTTAGTTGCTCGGGTGTTAAGTATTTATGCAAATGGTCATGAGGATTAGGAGGGACCTTCCAATTTTTCAGCCAATTACCAAGTAGGAAATTCCACCATGTTCTAGTTCCCTGATTTTTCTTTTCACTCATACAGTGGTCATAATCTCTTAATTCCACCAGTCTTTTCGCCTCTAGCTGTTCGCAAAGCCACGTATTAAACTGTACAACCCGCTCCTTATAGTCTTCAAAAACTTTCTTTAAATCGATTGTTTCTGATGCTGCATCTATATAGTTCATTAAGGGTTCACCTTTTTTCCCACCAAAACGATTTGAATGCTGAGAAATTGCACGTAACAATTCAGATTTATTCAGTGTAAATGTAGCTTGATCTTCCCCCTCATAATTCCTTTGCATATACCAGCCAGCTTTAACAATATGCAAATGATGAAGCAAAATGCGAAGTCCTATAACAAAATCATGCAGCCCATCAGTCCTAAAACATAAGCTTAATTGATCACTAAAATTCTCAAAATTAACTAACTTCTGCACCCGCCGTGAATGATCAACCAATGAAACAGCAGCATTTGTGGTGGCAAATAACTCCTTTTGAATACGGCGTTCAATTGCTTCTAGACCTTCAACATTCTTATACTCAAAAAGGGATGAATTCTCTGAAGTCGCAGCTTGTTCAAATTCATCAATAGAAGTCAGCAAATCATTCAAGCTCAACTCTAAAATTTTCAAACTTTCCAAATATGAAGAACGTCGTTCAGCCAACTTATAACCAGGATGTTCGCGCAGAATAACATTTGCATGTTCACTTGAAAGATTAAGGATTTTTTGAACAAGTGCTTGGGGCAGCGGTGCTTCACTTTCTGCAACAACCTGTCGGATTTTCTCACGCTCTTGTGCTTGGTTTTCTTCTTGACGTTTTTTTAACTGAGCCCAGAGCTCTATCGTAAAAGGAGAGTTAATTACCATGCTATTTCTCAATGATCTGGACGTGTCAATAATGGTGATAAAACAGAGATATGTCGCTACTAGAAATCAAAAAGACTTCCTTGACCTGTATCACCTGCAATTTTCCAAAACTTCTTTGCTAAATCATGCTTAGCTACAAGGTATAACCAATATAAATGCTGGTTTTGATTACCCTTAACCAATTTTGTATCGTTTGAGACTTCTAAACCTAGTGCTGTAATTTTTTCTTGCCATAATTCCATCATTTGCTGACGGATCGCTTGTTGTGGACGTTCTATATCCACAAGTGGTCTCCAGTTGGGTACAAATGTATCAAACATGGAGTTATCGGCTTCGAGTTCCTTATTTAAGTTTCGCTGTAAATCCATTTTACTTACATGGAGAAGCATATCAGGACGTTTCAAGGTAGCTAATGTTTCGATGATCCTAAAATTTAAGGCACCAAGACTAAAAGGATCTACAAACGCAACATGTAAACCATAATGACTAACTGCTTTAACATATTCTTGAACGGTCTCAACAGCAGGACCATGCAAAGCCTTTACAAGAGCGTCCAGGTCCTTCAATCGACGTACTGATGCATCTAGGTTTTCTTCATCAAGATCACCAACATAAATTTCTGTGAATGGCGAGGAACTTTCCTTGCTTATTTTCCATGCCGCAACCGCACTACCATCAATCCATTCACCAGTATCTTTTATTTTTGATCTTCCTGCTCCACAAAACAAATCAACAAAAGTTGCACCTGCATTATTAGGCCCAATGTATCGTTTCCTTGCACCACTAGAGATGTCTAAATACCTTCGTAGATATTCATGCTTTTCTTTTGCCTGAACTCCTACTTCTGAAGCAATTAAGCCATCATCACCTAATATCTTCTCACCCATAACCCACCCTTATAGAAACTGAAACAGCGACATAAAGCATCTTTAACGAGAACCTACCATTATTTTAATACCCTAGCTAAAACAAAGTTTCAGTTTTGACATTAAAAGCACCGTTAATAATACGAGCTTAAAGGCCCCATCTGTTTATAAGTTTCTGGAAACAAGTCCTTGGTCAACTGTTCCTTCAGCTCATTTAATCGCTTCAATTCATCCGAGATGTTAGATGGTGGATTTTTGATCCCACAGGCCAAAATCGTAATGATCGCCATTCCGTAATCCAAACAAGCCATTAAAGACCTGGACACTTGGAAAGATTTCGCCGGATATATTCCAGTCAATTCGAATATGTAATGCGTTCCTCCGTCCTTTGGATTTCCTATGTTTTCGAAGATGGATTTTGGGTTAGGGTGTGCTCCGAAGTCAATTGCTGACTGGTAACAATCGTTGATCCAAGCTTCATTACTTGGTCGACCATGATTGCGTGCAACAGCTTTGGCCGTGTCGGAAACTGCCGAGGTAAATTTCCGCCGGCACAGTTTTAAGGCTTCCTCATCTTTGTGACGATTAGACCAGATAAGTCCAAGTTCCTCCTTCTGGCTTATCATGTATGCATAACAAGCCGACTCAAGAGCAGTACGGAACAGTGGGAAGGTTGCGGCTGGTTGCCCTGTAAAAGCCATACGAACAGCACTCAGATAGACCATGAAGGCATTCATAGAAAGAAACGCCTGGTACGGTGACATATCAACCTCACCAACCCACAACCCGTCCGTGATAAAATCGTGATACTCAACGATAGCAGAAACAAGGGGGGACTTTTGGTTTTGAATATCTTTAAACGTTTCCTCGCCAGCATCCAGATAATCTTGAAACGAAAACTCGTGATTAAATCTCATGTTCTTTTCTTTCAGGTAATGTCTCCTGGCCAGAGATTTCAAGCTGATGAATAAGCCGGCCAATTTCAAAAATTGCAGCAAACACCGGATTACGGACCGGCTCGATTACCTTGTTATCACTACTGCGTAAATAGTGTCGCCCATCAGTATGGACGTGCGGATAGATGGCGGCAAAATCGTAAACCTCCTTTGTCCGTATCTCGCCTTCCGCCATTACAATCCCTGTCGCCGTCGAATGATTGCCACCACCGCTGATAAATCCGATCCGAACAGGCAAGATCACGGTATATGATTGTTCCCCCTGCTGCCATGGGCCTTTGGGGCGACCTTCTCCTATGCAAGCGAAAGAATCATTTAAACGACCAGCGTCCCACGGCCAAGGCATAACCGGGTCGCGCCCAAGCGCCAACGTGATATCATCCTTTAAAGTCTTATCACAACGCGACCACAAAAAATCACGCTCTCCATCCAGCTTGGCTGTCTGAGAGAACCAAAGTGTGCGTGAACTTACCTCGGCTTCAACCTTCCCTGAAAGAGAGCCGTTTGTAAGGAATAATCGAGCAACCAGAGCTGACTGAAGTGGAGTAGCTAACGCCCGGATGAAGCGAAGATAAAACTCCCTGTCTTGATAATATTGGGAAACATCTGTTGCTCTATTTTCCGCTTGAAAATCTGCCAACCTCACACTTCCCATTATTCGACGAAAGACTTCTCTATTTGAAAGGGTCGAACGGGTATCCCCAACTGGCCCTAATAAGTGTCGCATAGTGTTCTTGAGCAAAGGTTCGTACATCATAGTATTATCATCCATTTTTGATTTCACATGATGAACAAATGCGTCCAATCAGGCAATCGGATTCAAGCCGATCTGCTTTCCTTGTCGAACAGACAACCCGAATCAAATTCGTTGAGCATCTTTAGATGCGAATAAGACACTCGGCCATAGTCGAGCAGGTCGTAAAGTGGTGGTCCCACTTTGCATAACCTGCCACCGTAACGTCGTAGAATGGGAACGGAAAAGGACTTTTGAAAACGTAGAATACTGTAGAAACATGTAGAAACTCGTAGAAAAGGCCGTAAAACCTTTCATAGTCGTAGAAACATGTAGAAAAACGTAGAAAACACCCTGTTTAATCAACGGTTTGCCAAAACATGATAACTTGATTACATTTGCCGCTTAAAAAAATTAATACAGGCTGAGATAGTATGCAATCCGTCGTAATCTACGCGCGTCACTCCTCTGATAAACAAGTCACTTCCACAGCAGACCAAATCGAACGCTGCAAAAAATATTGCGAAGCCAAAGGCTACAAAGTCGAAAGTATTCTCTCAGACGAAGCCGTTTCCGGCGCCATCCCGATCAAGCTCCGGAAAGGAATTCAAAAGCTGCTTGATCAGGCCGTCCAGGAAAGCTTTGAAAAGATTATCTGTGAAGATCTGTCTCGCCTTTCACGCGACCAGGGGGATATCGCTATATTTTTTAAAAAAATGAAGTTCCTAGATATTGAGATTGAAACCGTTACCGAAGGAACAATTTCGGAATTACACATTGGCCTGAAGGGAACAATGAATGCCCTCTATTTGAAAGACCTGGGCGACAAAACACATAGAGGAATGATCGCATCGGTCCTGAAAGGTGCCGTGCCAGGTGGACGGACATATGGCTATGATACAGTGAAAGCACTTTCTGATGGAGAACCGGTAAAGGGACTTCGCAAGATTAACCAGAAGCAGGCGGAAGTCGTTCGCAATATTTTCACTTGGTATCTTGAAGGCAAATCAACCTATGAAATTTGTGACATTCTAAACAGACAATCAATCCCAAGCGCTAAAGGCGGTAAGTGGTTAATGACAACATTAGTCGGCACACAGTCACGCAAAACAGGCCTACTTAGACAGACATTGTACAAAGGTGAAATTACCTTTAATCGGATGGCCTATAAAAAACATCCAAAGACAGGAAAAAGAGTGGCCGTCGTTCGTGATGAATCTGAATGGATCACAGTTCCTATTCCAGAACTGTCCATCATAAGTGAAGAAACATTTGACCAGGTTCAGGCACTAATCGGAAAGCGAGCTGAAGAACGCCGAAAAACAGTCAGCAAAGACGAACATAAAACAGTTGAAGAAACTAAAGACGATAAAAAGAAAGATATGCGTAAATGGAGGGCACGGCAGTATCGCCCAACCGCATACCGACAATACATCACCTCTCGCCGATTATTTTGCTCTCATTGCGACTTAAAAATTACAAGCTACAAAGGACAGACAGATCGTTGCCAGAACAGGGAGTATCAACACCATACTTCACTGAAAAGATCACACAGCGTTGAAAAAACACTGGCGAGATTTAAAAGCATCACACTGGAAGAAATTATGGCCTTCAATGATCTTCCAAAGGATAGCCTTATTGAAATGAAAGAACTACTGACAACGGAATTGGAAGAAAAACGAACTGGCATCAGAAGGATCCTTGAACAGATAGGACAGCAGGATCGCCGAGGCAGTGAGACAATGGCGTTTTTAGATGAACAAGAAAAGGCATGCCTTGGGGTTAAGTGCAAACTGGCCAGAGTAGACAAGCGCCTGAAGGAACTAAAACCTTTGACCGAATATCAGGCAAAAACAATTCAGCGCCGAATTCGCTTGTTGTTAAGCCAGTATGAACAAGACATGACAGATGAAACAATAGTGCGCCGCATTCAATCATTCATTCGGCAAATCAATGTAACAGAAGGGCGAACATACATAATTGATTACGAACTGGAAGAACTGGTATTGGCCTTCAGATAAAATCAGTGTGATAAGGATTGTGACCTTGTACGTTTCAAAACAGGAAAGCGATCTTTCAACCATTTATCAAGCGTGGGATACTTGCGAACCAGCTTCCCTTTTTTGAGTTTTGCGACCAGTAAAGGGGCACGGCGGGTATTATCCAGGACAAAGGCCCGATCAACCTTTGGCAAAATCATGGCTATATTATCTGTCACACGATCAAAGCGACGTTTGATATCAACGGTAGATACATTGTGGCCACCATCAGAAGTGCGAGTAAAAACCCGTCCCTGCGATTGCCGGAATGATTTCAAGGCAACAAAGACTAGGTTAATTTGATATCCCCTGCTCTTTGCTTTTTCGACCAGGTTAAACCCGGCACGGCCAGAAAAGGTTGTTTCAACGATGAACGATTTCCCTTCAGAAAGGAAATGCTGTTGCAAACCTAATGCCTGGCGACCAGCAATAACATGTTTTTGAGTTTCGCTCTGGCCAGTTAAGGTCGCGGCGATCACATCCGGATTCACAACAGGTAAACCAGCCTTATTTTGCTTGGCAACGACCGTTGATTTACCTGCACCGTTCGGACCGGCGACGATCCATAATTCAGGAGTTTTGTTTCTCAAAGGGTTTCGACCTTTTGCGGTCCTTCGTCAGTAATGCGAACAAGGAACTTTTGACCGTCCGGTTGTTCCATAATCATCAAATCATCTTCAGTACATCTTTCATCGACATACAGGATCGGCACACCACGCGCCAACATTTCATCTGGAACAGTAAACGGTTCTTTTTCTATTTTCTCAATATTCATTTCCAACACCGTTTGAACCTTCGGTTTCTCTACCGAGACACTTATTTCAGGCATGCTTCAATACTAACATAGATATAGGAAAAGAAAAGAATAGAGCATCCTTCCTTTCTTTTTACTTTCATAACTTTTGCTCGTTTCCCCAAATTCCTCTCATAAGCTTTCAGAGTGTCGGAATCATTCCTGCAATAACTGATTAAAGTCACCATAAAATGGCATAGTCTCCCTTCATGTGGGAGTAGTCTCCTTCTCTATGAAACGTTTCGTATGCCTACAACAGGGTAAAGTCCCTGGCAAGCCTCTTTCATTTGCGGGCGGTCTCGTTCGCCTAAATACGATTTTCGTCACCATTTAATGGTGTAGTTCCCCTTCATTTGGGGATGATCTCGTTCAATGATTAAGTAACCCAAGAGGATCACATGGGTGTAGTTCCCCTTCATTTGGGAATGGTCTTGCTCTGATCCGTTATAGTCTTTTGTTTCTATGTTGATTTTTCCGGTTTGAATACTTATTTTTCGTCCTTTTCTGCCCATTTCGTGAGAAATTTTTCCCCTTTTTTGAAAAACACAGGTGGTCAATATCCTGATCGCACCAATCGGTGATATCTTTCACACCCTCAACCCGGCTATCTGAAAACAGGTTCGCGATCATCTCCAGATATTCTCGACCATGCAGATTTTCGCAGATTTTCTCTGAAACTCTGGCTTTTTGTAAGTGTTGCGCCTGTTTTGGTGTAATGACGGGGTCAACCAAATCGTGGTCTTTCATCTGCCAAGACAGTTCCACCCCCTCGCGGTACAGGAGTTCTTTAATTGATTTGGAAACGGCGTTTTTAAGTTTCCGATCATAGGCCATAAGGCGGCGCGCCCTGTTGATTTGTTCGTTCAAATCCAGATCATCAAGGTGCTCTGCCTGAAGCATATTAAAATGCGCAAAATCGTTGCGTATATCGGTCAGATCCTTTTCCGGTTTTTCAAGAAGAGTTGCAGACGTCTGCTGTCGCAAGGCGGCAACGATTTGCCCTTTGCGTAATAAGTCCAGCCCCCCTTCATCAAGTGCATCTTCAACCTTTTTCCCCTTGTCGTATAAACTGGCCAGCATTTTGAAATACAAGTCGCGTTCCCACAAGCCGCTATAATCCAGCAAGCGCCCCAGTACGGCCATTAACAGACGATGCAGGCGAACATGATTGGTCAAATGGACATGGGCCGTCAGAACCCGGTGTCGCACCACAGGACGTAGCGCCCGCGCATAGTTTCTAAGGTCTTCTTCCTTAAGGTTTCTCCCGGCCTTGACGTAAAGCGCATGTGCTTTTTCCCGCTGATCCTGCATTTCAGGCAAACTGGTTTCCAGTTGCGTCTTTTCCTCTACATGTTTTCCGGTCACCGCAACAGTACCGCAAATCTTGCGTAATAACGGCAAATGCCCGAAACGCATGATTTCGCGCAAGCCCCTAACGGGCAAGACCTGCTGATCGCCGGATATAGTCGCATACAGGGTCTTGAAATCTTCCTGGCGTTCAAACAGAGATTGAAATCCTATAAAAGAAGGGTCTTTTTCAAGTTCCGTCGGCCCCTGAAACCCTGCATCGTGCATGGACAGATACAACACAAGCGGCTGTTGAAGCTTGCGCACCAAACCCGCATCTGCCGCCTGATCTTTTCCTTTTTCCGCCAGAATTTCCCATTTCCTAAGTTGGTGGAGCAGTTTTGACACCTCGTCCACCGGAACAAAGTGCAAGACAAGGTAAAGGCTCCCCTCCCATGTTACCGGGGCGGCGGATGCTGCGGCTTGCACCACCGGAAAGGCAGAAGGTGTATCCAAAGGTACGGTTTGGCCCGTCAGATTCACAATGTAATCAAGCCGCTTTTCTTTCACATAGTCTTCAAAGGCAAGGGCCAGAACATCGCATTTCAGATCCTCGATAAATTTGCTTTGCTGGCGAGCATTGTCGGGATCGGGGTCATAGCCTTTCTGCACCTGCATTTCTTTGGCCGTTGCGGCACTTAAGCTAAAGAAAAAGGATTTTATATCCGGCTGATCGGCCATGCCCTCCAGCAATCGGGCAGCCTTGGCTTCAATCAAATCCTTATGCGGGTCTTTGGAATTGATGCTTTTTGCCGCTTGCGTCGTGCGTTCGATTGCGCGTACCATATAGGAACGAACATCGCGTTCATCACCTTCCAGCCACAGGCGGAACGGACCCTCATACACCATTTTCAGGCTGATGAACTGACAAAGCAGAGAAGGATGTGCCTTCATTTCCTCTCGTGTTCGTGCGGACGGCAGAGCAATTTTTGTTTTGGCATTTTCTGCCCGTGTCAACAATCTCTTGAAACGTGGTAAGGGGAGACTACCTATCTCCCCTTTCAACAGATCATAAAGTTCCTTGATCTGTTCGGGACTATAATAATCCTGTGCCTTTACAGCTTCCAGCGTTGCAAGCAGTCTAGCCTCCCTTTTCGCACAGTCCGTTTGCCAAAGGCTGTCTGCATCATTGTTTGTTTCAATATTTTCCAGTGTTTCGCTAAAAATCTTCAGATCTTTAAAATGAAAGCTGTTGTTGCGAAGCTTGGCCGTCGTTTGCAACCCATGCCGGAGGAACCCCTTCTTTCTCTCATTTGGCAAAGCAGAAAGGACATCGGCATATTCACCAAACAACAAGGGAAGCTTGCGATTGAAGCGCTCTTGTGTAAACGTCTTCTTCCCTGTGACCCGGGAAATACTGTTGCCGCCTAAAATATCGTCGGAAATGATCGTCCCTTCAGGATCGGCCCAATCTTTTAACGTGCGGGCTGCCAAAGCCAAAACATGGCGCCAGACCCGAATAAAAGCCTCATTTCGCTTAATTTTGCTTTGGCCTGCACTGGTCCAGTAAGAACTATTGGCGATTTGCGTCTTATCAGGCCAGTTTCCATTGTGCAGATATTCATAATGGATAATTCGCCCCAAACGAATTAAATCATTCGTGTTTCTATTTTCAGACTTGTGGGTAAGTAGAGCCTTCAATGCGCCTTTATCTTTAGGCATATTTTTTAAAGGTGTATGCCTTTTACTGTCTTTTAACTGCCGTCGGTAACAATCTTTTACCTCCATATGCAGGGCAAAGAGGCCCGCATATTGGTCTTTAACCTGTCCTATCTTCAGGATCGTTCCATCTTCAGCAATGAACAGACTTGCATAATGATCATACAAACATGAGGCCGCTGTATTTAGCAAAACTCTATGATTTTTCTTTGCATTGGAACTTTCGAGGTTTTGGCATTTTTGAAAAATTTTTTGCGCAATATCATACTGCTTGAAGTACACATCCCAATCTTTATCAGACCATTGCCGTCCTTCTTCTTGTGCGGGTTTGAGGACATTTCTTTCAATACTCAGCGCACGAGCTTCTATCAGCCCCTTTCGCTTATCCGCAGAACCTTCATTTAATCGAAACTCATTCTCATAAAGATGTTGCTCTATTTTTTTTGCAATCACGGCAGGATTGATATCATGCGGCTTTATATCTCCAACCAATCGTTTATACCAACGCCCCTTTGCATTCCTATATTTTTGCTCAAATTTATCTGTTCTATAAGGTGTTATTTTTGCTTGCCAAATTGGAATGAGTTTTTCTTCAACAGGCAATGAAATATGTTTGTTTTGAACAATAAGTTGCCAACAAGCTTCCCCAATAGAACTACGTAAATCATGCTGTTCTTTGGTGGCGCTCGCTCTAGAGCTATTGGGCTTTGTAGCAATTTTATCAATAATTGAAATCCATTGCCCTATGACCAATTGGTCATGCTCTTGCGAAAATTCAGGAATGTTAAGAAGCAGACTATCAGGTGTTTGTTGAATTTTTCGAATTTTGTTATCTACTTGACTTCGCCCGTATGGCTTAATGATTTTCATTTATAACCCTCTCCAACCCCACAATTATGAATTGTAAGATAGGTTATTCGAACGTCAGTAAAACATCAACAACCTTAAATGTTTATCACATAAAATAAGACAAGTCCTTGCCAGAAACGGTTATAGCCCATTCGTTAATCTGTTTATCCGCTTTAGAAGTGCTTCTAAGCTTTTCACCTCCGCAAGCAAGTTTACCTTTTCAGTCATTGCATCATACGACGGAAGAGAGTTTCCTTCATGAACTGGCTTTCGCATCAAAACATTGATATCACTAGCCAAATCAGGATAGACCTTTTGCAATAAGAACATCTGACGAATGAACAGGGCATGTGTATTAGATATTGGCCTCTCACCTGAAGCATATTTCGTCAGTGTTGGTTTATCAATTGCCGTCAAATCATGAAGCCGATCAAGCCACCGATCTGCACTTCCTGCTATATTTTCAGCAAGAAAGTTGAACTCCTGACTGTCCATAATACGTTTCGAAAGTGGGCGACTCATGTTTAAACTCTGTTATTAAGTACAATTTTCAATATATATCATAAAAATGTTATTGCCAATATTTTATAATTTTTATTGGCGATAAATACTACATACTTTCCAACTCCTGAAGGCGTTCCTCATATTCACTAATCGCAGCAAGCATGGTGACAGCCATTGCATTCATGGCATCAGACATACTTCCTTGAATTGGAATACCGGCAAGACATTTTTCAGCAACAGAGAAAGCCTTATTTCGCGAAACCGAACCATTTTTAAGAGTGGCCCGTCCGTTAGAAATATGAACCATATAGAGTTGATGGTTTTCATCTCGAAAAACTGCATGATCTGGATATTTTTTTGGTGCCAGAAGCAAGGTGCCTTTGATCTCATTTCCTTCTTTGTCGTAACATTTCATGACTTCTCTCCCTTACACCAAACTTTACGTTTTCTCCCGCCTTCATATGGGATGGCATGTTTCGCTTTCAGCATTGCTGAACCATAGTCGCGTCCGTCTGGTAAGGTGACTTCAGCTATTATCCGTCCTGCATATTTTCCTTTCCGTATTTTGGACAAGAAAACCGTTTGTTGACGACGAAGGAGAGATTTTGCGTACTCAGAAGCAAGCTTGCCAGCCTGTCTTTCTGCTTCACATTCCGACCCGCGCTTTTCCTCTGGCGTATCAATGTGCGCGACCCGCACATCTGTTTCCAGTGACAAATCAGGCCAGATCGTAACAATTGCCCTGAATGTATCACCATCTTTCACATACAAAACCTTTGCCGGCACATGATCAGGCATTTCGCCAGCCGACAAAGCGGTTGCAAAGAAACACAAGCCAGTTACAAGCGACATAAAATAAGCATGCCTCATTAGTTCAACCTCCCCCTTTTGCTAGTTGAAAGTTGTCCAAATACAGATTTATGAAGGTGCAATTCTCCATTGTGTTGTTTGGTAATCAGGCCATTCAAGTAAGCGCCGGCATTTCTCACATGTGTCCGGCAAGCCAACATGATACCGATGGCCGCAGCATATCTACCTAAAACCTGATTGGCATTATTCCATGTGTATGGAGATATCGACAGGTGAGAAGACAGGTATTCACCGGCAAGCTTGATATCAGTAATGGTCAGGTCTTTCGGAATGGCATTATTGGAAACAATATCGACTGCTTCCCTGAATTTTCGGCAAGCTGCTTCGTAAATGTGGGATGGAGACAGATATTCGGCTCCTGACAGATGCTCCAATTCGTCAAAATCGGCTGCAAAGTTATAACTTCTACCCTTGCTCACTCGATTTTTTGCGCAAGCCTCTTCCTTGGAGGCATTTACATGGGCGGCGTGAGCTTTGCTCACATCAAGGCCGTCCACTTGTGAGCCTTTAGGCGAACTCTGCTTTGATTTATCCCCAGAGCTATGCTCAGGGGTATTACTGTAATAACCTTTAGAGTTATTGGACTCTGTATTGGTATATATGTGAGGGAAATCATTTTCCGCCGTGGAGGAAATATCTTTCGTCATTCCACAGGTTTTCCCCATCGTCGCTTCACTACTTTTAGCTTTTTTTTGAGCGTCACAATCAGCTAAAACTAGCAATATTTCACGCTCTAAATCAACATAGGCATCCAAACGTCTTTCCATGACGTTGAAACTATCGTCAGAACGAATAGAGCGAATTGACTTGCGCCTTTCTGCCCATTCAATACATCTTTCTTCTAACCCTTCGTAAGACATCAACGCTTCATCGATTAGAACTGCAATTCTCCTTTTGAGCGCAGCCGCTTCAGCACGTAATTTTCTTTTGCGATGAATGATTAGACGATGCTCGTAATCGATCTGCCTTAATTCATCGACACGCATCATTAAAGGAATGAGAGAAACACCATATGCGCCGGCTAATACACCATTGGGCTTAACAGGATGACGACGACCGTTCGCGCTGTCATGAAAGGCAAGAAAACCAAGTTCCGCAAGCTTGCTTTCGCGATAACGTATCGCCCTGGGGCAGATACCTAATTCATCAGTTTGATTGACAATGGTCTGATAAAAGATCGGACAACCGCCCTGTTCCCATTCACGAACAGGTATCCGCTTCATGATGTAATCTAAATGGTTTATGAGAGCATCATTTAAACCAATGATACTTTTTACTCGTCGTAAAATCTCTAAGACTTCCCAACGCTCTTCGATCTGGTAAGTCTGTAAGCCATCGTATTGTTTGACCAGTTCGTTATTTTTACGGCGTTCTGGTGATGATTTTCTTGCCCCATACGCACAGCGGGATATTTCCGCTACGTCTGGATTCATCGCTATATCTGATGTCAGCATTTTTCATAAATGCGACAAGCTCGAATGGTTAAAAAAACCTTATTCTATGCTTGACACAGAGGCAGAATGCACTAGAATTGCAACCAGTTTTCATTGGTTGGTGCAGGTTTTCTCTGTGTCAAATCAGCTTCCAAAACCTCCGAATTGCAGTTCGGAGGTTTTGTTTTTTCCGCATTATAATCAGTAGCTTATGCAGAAAAAGCGGAATTAAGAGTCGGTTTCAATTAGAGCTTGTATACACTCTCCCTGCGTCCCCAAACGTAGAAAACGGTTGACAGACTATGGGGAGTGGTCCCATAGTCTGTCGCATCGGTTGACGATAAGAGAAAAGTGGTTGCGGGGGCCAGATTTGAACTGACGACCTTCAGGTTATGAGTTTGAAATCCAATCTTTATCCCTAAGCCTCATGAGTGCGTTTGAACATAGATTATATATATAATTCAATAAGATATAACTTCATGTCAAACCCTAT
>JABXIG010000057.1 GCA_013373205.1 Methylocystaceae bacterium | reverse complement strand
GTCTTTACCCGTAAAACAAAGACCATCAGACCGCGAAGACAACCGTGAACCCGGCTGAGATGACAAATTGGAGCTTGACAAGAAGGGCCGCTATTAGACAACGCACACGAAATTTAATTACGTGTGCGTCCCCGTTATTCCCCGTTATTCCGATCATTGATTATGACGAGTGTGTCCCTGTTCTAGTAATTGTAAAAAGTCATCAATTAGCAGCTTATATTTCTGACTATACTGATGAGATTTTAATATAGGCCGCAAATGATAAATCATAAGATCACGGTCAATTCTCTTGTCAGGAAGGTTGCGACGTAAAACTTGGAGGAATGTAGGTAGAGCCATAAAGCTTAAAAAGGCTCTGTATCCCCGATCAGAGCGATGAGGGAGGTTGCTGAGAAAATAGTCCGCAAGCATGATTTGATCTGACTTAGACCATGATCTATGTTGCATAATCACGAATGCTTCTCCGGCTTTCCCTGTTTCGAGTTTGTAGTTTTCGAGAAGCCATTTGGCTGCGTTTGCAGAATCAAAATTGCGTATCGTTCTGCATGCTTTTTGTTGTTCCGGTTTCATCATCATGCCTATTTTAGAAGAGATTCAAACAAGTCAGTTGGTAGCCCAGCATTCTCTGACAAATTGGCTGGCGGCTGGTAGTGCCCTGAATCGTTAGACCAACTCGTAATCGTACCTCGTTTGGGACCTTGGTTGTTGCCAAATCTAATCGACCCTGCAAAATTAACCTCACCACCACCGCTAAGACCAAGATGGGTCGAGTAATCTGGATTAGTATTAGGTCGAGCAACTCGTACCGTACCATCAGGCATCGTTACAAACTCATAGAAGCCTGAAGGTGTGATACGATTTCCACTCTGACTCTCCAGCCAGTAACGACCAGAAGCATCTTGCACCAACGTCCTCGGTGTTGACTGCAATACAACCGCATCGCCTGAACGTAAGTTAGTGAATGTCCCTCTGCTTGTAAGGTTTGATGGTACCCTATACCCATTCTTTCCAATCTTCGCAATAGGACTAAGCTTGGTCACAAATGTGGTTCCTGTAGCGGCTACGCTAAGAATACCAGTTGTGATATCTGTATTCAGTTTTGCTAGGACCTTTTCAGCTTCAAAATCATTTCCTTCGTTACGATATTGTTGGGCAAGGTCTTTCTGATTTTGGTAATAGGCTGTCAGATTATCTGGCACTGGAGCACCATATATGACGCCCAAGACGTAAAGGGCGCCATCGATTCTTGCGACGTTGCGTTGATAGGCATTCTGAGCAGCATCCTCCAGTAGGGTGTAGCCACTGGCGACCCAGATGAGGACATTGACCTGATCGGCAGCGACCAACAGGCTGTCATAGGCATTTTCAGTAACAGATTGACCTATCCCGGCAAGCATACCAGCCGCTTGCTCAGGTGTTTTGACGATGACATCCAGTAAGGAACCATATTTGGCAACTACGGCTACTGCTGCGGGGTCCAAGCCTGTTGTGTCGATGTCGGATAGAGAGCGTGTGTATCCATCTGCTAAACTTTGTAAAACCGCTTTTACAGCATCCGGGTCGGTTTCCGCCAACATTGCATCCATGTCACCCCTTCGTTTCTGAAGGCCGGAAATGATTTTGTCTGTCGAAGGGTGGAGTTCATCGTTATATTGTCGGGATATCTGTGCGATGGATGCTGCACGATAGATATCCCCAACATCACCGCCTGCCAAGGCAACTGTGGTGGCCGCAATTACTCCAGCCAACTGCACTCGATTTGCGCGGTCTGCCGCCATTTCTTCAAGAGTTATACCATCATTAAAGGCTTCATCAATCAATGGGGAGGCAAGTTGGGTAACGGCACCGGCAGCTGCGCCCATGACAAAGTCCTGTCCTGCAATTTTAGCACTAACACCGCCAACAAAGGCATGTCCTAGAATTTTGCGTAAATCGCCTTCAGGCAGACCTATGTCTCCCAATATTTGTGAACCCAATTGCGAAACGGCATTGGCCCCGGCAGACAACAGGCTTGCTTTCATGTTTTCTGAAAGCGAGGTACCATTGATCGCACTATCAACTGTGGATGAAATGATACCCTTGGCAATACCGACCTTGATGTTGTTTGCGAACTCCGTCGCTTTGAGAGCGTTGCCTGTTAACCCTTCGGTTGAGGATGAGAGGGCGTCTGCCACGCCGAGACCTTCGATCAAGCCTGCCGTCAGCATGGATGTCGCAAGATTGCGAATGGTATCAACTGAAGCCAGATCTTTAAAGACTGCTCCAAGGTTGCCTTTGTTGGAGGCAAGTGATACGGCAGCTTGAGAAGCCAGAGCGGTGAAACCGGCGTTAACGACCGCAACCGTCGTTGCACTTGCGACAGTCGCCGTTCCTCCTCCGGCGAGGGTTACGGTGGTACCGATGGCAGCAGTGCCAGCCGCTGGACTACCCACGGCGACTAGGCCTACAAGCTGTGAACCTGCCCCTGCTGTAACGGCTGCAACCGTTATAGCGATAATGGCTCCAACTGCGGGGTTGAGAGACTGGCTTTTGTAATCCCAGCTTTTATGAACCTCTTTAATCGCGTTCCATTGCTGCTCGGTCGCGCTCGCCTTCACCTCGGCCATCCACTCCAGGCCCGGCTCTTTGCTCAAGCGCTCCACCGATTTATCGAGATCGCCGAAGTCTTTATAGTCCACGTTGACGCTGCCGTTTGCACCGACCGTGATGGTCAGGCCGTCTCCGGCGTCGATGGTGGTGTGTTG
>JABXIG010000038.1 GCA_013373205.1 Methylocystaceae bacterium | reverse complement strand
GTCTTTACCCGTAAAACAAAGACCATCAGACCGCGAAGACAACCGTGAACCCGGCTGAGATGACAAATTGGAGCTTGACAAGAAGGGCCGCTATTAGACAACGCACACGAAATTTAATTACGTGTGCGTCCCCGTTATTCCTATTATAGTTGGAACCCGTTATCACACCGTTATTAAGTTGGGTCTGCAATGGGGCGATGACGAAGAAGGGAACGCCCGTGGTCATTTTTATTATTCCGACGAAGGTGAAGCTGGCAAAAAACGTCGCCGTGCTTTAGCATCTAAACTTGCAACATGGGGATTAAAGTAATCAATGGCAGAATTGAATATCAGAAAAATTCTTGGCGTGGGGGCTGCATTCGCAGCTTCCATTCCATGGCTATGGAAAAGCCATTACATGTTGTACTTATTGGCATTTGATGGCCTCAATTCGTCAATTGGCATTGGTCCCGATATGGCACTCGGATTTGGTTTCGATTTGGTGTTCCTATTCGTCTCCATGATCTTGATGTCAATCTCACAGTCATTGCTGAAAGGTTGGTGTAAGCCTGCTCTTTATGTGCTTCTTGGAGTGGTATTGGTGACGTTGGTTCAGGATGCCACAATTTATACTCTGACGGATAACCTACAGGAATGCGGTTATATTGACTGTAGTGGTGCCGGGTTAGCAGAACCCAAGGCACCAGAAGTCAAAACGCTGAAATAACCCATCATGGAAATAACGGGGACGCACACTAAATTTAATTTCGTGGGAATAATGAGGTCAGCTACGAAATATAAATACAAAAGGGTACGGCTTTTGGCGGCTGTACCCTTATTTTGTCTTAGTGAACGCTCAGAGCATGCATGTCGTATTGCATTGCGGTTGCAAAGGCAATGTCGCGGCTGTCCAGATGCCCGAGATGTTCCCCCATCCCGCTGTAGATGGAATAACCCGGTAGACCTTCCACGGTTTCTTCAATCACATAGGCAAGACGTTCATGCTCGAAAGCTTTGATGGCTTCTTCGCGGGTATATGAGATCAGCGCATGTTCTTCGCTAAAAATATAATTGGTCATGACGGCCTCCATTCTTGTAGCCCTTTGCCCGCAATGACATTCTGTCCGGGCAAGTCCAACTTCACACAGAATAGTATACCCCAAAATTGAAAAATATGGGAAAGATTCTTGTAGAGCACGGAAAATAAGGGCGTTTAAAGGTGTTTATTCGGCTTTTAGGTCGATGGTCTTGGTATTTGCCGGAACCTTTGGTTTTTCCATATCTTCAATCGGGATGTTGCGAACCTGTGTCTCCGGGATGGGGAGTTCCAGATCCACGTGTAGCAGGCCTTTTTCCAGACGGGCGGCTTTCACTTCAACCCCTTCGGCCAGCACAAAGCTGCGTTGGAATTGGCGTGCGGCAATGCCACGATGGATGAAGATACGGTCACTGTCATCCTGTGTGTTACGACCACGGACCATCAGTTGGTTATCTTCAATGGTGACGGACAAATCTTCCATGGAAAATCCGGCGACAGCCAAGCTGATACGCAGACTGTTTGAGGCGGTCTGTTCGATATTATAAGGTGGATAGCCTTCTGCACTGGATTTGGATACGCGGTCCAGCACTTGTTCGAAATGATCGAACCCAAGAAGTAAAGGACTGTTAAAGACGGACAGTCGGGGCATAGGGGTCTCCTTTACATAAAGCGAGATATATGATGTCACAGCCCTTTAGAAGGCACTGTGACTTGTGTCCTTAATGTCGTCAGTTCTGGACCAAGAGTCAAGTGCGTGTAACGCCGATTTCTTTACCCAAGGCTTCCAATTCAGGCGAAACCCGTTCCATATGGTCATATTTGGCAAATTGTCCGAGCACGAGGCGCAACCGATCGGTTGGCTTGGGCGGTTCTTTCAGGTCATAAAACGGCGGGCATAACGGTTCAAACGCCGGATTTTGAAATTCTAGCGATAGGGAAATACGCGGTTCTTTGGCGTATTTGGAACTGCGCCCCGACCAGTGCCACAAATCCTGACGCCAGCCGAGAAGGGATCCGGCCTTGGCGGGCAGACAGCGTACGTCTTGCAGCAGGATTTCAGATGGGTCGGTGATTTTTGTCTCATATTCTTTTTGACGCGACAACGGCAGAATATTCATGCAGCCATTTTCGGGACTGGCATCCGTAAGCGGGATCCATAAAGACAGGCTGACGAGGAAATCATCGAAAAAGGCGCATTCACCGGGATAATCCACATGCGGCGGCCAGCCCGAGGTTGCGCCTTTATGGTCTTTATCAATATGCCATGCCCAGAAATGCGGTAGCAGCGCAAAATCATCACCCAAAAAATGCGATAAAAAACCACTGAGTTGCTGAAACAAATCCCAGGTTTCGTCATAGACATAGATAAAGGCCGCAGGCCATCCGGCAGCGACCAGGTTTTCAATGCCTGTGCGCAATTTCCTGATGGTTTCTTGTTCAAAAATGGGGGGCTGATGAAGATAGCCGTCATGGTGGATGGTTTCAGAAATATCATCCAGTCGATCTTTAAAATCAATCGGGTCCGAAAAGGCAGGCAGATTGGAAACCGTCAAATGCGGATTAAGCGTGCGCCAATAGGTAAGGTCGAGAATGGCCTTTGTATTATAAGGTTGGGTCATGTCTGGAGGTGTTTGTTAAATTACATCGGGCGTATTGTCGGGTCATATTCGACCGGGGCAAGGCCAAGGTTGCGCAGTTCACGCACCACAGCTTGATCACATTTTCGGATCCAGTCATTTGCTTTTTTCTGCATCTCGATACGGTCTTCGATGGCTTTGACCTCTTTATCATAGCGGTCCATATTTTCTTTGATATGTTCGCGCCGTTCTTTACCACTTAATCCCAGTTCGCGCGCGGCTTCTTCGGCACGTTGCAGATATTGGCCTTTCTGGCTGCGACTGGCGTCCAGTACGGACTCGCTCATGGTCAGGTTTTTCTCCCCTGCGGCTTTAAGGGTGCCAAGGTCATATTCCTGTTCGCGCCAGAATTTTTCGGGGGAGAAAAAGGCGAATGTTTTATCAAATGGGTCTTGAGGCTTGCAATTCACATCGATATTGGCATTCCAACCCGCAGGGGCAGGTTCACCACAGGCACTGAGCAGCAACATTAAAGACAGGGGCAGCACGGCAAGTTTTTTCATATCGATCCCTTGGACAATCATCACGCTTTCATACTGTACATGATCCTAGAGGTATTTTGCGATTTTTTCATGGACGATTTCAGCGACCATCTTGCGTGATTTACCTTCGATATCAATTACGATGTCGGCGGCCTGTTCATAAAAGGGCAAGCGGCGGCGCATAATTTCTTCGGCTGATTTGGTTTCAGACAGGCTGGGGCGTTTGGCGTCCCCCTTGGTTTTAGCCGCCAGTCTTGCAATATCGCCTTTTAACCAGACGATCCGGCCATTTTTGCGTAACAGGTTGATTTTGCGTTGGGAATAAATCTCGTTGCCGTCT
>JABXIG010000067.1 GCA_013373205.1 Methylocystaceae bacterium | reverse complement strand
TCTCACATCAATGGTCACTGTGGCCGTATCAGACCCGCCGTTGCCATCGCTGACGGTGTAGGTGAAGTCGGTTTCACCGTTCCAGTTGTCATCCGGCGTGAAGGTGAAGGTGCCGTCCCCATTATCCACAATGGTGCCGTTGTCGGGTTGATCAAAGCCACTGATGGTCAATGTATCACCATCCAGATCCGTGTCATTGCTCAGCAGATCAGTCGCATTAAAGGTGATCGGCTGATCTTCTATACCTGCCAACTCATCATTCACTGCATCTGGGCCAAAGTTGATATCCGGGGACTCAACCGTTGCACTGGTTGTGCTGGTTGCACTATCACCATTTGGTTCTGTAGATGTCACAGAAGCTGTCAGATCAAAGTCAGCAGTTCCGTCACTAACGCGCAAGACCACATTATCCAGACTATCCAGAGGAATTTGTGCAGAACCGTCTGTCACTGTAACTTCCTGGCCATCCACCAACAGTACAGCCCCTTCTGGGATGTCTGAGAGTGTGATTGCGGACAGGGTTTCAGACCCATCCACATCAGTTTCTGCTGCACTCAATTCAATTGGATAATCCACATAGCCATACGGTTCACCCTCAGTCGTAAACTCAATGCTATTGATCAAATAGTCTGAATTTTCAACGTTAGAATTGCCATCAGACAATACACCCGGAGAAGTGAACACGATCTGATCAAATCCACCGCCATCGCCTGCCTGAATATTCAAATCAAGCATACCATTTGAATTTTCAGCCGTGAAATCACCCTCGCCGACTTTCACACCGTCACGGTATATTTCATAATGACCTTGTTCATTGGCCCCTTCGCCGCCTTCGTTAGGATAAAGGCGACTGATCTCAATGGAAGCTGAAGAAACATCTTCATCAAAATTAACGATCAATTCTTCAGAGACGCCATCTTGGTCCCCAATATGCTCATTAGGTCCTGTATTTGTGCCATTGACACCAAAGCCATCGCGATGTGCATCCACATTATCAGTGCTGGCTTCGGACAAATTACCCTCGCCATCAACGATGCGACCCGTAACGCTAAAGCCATTATCCGTTGAAGTGAAGTTGTCTTGCGTGATCTCACCGCTTTCACCTTCTCCGCCTTCTACGATAACAACATTTCCCTCGCCAATGGACAGAGTAATATCCGGTGCATCCGCAACCGCTTCAACCTCAACTGTCGCGGTTGCAGTCGATGTCGTCGTGCCATCAGAAACGGTATATTCAAAGTCTTGCGTCCCTGAATAATCTCCATCCGGGGTAAAGGTGATCGTACCATTTTCATTTAAGGTCACAGTTCCATTGTCAACATCAACAGACCCGCCAACAGAAATATCCTGACCTTCGATTTGAGTAATGCTCAGGCTATCATTATCGATGTCCGTATCATTACCCAGCGGATTAAAGGTTACCGCATTATCTTCGGTTGTTTCAGCAGTGTCATTCACCCCGACCGGACCGTCGTTCACACCGCTCACATCAATGGTCACTGTGGCCGTATCGGACCCACCGTTGCCATCGCTGACGGTGTAGGTAAAGTCGGTTTCACCGTTCCAGTTGTCATCCGGCGTGAAGGTGAAGGTGCCGTCCCCATTATCCACAATGGTGCCGTTGTCGGGCTGATCAAAGCCACTGATGGTCAATGTATCACCGTCCAGATCCGTGTCATTGCCCAGCAGATCAGACGCATTAAAGGTGATCGGCTGATCTTCTGTGCCAGACAGGCTGTCATCTTGGGCCTCAGGATCAAAATCAGGACTTGCACTTAGAGATGTGCTTGCCTGATCTCCATTCGGTTCTGTCGCTGTTGCAGTAACATTGAGATTAAAGTCTGTTGCTTCGCCTTCGACCGTCATCGTCAGATTTTCAAGATCTTCAATCTCATCACCACTGATGACAAGTGCGCCGTCAACGATTTCACCCATATTGAACTCTGCCCCTTCAGGGAAGTTTTCAATCGTGATGCTTAGGCTTTCAGAATTATCGATATCTGTGATTGCTGCCGAAATATTAACATCAAACGTTCCAGCATCGTCAGTTTCTACGATAGAAACCGCGAGATTTGGTGTATCCGCCACCCCGTCAACATTTAGTGAAATATTGGCTTGTGCAACGCCACCTTCCCCATCAGTAACGGTGTAGGTCAGACTTTCCGTCCCACTCCAGTCCTGATCTGGGCTAAAGCTGAAAGAGCCTGCTTCACTATCATAAGTTAGCGTGCCATTCCCCAGATCCATACCTTCATCAGGAATATTATCCAGATTTACGCCATTGATCTGTGCAATAGAAAGGCTTCCTTCTTCCACATCAGTGTCATTACCCAAGAGGTCACTCACACTAAATGTAATCGACTGGTCTTCATAGCCGTTGAAACTATCATCCAAAGCAACCGGATCATCATTTTGTGGATCAACCGGCAGGTTCACCGTAGCCGTATCGGTGGCCCCATGTTCATCGGTGACCGTGTAAGTGAAGCTTGCCGGACCGTTATAGTTTTCATCCGGGGTAAAGGTCACTTCCCCTGTGACTTCATTCAGGCTCACCGTCCCGTGGGACGCATCGCCCAC
>JABXIG010000054.1 GCA_013373205.1 Methylocystaceae bacterium | reverse complement strand
TCGTAGAACAGCGCGCCCTGCGCAACCTGCCTCGACCCCATCATCCTCAGCTCTCCCATGCCTCAGGAGAAGTGAATCAGCAGCCAAGCCATCACTCAAGTGGAGTTTTTCAACACCATCGGCCGGGAGCGACGACCGCTGGAGCCTGCCAGGTGTTCGGCTCGCCGCACTGCCGCAGGTCCGCTTCGAGCCCAAAACGTTCATTCAGATGCAAGATCGATAGCACTACGTCTTATCGACAGGGTGTCCGCAGGGCTTCCCTCCACCGCCACGTAGTATACTAGGCGAAGATGCCGATCCTGATCGATGATCAGCGTTGTATGATCGAATGCAACTTTGCCTCGGTCCGGCATCTCAAAACTGCGACGCCCCTCACATCGGCCCTGCACGTCATGATCGCGCCACAGGCGACGAAAGGTGTGGGACGCCGTTTGCAAATGATCCGCCAAGTCTTGCATGTCGCTCGGGTGGTGTCCGGCAGCATAGTCACGTCGGAAGCTGGAGACGATCTGGGCCGCTTGCCGGGGCCAGTCCTGCACGCGGCAGCTCAGCCGTTTATCTGCGAAATACATCCAGAGCATGTTCCGCTTGTCCTTCGGGTAGTCCGAGAACGCGAACAGTCCGTCGCCCGCGGCATTCCATCCGATAACGTCCCAGCGAAGATTCATCACGAACGCAGGTCGCTGCGTCAAGTCGTCCAGCAGCACACGGATCAACGGCGGCATCTCGCACCATGTATCTGCCGGGGCCGAGGGTGGACGTTCCTGCGCAAGAAGATACAGGTGCTGGCGTTCTTCGGAGCTCATCCGAAGCGCGCGCGCGACGCTGTCGAGAAGATGGGCCGACACGCGGATATCTCGTCCCTGCTCCAGCCACGTATACCAGCTCAGGCCGATCCCCGCGACGGTCGCGACTTCCTCGCGCCGTAGGCCGGGGGTGCGGCGGCGTGAACTGCGCGACAGGCCGACCTCCTCAGGCTGTACGCTGGCGCGTTTGCGGCGCAGGAAATCCGCCAGATCCTGACGGGTACGGGATAGACGGGTGTTCATAGTGCTGCCGGTAATAGGATAACTTCCCCCATAGTAACAGAATGATCGGTGCGCGAAAGGACGTCATGATCTCGAAGAAGGAGTTGACATGACGACCGAACCCGCCCCTCGCCACCTTAGCGTGGTCCCGCTTTTCGCCCTGTTGCTTGGTGGCTTCATCACCATCTTCGATCTGTTCGTGGTGAATGTCGCGTTGCCGTCCATCCGCGCCGACCTGCAGGCCGACCTGTCGGAGATCGGCTGGATCGTTGCAGGATACGAACTGACCTTCGGCGTGCTTCTCATCGCCGGGGCGAGACTTGGCGATCGGTATGGCCGCCGCCGCGTATTCATGCTCGGGACGGTCTGCTTCACCGTGACATCGGTTCTCTGTGGGCTGGCGCCTGGCACGCAGGCCCTGATCGTGGCGCGGCTGCTGCAAGGCGCGGCGGCGGGGATCCTGTTCCCGCAGATTTACGCCATACTGCGCGTACTCCTTGATGAAGAGCGGCGCCAGCGAGCGTTTGGCCTTTTGGGCATGGCCTTAGGACTCGCGGCCATCGCGGGGCAGGTGCTGGGCGGCTGGATGGTAACGGCGGATATTGCAGACCTTGGATGGCGGATGATCTTTCTGGTCAACCTTCCGGTCGGACTTGTCGGAGTGCTCTGCGCTTGCAGACTACCGGAGAACAGTCAGGCAAACGCGGCGCGGATCGACCGGACAGGGACGTTCGTCGCCACGCTCGCGTTGCTCCTGCTGCTTGTGCCGCTTCTGGAAGGCGCGCATTCAGGATGGCCGCTCTGGACATGGGGTAGCTTCCTTGCCTCGGCCATTACCATGACGTTGTTTGTGGCATGGGAGCGGCGGGTGAAATCAAAAGGCCGCGCACCTGTGGTGGACCCGGCCTTGTTCGCCAACCCCCGTTTCGCCGTCGGCTCATGCGTCGTGCTTCTGATCTATTCGACCTCCACGTCCTTCTTCCTTGGCTTTGCGCTGCTGGTGCAGGAAGGGCTTGGGCTTTCGGCTTTCGCAGCGGGTACCTTGTTTGCACCTGCCAGTGTGGCCTTTGCGGCGGCATCCATGATGGCACCGCGTATGGTTGTGCGGTTCGGCAACAGCAGTATTGCCGGTGGCGCGTGGATCTACCTCGCCGGAACCGTGGCCGTCGCCCTTACAGCCCTGACCAACGGGGCCGTGGTATGGATGATCCCCGCACTGATCGTGTTCGGGTTCGGTCAGGGCCTTTCGATGACCCCGTTGCTGAACTTTGTTCTCGGCTTCGCAAAGGAAGATGAGGCAGGAATGGCGGGCGGCATCATCTCGACCATGCAGCAGGTCGGCGGCGCGATCGGAGTGGCCGTGATCGCAATTCTCTTTAGCCAGTTCCTCGGTAATGCAGGATATTCCGCCGCATTCGCCGAAAGCTTGATCTATAATCTTCTGGCGCTGATGCTGGCGGCGATAGGCATCCTGTGGCTGACACGGCGCAGGTGACGCGCTCCTAGAAATACGTGAAATGCGCCATATGCTCGGTCATCCTGCTGCGGGAGAAAGGCAGGAATGTCCGGATGGTGTTGAAAAACTCGACCCGAATTTCCGGCCGGCGAGTTAGGCAGAGCGTTCCTGCTGATGTCTCACGCC
>JABXIG010000025.1 GCA_013373205.1 Methylocystaceae bacterium | reverse complement strand
CTCACCTTTGAAAGCCATCATGCGGCGGTCTTTACCCGTAAAACAAAGACCATCAGACCGCGAAGACAACCGTGAACCCGGCTGAGATGACAAATTGGAGCTTGACAAGAAGGGCCGCTATTAGACAACGCACACGAAATTATATTATTGCCTTCAAACACCCCCAAACACAAAAATAGCCCCGCAAGGAACCCTTGGGAGCTTCGAAGAAAATGGTGCTGCCGAGAAGATTTGAACTTCCGACCTCTCCCTTACCAAGGGAGTGCTCTACCCCTGAGCTACGGCAGCACATGACATTTTGTGTGGGCGGGCTTATCGCATAGGCTTGGGAATGGTTCAAGCTCTTTTTTCAAAAATCATGTAGTTTTGCTTGACGGTTTTTTCTCCTTGGGGCACCTATGGGGATTATGACAAAAGAAATGCCGAACCAAAGCACACAGAAACAGGACGAAAAGCAGAAAAAACAGGATCGCCTGGCCGAAGCGTTGCGGGCGAATCTGAAGCGCCGCAAAAGTCAGTCGCGTGCGCGCAAATCGACCTCTCAGGCCTCGTCGAAAGACACATAAACTAAGGGGCGGCTTTCTTCGCTTGAGACTCTGTGCGCTTTGCTTTAAAAGAAGTTTCGAAATTTCAAATTCTCTTTGAGCTGAAGGGGAAAGCCAAGCCATGTCCGTCTTACCTGATAAATGGATCCGTGAACGTGCCTTAAACGACGGGATGATTGAACCGTTTGTGGATGGGTTAAAGCGTGAGGGCGTGATTTCCTATGGCTTGTCGTCTTATGGCTATGATGCGCGGGTCGCAAGCGATTTTAAAATCTTCTCCAACGTGGATTCTGCCACTGTGGACCCGAAAAATTTTGATGATGACTGCTTTATCACGCGGGATCAGGATTGTGTCATCATCCCGCCCAATAGCTTTGCCCTTGCCCATACGGTGGAATATTTTCGTATTCCGCGCGACACCTTGGTGATCTGTCTGGGCAAATCCACTTATGCCCGTTGCGGCATTATCGTCAATGTCACCCCGCTGGAACCGGAATGGGAAGGCCATGTGACACTTGAATTTTCAAACACCACCCCATTGCCTGCGAAAATCTATGCCAATGAAGGGGCCTGCCAGTTCATCTTCTTGAAAGCAGATGAAATGTGCGAAACCTCTTATGCGGATCGTGCCGGGAAATACATGGGACAACGCGGCGTCACTCTGCCGAAACTTTAAGGAATAATTTTTTATGGACAGAATTCACATTCGCGGTGGTGTGCCGCTGCGAGGGTCCATCCGCATTGGCGGTGCTAAAAACGCAGCCCTTCCCCTTATGGCTGCTTGTCTGCTGACAGAAGAAACCCTGACCCTTTCCAACCTGCCGCATCTGGTGGATATCACCACCATGACGCACTTGCTTGCAGAACTGGGTGTAGAAGTTGGCATGAATGGTCATGCCCCGAACGGTGGGCATATCGGGCGTGTGTTTGAACTGACGGCGCATGATAAAGGCCTGACGGTGGCACCTTATGATGTAGTGCGCAAGATGCGGGCATCTGTTTTGGTGCTGGGGCCGTTGCTGGCGCGTTATGGTAAAGGCAAAGTGTCTCTGCCCGGTGGGTGTGCCATTGGGACACGTCCGGTGGATATCCACTTAGGTGCGCTTGAACAGATGGGTGCGAAGATTGAATTGGAAGAAGGTTATATCAAAGCCGAAGCCCCAGATGGTTTGCAAGGTGCACATATTACTTTCCCCATGGTGTCTGTGGGTGCGACGGAAAACCTGTTGATGGCGGCAACGCTGGCAAAAGGTGAAACCGTTCTGTCTAATGCGGCACGTGAGCCCGAGATTACCGACCTTGCCAATTGTCTGGTCGCGATGGGCGCGAAGATTGAAGGCATCGGGTCTGATACCTTACGCATTCAGGGTGTGGAAAAACTGCATGCAGCTGACTATGCCGTCTTGCCGGACCGGATCGAAACCGGGTCTTATGCGGTGGCAGCGGCTATTACGGGTGGGGATATCACCTTGACCGGGACACGCATGGACCTGATTGAATCGGTTGCCGAAGTGATGATGAAATGCGGTGTGCAATTTGAAGAAGTCGAAGATGGCATCCGCGTGTGGCGTGATGGGCCCCTAAAAGGCGTCGATGTCATGACCGAACCTTATCCGGCATTTCCCACCGACATGCAGGCCCAAATTATGGTCTTGATGGCGGTGGCCGATGGGGCGTCCATGATTACCGAATCGATCTTTGAAAACCGCTTCATGCATGTGCCGGAATTGTCCCGTATGGGAGCGGATGTAAATGTTCATGGCCGTTCTGCCATTGTCCGCGGGGTGGAAACCCTGTCTGGCGCCCCTGTTATGGCAACTGATTTGCGTGCATCCATGTCTTTGGTGCTGGCAGGGCTTGCGGCCAAGGGCGAAACCATAGTAAACCGCGTCTATCATTTGGACCGGGGTTATGAAGCTTTGGAACAAAAACTTTCAGCATGCGGTGCGATTATTGAACGTGAAAAAGGCGCACCTGCGGAATAAGTGGATAAAGACAGATGTCTGAACAAGAAAAACTCGTTATCGCCCTTCCTAAAGGCCGTATCCTTGATGAAGTGATGCCATTGGTCAAAAAGGCCGGGATTGAACCCGAAGCTGCCTTTTTTGATTCCAAATCCCGTTTGCTGAAGTTTGCCACCAACCATGACCATATCGAGATCGTGCGCGTACGTTCCTTCGATGTGGCAACCTTTGTTGCTTTCGGCGCGGCGCACATTGGCGTGTGCGGCGGTGATGTGTTGTTGGAATTTGACTATTCCGAAATTTATGCTCCGCTTGATCTGGATATCGGTTATTGCCGGATCTGTGTGGCGGAACCGAAAGATTTGTCAGACGGGGATGATCCATCGCGTTGGTCACACGTGCGTGTGGCGACTAAATACCCCAATATCACCAGCAAATATTTTGCTCAAAGGGGTGTGCAGGCGGAATGTATCAAACTAAATGGTGCGATGGAACTGGCACCCAACATGGGGCTATGTTCTCGTATTGTTGATCTGGTGTCTACCGGATCAACACTTAAAGCCAATGGTCTGGTTGAGGTCGAACAGATTTGTGAGATTACATCGCGTCTGGCGGTGAATCGCACCGCGTTGAAAACCCGTTCTGAAGAGATCAAAAACTGGATTGAAAAATTCCGCGAGGCCGTTAATGACGTTTCGTCTTAAAACCACACAGGCTGATTTTGAAGCCCAGTTCACAGCTCTTCTGTCTGCCAAGCGCGAAGAAGCGCCCGATGTAAATAAGGTTGTCGAAGATATTCTGGCAGATGTCAGAAAGCGCGGCGATCAAGCGGTTGTGGACTATACCAATAAATTTGATCGTATGGACATCACGGCAGATGCCTTGGCGATTACGGCTGAAGAAATGGATGCCGAAATTGCCAAAGTGTCTGACGACGCCATGGCCGCGTTGAAAGTGGCATCTGATCGCATCAAGGCATTTCATGCCAAACAATTGCCGGAAGATTTGGATTACACGGATGATGCAGGCGTGCGTCTGGGCTATCGCTGGAAACCGGTGCAGGCTGCGGGTCTTTATGTCCCCGGTGGCACGGCGGCTTATCCGTCATCCGTTTTGATGAATGCCATTCCGGCCAAGGTTGCCGGGGTGGATCGTCTGGTCATGGTTGTGCCAACGCCGGATAATGTGTTGAACCCTCTGGTTATGGCCGCAGCACGTCTGTCTGGTGTGGATGAAATTTACCGAATTGGCGGGGCACAAGCTGTTGCCGCTTTGGCTTATGGCACAGAAACCATCAAGCCCGTTGATATTATCGTTGGGCCGGGTAATGCCTTTGTGGCTGCTGCGAAACGTCAGGTCTTCGGCACCGTCGGTATTGATATGATCGCCGGACCTAGTGAAATTCTGGTCATTGCAGATAGTCAGAATGATCCAAGCTGGATGGCAGCGGATTTATTGTCCCAAGCGGAACATGACACGGCCGCACAATCGATCTTGATTACGGATGATGAAGATTACGCCGAAGCTGTGGAAAAGGCCGTTGAAGCCCATTTGGAAACCTTGCCACGTGCGGATATCGCACGTCAAAGCTGGGAAGATCACGGCGCCTTTATCGTGGTGAAAGACTGGGATGAGGCGGTCTCTTTGACAGACCGTATCGCGCCTGAACACCTTGAACTGGCCGTGGATAATCCAGACGCGCTGGAACGTAAAATTCGCAACGCTGGTGCTGTCTTTATGGGGCGCTATACACCCGAAGCGATTGGCGATTATGTCGCCGGTCCAAACCACGTTTTGCCAACCGCACGTTCGGCACGTTTTTCATCCGGTCTTGGGGTGTTGAACTTTATGAAGCGCAACAGCCTGATCCAATGTGATGCGGTCAGCTTGAATAAGATCGGTCCGGCGGCTGTGAAACTGGCGAAAGAAGAAGGCTTGCAAGCACACGGCCTGTCTGTTGCCGTGCGCCTGAATATGGAACGCTAAGACAAAAAGCCTATCTGTAGATGATAAAAACGTCCCCTCATTTATCTAGAGGGGGCGTTTTTTTACCATGTGGCTTTCATTTCGCGTTTTAAGGTTTTTCCGGCGACGGATCGGGGGAAGTCATCCATGATGCGGACTTCTTTAACCCGTTGGAACTTGGCTTCCACATTTCCGTTTATCCAGTTTTTCAGAACATCAGGTTCAACCGTTTGCCCCCGTTTTAAGATGACAGCGCAGACCGGGGTTTCGCCCCACTTTTCATCCTCGATACCAAAGACAGCCACTTCATTAACGGCCTTGTGTCGGGCGACGATTTCTTCGATATCTTTGGGGTAGATATTGACCCCGCCGGAAATAATCATGTCCTTCTTGCGGTCCACCAGATAGAGATACCCGTCTTCATCCAGCCGTCCCAGATCACCGGTAAATAGCCAGCCATCCTTGATGGTCTGGGCGGTGAGTTCCGGTTTGTTGTAATAGCCTGGTGTCATGATGGGGGACCGCCCGACGATTTCCCCGATCTCGCCTGTGGGAACGTCCTGTCCATTTTCATCGCAGATACGAATATCAAAAAACGGTGGGCAGGACCCAACAGAACCGGATTTTTTGCGAAAATCGGTTTTGTCCAAAATGGTGACAAACCCTTCGGTCAGGCCATAAAGTTCATAAAACCGCCCCGGGATCAATTTATCCAGGGCTTCTTTATGTTCCACCGGTAAGGGCGCCCCTAAAGACATGATCATTTCCAGACTTTCCAGCATTTCTGTTTTAATGTTCGGGTAATCCAAAAGTGCTTGAATTTGTGCAGGCACCATCATGATATGGGTGACTTTTTCCCGTTCAATAGTTTCGACCACATGTTTGATATCAAAGGCCGGATGCATGATATATTTCGCGCCATTATAAAAGGTCGCCATCATGGGGACAAAGGCCCCGTTAAAGATGATCGCACCCGTATGCAGGCAGACACTTTCCGGAGTGAAGCGAAAGCTTTGGGAAAAGATCATGCAATACATGGAACGGATCAAATGAGTGTGCTGTATGCCCTTGGGATCGCCCGTTGTACCGCTGGAATAGATGATGTTGTAAAGATCATCATCTGCAATTTCGACGCCTTCAATGGGGCTGTCGGGGCTGTTGGCAATATAGTCTGTGTAATGACGGGTTTCGCCCGTGGCATCCCCGTCAATCACAAGAATGCGTTCAATGGGATAGGTCTGGTTGGCCTTTAAAACAAGCGGAAGATAGGCCTGACAGGTCACCACCATTTTGACCCCGGCACCCGTCAGCAGCTTTACCAGACCATTGGGTTGCATCAGGGGACTTAAGGGGACCATGACCATCCCGGTTTGCGCACATGCCCAGTAAAAATCCAGCAGTTCCATCTTGTTGGGCAGGACACTTGCGATCTTGTCGCCTTTTTGAAAGCCGTCTTTTAGCAACGCATGGCCCAGTTTGTTGATCCGTTGATGAAATTGCTTATAGCTCAAGCGCTGATCTTCAAAGACAATGGCTTCATGATCCGGGCGATACGTGGCATGCCGTTCGATTAATCGGGCGATGTTGGGCATATTAAAAAACCTCTCACTGCAAATTTGTCCCTGATTAATCAGGATATGAAGCTTCTTTATTTTAGGCACATCTTAAACGGTTTGATTTTACGGGATCAAGCGTCTTTTGGTTGAGCATTCCACTCATCAATTCATCACCTTTTGCAAAACTGATCCAAACCGCCCTCCTGTACGTAATAACTATATGTTTTGACAATAATAGATCGAGATCATGCGTAAAGTTGCTTTCATTTTATGGCTTTTCTGTTCAGGTATAACGGATGCATTTGCAAACAACCCGTTGGAACTCTATGGGGATAAAATAGAATTTGATGTGATGCGAAATGGGGAGGTGGTCGGCGAACATATCACCCGTTTCAGCCAGAACGGCGATGAATTGCGTGTGTCATCCCATATGAATATTGATATCAGCCTTCTGTTTCTGCCAGTTTATAGTTTTGATTATGCCGCGCTCGAAAAATGGGTGGCGGGTAAAATGGTCTTTCTGGATGTTAATGTGGTGGATGGGTCTGATCGTGTGGCCTTTACCGCCGAACATCAAAAGGATGGATTACGCGTGCAGATGGATGGCCGTGAGACAGAAATTATGTCTGACATTATAACCACCAACCACTGGAATGTGGATGTGGTGAAAGACAATCAGGTTTTAAACACCCTGACCGGAAATCTGAATGCGGTGACGATTACACCTATGGGTCAGGAAGAAATTGACATTCTGAATGGGTCCATGAAAGCCATGCGATATGATTATTCAGGCGATTTAATGGATACCTCTGTCTGGTATGACGATCAAGGGCGTTGGGTTAAACTGCGTTTTCTAGCTCGTGACGGATCAACCATCGAATATCGCTGTCGCACGTGTAAAGCGAGGGGACAGGGATGAAAACGGTATGGATTACAGGTGGTGGCACCGGTATTGGAAAAGCACTGGCATTGAAACTGGTGAAGCAAGGACATAAAGTTTATATTTCCGGGCGGAACATAGAAAAACTTGAAGCCGTCGGCACAGGCACGATACCCGTTGTTTGCGACATCACCAATCAGGACAGTGTGCAAGCAGCCGTGGCAAAAATTGGCCCCGTCGATCTTGCTTTGTTAAATGCCGGAACTTATGCGCCCGGTCCAACACATGAAACACCCATTGATCAGATACGTCAGGCGATGGAGGTGAATTATTTTGGCACCGTTCATTGTCTGCAAGCCGTGTTACCTGTGATGAAGGAAAACGGCGGCCATCTTGCTGTTGTCGCCTCACTGGCCGGATATCGCGGTTTGCCCAATGCCTCAGGCTATGGCCCCAGCAAGGCAGCATTAATTAGCCTGTGTGAAAGCATCAAAGCAGAATTAAGCGACAGTGCGGTGAAATTCCAAGTCATCAATCCCGGTTTTGTCAAAAGCCCTTTGACAGATAAAAACAGCTTTGCCATGCCGTATCTGATGGAAGCAGATGACGCAGCCGATGCGATTTTAAAAGGGCTTGAGAAAAAGGCGTTTGAAATTGCTTTCCCGTTGCGGTTTGTCTTACAGATGAAATTTCTGAAATGGTTGCCGGACAGGTTCTATTTTCCTTTGATGAGAAAGGTGATGCAGAAATGAAATATATTGATCTTTTTGAAAATCTAACCCCTGAAGCCATTGCTAATTGTGATGAAATTGTCAGTCCGGATATTCACTTCAAGGACCCGTTTAATGATTTCAAAGGCATTGAAATATTTAAACGCATGATGTTTAAAACCTTGAAAGAAGTACGCGATCCCAAATTTCATATTCTGGATCAGGCCTGTTCAGAAACACGTCACTATGTCCGTTGGGATTTTGAAGGTAGGGTCACTGGTCTTGGTCTGTTGACCTTTAGTGGTATGAGCGAGATCGTGTATGACGATGAACAACGTGTTATTGAACATATTGATCATTGGGATGCATCTGAACAGCTTTATGAAAAGCTCCCGGTGTTAGGCTGGCCGATTACCTGCCTTAAGAAGCGTTTGCGGGTTTCGTAAAGAACAGGCTGACTTCACCAATATCAATGCCCCATTTACTGACACGCGCGCGGTTAATCAGCACGTTTCCTTCTTGCAGGAACATCCAGTCATCAAATTTCACACGTATGGTGTTGTCACCGACTTTTAAATCCATGTTATAGGCCCAATTTAGTGCATTGCCTGCAGATATCCCTTGTGCCGTGCCGACGATATCAGCTGCGGTGCCTTCATATCGATTTTCTGACATCTTTTGGATCGTCCAGATGCGTTGGTCTTTTTCACCATCGCTGTAATCAAACTGTTCATCCAATGTCAGCACATTGCCATCCAGTGTGCCTTTTATATCAACTTGAAACTGACGCCGCACCGTACCGAAACGATCTTCAAAAATACCCCAGGCCTGTGTCTGGCCATCAAAGTATGTAAAGAGATCGAATTTCAGATTTGAATTGGCAAAGTCTTCGGGTTTCATGGTGCTACATCCTGTTAGAAAGACACAGATGCCGATAAATAGGGTCAGGCGCTTCATATTTTTTTCTCCAACGCGTATTGAATGGCGTGATGTTTTGTTCGTGTAAGCGGGAAGTTCCACATCAGGACCACGGCGCTTATCTTTAATACGACAGGAAGGCCCGCATAGATCACAACCAAGGCCGTTTTTGATTGAATGGATCCACTGGACAGATCAAAAAGATCAAGGATGGGAAAGGCAAGGCCAACAGCCACCCCAAGCGCGAGCTTGGTTGCCATGCTCCAATAAGAAAAGAGCGTGGCCAGACGTTCTTTGTTAAATCGATAACGGTCCCAATCTGCGCAATCGGCCTGTATGGAGGGGGGCAGGGACAAATCACTGCCCAAAGCAATCCCCGTCAGGGCGCAAATGATTCCAAATAAGACAATATCACCCGCATTCAAAAAAGGAACGGCTGCAAAAACAAGGCAGGCCGCCAACATGGAAGAACACCATATTTTATGTTTGCTGAATCGTTTGGATAATCCAAGCCATAAAGGGATGCCCAAAACGGCAAAGAGAAAATAAACAAACAGCAGGCTGGCTTTATGATCTTCGCTGGCCCCAAGGTAATAGGTCAGAAAAAGCGGTAGACAAACAGCGGGCAAACCATTGGCAAGGCCATTAAGAAACCAGGCAGACAAGACCCTTAAAAAGATTTTGTTCTGGATGGGAAAGCTCATTTTTTCGGATCGTTGGGCAATGCGGCCTTCGGGAACAAATTTCAAGGCAGCAAAGAAAACGCAGATACCCAAACCAACCGTTATCCAGACCGTATAGGAAAGCCGGGTTGTTTCTTCATAGGAACTCAGCATGACTCCCAAGCCACCAATGGCAAGGATGCCCAAAAGGCCGGCACCTTCGCGAAATCCATTTAGGCGGGTGCGTTGATGATAGCCCGGTTCCAGTTCTGTCGCCCAGGACAGATAGGGGATTTGAATGGCCGTCCATGCAAGATAGAGAAGAAGACCCCATGTAAAGAGATAGGTTACCCCGGCATCTTGTGGCGGTGTGAAAAGCGCGATAAGGGCAGGTGCACCGATCAACCCGCCAAGGGCGATCGGCAGTTTACGCCGACCAAACCGTGCCGGGATATGATCGGATAGCCATCCTAAAATAGGATCACTGATGACATCAAACAGACGCAGGATGAACAGGACACTACCGACTGCGGCAAGCCCCAACCCAACGGTCTCACCATAAAAGGTGGGCAGAAGGACAAAGACGGGAATAGTCGGAAAGGCGAGCACGAATGCAGGCAGCGCATAGAGGACTTTATGCGTTGTCGTTGACGATCTTGAATAAGCCGACATTGATGGTTCCGGCTTTAAATCCGGCCTCGCAATAAGATAAATAATATTCCCACATCCGTTTGAAACGTTGGTCAAACCCAAGCGATTTGATATCATCCCAAGCGTGTTGGAAGTTTTTCTGCCAGATTTCACAGGTCTTGGCATATGACGTACCAAACAAATGGCTGTCCGTTAAGGTCAGGCCATTTTTTGTGACACTTTCGTTCAGGGCATCAACACTGGGTAACAGACCACCGGGGAAGATATAACGTTGAATGAAATCCACGCCTTTGCGATAGCTTTCAAAACGGTCATTTTCAATCAGGATAATCTGCAAAACGGCAACGCCACCGGGTTTTAAAAGCTTTTTAACGGCCTTGAAATAGGTGTCCCAGTTTTCATAGCCGACAGCTTCAAACATTTCGATTGAGACGATCTTGTCATACTGACCTGTCGCATCGCGATAATCTGTCAGGCTGGCACGGGCCAGATGGTCAATGCTATTTTGTGTATATCGGTTTTGGGCAAAGGCAAGCTGTTCTTGTGACAGGGTCAGACCATCGATGTGACAGTCATATTCTTCAGCTGCGATCTGAGAAAAACCGCCCCAGCCACATCCGATTTCTAATACTTTTTCTTCAGCTTTCAACTCGGCCATATCCGCAATGGTGCGGTATTTTCGTTTCTGTGCGGATTCAAGACTTTCATCCCCTTGAAAGAGGGCAGAGGAATAGGTCATGGTTTCGTCCAGCCAGTGACCGTAGAAGTCATTGCCCAGATCATAGTGATAAGAAATATTGCGTTTTGAACCTTGTTTTGAATTGGCGTTCAACAGATGGCGCAAGCGGTTGAGGTTTCGAAACAGCCAACCGCCCTTGTTATCGAGTGAAAAAACATGCTCATTGGCCAAGGCAACGTCAAACAAGGCGGTGAGATCAGGACATTCCCAATCCCCGTCCAGATAGGATTCTGCCAAGGCAAGGTCCCCGTTCAAGATTAACTTACGAAGCGGTGTGTTGTTTTTTAGAATGACACTGGCATGGGGGTCGCCTTCGCCGAAGTGAAGGGTCTGACCAGAAGGTAAGGTCAGGGACAAGTGCCCTTCTTTCAGGTTTTGAAGCTGGCTTGTGATGGCGCGTACCCAAGGGTTTGACGTTTCTGAAAAAGACAGAATGCTCAGGCTGGTCTCGCTCATGATTTCGGCTCCATCTGATTTGTGGGGGTGACAAGGGTGACCGGGTTTTCAGGGGCAGGGGTGCGTTGCACCAGTTTCACCCCTTTTCGCCATAGTTTCAGGGCTTCCCAATGGATGCCGATAATGACCTTTAACGTCATCAAGGGATAGCGAACCAGAATGCGTAAAATTGAGGCATCGCTTAAGGGGGTCTGATCGCCCTTGAAATTTGCTTTCAGTAAAACGCCAGCGTCATCTGATTGTGTGATTGAAACAGAGACATGTTCCTGTGGCGGGATCATTTTAAAAGCATATTGGGCGTCCATCTCCATAAAAGGTGAGACATAAAATTCTTTGCGACATTGTTGCGAAATAACGCCCTTGTCTTGTCCCTGAGTGGGAATGACATAGCTGTGTCTTTCCCCGAATGTATTGCTGACCTCATAGATAATGGCCTGAAGGTTTTCATTTTTTGTGTAGCAATAATAAACACTGAGGGGATTGAACACATAACCAAACAGGCGCGGATAACACAACAGACGGATGGGTCCGCCATCCAATGTGATAGCAGCTTCATCCAGCATCTTTTCAACATAGGGGCGCAAGGCAGTTGCATCTGCCGGACCATGGTCCTTGTTCCAGAAGGAAATAATATTAAAGCGGTTGAGGCTGAAGAATTTCAAGGATTGATCCAGCTGGTCCAGTTCATCCAGATCAAATAAAAAGCTACAGACTTTGTATTTTAGTTCGTGAACCTTGGGTTTGAAGCGTTTGTGATAGACGCTGCCTTCATAGATTTTGGAAAACATTACGCAGCTTCCTTTTTGACAAGGTTGGGCCAGTCTTTGGGCAGGTTGATGCGCCCGGACTGATTTTCAACACTCCAGGGTCTAAGAACGCCGCCCAGGGCCTCCCCCACAGCCAGACCGGACTGTAAGCCATCTTCATGGAAACCGTGACCGAAATAACTGCCGCAATACCAAATATTACGTGTGCCTTGGATGTTCCACAGCATTCGTTGTGACGATACGGCTTCTTTATCAAAGAGGGGATGGTGATAAAGAAAGCTTCTGATGACTTTGCCGTCTTCGGGGTGATGTGTCGGGTTTAAGGTGACGAAATAGTCCGTATTGCCTTTGATATGTTGCAGGTTATTCATCCAGTAAGTCACGCAGACATCACTTTTATCTTCAACTTCTTCACAGAGATAATTCCAGCTGGACCACGCCTTTTTGTTTTTGGGCATCAGGCTGGCATCGGTGTGTAATATGGCGATGTTGGGCTGGTATGAAAAAGAACCCAGCAGCTTTTTTTCTGCCATATCTGCATCGACAAGCATTTTCAAAGCCTGATCGGCATGGCAGGCCAGAACGACATGCTCAAAATGTTCGATCTCCCCATTACGGTCTTCCACGCAAACGCCACCGTTTTGATGCCAGACTTTAACAGCCCCTCTGTTTAGTGAAATATTGCCTTTGAAGTTTCTTGTCAGTTTTTCCACATATTGCTGACTGCCCCCCACAACCGTGCGCCATTTGGGGCGGTCTGTCAGTTGCAGCAGGCCGTGGTTATCACAAAATCGCAAGAAAGCTTCCAAGGGGTAATCCATCATTGTTTCCACAGGTGTGGACCAGATGGCCGCACCCATCGGTAAAAGATGGTCACGTTGAAAACTTTCTGAATAGTGATGCTGTTTTAAAAATTCACCCAAGGTCAAATTGGGCATCTGGCCCATGGAAAGCAGGTGGGGGGCCTGCTTATAAAAGCGCAAAATGTCTTTTACCATGGACCAGAAACGGGGGCGAAACAAGTTTTTCTTTTGTGCGATCAATCCCCAGAGGTCACTACCGGCATATTCAAATTCACCATTACCGACAGACACACCAAAAGACATGTCCGTTGCTTGTGTCTCAACACCAAAATGATCGAACATAGCGATGAGGTTGGGGTAATTTTTTTCGTTATAGACAATAAACCCCGTATCAATGCCCGTGCCATCCACATCAACTGTATTGGTATGCCCGCCGATGCGATCATCCTTTTCAAAGATGGTGACATCATGATTTAAGGACAGTAACCATGACGCTGACATACCCGAAATACCTGTGCCAATGACGGCAATTTTCATTTTTTTTGAGGGTGGGGACGTGATCATTGTGGACCTCTTAGGTTGTCGATACTATTGATACGAAAGCAGGAACTGATTGGATCACGTTTTTTAGAAATAAATTGAATTTAGATTTCTTTGCCATAAATTCAAAAGAGGATGATCTAAAAATCATTCTGTCACGTAATAAAGAAAACATTTAAATAGGATGACCCGTGCAGGATCAGCAAACTCAGTTGGAACAAGCCACACCGTGCGATACAAAATATCTGACGGACTTGATGGTCAAGGTTTCAAAAGATAGAGACAAACAGGCGTTTGCCACCCTGTTTGAACATTTTGCGCCACGCGTGAAATCCTATGTTTTCCAGTTAGGAAGTGACGAGACTATGGCGGAAGAAATTGCGCAACAAACAATGTTACAGGTCTGGCGAAAGGGCCATACCTTTAATGCGGACAAGGCAGCGGCAAGTACTTGGATTTTCAGGATTGCCAGAAATCTACGTCTGGATATATTGCGTAAAGAAAAACATTATGATTTTGATGATCACGATCTCAATGAAATAGAAGATGATCGCGACAGTCAGGAAGAACAGGTCGATCAAAACCAGAAAGCTATGATCGTTCGAACCGCGCTTCATCAACTTCCCGCAGATCAGTCAGAGGTAATCAAGTTGTCCTTCTATGAAGGTTTAAGTCACGGTGATATTGCAAAGCGTCTGGACGTGCCTTTGGGCACGGTCAAGTCACGCATAAGACTCGCGTTTAAAAGGATCAAAAATACGATCGGAGAGGTGCAATGACCATTCATCACCACCTGAACGATGAAACCCTTATGGGGTATGTGACAGGTTCTGTTTCTGAAAGTATGAGCTTTGTCATTGCAACCCATTTATCGCTGTGCCCCCATTGCCGTGAAAAAGTTGCGGATATGGAAAAAATGGCAGGTGTCTTTTTGGAAGATGAACCACAGCTGGCTATGCAGCCCGGCGCGTTGGATGTTGTCTTGCAGATGATGGACGATGATATGGCAGACGAAGACTTCCAACCTGCCAATGATCAACGTAAATCTGACATTCCCATGCCATTAGCGCAATTTGTGCCCGATAGCTTTAGCGAGATTAAATGGAAAAACATGGCCCCCGGCATCAAAACCTTCCAGCTAAACGAGGTTAACGCCCATAACGGGGCGGTGCGTCTGTTGAAAATTTCACCGGGCGTGACTATCCCTGAACACAGCCACAATGGATCAGAACTGACATTGGTGTTGAAAGGCTCTTTTAGTGATGAGATTGGGCGATTCAAGGCTGGCGATATTGCGGATCTGGATGATGAGACAGATCATCAACCCATCGCCGATAGTGCAGAAGAATGTATTTGTCTGATTGTGACCGAGGGACCGCTAAAATTTAAGGCACTGATGCCCCGGTTGATGCAATATTTTGTCGGGATGTAACGGTTTTACCTGATTATATTTAGGTTTCGTGTTAGGATAATCGCAATAGAAATAATAGCTTCACGTCTATTCCAATAAAAAGGGGAGTGGAAATGACGACATATGAGGCCAGCGACACGAAACCGCATAAGCTTAAAGTGCGCGCGCAGCTTATCGAAGAAATATGTACATCTTTTGGCAACGATAAACATCGTTTGATGGATATATTGATCGAAACCCAACGCAGGTTTCGCTGCATTGATGTGCCTGCAATGGAACACATTGCAGAACTGATTGGGTCAAGCCGTGTCGAGGTCGAAGGTCTGGTTAGTTTTTATGCCTTCTTTTCCGACACGCCCAAGGGGGCCTACACGATCCGTCTGTGCGATGATATTATTGATCGACATAAGGGCATGAAAAAAGTTGCCCGATCTTTTGAAAAAGAACTTGGCATTGCCTTTGGGCAAACGAGCAAAGATGGCGCATTCTCCCTTGATTACACGCCTTGTATCGGGATGAGCGATCAGGCCCCTGCGGCTATGGTCAATGATGTGATCTTGCCCAATTTGACGCCCGAGACAGTTAAAGAGCTGATCCATTCCCTAAAAAATGGCGAAGACTTGCATCAACTGGCACAGAAAAACCCTGTCCAAAATAACATCCGTCTGCGCGGTGATATTCTGTTGTGTGAGGTGGAGGATAATAAAGGCCTGCAAAGTACCTTGGAAAAATCCCCTGAGGAGATTATCAAAATCGTTTCTGAGGGCGGGCTTCGTGGCTGTGGCGGGGCGGGATTTTCAACCGGACAGAAATGGGCAATTGCGGCAAAAAGTGATGATCCACAACGGTTTGTTTTCTGTAACGCCGATGAGGGTGAGCCGGGCACTTTTAAAGATCGGGTTTTGTTGACTGAACGCGCAGATTTAATGGTTGAAGGGATGACCATTGCGGCAAAAGCCGTTTCGGCACAACAAGGGATGATCTATCTGCGCGGGGAATATGAGTATCTGTTGCCAACCCTTGAAGCCGTGCTTGAAAAACGACGTGCCCAAGGTTTTCTTGGTCAAAATATTGGTTCACAGAAAGGCTTTGATTTTGATATTCGGGTTCAACTGGGTGCTGGGTCCTATATTTGTGGGGAAGAAAGCGCGCTAATCAGTTCCTGCGAAGGACTGCCCGGAGAGCCAAAAACACGGCCTCCCTTTCCCGCCCAACAGGGCTATCTGGGCCATCCCACCATCGTCAATAATATCGAAACCTTCTGCCATGTGGCACGTATTCTGGACAAGGGGGCAGACTGGTTTAAGAGCTTTGGGACGGCAAAAAGTTTCGGCACGAAATTAATGAGTATCTGTGGGGATTGCGCATCCCCCGGCATTTATGAAGTGCCCTATGGGACAAAACTGACCGAACTGATTGAGATGGCAGGCGGGAAAGAGATTGCTGCCATTCAGGTTGGTGGTCCCAGTAGTGAACTGGTCGGACGAAACGGTTTTGAACGCACGCTTTGTTTTGAAGATTTGCCTACGGGCGGATCGATCATGATGTTTTCCGCCCATCGCAATCTTCTTGAAGTTGTAGATTATTTTCTTGATTTTTTTATCGAGGAAAGCTGCGGTTTTTGCACCCCGTGTCGGGTTGGCAATGTCTTTTTGAAAGAACGGATTGAAAAAATTCGTGCCGGAAAGGCCGTGCCGGAAGATATCGACTATCTTAGGGAACTGAGCAATACCATCATTAAAACCAGCCGCTGTGGGCTTGGTCAGACCTCGCCCAACCCGGTTCTCAGTAGCTTAAAAAACTTCCCGCTGGTGTATGCGGCCTTGGTGAATGAAAACGAAGATGGGTTTAAAACCAACTTTGATATTCAGGGGGCATTGGAAGAATCTCGGCGCCTTGCCAAGCATCGCTCCTATATCTATGACCCGGATTTCGAGCAGGAGTAAGGACATGAAAAAAGATATTGTTAGCTTTACTCTGGATGGTCAGACAATCATCGCAAAGCTCGGTCAGACGATTATGCAGGCGTGCGATGATGCCGGTATCCATATTCCGCGTTTGTGTGATGTGGAAGGGTTGCGTCATCAGGGCAGTTGTCGGGTTTGTACGGTCAAAGTCAACGGACGCACCACATCGGCCTGTACCCAACCGGCAGAAGACGGACAGATTGTTGAAAGTGAAACCGAAGAGATCATCAATTATCGCCGTGATCTTGTGCGCATGCTGTTTCATGAAGGAAACCATCTGTGCCCCATTTGTGAAGCCAGCGGCAATTGCGAACTTCAGGCCATGGCCTATCGTTTGGGGATTACCCAGCCGACCAAGTTTCCCTATCTTCAGCCTGTGCGCTCGCTGGATGCCAGTCATCCTGATATCGCACTGGATACAAACCGTTGTATCCGCTGTGGGCGTTGTATTCGTGCCTCGCAAGATATTGATGGCAAAGGGTTGTTTGGGTACGTGGGACGTGGCATTCATCGCAATGTCGGGGTGAACGGGGATAATCTGGCGGCGACCAATGCCAGCCTCGATGATGTTGCATTTTCCCCCGAAATCTGTCCGGTGGGCTGTATTATTCGAAAAGGGGTTGGTTTTAAAACCCCGATTGGGGAACGTGAATTTGACGTGCCCGCCCCCCAAGAAAAGGCAGCCCCCTTGCCGCCTTTGTCTGGGGCAAGAAAGAAACGTATTGCCACAACGTCATTGGCGGGGTGTTTTGGTTGTCATATGTCGCTTCTGGATATTGATGAACGGGTGATTGATTTGATGAGGCATGTTGAATTTGACCGTTCCCCGTTAAACGATCTTAAAACGTTTACGCAGCATTGCGACATTGGTTTGATTGAGGGGGGATGCTGTAATGAAGAAAATGTTCATGTTTTGCGGGAATTCAGAAAGAACTGCGATATTCTGGTAGCCGTTGGGCAATGTGCAATCATGGGGGGCTTGCCTGTGATGCGCAATGCCATCATGCATTCGGATGACCCGTTGAAAGAATGTTTCGAAGAAGCTTATATTTCCAGCCCCTATATCGAAAATGAACGTCAACGCATCCCTAATGATCCGGCCTTGCCGCTTATTCTTGATTCCGTTTATTCCTGTGTTGATGTGGTGAAGATTGATTACCAGATCCCGGGGTGCCCGCCTTCGGGGGATATGTTGTGGCAGGCCTTGTCGGCATTGATTTCCGGTAAACCGGAAGACTTGCCAAAAGAACTGATTAAATATGATTAGAGGTGGGGAAAATGCCCAAACGCAGAATTGTTGAAATCTCCCCGCTGACCCGCGTGGAAGGCCATGGCAAAGTCAGTATTCATCTGGATGAAGATAATAATGTCAGCGATGCGCGCCTTCATATTGTGGAATTCAGAGGATTCGAACGTTTTATCCAAGGCCGCCTGTTGTGGGAAGTGCCCGTGATCGTGCAGCGATTGTGTGGAATTTGTCCGGTCAGCCATCATCTGGCAGCAGCAAAAGCCATGGATCAGATCGTCGGGGCGCATCAACTCACCCCAACGGCTGAAAAAATGCGTCGTTTGATGCATTATGGGCAGGTGATGCAAAGTCATGTGCTGCATTTCTTCCATCTGTGCTCCCCTGATTTGTTGTTTGGGTTTGATGCGCCTGTGGAAAAACGCAATATCTTTGGCATTATTAACGAGTTTCCAGAACTGGCAGTGCAGGCCGTGAAAATGCGCAAATTTGGCCAAGAGATTATTGAGAAAACCGCCGGGAAAAAAATTCACGGGACCGGGGCCATTGCCGGGGGAATCAACAAGAATTTAACCATAGATGAACGCGATAGTTTACTTAAAGACATTGATCAGATGCAAAAATGGGCTGTGGATGCGCTGGACCTTGCCAAAGGCTACACGCTGGATAATCTTGATTATATTAATGACTTTAGCAGCTTTCCTTCCAGTCATATGTCCCTTGTAGCAGAAGATGGGGCGCTGGACCTTTATCACGGTCATCTGCGCGCCATCGATCAGGACGGCGAAGCAATCTTTGATCAGGTGGATTACCGAACTTATACGGATTTGCTGGTGGAAGAGGTTCGCCCCTGGTCCTATATGAAATTTCCATTTATCAAAAAACTTGGCACTCATGATGGCTGGTATCGTGTTGGCCCGTTGGCCCGTATGAATACAGCCACTTACATTGATACGCCTTTGGCAAACAAAGCCCATGCAGATTTAAAAGCAGTGACTGAGGGCAAGCCGAACCCAACGACTTTGGCAAACCATTGGGCACGTATGATTGAGGTCGTACATTGTGTTGAAAAAATAAAGGACCTTCTGCACGATGAAGATTTGCAAGGCAAAGATCTGGTGGTTACAGGAGAACGTCAGCTAGAAGGCATTGGCGTGATTGAAGCCCCACGCGGGAACCTCATTCATCATTACAAGGTTGATGAGAATGATCAGGTTCAGTTTTGTAATCTGATCGTTTCAACCACACACAATAACGAAGCCATGAACCGCGCCCTTGCAGGGGTGGCGAGAAAATTCATTTCCGGGGAACCCAAAATCACCGAAGGCATGTTGAACCATGTCGAAGTTGCAGTGCGGGCATATGATCCGTGTCTGTCCTGTGCAACACATGCATTAGGTCAAATGCCGTTGAGGGTGGAACTGCTTGGTCCTGATGGTCAGCAAATTGATCAAAAAACACGGGATCTTCCTTCATGAAAACGCTGGTGATTGGCTATGGAAATCCGGCTCGTCAGGATGATGGGCTCGGTCCGGCACTGGCTGAACGGATCGTGCGGATGAACTTGCCCGGTGTGGATGTGGAAATAGATTATCAGCTAAATGTGGAACATTGTGATGGGCTGAGCGCTTATGAGCAGGTTATCTTCATTGATGCCCATATGGATGGTGTGGTCCCCTTTAGTTTTTTAGAAGTGGCAGCAGGCGCGCCATCCGGTTTATCGTCACACAGTGTGTCACCGCAAACCATTGTCTATCTGGCAAAACAGTTATTTGGTGCGGCCCCGACATTTTATGTTCTGGCGATTGCCGGGTATCTGTTTGACCAAATTGAAGAAAAACTGTCGTCAAGGGCTGTTGAGAATTTAAATGCAGCAGAAACTTTTTTAACGGATTACCTGACAGGGCAATGATGGGCAGGGGTCATTGTATTTAATAATCGTTGACCTTGGGGTAGTTGGTTGCTTTGATGACGTATGATAACCCCAAGTTCAATATAATGTTCCCAAAATAAAGAGAGGATGTAATGTCGCAATCTGTTCGTTTGGAGTCAGACTCTTTTGGGGAGCTAGAAGTGCCCCAAGATATGTATTATGGCGCACAAACCGCGCGGTCCTTAATGAATTTTCCCATTGGAGGGGAAACTATGCCGCCTCCGCTGGTTCATGCATTGGGGGTGATTAAACAGGCTGCTGCCCGTGTTAATAGGGCGCAGGGGAAATTAGATACGAAATTGGCAGCTGCCATCGATCAGGCTGCAGGTGAAGTCATAGCAGGCAAGCTTGATGCACATTTTCCATTGGTGGTTTGGCAGACCGGATCAGGAACCCAATCCAACATGAACGCCAACGAAGTGATTGCAAATCGCGCGATTGAAATTTTAGGCGGTCAGATCGGGTCAAAAAATCCGGTGCATCCAAATGACCATTGCAATATGGGGCAGTCTTCTAATGACACTTTTCCGACGGCGATGCATATTTCTGCGGCGTGTGAGATTAAACAAACACTGATCCCGGCGTTGCAACATCTTAAAGACGCGCTGCATGTTAAAGTCCAGGAATGGGCCGATATTGTCAAAATTGGCAGAACCCATACACAGGATGCCACGCCTTTGACACTAGGGCAGGAATTTAGTGGCTATGCAGCACAAGTGGAACTGGGCATGTGCAGGCTCGAAGAAACGCTTGAGGGACTTTATTATCTGGCACAAGGCGGCACGGCTGTGGGCACGGGGTTAAATACCAAGAAAGGTTTTGATCAACAGTTTGCTGATCAGGTCGCCGTTATTACGGGGCTTCCGTTTAAAACAGCCCCCAATAAGTTTGAAGCCCTAGCGGCACATGATGCCTATGTATATGCGCATGGCGCCTTGAACACGGTGGCGGTATCTCTCTTTAAAATTGCCAATGATATTCGTTTTCTGGGGTCCGGTCCGCGCTCTGGACTGGGGGAATTATCCTTGCCGGAGAATGAGCCGGGTTCCTCCATTATGCCGGGTAAAGTGAACCCGACTCAGTGTGAGGCCCTGACAATGGTCTGCACGCAGGTACACGGCAACCATGCCACGATGTCGTTTGCCGGAAGTCAGGGGCATTTTGAATTAAATGTCTATAAGCCAGTCATGGCTCATGCCATGATGCAATCTGTTAAATTATTAAGCGATGCCGCACGTAGCTTTGCAGATCGTTGTGTCACTGGGATTACGGCGAATGAAGAAAATATTAAGACCTTGATGGAACGTTCTTTGATGCTGGTGACCGCCCTTGCACCGGCAATTGGCTATGACAAAGCAACCAAAATTGCAAAAACAGCCCATAAAAATGGCACATCATTGCGAGAAGAAGCCTTGAATTTGGGCTTTGTCACGGAAACTGAGTTTGATGCGCTTGTCCGTCCGGAACAGATGATCGGCCCTAGGGATTAACTTTTATATAGGTTGAGAATGCCAAGTAGAAAAGACCGTTTCGTTAGATCGTTTAACGTGATAGAGTAAAAGAAAAACAGCAGGTGAGCATGGGTCGATTTGTCGTTTGTTTGTGCCTAATTTTCTTCAGCAGTTTTTCTGTTCAAGCTGATCTTCCTTTTGAAGATTATTTTGAAAAGAACGTTGATGTGATGATGTTGATTGATCCTGAGGACGGTCAAATCATCGATGCAAACAAAGCTGCCCATGTTTTTTACGGATATTCAGATGGTGAATTGGAAAAGCTGAAAATCCAGCAGATTAATCAGTTTACCCCTGAACAGATTACCCAGGAAATTGCGCTGGCCAAAAAGCAAGAGCGCAATTTCTTCGTCTTTCGTCACAAAATTGCAGATGGCACGACCAAAACGGTGGAGGTGCGCACCCAACCCATTGATTATGAGGGGCGCAAACTTATTCTTAGTGTTGTACGCAATATTTCTGAAAAAAGGGCTCTGCAGGGGGTGTTGTGGCACTACCAAAACCGTTTGGAGGAAATGGTTAAGCTGCAAGCCGATGAATTGAATGCACAAAATCAAATCATCGTTGGCATTCTCATTTTAGGGCTGCTGATAACCTTTGGTCTTTTGACGGCTCTGTATGTTTCAAAGATAAGATTGATGAAAGCTTCGGATATTATGGAGGCAGAGCGTAACAGCTTTGCAAATATTATCGAAGGCACCCGCGTTGGGACATGGGAATGGAATATCCAGACGGGGGAAACCCATTTTAATGAAAAATGGGCCGACATTATCGGGTATAGCTTGGCAGAGCTGGAACCTGTTAGTATTGAAACCTGGATGAAATATACCCACCCGGAAGATTTGAAAAAGTCTGAGAAAGCTCTACAGAAATGTTTCTCAAAAGAGGCTGATCATTATGACGTTACTTGCCGAATGCAGCATAAAGACGGTCATTGGGTCTGGGTACAGGATCGCGGCAAGATTTTTAGCTGGACGGATGACGATCAACCTTTAATCATGGCGGGTACACATACCAATGTGACAGAACAGGTTTTGGCGGAAGAGAAGTTTCGCAACCTTCTTGAGCATGCCGCAGATGGGATCCATATTCTGGATACGAACGGCGATGTAATTATGTGTAACCAGGCTTTTGCTGATACTTTGGGTTACACACTGGAAGAAGCACAAAAATTAAATGTGACGGATTGGGATAGCGTTGTCGAAGTGGATGAAATTGAATCTTTGTTTACAACATTAATCAATCAAGGGGAACGTTTTGAGACAAAACACCGCAGAAAAGATGGCAGCATTATTGATGTGCAAATTAATGCAAAAGGCATTGATTTAAATGGTGAACAATATTTATATGCCTCCCAACGTGAAATCACGGAATTAAAAGAGTTACAGTACCAGCTGGAAGAACAGGTTGAACTGAGTAAAGCTGCTAGCCGTGCAAAATCATCTTTCCTTGCGAATATGAGCCATGAGATCCGAACCCCGATGTCAGGGATTAAGGGGATTGTTGAGCTGCTTTTATCATCGAAGGGGCTGAATGAATATCAACGTGATTTGCTCTATGACTTGGATACCTCTTCGGATGCCTTATTAACGCTCTTGAATGATATTCTGGATTTTTCAAAAATCGAGGCAGAGAAGCTGGAGATTATTCCCTCACTCATTTCTCTTGATGGAACCCTTCACAGTGTTACCAAGCTGTTTGCACCGGCAGCTGCGAAAAAAGGTCTTAACATTACTTTTGAAGCCGACGGGGTGAAGGGCATATACGCGCTTGTGGATGGTTTAAGGTTGCGACAAATTGTGTCTAACCTGATGGGGAATGCGGTTAAATTTACGCAGAAAGGTCATATTCGATTAAACGCCTCTTTGGAAAAGGCTGATGTGGGCGCAGTCTTGCATGTATCGGTTGAAGATACGGGTATCGGGTTAGAGCCGGAAGAGACAAATGACATCTTTAATCCGTTTTCGCAAATCAGCGCGAAAAAAAATAAAGATAATAAATCAAGCGGGACGGGGCTGGGGCTTGCCATTTCTTCACAGCTGGTCAGAATGATGGGGGGCAATATCTCGGTTGAAAGTGAACTGGGAAAAGGATCCGTTTTTAAAATAGATGTGCCTGTGACATTGGCAGACGCCCCTGTCTGTCGTGCTACAAATATTCGAGATACCTTGCCATTATTGAAAATTTTATTTGCGGAAGATAATGCGATTAATCAGAAAGTGATTGGAAAAATGCTTGAACAGCATGGCCATCAGGTGACGATCGCAAACAATGGGGACGAGGCAATTAACGTGTTCTCAGAAAATGATTTCGACCTGATCTTGATGGATATGCAAATGCCTGTCATGGATGGGGAAGAGGCCATGACTCATATTCGTTTAATGGGCGGGCCTAAATCACAAATTCCCATTATTGCCTTTACCGCAGATGCCATCAAAGAGCATAGGGAGGATTATCTCTTAGCAGGGGCAGACGATGTGCTGATTAAACCTGTAAAATGGGAAACCTTGGAAGCAAAGTTGTTTAAGGTTTACAACATGATGACCTGACCCCCCCCCACCCATCTTTGACATTGGTTTTAGCCTTAGGAATGAGCAAATTTTTTCGCATATGTTTCAGGGATGTCGAAGGTTTTCGCAATGGCCTGTGTCTGAAGAACATCCTGAGGTGTGCCATAGGCTGCGACACGCCCCTCTTTTAAAAAGAGAATATGGTCGCTGTAATGTCGTGCTAGATTAAGGTCATGCACAATCATGCAAATGGCGTAATTGCGTTCCTGTGCCAGTTCTTTTGCAAGTTCAACAATGTTGAGCTGTTGCTTTAAGTCCAGTGCAGATGTGGGTTCATCCAGAAATAAATAGGCATTTTTCTGATCCCAAATTTGCGCAAGGACCCGTGCAAACTGAATACGCTGTTGTTCCCCGCCTGATAAAGTCGAAAACAGCCGGTCCGCAAGATGGTGTGCATCCAGACGGCTCAGGATTTCGTCAACGATTTGAAAGTCATGATGACTTTCACGATCCGCTAAATGAGGGGAGCGTCCCATCATAACAATTTCTCGGGCGCAAAAAGGGAAGGTAATCGGACTTGATTGCGACAGAACCGCCCGTTTTTTTGAAAGTTCCAGAATGGAATAGTCTTGAAGTTTTTGCCGATGCAGTAAAACCGTCCCTTCAACAGGGGGAATGGCACCTGTCATGATTTTTAATAAAGTCGATTTTCCGGCACCATTAGGCCCAAGGATTGACAGCAGTTCCCCTTGTTTCAGGGAAAGGTTGATCTGTGAGAGAATATGTTTTTTACCCACATGGTATGAAATGTTTTGAACCTGTATCATATGCCAAACCTGTTTGAAAATTGACGCATAAGAAGCCAAAGGAAAAACGGACCACCGATCAGACTTGTTAAAACACCCACAGGCATTTCAGAAGGCGCAACCACAACACGCGCCAGTGTGTCGGCAAGGATCAGAAGAATGGCGCCAAAAATAGCTGCCAAGGGAATAAGCAGGCGATGGTCGGATGAAACCATTAATCGGATCAGGTGAGGCACCAGTAAGCCGATAAAGCCGATCATGCCACTAACCGCGACACTGACGCCAACGCACAAAGCCGCACAGATGACGATCACACGTTTTAAGTCTTTGGTTTTGATCCCTAGATGTTTGGCCTCATCTTCCCCCAGCATCAAGACATTCAAGCTATGGGCGTTACGCATCAAAACGTAGATCGTAGGTAAAATGATACTACCCGCTACGAAAACAGCAGGCCAGAGTGCACCGCCCAAACTCCCCATGGTCCAGAAGGTAAATGTGCGCAATTGCTGATCTGTACTTAAATAGGTTAGAACGCCAGTCGCCGCACCGGACAAGGCATTAATCGCGATCCCGGCGAGTAGAAGGTAGGTAACGGAAAATGTTCCAGACGTTGCAGCAATTCTGAAAATCATAAGAGAAACAGCAAGACCGCCGAGAAAAGCTGCAACACTCATCCCGTAGAGCCCAAGCATGCCAGCATATTTCCCCCCAAGAACGATGAGGATCCCCACGGCTAACGCCGCCCCACTGGAAACTCCGATCAGACCCGGGTCAGCCAAGGGGTTGCGAAACAGCCCTTGCATGGCGGCACCCGAAACAGCCAGACCCGCCCCAACAATGCCAGCCAGCATGACACGCGGTAATCTGATCTGTGTCAAGACCGTTTCCTGCACCTGATCGAGCGTGTTACCAAGGATAGATAGAACAGGAATATCAATTGCGCCCACACTCATAGCCGTCAAGACAGAGGCCGCCAATCCGAGCAGGAAGAAGATCGGGACCTGCATCCTGATGAGATGAGGTTGGGGGGATGCGGATGCAATCGCCGTTTGTTTCATGATTGTTGGCCTGAATAGAGGCTACGTAATTTTAATGCCGCTTCAGCTGTGCGCGGACCAAAACCCAACAGGAACAACATATCCATTTCAATGACACGCCCTTCCTGTGCAGCGCGGGTTAAATGAACGCCGGGGGCATTCTTGAACTGTTTAACACCACTGCTACCACCTTGGCCGTGACGACTGACCAGAATATAATCGGGTTTCATTTTGACAGCACTTTCTGGTGTCAAAGGCTTATAGCCGTCATACCCCAGAACTGCATTTTTAGCCCCGGAAAGCTTGATAATATGATCCGCTGCCGTTTGTTCACCCGCAGCCAAAGGTGCGCCGCCGCCAGCTTGTAAAATGTACATCAGACTGGGGCTAATCGGGTTCTGCTCAATTGTTTTTTCAAGCAAGGCGACGTCTTTATCAATTTTCTCAAGAACGGGTTTTGCCTGATCCAAAACATCCAGTGTCTTTGCAATAAGGTTGATATTGGCTTTGACGTCAGCGATGGAATGCGCTTCTTCGATTTTCAGCATTTTCACACCGACTTGTTCTAATTGTGCCAAAACAGGGGGAGGACCGGATTGTTCTGCCAGAATAACCAGATCAGGTTTTAAAGACAGTATCCCTTCTGCAGATAAGGCCCGCATATATCCAACTTTCGGTGTTTGCTGTGCGGCCTTGGGATAGTAGCTGGTGGTATCCGAACCGACAAGGCGGTCTTCGACCTTTAAGCCATAGAGAATTTCCGTATTGGCCCCACCGATGGAAACGATGCGTTTCGGGGCCTCAGCCAAGGCATTGTCGGTCAACAAAAATGCCATGGCTAAAAATGCAAGTAGTTTCATTTTATCTGGTCCTTACCCTACTGATTATTCCGCAGCATCCGCCATGTTTTTCTTCGGCAGGGCGTCGATGATTTCACGCCATGCTGTGCGTTCGTTTTGCCCTTCAAGACGCTGACCATAGAAGGTGATGATGATATTACCCTCGCCATCCACGACTTCCAGCGAGGTCACGATCCCGTCTTTTGTCGGCTTTCGGGTGACCCAGCTGCGGGCAATACCGTCTTCATTCAGGTGCAGATTATAATCAGGGTCTAAAATGTTGAACCATGAACCATGTTCAACAAGGTTATTGGGGATGGCGGTGCTGATCCCGATGCAGCCTTTGTTGCCCACAAAAGCCATCAACGGGCATTCTTTTTCTTTAGCCAGTTCCAAAACCATGCGGGAGGAAACATTATCCACTTCAAAGGCAAAATCAGAACCAACACGGCGAAAGGCTTGTTCACGTCCGACCTTGAATTTGCGTAGCATGGAATGGAAATCATGCACATCCTTCAGTTTTTCCCATTCTGTGCGCAGTTTTTCCCAGTTTACGTCGCTGCCATCTTTGTTTTCAGGGGCAGGGGCCATGTCTTCTACAGAAATTCCCGGTGTCTGATCTTCTGACGTAAAGCGTTTGACAAGAGCATGATATTCTTCTTTATCAGAAGCATCTGTCAGATAAATCTTGTGAAGGGCTTCGCCAGCCTTGTTAAAAAATTGCAGGCTTGAGTTTCCTTTGATCGGGTCTTCTACGGCAAATACATGTTTCCAGTGCATCATGATCAAACGCAGATCAATGCCATCCTGATCGACAAACAGACCCATGGTCATTTTACCGTTTTTGAAGAACTTGCCATCTTTGTAAATGCCTTTGCGTTCGTTCACGCAATATTCGTTGCGGGTCAAAGCCATTAACTTGCCAAGCGGTTCCAAATTTTCAAGGATTTCAACCATTTCAGGGCGCAGGCGGGTAATGTTTTCCCCGATTTGGGCAGCAAGAAGCTGCCCTTCAGAAACACCAATTTCAGCCGCGAGATTGCGGGCATAGGTTTTTGGGTTTTTTGCTTTAATCTCTTCCATTTTCTGCAAAATATCTTGTGCGTTCATCATGATAGCCTTTCTTTTAATTTCATAAATTTGTTATGTGAGTTTAAAGCCCACTGGAATGACAAATTCCATCGTGTGACCTTGTAATTTTTCCGGGATTTCGGGCAGGGGGCTGGCGCGTTGAAGCATGGCGCTGAGCTCGCGATCCAAAGACTTGCTTCCTGTTGCCTGACGAATTTCAGAAGCCAGAATATTGCCTTTTCTGTCGATCTTGAAATAGACCAGCCCTTCTCCTTCAATGCGTCGCCGGGCTGCTTTTTTGGGATAGCGTTTATGTCTTTCCAGCCAGGCACGAACCAGATGTTTATATTTAAGCTCGGCATGTGGATCGTTGCCGCTACCGCCAAGGCCTTGATTATCCCCAAAGGCACGCCCTGTTGTTTGTGCCGTGCCGGGTGTGCCCGCAATTTCATTTTTGGGTAAAGGCTTTGCCGCAATCTTTTTGGGTGCTGTTTTTTGTTGTGATGTGGGTTCAGTCTTTTTAACGACCTGAGCCTTGGCTGGTTTTTTTTCTGGTACAGGTTTAACAACTTTTTTGACGGATGTGACTGGCTTTACGGGTCTTTCTACAGGCTTTTTAGGTGGCACCACCTTTGTGATCGGCACGACAGCTGCGGTCGTTTCCTGAACAGGGTGTTGAATTGTTTCCTCTACAATAGCAGGGGGGGTAACTTCTTCGGTCACCGGGGTTTCTTGTGCTTGTTCGCTCACGTTTTCTTTGGTGGTGGCTTCATCTTGTTCTTCAGCATAGTTATGGGCGTAGGTGAGGTTGACCACACCGCCATTATTGCCCACAACACCGCCGCCGCCCATGGTGGCATCACTTTCTGTGTGCAGAAAATCAGCTAATACAACGCCATGAAGCAGCAAGACAAAACTGTAGCTCATGCACCAATATCGTTTTCGAATCGTCATTGTTTCGCTAATGTCATAAGTTCGACATTTCCCACATTTGCATCTTTGAGGACTTTCAAAACAGACAACAAAGTCGTTGTCTGGGCTTTTGCATCGGCTTTAATCGTTAACGTCACCTGCTTTGGGTCTGAAAAAACATGCCCGACAAAGCGGCCTAGTTCTTCGGGTGTTTGTTGTGTCTGTCGAAAAGAGATCTTTCCGGTGGATGAAATGAAGATGATACGGTCTTGTTCCGGGTCGAGTTCTTCGCTCTGGAGGGACTGCGGCGGATACACTTCTAGGTCGTCATTTGCATTAAACTGTGCGGTGACCATAAAAAAGATCAACAGCAGAAAAACAATATTAATCAGAGGAATAATGCTTTCCGATTCTTCTTTACGAACAGGTCTGTTTAATTTCATGGGACTAATGTCGTTTTTTCAATACCGTTCTGGCCCAGCCAGTCAATGACTTGAACGGTGCGTTGCAGATCAATATTTTTTTCGGCGCGTAAGAAAACCTGAACGGGGGATCTTTGCGCCAATGTATCCAATCGTTCCTTAATATCGCCACGACTGACAACCGCGTCGTTTATTTTGAGATGGCGCTCTGTTATGACAATCAGCAGGTTATTCTTGCTTGTGCCCGCAGAGGCCCCTTGTTGCGTGCTTTGTACCGGAAGGCGTTTCCATTCAACGAAGTTCGATGAAATCATGAAGAACACTAGCAGGATAAAAACAACATCAATTAACGGTGTCAGACTGATCAGGCGCTTTGGCTGACGCTGCGAAACGAGTTGCATACGACCTCTTCCTTTTCCGTTGATGGATAGACTTCATGCGTGAACAACTGGGTTGCCACATCTTCCATTTGCTGGGCGGTATCTTCGGTTTTTGATTCCAGCCAATTCAGGGCAATGACGGCTGGAATACCGACTGAAAGCCCTGCAGCGGTTGTCAGCAAAGCAACCCAAATCCCTCCAGACAGTTGGCTGATGTCGACTTTACTGCCAGCCAATTCCAATTGGTGAAAGGCATCAATAATACCAAGCACCGTCCCCAAAAGACCAAGCAAGGGGCTTAGGGTGCCAATTATTTCCAAAGTTCTGAAATGTTTTCGCAGGCTTGCCAGCATAAGGTTGCCCATTCTTTGGGCTTCTTCTTTTATCATTTCAACGGGGGCGCCGCTTTGTTGGCCCATGATGATAACATGCACGATTTCAGAGGCCGGGTTTCGCGTCTTTTGCAGCGTCTTTTGCGCAATCGCAATTTGGTTCTTGCGATAGGCGTTGATTGCAAGGCGGATTTCTTTGAAGGACGAAATTTTTAAATGAAAGAATTGTCCAACCTTTAACACAATCACAACACTGCCCAGCACGGACATGCCAAGCAAGACAAACATGACCGGGCCACCTGATTCCATGATTAGTGAAAAAAGATTAATTAACCCATTGCTTGCATTTTTAAAAAGTAGCTGTGAATCCATTTTCTAACCTCTAGAAAAAAGTTATTGCAAATAAGAATGACTCTTATTATCTTCCGCGAACTCATCACTCACATCGCTTCCGACTAACCACATTTATAAATTTCCTTGGCTTTCCAATGAGCTCACAGCTTCCTAAGCATATAATGCAAACGATTCTTATTTGCAATATAAATATTTTGTGTGTATGAGTGGGTAAAAGTTTTAACCGTTTTGGCTATTTCTCATTCTATTTGACTGAGGCGCGCCAAGGAAAAATAAGGATATCACCGTGAATTTTAATCCATCCTCCCCATTTAATAATAACCTTAAGTTATGTCTGGCTATTGCGGCTGGAACATGTGCGATGACTGTTTCTGCATCCGCAGAAGAACAGAATCTTGCGCCTTTACAGGTCTCTGTCACAAAAACTCAAGTCGCTGTTGAAGATGTGCAGGGCTCGATTTCCGTTGTGACTGCAGATGAAATTCGTGCATCCGGCGCCAAAGACGTCTTTGAAGCCATTCGTCGCACGGCTGGCATTACAGTTGGGTCAAACAGCAATTCGGTCGGTGGGCGCAAGTCTATCCAAATTCGGGGTATGCAAAGTGACCATGTTCTGATGTTGGTTGATGGCAAACGTCTGACGGGTACGGATTCTCAGATTAGCCACTCTAACTTCCAGCTCAGCTCTGTGCCGATGGACACGATTGAACGGATCGAAATTATCCGTGGTCCCATGTCGAGCCTTTATGGCTCTGCCGGTATGGCAGGTGTGGTCAATGTGGTCACAAGGAAAGCAGGTAAGGAATTTTCGGCAACGGTTGATGCTTTTTACGGGGATGAAACAGATGCGAACGGTGGGCAGGAACGCCGATATAGCGCCTCACTTGCTGGTCCGATCAGCGATCAATTAAAATTCCGCATTGGCGCAGAAACAGGCGAGGTCAAAGCGACAGCTGATAAAGATCAGGGTTGGCCTACTCTTGAAATGGAAGGCAGCAGAGCTCATAACTTCACAACAAATCTAAGCTATGGCATTACTGAAAACCATCAGGTTTCCATAGATTATAACCAAGGTTATGATAAACGTTTCCGCGATGATCCTTATTATGAAATCAAAAATAACCTTGGTGGAGTGGGCTACAAAGGCACGATTTCAGATATTGAACTGGATGCAAAAGTCTACAGAACGCATTCTGCAAATAAATTTGTCGATTCTGGCAACCCTTATACCCACAATCTGACAGATTGGATCTATTCTGTTGATGCGGTGACGGACCTGAATGAAAACAACCGCTTGATTGGTGGGTTGGAACATCGGTCCGAAGAATATCGCAAAGAATATGATCGACCTTCATCAAGTGACTTCAGTGATCGCGTTCATTACAACTCTCTTTTCCTTCAAAATGAAACCTCTATGGTGGAAGATACGCTGACCGTGACGTTGGGTTTGCGTTATGACCATCATGAAAACTTCAGTGGCGAGCTAAGCCCGAAAGCCTATATCAGCTATGATTTGAATGATGACCATACGGTTGGCTTCGGTTATGGGCATGGCTTTAAAGCGCCGAGCATCACAGAAGGGTCTGATGCCTATAATTCGGTGTCTCACGGTAGTACTTATCTCGGGAACTCAGACCTCAAGCCGGAAACAAGCGATAACTTCGAACTGAATTGGGCTTATAACAATGGGACAGCACAGCTACGCACAGGTGCTTTCTATAACAATATTAAAAACCTGATTAACACGAAAGATATCACAGGCACGACCAAGCAGTATTCGAATGTCAGTACAGCCAAGACAATGGGGCTTGAATTTGAAGCTTCTTATCCATTGCTGGAAAGTCTCGATGCTTCTTTCAATATGACGGCAATGAAGACCGAAGACGGTGACAATGACGGCAAGGAACTGTCTCAACGTCCGAAGCTTTTCGGTAACCTTGGCCTGACCCACACTTACGCCCCATGGGATTTAAGATCGACCTTTAATGTTGAATATGTTGGCCGTCAGTACATGGCAGAAGGTGAAGAAGAGTCTGTGCCGGGTTACTCACTCGTTGATTTGACTTTCGTAAAACCCTTGAATGAAACCTTTGAAGCTCGTTTTGGTATGACGAATATTTTCGACACTCGACTGGCGAGTAAAGACGCAGACTTTGGGGCACAGGAAGAACGTGGTCGTTTTGTCTTTGTTGGTTTGCGCGCCTCATTCTAATCCCGAATACTCCCCCTAATAATCGGGTTTGCGCATGTCTTGTTTTTGATAAGGCATGCGCTTTTTCCGATTTAATCAGACGAGGATCTTTTTATGTCACTTGACAGCTATCTTTATGAATTATCAAACTTCTTCCTGCTTCCCGTACAAATCGGTGTCGTTATTCTTTTTGCCTATTCGATTTTCGCCTTGGGCGAATTCGTTATGCAATATGGTCAACGAAAACTAGGGTCTTCAAAACTACACAAAGTCGAAGCACCCGAAGATATGTCCTCTATTCATGGGCATTCAATTCTTGCCCTGTTTTCCACCAACCCCTGTATTTCCCGTGAAGATCTGGAACTTGCGGCATCAAAAGAGTTGGATTTCCTGCGCATCACGACCCGTATTGCCCCGATGTTGGGATTGGTTGCAACTATGATCCCGATGGGACCCGCCTTGAAATCATTGGCTAATGGCAATGTTCAGGGGATCAGTGAAAATCTGATTATTGCTTTTACATCGGTTATTTTTGCCCTTTTGGCTGCCAGTCTGACGTTCTGGATTCAGAGTGTGAAAAAACAATGGCTGATCCGCGACATCCGTTTCGTTGAACACTGGCGCGAGACAAATGTTCATGAGTTCAAGCCGTCTGTTATTTTGAAAAATGAGGCCGCAGATGTTGCTTGAGGAAGATGAATCAAATAACCCGATGTTATCGGTGGTGAACCTCGTTGATTTGTTTTTGGTCATCATCGCCGCGCTTTTGATTTTTATTGCCCAAAATCCGTTAAATCCGTTTCAGGATGAAGATGTGATCGTGATTAAAAATCCCGGCAAGAAGAATATGGAGATGATGATCAAGAAGGGCGAGAAAATCGAAAAATACGAATCCGACGGTCAGATTGGACAAGGGAACGGCATCAAAGCAGGTGTGGCGTATCGCATGGAAGATGGGTCCATCGTCTATGTTCCCGAAGGTGAAAAAGAAGGGGAGGCCCCGAAATGAGGCACATCATCACCAGTTTATTTGTCGCATTTTATCTGATGGGTGCAACGCTTATGCCTGCACAGGCAAACACACCAAATGCAGCTTCGATTTTAATGTTGTCAGCAGGTCACGTCAATCAGGCCAAATCAAAGCTGATTGGAAAAATTGCGAAGGACCAAGGTGTTGACCTTCAACAAAAAAAGCTTGAATCCTATCCGGCACAAACCGATTGGGCGATGGTCTTTAGTCAGTATGATTTGGTCCTTTTAGATGGCGTCAGTGTTGGGCAAACAAAAAGAGGTTTTGGTTTCCTTCAGGGGAAACTGGCAGCGGTCAAACCGAATGTCAAAATCAGCACGCTTATGTGGCCAGAAGGTCGGGGCCTGCATAAAGATGTTTCTTTGGACCAATCAACCAAGCTGAAAGACTATTATTACAATGGGGGACGTAAAAACTTTGAACGTTTGTTTACCTATATTCGTTCAGAGTTTTTTGCAGAAAATGTTGCTGTTGAACCCGCGATTATCTATCCTAAACAAGGTGTTTATCACCCTCAATCAGATGAAATTTTTGAAACACCACAGGCGTATCTGAACTGGTACAAAGAACAGTATCCCCAGAATAGTGACGCCCCCATTGTCGGGATCATCGTACAACGCGCCAGCATTGCCAGCGAAGATCTGCTTGTCATTGATGATATGATTGATCGACTTGCCAAAGCAGGGGCGATTGCTATGCCATTTTATTATGCCAATGGCGATTCAGTCTCACAAATGGCTGATTGGCTTATGAAGGATGGGCAATCAGTTGCGGATAGCTTGATTAATGCGCGGATTATTCACTGGGCGGATGAACATAGGGAACTCTTTACCAAGCTTGGTGTTTCCGTTGTGAATACGGTGCGTGATAAACGCAGTGAACAGGAATGGCGCGCAGATAATGGCGGTATTCCCGGTTCAGGCATACCTTTTTACATCACAATTCCTGAGATGGCGGGGATGGTAGATCCTTTGGTCATCGGTGCAATTGATAAAGAAGATGGCCGATATCACCCGATTGCAGAACAGGTGGATCAGACCGTGCGCAAAGCTGTGCGTCTGGCAAACCTTGCGCACAAGCCGAACAAGGATAAAAAAGTTGCCCTTTTTTATTACAATTACCCCCCGGGTGAACGCAGTGCGCAATCCTCTTTCCTCAATGTACCAACAAGTGTAGAAAGCATCTCGTCTTTGATGAAAAAGGAAGGCTACAATAATTATGTTATCAAAGAACAGCTGATGATTGATGCGATAGCAAACCTGCAACGCCCGCTCTATCGCGAAGAATCACCCAAAACAATATATGATAAAGGATTTGGCAAAACATTAAGTGTTGCGGACTATAAAGCATGGTTTCAGACGTTACCTGAAACTGTTCAACAACAGGTGAATGACTATTGGGGCCAGCCGGATGATCATTTCATGGTTACTGACATTGATGGTCAGAAACAGTTCGTCATACCGATGATGAATTCGGGCAATTTGATGGTTCTTCCACAGCCGCCGCGCGGGGATAAAAATGATAAAGAGAAAACGCTTTATCACAATAAAGCCATCCCCGTGAACCACTTCTATCTTGCCGTTTATTATTATGTTCGGAAAAATTTTGCAGCAGATGCGATTATCCATCTCGGCACGCATGGCACACATGAATGGTTGCCCGGCAAGGAACGCGGGCTTTGGGCCTTTGACCCGGGGATACTAACGGCGGATGATGTGCCGATTATTTATCCTTATATTGTCGATGATGTGGGCGAAGCCCTTCAGGCCAAACGTCGCGGGCGTGCGACAATGATTAGTCATATGACACCCCCGTTTGCCCCAAGTGGCCTTTATCGGGAGCTAACGGAAGTTCATGAATTAATTCACCATTATCAACAGGTTGACCCCGGTCAGGTGCGCGAGAAAAACAAGGAGCAGCTGATCAGCAAAGTGAAGAAGTTAAATATCCCGAAAGACCTTGGATGGACGGCTGAGGGGATGGAACAACGCTTTGATGAATTCTTGGTTGTTCTGCATGACTATCTGCATGAACTTGCACTGGAAAACCAGCCTCTTGGTCTGCACACATTTGGTAAATTGCCTGTAGATCGCCTCATGACAACGACCGTTATGCAAATCCTAGGGAAAGACTATCTCACAGATGTGTATACCTATCTGGGGTTTGATGAAGAAGAAGTTGATCATGGTCATGGTGAACTGGGCAAGGACGGTTTGTTTGGGGAAGAAACCCAACTGGAAAACATTATTGGTTTTAAGGAACTTCATGATGTTTTGATTAAACAACAGCCGATCCCACAAGATGCTTCTGATGAACTGCGGGCTCATTTGGAGCGTGCGGTTGAAATCGGGCAGCGCATGAAAGGTATTCTCGAGTTAAAGAGTATGGTTCTGGCGCTGAACGGGCGCTTCATTGAACCTTCGACAGGCGGTGATCCGGTTCGTAATGATGAAACACTGCCCACAGGTCGTAACCTTTATGGTTTTGATCCATCGCGTTTACCCACCCAAGCGGCGTGGGAAACGGGCAAACAACTGGTGACCGATCTGATCAATGAGTATTACACCAAACATGGGAGATACCCAGACAAGCTTGCCTTTTCGCTTTGGTCTATGGAAGCCATGCGCCATCACGGTGTCTTGGAGGCCCAAGCCATGTATGCACTGGGCGTTAAACCCAAATGGGCTGATAGTGGTCGCGTGGTGGGGACAGAGATTATACCGTTTTCTGACTTAAAACGTCCGCGCGTTGATGTTGTTCTTTCGGCAACAGGGTTGTATCGCGATGCTTTCCCCGGTGTGATGAAATTGCTGGCAGAAGCCATTGACGAAGTTGCACGCCTTAAAGAAGAAGGCAACAATGTTTATCTCAATGCCCAAAAAATAGCAAAAACCCTTGAAGCCGATGGGGTCAATCCGAAAGAGGCAGATTATCTTTCTACGGTTCGAATTTTTTCTGCACAATCAGGGACTTATGGTTCCGGCCTTGGCGATACGGTTTTGGCAACGGATACATGGGAAAATGATTCCAAACTTGCCGGACTTTATATGGACCGGATGGGCTATGCATTTGGCAAGGATCCAAAGCGTTGGAACGAAAAGAATGAAGCAGCACAGCTTTATGCCAAAAACCTGTCCGGTACAGATGTGGCGCTTTTCTCACGTTCTTCCAATGTGTTTGGTATGCTGGCGTCGGATGATCCGTTCCAGTATCTTGGTGGGCTTTCGCTGGCCGTGCGTAATCTGGATGGTAAAAGTCCCGAAATGGCAATTTCCAACTTGCGTGATCCCAATCAGGGGAAAATGGAAAGCCTGAACAGCTTTATGTCAAAAGAGCTGCGCACGCGTTATTTCCATCCGCGTTGGGTCAAGGCTATGCAGGATGAAGGCTATGCCGGGGCGCTTAATATCATTGATACCATCAATAACTTTACCGGCTGGCAGGTTGTGGACCCGCAAAATGTCCGTGCAGATCAATGGCAGGAATTCTTTGAAGTTTACGTCAATGATAAGCTTGAACTGGATATGAAAGAGTGGTTTGAAAAAAGCAACCCGGAAGCGCTTGCGCAGATTGCGGAACGCATGCTGGAAGTTATTCGCAAAGACTATTGGAAGCCGAATGATGAAACGATGAAAAAGCTGGTGGAAACCTATCAGGAAATGCAGGCGAAATATGACGTGGTCAGTGATAATGAAAAGTTCAAAGACTATGTTGAGCAATTGGCAAAAGGCTATGGATTGTCCAAACCGGATGTCACACCTGTAGAATTGCCAACGATCAATATCCCGCAACCTTCAGCCAATCCGGCAGCTGAACAGGTTGAGGGTCAAAAACTGGCAAAAGTGGAACAAACAACAGAAATCGAAGATGATATGACTAAATATTATCTCTTCGCTCTGATCCTTGCGTTCTTCCTTGCCGGTGTTGTCTGGCAACAGGTTGCACCCAGATATTTCCGACGTTCAATGCTGTCTTTTTCGGACTAAGGCTTGAATATTGTTAGCGAAAAAAAGGCGAGCTGATTTTCATCGGCCCGCCTTTTTTGTTGAGTATAATTTGTTTTTATTTTAAATAAGTTATACGTTTTGTGATCATTTAAATAAGCGCGCGGGCAGTTTTTGAAATTGGGGCCATTGATAAATATCAATGCCTCTATATTAGAATTTCTTTAAGTTCTGGTCACAATAATAATTTAAAAGGTCTTTAGACATGTTAATCGCCCTTACAAGCCAGAACTTCAAAACGGTTACGAAACACGCCGCGAAGACAAGACGCTTTTTGGTGTTTAAAGTTGATGAAAAGGGTCAATTTTCAGAAGTTAACAGACTCGACCTCCCCAAAGATATGTCCCTGCATGAAGTCAGCAGAGACGTGGATCATCCGATTTACTTGATGGATGCATTGATTGTGGGAAGTTGTGGTGAGAACTTTAAAAACCGGATGGCGTCTTTCAATGTGGATGTCCATAAAACCGACCTGGAACTGCCTGAAGATGCCATTCGTGAGTATCTCCAGCTAAAAGAAGCATCTTAAAGGACCAGGTCGATGTCAGGCTTTTCCCCCTATAAAAAACTGATAAGACTTATAAAGCCGGATATTTGCGCGGTTCTGTTGATCGCGCTGGTTTTTCAGAATATTTTCCCAATATTCGCGTTGTCGCATGAAGAAGCGCAAGAACATGCTTTTGTTGCCGAGCTTCGCGAAAGTATTTGCTTTGGAAACCGGGAAAGAGGCACATCTTCAATTGAACATACGGGTAATTTTATCTGTGACGATTGTTATGTGTCTTTCTTTCATACAGATGCCCCCTTCTTACAATCTGAACAAATACTGGACGTTATTCAGGTTTCTCTTCCCGAACTGAATAGGCCCGATTTTGATATATGCTGGGTTCCAAAGTGTTTAAGTGTTGTTAAGCAAGCACCAAGAGCTCCACCAGAATTAAGAACACCTGTCTGACAGGTTCAAAATTACATTTTTTCTTAATTTTTGGCTAATGGAGCCATTCAATGTTCGACCAAACATTTATCGAATTGTCGCGCTGGCAGTTTGCTGCGACAGCAATGTACCACTTTCTTTTTGTCCCGCTTACACTTGGGATATCGTGGATACTGTTCATCATGGAATCTTGTTACGTGATGACAAATAACGAAGTTTACCGGGATATGACAAAATTCTGGGGTAAACTTTTTGGGATCAACTTTGCCCTTGGTGTCACCACAGGGCTGACCATGGAATTCGAATTCGGAACCAACTGGTCTTATTATTCTCATTATGTGGGTGATGTTTTTGGTGCCCCGCTTGCGATTGAGGGTCTGATGGCCTTCTTCCTTGAATCAACCTTTATCGGTCTGTTCTTCTTAGGCTGGGATAAACTGAGCAAACGTCAACACCTGATGGTGACTTTCTTCACCGCCTTTGGGTCCAACTTGTCTGCCATGTGGATTTTGGTTGCCAATGGCTGGATGCAGAACCCGATCGGTTCTGAATTTTCACCCGAAACCATGCGTATGGAAATGACCAGTTTTGCAGAAATCGTGCTGAACCCGGTTGCGCAAGTTAAATTCGTCCATACGGTGGCAGCGGGTTATGTAACAGCTTCCATGTTTGTGATGGGGATCAGTGCCTATTACCTGCTTAAAGGGCGCGACATGGGTTTTGCCAAACGTTCTATGGCGATTGCCTGTGGCTTTGGTTTGGCTGCATCTCTATCCGTCATCGTGTTAGGTGATGAAAGTGGCTATGAACTTGGCGATGTTCAAAAAGTGAAATTGGCCGCGATTGAAGCAGAATATGAAACGGAACCAGCCCCTGCCGCATTTACCGCCTTTGGCTTCCCCAATGATGAAACAATGGAAACCGAATATGCGGTTCAAATTCCTTATGCGCTTGGTTTGATTGCGACGCGTTCTGTTGACAAGCAAGTGACCGGCATCAAGGATTTGAAGATCCAACATGAAGAACGTATCCGTTCAGGTATGATCGCTTATGGCGAGTTACAGAAAATCCGCAAAGGCGATAAATCTGAAGCAGTCATGGCAAAATTCGAAGAACATAAAGTCGACCTTGGCTATGGGCTTTTGCTGAAAACCTATACACCAAATGTGGTTGATGCGACAGAAGAGCAAATTGCCTTGGCTGTGGAAGATACAATTCCTGCTGTCGCTCCGTTGTTCTGGTCTTTCCGCTTTATGGTGGCGTTGGGCTTTGCCATGTTGGGGCTGTTTGCCGCAACCTTCTATTTCACGATCAAGCGTAATATTCACGAACAACGTTGGCTGTTAAAGGCCTTGCTTTGGTCAATCCCAATGCCGTGGCTTGCCTGTGAAATGGGTTGGTTTGTGGCTGAATATGGACGTCAACCCTGGGCGATTGGTGAAATTCTGCCAACGTCACTGGCGACATCTTCGCTCACAACCGGGGATCTGATCTTCTCACTCGTTGGGTTCATTACTTTCTATACCTTCCTTTTGTGTATCGAAATGTACCTCATGTTTAAATTTGCTCGTAAAGGTCCGGCATCTCTGCACACCGGTAAATATTACGGCGAAACAGCCCAACCAGCAGAGTAAGAGGAGGTTATTATGATACTCGAATATGAAATCCTGAAACTTGTCTGGTGGATCCTTGTCGGGGCCTTGCTGATTGGTTTTGCTGTAACCGATGGTATGGACATGGGTGTTGGAAACCTGTTGCCATTTGTCGGAAAATCTGATGAAGAACGCCGCGTCATTATTAACACAGTCGGCCCGCACTGGGACGGAAACCAGGTCTGGTTTATCACTGCTGGCGGGGCGATCTTTGCGGCTTGGCCTGCGGTATATGCAGCTGCTTTTTCTGGCTTCTATATGGCGATGCTGTTGGTGCTGTTTGCTTTGTTCTTCAGGCCTGTCGGGTTTGACTATCGATCAAAACTAGGTGATGCGCGCTGGAGAAACGCATGGGACTGGGGGCTGTTTGCCGGTGGTGCCATTCCGTCACTTATTTTCGGTGTTGCCTTTGGTAACTTGCTTCAAGGGGTTCCTTTCCATTTGGATGAATTGCTGCGTGCGCATTATCATGGCTCACTGCTGACGGCTCTTTTGCCTTTGCTTAATCCGTTTGCCTTGTTGGCGGGTGTGATCAGCTTTTCCATGCTGACCATGCATGGCGGCATCTGGCTTCAAATGAGAACTGAAGACCCGATTGCATCCAGAGCCTCAAAAGCGGTGATGGTTATGGGGACGATTGCGGCAGTCTGTTTTGCCTTGGCTGGTGTCTGGGTTGCTTACGGAATTGATGGTTATGTCATTGTGCAGCAACCTCCAACCGATGCGCTGCCAAACCCATTGGCAAAAGAAGTTATTGTTGAAGCCGGTGCATGGCTCAAGGTGTATGACACACTCCCTATTGCTATTCTGGCCCCATTGGCTGGTTTTGCGGGGATTGCTTTGACCATGTTATTCTCTAAATGGGGCAAGCCGGGACTGGGCTTTGTGACCAGTGGTATCGGCATGACAGGGATTATCGGGACAGCGGGTCTGTCTATGTTCCCCTTCATTATGCCATCCAGCATTCAACCAAATTCAAGCCTGACTGTGTGGGATGCTGCATCTAGTCATCTTACGCTTACCGTTATGTTCTGGGCGACTGTCATTTTCTTGCCGATTGTTCTGACCTACACCGTGTGGTGTTACTACCGCATGTGGGGGAAAGTCACGGTCGATGAAATTAAAGTGCGCAGTCATTCTGCCTACTAACCAATAGAAAAGGAGATTAATCATGTGGTATTTCGCATGGGGCCTGGGACTGACTGCCGCCCTGTCAATCGGTATCATCAACGCGCTTTGGTATGAGGCTGAAATGGCCTTTGACAAAGACAAAAAAGACTGAAGACAAGGGTGCCTGGCGTGATTTCAGGTCAGGCACCCTTTTCTCCATCTACATTTTAGAAGGGAGAGGTCATGACACAGACAAAAGAATTTATCAGGCAACAAAAACGCCCCTTAAAAGGTTTGCTCCGACAGATTACTGTTGTGGGGGCCCTAAATGCCATGCTGCTGGTTTTGCAGGTCTGGTTAATGGCCCGCTTGATGACGGCTGTTGCCTTTGAGGGGCAGGGTCTGTCTGATGTGTTGCAGGATGTGTATCCTGTCATATTCATTATTTTTATTCGTTTTATTCTAAATTCATATAGTGATCGCAAAGCCGTTGAACTGGGGCAGCACGTTATTCAGCATGTGTATGATGAGTTGCTTTTAAAGCTTGAAAGATTGGGCCCTTGCGCCACAGCATCCATAAAACGTGGGCATTTTGCGACATTGACGGTCGAAGGGATTGAAAAATTCGGCCAGTATTTTTCGGCATTTTTACCCGCATTGTTTCATGTAGCACTCATTCCGATTTGTGTTCTTGCTGTTGTGTTGCCACTGGATTTGATCTCAGCACTTGTTTTCATGCTGACAGCACCTTTGATACCTTTATTTATGATTTTGATTGGTAAAGGGGCGGAACAGGTTCATCAAAACCATTGGAAAGCGCTGGGGCGACTGGGCGCGCGCTTGCAGGAAAGTTTAAGAGGATTGCAGACGCTTAAGCTTTTTGGGGCAACGCAAAAAGAAACGCAACGCATCAACGAAATTTCCATGGCCTATAAATCCAAGGTCATGAAGGTTTTACGCATCGCGTTTTTGTCTTCAGTGACGCTTGAATTTTTTTCAACTATTTCGATTGCCTTAATCGCCGTCTTTATCGGGTTTCGCCTGCTTGCGGGGGAAATGGCTTTTCAGGACGGTTTTCTGATTTTGCTTTTGGCCCCGGAATTTTACCAGCCGTTGCGAAATCTTGGCACCAATTATCATGTAAAAATGGAAGCCATGGCCGCTGCGGATGAAATTGTCAAAATATTGAATATGGAAGAACCAGCTTTCCCACAGGAAACACGGCCGATTTCCACACAGGCCAAGATCGCTTTTGATGGGGTGTCTTATGCATACCCCGATGGCAAGTCTGTTTTGTCGGATGTTAGTTTCGAAATTAAAGAGGGCGAATGTGTTGTACTTGTCGGTTCAAGTGGTGCGGGCAAAAGCACATTGCTTAATCTTGCGCTTGGCTTTCTGCGTCCAACATCGGGTAATATTTATCTAAATGGCAGCACATTAAGTCAAAGCGGGTTAAAGCAGTGGCATCGTGACATTTCATGGATGGCACAACAGCCCCACATTTTCGATACAACAATCGCCCATAACATCGCGCTGGCACCGGAATTTCAGGACGAATGGGCCGTTCGGGTTGCAGTTGAGAAAGTCCATCTTTCCAAAACGGTTGAACATTTTCCAGATCACTTGCTGCAAAGAACGGGTGAGCAAGGTCGTTTGATGTCGGGTGGAGAAGGGCGCAGGCTTGCAATGGCGCGCATGTTGATTAAAGAGGCATCGGTTATGATTATGGATGAGCCGTCTGCCAACCTTGATTCAGAAACCGAACAGTTGATCCTTGAGCAGTTAAAACAGCTGAAAAAGCAAAAGACAACCATGCTGATTGCAGCCCATCGCGAGCAGACTATAGCCATGGCAGACCGCGTGCTTTATCTGGATCAGGGGCAGATTCTGTCACAGCCTAAAAAAGAGGATGTCGCATGAAACAGCTCATATATCTTTTTCAGCTCTTTCGCCCTTTTTGGGGATGGGCACTGCTCGGCGTTCTGTTGAGCATGGCGACAATGCTGGCCAATATTGCCCTCTTGGCGACGTCCGCCTGGTTTATCACAGCTATGGGCGTTGCGGGACTGGCGGGGGCGAGTATAAATTATTTCACACCAGCAGCAATTATTCGCGGCTGTGCGATCTTTCGCACAGTGGGGCGATATGTGGAAAGACTGGTGACACATGAAGCCACGTTCCGTTTTTTGGGGGCATTGCGTCTTCGGACATTTAAAAACTATACCCAAATTCCGCTTGAACAAGTCGAGCGCCTGCATAGCACGGATTTAACCAGCAGAGTCCAATATGACATTGAATCCCTGCAAGGTTTCTATGTCCGGGTTCTTGTGCCTTTATGCGCGAGTTTCTTTACAGCCCTTATCTGTGTTCTTTATCTCCTGAAATATGACATCACCATTGTTTTGCCGGTTGTGTCCGGTTTGGTGATTGCCGGGGCTCTGCTTCCGGTATTGGCGTTTCGTGCTGTTTTAAAGAATGCGAATGATATTTTCGTGTCGGCTGAAACCCTGAAGAAAAAGAGCATTGATTTGCTAGACGGGTTGGGCGAGTTGATGGTTTATAACAATCTGGCAAAGGCACAGCAGGATTTCAGGGATCATAGCGCTGATCGGCTAAAAATCCTTAAAAGTGTTGAAACAGTGGGGTTGTTAACCAAAAATGCAATCTGGCTGATCTCACAGCTGACTTTTATCGCGACAGTCTTGTTGGCTGCGGATCTTTTGCAGGCACGTCAGCTTACACAGGCTGATTTTGTTATGGTTTCTATGTTTGCGCTGGCCTGTTTTGAAAGTATTGCACAAGTTGCCCCGGCTTTAATGCAAATTCCACAAAATAAAGCAGCGGCTGAACGGATCTTTTTTGTCAATCCTGATACGCAGAACCAGACAGAAGAACCTGAACAAAATCCGGGTTATCCTGACCTTGCACTAAAGCAAGTGGAATATCGTTTTAATGACTTTCAAATTTACCCGGTTAAGTTCGATTTTGAACTGCCGGCAGGCCAGACGCTTTTGATTAAGGGGCCTTCCGGGATTGGGAAAAGCACATTGATTGATCTGCTTGTTGGGGATCGTTTTGTGCAAAAAGGTGAAATCAGCCTGAATGGGCAGACGATCAAAAACATGACTGAACAACAGCTTGTTGCGACATTCAGTATTTCACCGCAGCATACACATATTTTTTCAGGCTCTTTTCTTAATAACCTGAATTTGGGCTGTGATACCTGTAATCTGGATGATGTGAATGAAGTCTTGGAGATGTGCCAGCTTAAAAGCTTGCTTGAGAGCCTTCCCGACAGGTTAAGCACCTACATTGGGGAACAAGGATATAACCTCTCAGGCGGGCAAATTCGCAGGCTTGGCGTTGCACGTGCCCTTTTGAAAAAAGCACCTGTGCTTATTCTGGATGAGCCCACAGAGGGTCTGGATTATGAGACAGGGAAATATATGATGGAACAAATCATGGCAAAACGAAATGGCCGTTCTTTGATTGTTATCTCCCATCAAGATATGGATTACCTGACTTTTGATCAGATAAAAATGCTGAACTAAGCAACTTTGACCCTTTTTTTTATCTTGTCATTGCGAATTATCAATGTCGCATATAATCTTCATCTATATTAGGTACAATAAATATAGAACTTTTCTAATCTGGGGAGGATTTATGCGTCATATTTTAGATCGAAAGATCACTTTTTCTATATGGGTCATAGCATTTGCTTTATTCAGTTTCACAGGCCTTCAGGCAGAAACGGGTAAAAGCACGGCAGACCATTCGAAGTTCAAGGAGCTTCAACAAGATTTCAAATCAGGGCCAGAGGTGACGAAAGCTTGCCTTTCCTGTCATACCGAAGCATCAAAACAATTAATGCAGACGACCCACTGGACATGGGAATTTGATCATCCCACAACGGGCGAGAAGTTGGGTAAACGTAATGTTCTAAATTCCTTTTGCGGAAATGTTGCTTCAAATGAGCCGCGCTGTACCAGTTGTCATATCGGTTATGGCTGGGATGACATGAATGTTGCGAGTTCTGAGGCATTGGGCGAGCATCAGGTTGACTGTCTTGTCTGTCATGACAATACCGGAACATATTCCAAGTTCCCGACAATGGCAGGGCATCCGCTTTATGAACCGAAAGAGGTTAAGGGGAAAATGAAAATGCCCCCGAACCTGACTAAGATCGCGCAGAATGTAGGGCAAACCAATCGTGAAAATTGTGGGGCCTGTCACTTTTATGGCGGCGGCGGCGATGGGGTGAAACATGGTGATCTGGATAGTTCACTGGTTAATCCGCCGAAGTCACTGGATGTGCATATGGCCAAGGATGGGGCCAATATGAGCTGTGCAACATGTCATAATCCGGATGCCCACAATGTCCCGGGCAGTCGCTATGCGAGCAAAGCGGTTGATAAGGATGGCGTTGATGTGCCCAGTAACCACTATAAAGATCATGCAACTTGTGAGTCATGCCATGGTGATAAACCGCATAAGACAGAACAAAAGTTGAATGACCATACAGACAAGATTGCCTGTCAAACCTGTCATATTCCAGAGTTTGCCCGTGGCGGTGTTGCGACCAAAACATGGTGGGACTGGTCAACGGCCGGCAAAATGGATGAAAATGGCAAGCCTTTGAACATTAAGGATGACCATGGTCATTTCTCTTATCTGGCGACGAAAGGTGACTTTAAATACGAAGAAAATGTGGTCCCGACCTATGCCTGGTTTGATGGTCAAATGAATTATACCCTGCGTGATGAACCGATTAATGATCAGGGTGTCGTCGCGATGAATAAATTTGGTGGCAGTGCGGATGACCCGGATAGCCGGATTTGGCCTTTTAAGGTGATGCGTGGCAAGCAACCCTATGACACGAAAGAAAAACATCTGCTGATTAACCATGTCTTTGGTAAAGATGATTCCTCTTTCTGGACTAACTTCAACTGGGAAAAAGCCCTTAAGTTTGGCACTGAAAAAGCCGGGCAATCCTATTCAGGTGAGTTTGGTTTTGTTGAAACCACGATGCATTGGCCGATCACTCATATGGTTGCGCCTAAAGAAGATGCTCTGAAATGTCAGGAATGTCATACAAAGACAGATAGTCGATTGGCAGCCATCACAGACATCTACATCCCGGGACGTGATCATTTCCCATTGCTCTCTACGATTGGCTGGGGCTTGGCATTACTGACATTGATCGGTTCTATTGCGCATGGCCTTATCCGAATTGTCACTTCAAAACGTGGAGGAAACTAAATCATGACAAATGAAAAAATTAAAACACTGATATTTACGCGTTTTGAACGTTTTTGGCACTGGACACAGGCTCTGTTGATTATCGGAATGATGTTTACCGGGTTTGGCGTTAATGGGGCACATGACCTGTTGCCATACGAAGCCGCAGCGATTTTACATAGAACGGCGGCTTGGGCATTAATGGGATTGTGGGTGTTTGCTCTATTTTGGATGCTGATCACCGGGGAATGGAAACAATTCATTCCCACCACTGAAAAAATCATAGAAGTTGCACGTTATTATTCTATCGATATTTTCAAAGCGGATGCTGTTCACCCCTATCGCAAGACCCGTAAATATAAACACAACCCTTTGCAACGTATTGCTTATGTAGGCTTAATGTTGTTGATTATGCCTATGATCTGGATTTCAGGTCTGCTCTATTTCTTTTACAATGACTGGGCGGTGATCGGGTTGCAGGATCTGACGCTTGCCAATGTTGCTTTTGTCCATGTGGCGGCTGCCTTTGGTATGCTGATCTTCTTTATCAGTCATGTTTATATGGTCTTTACGGCAAAACCAGTGACAAAATATCTGAAAGCCATGCTGAGTGGCTATGAATATGTGTATCCGGATAAAGCGGATCAAGGGAGAAAATCTGATGAAGCCGGCTGAACAAAATTATAGCCCTCTTTACTATCTTGCAGCTTTAGGAAACGGCGGTCTCGCCGTTTCCTTCTTCATTTACATGATGTTTCTGCTGCCCCATCCCGGCACGCCCATGCCGGTTTTTGCCGATTGGTCACGGGCTTTGATGGAAGGTTCGCTGGCTCATCGGGCCTTGGTCGTGTTTTCGCTGTCAGGCGTGGTCTGGTTTTCCATTGGGCATATTCGCTCATTAATCTGGAACACCAAACAATATCTGAAGTTCAAGAAAAGCGGTGGTCTGGAAAGTATGATGGATAGTGCCGCAGAGGTGCAATTAATGGCGTTGCCATTGACCTATGCGATGACGATCAATGTGGGGTTTGTTCTGGGTGCTCTGTTTGTCCCCGGCCTGTGGACGATTGTAGAGTATCTCTTTCCTATGGCCCTGATCGGGTTTGCCGTGGTGGCTTATTTTGCGATCAAGATATATACGCATTATTTTGCCAATCTGGTGCAAAAAGGCCATCAGAACTGGACGTCTAACAATAACCTGTCCCAACTGTTGGCGATTTTTGCTTTTTCCATGGTTGCCGTTGGCTTTGCAGCACCGGCTGCAATGAGCCATATAAAAGTGACGGCCCTGATCGCTATGATCTGTTCAATTTTCTTTTTGTCGGTTGTCGCTATTCTCGGTCTTTTGAAGCTGGTCTTTGGGTTTCGTGATATTTTGGAACGAGGGGTCAGCACAGAAGGGGCACCTTCTTTGTGGATTTTAATTCCTGTATTAACAGTCTGCGGGATTGCTATTGTCAGATTAAGCCACGGCTATGACTATCTGTTTGATCTTTCGCCCAGCAAAGGCAGCAATTTTGTTTTTATTGTTGTGTTTTTTTCTATTCAGCTGTTCATTGGTTTAATCGGATATCGAGTGATGAAAGCTAATAATTACTTTGCGGATTTCATCAAAGGGGACAAGCTTTCTTCCGGGTCTTATGCGCTTATTTGCCCGGGGGTTGCGCTGATGGTTTTCGGCATGTTTTTTATTCATGTCGGCCTTGTTAAAAATGGTCTCGTTGCGCCTTTATCTCCTGTGCATTTTATTATGATTCTGCCGCTGATGGCTGTGCAGTTCAAAACGATAAAAGTGATGAAAACACTGGATAAAAAGCACTTCTAAAAAAGGCGCGCGGTGAACGCTATGGATCAGAGGAACCTTGTGCTTGTCTGTGAAATAGTAAACCGCGCCCTTTTATCCTTACTTTCAGATGCAGGTATGCATGTGAGACGTATGGCCTAAAGGCTTTGCAAAAAAGTCGTGTAGTGATCACCCGGCATAGGCTTGCTAAAATAGAACCCCTGAATGAAGTCGCAATCACGTTCAAACAAAATTTTAGTTTGTCCTTCTGTTTCCACACCTTCTGCGACGATGGCCAGTTCGAATATTTTTCCAAGTTGGATGATGTTTTCCAACAGAAGGACGCTGGTTTCGGAATGTTCAATGTCATCGATGAAAGATTTATCGATTTTAATTCCCGTGACAGGCATATTTTTTAAATAGGCAAGGGAAGAATGACCAACGCCAAAATCATCAATATAGACATCAATCCCGATTTTTTTAGCCTCATTTAATTGGGCCAATGTATCGGCGTTCATAGCCACGAGATCCCTTTCTGTAATCTCGAAACTTATATTGCGCCTTAAATCATTTGGGATTTCCCGAATAAGGGTTTGAAATTCACCGGAAATAAAATGTAGGGACGATGTATTGATCGCGACTTGAATATCTTTATATCCCATTGCTTTCCAATTTCGGACATCTTCTATCACAAGCTCCAAAAGTCTTTCTGTCATGGGGAGGATAATGTGAGATTTTTCGGCAACTTCGATAAAGACATTTGGCGGGATCATGGTGACATCATCCGGCATCCAACGAATAAGGGCTTCTGCTTTATGTGCCTTTCCGTCTTTAGAGACTTTGGGTTGGTAAAAGACCTTAAATTCGTCATTATCCACGGCATGAAAAAGAGCATTTACCAGTTTGCCATTTTCTTTTGTTCTGGATTTTTCGGCATAATAAAGCTGGCGAACTTCTTCTGCTTTACGAATGCGTCGGACCTGATCCAAGCGACATTCAATGGTGGTGATCAGCAGGTCCTGATTGATGGGTTTGAGTAGGTAATCGTCAATGCCAGCACGGCGGCCTTGCAAAATCTCTTTTGGTGTACTGTTACCGGTTAAAAAGATGACAGGAATATCCGCATTATGGGGAAAACGTTGACGCAGAATATTTAAAAAGTCATAGCCATTCATTTGTGGCATACGCACATCACTGATAATCAGGTCAGGCCAACAGGAATTCAGGCTTCGATTGATTTTTTTATTGCAATGAATGATCTTGTGATCATCACTCCGGCTCAGGGCCTGTAAAATATCCAGAGCTTCAGTCCCACTATTGCTAGAAATAATTTTCCAGTTTGGTCGTAATCTTTTTAGGTTGCGTTTTAAGCCGTTAATCACCATTTGATCATCGTCGACAAGCAAGACTTTAACCATTGTATTTCCCGGTAGAATGCGAGGTATCATTATATTCGTTTAATTTTGGGGGCAATATGTTGTGAAAGTCAGTAAGCGACTATCCCCAAACAGGGGGAGTAAGTTTTCTTCCCCCCCTATATAGGGGCAGTGAGGGAGAGAGAAAAACAGTAGGATGAAGAAAGAGAATGACAAAAGGATATAAAAGAGAAACTTAGATGATGCAGAAAGACGAAAAAATAAAAATTCTGTTTGTCGATGATGAAAAGAATGTTTTGCAAGGTCTTCGCCGTATGCTGCGCCCGAAACGAAATGAATGGGATATGCAGTTTGTCGCTTCCGGTCCTGATGCATTGGAGGTTATGAAAAGCGACGAAATAGATATTGTCATCTCGGATATGCGTATGCCCGGTATGGACGGTGCGGAATTGCTTGCCCGCGTGCGTGACCTGCGGCCGGAGACTGTGCGTATTATTTTATCTGGATATGCTGAACAGGAAAGTGTTCTTAAAACCATCGGGCCAGCCCATCAGTTTTTGGGCAAACCGTGTGATCCGGATTTATTGATTGAAACTGTCGAAAAAACATTGAGTCTGCGACAGTTTTTGACATCGCGGGGCTTGACCCAGTTGATCTGTTCTTTGGAAACGATCCCTAGTTTGCCCACGCATTATTCACAAATGATCGAGGCTTTGGAAAACCCCAACACATCCGGTAATGAGTTGTCTGCCATTATCGCAAAAGATGTTGCGATGACGACTGAGATTCTTAAGCTCGCCAATTCGTCCTATTTTTCTCGTCCTAATCAAATTTTGAATGTGCAGGAAGCCGTCAGTATGATCGGCTTTGATACCATCCGTGCGTTGATTTTCAAGGTCGGCATTTTCCGACAATATCAAGGGGATAAACGGTTGGTTGAGATGTTGGAATCTATTAATAGAAGCAGCCTGTCGATTGCGGAATTAGCAAAAGACATTGCCAAGAAATATGATCTTAGTCCCCCGGAAAAAACCCGTCTTTTAACAGCGTCCATCCTATGTAATTTGGGACTGATTATCTTGTTGGATCAGCGCCCGGATGATTTTTCCATTTTTCGCGATAAGCTTGCCAAGGGCACAAGTCTGGCAGAGGCGGAACTAGAAAGTTTTGGGGCGACACATGGGGAGATCAGTGCCTATCTGCTTGGATTATGGGGATTTAATTACAAAATTCTGGAAATGATTGCCTTTCATGTAGAACCGGACAAGTTTACGGGAGTAGAGACAAAAATGTTATCCTGTCTTCATATCGCCTGGGCTATGTCGAAACAGTGTTGTGTGGACGGTGAACCAAATAAAAAGCTCAATAAAGCATTCTTGCGCAAAACATCGTTGTTTGCGGATATTGTTGATGCAAAAGGGGTTTTATGACCATCTAGCGGTAAAGAACATGAATGGGTTCCTGAATTTTATGTACACGGCTGATGCTTTTTAATTTTGCCAGAAGTGAGCTGCTCAGGGTGTTTCCTTTTGCCAATAGTAAACGACCATCTTCATAGTAAAGGTCGGATTGTAAAACGCCACCGGCTTTAATTGAAAACAGCCCGCAGGTTTCCATGATCTTGCGCGCGCTTGCTTTTTCAAGATCATCCGGATGATGAGCAATATATTTATGAACAGCGGCCACAATGTTATGATCAAAAATATCGGGATGTTTTTCAAATTCGGCAATGACGCTCAGTGAGGGTTCATTGCCGTTGGTGATGCTGCCCAGTTCTTTCAGAACATGGAGAATGCGGGCAAAATACGGAATATCGTCTTCTTTCACATCATCAGCCGGAAAGCCGCTGCCATCATAATTTTTATCCTGATATAAAATGATCTTGGCGACATTTTGCATGCGCGGGATGTTGGACAGTAAATTACAGCCTACCTCTGGGATGGCTTTGACAATGGATTGTTCAAGGTCTGTCAGTTTTTCATTTTGACTAATTCTGGTTAAGGTTTCAGCCGGAATAGACACACGACCGATCTGGGAAAGCATAATGGCAAAATCCAGCTCCCATTGATTTTTAAAACCCAGCTGAAACCCAAGCTCTTTGGCCCAGCGTCTAAGAACTTCGGTGTGAAAGCTATGTAAAGGGGCAATCATATAGGCCATGTCGGACAATAGCTTGATGCTGCCGGATAAGGTGTTTTCCAGCAAGGTCTTTTCGCTCACAAGAAGCTTGTGTTGATGGATGCCGTCCTGAATAGCCTGTGATAAAACCGCACTGTCACATGGTTTGTTGAGGAAACGAAAAATTTTACCTGTGTTAATCGCATCAATGGCGGTTTGTTGTTCGGCGTTGCCTGTTAACATGATGCGCACTGTATCCGGGGAAACCTTGGCAAATTGTTCAAGTGTTTCCACACCGTTCATTTCGGGCATGCGCATATCGCTGACGACCACGGCAAAGGGTGGATCATGTTCTGCTGCTAGGTTCAGGGCCTCGGCCCCACTTTTCGCCGTGGTGACATGAAAACTTCCTCTGAGGCTGCGTTTTAAACTGGAAAGAATGTTTTCTTCATCATCGACGAGAAGGATATTAACATTATCAGGCATGATCATCTCCCGTGTTAGGGGTTTTTGGAGCTTTATTCGCTGTATGGCGTGGCAAGGTGATCTTAAAGGTCGTGCCTATATTTTCTTGTGATGAAACCTCGATCTCACCGTCATGCTTATTCACAATGGCGTCATGGCAAATGGCAAGACCTTGACCGCTGCCTTTGCCGACATCCTTTGTCGTGAAGAAGGGTTCGAAAATGCGGTCTTTGATCTTGTCGGGCACCCCGCTTCCGGTGTCTTTGATTTCAATGTAGGCATGATCTGCATCATAGCTGGTTGTGATGGTAATCGTGTTATCTCGCCCGCCTTTATCCGCAATAGCATGGGCGGCATTGACAATTAGATTTAGAAAGACCTGGTTCATTTCTCCTTCAAATGCCGGTACTTCCGGCATGTTCTCATCAAAGTTGAAAATAAGTTCAGCGTGATGTTTCCATTCATTTTTACAAACGATAGAGGTTCTTTCGATCACATGATTAAGGTCGATTGCCATTTTTGCTTTGTTCGCCGGGTGGGAAAACTCTTTCATGGCATGGACGATGTTACTGACCTGCTTGACCCCATTTATAGATTCTTCGGCAGCCGTTACACTTTCTTCCAGAAGATAGTCGACTTCGACCTCTTCATATTTATTCAGGCATTGTTCAGCCTGTTGGGCGTGTTCACCTTCTTTCAGGTTTTGCACGAGCGCGTGATAGAGTGAAAATGCCTCAGCAAGCTGTTCGACCGAACTTTTCAGGAAATGCAGGTTATCCCCTATATATTGCACCGGTGTGTTAATTTCATGGGCAATGCCGCCTGCAAGGGTGCCCAAGGCTTCCAGTTTTTGGCTTTGCAGTAAATTGCGCTGAAGATCTTTTTCACGTTTTTCTGCTTCATACATGGAACTGACATCGGTCATGGTAATGATAAAGCCGCCAATATCAATTTTGTAACGCGAGATTAGAACATATTGATCGCCCTCATGCACCTCGGTCCATCGAACATATTTATCAGCCTCTTCAAAAAGAGAGATAATGGGTCTTTGGGCTCGCAAGGCTTTATTATCCTTACTCATGCTGATGAGCTCTTCCAACGATAGGGAAGTTGTGTCCCAAAAATCCTTAAGTGATTGGTTTGTCAGGACTGTTTCATTATTTTCATTGACGATCAGAACGCCGGCATGAATACTGCTGACGGCAGATTGTAAAATTGTTTCTGCCCGTACTTGTCTGGCTTCCGCCTTGTCTTTGGCTTCTTTAAGTTCTTCTGCAAATTCTTTTAACGCAACAGACATTTTATTGAAGCTGATGGCCGTATCAGCCAGTTCGTCTTTTCCTTTCACGGGAATTGTGTGGCCGAAGTCACCTTTTGCAACTTCCTTGGCCCCTGACTGGATTGCAGTAAGTTGTTTTGTCAGCAGGTAGCCAAGGAGATAGCCAAATAAAGCGACAAAGATAATCTCGGTAGCTGCAACGCCAAGCATGCGTTTGCGCGCTTGTGTCATCAACTGCGCATAGACCCCTATATCCAGTCCGATCTGAACCTGTCCAAGGGAATGGTCGGAAATCCTTATATCGGACTGTGCATGAAAAATGCCATCATGCATGGCTTGATCGATCGTCGCATCTTTATGAAAAGGTTTTGTTAGCGCGTCTTTATGACCACCTTGGGCGAGAGTTTTACCATTTGTGTGAATGATGCGTAGATAGAGAACATCTTTGTTCAATAAAGTTTGTGAAACCAATGCATCCAAAGTTGCGAGATCAAGGGCCACCAAGGCATCGCTTGTCATTGTCGCAATCAGATGGGCTGTCGTATCCGCCCTTTGCAGGAACTGTTCTTGGTTTGATTTTTTTAAATATTGCAGGCTGTTATAGACAAGGATACTGAGCAGAATAAGCTGAATAAGCCCAACGCCTAGAATTGTCTTTAATTTAAACGACATACGATTTGCCCTTCCCTGATGATCCCCGTGACATCGTTTTTTAAGTTTAAGGCGCGCACGTCGTCCCAGTCGGTGTTTTGTGCCTTTTTAAAACCTGACATACCAATAGCCTTAACCAGTTCAGGATTTTCTTTGGCAATTTTCATCATAGTGTTTTGTACTTTCAAAACATGTTCCGCCGGGACGTGTGGTGCTGTTGCAAAGGCATGGGGGGTATACCCTTTGGTTTTATATATAATGCGTAAATCTTCTTTTACATCACTTGCTGTTGCATTAAAGGTCCGCCCCACACCGCCGCCTGCTGGATGGAAGCCGCCTGCGACAGAACGATAGACGGAATCATGGGATTTGACATAATGTGGATTAAACCGGATGCCCTTTTGTCGCATTTCGGCTTGCGGTAAGACAGAGGCCCCAAACGCAGCAGGTGAGGGGAAGGCGATATTTTTTCCGTCAAGGTCTTCCAGCGTATTGTAAGAACTGTCTTTTTTACTGACGATGACCCCTTTTAGTTTTTTATCGGCTTGATGGGCAAAGGCTTGATAGCCGGACAGCTCGTTAAAAACAGTGTAGTGATAAGGGTTCATATATGAAAATTCGAACGCCCCATCAGCAAGGCAAACTTCGAAGGTTGGAATATCCTTGGTTGTTGCGAAGCTAATCTTTAAGCCAGTTTCCAGTGATAATTGATTAATGAAAGGAAACCACATTTTAACCAATCGGCTGGCAGATTGTTGCGGGACAATCCCAAAGAGGTATGTTTTCTCCTGAACGGTTTCATCGGCTTTGACAGGTATGCAAAGGATCCCCAAACCGAGTATCAACAAAAGGGTAGAGCCTTTTCTTAGTCGTGAAGACGAAAACATTACTTTATTCCTCTCATACCAAGTTATTTATTGTTACGATATTACGTGGTCTTGATATATGCTAATATCCCCGTATAGGGAGGTTTTTGAAAAATCAGGTAAAATCGAAGTGAAGCATATTTTATTTGTCGATGATGACGCCAATATTTTGCATTCAATGCAGCGCAATCTGAAAGGTCGTTGCAATGAATGGGATATGTCTTTTTTTGAACGCCCCTATGATGTTCTGGATTATCTGAACAAAGAAAAAGTCGATGTGATCATCGCAGATATGCGCATGCCGGAACTAACGGGTCTAGAGCTGGCAAAACGCATTCATCAGCAGCATCAAGATTGCCGAATTATCTTTTTAACCGGAACGGCAGACCTGCAAACGGCTGTCAATTCCATCAACAAAACCAATGTTTTTCGCTTTTATACCAAGCCTTGCGACCTTGAAGACTTATGTCAGGGAATAGAAGAGGCTTTGGCGGATCTGGAAAGTGAATCTTTTAAAGCCATTGGCAATCAGGCGCTTGATCACATGCCTGTGGGGGTGTGCGTTGTTGATCTGGAAGCACGCTTGTTGTTTAGCAATTTGGTTGCTCAAAATATTTTTAAAGCGGCAGAAGGAATTTTCCTCAGCCCGACCCGTATCTTAAGGGCGGAGAACAGCGCCAAAACGACCGCATTGCACGAGGCTATTGCGAGTGCAGCCTTTGAAGAAGAAGAGAAAAATAATGGCGCCATTGCTTTGCCGCGTCATTGTGGAAAAAGGGACTTATCCATTCGTTGCCTGCCTCTTGGGGAGGCAAAACCAAATCAGGTTCTTCTGTTCATCGGAGATCCTGAAAGTCCGCCAGCTATTGATTTCCTTATTCTTTCACGTTTATTCGGGCTAACAAAATCAGAAGCCAAATTGGCGGCTGAGTTATCGCAGGGCTATACCCTTGAAATGGCGGCTGAACATATCGGGCTGACAATCAGCACGGCCCGGACTTATTTGAAACAGGTCTTTGCAAAAACAGAAACAAACAGGCAGGCAGAACTGGTGAAACTGGTGCTGACTTCACCCGCCACGATTGCTGGTTGATAAACTCCTTTTCTGATCCTCCCCAAATGGGAATATGAAAGTCGCTCTTTTTTACTCAGAATAGAGTATCAAAGGAGAAAGACGATGAGAGTTCTGTTTGTGGATGACGAAATGAATGTTTTGAATGCGTTGAAACGTTCATTTAATCGCAGTCATCTGGATTGGGATATTCAGTATGTAAATGGGGCCCAAGGGGCAATCGCCCTGTTTGAGGAACAGCCTTTTGATGTTCTGGTTACGGACATGATGATGCCGCAGATGGGGGGCGATGAGCTTTTAAACTATGTCGTCAACCATTACCCCCGAACAGCCTGTGTGGTTTTGTCGGGGCATTATTCCCAAGAAAAAACCTTCCGCCTTGTTGGCTGTGAACATTTATATCTGTCAAAGCCATGTTCCTTTAATTTGTTGATCGAAACAATTGAAAAAGCAAAAGAGCTGTCTGATCTGCATCATAGTGCGGACAAGGTGCAGACAAAAGAACAACTCGAAGAAGAAGTGCGTAAGTTACTCACTTCGTTGCTGATAAGTGGGCGTATTTCCAAATCCGATATCCCCGGTTCAATCAGCTATTTGTTGAAAGATTATTTACTGCAGTCCTTTGGCCCAAATCTGGATGCAAATGAATATTTTCAGGGATCGGTTGCAGATCAGGCCGAGGAATATATCGCTTGGGTGGATGAGACATATTAATCCATAAAAGAAGAAGATAGTGAGGTTTTTATGAACACGTACAGTCAATGTTTGGAGCAAACAAAAAATTATATCGATGCCTTTAACAAACAATGTCTGCACTGCATAAGCGACTTGTTGGATGAGGCGATCATTTCGTCAAGTCAACGCCGTGAGGGCGTGCAGGTAGGTAAAGCCTGTGTTTTGGCACGTGTGTCAAAGTTTTGGGCGCGGGCAGAAAAGTTTAATAAAAAACTAGAAGCCGCGCTTGGGATTATTGATCTGGACGATACACCTGCGCATCCCTGCATGGTGGTGTTTGCAAATAAAAAGGCGATTGGTGTGTTTGTTTTTGAAGTGGGAAAGGCAGGTAAAATTTATTTGCTGTCGTCGTTGAGGAATAAAGATTTTGTGAAGCGTGCGCGTTTAACGGATAAACGCTAATAATAAAAATACGTCTGAAATATATTATTGAAGTTAGGTTGAACAATCCTTAATTGAAATTAAGGAAGCGACTGAAAAAGGATAAAGAAAATGTGTTCTATTCCGACTTTCGAAATGCTTGAAATGGATATTGGGCGTGCCGCGCATACGGTCACAAAAGCGCTGGATTATGTGGGGATTGATGACAAAAGCCATGGCCGCCGGGTCGGCCTGATTTGTCACCGTCTTGCTCACCAACTCGGGTGGGACCAAGACAGACGCCACTTTATCCTGATATGCGGAATGCTGCATGATTGCGGTGTCTCATCCACATTGACCCACCAGAAACTTGTTAATGAAATGGAATGGGAAGGGGCCGATCAGCATTGTGAACGCGGTGAATTTTTTCTGAAGGGTTTTCCACCTTTTTCACAATATGCACAATCCATTCGATACCATCATACCCGTTGGGAAAATTTACCAAAAGAGCTAAACGGACAGACAAAAGAATACGCCAATCTTGTCTTTTTCGCAGACCGTCTTGATGTTGCCCAAGCTATCTATACAGCGACACATGGCCGCGATGAGCTTTTGATCCATAAAGAAGATATATTGAATGAACTGGAACCATATGTCGGGACGCTCTTTGCTCCTGCATTTTTTAAAGCTGCCCAAAAAGCCAGTCAAAGGGATAGTTTCTGGATTGAACTTCGCGATGAATATCTGGATGACGCGATCTTTGAAACGCTGGATTTCGCAGACCATAAAATGAAACTCAGTTTTGATAAAGTCGAAGCACTGGGTGAAATGCTGTCCATGATTGTGGATGCGAAAAGTCCCTTTACACATTATCACAGCCTGCGCGTGGCTGATCTGGCTTATGTGATTGCGGGTTATTGTGGTATGCATGAACAAGACCGCAAAATTTTGCGCGTTGCCGGATTACTTCATGATGTTGGGAAGCTTAGAACACCTGATGAGATTTTGGAAAAACCAAAAAAACTAAGCCCCCTTGAAATGTCGAGGATGCGGTGTCATCCCATGGATAGCAAACGCGTCCTTAAAGCGATTTTCCCCAACACACCGATTGCAAAATGGGCGTCTGAACATCATGAAAAACTGGATGGGTCTGGTTATCCATATGGGTGGACAGAAAATGAAATTGATTTACCAACCCGCGTCCTGACTATTGCTGACATTTTTCAGGCTTTATCGCAAAAACGCCCGTACCGTGAACGCCTATCTGTTGATGAAGTTCTGGATATTATGAATAAGATTGCACAGGATGGGCAAATTGATAGTCAAATTTATCATCTGGTCGTTGAAAACAAAGAAGAACTGTACAATGTTTCGATTTGTGAAGGTGTTCAAGGATATTAAACGCTATCAAGATGGCTGATACGTCACATTATCCATATTCACCAATAAAGAGATGGCGGTGGTGAGGTCCAAGACTGGAAAGGGTTTTGTGAAAAAGGGAATATGGATCTTTTCAAACTCTTCTCGGTCTTCTGCATCACAATGCCCGGATAGAACGATGATGTGTATATCGGGATATTCTTTTCTGATCTCTTGCACCAGTTCATAGCCATTAATCCCGGGCATCATTACATCGGTTACTACCACGTCGATTTTTTCGGATTCTCGTAATAATGTAAGAGCTGCACTACCCGATTGGGCATAACTGAATTTCCATTTAATGCGGGAACGATGAAGGTTACGTTTAATTGAACTTAAAATGGAGAGATCATCATCAACAAAAAGGATATGGGGTAAATCTTGCATAAGGGGCCTCTCATCAAAAGTGAATGCAGTTGGTATATCTTTAAAAAAAATTCTTTTCTGCCCTCATATGGGGAGAGGTGCCACAAAAACACTATTTTTATACATCTTTAATTTCATTAATCGGAACACTGTGGATCAGTGGCTCTTGACGTTATGACCACTTTCTTTTTTGATTGAGGACATCTTCAATGAATAACCATCTCACAGAAATATTCGGGAATTGGCTAAAGGCCAATGCCTGTTATATCCACACAAGATCGATATCGTTCTGTTTTAGTTCAGGGGGAAGAGATCTTTCTTATTACGACGAATCGTTCCCCACGCGGGCAGGGGGCATCCAAAGATTGCGGGATCAGGATGCGTGCCAACAGATAATTTTATTTTTAAAAGGCATAAGGTCCGGGAAAGTCATCAACATAGATCAGATGCGATACAAGGGCGTTGTCTTCTGTCCAGCTATGCAGCGCGATCTTTGATGGCTCCAGTGTGAAAGTGAGCGATGCATCCGGGTCGATATCAAAAGTAATCTGATGCGCTGAAGAGGGTGCCAGCAGGACAGGAACGCCATAAATGGAACTGTTAATCATTCGATGAACATGCCCACATAAAACGCCCGCAATTGAATTTGAATGATCCTCAATCAGTTGACGAAACGCTGGCAGTCCTTGCAAAATCCCACAGGCATCCATAGGGGCGATGCCTGTTGTGAAAGGGGGGTGATGCATGAAAATCAGGGCAGGGCGTGAAGGTGTTGCTTTTTGTAGCACGTCTTTCAACCATTCAAGACGTTCAGGGCACAGGGCTCCCTCAGAATTTTTGGGAATAGTGCTATCAAGCCCAATGAACAGCACTGGCCATTCGGTTTTATCAACGGCATAACAGAATGGGTCCTCATCTTGCCCCAATGCCATGCCTTTAAAAGCCTTTCTCATTGTAGCTCTGTCATCATGGTTGCCCGGTACAACATAGGTGGGGATACCGAGAGTACTTAGCTTATCATTTATGAAGGCATACTCTTCTTCTGTGGCTGTTTCAGTTAAATCGCCACTGATTAAAAGTACGTCCGGTCTGGGAGACAGGCTGGAAAGCTTCTTCATACACAAAGTAAGGGCTTTTCGTGTATCCACACGACCACTGAGCAATTCACCTTCACGGGTCACATGAAGGTCCGTAATTTGTGCGATGAGCATGAAATAAACTCCAAATCATTGTTAATAAGCGCGTGATTCAAACATTACTGAAATATATTACGCAAATATTGCAATACTCACAAAAAACCAAAAAAAGACACAATTTCCCACAAATTACATCATTCTGTCATCTCATTGTAACATCAATTCGTAATTTTAGAGGCTCAGTTTTGGGTTGTTCTGCATGTCGCAAGCTAGGTGCGGCTATCGTGTTCGGCACCCCAAATTCAGGTGGAATCCTCAGAAGGAAGTTACAATGAAGTCGACAAAAACAAACATTTCACGACGCCATTTCCTGCAGACCAGTGCTGGTGCGATCACAGCTGCAGGCATGCTTGGTACGACGCCCTTGTTTGCATCAGGCACTGATGTTGTGAAGTTGCAGTTCATGTACCCGGTTGGTGTATCTGGTGATATTAACCGTATCGTGACGGGCATGATTAACAACTTTAATTCAAGCCATGAAAAAATTCAGGTAGAGCCTATCTACGCAGGTAGCTACGACAACACAGAACAAAAAGTCATGACTTCTTTGGGTGTTGGGGAGCCGCCGGCAACATGGTTGCCGATCAACTCTGCACTTCAGACGTTCCTTGGCATGGATGCGCTGGCTGATGTGACTTCATTGGCCAAAGCCGATGATATCTATCAGGACTTTTTACCGGGCTTCCTGAGCATCTGCGAATCTGAAGAAAAACTCTACGGTTTGCCGTTCCAGTGTTCAACGCCTGTTCTTTATTACAACAAAGACCTGTTTGCGAAAGCTGGCATCAACAAAGCGCCAGATAACTGGACAGAATTGCTGGAAACAGCTAAAGCCTTGACGATCCGTAACGGCTCGGATGTTTCGCAATGGGGTGTCACATTTGGTGGCGGCTGGCACGATTGGATCTTTGAAAGCTTCGTTCGTCAGAACGCACTTGTGCCATGGCAAAAAGACAAGGTTATGTTTGATGCACCCGAAGCCATCGATGCCCTCGAATTCTGGGTTAAGATGGTGAAAGAAGGTGTTATGCCGTCTGCTTCTACATGGCAAGGCTCTGCAAACGACTTTATGGCGGGTCGTACGGCGATGCTGTATCACTCTACAGGTTCCTTGACCAACCTTCGCAAATCTTCACCGTTTGAAGTTGGCGTTGCCTTTATGCCAAAAAATAAAACATACGGCGCAACCATCGGCGGTGGCCCAATCCTGATGGCAAAAAATCAACCAGATGCCCATCTGAATGCAAGCTGGACGTTCGCGCGCTGGATGACCAACACTCAAAACCAGACACATTGGTGTAAGGAAACAGGTTATATCGCCGCACGTAAATCTTCTTGGGAAGGCGAAGATCTGAAAACTTTCGTGAATGAAGTTCCGGCTGCCAAGGTTGCCCTTGATCAAGCGGCTTATGCGGGTGCTTTCTTGCAGGTGCCGGGCTATCACAAAGTACGTGAGTATCTCAAAAGTGCGTTGGATCGTACCCTTGCGGGCGAAATAGATCCCACATCAGCCCTTAAGGACGCAACGAAACAATCGAACCGTGAAATCGAACGTTTGATGCGCCGCCGTTCCTAAAAGACACTTTCCGGCCCGTGCATTTGTGCGGGTCGGAATTTCCTTTTTATATTTTCTTTAAAGAATTTTGCCGATGCGCTTTCCTTTCCAAAATACAACGAAAGAATCATTGGTAGCCTTGGCTATGTTGCTACCGTCTTTGATCTTTCTGACAGCCTTTACCTACTGGCCGATCTTGCGTTCGCTATATTTCAGCTTTCATGATGTCATGCTCGGTTCCGATAAAATTTATTTCCTCGGTTGGGAAAATTACGAGCGAGTCCTTACTGACGGTCTCTTTTGGAAGTCGTTTCGCAACACTGCTTTTTATACATTGATTACGATCCCTGTCGCGATTGTCTGCGCCTTATTGCTTGCCGTGGCACTGGATACGAAAATCAAGGGCGTTTCGCTTTATCGTTCCGCTTTCTTTTATCCTGTCATGATCCCGTCAGTTGCAGCAGGTATGGTCTGGGTTTTTCTCTATGCACCGGGATACGGGCCCATAAATGGCATGATGGATGCGTTGGGCTTGCCAAAGTTGGAATGGCTTTACTCATCTGATTGGGCATTGCCCGCGATCATGGTCATGAGCATCTGGAAATATTCTGGCTATTTCATGTTGATCCTGCTTGCCGCCCTGCAACTGGTGCCGCGCGATCTTTATGAAGCGGCGAAGCTGGATGGCGTTTCAACCTGGCATCAACTGATCCATATCACGGTGCCGTTGATTTCCCCGACGATTTATTTTGTGGTGATTATCGGGATTTTACATTCCTATCAGATTTTTGATTATGTGTTTGTCATGACCCAAGGCGGGCCTGCGGATGCCACGAACGTGCTCACCCTCTATATCTATCAAAATGCGTTTCAATATCAGGACATCGGCTTTGCCAGCACAGTTGCCAACATGCTGCTTTTGTTCATTTGCATCCTGATTGGCTTGATCGCCGCGACACTGGGACGTCGCGTACATTATCTGGGGAGATAACAAGACAATGAAACAATCAATGTTCAAAAAATATGGCCTGCACGCGATTTTGTTTCCGGTGGCAATTCTCTGGATTGGTCCCCTGATCTGGATTTTGGTCACGTCTGTTAAGACCCGTGTGGAAGTCTTTGACAGCAACAGTGGCCTTTTGCCGCAAAATTTCATCTGGGATAATTACCCGGCGGCTATGTCCGTTGCGCCTTTCGGCACGTACATGATGAATTCATTCATGGTGACCGGGGGGATCCTGATTTGTCAAATCGTGACCATATCCCTTGCGGCCTATGCGTTTGCGCGGATCAAGTTTCCATTTAAAAATGTGATTTTCTCTCTCTTTTTGCTTCAGATCATGTTTCCGATCTATGCAATCTTTCTGACAAATTTCATCACGGTTCGTGAACTGGGCCTGATGAACAGTCTGCCCGCTATGATCGTTCCTTTTGTTGCCAGTGGCTATGGGACTTTCATGCTCCGACAGGCCTTTATGCAGGTCCCGTCGGAATTAAGCGATGCGGCAAAACTTGATGGCTGTGGGCATTTCAGCACGCTATGGCATGTCTATTTACCGTTGGTGCGCCCAACATTGATCGCATTTGCCATTATTTCGGTTGTGACCCACTGGAATGATTATATGTGGCCGCTTCTTGTGACCAATTCAGAATCTGTGCGCACGCTGCCAATTGGCCTTGGGCTACTTGCCAAATCTGACAGTGGGGCAGACTGGACACGCCTGATGGCTGCAACCGTTATCGTTATCTCACCGCTTCTTCTGCTTTTCGTCATCTTCCAGCGTCGCTTTGTCGACAGCTTTATGCATGCCGGCTTGAAATAGACTTAAGGAATAAATTTATGGCTACCGTTTCTCTTCGCCAAATCACTAAAAACTATGGTACGCAAACTGCCGTTAAAAACCTGGACCTTGAAGTTGAAGACAAAGAATTCATGGTCCTTGTCGGTCCGTCCGGCTGCGGTAAATCAACCACATTACGCATGATCGCAGGTCTGGAAGACATCAGCGCCGGTCAGTTGCTGATTGATGGGGTGGATGTCACCCATGCAGAACCAAGCCAGCGTGATATTGCCATGGTTTTCCAATCTTATGCTCTTTACCCCCATATGACGACCTATATGAATATGGCGTTTGGCTTGATGAAAACCACAAAGCTGAGCAAGGACGAAATCCGAAAACGGATTATGGAAGCAGCGGATATTCTTAATATTCATGATCTTTTGGATAGAAAACCGCAGGAAATGTCAGGTGGGCAACGTCAACGGGTTGCTATTGGTCGCGCCCTTGTGCGCAAGCCAAAGGTCTATTTGTTTGATGAACCTCTTTCTAACCTTGATGCAAAGCTAAGAGGGCATATGCGCGCGGAACTCAAGCGCCTGCATAGTGAACTGGGGATCACGGTGATTTATGTGACTCACGATCAAGTCGAAGCCATGACCTTGGGCTCACGTATTGCTGTGATGCATGATGCACGTATTCAACAGCTCGATGAACCAATGACGGTTTACAAAAAGCCGGAAAACCTGTTTGTTGCCTCTTTCATTGGGGCACCGGAAATGAACCTGCTTCATTGTAAGATTGATAAAGGCTTTGTGGGGCATCCGGGTCTGCAATCGCCCATTTCTTTACAGGAAAATTCGCTTAACACGACTGAGGAAAAAGTTATTCTTGGCGTTCGTCCAGAAGAGATCAGCCTTGCCCCTCTCGATCAGGCGACATTAAAAGGTTATGTTGAGCGCGTCGAACTTTTGGGTCCCGAAGCATTGGCCGAGATTAGTATTGGGGAAGATCGCCTGACAACCCGTCTGCGTGTAGATCAGGTTCCCGCGATTGGAAGTGACGTTGGGCTGAAGTTTGACACGGATCACTTGCGGATTTACAATTTCGAGACAGGGAAAGCGATACATATTTAAGTCCGAGTTATAACAATGTGGAATAAAAATGGTCTCAATATCCGCCAGCAGGACATTGCTGAGTGGCTTCATCAAGTGCAATCTGCAACTATTCAAGATTTAAGCGATCAATTTCGTGTTTCTGATGAGACAATCAGGCGCGATTTGCGACACCTTTCAGAGAATGGATTGGTTGAAAAGTTTCATGGTGGTGTGCGCTTTAATGTGCCATCAGCAGAAGCCCCTTTTAAAAGCCGTATGCGGGTGATGGCACAGGAAAAATCACAAATCGCCGTGCGGGCGGCAAAACTTATCGAGAACGAAGCAACGGTTTTCCTTGATAATTCATCGACGGCTTGTTTTTTGGCTCGGCAACTGGCCAAACGTAATGACCTGACCATTATTACGTTGTCACTGGAAATCGCAAATATTTTGTCAACAGGCCCAAAAGGAAACCGGGTTATTCTTTCTGGTGGTGAGTTACGCGCAGAAGACCAAACATTAACCGGGACAGAAGCGATAAACTTCATTACCCAATTTACACCAAATATGTGCTTTATTTCGGTTGCAGCTGTTAGCCCCATACATGGCTGTATGGATTTCGATTTATTCGAAAGTGATTTTAAGCGGGCTGTAATCCCCTTGGCAGATCAGGTCGTTTTACTGAGCGATCATAGTAAATTCGATAAATCCGGGTTGATCAAGGTTTGTGATTTATCGGCTTTCAATACACTTGTCACCGATCAAGCTGTCCCTAAGTCCGTTGCGGACAAAATGAAACATGGCAAAATTGTTGTTGCGTGAAAATGCGGTTGCGGTCTTCGGGCATCATAGTGTTTAGGTCACTTAGGCATCCCAAAGGACCTTCATCACCATTGTCGCGGCAGAGGTCCGGTTTTCGATGCCGAGTTTGGTGAAGATGATCTGAAGGTGCTTGTTAATGGTCCGGGGGCTGATTTCAAGGATTTCACCGATATCTTTGTTGGCTTTACCGTTTGCAATCCAAAAAAGAACTTCAGCCTCACGATCCGTTAAATGGAAATGCTGTTTCAGGGTTTCCTGATCTTTTGTTTCATTGATTTCAGAAATACGAAACAGGTATTCGCCATTGCTATCTGTGCCTTTGAAATTGATCATAATTTGACGGTTTGCTTCGTCAATAAAACTAAAATCGGGGGCGGGTGTTCCCTGATGATCTGTATATGTCTTTAACCAATTGAGCAATTTTTCAGGTAAGCGGTTTGTCCCTTCGGAAAAAGTATCATATGTTTTGGACAGTAAAAGCTGGGCCTCAGGTGTGGCCCATATGATCTCGCCTTCATCGTTGGTCGCAATTATATGACGTCTGGAATTATCTAGTGCAGATTGAACTTTCTGTGTTTGACGGGCATTAAAGAGATGAACCTTAATGCGCGCGATCAACTCTGCCGGATTAATCGGCTTGGTCAAATAGTCAATACCACCGCTAGAGAATCCCTGAACGATATGGTCCGTATCGCTTAACCCGGTCATGAAAATAACAGGGGTATGTTTGAAAGTGGGATTTTGTTTCAAGGCAACACAGGTTTCAAAACCATCCATGCCGGGCATAACGCAATCCATCAATATAACGTCAGGCGTGATCTGCTGCGTAATTTTAAGGGCGCTTTCCCCATCAAGCGCAACCAGCAACGTCACCCCGAGGTTTTCCAAGGCGGTTGTGACCATTCCCAAGGTGTCTGGCGAGTCATCCACCACAAGAATTGTTTCTGAGTTCTCAACAGCAGTGTTCATTTTCAATCTCCGTGAGCAACGTCATAAAGGCTTTGATTTCAAAACGTTGAATACTGGGCATTAAATATTCAACAAAGGGGTCATATTGTTTGTTATTGTTTTGCAGGAATTCCAGTTTTTTTCGAATGGCAATGACATGGCCAATTTCCCCCAGCCTTTTAAGTTCTTCACGATCCGTATGAGGGGGCATGTTATCTCGTGTTGGTTTGGTTGAACCGCTGATAACATGGGTATCCTGAAGGCCCTGTTTATGTTGAACAATCCATTCTAACTGTAGGATGGAAGCTATTTTTTCCAGTAATACCGGCACAACAATTGGCTTCATCAGATAAAATTCATCTTTTATGCCTGATGCGATGATGCGTTCGTTTCTGTTATTGGCAGAAATCATCATAATGGGAATGTCGTGCCCTATGTTTTTTCGGATCATACGTGAAAGCTGCCAGCCATTGATTTTCGGCATTGAGACATCCAACAAGCACAAATCAGGTGTGATGTTATTCAGGATCCTAAGCGCAGACTCACCATCTTGTGCGGCATACACAAAGAATCCCAATGGGGTCAGGACATCTTCCAGAAGTCCCCGGTGTTCCGGCGTGTCATCGGCAATCAGAACGGTTTTGCGCGCGCCTTTGTAGCCCACAATATCTTCATAGGAAGAAACATTTTCATGCGTTTCCTTAATTTCAGAAAGGAAGAGTTTGACTGTAAAACGGCTGCCTCTTCCGACTTTACTATAGACATTAATTTCGCCGCCAAGCACTTGGGTTAGAACACGCGTAATAGCTAATCCAAGGCCGATGCCGCGGGTTGCCTGTGTATGAGGTGTGCTACCACGTTCAAAGGGCTGGAAAATCCGCTCGCGATCCTCAAGGGGAATACCAATACCTGTATCTTCAATAGAAAATTCTGCAACCTCGCTGCGATAGGTCATGCTGAAGGTCACGCTGCCCTTCTGGGTAAACTTGATCGCGTTGGTGAGCAAATTAATAAGGATTTGCTTGAGGCGTTTCCCATCTGTGTAGACAAGAGTTGGCAAATTTGACGGGCGCTTCATGTTAAACTGAATGTTTGCATTTCTTGCCTGCAGGCCGAAAATATCTTCCAACTGGTCAAGCAGTTCGACCAGATTGATTTGTTCACGAATAAGGTGTAAGCGCCCGGATTCGATCTTTGAAATGTCAGAAATTCCATCAATCAGTTGGGCAAGATGATCGGCATTTCTGCGAATGACACTGATCCCGGGTCGTTGAGATGATGGAATTTCGTTATTTTTTTCAAGAAGCTGCGCATATCCATAAATTGCATTAAGCGGTGTGCGCAGTTCATGGGCCAGTCCGGTGACATATCGGCTTTTGGCAATGTTGGCGGCATCGGCAGCTTCTTTTGCTTTTTGCAATTCTGCATCGGTTAATTCGTGGGCTTCAATTTCCGCGCGCAGTTTTTCTGTTTGCCTTTGGCTTTCCTGCTCTGCGACCTGACGGCTTTCTCTGGCAAGGACGAATAGCCATGACACAACCCCGGAAACGATCATCAAAATGATGAAGGCTTCCCATAATGTCGCTGAAATGATTTCCTGTGATTCCTGGGCATAAAGGGAGGTCTGAAAATATAAAAGCAGTAAAACGCTGGCGATCACAATTCCAATTAAAAGATGCACCCCAAAATAATGGATCACCCGCGAGGTGATATGATGGTGCACAGGTTGTGGCAGCAGGTTTTGTACCAAGCTGGCTAATCGTTCGGTCAGGTGAAATTTCTTTTTACAGTTATCGTGACATCGTGCATCCAGCGAACAGCACAAGGAACAAATAGTGCCATCATAGACAGGGCAGTAGGTCATGTCTTCAGATTCAAAGGTATTGGCACAGATGGAACAGGTTTGTTCACTGTGGGTGTGGACGTGATGTTCTCTGGCGAGATAATATTTCCCTTTTGTGAGGTAGGCGATCATCGGTGCACAGATAAAGGCTGTCCCTAATGCGATAAAAGAAGCAAGTGCCTGTGCTGTTTCCCCAAAGACACCCATATAGGAAACAAGCGCGACAATGGTCGCAATGAGCATTGATCCAACGCCGACAGGGTTAATGTCGTAAAGATGGGCGCGCTTGAATTCGATGATCGGGGGGCTCAGGCCAAACGGTTTGTTAATCGTCAAATCGGCGACAAGTGCACCAACCCACGCAACGGCAATGATGGAATACATGCCAAGGATTTTTTCCAAGGCTTTATAAATGCCCATTTCCATCAGCAAATAGGCAATTACAACATTAAAGACAAGCCAGACGACACGTCCCGGATGGCTATGGGTCAGACGGGAAAAGAAATTAGACCAGGCGATTGACCCGGCATACGCATTGGTCACGTTGATTTTGATTTGTGACAGGATGACAAAAATACCTGTGACAGCCAAAGCAATTTCAGGTTTGCTGAAAACAGCCTGAAAAGCCGTCAGATACATATGGCTGGGTTCCATCGCAAAGCGAGGGGCCAGCATTTGTGAAATGGCATAGTAGGCCAAAAAAGACCCTGCAATTAGTTTCAGGCCTCCGACAATGATCCAGCCGGGCCCAGCCATTAACATGGAAAACCACCAGGAAACCCGGTTTTCTTCAGTCTTTTCAGGAAGGAAACGCAGGAAATCGACTTGTTCCCCAATTTGTGCAATCAGGGAAAAAAGGACGAGACTGGCTGCCCCAAACAACAGGATGTTAAAACTTAACGCCGTTTCACCCGCTGCCCCCATATAATATGTCCAGGAATGAAAGCTTTCAATGCTGGTAACGCCCAGATAGACAAAAGGCAACAGGTGCAAAAGAAGCCAGATCGGCTGGGTCCAAAGCTGTAAACGGCTGATAAACGTAATACCGTGGGTCACAAGGGGGATCACAATACCAGCACTGATGAGATAGCCCACTGAGAGGGGGATGCCAAACAGCATTTCCAGCGCCGCTGACATGATGGCGGCTTCGATGGCAAAAAAGATAAAGGTGAAGGACGCATAGATTAAGGAAGTAATCGTTGAACCGATATATCCGAATCCAGCCCCCCGAGAGAGCAGGTCAATGTCCAACCCATGCTTGGCGGCATAATAGGCGATGGGTAAAGCTGTTAAAAACAGGATGGCACTGACAACCAGGATAGCCAGAAAAGAATTATAGAACCCATAACTTAACGTGATCGCACCGCCAATGGCTTCCAGGGCCAGAAAGGAAATAGCCCCCAATGCGGTATTGCCGACACGAAAAGCAGACCACTTACGCGCTTTTTTGGCTGTAAAGCGAAGTGCAAAATCTTCCAGTGTCTGGTTGGCTACCCACTGGTTATATTGTCTGCGAACACGTGTGACGCTCTGGCTATTTTTCATCTTTTCTTCGACACCACCTTCGGTATTGTGCATTGCGGCAAGTCCGGTTCTTAATTTATACAGGCGCGCAGGAGCAAAAAAGATATATTTTGCGAGCATATTTAAACTATTGATACTTATAGATTATAGATGTTATCTCTGGTTGCTTTGCAGCCATTCATTACATTCCCATGCATCAAATACTAACTTTACAGTACGTCAAACGCCATACGTCATTTGACGCATTGCTGCATTGCGAAAAAAAATTAAGCATAGCTCATCAACCATGAATGCCTTCGTGCTTTCAGTAATATTCAAATTAGATGAGGAAAATATGGTTAGAAAAATTGAAGATAAGTCCGGGCTACTGAGCAGCCTGCGCCGCAAACTGATTTTAGGTATGGCAGCTTTACCTGTTATGGCAATGTCGCCATTAGCAGCTGTTGCTTCTGATGCAAACACAACAGGCCTGGCGGTTACTGATGATGAAGTTACAGTTGGTATCCTTCACTCTGTAACGGGTACAATGGCAATCTCTGAAACAGGTTCTGTACAAGCAGAAAAACTGGCGATTGAACAAATCAACGCTATGGGCGGCGTTCTGGGTCGCAAGATCAAGTACATTCAGGAAGACGGTGCCAGCGATTGGCCGACTTTTGCTGAAAAATCCAAAAAGCTTCTGGTGAATGACAAAGTCGCGGCCGTTTTCGGTTGCTGGACATCAGCATCACGTAAAGCTGTTCTGCCTGTTTTCGAACAATATAACGGCATGCTGTACTATCCGACTTTCTACGAAGGTCTGGAGCAATCACCGAACGTGATCTACACAGGTCAAGAAGCAACACAGCAAATCCTTGCTGGTATTGACTGGGTTGTAAAAGAAAAAGGCGCGAAGAGCTTCTTCCTGCTGGGTTCAGATTACATCTGGCCGCGCACATCCAACAAAATCGCACGCAAGCACATCGAAAAACTTGGTCTTAAAGTTGTTGGTGAAGAATACTACCCGCTGGGTCACACACAGTTTAACTCTGTGATCAACAAAATCCGTCTGAAAAAACCGGACGTTATCTACGCCATCGTTGTTGGTGGTTCTAATGTTGCTTTCTACAAACAGCTTAAAGCTGCTGGTATCGATCTGACGAAAGACAATGTAACACTTCTGACTATCTCTGTAACTGAAGACGAAATTCGTGGCATCGGTGGTGAAAACATCGAAGGTGCATACGCTGCAATGAAATATTTCCAAAGCCTGGATAACGAAAACAACAAAGCTTTCGTTAGCGCGTTCAAGGAAATGTGGGGTGATGACATCGTAATCGGTGACGTAACTCAAGCCGCTTACCTTGGTCCATGGTTGTGGAAAGCAGCTGTTGAAAAAGCTGGTAGCTTTGACATCGATAAAGTTCGTGCTGCCTCTCCTGGTATCGAGCTGACAACAGCGCCTGAAGGATACGTTCGTATCCACGAAAACCACCACCTGTGGTCTAAGACACGCATCGGTTTGGCCAAGAAAGACGGTCAATATGACGTGCTCTACGAAACAGAAGAGCTGATGGAACCGAACCCGTTCCCTGAAGGTTACCAATAAGCAGACCTTTCCCGGATGGCTTATCTCCCCGCCATCCGGGATTTCTGATTTTAGTTAGACCACCTCAATCCGTCCCCCCAACAACATAAGGAGAGTAAACATGTTTGATGGATATACATTCAGCGAACTCACCTCCATTCTTGCGATGCAAGGTTTCGCCGGGCTTATTCTGTTTTCTGTATTTGTCCTGATGGCCCTTGGCCTTGCGATTATTTTCGGTCAGATGGGTGTGATCAATATGGCGCATGGCGAGTTCATGATCCTCGGCGCATATGTCACCTATATCTGTTCCAACGTTTTTTCAACGTATTTGCCTTCCCTTTTCGGAATTTATTTCTTTGTCGCGATGATCCTCGCCTTTATAGCCTCAGGCGCCTTAGGGGCAGCCGTGGAATGGACAATGATCCGACACCTTTACAAACGTCCTTTGGATACGCTTCTGGCAACATGGGGGTTAAGCCTCATTCTTCAGCAGGTTTATCGTTCCGTCTTTGGTGCCCGCGAAGTGGGTGTAACTTTGCCAGATTATCTTCTGGGCTCTTTCCAGTTGACCGACATGGTTGAAGTGCCGATTAACGGCGTGTTCGTTATGTGCCTGACCATTTTGATTACAGCTGGCGTTGCTTATCTGATGTTTAAATCTGCATGGGGCCGCCAAGTGCGCGCCGTTGTGCAAAACCGTGCGATGGCGGGCGCTGTTGGGATTAATACGGCCAAAGTTGACCGTGGTACATATGCATTGGGTTGCGGTATCGCAGGTGTTGCAGGCAGTGCCTTTACAATGGTTGGTTCAACCGGCCCGACTTCAGGTCAGCTCTATATCGTAGACACATTCCTTGTTGTTGTATTCGGTGGCGCACAAAGCTTGCTGGGAACAATCGCATCTGCTTTTGCGATCTCTCAGTCACAATCCACACTTGAATTCTTCCTCAGCGGTTCCATGGCGAAAATTCTGACACTTCTGACAGTTGTCGGCATTTTGATGTTACGTCCGCAGGGACTGTTTTCTCTGAAAATTCGTCGCTAAGGAGGATACGTCATGAATTTTAAAATTTCATCATTTGCCAACAGAACAGAGATTTTCGGATTTCTAGTCCTTGCTGTGCTGATCGTTGTGATCTTGCCCTTGGCATTGGATATCTTCCGCTTAAATCTTATTGGCAAATATCTCACATACGCCTTTGTGGCGATCGGTCTTGTCCTTTGTTGGGGGGCAGGCGGTATCCTGAGCCTTGGCCAGGGGGTTTTCTTTGGCCTTGGCGGGTACTGCATGGCAATGTTCCTGAAATTGGAAGCGTCCACACCGGAAGCAACCAAAATTCAGTCAACGCCTGGTATCCCTGACTTTATGGACTGGAACCAGCTGACAGAACTCCCTTGGTTCTGGGAGCCGTTCCATTCGTTTCCCTTAACATTGGTTGCTATTCTCGTTGTCCCGACCGTCTTTGCCTATATTCTTGGTGTTGCGATGTTTAAACGTCGTGTAGGTGGTGTATATTTTGCCATCATCACGCAAGCAATTGCAGCAATCCTGACCATTTTGATTATCGGTCAGCAAGGGTATACAGGTGGTGTAAACGGTATCACCGATCTGCGCACCCTGATGGGCTGGGATATTCGTACTGAAAGTGCGCAATACACCCTTTATTTCGTGAACGCATTCCTCTTGTTCGTTGTTTTGCTCGTCGCTCAATATGTGCGTAAATCAAAACTGGGTAGATTGCTGGTTGCGATGCGCGAAAAAGAAGATCGTGTTCGCTTCTCAGGTTACAGCGTTGCCAACTTTAAAATCTTTGTTTTCTGTCTTGGTGCGGCTTTCTCTGCGATCGGTGGCGCAATGTTCACGTTGCAGGTCGGGTTTATGTCCCCGTCATTTGTGGGGATCGTACCAAGTATTGAAATGGTGATCTTTACGGCCGTTGGCGGGCGCTTGTCTATTCTTGGCGCTGTCTGGGGTGCTTTGATCATTAACCAGGCTAAAACACTTCTTTCCGAAGCATTCCCTGAACTGTGGCTGTTGGCTATGGGTGGATTGTTCATCGCGGTTGTGATGGCGTTTCCGAACGGACTTGCGGGCCTTTATACAACATATGTTGAACCGCGCCTTCCAAAGTTCCTGTCGGGCAATGGTGGTAAAGATGCAGATGATGATTCAGATGCGGATGTGCCTCTTGCCAGCAAACAAGCAGCAGAATAAAGGAGATTGTGATGCAAACAGAAGTAAAAGACTTTGTTCTGTCCGTTGAAGGTTTAACAGTTTCATTTGATGGCTTTAAAGCGGTGGATGATCTCTCCTTTTACGTAGAAGAAGAAGAAATCCGTGTCATCATTGGTCCGAACGGTGCGGGTAAAACGACTGTTCTGGATTTGATCTGTGGCAAAACTCAGGCATCGCACGGCTCGATCAAGTTCCGTGATACAGAACTGACAGATTTGTCAGAAAACCAAATCGTTCATGCCGGGGTTGGTCGTAAGTTCCAAAATCCATCCATTTATGAAGATTTGACGGTTTTCGAAAACCTTGAACTCTCTTTCCCGCGTGGGCATGGCGTCTTTGGGGCGTTGGTGTTTAAACGTGACAAAGAAGTAATCGACCGTGTTGAAGAAATCGCAGCTGATATTTTCTTGTCAGACCATCTGCAGCAACCTGCCGGCCTGTTGAGCCATGGACAAAAGCAATGGCTCGAAATCGGCATGTTGTTGATCCAAGATCCCGATCTTTTGATGTTGGATGAACCTGTTGCGGGCATGAGTGTCTCTGAACGGGTGAAAACAGCTGAACTCTTGCAACGCATTATCAAGGGCCGTTCGGTTCTGGTGATCGAGCATGACATGAAGTTCGTTGAAGATATCGCACACCGTGTGACGGTTCTTCACCAGGGCAAGATGCTTTCGGAAGGTTCCATGGACCATGTCCAGAATGATCCGAAAGTTGTTGAAGTCTATCTCGGTCACTAAGAAACAGGAGACATATAAATGTTAGCAGTATCTGATTATCACGTCTCTTATGGACAGAGTGAAGTCCTTCACGGGCTTGATTTTGAAGTCGCGCCCAATGAGATCGTTGCGATTATGGGTCGTAACGGCATGGGTAAAACAACGCTCATGAAATCGTTGATGGGGCTGGTCCCAACAAGTAAGGGGCAGGCAACAATCGGTGATACGGCCGTGACGGATATGAAAAGTCATGACCGTGTTATCAATGGGTTGGCTTATGTTCCCCAAGGTCGGATGATCTTTCCGTCCATGACGGTGAAGGAAAATATCGAAACGGGTCTTGTAACGACAAAGAAGAAGTCGGTACCGGAAGACCTTTATGAACTTTTCCCAGTGTTGCTGGAAATGCAATCGCGTCGGGGTGGGAACCTTTCAGGGGGGCAACAACAACAATTGGCAATCGCAAGAGCACTTGCAACCGAGCCGAAAGTCTTGTTGTTGGATGAACCAACAGAAGGGATTCAACCGTCTATCATTCGTGAAATGGGTCGGGTCTTAAAACAGATCCGTGATGAACGTGGGCTAAGTATTGTCGTTTCTGAACAGGTCCTAAGTTTTGCGTTGGATGTCGCAGACCGTGTACTGGTTCTTGAAAATGGCGAAATCGTTCACGAAGCCACACGTGATGATATTAATGAAGAAAAGATCGCAAGTTTCCTTTCCGTTTAGGCGACAATTTGACCGCATGGGCTAGGGGTTTGCTCATGCGGTTTTAGCGGATTGGGGAGAGTTTATCTTAATTTTATAAGGGTATGGATAGAAATCCATGCCCTTATTTTTTTGTCTTTACGGCTTGCTTTAAGTAAGTTTAATGTTATGTTATAACATATTGCTTGCGACTATGTATAAGTGACGTGGTGACAAAGTGATAATAGAAAAAATTAAATTGTATTTTCCATACCTATTTTTTCAGTTGTTAATTATCAAATATAATTAATAAAAGTATTTTATAATTTATATTTTATACTTATATTAAATAAATAATAAAAAAAATAATTAATAATTTTTAATAATAAATAATATAATTAATTTTTATATTTGAAAGAGGTATTATAGTATTTATAAATACTTTTATTACGTTAATTGACGTATTTATTCAAATTTTCTGTGTGGCATAGTGATCTTGTACTTAGTTTTCAATATGTAATCTAAAGGAGATTAACGCAATGGGTAGTACAGGTAGTGTGAGTGCATGGGAAGAAGCTCTTCTTACAGCAATGGTGCAATATCCGGTTCCGGTTATTACCGGACCTGAAGATATTCAAACTCAAGTCGATCAGATTTGTAAGTGTCTGGCGAGTACAAAGGCCGGATACCCAGATCTTGATTTGATTGTATTCCCGGAATATTCCACGCAAGGTTTGAATACATCCATCTGGACATATGATGAAATGCTGTTGGATATTGACAGCCCGGAAGTAGGACGTTTCAAGCAGGCGTGTATCGATAATAAGGTATGGGGTGTCTTTTCCATCATGGAAAAAAATGAAGACCCCACTCTGCCGCCGTACAACACTGCGCTTATCATCAATGATGAAGGCGGGATTGCACTTCACTACCGTAAATTACAGCCTTGGGTGCCGATTGAACCTTGGTCACCAGGTAACTTTGGTATGCCTGTATGTGATGGCCCTAAAGGTTCTAAACTGGCTGTTTGTATTTGTCATGATGGCATGTTCCCTGAACTGGCGCGTGAAGCCGCTTATAAAGGCGCAAATGTTTATATCCGTATTTCCGGTTATTCAACACAAGTGAACGATCAATGGATTTGGACAAACCGTACAAATGCGTGGCAGAACCTGATGTATACGATCTCTGTCAACCTGGCTGGTTATGATGGTGTCTTCTACTACTTTGGTGAAGGGACTGTATGTAACTATGACGGTAATGTTATTCAACAAGGCCATCGTAACCCTTGGGAGATTGTGACCGCTGAACTCTTCCCACGCTTGGTGGATAAAGCGCGCGAAAACTGGGCGCTGGAGAATAATATTTATAACGTTGGTTGCCGTGCTTATGTTGGTAAGCCAGGCGGTGAACGTGAAAATTATCTTACTTGGGTCGAAGACTTGGCCAAAGGGGAATACAAACTGCCTTGGGATGATAAAATCAAGGTTAAGGACGGTTGGAAATACTATCCTGATGGCGTCAAACTAGGCCCATTGCCGAAGGATTAAGAGAATAAGATTCTCGCTTTGTTGGCTCTTCCGAAGGGGAGAGCCAACTGTTTTTGTAAGTTCGCAAGCTGACATCCTGGGCTTCAGCTCAATCGCATAAATATTTTGTGTTTAATGTCGCGGCATATATACGAATTAAGTTTAATCCGCATTTTCATAAATTTTATGTCATGCAGTCTAACTATATATAATTAGGCCATTTTTTTTAAAGGGCATTAAATTTAAAACAACTCTTCTGATATGTTATGTTATAACATATTGTTTTTAAAGGAATAAATACGTCATTAGACGTATTTACCCAAAAAAAGGTCCGCATGTAGTCTTTCTCAAGTCCATTAATTTTAACTGTAGTAGGTAATCATGGCTGAGACGATTATTAAAGTTGACCTGAGTAAATCAGCGTACGAAAACGACAAAATCCATAACCGCTGGCACCCGGATATTCCGATGGCAGCCATGGTGAAACCCGGTGATGATTTCATCGTTGAGTGTGTTGACTGGACAGGTGGTCAGATCAAGAATGACGATAGCGCGGACGACGTGCGTGATGTTGACTTGACACAGGTTCACTTCCTTTCCGGCCCAATTGGTGTGGAAGGTGCGGAACCGGGTGACCTTCTGGTTGTTGATATTCTTGATATTGGTACATTCGAAGATAGCCAGTGGGGTTTTAACGGCTTCTTCTCCAAGCAAAATGGCGGTGGCTTCCTGACGGAACATTTCCCTGAAGCGCAGAAATCCATCTGGGACTTCAATGGTATGTTCACAAGCTCTCGTCACATTCCGGGCGTTGAATTTGCGGGTATGATCCACCCGGGCCTGATCGGTTGTCTGCCTTCAAAAGAGATGCTGGACATGTGGAACGAGCGTGAAAAAGGGCTTTACGACACTGAACCTGATCGTATTCCTGAACTTGCGGCTTTGCCATGTGCTGATACAGCCCACATGGGACGCATGTCACCTGAAGCGGCGAAAGAAGCTGCAGCTGAAGCTGCCCGTACAGTTCCGCCACGCGAACATGGTGGTAACTGCGACATTAAAGATTTGTCCCGTGGTTCTAAAGTTTACTTCCCGGTTTATGTAAAAGATGGTGGTCTGTCTGTAGGTGACTTGCACTTCAGCCAAGGTGATGGTGAGATCACATTCTGTGGTGCGATTGAAATGGCTGGCTGGATCCACATGCGTGTGAACCTGATCAAAGATGGCATGGAAAAATATGCAATCAAAAACCCGATCTTTAAGCCAAGCCCGATCACACCTAAATACGACGACTACCTGATCTTTGAAGGTATCTCTGTCGATGAAGAAGGTGAACAGCACTATCTGGACGTTCATGTTGCCTATCGTCAGGCATGTTTGAACGCGATTGAATATCTCAAGAAATTTGGCTACACGGGTGCTCAAGCCTACGCCATCCTTGGGACGGCACCTGTTCAGGGTCATATCAGTGGCGTTGTGGATATTCCGAACGCTTGTGCGACCTTGTGGCTGCCAACAGATATTTTTGAAAAGGATGTTCAGCCAAACGCAGAAGGTCCGACCAAATATTATGATGGTAGTGTGGATGTTCCGCTTTCTCCAGATAAGGAGTAATGCTCATGCCTTTGTATCATTACAAATGTCCTGAACACGGGGTTTTTGAAGAGTTGCAGGTTGCAGATAAGGCGGCGCTGCCGACTGAATGCCCGCAATGCAAAACCATGTCGCCGCGTGTGATTGCGATTGCACCGTCGATCTTGGGAATGGACCCCGCCAAGCGTAAAGCGATGGAAACAAATGAAAAGAATAAACATGAACCCCTTATCTCTTCTCTAAGCCATCGCGAACACAAACATGACCATGAACCTGGTTGTGGCTGTTGCTCAAGTAAACCGCGTAAATCCAAAACGGTTTATTTGGGAGACGGAAGCAAAACCTTCCCGGCCGATCGCCCCTGGATGATTAGCCACTAGGCTTTGTAAACTATGAGTGAACTGTGGAACGCCCCATTTTTTAATGGGGCGTTCTTCTTTTTTTGGGCGGTGGCACTGAGGTTGAGGCGTTTCTTTAAAAAGGGGAGATTAAAAAAGTTGAAAAAACACAAAAATACATATATACACAAATATACACAAATTAACGCAGCAAGACATTGTAACTGAACACAGAGGTAACCCGGGGTTTTCTTGATTTGAAATGGAAATACAAGCGGGTGAGTTTGGAGAAAATATGAAAAACTGGACCAAAAACATCACAAGTGCCGCAGTCGCGGTAGCTATGTCAGGATCATTATTGGCGACTTCTGCCCAGGCAGGCGAATTGACTGTTTACACGGCTTTGGAAGAAGAAGAAATTGCCAGCTACGTTGAAGCGGCTAAAACAGCCATGCCTGATGTTGAATTGAATGTTCTTCGCCTTTCTACAGGCAAGTTGGGTGCCCGTCTTTTGGCCGAAGCTGACAACCCGCAAGCAGATGTGATCTGGGGCTGGGCGGTTACGGCGATGATGGACCCGCAGGTTTTGGCTTTGCTGGAATCCTACAAGGCCAAAGGTGCTGATGTTCTGGGGAAAGAATTCCGTGACCCTGAGGACCGCTGGTTTGCACCGATCGGTTATATGGGGGCCTTCTGTGTCAATACCGCACGTCTTGAGCAGAAAAATCTGCCAATGCCCAAAAGCTGGGCTGATCTGAAAGACCCTGCCTTTAAAGGCGAAATTCTAATGCCTGATCCTAATTCTTCCGGGACCGGATATCTGCACGTTAATGCCGTGTTACAATCTAACGGACTGGAAAAAGGCTGGGGGGTGTTGACAGATGTTGATCCGAATATGGCACAATATACATCTTCCGGTTCCAAACCCTGTAAAGCGGCGCGTGCTGGTGAATATGCCGTTGGGATTTCACTGGCCTTCACAGCGATGAAATCGATTGAAGATGGTTATCCGTTGGCAATGGTCTTCCCCGAAGGTGGTGTTGGCTATGAACTGGAAGCATCTGGCCTTATGGCAAGCAGTGACAATAAGTCAGATGCCAAACGTTTCCTCGACTGGACCATGACCAAAGAGGCGCAGGCCCTTTATGGGAAGTTTAAGGCGTTAATTACCATCCCGGGTGTCGAAACATCCGAGGCAGCAGCCAAAGCTGGGTTGCCATCTGATATCAGTTCAATTCTGGCGCCAGTAAATTTTGCTGAATCAGCAGGTCGTCAGAAAGACATTAAAAAAGAATGGAAAGAACGGTTCGGCCGCTAAACTGTTCAATATTGGCGGGCGCAATCAAGTCGCCCGCCATTTTAATCTTTTTAAAATGTAACATTTATAACTACTCGTGCGGGTTGCGCGTCGTTGCGCTTAAAATTATAATTGAGAAGGCCAGTCATGTACCTTACCGTAAGCAATGCAACCAAACACTACGGCCAATTCACAGCCCTTGATGATGTGTCGATCTCCATTGAACAAGGTGAATTTGTCTGTTTGCTGGGGCCAAGTGGATGTGGCAAAACCACGTTGTTGCGCACAATTGCAGGTCTGACAGAAATTGATTCCGGTGAAGTCAGTCTTCAGGGGAAACCGCTTACAAAAGTACCGGCCAGACAACGTGGCTTCGGGATTGTTTTTCAATCCTATTCCTTGTTTCCAAATATGACGGTTGCTGAAAATATTGGCTATGGCCTTACCATTCGCAAAACCCCACAAGCACAAATAGATGAACGGGTTGAAGAACTGCTGGAAACCATCAGTTTGCCACAGGTCGGGGGTAAATACCCGGGCCAGCTTTCAGGAGGTCAACAACAAAGGGTCGCGATTGCACGGGCAATTGCAGTTGACCCAAGCGTGCTGCTTCTTGATGAACCGCTCTCTGCACTGGATGCAAAAGTACGTGCCTCGTTACGTATTGAAATTCGTCACCTGCAAAAGAAACTGGGTATTCCGACCTTGATGGTAACCCACGATCAGGAAGAAGCTTTGGAATTGGCAGACAAAATCATCTGCATGAATCACGGTGTTGTTGTTCAGGCAGGTACACCGAAGGAATTATATCAAAACCCGAAAACACGCTTTGTTGCTGATTTTATGGGGACAAGTAATTTGATCCCCACTGCACGTATTCGCGACGAGATGCCAGTCCTCCTAACGGCTCGTCCCGACGGGCCGGATGATGCATATATTGCTAGTATCCGGCCCGAGCAAATTGCGATTTCGGCACGTGAAGATGGAACATCAACCGTTCTGTCAACGGGTTTTTTGGGTAATCTGAACCGGATTGAAGTTGATAGCCCCCTTGGCGAAATTCTGGTTGAAACACATGGTCCCTGTGACCTTCGTCAAGGGCAGCGGGTTTCGCTTGAAATCCTTGCTGAAGCTTGCCATTGGGTTGCTAATGATGAAGATGGGGTCAATCCATGAGTCAAACCCTTACAACAAAACAAACCGCGATAGGCGGGCGCACGTTTGACAGTGATAAGCTGCTTGCGGTTGTCTGTTTAATTGTTCCTCTCATTGGGTTGTTTCTGTTCTTCCTTTACCCGATGGTTATCGTCTTTTTGCGTTCAATCACTGTGGAAGGCGGGGGCTATGGCCTCGCGAATTATCAGGAAATTCTTGCCTCTAAGGGATTCTGGCGGGCAACACAACATTCGCTTTTGATGGGTGGGGCGACGACTGTCGTTAGTGTCGTACTCGGATACATTATTGCTCATGGTCTCCACCGCTGTGTCTTTCCCGGTAAAAACCTGATCCGTGTGGCGATTGTTCTGCCGATGCTGGCCCCGTCTTTGGTGCAGGCCTTGGGTCTGATTTTCATCTTTGGGCGCAATGGATTAATTAATCGTTTTTTTGGGTTGGAGCTGGAAATATACGGGTTTTGGGGACTTTTAATTTCCAACACACTTTATGCCTTGCCACAAGTCGTCATGATTATCGGGGCAGCCCTTGTTTTGTTGGATGCCCGTATATTTGAAGCTGCCGAGGTCATGGGGGCCAAACCCAGTCGACAATTTCGTGATCTGACGTTGCCCGGCGTGATTTATGCTATTTTAAGTGCGGCATTTGTTGTCTTTATTATCACGATTACCGATTTCGGTAACGCCGCTGTAATAGGTGGGGACTATTCTGTTCTGGCGACAGAGATTTATTCTCAGGTCATTGGTCAGCGAAACTTTAACATGGGGGCGGTGGTCGGCATTATGCTGCTGCTGCCAACAGTGGTATCTTATTATATTGAACGTCAGGCAATGAAACGTCAGCAAAACCAGAAAGCTACAAACATTCAGCCGTACGTGCCGCGTTTTTACGGGAAACGTGATGTGCCGATGGCGATGGCAAACTATGTCATTGCCGCGATGATTGTCTTGGTGATTGGCGTTGTGGTCTATGCGAGCTTTGTGAAGCTGTGGCCATATAACTATAGCCTGACGACCAAGCATTACTTCATTACGCTTGCGGGCGGCTATTCATCTTTGTGGGTTACCATCTGGATTTCCATTTGCGCGGCAACGCTAGGCACACTTGCGGTGTTTGTTTTGGGTGTTGGTTTGCGCCGGGCTTCTGCTGTTTTGACTCAACCCATTCAGGTGCTAGCGTCTATGCCGGCAGCTGTTCCCGGCATGGTTCTGGGCTTGGCTTACATCCTGACATTCAATTCAACATCTACGCCTTTGTATCTGTTATATGGTTCTGCTGCTTTAATTGCGGCGGTAAATTTTTACCACTATCATACACAGGCTTTCATGACCATAATGACAGGGTTTCGTCAATTTCCCTCTGAACTGGAAGAAGCCGGTGAGTCCTTGGGGGCAGGGTTAGGGCGTATCTCATTCAACATTATTGCGCCGTTTGTGACGCCGATGTTGATTTCGATCTTCTTTTTCCTGTTTATGCGTTCAATGGTGACCTTATCTGCTGTTGTTTTTCTGACAACACCGAAACTAAGCGTCGCAGCGGTAACAATCATGCGTCTTGATGATGCGGGCCTAACGTCACAAGCTGCAGCATTTTCAACGGCGGTGATGGTTGTCGTTGGGTTAGCACTTCTTGGTATGAAAGGTATTCTGGTTCTGGTGCAGACGCACAAAGCCAGAGTGAAAGGAGCCTGACATGTTGGCAACAGAACGTCATAAGCACATTCTAACTTTTCTGAAAGCCAATAAACAGGTAAGCGCCAACGAATTGGCAGACATGCTGAATGTTTCACGCGAGACTGTACGCAGGGATCTGAAAGACCTTGAGTTCGGCGGAAAAATCAAACGTGTCCATGGGGGCGCGATTTTGACCGGCCCTGGTTCAGAAGCCCCTTTTGAAACGCGCAAAACAAATAATATGGGGGCTAAACGTGAAATTGCGCGTTCTGCGGCTGAACTGGTGCGTCCCGGCACATCATTGTTTATTGATGCCGGTACAACGACTTCGACGTTTGCCCGGGAACTTGCCAAAATTCCTGAGATTATGGTGGTAACCAATTCGATCGAAATCGCAACCCATATCAAGTCTGTAGGCAATAAGATTGATGTTCTGTTGCTTGGCGGATCAATTGTGACCGATGTCCCCGCCACTTTTGGGGAACTGACACTAGATGAAATCCGACGCTTCAATCTTGATTTGGCTTTCATCGCACCTGTGTCCGTAGATGCCAAGAGCGGGGCCTATTCATATGATTATCGTGAAGCCGAAATCGCACGTGCCATGATTTCGCAATCAGTCAAGTTAGTCACATTGGCCGATAGCAGCAAAATCGGTAAAACCAACCGAGTGCATCACTGTAACGCTGAAGATATTAGTATTTTGGTAACAGATAGCAAAGCAGACAAAGACCAAATCGAAATATTTAAGAAGGCAGGCGTACGTGTAATTTACTGATTTTATCAGGCAAATGACGTGCATAATCCGGCCCAAATAGGACAAAAAATGAAGAATGATTTAAAGTTGAACGCACAGGTAGGCGAGTTGGAGCAAATTTTAAACGATGCTGAAAATTGGGCGCGAGAGGCTGGCGTACTTGCTAAAAAATATTTCCGCCAAACTCATCGTGTTGAATTTAAAAGCGACGAAAGCCCGGTAACGGTTGCGGACAAGCTGATTGAACATGAATTGAAGAAAGCGATCGCAGCGAAGTATCCTGAAGATGGGATTTTCGGGGAAGAAAGTGGTGTTGATGGCTCTTTGACAGAGAACTTGTGGATTATCGATCCGATTGATGGCACCCGGTCATTTATTTCGGGCAACCCGTTTTTTGGCCTGCTTCTAGCCTATGTCAAACAGGGGGTTGTTCAGGGGGGATTGATCTCTATGCCCATCTTGGACGAGATTTATTGTGGGGCTAAAGGGTGCCCGTCTACGTGTAATGGCAAACCAATCCGGGTGTCCGGTCAAACGAATATTGATGATGCCATTATCTATATCAATGAAGGGGACAAACTGATTGCTGAACAGCCACAGGTGTTGGACCGTTTACTAAAAGCGGGCAAAACGCGTCGTTTTTCCTATGACTGCTATCCCCATGCCTTGTTGAGTGCGGGCCATGTGGATTGTGTTGTTGATTATGGGCTTAAGCCGTATGATTTTCTGGCTGTTTCCCCCGTTGTCGAAGCTGCCGGTGGCATAATGACCGATTGGCAAGGCAATCCGTTGACCTTATCTTCTGGTGGTGCCGTCGTTTCCTCTGCATCTGCCCAGCTACATGATGACGCCTTACAACTGCTCAATCCTTAGGGTCAGGACCTCTCTGATCGTTTAGATGAGAACAACATCGACGGCTTGGGTGGTTTTCTGTTCCCCAAACATTTTCAGAACGCCTTTGATCGGGGCAACGTCATCATAATCACGTCCATAAGCGACAACGATATGGTCGGTGTTTACAAATAGCGCGTTTGTTGGATCATATTCAATCCAGCCCGTTTCAGTACCTGCCCAAGCCCTGACCCATGCGTGCATGGCATCGGCACCTTCCAGACGTTCCTGACCTTCCGGCGGGATGGTGCGAATAAAGCCGCTCACATAGCCTGCCGGGATGCCTATGCTTCTAAGGCAAGCAATCATGATATGTGTATAATCCTGACAGACACCTTCACGGTTTTTAAATGCATCTTCCATGGGGGTTTCAACCGTGGTCGCGGTTGGATCAAAAGTCATTTCTTCGTGCAGTTTCAGGCCAATAGTTTCAATGATATCCAAGCATCCCATTCCCCCCTTCAGGGAATTTAATGCAAACTGTTTGATATCATTATTGATACGTACACGGGGTGTGTCGCCGATAAAGTGGAGAGGGGACTCATTGGAGAGGTTTTGTAACTGTGACATTTCCTCTTTCAGTTTTTCTAAATCGGGCGACAGGTTAAAACTGCGAAACTGTTCAAAACATTCGACCTGAGACAGCATTTTGAATGTCAGGATATCGTGACTATGATGGCTGGCAATTTCACTGACGGCATTATTGAAAAAGTCAAAGCGGTCCGTTCTTTCTTCTTGCGCAGGGTTAACGCTCACATAGCCACTTATTCTATGTTGGCGGCTCTCAATATGTGCAGGTAACATGCGCAATAAATGTCGCCCACCGCTGGCTGCGAAGGCGTATTCATAAGATATTTCAAGTGAGATTTCGTAGCGCACATCCCACCTGCTATGTCAAATAGGTAGAAGAGATTAAGTCGCAGATTTCATACACTCGATTTTCAATATTTTGAAGAAATTTATCTGTGACTTGGTGTGGGAGTGTCGTTGCCAGGTCCGTATGTAATCTTAACATTTTGCGTGATAAGAGACTTTTCTGACGGTGGTCATCTTCACCCGGCAAAAACCCCAAATGCTGCTGACATTCCGTGATCTGGTAAATGATGGAGCGGGGGTTCAAATTATCAAGGGCGAGCAGGTCAACAACGGTTTCCCGATTGGTGTTGACCAGATAACGATGTCGATGTGTCATAAGGCTGTCCCCGATATCGACGGGGATGTCCAACGAGCCAACGGGGTGGCCCTGCTTTATAAAATGACGAAGCACGGAAGCCATTAAACCGGCACGTTCCAAGGCACGTCCCATTTTCATAAAACGCCAACCCGTATGGTGATACATGCTATCATGCACAAGACCGGAAAAGCCGCTGATTTTTCTTAACAAGACCTGGGCTGCATCCGCCGTATCATCACCCGGTAGAACCTGTTTATGAAATTTCCAGGCATTATCAGATACATCCTTAAGCGCAAGCCAGCCATCCACGGAAAAACGATCCCGGATATGCCCCGCACTTGCCATTGCTGACATGAGCGCATTACAGATGCTTTCAGGGATGGCATCATCTGGTTTGATGTTATGCATCTTCAGGTATTGTGCAAACACGTTTAAAAGGGGGGTGTCAAAGTCATCACTTTCTTCAAGGCGGGTATGATATGCCCGTGTCATGCGTGACAGGACTTCGGCACGTTCAATATATCGACCGAGCCAAAATAAATTATCAGCCGCTCGGCTTGGCAGGACTTCTGCAATTTTACGTACATATTCCGTCTTTGTGTCAGACCCGAGTGTTTCCTGTTCAACATGCTGTTTCGAGCTGACCCATACATCGGCAACTTTACCACCGCCTTGCAGTGCCAACACGGTTTTGCCTTCGCCTATTCCAATTCGTGCGTATCCACCGGGCATGACATCCCAGCCTTGTTCTGTGCGCGCTAGAAAGACCCGAATTGTCATGGGTCGTGCCTTCAGGCGGTTATCTTCAAATACCGGGGTTGTTGAGAGTTTTACGGTCTCTTGTGCGACAAAGTCTGAAGGATTTTCGACAATCTTTTGTTTTAATGTTTGCCCATCTTCATCCCGGCTCATCGGGTGCATTTCATTGACTTCAAAGGGCAGGCTGCGTGATAAGGCTGGCCCAAACATCATGTCTTCGGCACTATCCAGAACATAACGACGTTCTGCTTCCTGACCGCACCACCATGTCGCAATATTGGGTAATAAAAGATCAGTCCCGTTGATGGCCTGATGGATGCGCGGCAAAAAGGCCAGCATACTGCGTGTTTCCAGAATGCCGCTGCCCAGACTGTTAATCATGGTTAAATTGCCCTGTTTGACAACATTTGCCAGTCCGGGCGTTCCAATCATGGAAGCTGAATTCAATTCTAACGGATCGACAAAGGAGGAATCCATACGCCGCCACAACACACTTATGGGCTTTAGCCCATCAACAGTGCGCACCATGGCTTCGCCGTTGCGAACGGTTATGTCTTCGCCTTCAAGCAGCATAAACCCCAAGTAACGGGCAATGTAGGCATGTTCAAAATATCCATCATTTAAGCGCCCCGGTGTTAGTACACCTACACCACAATCATTTTCACGACTGATACTGTAAAGATGGTCCCTGAAACGTTTAAAAAATCCGGCCAGCCTATGAACATTTGCCTTGCGATAATGGTCCGAAAAAACATGCGTTGTGGCAACGCGGTTTTCCAAGGCAAATCCGGCACCTGATGGGGCTTGTGTTCGATCCCCTAAAACCCACCAGCGACCATCTGGGCCACGACCAATTTCAAAAGCCACAAAATTCAGGAAATGTCCATTGTGTGGCTGTGCACCAACCATGGGGCGCAACCAGCTGCTGGAACGGGCAATCAATTCGCCGGGTAAATATCCATTGGTTACAAGGTTCATCGGGCCGTAAAGGTCGGCTAAAACCATTTCAAGCAGATCAGCACGTTGCTTTAAACCTGCTGTGATGGTTTCCCAATCCGACGACCCCAGAATGACGGGAATATGGCTGAGCGGCCAGTCACGTTCCGAGGCTTCTGAAGCATCATATTGACGATAAAACACCCCCGCATCACGAAGATATTGGTCACCCCGTGCTATTCTGCGCTGTATGTCATCGAGACCAAGCTTGGTAAAAAAATTGACAAAAGGTTGCCAAGCGTTTCGGATATTGCCCTCATGATCAAACAGTTCATCTGATACGCCTTCAACCCGCTCATAATTCTTCAGCAGTTTTTCTGCAGGGGCTGGCATTTTATTTACGGGTGATAGCGAAGACATAACTTACAATCCAGTTGGCCGTCTTAAATCCAGCGTTAGAGGAAACTCCGGATGTGGCGTTTCACTGTCTGGTCGATATTTGCCTACAGTATGCCCATGTGGTTCAAATCTGGCAAGGCGTCGTGCTTCGGCTTCGTTATTATTGACGGGGAAGGTTTCATAATTGCGTCCACCCGGATGGGCAACACGGTAGACACACCCGCCCAATGCCCGATCCGTCCAGTTATCATAGATATCAAACGTCAGTGGTGCATCGACAGGGGCAATAGGATGAAGGGACTGTGCCGCCTTCCATGCTTTAAAGCGTACGCCTGCCACAGAAACGCCTGCTTCACCTGTTGCCTGCAATGGGACCTTTCGTTGGTTGCAGGTTACGGTGTAGCGTTTCGTATCCCCGCAGGTCAGTTTGACTTGTAAGCGTTCTACTGAACTATCTGTGTAACGCACAGTTCCGCCGATCGCGCCTGTTTCGCCCAAGACATGCCACGGCTCAAGGGCTTGGCGGATTTCCAGTTCAATTCCTTCATATTTGACTTCACCGCAGAATGGAAAACGGAACTCGGCCTGTGCGCTAAACCATTCCGGTTTTAAGTCGAAACCTTCATGGGACAGGTCCCGTATGACATCCAAAAAGTCCTGCCAAACATAATAAGGCAGCATGAACCTGTCATGCAGGCTGGTTCCCCATCTCACAAGGCTGTTGGTTTTTAATGGATTTCTCCATAGTCGGGCAATGATTGCACGCAGTAGAACCTGTTGGGCGAGGCTCATGCGGGGGTTCGGTGGCATTTCAAATCCACGAAATTCCACGAGCCCCAATCGTCCGGTCGGGCCATCAGGCGAATAAAGTTTATCGATACATATTTCGCTGCGATGGGTGTTGCCGGTGACGTCAATCAACAGGTTGCGCAAAAGGCGATCAACCTGCCAAGGTGGTGGCACTTCTCCATTGTTTGGCGATGGAATGTGATGAAGGGCAATTTCCAGATCATAAAGACTGTCATGTCGCGCTTCATCAATACGTGGTGCCTGACTGGTTGGGCCGATAAACAGACCAGAAAACAAGTAAGACAGACTGGGGTGACGCTGCCAGTAGAGGATCAGACTTTTCAATAAGTCCGGACGTCGAAGGAAAGGGCTATCCAAAGGTGTTGCCCCGCCAACAACCACATGATTGCCACCACCTGTGCCCGTATGACGTCCGTCAATCATAAATTTGTCCGCACCTAGACGACATTGTCTGGCTTCTTCATAAATGGCTTCAGTCGTTAGAACACATTCCTGCCAAGTTGATGCCGGATGAATATTGACCTCCAGCACGCCCGGGTCAGGGGCGATACGGATTACATTCAGTCGTGGGTCCGGCGGTGGTTGGTAGCCTTCAATATGAACCGGTAGACCAAGCTCTTTTGCTGCATTTTCGACGGAGGCTAAAAGATCCAGATAGTCTTCTACACGTTCAACAGGTGGCATGAAGACACAGAGTTTCCCATCGCGTGGTTCGACCGACATGGCCGTGCGGACAGTTCCCTTAATGTCACTTACCGTCTGTTCGATTTGTTCTTGACCAGACTCTGCAGCTTTAAATTCAGAAATTTTCTGAGATACTTTTTCTTTCTTTTTGGCTTTCTGATGGAAGTCCGGTAACTCATCTTTTGGAATGCTTGGATCTTCCTCATAAATATAGGGATATTCGGCCTTTGACACATATGGCAGGGAACCAAGTGGCATGCGGTAGCCCACAGGGCTGTCGCCGGGCACAAGGTACAGGTGCTTACGTCTGAAGGACCAGACTTCTGACAGCCATTGTGTGGGGCGACTTTCCGACTGCCATGCTTGTATCGGCAGGACATATCCAGCGGGCTGTGTTAAGCCGCGTTCAAACACGCGTGCGATGCGGGTTCTTTCTTCGACATCATCTAGTTTGGAATTATCAGGTGTCACATTTTCCGGCAAGCTACCTTCTTTGACAATCCATTCTGCAGGATCTTCATAGGCAGGAACAACCAAGTCAGATGAGATATTCAGATTTTGCGCAATATGCGTTAACAGGCGTTCCGCATCCTCAATATGACTGTCTTTGCCTGTTTCTTCTTGGGAAATTAAATCAGCATCCTGCCAGATCGGTTTCCCATCGCGGCGCCAATATAAAGAAAAGGTCCATCGCGGCAGACTTTCCCCCGGATACCATTTGCCTTGTCCATAATGCAGCATGCCGCCCGGTGCAAAACGTTCACGCAAACGTTTGATTAACTGATCTGCCAGTGTCCGTTTGGTCGGGCCAACCGCATCTGTATTCCATTCAGCAGACTCAAAGTCATCAATGGACACAAAAGTGGGCTCGCCTCCCATTGTCAAGCGGACATCTTCTTTCTGGAGCACCTCGTCAACTTTATGGCCTAATTCATTTAATTCTTCCCAAGACGCATCGGAGAACGGTTTGGTAATACGCGGGTGTTCTTCCACGCGCGAGACCTGCATATCAAAGTTAAATTCAACATTGGCCGGGCTCGCCAGACCTGTGATGGGGGCGGCATTCCTATAATGTGGTGTGGCTGCCAAGGGGATGTGGCTTTCACCAGCTAACAGTCCCGATGTGGGATCAAAGCCAACCCAGCCAGCCCCCGGCAGATAGACTTCGGCCCAGGCATGAAGGTCAGTGAAATCATGATCCGTTCCACTCGGCCCATCCAAAGCCTTTAAATCAGGTTTTAATTGAACAAGGTAGCCAGACACAAACCGTGCCGCAAAACCTAGGTTTCTTAAAACCTGAATTAAAAGCCAGCTGCTGTCCCGACAAGAAGCGGTTTTACGTTCAAGGGTTTCTTCCGGTGTCTGTACCCCCGGCTCCATTCGGATCACATAACCAATTTCATTTGAAATGCGCGCATTCAGGTTGACCAGAAAATCAACGGAGCGCGCTTGGGTTCGATCAAGCGTTTTCATGAAGGCGGCGAGATGCGGCCCCATCGGTTCTGCAACTTTATAGATTGATAAATCCTGTGCAACGTCTTCAGGATAGTCAAACGGCCAGTTTTCAGCGCTTTCCTCTACAAAAAAGTCAAACGGATTGTAAACCGTCATGTCAGCAACCAAGTCGACTTCAATTTTAAATTCGCGCACGGGTTCCGGAAAGACGAAACGCGACATCCAGTTGCCGTAAGGGTCTTGTTGGTGATTAACGAAATGGTCAGTCGGGGACACTTTCAAGGAATGCGAAATAACACGCGTGCGGGAATGGGGCGCTGGCCTTAATCGAATGATCTGCGGACCCAAGGTCACGGGTTGATCATATTGATAATGGGTCAAGTGATGAATGCTGGCTTTAATTGACATCAGTTTTAGCGCCTTACCATGTGGGTGCTGAAAAAATTAATTGCATTAAGATTAATGAGAGAGGGGCATGAAATGCAACAGGATTTGCATATATTTTAATCTTTATAGTGTATTGCATATTATTTATGCAAATGGGGTGTAATTAACTTAATTCAATAGCATTTAAATGCCTGTACGGCGTTAACAGAAGACGCCACCCTCACGAACTTAATCTATTCGATTCTGAAGGTGGGGTGGATAATGCGGATAGGTCTCGACGTGATATGGAGCCGAAATTTTGAGGCTCTTCTGACGAGATAAGAAATATAATTTCGTACGCGGCCCCCCAAATTGATAAAATAATTTCGTACCTGACCCCAAAAATAACAAGAGGCTGTGAAACGACTTGAACCGAATGCTAATTTCTTCAAGGATAGAGAAGCACAAGAATGGCATGAAACAGTTGCCAGACGAAACAGCGAGCTAATGAAACTTCAAGAAGCAGAAGCTTCAAAGTTTCCGGACACGATCTAACAGTTGATGTGCATGGCGAGCTTATTGGAAAATAGCCATAGGCTTAGATTGCTCCCTTTCCCGTTTTAAGAGTCGGTGGCGCGCTTTACGTTTTACGCGCTTCAACAATTCCATCAAACATACGCAAAACGCGCTGGTGATCTCGGGAGATACTCCTCGGCGTGCGGGAATGGAAGTCCTACAAGGCCCCGGACATGCTGTGGGGGGATGTAGGCAGGTTTTGGCGTGATATGGGATGGAACCTTATACTTGAAAGCCTGTTGCCTTATCTATTTTAAGATGGAATAAATCAGTGAGGGGGAACTCTGATGCTTTTTGATCCAAACGATTTAGATACTGATTTCTTTTTATATAGAGAGGGACCCATCGTTGTAACTTGTGACCGGGCTATATGGGAGAACGGGATAAACTGGCTTGTAAATGCGCGAGGGTTCAAACGACATCATTGGGCGCTTAATTCCGAAGAAGCTTTTTACGATGAAGTGAGTGAAACTCTGTCTTGGAAAGAACAATTTGGTTATGAAAGGTGGAGCGGAAATTTAGATGCATTGAATGATGGCGCTTCGGCTTGCCAATTCACTGACGGTCAACGCATTCTAATATCCATAGACAATGCGGACAGATTGAAAAATTGGTTTGGTCAGCGCACTGCCGATATTTGGGACATATTTAAAGATGCATCTCGAATGCAACTGATTTTCGGTGTTGGGCTTCTGCTTATGGTATATTCCAAGTCAAATGATGAGGTTGAAGAGTGGTCAAAGATGGACCGTGTCTTCGAACTTCGAGCAAATGGGTTTTTAGGAGGGCAGCTTGCTAGAAATTCAAGCAAGCTGTAGTTATTGATAGGTTTACAGATGAGCATCTGGGCAATAATCGGCTTGATTCTGATGGGACTATTTTTGATCAAAGCATTTTGGTCCACACCTGATAAATCCGGTTACAATGAAAGCTCAATCGGTGATTTTAATTCATCAGAACATTCTGATAGCTCGGGAAGTGACTGAGATAGGAAAACAGCCATTATTCAGAGTAAAAAGCCAGGTATATCCAAATGTTTCTTCTGCTAGACGGTTTCACCGGATATGGTAATTCTTCCTTCGATGTCGCCTCTGAAATCAAATCCTTCAAAGGCAAATGTTTTGACGCTCAAAATTTAATTGATTTAAAAGGTGTGGCAGTCAAACGGTGGACCTACCCATGCAACTACTTTGAAGCTGAATTCAAAACTGGCAATGGCGAGATCGTGACATTTCGAAAGAATTGCTACACATCTTTTTCCTGCCTCTTGCAAGCTGAGTCTTATACTTCGATACCAGTAATTGAAGGTGCTCTTACAAAAACTTTTGAGGGGATTATTGTTCTTACCCCTGAAGAGCTATACGCAAAACCTTCACCCGAAGACGTAGCAAAACTTCTTTCAAAGCACGAAAGAGAAGCCCTAATTTATTGGAAAAATGCGAATGTGGGTGAACTTATGTTTGGACATTTGTTCGACTAGAGCCCTACTTCCCTTTCACCGCATCATACCCCATACAAGCCAGATAATAGACCAGATCAACGGCCTTCTTGCCGTTTTCCATCTTCAACCATGTCTGGCGACCGATGCCGATGGCTGCTGCGGCTTGGAGTTGGTCGAAGCCGTGTTTGTCACGCCAGCTTTTAAGGTCGGCGGCGGTCCAGTCGGAGATGTCCGGGCGGACTTTGGGGGCGAGTTTTGCCATGTGTTTTGCTTTCTATAGAATGTGAGCCGCTTAACGGTGGCGATGATGCAAAGGTTTTTCGTAAAGTCAGGCCACAAAAAAAGACCTCGCCATCATGCGAAGTCTTGGAGAATGGTGCCCGGGGGCTGCCAAGGGAAGTCATTGATTAATCGGTGTTTTTCGCAACAACAAGAAGTTATCAATTCCACAGAAGTAACAAAAGATGCCTTCATGGTCTACCGTTTGGTACACCGCGTGGAATCGAGCATT
>JABXIG010000034.1 GCA_013373205.1 Methylocystaceae bacterium | reverse complement strand
GCTTCGACGTCGGTTAACGAAATACCGGCACGGATCGTCGGATGTGACTTTATCGATACCGTTTGCGATGAATATCGCAACGTGATCAGATATTCATTGTCGTGGAAAAACCACCATGGTCGGAGCGGGACCTCTATGTGGTGGTCTACGCCGTTGGTATAGCGGCGGCGTTTGACGGTATATGTCTTTCCAGCTTGAGCAGCAAGACAGGCATCAATTTGCTGTTGCAATGCGTTTCTGAACACATCGAGTGGATTTTTTCGGGGCACATGGGTGGCTGGTTTTGTGATGTCGGTAAAGTTTAAATCAATCATGAAAGCATCCTCGCTATTACATAAAATGCTATAATTTGAATCATATATGTCAATTTATTTGCATGTTTTATCTGCGTTAAATGCTCTTTTGATGTTCAATTTTTGAGTCCATGCAACGGTTTCAACGCGATACCATTTTGTTGTTCAATAATCGTGAAACTGACGTTGAAAGTGGAAGTCTGATGCAATTTTTTGAGCGAATCCAAAACATGAACAAATAAGAACAATATGAAAACTTATGCTATATTGCCTTATTAAAAGCATTCTGCACGGCAGTTGGAATTCGTTTGGCATCTTGACGATCATGATAGCCTCCATCGATTTCTTGGATGAAATCAATTACACGCCATTCGGTCATTTTATCTGCGTGTCCGGCATAGGTCGCTGCCTTGATGAATGACATCGCCAATCCAAAAATACCGGTATATCGAGCATCAGAATGTTCGCCATGAGATTGATATTCAGCTATTTTATTGGTTGGCTTGAAATAGCAATCTGATAACGTCCCATCCCATTCGCGGTAATTCTGTTGATCATTGTCGTTGGCCGGTTTTTCTGTGACTTCATATTCGAGTGGTGCGATGGTCTCATCTGGTTGATCATGAATAATGGTTTGTTCAATCCATTTTATCGGATCAATTTCGATGCCCTGATATTCATTGAAGAAACCTTCACCAGTTGCCGTTGGCATGGGAGCATAAAACAGACTTGATGCCGTGAATTTGCTTACATCAAATCCGTGGCGTTTGACGACTTTATTGAGCTTCGCCAGTTTGTCGGCGGTTTTATCATCGTAAAAGCCTTTATCATTCAAGACACGGACAACTGATTTCACGATGATTTGGTGAACCTCCACAGTCATAATGGATGTGGTGGGAAAGAAAGCTCGCCAGCGGTCATGGCCGCTGAAAGTATTCATTGTGACCATATGCAAATCAGGAAAGCACTTGTGAAATTCTTCTGGTGTCAGGTCGCCACCATCGCAATCGAACCAGACCCCATTGCAGTATTGAATATTGGCAAGACCACGATTGGTATCTTCGGATAAATCGGCATCAAACACGGCAGCAGAAATCAAAAAATTTGAGTTTTTCAATTGCCGCCCCCGAATGGCATGGGCATCACGGAGTTGTTGGATTAATTCGCTGTTAGTCAACCGTAGACGGTAATCCGGTTTGGACGAATAGATACTGTCAAACATCTGAACAGCAAATTTCTTGTAATTCCGTTTGATCTGCTTGAGCAGTTCAGACCCGTCAGCCGGGTCTGATTTCTGTAACGAATTTTCGTTATCTATAGTATTTTCGTTACAACTTTGATGGTGGATCAATTCCATTTGTTCTTTGAGCAAACGACGTGTTTTTTCCGCCCGTAAACGGACCTGTCGCTCTGCTCCCGTAAATGACGTGTCGGTCTTCGTCTTGCGACCCGGTTTCTTCTTGGTTTTCTTTGGGAGGCCGCCGAGCATCCCAATCTGGCAACCGCTAAAATACCTCGCTAAATATTCCGCCGTTCTTAAATCCGGCACGATGGCTGTTTTAGGATTTGAATTTCTCGGGTCACGGATTGATCCTCGCATAATCGCTTGATAGGCAGCCTGACAACCCGTCGCAAATTTCACATAGTCAGGATCAAGACCTTGCGATTTTAAAAAAGCATAGTGGGCTGGGGTTCGGTTTAACGCACTCAAGAAGACCACATGATCGATATGTTGATATTCGTTCATGCCATTACTGATACCGGGCAGACGAGTATTGCCATGACGGCCAAACAGGTCATCTGGAATGTCGTTATTACCAACCCAGCAAAATGCTTTATCGCCAAGTTCTTTTTTGATCTGCTCGACCGACCAATCCAAAACGGGTTTTCCGTCAACTTCAACATCACGGGTTCGTTTAGACCAGTCATCCTCGAACAAATATTTGAAGCTAATCAGTTCACCATTATCGTGGCTGTAATATCGAGCAGCCCCTGAAATAGCTTCATGCTCCGTGAAATGGACACCTTTTAGGGTCCAGTAGAGGTTTAACAGGCTTTCATCATACATGGCCCCCATGATCACCACATTCTTGAAACCCGCTAACACGGTCGGCTCAAGCATGGCATAGAGCGATAATGTATGTTTGCCATGGTCCGTATCGCCGTTATGGTGACGGTGATACTGTTCTTTTCTACAATAGACCGACCAATGGTCATTCAAAATGCAAGAAGACACTGCCGAGAACATGGCATAGACATCATCATTATCTTCATTACGTTGATATTCTGATAACCGAGATGTCTTCGATGGTAGCACCCGGTAATGAATAGCATCAAAATCCTGCACCTCAATATTGCTGGTGAGTAATTTGTGACTGCGAGGTAGCTTAAAATCCCATGCCCGGTCTACCGTCGGAATTTCATCAATGATGATGGTCCAGTCACTTCGGCGGTGCCAATAGGGTAATGTCAGAAAAGCAGCCTGCGTCATCAGGATTATTTCACCGACATCATCCGTGTCGGATAAATGCCCCATGATTTCCTGTTTTACGGATCGTTGATGCAGTTTGCGTTCACCATCACCATAAAAGAAAGTCGCCGGACATCGAATGCCCTGTTCCTTCATATAGTGAATGATATCGTTGTAAGTTTGGTCGATTAAAATCTTACTAGGTTGAACTAGTGCGATCTTTTGCCCGGCTTTTGCAGCGTTGTTGACGGCAAACCGGGCAGCAGCATAGGTTTTACCACTTCCGGCTAAAGCGTTCACTTTATCATAAGAATACGTCATCAGAGTTCCTATTTTGTTCTTTTTGTTATCAAAAAAAAGAGACCGTAGGCTTGGCTTTCTACGGTCTCTCAAGTTTCGTGTCAGGAACGACGACGATATAAATTCTGTATATTGTCTGTCGCCGTGTTCCTGATCGAGTAATGCCGCCAAGCCCCCGATATATGTATTTATCCCCTGAGGAAATCCGCTTGGATCACCCCATCAATTGACCATGGGAAACTGATGCGAAGGCTTTGGCATCGGCTTGACGGTCAAAGTTCACAAAAATCATATTCGCCTTGTGATATTCAGCATCATCAAGCCATTCACGGATATCTTCCGGTGCCATCCCATCCAGTGGTTGTGGCTTTGTATAGTGTGTGCTGAAACAGCTTTCCATTGAAAGTGCTTCCGATGAAATGAGATCATCCGTTAGACCTTCATACGATTTGCCTACAGCAACTCGCCATGGTTGTTTCTTCATAATTGAATTCCTTCTCCTGCAAACGTTCACGACGTTATGTCGATTCAATAAGTGATTATAAAACAGCACCTTAAATGCTGTCATTTTATTGATTTACTTGAGTGAATCGCACTTTTCCAAGTATTCATCTTGTCAATTTTTATTATCATCCTGCATAGATTTTTGGAGTGCATCTAGATCGGTTGTCATGATCTGATCTCTATCAACACGGACCTTAACATTCCATATATCCGCAACCACGCCGTTCATTCTAGAAGTTGCTCTGTCGAATGTTTCAATGACCTCAATACGTGCTTCATCAAGCTTGTTAGAAACGATAATTTTTCCTGTGATTTCTACGAAACAAATATCGTCTCTCATTTCAATATCGAAGTTTTTGACCAAAATGGTGTAATCTTCCAATTCGACTTTGTCGTAGAGCCACAAGGACGGTTTGTATCCCATGGGGAAGTTGCCACAGATAGAGATCGGCACGATTGTTATTCTGGTCATGACAGTGCCTCCTGAACTTTGGTGATGTAATGCTCAAGGCATTGGTAAAGCTCTGGCTCGGATGTTTCGCTCAGACATGTTTGTAAATAGACGTGCAGGTTACGATACGCCTCTGGGGAAGGTTGACGCCCGTTGTATCGAAGCACGGATACATACGTGCGTGAGCGGCCCATGGCGTCACGAGAAAAATCAGCAGCATCATTCAGGTAGAGGTTCGCTCTCAAGAACTCGAATGTTTGCTCATACAAAGGGAGATGATCTGATTTTATCAGCATTGGTAATTCTCCAACCAGTTTATCCTGACTGTATTTATCAATGTCGAACAACAATGTTGAAGTTGGTGGATAAATAGGGGGGAGAAACCATTAAGAAGGAAACAGATCATGCGTTTACAAGATTTTCAAAATGAATATCTACCGACACAAAAACAGCAATTGTTTTGTTGGACGATCACAGTCCGGGCAAAAGCCATGAGCAAATTATCGCCACTGCATATGGATAAAATCACAGTGGCATTCCCGATCCTGAACGCGACATCTGCGAATTTACGCAACATCCAACTTAAAGGCACAGGGGATTGCGGCCAGTTAATCTGTTTTACAATCGATATCGCGGTGTTCGCTGATAATGAAGGTCAGGCTATGAAGTTCATACTGGACCCGACATTGGTTGATGTCATTCATGAAGACGGACAACTGAACTTGATTGACCCGGAAGTGACCATTGGCGGGGAAAGTGTTTTGCCGGAAGTTTGATATAAAAAACTGGTCGTTAAAAATCCCGTTTTCTATATCAATTTTTGAAAAGCATACTTCACGAAAATATGCAAAATCATAATATATGCTTTTTCCGTTATTGCAATTCCATTGCTAAAAGCTGTCTCAAATTGAGATAATTTTTGCATTATCTTAGTCGCGATTTATATACGGTTGACGTATATATGTATTTATGAGATACATAATCATGATTAAGACGTTTTCTGACAAACGGGCCTTGGCGATTTTTGCCCGTAAACGCATTAAAGGTGTGTCTGTTGAATTACAGCGTAAGGCACTTCAAAAGCTCCGGCTTCTGAATAAAGTTAACGATGTTGAAGAACTTCGCATCCCACCGGGTAATCGATTGGAACGCCTGAGCGGTGATCGCAACGGGCAATATTCAATCCGCGTAAATCAGCAATGGCGAATTTGTTTTCACTGGATTGATTGTCATGCCGAGAATGTTGAATTGGTGGATTACCATTAAGGAAAATTATGATGGGACAAACAGAAACATATAAAGTTGAAGACATCAACGATCTTGACCTGTCAGATATTGTTGATGGTGGCACACTTGATCCGGTTCATCCCGGTGAAATTCTCAAGGAAGAGTTTCTCGATCCGATGGAAATTACTCCCTATCGATTGGCAAAAGCTATTCATGTGCCGCCAAACCGAATTAACATGATCATCAATGGCAAACGCAATATCACCATGGATACGGCTGTCCGGTTAGCTAAATTTTTCGGCACCTCATCCGATTTATGGATTGGATTACAGAACCATTATGATGAAGATATGTTGGATATTAATCTGGATGAAATTGTATCATATGAAGAAATCCAACATAAAAATGGTCAACATTGAATGAAAACCAATAAATCATCCACAGATGAATTTGACCGCAAAAGGATTGCTGCAATAAGAACAGCACTGCGTGAAGGTGAAGTCAGTGGCATCAGTCAAAGAACACCTCATGAAATTATCAAAGGGGTTCTAAACAAGAAACCCACATAGAGGTCCCGCTCCGACCATGGTGGTTTTTCCACGACAATGAATATCTGATCACGTTGCGATATTCATCGCAAACGGTATCGATAAAGTCACATCCGACGATCCGTGCCGGTATTTCGTTAACCGACGTCGAAGC
>JABXIG010000056.1 GCA_013373205.1 Methylocystaceae bacterium | reverse complement strand
TGGTTGCGGGGGCCAGATTTGAACTGACGACCTTCAGGTTATGAGTTTGAAATCCAATCTTTATCCCTAAGCCTCATGAGTGCGTTTGAACATAGATTATATATATAATTCAATAAGATATAACTTCATGTCAAACCCTATAAACATTCTTAAGTGCTTTTAAGATGAGGGAAACTTGTTTACCTGATGATGACCCTTTATATCACAAAATAAACTTTACATAAGTAGATTCGAATATTTAGAATTTTATCTAAATTTGTATAAATCTGTCATTATTATATTTTCAATTGCAATACTCGAAAGTGTATGCACATCAAGGGTTTATTTTTTGTTAGAACCGATATAAACAACTTTAAATAAGATCATCTAAACATCTCTATTCTGCATAGTCACAACATTCACCTTTTGCGTGTTCACCCCTACTTGTATGCTTATAGTAATAATAAATGAGATAAAGAGCGGATAGATCGTGTTGTTGTCGGGAATGAAGTTCGGGCTTTGCCTGAGCGTGAGTATCTTTTGTCTTAGTGGAATGACTTGGGGGCAAGCTATTCCTCAAGTGGACCTGAATATCATTGAAAAAGAGCAGGATAAAATCCAGCGCCGTAATGAAACTCAGCGCCGCCTGTTAGAGCTAAAAAATAAGTCCGGCGGTCAGACGCAGCCGCAGATCGTCCCGCCTGCACAAACCCAAGGCCTACCCGACAGTCAAACCTGCTTTCAAGCCGATGAAATTATCTTAAACGGCGTCACGCTTTTAAGCGAAGACGAACAAGCTGATCTGCTTGCCCCCTATCTTGGCAACTGCATCACACTTGGGGATGTGGATGAGTTATTGCGCGCCATTACCAACCTGTACACAGAAAAAGGCTATGTCACGGCCCGCGGGGGCGTGCCTGCGCAAGATATCAGCGACGGGTCCTTGGAGTTGAATATCATTGAAGGTCATGTCGAAGGCTATGAACTTCAAGGTGACAAATGGATGAAGAATATGCGCCTGCGCACGGCCTTCCCCTTCACCATTGATCGCCCCTTAAATTTACGCGATATCGAACAGGGCCTTGATCAGATGAACCGTCTGGCGTCTAACAATGCCAGTATGAAGCTAGAACCCGGCAGCAGCCAAGGCGGCACCATGGTCAAAATTGAAAATCAATCAAGCTTGCCGTGGCATTTAACCACGGGATACGATAATTCCGGCAATATCAGCACGGGCATACAGCAATGGACGGGCACCGTTGGACTGGATGACACGTTGGGCCTGAATGATTATTTATCTTTCAGCTGGTCCAAAGATACCAAAACAGGTGATCCGCAACAAAGCCGGTCTTTATCGGGCTATTGGTCCGTGCCTTTTGGCTATTGGACATTATCGGGCTCTCATAGTTTTTATTCATACGCCAGCAAGATCAACGCAACAACGGCGACTTATGTGTCTTCAGGCTATTCGCGAACCCAAAAGGTAGAACTTGACTGGGTGGCACATCGCGATCAGGACAGCAAAACCAACCTCGGCGCGTTCATCCGTCAACATACGGCCGCCAGCTTTATTGATAAGATGAAACTGGATAGTTCCAGCTATCGCCTGACCAGTTTTGGTCTTTCCGGCAGGTATCAAGACAAGCTTTGGGGCGGGATTGCCTCGGCAGGCCTAACTTACGAAAAAGGCATCAAAGCCTTAAATGCCGACCAAGACAATGGCATCACCGACCCCTCCACGCCACGTGCGCAGTTCCACAAAGCAGAACTTGACCTGTCTTATTACAAACCGTTTGAGATTGCGGGCCAGAACTTTACTTATAACGCAACAGGCTTTGCCCAATGGTCGCCCATGACACTTTATTCCACCGATCAAATCTCCATCGGGGGGAAAAGTTCGGTGCGTGGCTTTAAGGAAAATACGCTTGGTGGGGATCAGGGGGCGTACCTGCAAAACACCCTGTCTTACGCCCTGCCCCAAACCGGATGGGAACCCGTCGACAAGGTCTTTGGCACCTTTTCCCCCTTTGTCGGTTATGACATTGGCGCCCTTGAAAATGATGCCAAGGATGACACGGAAAAAGGCGTCCTCTCCGGCTATGCCTTTGGCCTGAAATCATCTGGCGGCTATCTCACCCTGGAAGCCACCTATGCGCGCCCCATGCGCAGCCCCGTTCATCTGGATGAACGCCACCACGAACTTCACCTTTCTATCGCAGCGAGCTTTTAATGATGATCACTTTAAAACGTTTAAGCCGGAATTCCCTTTGCTGGTTGATGTCTTTTTTAATCACGCTGCAACCCAATTTGGTGGAAGCCCAAGATGCAACGATTACGGTGGACCCGGCAACGCCCAGCGTAAAAGTCGAAACCACGATCAACAACACACCGCTATTGCAAATTGTCGCACCCAACGCATCTGGTGTCTCCCACAACAAATTCACCGATTTTAACGTCGGTACGTCCGGTCTGGTGATCAACAATGCCAAGACCAACACCAACACCCAGATCGGCGGGGCGATCCTGGCGAACCCGAACTTTAACGGATCAACCGCCCGCCTGATCCTGAACGAAGTGACCTCAGCCAACCGATCCAGCCTCAAGGGCTTTACCGAGATTGCAGGCGATAAAGCAGATTACATCCTCGCCAACCCCAACGGCATTACCTGTAACGGCTGTGGCTTTATCAATACATCCCGATCAACGCTGACCACCGGGACACCGACGTTTGATGGCACGTCACTTGATAGCTTGTCTGTCACTGCGGGCGATATTGTCGTCAACAGCTTGGGCCTGAATGCAAACGACGCAGACGCTTTTGACATTATCACCCGTGCCGCCACCATCAGCGGGGCGATCAATGCGCAAGAGCTCAACATCATCGCCGGGCGCAACGATGTGAAATATGCCGATCGCACGGTCACTAAAAAGGCCGATGACGGTTCGACCAAACCCACGCTCGCCATCGATAGCTCTGCCCTGGGCGGCATGTATGCCGGACGCATTGCCCTGATCGCCAACGAAACAGGCGTGGGCGTAAATATGCAAGGCGACATAGCAGCAAGCACGTCTGATCTGACCATCACCGCAGACGGGCGCATTGATTTTAAGAAAGCCACCGCCGCCAATAACTTAACGGTGACCTCACAAAATACAGTCGATGTGGCAACGCGCGCCTATGCGGGCAATAATCTGGAAATCACCGCCCCCACCATTGACGCCACAGACGCCACCGTGGGCGCAAGCCAGAATGTGACGCTATCAGGTACCAACATCACCGGGACCAATGCGCAGATTGTGTCGGGTCTGCAAAGTGATGGCACCTCGAAAGCCCAAGGCGATGTCAACATCACCGCAACGGGCGGCAGTTTTGCCTATGATGGTGGGACCGTGCGCGCGGGCCAAAATGTCACCATCAGCGCGACCACCGTGAACGGCGGGGCCAGCTCCAACGGCATTACGTCCCTTGGCAACACGACGATTAAGGATACAACGACGCAAGCTTTATCGGGTAACTTAAGCGTCGGCGGTAACCTGTCCCTGACAGGCGG
>JABXIG010000049.1 GCA_013373205.1 Methylocystaceae bacterium | reverse complement strand
CGCCGGTGAGCCTCTCTCTCCGGCCCTCAACCCGTCACGGCCGAAAGGCCCGCACTCTTCCTCTCTGACCGGGCTTGTTCCCGGTTCCGCTGCCGACGATGGGCGACCATCGTGAGGCACTGAAGGCCCGAAGCGCGGGTCTCCGCGCTCGGGCCGTTTGGGGTGAGGAGCTTTCGCGCCTTACTCCCATGGATCCAGTTCCAGCTTCACCATGTCCTCATCGCCGTCGAATTCGTGGGCGGGCATGGCGCCGTGGGTTCCGTCCCCGGCCTGGAACACGACGATTACGACCATCAGCGTGGTGGCGAGGCTGGCGGCGAAAGCGGTGGCATCTGTATAGGACATCGGGATTGGCTCCTGTCACTGGAGGCGGGGGACCATCCCCCGCGCGACAGGCGCCCGACGTGTCTGACCGGATCTGCACTCACCCTCGGGCGTTCGGACTTTTTCCGAATCCCCGAGGGCGGCACGCGTGCGTAAGCCGACCCCTCCGGGGTTGAATGTCAAAGAGACGGATCAGACCAAGGTTAGCGAATGGAAGCGGTGGTGGTGTCTTGCATCAGACAGGCGCCGGATACCCCCCTTGCAGATGCTTCGCCCGGCCAGCCCTTGCTGCCACGCTGGCATCAGGAGTGTGTTCGAGGACGGGGGCGGACACCGATGCCGAACATGATGGTGAAGCTGGAACTGGAGCCGATGCGTGAAGTTGCTGCTCCAGTACACGATAAGACGGTCATGCAGACGGTGTCGTCAGATGGAAACTCAGGTGCCCCGGGCATCCAAGATGCCGAGACCCAGACCCGAATGCGGAAAATACGGCGCCCTACTTTGCGCCAGAGCTCACTACGCGCTCCTGTGGGTACGACAAGTGGCCCTTTTGCGGATCGTCTCGGGCACGCGAAGCTTTCCAAAACCTCAAGAGTCAACTAAGATTCGACGAAAAGACAGACGACTGGGGCAACGCGGTGTCAAATGCGAAACAGATACTGGCGATGCTTAGGAGCCAGGCGGAAGGCGATGAAGAGCAGTTCTTCTCCATCGCGCTTCAGGTTGCGGCCGGCGAAGCCCGTCAAGGACACCGCTCAACCGCAGAGGATATCCGCGCTGCAGTGGACGCCGCACGTTCACAGCGCGGGACGCGGGCGTCTGTCCCGATATCGTTTTCTCGCCCCCGGGGTGACCTCGACAACCTTCTCGATCTTCGGGATCCACAGATCCGTCTAGCAGATGTCGTGCTGAATACTGACGTGAAGGGCCATCTTGAAGCGGTTGTGGTTCAACAACAGCGTCGAGATTGGCTCCGGGAACATGGAAAGACGCCTAGCCGCCGCCTCCTGTTTGCCGGCCCTCCAGGATCAGGAAAGACGATGACCGCAGAGGCACTCGCGGGGGAGCTCCGCCTACCCCTCTTCGTTATCCGCCTCGAAACCCTGATTACGCGTTTTATGGGGGAAACGGCTGGCAAGCTGCGCCTTGTGTTCGACGAGGCTCAGAAGCGCAGAGGCGTATACCTTTTTGATGAATTCGATGCTGTGGGCAGCAACAGGTTGGCGACGAATGACGTCGCTGAAATGCGGCGTGTGCTGAACAGTTTCCTCCAGTTCATGGAAGAAGCGTCAGCGACGGACAGCATTCTGGTGGCGGCCACAAACCATCCCTCTCTGCTTGATCGTGCTCTGCTGCGGCGCTTCGACGAGGTACTGCAGTTCGAGATGCCGTCGGACGATGAAGTACGGGCCATAATCAAGGCCCATCTGGCACCGATGAAGTTCCCAAAGATCAATTGGAAAACCGTTGTTGCCGCAGCCGCCTGCCTCAGTCAGGCCGAAATTGTTCGTGCAACCGAAGAGGCCGTCAAAGCGGCGATCCTTTCAGAACAGAATCAGATTTCCACCGCCGAACTGACGCGCGAGCTTCGCAAACGCCAGGCCATGAGAACGCTGTTCTCTGAAGAACAGGGGCACATTGGCTGATTACGAGCATCGACATATCGACCTGAGCGGTCTTTCGACAACCCGTGACTACAAGTCCCCAGGCAGTAACGCCCGCCAACGACCGCTCCAGCGAATCCGTGAGGAACATGGCCAGCGCATTGTCGGCGAACTGGAAGCCGCCTTCGAGGCTTCTGATCTTCGACGAGAGGATTTGAGGGCGCCAGAGGGAGCTCCGCCGTCCGACGGCATCTTCCTCGAGGTGGAACTCGCACCCTCTGTGGGACCGACCACGCTGGAGAAGACGAGCGAGGGGACACGCCAGGGCGCTGTCACACTTTCCGAAACCGGTGCGCGTCGCATCGCCCTCTTCGTCCCCGACGAGACCAGAGATGTCTTTGAGGCGGTTTTCCGGGATTACGCCTTTACGGAAGTTGACGAAGGCGCCGAGGCCCCGGAGAAATCCCGCGTCGAGCCTGTCGAGCATATCCGCGCCGCGCGCTTGCGAACATTCTGGCGCGACGACCCTCGGGCTCTGCCCGATGATCCGCAGGCGGAATTGTGGTGGGCCTTATGGGGTTTTGCCGACCGCCTCGAACGTGTCGAGACCAGCGCTCAGCGGCTCGGCCTGACCGTCGGAGGAGAAGACAGCCGGCTGCACTTCCCCGAAGTCGTGGTTCTTCCGGTGCATGGGCGCAGAGCAGCGATCGAGATGTTGCTGTTTTCAACGGGAGGCATTTCCGAAATCCGGCGGGCGAGCGATACGCCGACGGTATTCACGGATGAACTCGATGAGATGGCGAACGCGTTTGTGGATGATCTGGCAGAAAGGATCATCTGGCCAGGCCGCGACGTTCCCGCGGTTTGTCTCCTCGATACGGGTGTGAACCGCGGCCATCCCCTGATTGAACCTGCCCTGGCACCGGGCGACATGCATGCGGTGCATGCAGAATGGGGCGTGGATGATGATAGCTCCAGCGGGCATGGCTCCGGAATGGCTGGGCTGGCGCTCCACGGCGACCTGACAATGCCGTTGGGAGATGCGTCGCATCCGATGCTTGCGCATCGCCTCGAGTCCGTCAAAATCCTTCCTCCTAACGGCTTCGAGCAGAATGATCCCGGCTCCTATGGTGCGATTACGACGTCCGCCAGCTCGCTTCCGGAGATAGCGGCTGTCGAGCGGCCGAGGGTCTTTTGCATGGCCGTAACGAATGAAAACCGATCGGGAGCGGAGCCGACGGCGTGGAGCTCTGCTCTCGACCAGATCTCGGCGGGCGTGGACGCAATCGAGGAGGGCCCAGACCATATTCGGCGCCTCTTCGTCCAAGCGATTGGCAACATCGCGGACAGCTCGCGTGCCGAGGACATTGCCGATGGCGACGCGTTTCCGGGAGAAGATCCTGCACAGGCATGGAATGTCCTGACGGTCGGCGGCACAACGCTGAAATCAGAAATCGCTGAGGCGGGTTACCGAGACTGGCGCGGCTGGTCTCCTCCCGGGGACCGCAGTCCCTACAGCCGGACAAGCGCGCTTTGGCGCGCGGGGCAGTCGCCGATCAAGCCGGAGATCGTCTTTGAAGCTGGAAACCGCGCGCTGAGCAGATCGGGGCTCGAAGCACTGTCCGGGCTCCCTTCCCTCTCGGTGCTGACGACAGCGAAAGCGGTCGCTCCACATCCAGTGACACCGTTTTGGGCAACCAGTGCAGCGACAGCGCAAGCGGCGCGGCTTACCACGCGGATCATGGCTGAACACCCCGAGTATTGGCCTGAGACCATCCGCGCCCTAACCGTGCATAGCGCCCGCTGGACGCCGCACATGTTGGCGGAATTCAACGCGACCGCATCAAAGTCGGACAGAAAAGCGCTCGCAAGAAAATACGGATACGGTGTACCGGATCTTTGGCGCGCCCTTGCTTCGGCCCGCAATGATCTTGCGTTGGTTGCCGAGCAATATTTCCAACCGTTCCGGGTCGAGAGTGGCAGCGTGCGCTTCTCGGATGCTCATGTGTATCGCTTGCCATGGCCCCGACAAGTCCTTGAGGATTTGGGCGACCAGCCTGTGCGCCTCAAGGTGACGCTTTCATATTTTGTCGAACCGAACCCAAGCTTTGCAAGCGTGATCGATCCTGCCCGATATCAGTCTTTTGGGTTGCGCTTCGACCTCAAGCGGGCACGCGAAACCGACGGGAATTTCCTGCGCCGGGTGAACAAGGATGACCGCGGCGAAAATGACCCTCGCCCGGTCAACGAAGACAACGACGGCTGGTTCTTCGGGCCGAAGTCGATCTCAGCCGGTTCCATTCACATGGATATCTGGGAGGGCAGCGCTGTCGAGCTCGTGGAGCGCGATCTCCTCTATGTCTACCCTATCTCAGGTTGGTGGCGCGAAAGGCGAGCCCTGGGGCGATCGAACAGCAAGGCCCGCTATGCTCTAGTTGTCGGCATTGAGACCCCGGAGGTCGATGTCGATCTGATAACGCCCATCGAGGCCGAAGTCGTGACGTTGCTTCAGACCGGTATCGATATCCAAACTTAGTCTGTGGCTCCCAGAAGGGCTACATCGAGCGTAAATAAACTGGGTCGAATAGGCAGGAGCCGCCAAAACCACCCCTGCCTAAGGTTTATTCCGCAGCGACCATGCCCTGCGGGTCTTCGTCATCCTCGCCATCGCCGGCGAGGAATTCAGGCAGATCATCCGCCTCCGTGTCGACCCCGGCGTCCGCATCGACATCCGCATCGCGATCGAACATACGTAGCGGCTCAGGCAGCCAGTCGGTTTCGGCCAGCAGCCGCTCGGCCTCCTTGGCCATGTCGCCCTTCTTCAGATGCTCGATGAGTTGCGCCGCGCGGTCTCCGGCGCCCTCGCGCACTGCCTCGATGATCCACGGCTTGGTCACGCGACCGAGATAGTTGCCGACGGTCGGCCGCCAGCCTACGGCCACCATGTCGAGGCCCGTCGCCCGCGCCAGCCGGTCGGCCTGGGACAGGCGCACGTCGAGACCGTGCTGGCTGACGCCCCCGCCATAGGGGTTGGGCTTCTCGTGCAAGGCGTTGACGCCGAAGCTGACGCAATGCGCGAGCAACTCCATCCGGGTGTCGTCGTCCTGACCGGAGCGCCAGTCCCAGAGCGCGACATCATTGGCCGGAATATGATCGCCCCAGCGTTCATGCCGATCCTTGATGGACTTAGCCGAGACGCACTCCCCTAGGTCATCGGCCTGCGCCGGGAAGTGAACCTCGCGGACATGAGCCTCCAGGCACCCCCTGGTGGAATGCGGCAGGAAGCAATCGGTGACCAGCCGATGCAGCAGCGCCGTCATGGCGACAGCCGAATGGAACGCAGTTCGTTGAGGCTCCAGGAGCCAAGTTCGGGGTAGCCAATGTCGGCCAGGCCAAACATGATGTCGCCGTCCTCGTCGAACTCGGTCGCAAGCCAGACACCGGCGCCAAAGGGATTGAAGAACTTCACGACCGGAATGTGATCCTGATCGCGATCGCGGCCATTCGCCAGCAAACGGTCACGCTGTGTGTCGGTCAGGAGGATCATGCCGCGGCCCTCCCGTCCGTCGGGGTCTGCCGATCAACATCGGTGCTGTCGTCGGGCAGATGGGCCAGCAGCCAGTCGGCCGACAAATGGATGGACTGGGCATCGCTTTCTTTCGCAGTGCCTTTCCGCGATCTGTTCTGGAATCTGGTGCGCTCTACGCCGGAACAGCGTGATGATGTGGCCGTAGAACGGGGTCTTGCGCATTGCGCCACTCTCATGAGCATTGCTGATGATACCCTTTCAGAAAGCGAATGGCTTTCTGGCGCTGAGTTCGGGTTCGGCGACATTCCCTTGGGCTGCATCGCCTATGCCTGGTTCAGCATGTCAATCGAACGGCCAAAGCATCCTGCGCTTGAGGCATGGTATGGTCGCATCTCTGAACGCCCGGCCTATCGCAAGGCTGTCATGACGGGGCTAACCTGAAAAAGGCCGAACGGCAGAAAAGTCCGGATGGTGTTGAAAAACTCGACCCGAATTTCCGG
>JABXIG010000051.1 GCA_013373205.1 Methylocystaceae bacterium | reverse complement strand
TCGTCGGGCCCGATCAATCTCGTGCCTTCCGGTGCGGCAAACTCGTATTCTCGCGCAGCATGAGCCACGACACACCTCTCGACAGGTTCGGCGCACGTCCCCTGATGGCCGCAACGCGGGTGATGCGATCCGGCTGGACCGCCTTCGTTCATGTCGCGGAGGCAGGGCTCTGCGTCCCCGTCCTCCGCTCAGCCCCTCTCACGCGATGCGTGACAAGGTGTCTCCAGCCGCCCACGGTCGGGTCCCGCGCTCGGGCCGCCCAGTAGCGCGCCAACGCCCGGCCGAGCCGATCCCGCCGGTGATCGAAGACAGGCACGTTGCCGTCCCGCACCGCGTCGACCAGGTCGCACGCCGCTTCCGCCGCCTCGCTCAGGTCCGAGGGCGGCGCCCGGTCGGCGAAGGCGCAGAGCGCGAGCTTCAGATGTCGCGCAAGCTCCACGCACTCCACCAGCCCGCCGCGGCACATCGCGACCGCTGTGGCGGCGATGATGACGCGCGGCACCGGGTCGGAATCGATCGCATCAAGCACCGTCATGGCGCATCCTCCCGATCCTGCACGGCAACCTCCGTCGCATCTCGGAACTGCCGAAGGCTCGCGACAGCGGTCTCGAGATCGGCGACGAATGCGTCGAAGGACGGACCGTCGAGGGATCCGTTCACGACTGGCGGCGCGCCTTCGAAGCCTTCCGGTCGAAGCGACCACCCGCGTGACCCGCAGTCGAGCTGCACCAGGCGCAGGATCAGATGGCCGAAGGGGACGGTCACGCTCTGGGTGACGTGGGCCCGCGCCACGCTCATGCTGCACCCGCCAGGCCGATCGCCACCTGCACGCCTTCCGAGGTCATCGTCCCGATCAGCTCCGCGAGCTTCTCACGCCGCTCGGCAGCGTGGCGGAGCTCCACCTCTTCCCAGCTTTCGACCAGACGCCGGGCACCATCTTTCGAAACCGTCACCGCGTCACCCTCGCCATGAAAGACCCCGGTGCCGAGGGCGACACCGGGGCAAGGCCTGACAGAAAGCTGCGCCGTGTCCCGGCGGCGCTCCGGATCTGAAAGGACGCGCGAGGCGGAATGGCCGGGGACTTGAGGAGAGGGCCATGGGGGAACACCGCCCCGCGCGTGAGGTGGCGGAGGGCCTGTACCCCCGCCTGGCAGGTCCGGTCAGGCCGGACATTCGAATGCGGACCGGAGCACATCATGCGCCGCGCTCCCACGGTGCCGCGGGCAGACTGATGTGCGCGAGATTCTCGCAGGAACTGCCGGTGAGCGAGACGTTGATGACGGTCTGGGTCTTGCCGCCGACGGTAATGCGCCTGTGCAGCCGCCAGCCGTCTGCCTGCTGGCGTTCCAGCGGGCGCATAATTGGCGCTCGGCCGAGGAGATCGGCCGGGTAGCTCACGCGACATCCTCGGTACGGACGCCCATCAGCCCCTTGAGGCGGGCCATCGTGGCGCCAGCCATGTCGTGCACATCGGCCAGCTCGGCATAGGCCTTCGCCATCGTCTGCGGATCGTCGGGGTTGGCCTCGAACGCGGCCAGCGCCGTGATGCCCTCGGTGGCTTCGCGCAGCATGTCGAGGTGACAGGCCAACTCCGACTTCGCGGGCCGACCAGAGACCTCGCGGCTGCGCATGTTCAGGAAGGGGTGCCGTCCGGTAGCGTTCTCCAGCGCGGTCACCCAAGCATAGGGAACCTCGGAGTGACCGTTCTGCACCTTCGAGATCGTGCCACGCGACACCGTGTGACCCACGACCGCTTCGATGGCCGCCGCGGCAGCATCAACACCGCCGACGGCCTTGACCAGCTCTCCGAACATATGCGCTCGCAGCAAGATGCTCATGGGAAACCCCTTTTCCTTGGTGTTGACGTGGCGCTGCCCCATGTTCGGGGAATGGGACAGTGTGTGTGTTTAGGCGGCGGAAGAAGTTTTGAGTTCGGCGATCTTGGACCGGACTTTCTCGATGGTGCTAAGGCGACACTCAGCTCCGTCCCGAATGCGGTAGACGAAGCCGGGGTCATTCAGGACGATCCGCCCAAAGCTGGACGGTTTCGTACCGGTTTCATCGAGGTAGTCCTCGATCTCACGCATGAAGCTGGTCATCATCATGAAGCCCACCGTGTAGGTTTTATCCTACGGTGTAAAGAGGATTTATCCGATTTGTCGCCACATCAGCGATGTAGGATAATACCTACATGGATACAGGCCAGATGATCGCGGATCGGATTGAGGCGTTAATCGCGCAAAGGGAGACCAACCCCAGGGCAGTGGCGCTGGCCGCAGGAATGAGCCCTACCGGCGTGCGCGACATCATCACGCGAAAAACGAAAAATCCAACTTTTGCGAACCTCCTAAAGATCTCCGAAGTCCTTGGCGTTGATGTCTCAGAAATCACCGCGCTGGCGACTGCCAGGCCAACTGTAGCGATTGCCGGGAAGGTGGGAGCTGGGGCTCAAGTCCCGGTCTTCGACGCCTACGCGAAGGGCGACGGCCCTCAGGTCGAGTGTCCACCCGGCCTGTCCCCACACGGCGTCGTCGCTGTGGAAGTAGCTGGTGACAGCATGGAGCCCGTGTTCAGCGCGGGCGATCTTCTTTTTTACACCCGCCACGCTCACGATGGGGTACCGTCAGAGGCTCACGGCAAGCGCTGCGTTTGTGAAGATGAAACCGGCATGGGCTGGGTCAAATTGCTGCGCGAGGGTCGCGAAGAGGGCACGTTTGATCTTCACAGCTTCAATGACACCAGCCCCACTAGATACGGCGTCCGCCTGAAGTGGGCATCCCCCGTCCGCCTGCACTGGCCTTCTGAGCTTGCGAAAAAACGATGACGCATCGCGAACTCGAACTTGAGCGGCAGCTGATCGAGGTCCGCAAAGCGGCAATTGAGATCATTCTGGAGATGTCCGATGGGATCGACGGCACCGCCGAGGCGCGCGAAGAGCTTGCCCAAGGTCTCGAAGAAACTTTAGGTGTGGGCACGGGTGAAAAGCAGCGTTTGGCTCAGCTGGTGGCGGGGGCGCTGCGGGGATGAACACGGTTAAGGGCAAAGCCTTGAGCGTACCTTCACGCCTGGCGCAGTCAGGCTGCCTATACAGGCTCGAAGGACGGACTCCGGACCTTCGCTGCGCCAAGGTCGAGCGGCAGCTATGGGGGGAAACGAAAGCATGGCCTACCCGTCCAAACGTTCGCAGCACGGTCCCTCACGGATACGCTGATATGAATCTTCAAGGTATTGACGAACGTTTAAGAAAAACTCTTATTAGGCGGAACTTAAGCGATTTTCACTATAGGCATAGTTGACGTATGAAGCATCTCGGACAAGTAGCACCGTCACCCGAGCAGTTGGCGATTATGAGTACCAACCAGCTTGGAGCGGAGGTGATCCGAGGGTCAGCAGGCAGTGGCAAGACCACGACAGCCTTGCTTCGCTTAAAATCGCTAACGAACTTCATGAGGGTCAGGAAAGATCGGGTGGGTGATAACTCTCCGGTGAGAGTTTTGTTACTCACCTTCAATCGTACATTGGCAGGTTACGTTCGAGCGTTGGCAGAAGCTCAAATGCTCAACCCGAACCATCACTTGGAAATCTTTACTTTCGCTAAGTGGGCACGAGAAAAGCTGGGAGAACCGGAAATAAAAGATGGTCCTGCACGTGCGCATCTGTCTGGATTGGCGGCGAGTTTCAATGGGCTTGAGGCGAGTTACCTAGTTCAGGAAGTTGAGTACCTGCTGGGCCGCTTTCGGCCCGAGAATATTTCAGATTACCTCACTGTGGAGCGCACTGGGCGGGGTGCGCTCCCAAGGGTGGATGTGAATCTGCGGAAACGCATCCTTGATGAGGTGGTCAATCCGTATCAGCAATATATGGCGAAGAAGGGCTGGCTGGATTGGAACATGCTTGCACTACGCGCGACGGACCAGCTCGACAGCTTGGAGTACGATATCGTTGTTGTAGACGAGAGCCAAGATTTCTCCGCAAACCAACTTCGTGCTGTCCGACATCACCTAGCGGACGAGCACGCCGTCATCTTTGTTATTGATACCGCACAACGCATCTATGCACGAGGATTCACATGGGCGGAAGCAGGTTTTACAATCGCCCCCAATCGGTCCCATCGGTTGCGTGAAAACCACCGCAACACGCGCCAGATAGCAGCTTTTGCAGCAGGAATTCTCGACGGCATGGCAGTTGATGTCGATGGAATGCTGCCCGATCTTAATGCTGCTCAGACCACAGGGCCACTTCCTCAGGTGGTGTACGGAAAATACTCTCAGCAACTGGACTGGGCAGTCGAGTACATCCGAAACCAAGTCGATCTGTCCTCGGAGACGGTTGCATTTTTGAAACCGCAAGGCGGTAAGTGGTTTAATTTTCTTCGGTCGCGACTTCTTCATGAAGGTATTGGTTTCGTGGAGATGACCAGAAATGCAGACTGGCCGGATGGCAAGGAAAACGTCGCACTATCAACATTTCACTCTGCCAAAGGTCTTGAGTATGATCATGTGATTGTTCTCGGATTCAATCATGAGAATACCGTGTTTGGTGACGAAGAGGTCAGCGATCAAGTTAGAGTGCTTCGTAACCTGCTTGCCGTTGCCGTTGCGCGCGCTCGAAAGCATGTTGTGGTGGGCTACAAACTCGGTGAAGAATCGCGGCTCACTGACTTCTTCGTGACTGGCACTTACGAGGAGATTGAGCTTTGACGATAGCAGATGAAATTGACGAGCGCGGCATCTCGGAGGTTTTGCATTTCACAACTAATCGCGGAGCTACTGGGGTCTTGCACAATCGCTTCTTGATGGCTCGTCCTCGTCTTAACGCGGACCAGTATCTAAGGCATGTGCTCCAGCTAAATTGGGAGAACCGGCCAGAAGAGGATGCGTTCTTTGATAAGTCAGAGAATTGGATCAACTTTGTCAATCTATCGGTTTCTGAAATTAACGCGCGTCTTTTTAGACTTTCAAGGGATCGGCATACAGCATCGGGGCTTTGGTGGTGTATCCTGGGCTTCGATCCTGAAATCATGACCCATGATGGCGTTTGGTTCGCGACGACGAACAATGGCTATGATGCTTGCATTAGGGGGAACGGGCAGCAAGGGCTTCAGGCGCTCTTCGCGCCAAGAGTCCAGCGGAAAGCCCGTGGTCCTTATGGCCCTTGGAGCGTTTCGAGGGGCGGGCGCTCAGCCGAACTTCCAACATGCGAACAGGCCGAAGTTCTCTACCCAGATCAGTTGAGCCTTGAGTATCTTCGGAAAATCTATGTTGTAGAAGATGAGCACCACGATATGATCGCTGGCTTGCTGGTCGACTTCGGCTACGAAAACATTGAGGTTCTCGTCGAGCCGAACAAGTTTAGGGGGCAACCAAATTGAGAGGAACCAGAGACGGTAGCGCTGTCACCAGCTACGAGCTTGGGGAGTATGAGAACGTTGTAGTGAACTCGGCGCTTTGGGCGGCCGCTGGCGATGCTCTTGGCTGGATGACCGAACTCTCACGCGGAGCTGGAGGGGTGAAGCATCGGACCGGCAAAGAGTTCGTTGTCGAGCCGGTAGCTTGGAAGCGTCTGATCGGGGGGCGTTTTGGCGCTACCGTTGATCTCCCTGCGGGCACCTATTCTGACGACACTCAGTTGCGCCTCTGCGTATCGCGAGCGATACGAGGTGATGGTACATTCGATGTTGAAGCATTCGCAAAAATCGAGGTAACGGTATGGCAGGGTTACTGTCTGGGCGCGGGTATTGGCTCTAAGGCCGCTGCATCAAACCTGTCTAAGCGTGGTGTGAATTGGTTTTCGAATTTTTTCAAGACAGACCAGCAAAGTTACACTAGCGCAGGCGGAAATGGCGCAGCAATGCGAATACAGCCTCATGTTTGGAGCGCTCAGAGTGGTGTCGCTGAGGTTGTAACGCGAGTACTGCGAGATGCGTTGGTAACACACGGCCATCCCCATGGGTTTTGTGGCGCTGTATTCCATGCAATGTGTCTGTGGAGTGCTATTCGCAGTCGGAAAATACCAACGCTCGATGAAGCACGTGGGTTTATTGAGAGTTTCCCAGGTTTAGTGGAGCTCATCAAGAACGACAGCGAACTATCATCGTTCTGGCTTCCAACTTGGGAGCGAGAGGCGAGAACGAGCTTATCAGCCGCGTTACAGAAGTTCTGTAATGAGGCTGCCCGTGATATTGACCTGATTGATGGGCTGTTTCAGAGCAGCAAAAAAGTCAGTTATCATGACATCCTTGCCGAGCTTGGATGCTTGACGGACCGCTTTCGGGGGTCGGGATATAAAACATCGCTCGCTGCTCTAGTTCTGTCTCAGCTCTATCGAGACGATAAGGTCGAAGATGCGCTAATTGCGGCGGCTAACGAGCTAGAAAGCGATACCGATACCATTGCCACAATGGCTGGCGCATTGCTGGGCGCGATTACAAAACAAAGTCCACGTTGGGAAATTCAAGACAGAAGCTACATTGAAAGCGAAGCTGTAAGGATGGCTCGCATCGCTTTCAAACAAGCGCAGAGCAGTTTTCTGTATCCAGATGTTTCTGAATGGTCTCCACCTTCAAACCAATCCGATTCCATAGTTTTGTTCGATGGCGCGCTCTCCCTAGCGGGGTTTGGTCCGGTTTCACCTAAAAGCAAAGACTATGAATCCCGAGATTCAGTTTGGCAGTGGTTCGAATTGAGCAACTCCCAGACTATTTTGGCCAAACGCCGAGCAAATTCGGTTCCAAAGGCATCCCCAAGCCAGTTTCCGTCAGCACGGCCAAAGCAGGCTGCGGTTGACAAGAGAAGGAAGGATAGCGGGGCTATGCAAGAGGGGTTTGATTTTGAGATGAACAGAGCGAATGAAAGTACGTCCTCGGGTAAGCCGGTGCAACGGAGCGTTTCCGAAGATCGACCTTTTCAAGGCTTGGATGCGGCTACCTCAGAAATTATCTCCTCAGGCTTTGATGATGCAGTCCTGGGGCGTATAATTAATCAATGCATTGATCAGACGGAGAGCATCGAGATGGCGGTTAGCCTGTCTGCAATTGTCGCAAAAGCCAAGCTCGCAAGAAAGCGTCGAAAATAACGTTATTCGGCTTTTTGAGTAATTAGGATGGGCGGTGTGAAGCCAAGTAGACTATCAAGCTCTTGTAGTGTCAACCTGCCGTGACTGAACTGTAATTCCTGACCGTTTGAGCGCTGGTTATCTTAGCCGGAGCCGCGCTGTTCTGTTGCATAGTCGGGGGTGGCGAATACATCCACGGGGACAATGTCTTCGCTTTGCGTCGGCCAAACACACCGCGTGCGTGGCGCGATTGTCCGCTTTGGCACTGAACCGGTCATCCCCTGCGCTTGACTCAAGCGGCAGCTTTGGGCCGCGACCGGTCATGTCCGGCGCCTGGCGTGAAGGTCCGCAAAAGGCCGGATGTAATAGCCAAGAGAGGCTAAGCTCTCAAATGTGCCATGTCCGCTTCCTGCGCTCAGATGCCGTCCAACACGGTTTTCGGACACCCCCTCTGTCTCTGCCAACAGCGTCGCACCGACAGGACCAGTGTTGCAAGACCGGACGGCAGTTCGTAGGTTATTTCCTATATTCGCACTTGACGTAGGATTAAACCTACACAAGTATCCTCCCATCCCCGCCGAAGACGCTTCTGCCGATCGCGGGATCTGAAACCTCAGTTGGGAGGGGACGCATGTCCAAATCAGCGCATTTCCCGGCGGTCGCGAAGACCCTCTGTTCAACCAGCTATGTGCACCTGGCACCCGCCAGCGTTCAGGACGCCTGGCTGCGCGCCAAGGAAGACCGCGGCCAGCCGCTGACGGCGGGCCAGCTCTCGCGCCTTGAGGCGATGCCGAGCCATTACCCGGCCCGCCCGCAGGCCACCGCGTCCCCGTTCGCGGATGTCGCCGACGAGGAGGAACTCGCAGCAATGACCGAGGTCGAGGCAGGCCGTCAGCGCGCCCAGCCTTCCATCCGCGCCGCCGTCGCCCGCAAGCTCGGCTTCTCTGGCGGGACCGCAGCATGAACGCCCGCCGCCCGACACCATCCATCGCGAATGATCTGCGTGCGGCTCTGGACGACTATGTCAGCGCAGAGCGGCAATACCTTTCGTCTCCGAACAGCGCTGACGCCGCCAATGCCCTCCGCGACGCCGAGCGTCGGTTCGACTGCGCCCTGCATGAGCTGCGATCAGCTCCGCACGGCGGCTGGGCAGACATGCGCAGGTGCCGTGCGGAAATGAGCGCGGCGAAGCGTGCAGCCCGTGAGGCAAGCCGGCGCGCAGCCCGCGCGCGGTACGAAGGATAGCGTGGAGCAGCACAATGGTCACTGACAAGCGCCCCACGTCCGAACTCACCGCGGACCTGAGCAAGGCCCTCCAAGAGCTGCGCAAGACCGAGGAGACACTTGTCGCCAGGAAGGCCGACGAGAGCGCCGCGCGTCATGCGGCAACGAATGCCCTCAACGACCACAACGCGGCCCAGAAATGCGTCGACGAGCTTGTCGAGCAGCTGCGTGACACGCGGCACGGCGACTGGGCAAGCCGCAGGATGATCCCCGCCCGCCTCGGCCATTGCTCTGGTGAGGCATCCGAATGACAGCGCACGCCATCACTCACGGACCCGCGCCTGTCCCGCTGCCGGGCGACCAATTGTGGTATGCCCGGCAGCTTCGATCCCTGCCCGGCTGGCAGCTCGACGTGATCCCGGACGAGGTGATGCTCGAGGCCTGCGCTGCCGTGGTTGCGCTGTCGAGCGACGCCGCAGAGATCTCGTCGGCGCGCGGCTTGGCACACCTGCTCTGCGGCGAGATCGCCGCGAGCGCCCGCGAGGTGCTGGGATGATCAGCGCGCGCCGCAACTCCGCACAGCAGGCCGGAATCCTCTGCAACGACAAAGGGTTTCAGCGCTTCGTCGCTGAGCGCTGTGGCTTCCCCGGCGAGGATTTCGGCGCCAGCGCCGCGGCCCAGTTCCTGCGCGGCTTCTGCGGCATCAACAGCCGCCGCGCGCTCGACACCGACGAGGCCGCACAGGCCCGCTTCGGCATCCTCCGGACAGAGTTCGACGCCTGGGCCGGTCGGATCGCCGCCCCGAGATAGCCCATGCCGGGCGAGGTGCCCGCATCCCCCTGCCGCAAATGCGATGCCGATGCGCTCGGCAGGGGGCATCAGTTCAGAAGGACCAGATGACAATGCTTGACCAGACCATCGACGAAGACCTCTACCGGCAGGCCGCGGCTTTTGTGGTCCGCGAGCAGAAGGCATCCACCAGCCTCATCCAGAAGAAGCTGGGCATCGGCTACAACAAGGCCGCGCGGCTCATCGAGCGGATGGAAGAACAGGGCATCGTCAGCGCCGCCAATCACGTCGGTAAACGCGAGGTCGCCTCGGTCGAGACCATCCGCGCAGCGATCGACCTCAGCGAACTGATGGGGTGCCAGGACCAGGGCGAGCCCCGCATGAAGGAGACCTCCGAGGACAAGGCCGTCCGGGACAATGCCTATGGCGTCGCCGCTGGCGAACTGAAGAGCTTCGTCGAACGGTACGAGCGCCTCGAGATCGAGAAGCAAGAAGTCACAGAGCAGATGAAGGAGGTCATGGCCGAGGCCAAGGGCCGCGGCTACGACACCAAGATCCTCAAGAAGGTCATCGCCCTGCGGAAGCGCGACAAGGATGACATCGCCGAGGAAGAGGCAGTCCTCGAGATCTACAAAGCCGCGCTGGGGATGGGGTAAGCCATGCCCAGCAACATCAATTTCCCCGACTACATGGCGGACGGCGAAGCCCAAGGGCGCGACCTCCGCGGCATCGAAGGCGATGACCGCCATCGTGCTTGGCTCACCGAGCCGGAGAGAGCGACGGGCCTGCTGGCGCTCGTGCTCTTCATCGGAGGCTTCCTCACCCTCTCTGCGACCGTCGGCGGTCTCGGCTGGCTCCTCGCCACCGCGATCAAGGCGGCGGGGTGGGACGGCTGATGCGCGACCTCTTCAACTTCCCCGAGCCCCTGCCCCGGCACGATGTGGGCGCCCCGATGATCGTCGACAGCTTCGCGGGCGGCGGCGGTGCCAGCACCGGCATCGAGCTTGCGCTCGGCCGCAGCCCGGACATCGCCATCAACCACAACCCCGCCGCGCTGGCGCTTCATGCCGCCAACCACCCCAAGACCATCCACCTCAGCGAGAACGTCTACAGGGTCGACCCGCTCGACCACCTCGCCGGGCGGCACATCGGGCTCATGTGGTTCAGCCCGGACTGCAAGCACTTCTCCAAGGCCAAAGGCGGCAAGCCCGTGGCCCGCAACATCCGCGATCTCGCCTGGATCATCCCCGGCTGGATCGAGCGGATCCAGAAGAGCGGCGGCAAGGTCGACGTGGTGATGATGGAGAACGTCGAGGAGTTCGCAGGCTGGGGCCCACTGGTCGAGACCGAGAAGGGCCTGATGCCCTGCCCTGAGCGCAAGGGACAGACCTTCCTGAAATGGTGCAAGGCGCTGCGCAAGCTCGGCGGCAGGATCGAGCGGCGGGAGCTGCGCGCCTGCGACTACGGCGCTCCGACGATCCGCAAGCGTCTGTTCGTCATCATCCGCTTCGACGGGCGGCCCATCGTCTGGCCGGCGCCGACCCACGGCGATCCGGCGAGCGAGGCGGTGAAGTCCGGCAAGCTCAAGCCGTGGCGCACGGCGGCAGAGTGCATCGACTGGTCCCTGCCCTGCCCCTCGATCTTCGAGAGCGCCGCCGAAATCTGGGAGAAGCACGGCCTGCGCGCCAAGCGCCCGCTCGCGACCAACACGCTGGCCCGCGTGGCGCGCGGCATGAAACGCTACGTGCTCGAGGCCGACGAGCCGTTCCTCGTGAATCTCACCCACGGCGGGCGCACCGAGAGCGCAGCCGATCCGCTCCGCACGATCACCGGCGCCCACCGCGGCGAAAAGGCGGTGATCGCGCCGAGCATCACGCGCTTCAACAGCGGCGCCACGGGCTCGCCCATGACCGCGCCCATGCCCACCGTCACCGCCAACAGCTACATCAAGCGCCCCGGCGGCGCGGCGCCCCTCGGCGTGCTCTCCCCCTACCTCGCCAGCATCGCGCACGGCGACAGCGGCGAGCGCCGGGAATACCCCCTCGCGGATCCGCTCGGCACCGTCACCGTGGGCGGCATCCAGCACGCGGTCATCGCTCCGTCGCTCATGTCGCTCAAGGGCACCGCGCGCCGAGACAGCGCCGCCACGGCACCCCATCCAACCGTGCTGGCGGGCGGCGGTCACAGCGCGGTCATCGCGCCGGTGCTGACCTACGCCCAGCAGGGCGGCCGGTGCCGCGACATCTCCGAGCCGCACCACACCATCTGCGCCAGCCGGAAGGACCAGAACGCCGTCATCATCCCGACGATGATCCAGACGGGCTACGGCGAGCGCCCCGGCCAGGCGCCGCGTGTCCTCGACCTCGGCAAGCCGCTTGGCACCGCCGTCGCAGGCGGAATCAAGCACGCCGCCTGCGCGGCCTACATCGCCCAGCAGAACGGCGGGCCGAGGATGGAGGCCCACGCCGGACACCACCCGCAAGAGCCGCTCTCCACGATCACCGCCAGCGGCAGCAACCAGACGCCCGTCGCAGCGTTCTTCGCGAAATACTACGGCTCGGCCATTGGCGCCGCCTCAGGAGATCCCTGCCACACAATCACCGCGTTGCCACGCTTCGGCCATGTGCAGGCCGAGCTGGCGGCACCGAGCTTTGGCCCGGAGCACCACGACCGCGCCCGCGCCTTGGCCGAGTTCCTCCGCGCGCATGGCGCATGGACCGGCGGCGAGTACGTCACGCTCAAGCGCGGCGGCGAGACCTTCGTGGTGATCGACATTGGCATGCGAATGCTGACCCCGCGCGAGCTCTTCAACGCGCAGGGCTTCCCGGCTGACTACGTGATCGAGGGCGTCTGGGAGCAAACCGGCGGCGACTGGACCTGGCGCGAGTTTACCAAAGACGTGCAGGTCAGTTGCTGCGGGAACAGCGTGTGCCCGCCGGTGGCAGAGGCGCTGGCACGGGCAAACTGCGGGCATCTGATCGCGGTTCGAGAGGCGGTCGCGGCATGAGCGTGAAACCGATCCTGTTCAGCGGGCCGATGGTCCGCGCGATCCTCGAAGGCCGGAAGACCCAGACGCGCCGGGTTCTGAGGCCGCAGCCGGACCCTTTCGACGCGCTATTCAGTGATGACGGGCGCTGGTGGACCGGCGATGATGAAACCGGCGAAGTGCAGCAAGTTCTGCGCGTGCCCTACGCCCCCGGCGACCTCCTCTGGGTCCGCGAGGCGTTCCGTGGCGACAAGGGCTATGACAGCTCTCCTCCCCGCGAGTGGTCCCATTGGCCCGTTCACTACGAAGCTGAAGGTGCGCCAGATCCGGACGACGAAATCGGCATGAATGGCAGGCTTCGCCCCGGAATGTTCATGCCCCGCTGGGCCTCGCGCCTCACGCTGCGCGTAACCGATGTTCGGGTGCAGCGGTTGCAGGAGCTCAGCGACGCTGATGCCATAGCCGAAGGCGTCCCACAATCTGGTGGAAGATACGAAGACGAACACTCTGGACGGTGGCACTCATGCACCGTTGCGGAGTTCCGCAGCCTCTGGGACGGCCTCAACGCCAAGCGCGGATATGGCTGGCAAACGAACCCATGGGTAGCGGCCTACACCTTCGAGGTGATCCGCCAGAACGTCGATGAGGTGGCGGCATGACCAACACGACCACCAACCGCATGAAGCGGCTCATCGCGGATATCTCCGAGCACGGCGCCACACCGAGCCGGGTGAAGAAGATCACCAACGCGCTGCGGGCCGTGACGGCGGAAAGAGACACTGCCACCGCGCGCGTGGCCGAGTTGGAACGCCTCGTGGAGCTCGCGGACGCGCGATGTGAGATCTGCGCGGATCCGGCCACGACGCTCGATAGCGCCGGAGACGCGGCGTGTGCGGCGTGTGCCGCGAAGGACGGGGGAAAGTGATGTCGGACGCCGCCACCATGTTCCGCTCGATCGTCCCGAGGGACATCCGCCGCAAGGTCTGCCAGCTGCTGCGCCAGGGCTGGCCCCTCATCCATGCAATTGTCGTCGCGAGGACATGGCAAATTGCCGTCCTGATGCATGAGAGGGAGTGAGAGTGATGGCAAACGCACTCATCGCCATCATCACAGCGGCTTTCATTGGGCTGGTGATCTATGGCGGCGTCGTCGATTCCCGTGAACGCCGCGCGTGCTTAGACCAGGGGCTGATACCAGCCAGGATCTCTGGGGCCGGAATCAGGTGTATCGCCATCAGCGGCATCAGCATAGTCAACGAGGAGCGTGAGTGATGTCTGCCTCTACCCAGATCGCACCCGTTACATGCCGCCCGACACAGGCGCCTCAGGTGTTCGGCGTGAGTCGCGCGACCATCTACAGATGGACGGAGAAGGGTCACATCAGGCTCTATCAGCGGGCCGGCATGACGTTCGTAAAGGTCGATGAGGTTCTTGCGTACATCACCGGGCTGGGGGGCCAGCTGGGGGACCAGACGAAGCCCGCAGGCAACGAATAGAGCAATTTCATGATGTTGGGAGAGAGTAATGGTGCGGTCGAGAAGACTCGAACTTCCACGGGAGTT
>JABXIG010000032.1 GCA_013373205.1 Methylocystaceae bacterium | reverse complement strand
TGGCATAGCGCGCCACGTAGTCCTGCGCCGGAACAGAGCCTGTTTCCTGCCGGGCCCCGGCCTGCCCCGCATCGGGGGCGGGGCTGTCGAGCGCCGCGAGGATCGCCGTCTCGTCGGCCTTCGAGATCTCGCCCCCGGGCAGGTAGAACTTCAGCCCGTTGCGGTCGGCGGGGATGTGGCTGCCGGTGACCATCACCGCCGCATGGCCCGCCCCCATCGCCGCCAACGCCAGCGCCGGTGTCGGCAGCACGCCGTCGTCGATGGCGATCAACCCCGCGCCGGTGATGGCGCTCATCACCGCCTCGGCGATGAGCGGGGACGAGGGCCGCAGATCCTGTCCCACATGCACCGCGCCGCTATTGGGGCAGGCGGCGAGAAAGGCTCGGATATGGGCGGAAACGAGGTCGGGCGTCAGCTCTGTCACGAGACCGCGCAGCCCGCTGGTGCCGAATTTGGGTGCCATCCGAAGAACGAGGTCCTTGTGTCTGGTTCGATGACGGGTCGCCGGCGGGACATGGCGCCCGTCCTTGCGGCCACGCTAGGCAGTCGCGGGCACAAGGTCCAGAAAATGCGCGTCGGGGCCCATGCTGTGACCGTGCCGCCGATCTTAGCGGGTGCGCGGCGCGGTCGAGAAGCTCTCCACCTTGCCCGTCTCCACCAGCACCGCAGTCAGGCGGCCCGTCGCATAGGCGCCGGTATCGACCGGGATCCGACCGTCGCGCGGGCGGGTGCTTTCGGTGATCGTGTGGCCATGCAGCACCCAGATGCCGTCGCGACGCGGAACCGTCTCGAAATCGGGGTGTCCCCAGAGCAGATCATGCTCCGACTGGTCCCCGGGCGGTCGCGCCGGATCGGCCCCGGCATGGGTGACAAGGACATTGCCGCTCTGCCAGCTCAGCGGGAGGGCGCGCAACCAGGCCTCGATCTCCGGTCCCATCGCCTCGCGCAGCCGGTCCCGCACCTCGATCCATTGGGCCTCCGCGGCGGTCTGCGGAACCCCGGCGAGCCCGTAGCTGGCGAGCGTCTGTAGCCCGCCATGGCGGAACCAGCGCGAACCGGTCTGCTTCGGGTCGTCGAGAAAGTCGATCAGCATCTGGTCATGGTTGCCACGCAGGCAAATCATCAGGCCGGGCTCGGCCTCGGTCTGCAGGCGGTGAAGCCGGCGCAGTACATCAGCGCTGAAATCGCCCCGGTCCACATAGTCGCCGACCATGACCAGCCTGGCCTCCGGGTGCGCGACACCCTCGAGCCTGGAGAGCAGCTTCTCCAGCAGCGGGTCGCAGCCGTGCACGTCCCCCACCGCGAAGAACGGGACTGACGGGCGCAAAGGCGCGTCGAAGGCGGGCGCGGCGGGTGGTTTCCGAAGGCGAAATCGCATGGTGCAGAGGTAGTCCGAAACCCCCGGGCTGCCAAGACGGGCAAGAACGCCGGATGACGCCCGGGAGAAGAACCATTTGCATATTTTTTAAGCACGCACAACCGGTGGCAGTTTTCTTCCGACGCCCGTGCAGCTGAGCGTGCCCCGAGGACAGGCTTTCGGGGCATCTTCCAGACCGCCGAAATCTGATGAAATATATTTGAAATCATATGATTATACATGCAGTCACGGAGACCCACTCGCGGGCCCGCACGATTTCCGCAGAACCCGGAGAACGACAGGCGCGTGACACGGTCCGGGGCAGGGAAACATACGGTTAGATCCCGCCGCCAATCATGATAAAGGCGGGAAAAAGGCAAAGCTGGAGCGGCACGTTGAACGATATGAGACGCATAGCGCAGGGTGCCACGGCACCATTCTCTACGGAAGAGGATGTCATCGATATGGGGGCTCTGTTCGGCGCGCTCTGGCGTGGCAAGGTCTTCATTATCCTCGCCTTCCTTCTCGCGGTTCTGATCGGCGGCATCTACGCCTATGTGCTAGCGACGCCGCTCTACCGCTCGACCGCGGTGGTCATGCTGAACAACCGCGAGGAGCAGGTCGTCGATCTGGGCGGCGTGCTTGGCGGGCTCGGATCGGACCGGAGCGTGGTCAACACCGAAGTCGAGATCCTGCAGAGCCGCATCCTGCTGGGGAAGGTCGTCGACAAGCTGAACCTGACCGAAGATCCCGAATTCAACACCGCGCTGCTTCCCCCCAGCCCGGTCGCGCGGGTCAAGTCCTGGATCAAGAGCGTGATCCAGCCCGCCGGCTCGGACCATGCGCCCATCGCCGACAGTGAACGCACCGCCACGATCAGCGCCCTGCTGGCCGCGCTCTCGGTGCGCAACGTGCCTGAAAGCCTCGTCTTCGAGGTGACGGCGGAAACCACCAGCCCGACGAAATCCGCCCTCATCGCGGATACCCTGGTCGATCTCTACATCCTCAACCAGCTCGAGGTGAAATTCGAGGCTACCGAACAGGCCACCACATGGCTGACCGAGCGGGTCACCGACCTGCAGATCGCGCTGGAAAACGCCGAGGGCGCGGTGACGGACTTCCGCGCCGGAACCTCGCTGGTCAGCCCCGAGGCGCTGGCCGGGCTCGAGGTCCAGGTCAAGGACACCCGCGACAGGATCGCCGACATGACCACGTCTCTCGGCGCGTCCGAAACCCAGCTTGCCGCGATGCAGGCCACGGTCACACCGCAGGAGCAGGCCGAGGCGACCGGTGACCTGCAGCTGCAGCGGCTCCTGCCCCGCATCGACGAGCCCGATATCGCCCGTGCCTTCGAGACCCGTTTCACCCAGATCGTGACCCGGCGCGAAACCGACATCGCCCGCAGCCGGGCGCAGCTCGTTTCCCTGCAGGATTCGCTAGGCACGCTCGAAGCGCAGATCGAGCGGCAAAGCCAGGACCTGATCACGCTGCAGCAGCTGACCCGGGAAGCCGAGGCCAGCCGCCTCCTCTACGAGTATTTCCTCGCGCGTCTCAAGGAGACCTCGGCGCAGCAGGGCGTGCAGCAGGCCGACAGCCGCAGCATTTCCCCGGCCGTCATCCCCTCCGACCCCTCGGCGCCGCGCAAATCTCTGATCCTGGCGATGGCAGGCATTCTCGGCATTGCGATCAGCGCCGCGCTGGTGCTGTTCCGGGAGGCACGCAGCAACGGCTTCCGCACTGCGGAGCAGCTGGAGAACACCACTGGCAAGGCCACCATCGGCCAGATCCCGCTGATCAAGGCCAGCCGCCGCAAAGACGCCATCACCTACCTCAAGGAGCGCCCATCCTCGGCGGCGGCAGAGGCGATCCGCAACCTGCGCACCTCGGTGATGCTGTCCAACGTCGACATGCCGCCGAAGGTGATCATGACCTGTTCGGCGCTGTCTGGCGAAGGCAAGACCACGGTGGCCCTGTCGCTGACGCTGAACTTCGCGACCATGGGCAAGAAAGTGCTGCTGATCGAGGGCGACATCCGCCGCCGGGTCTTCGGCCAGTACCTCAACACGGCGCAGAAGGACGGCATCGTCTCGGTGCTGACCGGAGCCAAGAGCTTCGACGACGTGGTCATCCATGACGACCTGCTCGAGGCCGACGTGCTGCTCGGCGACAAGGGACAGGCGAACGCTGCCGACATCTTCTCGTCGGAGCGCTTCGCCAAGCTGCTGAGCGACCTGCGCAGCCGCTATGACGTGATCATCGTCGATTCCCCGCCGGTGCTCATCGTGCCGGATGCGCGCGTGATCGCGCAGCATGTCGATGCCACGGTCTTCGTGGTACGCTGGGACCGCACCCAGAAGGATCAGGTGCTGGGCGCGCTGCGCGAATTCGACAGCGTCGGTCGTCCGGTGAGCGGACTTGTGCTGAACCAGATCAGCCCGACTGGCATGAAGCGCTACGGCTATGGCAACAACTATGGTCCCTATTCGGCCTATGGCTCGAAATACTACGTGAACTGACCGGGGAAACGGCCCGCGCGGCGGGCGGGGCAGATAGCCTCCGCCGCGCCCATGCTGCGTCTTCGCAGCGCAGAAATCCCCGGCCGCTCAGCGGGAATTTGCCTCAATCTTAATCACTTATACGCAGATAACGCGGCGCTTTCCCTGCCACTGCTTGTAATCCGGCGAGGGGCTACAGGATGACTGTCTTGTGAGGTCGGAACGGCAACGTCCGGACCAGGACAACACGATCGACCGGAACGGGTCATCGCACGTTGTCAGGTCAGCAGGTGGTTGTTTTCGGCATGTCATGAGTGTGCAACAGAAATGCCCTTTATGAAGTCCTAGGAACATGTCAAACGCGGTCTGCACACTCAACAAAGACCCTTGCACAGCATGAAATCAGCGGGCTCGCGACGCGAACGGCCTCGGAACGAGGCTCGTGGGCCGGTGAATCTGGATCACACAGAGGAGTATTGGACTCGTGAACGGTATCTTGCAGGACGGCACTCCGCCGCGTGCGAAGCGGAGATTCGGGGATTTTGAGATCGACTGCCTGTCGCGCGACGATCTGGTCGATTGCTGTCTCGATGACATCTCGGACGATCTGGGCACGGCAAAGACCGTCATGGACGTCAACGGCCACGGGCTGTCACTGGCACGCACTGACCGCACCTATCGCGAGATGGTGCAGCAGGCGGATATCATCCACGCTGATGGCGGCTTCCTCGTGACGCTGTCGCGCTGGTTCAAGGGCGCGGAAATCCCGGAACGTTCGGCCACCACCGACATGCTCCACGACTTCGCCAAGCGTTTCGAGGAAACCGGCCACAGCTTCTATCTTCTGGGCGCCACCGAAGAGGTCAACGCCGACTGCGCCGCGGAGCTCGCGCGGCTTTATCCCCGGCTAAAGATCGCCGGCCGGCGGAACGGCTATTTCGGCGCCGAGGACGAGGCGGGGATCATCGCCGAGATCAATGCCGCGAAGCCCGACGTGATCTGGGTCGGTCTCGGCAAACCCCGCGAGCAGGAGATCGCGCTGCGCTGGCGCGACAAGCTCGACTGCAGCTGGATCGTCACCTGCGGTGGCTGCTTCAACTACGTGACCGGTGAATACGCCCGGGCGCCCGAGTGGATGCAGCGCAACAATATCGAGTGGGTCCACCGGCTGGTGACCAACCCTCGCAAGCTGTTCTGGCGCTACACGGTGACCACGCCGCATGCGCTTGGCATCGCTCTGACCCAGCGCGGTTGAAATCCTTGCCGTCACGCCGCTCCGGCCTTGGCCGGAACGGCGTGCAACACGCTGGCAGGCGTCCTCTTCCTGCCGGGCTCGGGCCCGAGGCTAGAGGATGCGCCACTGCAGGCGACGATCATCGTCGCTGTCGGGGCGACCGTCACGACACAACGAGCGGATCACCGCAACGCCATCGGCAATCTCGACCTGCAACCGGCCGCCGGGATGCCCGCCCACGTCATCGACCTGCAACGCCGTCCGCGGCGCATCTGTCCCGAGGCTGCGGATATTGGGATTGCGGATCTCCCCCCTGCCCGCCACCAGCGTAACGTTGCCCTCCATCGCCTCTGCCGAGAACCGGGTGCGGCGTAGGGCCAGCCCCTCGTCGACCGCGCCGGCGTCCCCGTCACGCGTAGCAATGGCATCGCTGGGATAGCCTAGGGCGACCAGCCGATCGACGAGCACCGGGCACGCTCCCAGGCCCTCGGGGGGCCCCGAAACGAGCACCCGTTGCCGGTCGGGGTCATGCGGCGCCTCGCCGCCCAGGATATCGACCTGGCCGTAGTTGCGCGGCGTGACATTCGTCGTCGGCACCCGGAAGGCGGCTCCGCAATTGCCCGCGACCACGCAGTCCGACACCCGTCCCGAGGGCAGGTGGACCCCACCCGCATCGGTCAGCGAATACTCTCGCCCATTGTCGGTGATCCGGCAGTTCTCGAGCACCAGCGGCCCATGGGAATAGACTCCGCGGGTGCCGTTGCCGTGGAAATCGCAGTGGCGCACAATGCCGTTGTGCAGCGCGGTCTGGCCATCGAACACCGCGTCTCCGCTGGCCTGCTTCAGCTTCTCGGCGCGCCACATGAAGCCGTTGCTGGCATTCCCGGTGGCCGTGCACTCCTCGAGGAGCCAGTTGCTGGTGCGCATCTGGAAACCGGCATCCAGCCCGTCGTGGCTGTGCAGCCGCCGGTAATGCAGGTCACGGCCCACATCGTGGCTGTCGAACCCGGCAAAGGTGCTTTGTCGGGCGCTGCCGTTCTCGATCAGCAGGTCGATGGGCTGACCGGGACCGTTCCAGTTGGTCGAGGCGACATGGCGGCAGATCTCCCCATGGATCTCCGAGACCCGCACATGGTGGCAGGCACCGGCGATCGACAACAGGTACCATCCCAGCGAGGTGCCGCGAATGTCGTGCAGTTGCGCCCGGGTACTGTGGCGCAGCGTGATGCCGTTGCGGTTCAGCGTGGCGTGGCGGTCATCCGGATCCGCCACGGTGCGGGTGTTCTCGACATCGAATCCCGAGATCAGCAGGCCGGTGTGGAAGGCGAGATCCAGCCCGGTGCCACCGACCGGGGCCTCGAAACTGCCCCAGCGCAGGTTCTCGAAGCGCAGGTCGCAGAAGGTCCGGGTCAGGCTGGCGCGCGCGCCAGCAGCAACGGTGAAATCGTATTGCAGCGGCTCGTCCAGCGCGATTTCCGCCTCAGTCTGCCCGACGATGCGCAATAGTTGTGCCTGCGGCAGTCCCTTGCTGTTGGGGCAGCCCTGAAGCGGACTGTCATCCTGCACCCACAGGTGGCTGCCCACCGGCAACCGGGCCGCCGCGGTCTCGTCGACGAGCACCAGTCGGGTCGCACCACGGGGCGCGTCGTGGCGCAGCGCCAGCGGATCGGCGATCGGTCGGCCGCGTGCGACCAGGAAGGGCGTCCCCTCGACCAGCGGCACGAAACGGGCCTCGCCGTCAACGATAATGTCGATGTCCCCGGGCAGGAACAACGCTTCGGACAGCCCGATATCGCCGTCGCCGCGGATCACCAGCTGCCGCCGCGCGCGCTCCGGCTCCCGGCTGATCGCGTGCAGCGCCGCCCGCAGGGTACGGGTGTCGTCTTCTCCCGACAACCGCAGCCCCTCCAGCCGGGACAGGGAGGGGCTGGCGATCGTGACATCGGGTGGCGGTGAGGTCTGCTCTGCCATGTGATCAGGGCCCGGAGCGCCGCCCCGTCAGCCGAGTTCGGGCTTCGGCGGGCGTTTTTCGAAGGTGGCCAGGAAGAAGATCATGACCAGCACGGTGATGAGGTGGTTGTAGTTGAAGAACAGGTGCATCGTGGTCGAGGCGAAGATGCACAGCAGCAGGATGCTGACCACCTGGCGCCCCGGGCCATCACGGTTCGTAAGGTAGTCCCGGTAATGCCAATGGATGCTGCGCCCGAGCATGTAGACTAGGCAGAGTACCCCGAATATGCCGAAATCCACCCCAGTCTGGATGAAGGACTGGTGGAAATGCGGCACGTCGTAGTTCTGGAACACGAAGATGCTCTGCGCGACGGTCTCGGCGATCTTGGTGGTGAAGTAACTGCCGAAGCCCCACCCGAACCAGAATTTCTGGCTCATCGCCTCCAGCCCCCAAGCCCAGAGCAGCGTCCGGCCGGTCAGGGTGGGATCGCGGTTGAGCAGGATCAGCATCTCCTGGCCGTAGCGGATGGCAACGACCGAGAGCGCCAGCGTCAGGATGCCGAGCACCCCGAACACCGTGCCCGAGGACAGGCGCCGCTTCAGGTTCCAGGAGATGAGGCTGCGGATGAGGAACAGGAAGATCAGCAGCACCAGACCGGTAGAAGAGCCGGTCAGCAGGATGAAAACCGCCATCAGCCCAAGCACCGGCATGCGGAACTGCATGTTGCGTTTCTCGTAGACTAGCAGCATGCCGACCGCACAGAACAGCGAGGCCATGATCTTGTGCGAGAAGAACCCCCGCATCGGCTGCAGGCCCAGCACGTTCGCGCGATCGTGGGGGTCGAAATAGTAGACCTTCTGGAAACCCACGACGTAGCCCACCAGTCCCAGCAGGACCAGGATGACGATGGTCTTCCTGAGAATGTCCATGATCTCGTGCAGTTCCAGCCGCCTGACACAGACGGCGGCGAACATCAGGTTCCCAGACAACATGACCGCGTAGGGCAGGTTCGACATGGCATTCGGCCCCGCCAGGGTGACTAGGCAGGCATAGGCCGAGAACCCAACGATGAAGAGCAGCGGACCAAGCGCAATCCTGAGCCGGTAGACGAACAGCAGGAAGGTCAACCCGACCAGCAGCAGCCATGACAGGATAAAGATCGACGAGCCCCCCTCACCGCCATGGGCCGGTTTCAGCAGCACCGCGTTGAAGCCCATCGAGCAGGCCAAGTAGAACGCCACGTAGCTGCGGAACGGGCGCAGCACCAGCGGCCGCGACAGGGCGCGCGCGCGAGGATTGTCGGCGGCAAGATGGGGATCGCTGTAGCTGGCCATGTGCTCAGGCTCCGGAGCGGCTGGGGGTCAGGCCGGATTTCAGCTTGCGAGCCATCGCGATGAGCCGGTCGGAATCGACCGGCAACGCCGCCAGCGCCCGGGCGCCGCCCAGCATGACCCGCCATTTCGGGGTCTGGCCGAACTCGGCATCGATCAGCCGCCCAAGCTCGGCGGCGGGCTCGGTGCGTCCCATCAGGATCAGCTTGACCTGGCGCGCCCTCAGGTCGCCGGTGATCTCCGGGTGCCGCGGTCGCAGTGCCTGCGTCAGGCCCTGGTCACGGACCTTCTGCTTCAGCGCTTCACGGCTCTCGTCGCCGAGCTGTGCCAGGGCCAGCACTAGGTGCTTGCTCTTGATCTGCTCGACCGACTTCTTCGGCGCGAAGCTGACCCCGTCCATGCGGGCGTAGCGGATGTAGAGATCCTCGGGCAGGTAGACCGCGTGTCCGCCGTCCAGAAGTCGGAAGAACACGTCCCAGTCGGCGCACCACTTGAAGATCGAGTCGTATCCGCCCACCGCCTCGAGCGCGCTTTTTCGATACATCACAGAGCCATGGGTGAACGGGCAAACCTCGCTGATGTCGGCGGTCCGGATGATCTCGCCCGAGAAGTGCTCGTCCGAGAACCGCTTGCCGCTGACCTCGTCCACAGTGACGGAGCGGCAGGCGCAGAACCGGGCTTCGGGATCTGCATCCAGGGCAGCGGCCTGCTTTGCCAGCCGGTCGGGAGCGCATTCGTCGCCCGATCCCAGCACCGCGATATACTCGCCCTCGGCGCGGGCGATGGCATCGTTGAGCCCGGCGGTCAGGCCGATGTTGGGCTGGTGGCGGTACACCTTGATCCGGTTGTCGCCCAGCTCGACCTGCACCGATTGCAGCATGTCCCAGGTCTCGTCGGTGGAGCCGTCATCCCAGATCAGGGCTTCGAAATCGTCGAAGCTCTGCCGGGCCACGGACGCGAGGGTCAACCGAACGGCCTGAGCGCGGTTGTGATAAGGACTGATGATCGTGATCTTAGGCATGGAGAGATACCCTCGTCTAGGCCCCGGCCGGGGGGTTGTTCGGGAGGAGCGGTAGCCGTAATCCCGCCGCGGGGAAAGGCCGGGGGCCCACCGGCAGCTCCGGACCGTCCCCGCCTACGGAAAAAGTGTTCATGACGCTCCTCGGCGATGTCAGGCGGCAGCCATCTTGTCTTCACGGACCTCGAGACGTCCGCCGATGCTGGCGAGTTTCGCGGCGAGGTTGTTGTAGCCGCGCAGCGCCATCTGGACATT
>JABXIG010000069.1 GCA_013373205.1 Methylocystaceae bacterium | reverse complement strand
CCTTGTCGGCAAAGTAATGATAGGGTCGGCCCTTGCTTTCGCCCGCGCGGTTGATGATGCGGTTAAGCGATGCCTTTTCAAACCCGTATTCGCAAAATTCCGCCTCGGCGGGGACAAGCCAACGCGCTTGTGCCTGCTCGTCCAGCGCGTCGAATCTTTTGCGGGGTTTTGTAGTTTCAGTCGGCATTCATGGCTCATTTAGACTGGTGGTCTAAAGTCGAGGGCTAACTATACCGGCAGTCTACTCATGTCAATATGGGCTCGTTCCCGACCTTCGCTGCGCTGCAGAACCAAGCGCCTGGTCGCCCCTCGCGCAGCGTCGCTGCCGGCCCAGACCTGCCGTTCATCGGCCGGTCAAGATGCTGCAGTTGCAGCCCGCTTTGCTGCCGTTAAATCTGTTCGGTATAATTCGTGTCTACGAAAAGGCACTCGAAACCTGGAAAAGATTGGCCTGATTGCAAAGGTTGCAACGATCGGGTTGAATGTCAGGAATTTCCTGAAAAATTTGGGGTAGGCGTGAGACTTTTCGACCAGACATATACAGGCGCTCTGCAATTCTTCAGCGACTTTGAGCAGATCCTTGATGTGGTGCGCGCTCCATGCTGAAAGGCGATGAGGTAGAAGATCAGGCGCCGGAGGGCGCAATCGTTGCGGAAGGCGTCAACTACTGGTTCGTCGGCGCTGCGTGGAACGAAGGCGATCAGACCCCGCGCTTTCTTGCCGACCGCATCTGGCAAAATGGCTACGACGACAAGTTTTCTCATCTCGTGCGTCAGATGAAGTAGGGCGATCGGATCGCGATCAAGGCGGCCTACACCCGCAAGCATGATGTCCCGTTCGAGAACCGGGGGCGCACGGTAAGCGCCATGCGCATCAAGGCGGTCGGGACGATCACCGGCAATCGCGGGGATGGGAAGACCGTCGATGTCGCTTGGGAAGAGGTCGATCCGCCGCGGGAGTGGTTCTTATACACTTACCGCACGACCGTGGCCCGGGCGCGCTTCGAGGATGACGACATGGCGCGGCAACTGGTGGCCTTCACCTTCGAGGGGAAGGACCAGGACATCGCGCGTTTCCTCGTGAATCCCTACTGGGCGGAGAAGTTCGCTGAAGACACCGAGCCACTGACCGTCATCGAGGAAGAGGAACAGTCCGACGGGGAGACCGACGCGCCCCCGGTTGAACCCTACGGCATCGCCGACATCATCGCCGAGGGTGGTTTCCTGCCGCGTAGCGTACTGACGAAGATGATCGCGCGGCTGGAGAGCAAGAAGAACCTCATCCTCCAGGGCGCGCCCGGTACCGGCAAGACTTGGCTGGCCAAGCGCCTTGGCAAGGCGCTTATTGGGCGGCGTACGCCCAAGCCCGAGCAGCTGCGCTCGGTCCAGTTTCATCCGTCGCTCTCCTACGAGGACTTCGTTCGTGGCTATCGCCCGAGTTCGAACGGCCTCGCGATCACAGATGGCGTCTTCCTTCAGGTGGTGGAGGCGGCCAGAGCCCAGCCCGACATCGCCCATGTCCTGATCATCGAAGAGATCAATCGCGGCAATCCCGCCCAGGTCTTCGGCGAGATGCTGACCCTTCTGGAGAACACCAAGCGCAGCCGGGCTGACGCGATCGAGCTGGCCTACCGAAAGCAGCCCGGCGAACGCGTGCATGTTCCGGACAATCTCTACATAATAGGCACGATGAACGTGGCCGACCGCTCGCTGGCGTTGGTCGATCTTGCACTACGGCGCCGCTTTGCCTTCGTCTCGCTTGAGCCGATGCTGAACGATTACTGGGCAGCATGGTGCGCGGATCGCGGGCTCGATGGCGACATGGTGGACCTGATCCGGGCGCGTCTGATGGCGCTGAACGACGAGATTTCGGCCGACAGGACGCTTGGCCCGCAGTTCCGTGTCGGCCACTCCTACATCACGCCGACCGAGCCGCTGGACGACCCGAAGGCTTGGTTCCGCGACGTGATTGAGACGGAGATCGGGCCGCTGCTCGATGAATACTGGTTCGATGCGCCGGAGAGAGCCACCGAGGCCATGACGCGGCTGCGCGACGGGTTCTGATGGCGTCCGAGATCCCGCTTTGCAACATCTGGATCCTGTTTCTCTATGCCGCCGATCTCGTGCAACTCCGGGGCCGGTTCGAGCGCGACGTCGAGCGAGCCCGTGACTTGCCGGATCTTGTCGGCCGCCTGATGGTCAATGTGGTCGAAGACCGCCTCCGCCGGAACCTCAGCCGGGGGTACCGGGCGCAGACGGCAATTCTGCCGCGCGTACGGGGCCGCATCGACATGTTGGCGACCGAGGCAGGACAGCTGATGGAGCGCGGCCAGATCGCTTGCCGCTTCGAAGAGCACGTCATGGATACGCCGCGAAACAGGCTCGTCCGCGCAGCACTCGAACGTCTTGCGGCGCGTGTTTTCACCCCCGAGACCGCCTATCGCTGCCGCAGCCTCGCAGCGGATTTCTCACGCGCGGGCGTGTCAGCCCGGCGTCCCTCCCGCGCCGAACTGGCGATTGACCAGATGGGACGCAACGAAGGTGCCGACCGGATGATGGTGGCGCTTGCGGGCATGGTCTTCGACGGGACGATCCCGACTGAGAAGCACGGAACGGCTCTTCAGCCTGGCGATGAGACTACCGAGCACCTAATCCGCCGCCTCTTCGAACGCGCCGTCGGTAACGCGCTCCGCATCGCCCTGGAGCCCGAGGGTTGGACGATCGCCCAAGGGCGCCGCATCGCATGGCCTGTGGGCGGCAAGACTGAAGGCTTGCCCTCCATCCTCCCGGGCATGCAGACCGACATCGAGCTGAGCCATATCAAGACCAGCCGTCGTGTGGTCATTGACACAAAGTTCACGCGCATCCTGACCGCGTCGAATTACCGTGGTGAGATCCTGCGTAGCGGCTACCTATACCAGATGTATGCCTATTTGCGTACGCAGGAATCCATGGAGCACCCATCCAGCTTAACGTCGGAAGGAATTCTGCTTCATCCGCAAGTTGGAGGCAGCGTTGACGAAACCATGATTCTTCAAGGGCATCCAATTTCGTTTAGAACCATAGACCTGACTGCTTCCTCGACAGAGTTTGTCGAGCAACTTCATAGAACTGCCACCAATCAAGCACTTGCCTTAAACTGACGGCCCGGTATGTATGTACCGGCTGCTGTTCGCAAATGATTTCTGGCACGATTTCGGAAGTCGCTCATATGTATCCGGCCTGTTGATCGACACGCGGGTCGTGGCCTTGTTGGGGTTACGCACGCGCCATGATCTAATTAGCGGAAAGGT
>JABXIG010000001.1 GCA_013373205.1 Methylocystaceae bacterium | reverse complement strand
TTAAAACACTTCGTGCATCAGCCGCTAAGCCCTTGTTTGATAAGCCCTTTTGGAGAGCGCCTCAAGGGCAGCGCCCCGTCGGTGAAGCGGGGTTATAAAGACCATCCCCACACCTGTAAACACCTTTTTTCAAAAAAAATGACAAAACTGTCATTTTTACACCTAAGTAATTGAAAAACATCAATATATTAATTTTTCTAATTTCCTTACAACCATCCTAAACGCTTAACAAATCGTTAATATCGTATGCATATCCTTTTGCAACGCACAAGAAACATTAGAATCATTTTAGCGATGCCCAAAAAAGTTTGTAAAAATCCCTATTTTGGAAAGAGTTCTTTAATAAAGGGCCCGTATAGTGATTCCATAAGGGATTCAAAGGGTCGAATCCCCTTGACATACAACGGTTCTGCTATCATTGTCCTTTCTTTCATTATGACAACGGCAGAGCATTTATATACTGCCGGGTAAAAAATGAAACAACGACCACACAAGGGATACAGCTATATGATACGCCGCCGCCTACCTTTGACGGCCATCATCTCTTCTACACTCATCGCCGGCGGGCTCTTTATGTTAGACCTGCCCAAGACAGAAGAGACAGACACTCACCTTCATGCCCCATTGAGCATCAGTGCCAGTGGAGATCACGCAACGGTCAGTGTTGGCTCCAGCGCACAAGCCGCCATTCAATCCAAGACAGTTGAAAAACCACTGGATAAAATGCCCGACCCTTATGTGAAAACATTAGAGGTTGGTTCTGGTGACACCTTAATGAAGATGTTGTTAAATGTTGGCATCAACCGTGGCGACGCCTATACAGCCATTGAAGCCATGCGCACAGCCTATGACCCGCGCCGCTTGCGTGTTGGCCAGACCCTTGATGTGACGTTTCAACCCGGTCGCCATCAGGATATGCCCCACCTGTTTCAGGAACTGCGATTAAAAACAGGTTTTAATAAAGACCTTTTTGTGACCCGCAACAGCGATGGCGATTATACCGCGCATGAAGAAGAGCAAGAGCTAATAACCACTCTTCACCGTGCAGAAGGAACAATCGATAGCAGCTTATATGTCGCAGCATCCAAAGCAGGTATCCCAGCAGCCCTTTTAATGGAATTTATTTTTGCCTATTCGTTTGATGTCGATTTCCAACGTGATATCCAAAAAGGTGATCGCTTTGAAGTCATGTACGAAAAGATCACGACCGCAGATGGCGAACGGAGCAAAATGGGGAACATCCAGTATGCCAGCTTGTCTTTAAGCGGGACACACCTGCCGATCTATCGCTATAAAGAAAAAGACGGTCATGTGGCTTATTATGACGACCGTGGTCAAAGTGCACAAAAAGCCCTGATGCGCACACCTATTAATGGCGCACGTCTATCGTCCAGCTTTGGCAAACGCAAACACCCGATTTTGGGCTATTCCAAAATGCACACCGGGGTAGATTTTGCTGCGCCACGTGGCACACCCATTTTTGCCGCAGGCGATGGTGTGCTGGACTATGTTGGGCGCAAAGGCGGCTATGGGAAATACATTCGCATCCGCCATAATTCCGAATATCAAACCGCTTATGCCCATATGCGTGCCTATAAAAAGGGTATGTATAAAGGCAAGCGTGTGAAACAGGGCCAAGTTATTGGCTATGTCGGCACAACAGGACGTTCAACAGGTCCTCATCTGCATTATGAAATTATTCGCAATGGCCGTAAAGCCAACCCGATGAAGGTACGTATGCCCTCTGGTAAAAAGCTAAAAGGTCAGGAACTGGCCCGCTTTATGGCTGTCAAAAACAAATATGATGCACAATATGCCAAGCTGGAGCCTGTTATCTCCATTGGTCGTCTGGCCAGTGCCGCAGAATAGGTACAAATTTTAAGATAACAATCCGCTTGCCACGTTGCGGTTTACCTCAATCAACCCCTGAAGCACCTGCGGATGGGGTTTTTTGATGGCGAGAAGGCATTGTTCATCGACAAATAAACTGAGCGACAAAAGTTGGGCTTTCAGGTTTTTATCCATCTTATTGTTTTCTGACTTCAGGTCAGCCTGCACAATGGTCCAAAGCTTTTGGGTATATTGTAACGCTTCACCCAACAGTCTTTTATTTTCCATAAACCCCTGTGCCTGAGACAGAAGGCGGGCGGCTTTCATGAAGGCTTCACCTTCTAAACGCCGACCTGTTAAATTTTGTCCATGGGTCTGGCCATAGGCCCCATAGCCCGTCTGCATTATTGCACCAGTCCAAGAAGCAGGCTATCTCCCTGCGCCAAAATACGCTGGCTTTCAATTGACAAAGCACTTCTGACATTCGCGGATAACTGCACGGCTGCCTCTTCATTCAAGTCCGCATTCACCAGATCATCCACCCCTGCCTGTAAAGTGTTACTGAGTTCTTCTGTAAAGCTTTCGCGTACCCCAAGAACAGACAAATCCGTGGTGTAATCTGATTGAGTTGAGCGCACCTGATCAATCGCGCGACGCACATCCCCAATGGCATTGGTAATGTCGGACAAGGTGGCAAAATCATTATAGGTCGCAGATGCATCCGCAATCCCTAAGGCGTTGACCGTTTGATCTGTCCCTTCTGAAACCACAGATGATTCTGTCCCTGTCCCAACAGATGTTGTCTTCACAGACCCCGTGCTGTTCAGTAAATTCACGCCAAGATAGGAAGTATCCCCAACCAGATTATCAATCTGTTGGCGTACCTCGTTAAACTGCTCAGACAAGGCTAGGCGTTGTTCGGATGTTTCAGCTGATTTGGCGTATTCAGCAATACCCAAAAGCTGACGGCTGAACTGTTCTACCGCTTCCAGCCCGACATTAGTGGCTTGCAAGGTCGATCGCCCGACAGAAATTGAGCCTTTCACCGACCCGAGATCGCTCAAACTGTCGCTTAAAGCTTTTGCACGAAAGAAATCAACCGGCGCATCAATGGGCTGAGAGACACGACGACCCGTCGCAATCCGGTTGGAAGACCGGTTACTCGTTTCATACAGTTCTTGCGTCGTTGATACCGAACGACGTTGGAAAGGGGATAAATATGGAATTTGCTCAACCATCTTCTTAATCTTTACATAGAATATATTTAATTCTACCAAAAAAGGAAAATAACGAAGTGACGCCTATCACAGTATTGTAACACATCATTGTCTGCTTTACAGTATGCTACTTAGGAAGATAAGGGGTTAATGCATATGGTTTTCAAGATAATCGTCAGGTTTTTCCTGGGGATCTTCTCTCTGGCATGCAGCAGCTCTGTCTTTGCTTTTGAAATCCCGAACCGATCTGATAGTAGGGTTTTAACCTGGCAACGCTTTCAGGCCCCACCCCTGACGATCACCAAAGGGGAAGATCAGAATAACGGTATTATTGATAGTATCCGCGCCCTCATAACAAAAGATCTTACAGAATTTGAACATCAAGAAATCGACCTCCCCTACAAACGCTTTTTGCTTTACGCCACAGAAAAACTAAACGTCTGCACCCCCTATCTGTTCAAAACGCCGGAGCGCGAAAAATATCTGATATTCTCAAAGCCCGTTGTGATTTTTCCGGGATTTGAAATCATCATGCACAAAAAGCTCCATGAAAAGCTGAATCATGCGGATAGTCTTTCACTGGACAGCCTTTTTTCTAAACATCGTATGCGCTTGGCGACCAACAAGGTTCGAAGTTACAGCAACATCATTAATCCCATCATTGCAAAATATGAATCAGAAAAACTGGTCAGCCGTCATAACGGATCAACAACCTTGATCTTTCGCCTGCTGAATGCGGAGCGGGCAGATTTTATGGTCGACTTTCCAAATCGGCTCCTCTATTGGGCGAAAGAATTACAGGTGGACCCCTATGACTATGTCAGTATCCCCATCAAGGAAGACTACGCCAATGCGACCAGTTATTTTGCCTGCCCAAAAACGCCTTGGGGGGCAAACGTAATAGATCGGGTAAACATGTCACTTCGCAAACATGTCAACAGCCCAGAATATCTGACAATCCTAAAACGTTGGTCCCATGATTATCATGAAAGCGAGATTGAGGACCTCCATCAAAGACTGCTCGGTTATTATGAGGATTAACAAACAAAAAGGCCCCCATTTCTGAGGGCCTTTTCTTCGTTTGTCCGGATTTAAAGGTCGGCTTCTGAATGACCATTGATGATTAATCCGCGATCATCCGCACTGAGTGTGACCTGTTCGCCATCTGCCACTTTGCCTTCCAGCATGAGTACAGCCAGCGGGTTTTTCAGCGATTTCTGGATGACCCGTTTTAACGGACGTGCACCATATGCCGGGTCATACCCTTTATCAGCCAGCCAATCCAAGGCGGCCCGGTCAATATCCAGCTTAATCTTGCGATCTTTCAACAAGCCTTCCATACGACCAAGCTGAATTTCCACAATCCCGTCCATATGTTCGCGGAACAGACGGTGGAAGAGAATAATCTCATCCAGTCGGTTATAGAATTCAGGACGGAAAGAAGCACGGACCACTTCCAGAACTTCATCACGGATTTCAGCTGAATCATGACCTTCTTCCTGTGCAGCCATAATTTCGGCACCCAGGTTAGATGTCATAATGATTAATGTGTTCTTGAAATCCACCGTGCGGCCCTGACCATCGGTCAAGCGCCCTTCATCTAGGACCTGTAACAAGACGTTAAACACATCGGGATGTGCTTTTTCAATCTCGTCAAACAGGACAAGTTGATAGGGGCGACGGCGTACGGCTTCGGTCAAAGCACCACCTTCTTCATATCCGACATAACCCGGTGGCGCACCGATCAAACGGGCAACGGCATGTTTTTCCATATATTCGGACATGTCGATACGCACCATGGCCTGTTCATCATCGAACATAAATTCAGCCAAAGCTTTGGTCAGTTCTGTTTTCCCCACACCTGTCGGGCCGAGGAAAAGGAAGGAACCAATAGGTCGGTTCGGATCCTGCAAACCCGCACGCGAACGTCGCACGGCATCAGATACGGCTTGCAAGGCTTCTTGCTGACCGATCACGCGTTTGCCCAACTTTTCTTCCATAAAGACAAGCTTATCGCGTTCGCCCTGCAACAGCTTATCAACAGGCACACCTGTCCAGCGCGACACGACAGACGCAATATGTTCATCGGCCACCGCCTGTTCGATGGTACGGTTCTGTTCAGAACTTTCAGCCTTTGCCAATTGTTCTTCCAGCGCCGGGATTTCGCCATAAAGCAATTGGGATGCTTTTTCCAGCTTGCCTTCACGTTGAGCGATCGCCACATCAATACGGGCCTGTTCCAGCTTTTCTTTCACTTTAGTCGCATCGGCCAAAGCCTCTTTTTCATCACGCCACTTAGCGGTCAGTGTGCCGGATTTGATCTCAAGATCCTCCAGTTCGGTGATAATATCATCCAAACGATCTTTAGAAGGCTGATCGGTTTCTTTCTTCAGGGCTTCACGTTCAATCTTCAACTGAATGATCCGTCGATCCAACTCGTCAATTTCTTCCGGTTTGGAATCCACTTCCATACGCAGACGCGAAGCTGCCTCATCCATCAAATCGATGGCTTTATCAGGCAGAAACCGATCAGTGATATAACGATTGGACAAAGTCGCAGCCGACACAAGCGCGCTATCGGTAATGCGCACGCCATGATGCAGCTCGTACTTTTCCTTGATCCCCCGCAAAATAGAGATGGAATCTTCCACAGTCGGTTCAGACACGTAAACAGGCTGGAAACGACGGGCAAAGGCCGCATCTTTTTCCACATATTTACGATATTCATTCAGCGTGGTTGCACCCACACAATGAAGTTCTCCGCGCGCCAAAGCTGGTTTTAACAAGTTAGATGCATCCATCGAACCTTCAGAGGCACCCGCCCCCACGAGCGTGTGCATTTCATCGATGAACAACACTATCTCGCCATTACTTGAGCCGACTTCTTCCAATACGGCTTTGAAGCGTTCTTCAAATTCCCCGCGGAACTTGGCACCGGCGACAAGAGCACCTAGATCAAGGGCGAGCAAACGTTTATCGCTTAAGGATTCCGGCACATCGCCTTGCACGATGCGGTTGGCCAGTCCTTCGATAATCGCAGTTTTCCCCACGCCTGGCTCCCCGATCAGAACCGGGTTATTTTTGGTACGACGAGACAAGACCTGAATGGCGCGGCGAATTTCTTCATCACGGCCAATCACAGGGTCAAGCTTGCCTTCGCTGGCGGCTTGTGTCAGATCGCGGGCATATTTTTTCAAGGCATCAAAGTTATTTTCCGCATTTGCAGACGTGGCTTTGCGCCCTTTTCGCATTGCATTGATCGCCCCGTTTAAATTCTGCGGCGTAACCTTAGCTTCTTTTAATGCATTGGCCGCCGGAGAACCTGCGTTCAAGGCACAGGCCAACAGCAGCATTTCAGCCGTGACATATTCATCACCGGCTTTGTCTGCAGCTTCCTCTGCGGCCTGAAACAGTTTGGCAATTTCGCTGGAGAGATACAAATTTCCCGCCCCGCTGCCTTCCACTTTGGGAATGGCATTCAGACTGCGTTCATTTGCTTTCTTAGCGGACTTAAAATCCCCACCGGCCGCATTAATCAAGCTTGCGGCCAAGCCTTGATCATCATCCAGCAGAACTTTTAAAAGATGTTCCGGCGTGAAACGTTGGTGATTTTCACGCAGGGCCAGTTGCTGTGCGGATTGGATAAACCCTTGCGCACGCTCAGTATATTTTTCGATATTCATAACTATCAAACCTTTTGGTTAATCGACAATTTCCACTTTTCTCGTCCTTCTAAGAAGCAACTTTGGTGGAAACCTCTGTCGGTTTGTCTACTAAAAGAGAATATGTCTCATAGCCCTTATTGCGCAAGGGGCATTTTTCTGGCAAGGTCTTGGATAAATTAGAATAATGCTAATCTTATTGATATGAGGCTCAAAATGTTTCGCAGAACACAACCAGCCATCCTCTTCAGCATCATTTTTCTTTCACTGTCCGGCGCTCAGGCACATGACGGGGCAACTGGTGTGGTGAAAGAACGTATGGACCTGATGAAAACCATTGGGAAAAACACCAAGATGGTTGCACCCATTGCCATGGGCTCAGCCGATATGGATCTAAAAGCCGTTGAAGATGGTGCAACAGCCATTCAAAATGCCGCAATCATGGCGCTTGAAAAATTCCCCGAAGGCAGCACATCCGAACATTCCGAAGCCAAAGCCAATATCTGGACCGACTGGGACAAATTTTCCGGTCTGATGAAAAGCCTTGCTGCGGATGCAGGGGCCCTTGCCCAATTAGCAAAAGATGACGAAGATTTTGAACTAACGGACGCGTTTAGTAAAATGGCAAACAACTGCAAAAACTGCCATACGGAATTTCGTCAAAAGAAAAACTAAGATGGCACGGGTGACATGACACGTTTCTGCCTGCTCTTTCTTACAATCTGTCTTTACAGCCTTCCCGGCTTTGCCACTGGCGATGCAGTAAAAGGGGAATACGTTTTGCAAATGGGCGGATGCATTTCCTGTCATCAAACACCAAAGCGAAATCATGCTGAACTAGGGGGTGGACATGCAATCAAAACGCCCTTTGGCACTTTTTATGTCCCCAATATCACCCCAGACCCGGACACCGGGATCGGCGGCTGGACAGATGAAGATTTCATCCAGGCCATGACAAAAGGGATTTCACCGGAAGGATCACATTATTTCCCGGCGTTTCCCTACACATCCTATGCAAAAATGTCTCAGGCAGATTTGATCGATCTAAAAGCCTACCTCGATACGGTAGCCCCGATCAAAAATGCCGTTCCAAATCATGACCTGTCTTTTCCATTTAATATGCGTTTTTTAATGTTTGCCTGGAAAATGATGTTCTTTGATGATGCTCCGTTCAAAATCAACCCGGACAAATCCGATCAATGGAACCGTGGTGCCTATATTGTCAACGGCCCGTCACATTGCGGGGAATGCCATACCCCACGCAATATATTTGGCGCCCTTAATGCGGATATGAAATTCAAAGGCAACCCTGTTGGCCCCGATAACGAAAAAATTCCATCCATGCTGCCCCAGTGGGAAAAGGCCGACTTCCTGACGGTCCTGCGCATGGGAATGACACCCGATGGGGATTTCCTTGGCGGGTCCATGGGCCATGTTATCAAAAGAACCACATCCAAACTAACCAAAGAAGACCTACACGCCGTTGCGACATATCTCAGTGAATATGAATAAAAAACGCCCCATTCGTATAAAACGAAGGGGCGTTTTTAAAGGCATATAACGTAAAAGCTTAGACAGCTTCTTTATCCGCTTTTTCCTCAACAACCTCTGTATCGGCGTCAGCTTTTTTGCGACGGGTGCGGGTTGTTGTGGTTTTGCGGGTCGTTGTGGTTTTACTCGCGGTTGTCTTGCGGGTACGACGTTTGGGCTTTTCATCATCTTCAGATGCTGCTTCTGTTTTCTCGTCCGCATCTACATCAACGGGACGGGCCAAGAAGTCAGGCACGGCGTTTGTCCCGCCACCCAATTTAGGCTTATCTTCTTCAACCGCTTTTTTGCGAGGCGCACGACGGGTTGTCGTACGACGCTTCGGTTTTTCGGCAACGACACCTTCTTCTGTAGTCTCATCTGAGTCAGTTTCATTCCCATCCTGAATTTCGATGGAAACAGACTCATTAGATTGTTCAGAAGATTTTTCTTCCCCGGAAGATGAATCCTCAGATACATCTATATTATCGCTATCCGCAGATTCTTCCGGCTTGGGTTTCGGTGCAAACTGTGCCGCGATGCGACCATAATGGTCGGCATGCTGGAACAGGCTTTCTGCCAGAACACGATCCCCTGCGGAAATAGCATCTTTTGCCAATTGCAGATATTTTTCACAGACCTGTTTGGCGTTGCCACGAATGCGGCCCGTTGGTCCGTTACTGTCAAAATTCTGATTGCGATTACCACCGTGATTATTACGACGGCCATGATTGTGGTTGTGGCCCCGGCCACGTCCACGACGATTGCTTTGATTATTGGAACCTTGTCTCATGGATCCTGATTTATAAAAGAGGTAAACCCGTTTTCCAGAACATTGGCCCTACACGAAACCACATCGACCTTGAAAGGCGTCTGTCACATTCTGGAAATTTTGCTAATTTTTTGACGGAAAATCACCAGCTGCTTTCTCTTCAAAATGCCTTGAGAGATATTTTTATCTAAAAGCAGCACAATTCATGTGTCCGTTACCCCTGTAACCTAAAGGGGTTTGTTGTAGTTTCCAAGCATTTTTTACGTTTTTTTACGAATAATATGGCATCGCACAATCCCACCCAGGTCTTTGGGACTATCAATCACCTCTAATCCACAAGATTCCATGAGTGCAAGAACCGCATCAGATTGATCAATCCCCAGTTCAATTACAGCCAACGCATCATCTTTCAAACGTCCGGGCAACTGTTGGGCCAAGATACGATAATCGTCCAACCCATCTGATCCTGCAAAAAGGGCAGTGGCTGGTTCATGCACCAAGACTTCCGGCTCTAAAATACTTTTATCGCCTGTTGGGATATAGGGTGGATTGGACAGAATCAGATCATATTGATCGTTAAGCCCTTCCATCCAATCCCCGATCTGAAAATCACAACGATCTGCCAAGCCCAGCATTTTTGCATTTTCTATGGCAACACGTAATGCATCGTCACTCAAATCAATGCCCAAGCCATGTGCCTTTTTATATTCGGACAGAACAGATAAGATCAGACACCCCGTCCCCACCCCTAAGTCAAGCACATTCAAAGGTGCATCCACATCCGGCAGATGACGCAAAACCGCCTCGATCAGGGTTTCGCTATCGGGTCGCGGCGTCAGGGTCTCTTTCGTCACCTTAAAACGTAATGACCAAAATTCCCGATAGCCCAACAAATGAGACATGGGTTCACGATTTAGGCGTCTTTTCAACAATGCGTCCAGCTCTGCGCACTGATCTTGTGAAATCTCGCGTTCTGGATAGGCAATTAAAACCGTGCGATCCACATCCAGCACATGTTCCAGCAATAGCCTTGCGTCCGTGCGCGCCTCATCAATGCCGGCTTTCGTCAGCGTTTCAACAAGCTGTTGGAGTGTTTCACCGATGGTTTTCATGTACCCCTGCTGTCATCCCGCACTTGTTGCGGGACAATCGGATAGTGTAAACTGGATATTTCATCAACAAGGCTTCAACGGGTTGTCCCGCAACAAGTGCGGGATGACACGTCAGGATGGCTTAAGACAGTTCAGCCAGTTTCTGCGCTTGATCTTCTGCAATCAACGCATCAATCACTTCATCCAGATCGCCCTGCAAAATCTCTTCCAGACGATAAAGGGTCAAATTGATCCGATGATCCGAAATACGACCTTGCGGGAAGTTATAAGTGCGGATGCGTTCAGAACGATCACCAGAACCCACCTGGTTTTTACGATCTGCAGCACGTTCGTCATCCAATTGCTGACGTTCATGGTCATAAAGCTTGGCGCGCATCATCTTCATGGCCTGATCTTTGTTTTTATGCTGGGACTTGTTGTCCTGACATTGTGTAACCAGACCTGTCGGAATATGGGTAATACGCACCGCAGAATCCGTGGTGTTTACGTGCTGTCCACCTGCACCTTGGGAACGGTAGGTATCAATGCGCAAATCTTTGGCATCGATTTTAATATCCACATCTTCGGCTTCGGGCAGCACAGCCACGGTTGCAGCTGATGTATGAATACGACCGCCACTTTCTGTCGCGGGCACCCGTTGCACCCGATGAACACCCGATTCATATTTAAATCGCGCGAACACATTCTTACCCGTAATGGCGACCGAGACTTCTTTAAATCCACCGATGCCGATTTCATTGACATCCAGCAATTCAAACTTCCAGCCCAGACGTTCGGCATAACGTTGATACATGCGATAAAGATCAGCGGCAAAAAGGGCAGCTTCATCGCCGCCTGTACCAGCACGAATTTCAAGAATGGCGTTTTTCTCATCCGCTTCATCCTTGGGCAACAGCATCAATTGCACGCTGCGTTCCAGTTCGGGGATGGACTTTTTGAGGTCGTGAAACTCTGCTTCGGCCAGTTCTTTCATCTCCGAATCACAATCCGGGTCCGCGATCAATTGGGCGCATTCTTCGATTTCATCTTGGGCAGAACGCAGCGTTTTAACCGCTTCCACAACAGGTGTGAGATCGGCATATTCTTTAGACATCTTGGTAAATTCGGATGCATCCATGCTTGAGGCATCCGCCATCAATGCCTCCAGCTCCTCATGGCGGTTCACCACTTGGCTGAGTGTCTCATTAAAGCTCACGTTTATTTCTCCTTGAGGAAAAGCTTGGAGATCAGCTCCTCAGCTTTATCCCATTCTTTCTTTTTCTTCAACGCCGCCAGCGCGCGCAATTCTTCGCTGGGGGCGTGTAACAGGCGATTGATTAACAATCGCGTTGCTTTATCCGCATCATTTCCATATTGGGCCAGAACGGCCTGACGTTCGGCTTCGAAACGATCGCGCAAAGATGAAACCAATGGCACGGCCATGCGTTCTTCTTTACCTTTAAAGAAGTCTGCTAAATCTTTTTCCAAAATGCGTGCGGCCGCACGGGCTTCGGCTTCGCGTGATGCACGACCTTCCATCGCAACCTGTTCCAGATCATGCAGGTCATACAAAAACGCCCCATCCACATCATTGACCGCCGGATCGATATCACCGGGGATCCCCGTATCAATTAAAAAGATCGGGCGGTTTTTGCGCACCTTTAAAGCAAATTCCACCATCTCGACACTCACCACGCGCGAACGTTTATTCATAGAGGTCAAAATGATATCAGATTCGCACGCCAGACGATCGCGATGATCAAAATTTCCCGCATGACAGGATAGATTGCGCGCAATCCGTTTGGCCCGCCCGTCAAAGGAATGCAGACAGGTAAAATCTTTCAGGCCCGCTTCGATCAGACTTTGCGCGGTCAATTCGCCCATATCACCAGCCCCGATCAACAAACCCTTACAGCGATCGAGATCACCATGCAGCTCTTTGGCAATTTGAACGGCGACCGATGCAATGGACACCGGACGTTCCCCCACAGCCGTTTCAGAACGCACCCGTTTGGCTGTTCCGTAAGCCGCCTGAAAAATACGTTCCAATTCTGCACCAACTGTACCGGCTTCGACAGCAAAACGATGGGCGTCTTTCACTTGGGCAACCACTTGTGGTTCCCCGACCATCAGACTATCAAGCGATGCGGTCACGCGAAAAATATGATGAACGGCTTCCTCGTTTCGGTAACTGTAGAGCTGGCTTTTGATGGTCTCCACATCCAGTTCAGCGCGTGCAGCCAACAGGTCGATCACAACAGCTTCGGCCTTTTCGGGGTCATGGTCGACAGCATGAATTTCAACCCGGTCACAAGTGGAAACAACAAGGCATTGTTCTACGCCTTTTTCCTTAAGTTGCGTCAGAAAGGGGATAACCTCTGTTTCGTCCAGAAACAAGCGATCACGCATGGCAAGAGAGCTGGAACGATGGTTCGCCCCAATCACCAAAACCTGTGTATCACTTGAAAACAGACCGCTCATGTCACCCTTATTATTATTTATGCTTTGAACTGTGCCAGACTTGTGGCCAGATCGTCCAGCGATACTTCATTTTGTGCGCCTGTTTCCAGATCACGCACGGTCACACAGCCACGCGCCAATTCATCTTCCCCCATCAGGATGGCGGCGCGTGCATTGGCTTTATTGGCACGGTTCAAGCGTTTTTTCATATTCCCGCTATAACCCTGATCGATAATAAAACCATCTTCACGTAAAGCTTGAGACAGTTTCAACGCGTCATCCTGCTGATCCGGCGAAACCGGGATCATAACGATGGGACGCGGCAGTTCCACACTGTCTTCGCCCATCATCAGGGCCAGACGTTCTACACCAGATGCCCAGCCCACACCGGGAACCTGCGGGCCACCCATCATTTTGATCAGATCGTCATAACGACCACCTGCCAACACAGTGCCTTGCGCCCCCAATGTGGTGGTGGTGAATTCAAACGCCGTGTGGCAATAATAATCAAGCCCACGCACCAAACGGGTATTTTCAACATAAGGCACCCCCAGAAGGTCCAAGCCATGTTTAACAGCTGCATAAAATTCAGCTGATTTTTCGTTCAAACATTCACTTAAGATCGGCGCGTCCTGTACCAAAGCCTTATCGCCTTCATCCTTGGAATCGAGGATACGAAGCGGATTGGTTTGCAGACGGTTCATACTATCTTCAGAAAGCTGGTCTTCAAACTGGGTGAAATACGCCACTAGTTTTTCGCGATAGCTGCTGCGGCTTTCCTTATCACCCAAGCTGTTCAGTTCCAGTGTGATATCATCGGCAAAACCAAGTTCTTTCAGGAACTGGTAGCCCGCAGCAATCACTTCAACATCAGCTTGGGGTGTTTCCACACCGATTAATTCGATCCCGACCTGATGGAACTGACGCTGGCGGCCTTTTTGCGGACGCTCGTAACGGAACATCGGACCATAATAGAACTGCTTTACAGGGGCTTCATGCTGCAAACCGTTTGAAATGAAAGAACGGCAAATACCAGCCGTACCTTCGGGGCGCAGGGTGATCTTGTCCCCGCCCTTTGTCTCAAACGAAAACATTTCCTTGGTCACCACATCGGATGTTTCCCCAAGGGTGCGAGAAAAAACTTCAGACAGTTCAAAGATCGGGGTCACAGCTTCGTTAAAACCAAAACGTTCTGCCACATTGCGCGCAGTTTCCGACACATGACGATGGACGGCCTTGTCTTTGGGCAAAAGATCGTAGGTGCCTTTGACTGATTTCAACGCGCTCATGTTAGTTCTTCTCTTTCTTTTGTTCGATTTGTTCTGCTTTTTCTTCGACCAGTTTTACCAGATGGTCGATCATGTCTTCGGTAGATGTATTATGGTCCGGCACACCCGCCACATAGACTTTGTGGCTGTCACTACCCCCGCCTGTCAGACCAAGGTCTGTTTCACGGGCTTCGCCGGGGCCATTGACCACACAGCCGATGATAGACAAGGTCATCGGCGTGCGGATATGTTGCAAACGTTCTTCCACTTCAGCCACGGTCTTGACCACATCAAAGCCTTGACGCGCACACGATGGACAGGACACCACTTTGACACCACGGGTGCGAAGACCCAGTGATTTCAGGATATGATAGCCGACTTTAACTTCTTCGACAGGGTCTGCGGATAAAGACACACGCAACGTATCGCCAATTCCGGCCCATAAAAGATTGCCGATCCCGATGGACGATAGGACGGTACCGGCTTGCAGCCCACCTGCTTCGGTAATGCCAAGATGTAGCGGATAATCGCACGCTTCTGCCAAACCTTGATAAGCTGCCACCCCCAAAAAGGCATCCGATGCTTTGACGCTGATCTTAAATTCTAAGAAGTCGTTATCTTCTAAAATTTTGGCGTGATTCAGTGCACTTTCCACCATGGCTTCGGGACACGGTTCACCATATTTTTCCAACAATTCTTTTTCCAGCGATCCGGCATTTACCCCGATACGCATAGAACAGCCATGATCCTTGGCCGCTTTGACCACTTCGCGCACCCGATCAGGCGAACCGATATTACCCGGATTAATGCGCAAACACGCCGCACCTGCTTCGGCCGCTTCAATCCCGCGTTTATAATGGAAATGGATATCAGCTACGATGGGGACATTAACTTGTTTGATGATATCTTTCAGCGCCACAGAAGATTCAACATCCGGCACAGAAATCCGCACGATATCTGCACCCGCTTCTTCCATCGCCAGTACCTGTTTGACCGTTGCATCTACATCGGTCGTCAAAGTATTGGTCATAGATTGGACGGAAATAGGCGCATCACCGCCTACCAACACATCGCCCACCCGGATTTGACGGGATTTTCGGCGGAGAATATCTCTATAGGGACGCACAGACATTTTGCGATTAAGACCATCAATTATTCAAACGAATGCGCCTTATAGCCTATAATTGCGACAGAAAAAAGAACGGCTTTCTCCAAAAGGAAAAAGCCGTGCACTTTTTTAAGGAATAGACCCTGAATTTATCAGTAAAATCAGCTTTCGACCGCGCTGCCAGCCAATAATTTGGCTGGATCAATCAAGACCTTGCGACGTACATCGCCAACAGAACCAATCGCCGGGGCTTTTTCACCATCCACATAGATTTCAAGCCCGCCCGCATTACCGGTGCGTAGGATCAACCCTTGTCTGGCAGGCACTTCATATTCTTCGCCTTCATTCAGCACTTGCGTATGGAGGATGGAACCATCGGCTTCTACAACCTGAAACCATGCATAATCCACCGCTTTTAAAACCACTTTTTCCGTCATTGGCTGCGGGGCGGGTGGGATTTCTTCTTCAACAACAGCTTCCACCACTTCTTCAGTAACTTCAACAGCCGTTTCTTCAACTTTTTCGACGCTCTCTTCAACGGCTTCTTCTGTGGCTTCCACCGTTTCGGCGACAGCTTCTTCCACTTTTTTAACTGTCTCTTCAGTCACTTCTGTAGTTTCTTCCACAACTTCTTCTACAGCTTCAGCGACTTCTTCAACCTTTTCTTCGGCTTTTTCTTCGACCTTGACCGTTTCAACTGTTGTCACCACTTCTTCAGCTGCATCTTCAGCTTTTTCCAAGGCTTCACGCGCTTTTTGCGCCATATCCTGGGTATCTGCTTCGCTAACAGGTTCTGTCGATTTTTCTTCAACAACTGGTTCAGCAACCGCAGGCTTGCTACCTTCGACCCGGGTTTCCGGCTTGGAATCGCCTTTGACGCGATCGACCATTTCAGCAAACTTTGCAGGCAAATCAGGGACAAGTTCCGCCACCGAGCGATCTTGTGAGGAAAGGAAATACCAGCCCCCATAAGCCGCAGCCAACAGAACCAGACTAATCAGGATAATTGCCCCACCGGGAACACTTTGTTCGGTCACAGGCGATGGAAAGACCAGTTCTGCCTTACCTTCCAATCCTTCGATCTCTGCCTTGAAGCGTTTGACCACTTCTTCAGAGTCCAGACCAAGATAATCAGAATAGGCCCGCACAAAACCAACCACGTAGGTCTTGCCCGGCAAATCTTCAAATCGCCCAGCTTCGATGGCTTCCAGATACACATATCGGATACGCAGCACATCTGCGACGTTTTTCAAATCCTGCCCGGCACGCTCGCGGGTGGTTTTTAACAATTCGCTTACACCGGGCCCTTGGAAGACCGGTTCAGTTTCTTGTGTGCGCCCTTTGTTTCTCATCATACTCTTTCGACTTTCTAGACCCGTTGACGCATACACTATAAAGAGGCTTTGTTAACAATCCGTATACGATAACAAACACTTACAAGATAATGCCCCGATCCTTTGCAAATTGCTGCAAAATACCCCTAAGGCTGTGATGGGATTTACCCATTTGTTCCTTAATAAAATCTTCCAGCTGTGAGACATCCATAGACCGGATCATCATCTTGATCCGACCAATTGCCGAGGCTGACATAGACAGTTTTCTAAACCCGATGGCAACCAAGGCCATAGCTTCCAATGGTCGCCCGCCCATTTCGCCACAAAGGCTTAATGTAACACCTGCTTCATTACAACGTTCCACCACATGGGACAGTGCCAGTAAAGCAGGCGGTGATAAATTGTCATAACGCGATGAAATACGCGGGTTGCCCCGATCCGATGCAAACAGGAACTGAAAAAGATCGTTTGAGCCAACCGACAAGAAATTGAGATGCGGTAACAATGTATCCATCTGGAACATCAAGGACGGTACTTCCAGCATCACCCCCACATTGACACGGGTGGGCAGGCGGTGACCTTTGATGCTTTCGCGTTCAATCTCCATATCCAGCAGGCGACGCGCCTGTAAAAATTCCGCGACTTCCGCGACCATGGGGAACATGACGTTCAATTCCACCCCGCCAGAAGCCCGGATCAGGCTGCGCAATTGTTGCCGCAAAAGATACGGACGGTCCAATGTCACACGGATGGCCCGCCAACCCATGGCCGGGTTTTCTTCACCGTGATTATCCCAATAGGGCAAAACCTTGTCCCCGCCCGCATCCAGCGTGCGAAAAACAACAGGCTTACCTTCGGCATCTTCAATGATTTTACGATAAAGCGAAACTTGGGATTCCACACCGGGAATTTCTGATCGCGACATGAACGGAATTTCCGTTCGGTAAAGCCCGACCCCATCGGCATTGGTTTCTTTTAAATGTTCCATATCGACCAAAAGGCCGGCGTTTACATTCAAAGAAACTTCCACCCCATCTTTAGACACCGCAGGCTGATCACGCAAGGCCGCATACAGTTCTTTCTGACGGATGCGGGCCTTTACATTTTGTTTAAAGGCCGATAACACATCATCGCCGGGGCGAATAAAGACCTGCTCATTAATGCCATCGACAATCACCTGATCGCCATATTCAATACGATCCAGCGCGCCTTTGACCTGACCGATGACGGGGATATCCAGCGCGCGCGCAATAATCGCAACATGCGATGTGGCAGAGCCTTCTTCAAGAACAAGGGCACGCAGTCGCGTGCGGTCATAATCCAGCAGTTCTGCCGGACCCATATTCTTTGCAATCAGTACAGCATGTTCGGGAATATCTTCCGGTGAAATAGTTTCCACCCCGACCAAATGCTGCAATAAACGGTTCGCGAGATCCTGCAGATCATTGACCCGTTCACGCAAATAAGGATCCTGCACCTGTGCCATGCGAGCTTCGGTATCATCATGTACTTTCTGCACGGCTGCTTCTGCTGTAAGACCCGTTTTAATGGCTTCGCGAATGCGCCCCAACCAACCTGCATCTTCGGCGAACATGCGATAGGTTTCCAGAATGTCACGATGTTCATCGTCCAGACTTTCTGAAGATTGCAGCATGTCATCCAGTGCGCCATGCATCTCGCTTAACGCCTGACGCAGACGTTCCAGTTCTTCATCCGGGTCTTCTGCCACGAATTTGGAAATCACCACACGAGGTTCGTGCAAGATCGCCTGCCCCATGCCGAGGCCTGAATTTAAGGTGCTGCCTTCCAAACGCAACGGCAACATGGCGATGCCGTCTGTGGGCAGAGTTTCTTCTTTTTTAACAAGTTCACCACTGCCCACCAGTTCGCCAATAATCATGGCAACGGTTTGCAGGGTTTCAACTTCTTCTTCGGTGTAGTGACGATGCGTCTTGTTCTGAATCACCAAAACACCGAGCACCCGACCACCGCGCAGGATCGGCACACCCATCATAGAATGATAGAGTTCTTCCCCTGTTTCCGGACGATACGCAAATTGCGGGTGGTTCTGTGCTTCAGACAGATTAAGCGGTCGTGCGGATGCCGCAATGGCACCGACCACACCTTCGCCCACACGCAGGCGGGTCAAATGGACCGCATCCAGTTTCAACCCCTTGGTGGCAAACAGTTCCAACACCTCGCCTGCGCGCATAATGTAGATGGAACAGACTTCGGCCACCAAGTCGGTTGCGACAATATCAGTCACCAGTTTTAGACGTGTTTCAGCCGTCGCGTCCGCCTGCATCACCGAGCGCAGACGCGATAAAATACCCATAGGGGCGACTGATGTACGTCCAGGTATCATGATTTAAATATGTTAAGCCGACTGACGGGATGCAAGAACGTCACATGCCTGTTCGACCAATTCCTCCAGAATTTCAGAAGCGGGTTGTTCTTTCTTTACCATACCTACAGACTGTCCGGCCATAACAGAACCATATTCCACATCGCCATCGATCACGGCCTTGCGCAACGCACCTGCCCAGAAATGTTCAATTTCCAGCTGGGCGGCTTCTTTTTCAAGCTCCCCATTATTGAACTTTTCAATGACGCGGCGTTGCGTTTCCATAAATTCCTGCGTGCCTTTGTTGTTCAATGCACGCACAGGAATAACCGGGAAATTCGGATCAATTTGCAAGGTGGTCATCGCATCTTTAGCACCTGCGCGAATGAAAGCCTTTTTAAAGTTTTCATGCGCAATACATTCTGTTGCGCAAACAAAACGCGTCCCCAACTGAACGCCCGCCGCCCCCATTTCAAGGTAAGACAACATGGCTTCCCCACGTCCGATGCCACCGGCAACAAAGATCGGCACGTCTTTGATCTGTGGCAAAATTTCCTGTGCCAGAACCGAAGTCACAACCGGGCCGATGTGACCACCAGCTTCAGCACCTTCAATAACCAGGGCATCTGCGCCGTTACGGATCAGACGTTTGGCCAGAACCAGTGCCGGGGAAAAGCAAACCACTTTCGCCCCAAAGTCTTTGGCCTGTTTGATCGACGCCCCAGAGGGCAAACCCCCTGCCAGAACAACATGTGACACATTATGTTCCTTACAAACATCAATCAATTTATCAAGATCAGGATGCATGGTAATCAGGTTGACCCCGAACGGTTTGTCAGTCATCGCTTTTGTTGCTGCGATTTCTTCTGACAATTGGTCCGGGTTCATTGACCCGCATGCAATGACGCCGAAGCCACCGGCATTGGACAGCGCAGAAACGAGATTTCGTTCCGATACCCACGACATGGCCCCACCAAGAATGGCATAGTCACAGCCTAAAAAGTCCCGGCCACGCGCCCAGAGTTTATCCAAAGTTTGTTTGGCAGCTTCGTTCATCATCTATTCCTTAGTTTTCTTGGGCATCCAGACCGTACGCAGAATGCAGCGCACGGATCGCCAGTTCGAGATATTCTTCTGCAATAAGGACGGAAACCTTAATTTCAGATGTCGTAATCACCTGAATATTAATCCCTTTTTCTGCCAGGGCCTGGAACATGGTCGCAGCCACACCTGCATGTGTGCGCATCCCCACACCGACAACAGAAATTTTCACCACATCACTGTCAGATGTCATGCGTTGGTATGAAATTTCAGATTTCTTTTCTTCCAACAAGGCGAGCGCACGTTTCAGATCACCGCGCGGGACCGTAAAGGTCATGTCAGTGGTTTGACCGTCTTCAGAAACGTTTTGCACGATCATGTCCACGTTGATGCTGGTATCTGCCAGTGGGCCAAAAATGCCTGCTGAAACACCGGGACGGTCGGCAACACCGACCAATGTGATTTTTGCTTCATCGCGTGAATAAGCGATGCCGCTGACGAGTTCTTGTTCCACGATTTCATCCTCCCCGCAAACCAAGGTTCCGGGCTTATCTTCAAAAGAGGTCAACACCTGCAGGCGCACATCATGCTTCATCGCCATTTCCACAGAACGGGTCTGCAGAACTTTGGCACCAAGCGAGGCCAGTTCAAGCATTTCTTCATAGGTGATTTTGTCGAGCTTGCGTGCTTTGGACACAATACGCGGGTCCGTCGTGTAAATGCCATCTACATCGGTGTAGATATCACAACGATCCGCTTTGGTTGCCGCCGCCAACGCAACAGCCGATGTATCAGATCCACCGCGACCCAATGTGGTCACGCGGTTATCATCCCCCACACCCTGGAAACCGGGGACCACGACAACTTCGCCGCTTTTCATCCGTTTATCGATTTCCGTCGTACCGATATCTTCGATACGTGCTTTTGCATGAACGCTGTCGGTGCGGATTGGAATCTGCCAGCCCTGCCATGAACGGGCGGCAATACCCATGGATTGAAGAACGATGGCAAGCAGGCCAGATGTGACCTGTTCACCAGATGAGACAACAACGTCGTATTCGCGCGCATCATACATGGGAGATGCATCTTCGCAATATCCGACAAGCTGGTTTGTGACCCCTGACATGGCGGAAACCACGACGGCCACTTCATTGCCTGCATCGACTTCATTCTTCACCCGTTGGGCGACATTCCTGATCCGGTCGAGGTCGGCAACCGATGTGCCGCCAAATTTCATTACGATCCGAGCCATTTGAAGAAATGTTCCTTAGGCGAAAGTCAAAAAAGATTGTTCGTATTTGCGCGACCCCCCGGCAATAACAGCTTGCACCCCATAAGCAGGCGGTCCCGCGCGCGTATACATACTCTCAAATAGGTTGAGATAGCAAGCCTAATACTAAATTTCAGCCCGACGTGGACATATTATTTACTTGACCCAATGGGTTAAATTAAGCTTCTCTAAATTATGGGTATTTTTAAATATTTCCTTGGCTTACATATCTTACTAATTGGTTCGGTCTGTGCAGACCTTCAGGCGCAGGAACGATATCTATTTGTCGGCACAACGTTTCCCTCCATCCTGGAAACAGGCGCCGACCAAAAACCCAAAGGCGTTGCCGTTGATCTTCTTGAACAAATTTCTGAACGCACCGGGGATCAATTTGATATACGGATTCTGCCTTGGTCACGTGCCCTTGAACTCGTCAAACGTGGCGAAGCAAGCGGCCTCATCGGCCCCTATTACAGTGAGGAACGTGCCGAATTTCTTGATTTCGCCAATGACCCTTTTTATATCGACCGTATGGTCTTCATCAGTCGCCGTTCTGATGATGTGGATTGGCAGGGTGATTATGATTTCTTCAAATCGTCGCATATCCTGATTATCAAAAACTGGTTTTATGGTCCCGATTTCGAAAAGGCCCGCCCTCACCTGAAACTCTATGAGACGATTACAACAGAAGGGGCGCTGACCATGCTCATGCGCGAACGGGTTGATATCGTTGCCTTTAATGAGCGCAATGCCAAACATCTGATAAAAGCACTGGACATGACCACAGCTCTAAAAATCAATGAACCCCCAATGGCTATTAATCGCGGTTTTTTTGGCTTTTCAAAAAAACGCAAGGAATTCGGTCTGCAAAATCGCATGAACAAAGCCTTGCGTGAATTACAGGAACTCGGCAAGATTGAACGCATCAATGCCCGTTATGGCCTAACCTATCGAGCTGAATGGTGATTTTAAACTGGTCAAACGATGATCTGGCGTATAAAAAAAGACCATCACAATGAGCGGAGCTTTACACATGTCCACCACGGTAAATCCTGAAGAAGTCGCCTGGTTTACGGCTATTGCCGATGAATGGTGGGATCCAAATGGTAAATTTCGTCCCCTGCATAAATTCAACCCGACGCGCCTGATCTTCATCCGCGATCAGCTGTGCGAACATTTCGGTCTGGATAAAACAGAGGATCAGCCGCTTAAAGGATTAAAGCTATTGGATATCGGCTGTGGCGGTGGATTAATCTCTGAACCGCTCTGTCGCATGGGCGCTGAAATGACCAGCATTGATGCCGGTGATAAAAACATCAAAACAGCCATGGTCCATGCCGAAGCAAGTGGCCTTGATATTGATTATCGCTGCGTCTTCCCTGAAGACCTTGCCAAAGAAGGACTACAGTTTGATGCGATTCTCAATTTAGAAGTGATCGAACATGTGGCCGATGTAAACGTTTTTCTGGAAGCCTGCTGCGCACTGGTCAAACCGGGTGGCGCCATGATTGGTGCAACGCTTAACCGCACAGTAAAATCCTTTGCCATGGCCAAGGTCGGGGCCGAATATGTACTTCGCTGGCTTCCCCGGGGCACACACGATTTTTCTAAATTCATCAAACCCAGTGAATTTGCCGATGGTCTGCGTCAAAATGGTCTAGAAGTAAAATGCCTTAAAGGGATGAGCTTCAACCCATTTCGCGACACATGGTCCCTGACAGACGATCTGAGTGTGAATTATATGGTCTTTGCGACGAAAGCTGGATGACAAGCCGTTGCTTTTTGATAAAAAAAATAAAAAAAGGCCTGATTAGTCGTCTTCATCCGACGCTGGACTTTCATCTCCCAACGAAGCCATAAAGGTCAGGATTTTATCTTTCAGGGAAGCCACAGCCGTAGAACAAGCCAATCTGAACTGTTCGTTATCCTTTGCTTCAAGGTGAATAAAACTATCCACAGTCGGACGTAAGATTTCAACCGCCAGACGCTTTTCCCCTAAAATCTCGGGCAAGCGGTCGTCAAAAGTGTCTTTCATCGCAGTGATGGTCGCATCCAGACGATCCAGATTAAGGCGGCTCATTTCCGTTAGGTTTTCTGCAGCGATATAGGATAAGACGTCGCCATAAATTTCGATCCGGGCATTATCCAGTTCCGTACAATGATCGAAAAAAGCTTTGTCACGCTTGAAAAATTCCCACGCCGTTTCCCCCATTGCCTTGATAAAGGAAGCAACGAGGTCTTTGCGCCAATAAAGAATACCTGGGATGGCATAAGCCCCATGCGCCACTACATTTCTAAAATACACCCCGACGGCTTCTTTGACTTTTTTGAAATCTTCATGATGGACTTCTGCAACTTCTTTGCCATGCTCCACATCACGGATCGCCAGCACATCATCACCCAAAACCAGCAAATGCGGAATCGGCATGGTATCACGATAAAATTCCAACATATCAAGCTGCCAATCAAAACCGATGACCCGGCGCATCATATCAAATTTTTTCGCCCCTTCTTTCAGACGAACTTTCTTTTTGACTGTCACTTCCTTGGTGAAAAACACCATGGATTTAACTTTCTTCTTCTGTTTTTTGGTAACGATCTCACCATCATTGCGAATAAAGAAACGGCGTGCTGAGGTGGAAACCAGAAGCTTTTGCACCTGTTGCAGTGTCACCCCACATTTGGTTTCTGTCATTTCATCGACAATGGGATCGCCAGCTTTATCCACAACAGTTTCAGCAAACAGATCAATATTATCGCGGAAAATCTGGAAAAAATCGCGCAGATTGCTTGGTTCATTCAGGATCGTGTCAAAATCCCAGGATTTATCCAACAAGTCGTTATCATGCAGCAGGGCAATCGCATTTTTCGTGCCCTGAATAATCTGCCCCTTGACCGCTTTATCTACCGTTACATTCGGCGGAAGATGAATTGCAATAGCCTCAATCAGCGGTTTTTTTGGTTTATCTTCGGTTTCTGTGTCCGACATCCCAGATAGAACTCATTGGTTTCTAAACTCTTTCTGCATTATGCACAGATTATCTGTCATGAGAAATATAAAAACTTCATTTTTTCATCCCGAATTAACAAAATTATAAGAAGGCATCGGGCATAACTGGCTTATGACCCAAAAAAAGAAAACCAACAGCAAAAAAAAGACACCTTCGACAAAGACAGCCCGTAAAAGCTGGTCGTTCAAACGCGTCCTGATGTGGCTCTCCACCCTTGGCATTTGGGCAGGGATCATCGTAGGGGCCATATTGGTCTATTATGCCTATGACCTCCCGGAAATTGACAATGCAATGGAAGTGGACCGCCGCCCCGGTCTAACCTTGCTATCCAGCGATGGTATTGTCATTGCCACCAGTGGCGACCTTTATGGCGAAGCCGTTCAGGTTAGCGAGCTACCGGATTATCTCCCCCAGGCGATCATGGCAACGGAAGATCGGCGATTCTATGACCATTTCGGTATTGATGTGATTGGCTTGACCCGTGCAATGGTCACCAACCTGATGGCCGGACGAGTCCGACAAGGCGGTTCTACCTTGACCCAACAGGTTGCCAAAAACCTGTTTCTATCCCCAGAACGATCCGTCAAACGTAAGGTACAAGAACTGTTGCTGGCGTTTTGGCTAGAACATAAATTCACCAAAGATCAAATTTTCACGCTCTATCTGAACCGGGTTTACTTTGGTGCGGGCACCTATGGTGTCGAATCCGCCGCCCGAAAGTATTTTTCAAAATCGGCGCGAAACCTGTCCTTATACGAATCAGCACTGATTGCCGGATTATTAAAAGCACCAAGCCGATATAACCCGCAAGCCAACCCCAAACTAGCCGCAGAGCGGACCTCAGTTGTCCTGATGAATATGGTAAACGCCGGATACTTGACACAAAGCCAAGCTGATCAGGCAAAAAAACATAAAAACCGGGTCATTAAATCCGCCAAACCCCATAAGGTTGCGCGATATTTTGCCGATTGGGTTATGGACCAGGTGCGCGATTATATCGGCCCGGTCAAAAAAGATTTAACCGTCGTCACCACCCTAGACATGCGTATTCAGCGGCTGGCCGAAAATAGCCTGCGCCGCCAACTCAATGCGCATGGGAAACAGAAAAATGTCACCCAAGGAGCTGTCGTCGCCTTAAGCCCGGATGGGGCTGTGCGCGCCATGGTCGGGGGCTATTCCTATGGCCGCAGCCAGTTTAACCGGGCAACTCAGGCGCGCCGCCAACCCGGTTCGGCCTTTAAACCATTTGTCTATCTTGCCGGTGTTGAACGCGGCATGATGGCCAATACAGAAATGCGTGATGAACCGATCACCATTAAAGGCTGGTCGCCGCGCAATTACTCTGGTCAATATCTCGGCACCGTTACACTGGAAAAGGCATTAGCCGATTCCATCAATACTGTGGCCGTCAAAGTTGGCCAGCGTGTCGGATTTAAGAATGTCGTTGAAACGGCCCATCGTCTGGGCATCACATCAGATTTAAAAGCCCATCCGGCCATCACCCTTGGGGCAAGCGAAGTCAGCCTGCTTGAACTAACTGCCGCCTATGGTCCCTTTGCCAATGGCGGCTATGGCGTTTTTCCCTTTGGTATTGAAACCATCAAGGAAGCCGCAGGCGACGTGCTTTATCAACGAACCGGGGGTGGGACGGGCCGCATTATTGCGCCTAACCATGTTGGGGAAATAAATCGGATGATGAAGACCGTGATGGTCGCAGGCACAGGCAAAAAGGCCAATATCAACCGCCCTGTTGCGGGGAAAAGCGGCACATCCCAAGGGTTCCGTGATGCCTGGTTTATCGGCTATAGCGCAGATCTGATCATGGGCGTTTGGATGGGAAATGACAATGAAAAACCGATGAAAAAAGTCAGCGGTGGTTCACTCCCGGCTGAACTTTGGGGAGAGATCATGCAAGAAGCTCACGCGCCGTGGCCGCCTAAGCCCTTGCCCGGCGAAGAAAAACCAGAGGCCATCAAAAAAGTAAAAGGCTTTTTTGAAAGTCTCTTTGGGAATTAAAGTTTTTAGCTCATACTCCATGAAACATCTGATATAGGAGAGTGATGATGACCAAGATTGCTGTTGTTTTGTCCGGTTGTGGCGTCTTTGACGGAGCCGAAATCCATGAATCAGTACTAACCCTTCTGGCCATCCATCGTGCCGGAGCCAGCTATCAATGTTTTGCCCCTGATATGGACCAATATCATGTCATCAATCATATGACCGGGGACGATATGAAAGAAAAACGCAATGTGATGGTTGAAGCCAGCCGCATTTCCCGCGGTGACATTAAACCCTTGTCCGATTATAACCCGGCTGATTTTGACGCAATTATCCTGCCTGGCGGTTTTGGTGCGGCCAAAAACCTATCGACCTTTGCTTTTGATGGTCCCGATTGTAGCGTTCAGGCAGATGTAGAAAAAGCGTTAAAAGCCACGCGCGCCGCAGATAAACCCATCGGTGCACTCTGCATCAGCCCTGCCGTTTTGGCCAAAGTCTTTGACGATATCACCGTCACCATTGGGCAGGATGAAGGGGTCTCAGGCGCGATCCAAGCCATGGGCTGTACCCATGAAAGCACCGATCATGGCGAAATCATTGTTGATGCCAAGACCAAAATCGTCACCACCCCTTGCTATATGCTGGAGGCCAATATCGGCCAGATCGCAGATGGGGCAGAAGCTTGCGTTCAAGAAGTGATCAAGCTTGCTCAATAGGATGTAGTATCCGGCTAACACCACGCTTTCTTGTTTTTACTGTAGGCTCCCTAGCATCAAAAAAACAAGGAGGCTTTAATGAGCAAGAAAATCTTAATGATTACAGGTGATTTCACCGAAGATTACGAAACCATGGTACCGTTTCAAACCCTATTGGCCTGTGGCTATCAGGTCGATGCAGTCTGCCCTGATAAAAAGGCTGGCGATGTGGTCGCCACGGCCATTCATGATTTTGAAGGTCATCAGACCTATTCGGAAAAACCCGGTCACAATTTTACCCTGAACGCCAGCTTTGATGACATTACAGCATCTGAATATGACGCGCTTGTCATCCCGGGTGGACGCGCGCCGGAATATCTGCGCCTAAACCCCGCTGTCATCGACATGGTCAGCCATTTCTTTGAGGCGAATAAACCCATCGCAGCCATCTGCCACGGTGCCCAATTGCTGGTCCCAACCGGGGCGTTAAAGGGACGAACCTGTTCGGCTTACCCGGCCTGCGCGCCTGAAGTCGAGTCCGCTGGCGGCACCTATGCCGATATTGACGTGAGCGACGCCGTCACTGATGGCAATCTGGTCACAGCCCCTGCCTGGCCCGCGCACCCTAGCTGGCTTGCTCAATTTATGGCATTGTTGAAATAACAAAGATCAAAACAGGGAGTTTTCCATGTGCCAATTATTTATTGGGGCCGACAGTGAGTTATGGGTCAGTCAGTCGAAATCGTTACGCATCGATGGGGTTGCGACTTCTATTCGCATGGAAAACTTCTTTTGGTCAACCTTAGAAGAAATCGCCTATCGTGATTGCATGACAGTCAATCAACTGATCACCAAGCTCTATCACGAATCTATCGATGCCGAACATGACTTGGGCAATTTCACCTCTTTCTTACGGGTTTGTTGCGCCCGCTACTTGGCATTGATTGCCGCAGGTGATGTGAGTGGATCGCTGGATGAAGAACTGGGGAATGTGGCCGCAGGCGATATTCTGGAACGGGAAAAAACCCGCCGCCAAGCAATGAGCTTGAAGATGGCCAACGTGCCAGATCAAAGGAAGTTGAATTAGGCATTATCTGTGTCCCTGCAAAAGCTGGGACCTCTTCGTCACAGGACGTATTTTGAAGAGGCACCTGCTTTCGCGGGTTCACGTTTTCTTTTTAAGACTTCGGACCGCGCACCATGGTACCGGCACCATGTTCGGTGAAAATCTCAAGTAAGACAGCGTGCGGAACACGACCATCCATAATGACAGCGGCGTTCACACCGGGATTGTCCGGCTGTGGCTCAACTGCCGCCAGACAGGTTTCGATCTTGGGGATCATCCCGCCAGAGATTGTGCCATCATCAATCATGACACGGGCTTCAGCCGCATTCATTTCCTGAATGAGGTTCTTATCCTTATCCAGAACACCTGCGATATCGGTTAACATCAACAATCGCTTGGCATTCAATGCAAAAGCAATCGCACCTGCGGCCGTATCCGCATTAATGTTATAGGTTTCGCCATCCGGCCCGACACCAATAGGGGCAATCACCGGAATAATGTCCGATTCGAGGAAACTATCCAGAATATGCGGTGTAATCATCGCCGGTTCGCCCACAAAGCCAAGATCGAGCACTTTTTCAATATTCGATTCCGGATCTTTTTTCGTGCGATGAAGTTTGCGTGCGCGGATCAGATTGCCATCTTTACCGGACAAGCCCACAGCAAAGCCACCTGCCTGATTAATGTCAGACACGATAGATTTGTTAATGGATCCACATAGAACCATTTCGACAATATCAACAGTCGCCTGATCGGTCACACGAAGCCCGTCAATAAAGTCGCTTTCAACCGCCAGACGTTCCAGCATGCGACCAATTTGCGGACCGCCCCCATGAACAACAACCGGATTGATGCCGACTTGTTTCAACAGCACGATATCTTTAGCAAACAGTTTTGCCAAAGCCGGGTCGCCCATAGCATGCCCGCCGTATTTAATTACAACAGTTTCACCCGCATAGCGCTGCATGTAGGGCAGAGCCTCGGATAAGGTCACAGCTTGAAACAGGTAGTCCTGCTTGCTCATATCAGATGTATCAAGGGTGGTCATAGGTCAAACTCTTTCACCAAACGGCCAATGGTGGCCCGAACTTCTGCAATGCCTGTTCCTTTTTCAGAACTGGTCACCAAGATATCAGGATGTGCAGCCGGATGTTTAGCTAATTCTTTCTCGATATTGGAAATATGTTTCTCAAGCTCGGATTTTTTGGCCTTATCTGCCTTTGTCACAATGATCTGATAGGACATGGCAGCCGTGTCCATCATATCCATCACCGGACGATCTGTATCCTTGATGCCATGACGCCCATCAATCAACACAAAGGCGCGGCGCAATTGCGGACGCCCGCGCAGATAGGAAAAGACAACATCCTGCCATTTCTTCACTTCCTTGACCGGTGCCTTGGCATAGCCATAGCCGGGCTGGTCACAAAAAACCAACTGATCGATAATCTTAAAAAAGTTCAGTTGCTGCGTGCGCCCTGGGGTACTGGATGTGCGTGCCAAGTCACGACGCCCACATAGGGCATTAATCAGACTGGATTTGCCAACATTGGATCGCCCGGCAAAGCAAATCTCGACCGCGCTTGTGTTAGGCAGTTGTTCCAGTTGGGCCACACCCAGCATAAAATCGGTCTGCTGCGTAAAGAGCCAACGGCCGAATTCCAGTTCTTCTTCTGTGAATGTAGTGTCGTCTGTCATATCTTCACCTGTCATCCCCGCATAAACAGGGAACCAGAGAGCCCAAAAAACTGGACCCCCACTTTCGCGAGGGTGACAGTTTTTAAGAAGGTTTCTTTTCCATGCGCTTGATGATCACATACTGCTGCGCGATGGACAGCACGTTGTTCCATACCCAGTAGATCACAAGACCAGCCGGGAAAGAGGCCAGCATGAAAGTGAAGACCACAGGCAGGAACATCATCATTTTCGCCTGCATCGGGTCGGCGGGTTGCGGGTTCAATTTCTGTTGCAGGAACATGGAAATACCCATCAACAACGGCCAAATACCAATCATCAAGAATTGTGGTGGATCCCACGGGATAACGCCAAACAGATTGAAGATAGAGGTCGGATCCGGTGCGGACAAATCCTGAATCCATCCATAGAACGGCGCATGACGCATTTCAATGGACACAAACAACACTTTATAGAGCGAGAAGAACACCGGAATTTGCAGCAGGATCGGCAAACAACCAGACGCCGGGTTCGCTTTCTCACGCTTGTAAAGCGCCATCATTTCCTGGTTCAGACGTTGTTTATCATCGCCGAATTTCTTTTGCATCTCTTTGATCTTCGGCGCCAATGTCTTCATTTTCGCCATTGAACGATAAGACGTATTCGCCAGCGGGAAGAACAAAATCTTCACACCCACGGTTAGTGCCAGAATTGCCAGACCAAAGTTGCCCAAGTGGCTGTAAAGCCAGGACATCGCCATAAAGAACGGCTTGGTGATAAAGAAGAACCAGCCAAAATCGATCGCCAGATCGAATTCTGCAACACCCATTTCTTCTTCGTATTGTTGCAGAAGGTTCAGCTCTTTTGCACCAGCAAACAGGTTGCTTTTAAAGCTAACAGTTTGACCGGGCGCTGCTGTCAGTTTCGGACCGAGATAATCAGTTTGGTATTTATCAATATTGTTTTCGCTGCGGTAATGGCTGAAACGGTGATTGACCATCGCATCCTGATCCGGGACCAGTGCTGCAAGCCAATATTTGTCAGTGATGCCAATCCAGCCACCTTTAACCGGATCAATTTTCTTGGTCCCGGTTTCTTGCAGATCATCATAATCGACTTCTTCCAACACATTGTCGAACACACCCAGCAAACCTTCATGCAGGATGAAGAAGCCGCTTGTTTTCGGTGTGCCAGAACGTGACACCAGACCATAAGGATACAGGTCAACCTGTTCAGCACTTGTGTTGGTCACTGTTTCGTCGATGGTAAAGACATAGTCCTGATCCAACGAAATGGTGCGGGTGAACAACAGGCCTTCGCCGTTATCCCAAGTCAGGTTAACCGACCCACCAGCTTTCAGCGTTTGGCTGTCTGTGGACCAAACTGTGTCGGCGCTTGGCACCTTGACGTTCGGTGCAGACCAGCCAAATTCCGCATAATAAGCATCTTTCAACCCTTTCGGGTTTAACAAGGTGATTTCAGGGCTCTCTTTTGAAAGCTCCTCATGATAGTCAACCAATGTCAGATCATCAATGCGCCCACCTTGTACGGACAAGGAGCCATGAAGACGAGGCGATTCGATCTTGATGCGTGCAGAAGCATCCAGTTTTTCTGTACGAGTCTGCTGCAGTTTCTTGGCTGCATCGGCTGCACCCGGAATTTGCGGGGCAAACGATGGATCACCAGACTGCGACGGAGCGGCAGGAGCTTCTGGGGCAGAACCTGCTTCGGTGGTTGCTTGTTCCTGTACCGGCTGTTCTGCCGGGGGGAACAAGAATTGGAAGCCAAAAAGAATCGCGACTGATAAAACAATCGCTAGCATCATATTTTTCTGGTCGTTCATCTAGGCTTTTCCCACCAAGGTGGCCCCTGTTTGTTTTAAAGCGCCCTTTTGTACAGGTAAACTGTTACAAATTAAGGACGCTTTACTCCGCATGTCCATTTTTTGAACCGCACTTGCAAGAAGACGATTCGTTTTCCTCTGGGACCGGGTCATATCCTGACCCCCCCCAAGGGTGGCAGCGCAAAATCCGACCCAACGCCAGACGACTGCCTTTCAGCGCGCCGTAACGTTCAATTGCTTCCAGCGCATAAGCAGAACAAGTCGGGGTATATCGACATGTCCCAGGCAGGATCGGTGAAATACCATACTGATAGACCCGAACCAGACATTTTGCGCAGAAAGCCAAAGGGGTCATGACTTTCCCTTTGCCTTTCGCCCATCGGCGGGAGCATCCACATGGACGCCCGTTCGCCACAGAGCAGTCTTCAAATCTTTTTGTAAATCAGCGAAAGAGCGCGTTAGCGTTTCTTTGCGACCGATTACAACAAGATCAAAGCCGGACCGGGCCTTTTTAAACAAGACAAGGTCAGCAACTGCCCGGAGCCTGCGCCTTGCGCGATTGCGCTCGGGTGCATTTCCGACCTTTTTGCTGACCGTAAATCCGATCCGAATATCCGGTTGCCCCTCCGGCCACGCCACGTTCTTGCCTTTAAACAATTGAGACAAAGGTTTTGAACGTTTGCGTATTTGTAAGATCAGGCCGGGTGTAACCCATTTTCTTCGAGTCGAAGCGACCTGAAGAAATTCACGTCGTTTTTTGAGACGTGGCAGACGGGACATACCCAACCATCCTTACATAGGGCAAGACTGCATTAAGCAGACAGTTTTTTGCGGCCTTTGGCGCGGCGAGCAGAAAGAACGCGGCGGCCTGCAACAGTAGCCATACGGCTACGGAAGCCATGACGGCGTTTGCGAACAAGCTTGCTGGGCTGATACGTGCGTTTCACGGTTCAACTCCGAAAATAAAGTGAAAACTAACTAAACGAGGGTCGCTGTATAAGGGGTTGATCCGCTTAAGTCAACGGACTCCTTACATGAAAACGTCATAAATGTATGTTTAGCTCATTTCTTAGAAGAATTTTATAGTAAGAAGGGCCTTTACATGCTATTGTGCAGCGCACATAAAATTGCTGCGATGCAAGATTTGCCCACAAATAAATTATGGTTGTTGTGGATGGATAAGCCGATGCATATTAAATAAGTACATTCCTTGGTATAATTGTGCGTATATAGGTTGACGATTGAAATATTTTAATAATATCCTCACCCTATACATTAATAATTTTACTAGAAAACATTTAAAGTCTTCGTGGATTTTTACGAAATCCCAATAAGATAGGAAAGACAAGTCGCATGCTTTATCAATTCTATGAATTCCAACATTCAGTATGGTCGCCTTTTCGGCATGCTGCGGAAAAGATGGAAGAAGTTTTTCGTTCCCCTTTCATGCCAGTGTCTTACACACCGATGGGCCGGGCGATTGCGGCAAGCTGCCACCTGTTTGAGCGCGTAACCCGTCGCTATATCAAACCGGAATTTGGCCTGCACACGACTGAAATCGACGGTAATGAAGTGGCTGTTGATGAAGAAGTCGTGCTGCACAAACCGTTTTGTGAACTGCTGCATTTCAAGCGCCACACCAAGAAAAAGCATCCCAAGCTTCTGGTCGTTGCCCCACTGTCTGGCCATTATGCCACCCTGCTGCGCGGCACGGTTGAAGCCTTGCTGCCGGATCATGACGTTTATATCACCGACTGGATCAATGCGCGCGATGTCTGTACCAGCCACGGGTCCTTCAATCTGGATGATTACATTGAATATATTATGTACTTCCTCCACCACCTTGGGCCTAACACGCATGTCCTGGCTGTCTGTCAGCCTTCTGTGCCTGTGCTGGCTGCTGTATCCTTGATGTCAGAAGATGACGATTACTGTGCCCCAAGTTCCATGACCTTGATGGGTGGCCCCATTGATACCCGCGTCAGCCCGACCGAAGTCAACAAACTGGCTGAAGAAAAAGACATCGAATGGTTTGAAAAAAGCGTTATCGCGCAAGTCCCTGTGAACTATCCCGGCTTTATGCGTCATGTCTATCCCGGCTTTATGCAGCTGACAGGCTTTATGACCATGAACCTGGAACGTCACGTCGGCGCGCACCTTAATCTCTTTAATCATATGATTGAAGGCGATGGCGATTCGGCCGAACAACACCGCGATTTTTATGATGAATATCTTTCTGTCATGGATCTTCCGGCCGAATTCTACCTGCAAACACTGAAAACCGTCTTTATGGATCATTCCCTGCCGATGGATGACATGAACTGGCGTGACCGCAAGGTTCATCCCTCAGCCATTAAGAAGACCGCGCTTTTCACCATTGAAGGCGAAAAAGACGATATCACCGGAACAGGACAAACCGAAGCCGCTCATAAAATCTGTACCGGCATTCCGGCTGATATGCAAAAGCACGTCCTGCACCCTAATGTCGGTCACTACGGTATCTTTAACGGGCGTCGCTGGCGCACCGAGATCAAGCCTCAAGTGGCTGAATTCATCCTCCAGCATGACAAAAAGCTTGGACCCAAAAAACAAAGCTAAGACCGATTTTTCTAGCTTCCAAAGGACGTGAGCCTTATATAAAGGCCACGTCCTTTTCTTTTTTCGAGTAGCCGATGACCACGCCGTTCTGGAAAACCAAAAAACTTGCCGAAATGTCCCTGGATGAATGGGAATCGTTGTGCGACGGTTGCGGTAAATGCTGCCTGCATAAACTGGAAGACGAAGATACCGAAGAAGTCTGCTACACCAATGTGGCATGTCGCCTGATGGATAAAGACACCTGCCACTGTACCCAGTATCAGATGCGCACCTTTCTGGTCCCCGACTGTGTCGAACTTTTACCTCAAAATCTGGATAACCTGCACTGGCTGCCATCCACCTGCGCCTATCGCTTGCTGCGTGACGGGGAAGGCCTGCCCAACTGGCACCCGTTGGTCACAGGAGATCCTAAAAGCACCGTCAAAGCCGGACAAAGCGTTGCCGGACGCTTCATCAATGAAGACGAAGTTGATGGGGATTTAGAAGACTATATTGTGCACTGGCCAGCGTAAATTCATTGCACGCAATTACTAAATAACAAAGGTCACCCCGCATATGTTGCGGAGTGACAAATGAGAGTATGTGCATTCGTTTTTTAAAACAGCATCAATCATCTGGATGCTTGATCTCAGAATAAGCCTCGCGCAATTCTTCAAAGGTATCGAACTCGGCAATCTCTTCGATTAAGCACCCGATCAATTCAACAGTTGGCCCGTCAAACGACCCCATGGCAATGCGAAACGACGGTTCTTTTTCTTCATGATAGTCATTGACTTCGAAACGATGGAAGCGAAAACCAAAACTGGAGCCGGACTGAAAGAGCATCCCTCTTTTCTGAGATTGTTTTTCCAGAACACGTTTTAAGAACGTTACATCCGCTTTGCTGCCCTCACTCAAAAGCAACACCACATAAGGGGCCACTGCGTGGGAGCGATCCGTCATGGTCCCTAATACCGGGTGATTAACCCGTTTAATCAGCCCAAGCCCTGCGACTTCTTCCAGACGTTTGGCAAGGTTTGCGTTATTTTCAAACACCTGATCGCAATGACGTTCCAGTATCGATGCACCTGACAGTAAGGGAAATTCGACCGCACTATATTCATCATAAGTCGCCCCGTTTCCCATTGTACGCCGGATCATTTTGATTGACCCTTCAAAGGCCGCACGATGGCTAAAATATTTTGAATTTTCAGCCATAAAAATCGAGAGTATCCCGAAGCTTGAAAATTCCAGTCCGATCTGATGAAGCTTAATAGCTGACAGGAACTGAACCACCATCGCAGGGGAATAATCACCAAACCGTTCCATAAAAGTTTTAAGATCAAATCGATCCCCGACTAACGAGGTGTCGATCAGCACAATGGTTTCCCCTTTATTCGTGCGTTTGTCCCAAGCTGCAAAAAAGGACTGTTCATCAAAAACGCTGAGATCATTATTGGCATAGACAGGTTCGATCAAAATCAGATCGCCTTCGCCTTGGGCAATACGTTGATAAAAACCGTCCAAATGGGCACTTAAGTGTGCAGAAAAATCCGGCCCGCACATCAGGCGTAGCAGATCATGAAATTCAAAATAACCCTGATGCCCCAACAAAGAGACCTTTTTCTTGGCCGACATCTGTTTAAATTGCATCATAAACGTGGTCAGGGCAGCCATCGCATTGCCAAAGAAAAAATGTGTCCCCTGCCAGCCTTCGGCCAGTTCCAGACTTTCTCCATAGCCTTCTTCAAACGATTTGGGTCTGCCCCAGCGATCATATGGAAAACTGTATTTCTCCCCACCCATGCGCCGGGGGGAATGAAAATGCGCAGGCGATTTCAAGCTTTTAACCGTATGGTCCTGCACCGCTGTCAGCCAGATTTTACGAAATTCCATGGAAAATTGCCAAAGCGCGCGTTCCCCTTTCAGACTTTCCAGATCAACCGCTTTGGATAATTTTTCAAGCTTCGCCGCCCAGGGGGCAAAACGGTCTTTTAAAACGGGGAATTGGGCAATCAAAACGCGATGGTCTTCCAACAGGTTTTGACATTCTTTCAGACAGCTCATCTCATATCCCCTTATTTTTGTTACCCAAGCAAGCTCGCACTTAAAATACTCACCATGATGCTGATAAACAAATCAAGCACCACAACCCCAATAGCCGCACTATAAGGGATTTTGAGCGCATGTCTGGCGAGATAGGCAATCCAGACCAGCCCTGCGACCATCACCCCGACAGAAATGGCACTTGCAGCTTCCCAAGAAAGCATTCGGCTGGCTTGTGCCAGCCCAACCAAAAGGTAAAATATATTATAAAGACAATTTAACCAATTATATCCGATGATAAATTTCAGATAATGCTCACGCCGACTGATCAGGCCACTGATACGTTCCATCAACAAGGGAAAGATCAGCCACGCGATCAGGTAGGTTTCCAAATGGACGATAAGATAGCGCCACCCATCATATTTTTGTGGGTCATAGCGTAGCAGCATGACAAAGAGAAAAAGCGGGGCAACAAGTCCTGCTGACCAATAGAGCGAGCTCCAGAAACCACGCACGCCCCCAACCATGAACGATAACCCCCTGATATCCAGACGCACCAAATGCGCCGCACCGGTCAATCCGAAATAAAGGGGGCGTAAATCGATCATGCAGCCTCGTTAAAATAATCAGCCAGTATCGTTTCGTAAATTTTAGTCAAATTCTGTAAATCTTCTACCAACACATTTTCATCAACCTTGTGCATGGTTTGCCCAACCAGACCAAATTCGGCAACCGTGCAGGAATGGGTGATAAAACGCGCATCCGACGTGCCCCCGGATGTGGAACGTTCTGGCGCGACCCCGGTGACTTTTTCAGTCGCCGCTGCAATCAAATCGGTCAGAACATCCTGCGGGGACATAAAGCTTTCCCCCGAGATGCGGGTGGTGAGCGTGTAATTGGTATCGACCTTATCTAAGGTTTCGCGAATCCATTTCTCCAGCGAGGCTCCGGTATGGATATTGTTGTAGCGGATATTAAAGCGTGCTTCGGCCTCACCGGGGATCACATTCTCGACTTCATTCCCGCAATCGATTGTCGTGATGGACAGGCTTGATGGATCAAAAAATTCATTGCCCTGATCCAATTCATCCGAAATCAACGCATCCAGCATCTTGACCAGGCGCGGCAGCGGGTTATCGGCGCGGTGTGGATAAGCCACATGACCTTGCGTGCCATGAACCACCAAACGGGAATTGATGGAGCCACGACGGCCCACTTTCATCATTTCCCCCATACACTGCGGGTTTGTCGGCTCCCCCACAAGACAGTGATCCATGATCTCGCCTTGTTGATCCATCCATTCCAACACTTTTTTGGTACCATTGATCGCCGGGCCTTCTTCATCCCCCGTAATCAGAAAAGAAATCGACCCTTTAAAATCATCGCCTTTGGCTTTTAAGAAATTCTGCGCTGCTTCCACAAATGCCGCTACAGCGCCTTTCATATCAGCCGCACCACGCCCATAAAGACGCCCATCATGAATTTCACCACCAAAAGGATCATAGGTCCAACCGGCTTCATCACCGACCGGGACCACATCCAAATGCCCGGCAAAACAGAAGTTCGGCGCTTCAGTACCAAAGCGCGCATAAAGGTTTTCCACCCGCTCGGTGCCGTCTTCCTGAAACGGCAGGCGATGGCAGGTAAAGCCCATATCTTCCAGTGCACCTTGCAAAAGATCAAAAACCCCTTCATCTTTTGGCGTCACACTCGGACAACGGATGAGGTCTTGGGTGAAGGTGATGGTATCAATCATTTTAGGACTCATGTTTTTAGAACTTTAAATAAACTATAACGGCCCCAACCTTAAAACAAGGTGGGACCGATTAGTTTTCCTGCAAAAGCAGCAATCTCTTATCCAAAAGGCCCTTGTTTGCACAGGGGCACAAAATGAATTAATCGCGCAGCAATTCGTTTACAGATGTTTTGGAACGTGTTTTTTCGTCGACACGCTTCACAATCACCGCACAGGCCAGACCCGGACCAGGTTGACCATTGGCCATTTCTTTGCCCGGCAATGTACCTGGTACAACAACAGAATACGCCGGAACGCGACCATATGTGATCTCGCCTGTGGCACGATCCACGATCTTGGTAGATTGACCCAAGAACACGCCCATAGAAATCACAGAGCCTTCTTCAACAACAACACCTTCAGCCACTTCGGAACGCGCACCGATAAAGCAATTGTCTTCAATGATGACGGGACCAGCTTGCAACGGTTCCAACACACCGCCGATGCCTGCACCGCCAGAGATATGAACGTTTTTACCGATTTGTGCACAAGATCCCACAGTTGCCCATGTATCGATCATCGCACCTTCATCCACATAGGCACCGAGGTTCAGGAAAGACGGCATCAAAACAGCGTTTGGCGCAACATAAGCAGAACGGCGCACCACACAACCGGGAACAGCGCGGAAACCGGCTTCTTTAAATTCTTTATCTGTCCAGCCTTCAAACTTGGACGGCACTTTATCCCACCAGTTGGCATTGACGCCCGGTGCGCCCGCGATGGTTTCCATATCGTTCAGACGGAAGGACAGCAAAACCGCTTTCTTCGCCCATTGGTTTACAACCCATTCAGAGCCTTGCTTTTCAGCAACGCGCAATTCACCGCTGTCCATCATGTTCAGGGCAGTTTCAACCGCATCACGAATTTCGCCTGTAGTCTCGTAATTAACTGAATCACGATTATCAAACGCTGATTCGATCACAGATTCCAATTGAGCTTTAACCATCTTTTGTCATGCCTTTATCAAAGTAAGTCTAATGTTGGCGAGACAATGCAAAAAATAAGGCCATTGGTCAAGTTTTAGAGGGAATAAAAAAACCGCTTTAACAGATTTAAAGCGGTTTTTCTGATGCTCATTTTACTTTGTTGCCAGCAGGTTTCAGTTTTTTGAAATCAACCCGACCCGAATCTGTATGTTTCAAGCCATTTTCTTCAGGCGGAAGATTTTTCAACTCATCAACCCTGAAGACATTTTCATCGACACGGCGTTTTAAAACAATCTTCACGTAAAATGTTTCATTCGGTTTCAGGATCTCATTCAAATTAGACCCATTCGAATGATATTCCGCCGCCTGATAGAACGAAAACCCTGCATCTGGTCGGGCGACAACCCGAAACCCGGACAATTGCCCCTGTGTGATCTTGTCATAGTCAACATAATAAACCAGACGGTTGGTATGGGCTGCGTTGCGTTGGCGATCAACAAAGAAGCCTTTTTCCAATTTATCGGGGTCATGCCCGTCGCCACCTAACAGGAACAGATCAAAATCATCGATCGGGTCGCCCTGATCATCGAAAACAGAAAAGACGATCATCAGATAACGGCTCTGATCGTCCTCAGCCTGCGTTAGATGCGTTAAATTTGCCAATTCTTCGCTGCGTTGGTCGTATTCATTTTGGTTGGTGACCGTCAGACATTTCACAATTTCCTCTACCTGCCTGCGTGTACTTTCAGGCGATGTCACACTGCCCATCATGCCAATCGTATCACCGCTATGGCTGGTATCCGGCACCACCCCTAATGGAATGTGGGGCGGGACTTTAAGGTCGCCTGCAATGTCCAAAAGATTCACATCCATTGTTTGTGCCCCATGGGCAACCTGCGCGATAACGTCTGTCTCTTGCAATTCGATCATCTGATAATTCATATTGGCACCCGCCACACGAACCACACCATCAGATCCTTTTTCAACCAGATATGGATCAAGAAAGTTGTAGAATTTCTTATCAATGGTCTGGCCCGTAATCACATAAGGAAACACCCCATTTTCGACAGGTCGGTAAGACAGGTTTGCCTCGGCCAGTTTTTCCTGCTCTATACTACCAAGGGACAACCAGTCTAAAATCCGTTGTCCGGGCTCAACACCAGAGAACCAGGCCTTAATCCGCCCCACCCGTTTTTTGCCCAAGGCCGCAAGCGGCGATCCATGGTTTGCAGGTGAAAGCATCACCAAATGTTTTAAAGGACAAGCCGATAGATTCTCTGAACCATAAAAACGCTCAACCCATTCACGCAAGACCGGGCCACCCGTTGAATGGGTAATACATGAAAATTTGGGGATATCATCATTTTCGCCAATGGTATCACGAAGCGCCTGATCAAACGCCCGTGTCACATCCGACATGCTGACTTCATCATGAAAACTGATATATCTACCTAACCAGATATATTGCACGTCTATATCCAGTCCAACAGCACCCCCTTGCAAGGCAATCGCTTCGGGAAGTTTCCCGTATGTGTCGGTATCGGTTACGCTCCAACCATGGACAAAAAGCACTTTCATCGAAATCCCCAAAAAATATATTTATTGCTATATTTACAGCCAAAGGTTAGCACAAAAAGATAAAATTATAAAGTGCATTGATTTATTTACCTCGCAACATAGTTGCTCTTTAAGATCTATCATTGTCACAGACTTCAAATCAGGTATGCTGAACAGACATTCGAAAGTGCTCTGCTGTGGTTGGGATTGGGTTCTGGGCTTCGGCCATCACTAAACCCAAAGCCAAACAGGAAAAACATGTCAGATTTAACAGCAGGCCAGAAAGTCAAACTCGAAGTCACCTTCACCCTTAAAGACGGCACCGTTGTGCCCGCCACCCCACCGGGGGAGCCTTTGGAAATGGTTGTCGGCGAACCTTGTGGCTTTAAGCCCATTGATGATACATTACCCACATTAAGCATTGGCGAAACAACAACAAAAACCCTGATGCCCGAAGATGCTTTTGGTATGCCAGACCCAAATCTGGTGATGGAAATCGAAAAACAAATGATCCAAAGCGATGATGAACTTCAAGTCGGCATGTCCATGCAGATGCAAACACCAGAGGGTCAGCAAATGGTCGCCATCATCCATGAAGTCACTGACACCACAGTTACGGTTGATGCCAACCATCCGCTGGCCGGTGAAGAGCTTGATTTTAAAATCACCGTTCTGGAAGCGGCTTAAGTTACAACCAAGGGAAGATCCATGAGCAAAATCTGGAAAGTTTATCTCTCTGGTGAAATTCACTCAGATTGGCGTGAACAGATTGAACAGGGCGTCAAAGACGCAAACCTGCCGGTCGAATTGTCCAGCCCGGTCTGCATCCATGAAGATTCGGATCGTTGCGGCGTTGCGATTTTTGGAGAAGAAGAAAAAGCGTTCTGGATGGATCATAAGGGTGCGAATTTAAATGCTATTCGCACCCGTACCCTGATCTCTGAAGCAGATCTGGTTGTGGTTCGCTTTGGTGAAAAATACAAACAATGGAATGCCGCTTTCGATGCCGGCTTTGCCGCTGCCCTTGGTAAACCCTATATTACGCTGCACCCAGGCGAACATGACCACGCCTTAAAAGAAGTGGACGGCGCCGCAAGCGCCATGGCGCGAGAGCCCAAACAGGTCGTTCAGGCCCTCGCTTATATTATTCGTGGTGACTTGCCTTAAGACTTACCAGTTTTCGGCCAATTCCTCGAAATGGGCTTGAGGATGCGCACAAGCCGGACATTCATCAACGGCTTCGGTGCCTTCGTGGATATAACCACAGTTGCGACAGCGCCATTTGATCGGCTTGTCACGCTTAAAGACACGATCTGCTTTGATATTATCGGCTAACTCGGTGAAACGCTTATCATGCTGTTTTTCCGCGATGATGATGTGATCAAAAACCGATGCAATCTCTTCAAACCCTTCCTCACGCGCAGTTTTTGCAAATTCAGGATACATATCACTATGTTCATGGGCTTCACCGCCTGCTGCATCGCGCAAATTTTCTTCTGTCGTGCCATTTCCGCCAGCGGGCAAGGTAATGTTGATTTCCAGTGAACCGCCCCCTTCCAGAAACTTATAAAGGCGACTGGCATGGGCTTTTTCCTGATCGGCTGTTTCCTGAAACACATCAGAAATTTGAACATAGCCTTCCTTACGTGCAGTCTTGGCAAAAAATTCATACCGGGTGCGCCCAACAGTTTCATTGGCAAAAGCGGTAATCAGGTTCTTTTCGGTCTGGCTTCCTTTTAAGGGCATAGGATCATCCTTTAGTTTCAGGTTAGATTTATATTTTTTAAAAATGGCATTCTGATGGGCTTCTAGAACGTCATAGCCACCAATATGATGACCATCAATAATGATCTGCGGAAGGGTTTTGACACCGGGCAGACGGTCCTGCATATCCTTGAAAACCCCAACCGTACTGGCATCGATTTCTGTGAACGGAATGTTTTGTTCCTTAAACAAGTCTTTGGACTTTTTACAGAAGATGCAGTCTGTTTTCGTATAGATTTCAACGCTCATTTTATCCCCCCATAAACTTCAACCCCTTGCTTAAAAGGTAAGTTACCCTTTATGTTTTAGCAAGGGCGGGGAACTTGTCCCTTTCTTTTTTATGCAAAAAATTTTAAATTGACGCGCTTTCAACCAACAGGAATAAGCCAAACCCATGTCTAACCCGTTTATCATCGGTCTGAAAACAAACCCGCAACTGTTCTTCAATGAACTGGACACCGTAGAAGTCCAAGCCATCGCACAAGCTTGTTTACGAGTTCTAGAAACACGCCATAAAGAAGGCGATTCAGAAGCCGCTGGCTGTCTGCAAAATGTCTATCGCGACGTAGCGAACATCGAACTTTGACCCGCTTTATCCCCCTTCTTTTTGTTTTTTTATGGAGTACAGGGTTCGTTGGGGCCAAGTTTGGCCTGCCCTATGCAGAACCTTACACGTTTTTATGCGTGCGCATGATCTTAACATGCGCAATTTTGCTGCCCTTTGTGCTGATCTTAAAGAAAAGATGGCCTAAAAATATCGCCTTAAGCGCCCATGTGGCGTTTTCAGGTTTTTTAATCCATGTCGGTTATCTTGGCGGGGTCTTCACCGCCATCGCCATGGGTATGCCCGCAGGGCTTGTCGCCTTGATCGCAGGCTTACAACCCCTTTTAACCGCCATTGCGGCCTATCCGGTATTGGGAGAACGCATCCGAACCAAACAATGGATCGGTCTGGTCCTGGGGATCTTTGGCGTCGTGATGGTTCTCAGTGAAAAGCTGACCTTAAACGCAAGCGACCTTTTTGCAGGTTTTGATGCCGCGGCCGTCGGTTTTGCCTTTGGCGCTGTTGTCATGATCACGGCAAGTTCGCTTTATCAAAAGAAATACTGCACCGAAATGCCATTGATGAGCGGGACTTTCATTCAATATGCAGCTGCTGCCATCCTATACACCATCCTTGCCTTTAGCTTGGAAACGATGCAGGTGCAATGGACCGGGGAATTTCTCTTCGCCCTGTTCTGGCTAATTTTTGTGCCGTCTTTTGGTGCCATCTCCTTATTAATGTGGATGATCAAACAGGGCGAAGCCTCCAAGGTCGCGAGCATGTTTTATCTGGTGCCCGCCGTCACCGCCGTGGAAGCTTTCTTGCTGTTTGATGAAACCTTGGGCCTGATCGCCATTGCCGGCATGGGTGTGGTCAGTCTGGCAGTCTGGTTAACCGTTAAAGCGTAAAGTCCGGCACTTCGTCAATCGGACCCAACACCGCCAAGGTCGGTTTGGTCGCAAAGATTTTTTGCGCAACTTTTTGCACCGCAGTCACATCAATGGCATCTATTTTTTTAACAACTTCTTCTGCCGGGACCGGACGTTTAAAGACAATCATCTGACGTGCCAGCTGTTCACAGCGCGTTGATGTGCTTTCCATAGACATCAGAATGCTGGATTTCAGCTGTGCTTTGGCACGATTGACTTCTTCTTCGCTAATACTCTCACATGATTTTTTAATTTCCTGTGAAAGCACGGGCATCAATTCATCCACTTCTTTCGGCCCGGTACCCGCATAAAGCCCGAACATACCGCCATCATCATAGGCAGACACAAAGCTATAAATGGAATAAACCAGACCGCGTTTCTCACGAATTTCCTGAAATAGGCGCGAAGACATCCCCCCGCCAAACAGGGTGGAGAATACGCTTAAGCTATAAAAATCAGGATCATCATAATGAACACCATCAAACCCGACCAGAACATGCACCTGTTCCAGACTGGGCCGTGTTTCAATGAAGCTGCCGCCTTTATATCGTGTCGGGTCTGCTTCTAACGGGGATTCATCTGTAAGCTTTGAAAACTTGCTTGTGACCAGTTCAACCAGCTTGTCATGTTCCACATTACCCGCTGCGCTAAAGACAATTTTAGAAGCCGCATAATTTTGCTTCATATAGCCCATAATCTGATCACGGCTCAGCGACTTGACGATCTCGGCATCCCCCAACACCGGACGGCCAATGGCTTGGTCGGGATAAGCTGTGGTCTGGAAATGATCGAAAATAATATCGTCAGGCGTATCGTTTGCCTGCAAAATTTCCTGCAGGATCACACTGCGTTCACGTTCCAGCTCGCCTTCATCCATAACCGAATTTTGCAAAATATCAGCAATGACATCAACAGCCAGTTCCACATCGTCTTTTAAGACTTTGGCATAATAAGCCGTGTTCTCACGCGAAGTATAGGCATTGATATGCCCACCGACATTTTCAATCTCTTCGGCCAGATCCTGTGCAGAGCGTGTGGTTGTGCCTTTAAAGGCCATATGTTCCAGAAAATGGGAAACCCCGTTGATCTCTGCCGGTTCATGACGGGCGCCCACTTCAATCCAGGCCCCTAAAGAAACAGACTGAACGGAATCCATATAGTCTGTAACAACACGCAGACCATTTTCAAGTGTCGTAACTTTAACGCTCATTTATGCCAGTGTCTTTTCAATATACGCCTGAATACTCGCCAGATCATTTTCCAAAACGTCAAAACGTTCTTCACGATCAAACAGGTCTGCCATACGTTCCGGCAAATCCGGATGAACACCGCTGGCTTCTTTCACCGCAGCGGGGAATTTCGCCGGATGGGCCGTTGCCAGCGCAATGGTGACCGCATCGGATTTTTCAGCTGCACGGGCAGTTTCACACCCGATCACGCTATGTGGGTCCAGCAGCTCGCCTGTGCGTTCATAGAAATCTTTAATCGCGGCTTTGGTTTCACCGTCATCCAGTTTTTGTGCTTTAAAGTCAGCACACATAGCTTGCCAACGTTCTTTCCCAAAATCCACTTCGCCTGTATCACGAAACTGGGCCAGCGCCTGGGTCAATGCAGAGCCATCTTTTTCATAATGCTGGGCAAGCAAACGTTCAAAGTTCGATGAGATTTGAATATCCATGGACGGGGACAAACTCGGTTCAACCGTTTCCATCTTCATCACGCCGGTGTTGAAGTAACGGGTTAGGATGTCATTACGGTTTGACCCGATGATAAAGCCTTCAATGGGCAGTCCCATCTTTTTGGCGCAATATCCGGCAAAGACGTTGCCGAAGTTTCCGGTCGGTACAGAGAAACGCATCAAGCGATCCGGACTACCTGTTTGCACACCGGCCCAAAAATAATAGGCGATTTGTGCCATGATGCGTGCCCAGTTAATAGAATTAACCGCCGACAGATTATATTTATCACGGAAATCCATATCGTTGAACATGGCTTTCACCGCATCCTGACAATCATCAAAAGTGCCTTCTAGCGCAATGTTATGAACATTTTCAGACTGTACAGTGGTCATCTGGCAACGTTGCACGTCAGAAACACGCCCCTTTGGGTGCATGATGAAAATATCAATACATTCACGGTCGCGACACGCTTCAATCGCGGCTGACCCGGTGTCGCCCGATGTAGCACCTACGATGGTGACTTTATCACCACGTTTTTTCAGCACATAATCAAACAGACGGCCCAGCAACTGTAGGGCATAATCTTTAAAGGCCAAGGTCGGCCCATGGAACAGTTCCATCACCCATTGGTCACTGTCCAGTTGTTTCAAAGGGGCAACGGCTGGATGGCCGAAATCTTTGTAGGCATCATTAACCAGATCCGCAAAATCGCTTTCCGGGATGGACCCTTCCACAAACGGGTACATCACCCGGATGGCAACCTCGGCATAGGAAAGCCCGCGCATGCTGCGGATATCATCTGCGCAAAATGTCGGCCAGCTTTCCGGCAAATAAAGACCACCGTCGCGGGCCAAACCTGTCAGAAGAACATCATCGAATGAAAGTGCGGGCGCTTTGCCGCGTGTAGATACGTACTGCACCTTGAAAAGACCTCTTGGGGATTCAAAACATTTGCCGCTGTTTAGCACGGATTTCCAAGTGAGTCCAAGATCAATGATCGCTTGCTTTGAAGATTATTATATGTGCTTATCAACCACCCCTCAAATTTCAAATCATGCAAGCCCGTGACCCTTTTTCTTACCAAAATCATCGTAACCGTTGCCATCGTTTTAGGTCTGTCCGTCATTGCCGAACGGGTCAGTCCCCGATGGGCCGGACTATTGGGTGGTTACCCTTTAAGTGTCGCCATTGTTCTGATTTTCATCGGCTATCAGGAAGGCAACGTGTTTGCTGCACAAAGTGCGGTCCATACCCTAGCGGGATTAACCGCCAATCTTTCCATTTTTGCAGCCTACGGTCTGGTGCTGTCGTTGCGCCCGAACATCCATTGGTTCTGGACTGTTGTGGCCGGACTTGCGGCCTTTTTCAGTGTCGGGATCGTCTTAAGCACAATTGATTTTAACCTTTTCGGTGCATTTATCTTTATGTGCACGATCATCACCTTGTGCATTTTCGGCTTTAAACGCTTTGCCGAGATCAAGATTACACAGGCCGTCCGTTTAAGCTTTCGGGTTGCCTTTATCCGTGCAGCATCTGCCAGCTTTGTCGTTCTGGTCATCACTGGTCTTGCGGAACAGTTAGGGCCCGAAATGGCAGGTGTACTTGCCAGCTTTCCGGCCACCGTCTTTCCCATGATTGTGATTGTGCATGTCACTTACGGGGCCGCACCCGTTCTTGCCACCATCAAACATTTCCCCATCGGACTTGGCGCAACAACGATTTTCTGTCTGGTCTTTTCACTTTATTTGACCGAACAGGGGCTGTTTATAGGTACGCTGATTTCTTTTGCCGTTGCGACGGTTTATTTGGTGGGTTTTACTTTGGCTCAACAGCGGTTACGGAAAATGACTTCATAATTCCGTGTCATCCCGCACATTTGCGGGACAATCCGTAGCAACATAGCTGATTTAGAATCCAGTTTACGCAATCTGATTGTCCCCAAATAAATCCGGGATGACAATAAAGGTATAAGAAACAAAAAACCCCCGCCCAAATGGGACGAGGGTTTTTTTGATGATTGCAAAGATTTGCAAAAATCTTAGTACATGTGCTGACCACCGTTGATGGACAGGGTTGCGCCTGTCACAAAGTCACCTTCGTCAGCCACCAGGAACAACACGCCACGGGCAATATCATCCGCGCGACCCAAACGGCCCATCGGGATTTTGGCAATGATTTTTTCCAGAACGGCTGGCGGTACAGCGCGAACCATGTCTGTGTCCACATAGCCCGGTGCGATCGCATTTACCGTGATACCTTTACCTGCGCCTTCCTGTGCCAGAGCTTTGGTAAAGCCATGGATACCGGATTTCGCAGCAGCATAGTTCACCTGACCATATTGACCAGCCTGACCATTGATAGAACCGATATTAACGATACGGCCAAAAGAATTGGCGCGCATGTCATCGATGACACCACGACATAGGTTAAAGCAGGAGCTCAGGTTGGTTGCAATGACCGCTTCCCAGTTTTCTTCGCTCATACGGTGCAAGGTCCCATCGCGGGTAATCCCGGCGTTGTTGACCAAAATTTCAACGGCACCCAATTCTTCTTTAATTTTTGCCAGCATTTCCTGACACGCATCAAAATCACTTACATCACATTTGTAAGAAGCGATGCCTGTCTCTTCTGTGAATTTTTTTGCGGCTTCTTCGTTACCGCCAAAATTGGCAGCCACGGTATAACCGGCTTCTTTTAGACGTTCCGAAATTGCGCGACCAATACCGCGCGTTCCCCCAGTTACAAGTGCTACACGACCCATGTGAATCTTCCTTTTACGTTTGACTATTTTTTACGTTACTCTTCATGACATCTGATCTTCGTCAATGATCGTCTGCCATATTGTGGCGAAAGCTTTATAAAGAATCCACCATATTTTTTGAAATAAAAAAACTTTATTTCATCCAGTATGAAAAGAGGCCCCTTTGAGCCTACAAAAGGGACCCTTTTCAAAATGTTGATTATGCGCGTTCAACGCACAGGGCAACCCCCTGTCCACCACCGATACAAAGTGTCGCAATCCCTTTCTTGGAATCACGACGCTTCATTTCGTGCAGCAATGTCACCAGAACACGGTTACCAGAAGCACCGATCGGGTGACCGATGGCAATCGCGCCACCGTTGACGTTTACTTTATCTGTATCCCAACCCAGTTCCTTGTTTACAGAAATGGCTTGTGCAGCAAAAGCTTCGTTGGCTTCAACCAAATCCAGATCATCGATAGACCAGCCGGCTTTATCCAATGCTTTGGTCACAGCCGGGATAGGACCTGTACCCATGATTTTAGGATCCACACCATGTGTCGCCCACGCACGGATTGTGGCAAGTGGTGTCAGACCACGCTTGTCAGCTTCTTCCTTGGACATCAAGACAACAACAGAGGCACCATCATTAATACCGGATGCGTTCCCCGCCGTGACAGAACCGTCTTTGGAGAATGCCGGGCGCAGTTTGCCCAGACCTTCAGCGGTCACACCGTCTTTAATGAATTCGTCTGTATCAAAAACGACCTCGCCTTTACGGTGTTTGATCGTGACAGGTGCGATCTCTTCTTTGAACTTGCCTTCGTTACGTGCCGCTTCGGCCTTGTTTTGGGAAGCTGCTGCAAAAGCATCTTGTTCTTCACGGCTGATTTGGTACTTGTCCGCAATATTTTGTGCAGTTGTTCCCATGTGATAATCATTAAAGGCACACCACAAACCGTCTTTAATCATGGTGTCTTCCATTTTAGCCGGGCCCATTTTAGTGCCGTTACGCAGGTGCATGACGTGCGGAGACAAAGACATGTTTTCCTGACCACCGGCAACCACAATGTCCGCATCACCCATCATGATGGACTGCATCCCCATGGCAACAGAACGAAGACCAGAGCCACAAACCTGGTTAATGGTCATGGCAGTAGATTCTTCCGGGCAGCCTGCAGCGATGGCAGCCTGACGTGCCGGGTTTTGACCCGTGCCACCTGTCAGAACCTGACCCATGAAAACTTCCTGAACGTCTGCGGCATCTACGCCTGCACGTTCCAAAGCAGCTTTGATCACAGTTGCGCCCAATTCGTGCGCAGGAACAGAAGCAAGGCTTCCGCTAAAGTTACCGACAGCTGTACGTGCCGCACCGACAATGACGACTTCAGTCATATTATTTGTCTCCTAGAATTATTAATTTTGTCCCCATAAAAGAGCGTCTTCTTGCGTCTTTTAAGCGGATATAAGGTATAGGAGCCAGTGTACGGGTCAAGTAATGATTGTGCGTGGAATTATGGCATTTTTGTTATTTTCGAAAAGTCATGGGATAACAGCCACTTACAAAGTGGCAGGTAGAGCGCCTCTTTCGCTTTTCTACCCGTAACCATGCCAATATGTCCGGCAGGTAGTTTTTCAACTTTTGCATTCTGGATCAAAGGGGCCAGCGCCAATGCGGATTCTACAGGAACGATTCGATCTTTTTCAGGGACAAACAAAAGGGTTGGACAGATGATGTCCTGCGGGTCAATAAAATGTCCGTCCATTTCCCATTTCCCCGAAACCGGGCGATTATCAATGTACCAATCAAACAAACATTCTTCTGCCACCGGACCACTTAAAGGGACGGCATCGTTTAGCCAATCTTCCATCGCAACAAATTTCTGCGCTTCCAAACTATCCGGCACCATTTTGGAAAAACGTTCAAACTTCTGCAAAATACCGTAAGGGTCAATCGCCGCAAACAAGGCCTGAATAACATCAATGGGCAGAACACCCATCATATTGATGATACTGCGCAGTTGCAGTTGATAGGCCTGAATCACCTGCTTATGGCGCCCCTGACCGGCATGAAAATCCCACGGCGTCGCCATCAGGACAAGCCCGGCAACCTTGTCAGGTTCCATCACCGTCAAAGCCGTGGTCAGAACCCCCCCCATACAGTAACCAACCAGACAAACCGGACGACCTGTCTGTTTGATGACTTCGTCCAGACAACGGTTCAACCGACCCATCACGTAATCTTCCAGCCCCATCGTCTTTTCAGCTGTGCCCACATCCCCCCAGTCGATCAGAAAACTACGCAGGCCATGTTGCGCAACATAACGCATGAAACTCTGGTCTTCATTCAAATCCAGAATGTAGGATTTATTGATTAATGACGGTACAGCCAAGACAACTGGCCCATCATCAGACCCGCCATAATCCAACAGCCGGGTTTCACCGTCTTGCCAGATGGTTGCAACATCGCCAACGACACGTTGGTAAGGGTGATTATGATAAGTTTTAACACCGTTTAAAAATGCGCAAGCGCGCGTGTAGGCTTCCACATCCAAAGCCGCGGAAAATTCTTTGTCTTCATAAGACGTGGTGGCAAGGCGTAACGCCTCAACCTCATTTTTTAAGCTGGGATTCCAGGGAAAGGACGCGTTCTTCCAATGTGGCAAGGCGCTTTTCAAGCTCAGCCACGTTGTGTTGATCGTTGCCAGATGCAGTCCCAGCGGTCGGGGGCCAGAACGGGTTTGCAGTGGGTTGTCCTGTTGTTTTTTCAATTTGCGCCTTCCAGCTTTCAGCCCATGTGGTCATCCAGTTTTGCACTTTTTCAGGACTATCGAAACTTTTCATCATCTCACCCATCTGCTCGTTCATAGCCTGGGTGGATTTCAAGGCATCTTCGACGACACGTTCACTTGACTGGGCAAGCATTTGCTTTTGCCACAAATCCATATATTGCGCCGCCAAATCGTTCAGGTCATTCTTGGTATCACTCATGATCACTTTTTTCCGTTGCGCAGCATTTTACGTAAAAAATATACCATAATGTAAATAAATAGGTAAATGATAGGGACCATTTGAATTTTTTTTGCCCACAACTGCAATGCAACACTTTTGTGCGCAGCAAATTCGCGCTATGGTGTGACCAAGGGAGTCCCCATTCACAAAACAAAGGGGCTTGGGACCATTTCGGAAAAGTAGAAAATTATGGCCGTACAAAACGAAGATAAAGACACACCGATCACCATCAAAAAATATGCGAACCGCCGACTCTATAATACGGCGACCAGCAGCTATGTAACTTTGGACCATCTTTCACAGATGGTTAAAGACGGAACACAGTTTGCGGTCTTTGATGCAAAAAGCGGTGAAGAAATTACACGCTCCGTCTTGACGCAGATTATTGTGGAAGAAGAAGCCAAAGGGCAAAACCTCCTACCCGTCAGTTTCTTGCGTCACCTGATCAGCTTTTATGGGGACAGCCTGCAAGGTCTGGTTCCAAGCTATCTGGAACAAACCATGCAATCTTTTGCCACCAATCAGGAAAAGATGCGCGACTATATGAAAGAGACCATGGGGGGGCTCAACCCCTTCGGTAGCTTTGAAGAAATGAACAAGCAAAATATGGCCATGTTTGAAAATGCCATGCGCATGTTCACTCCCCCCTTCTACCGTGAAGGCGATGAAGCCGACAGTCAAGAAACGGCCAAAGAGAACACCGCAAAAGAACAGGAAAAAGCTGTCGACGACCTTCAGGCCATGAAAGCACAGCTTGAAGCGATGCAGCAACAGCTGACAAAAATGTCTGACAAATCAGATAAATAAAACGACAAATTATCAGGCTCCTGTGAAAACAGGGGCCTTTTTGAATCCCCCGACCATAGACATTAGTTAAAATTTTATGAATCTCGGCTGACAACCTCTGTCAGATGGCGTATAATGTTGGCTCATTTCTTCCATAAGATTTAGAGTCCCGCTGTGGCCCTGCCGATTGAATCACGCGTCTACGGATCCCCCAGTATCCCACAGACACAGCCTGCGCGCCCGCGTCCTCAGACGCCACAGGGTACAGGCGACTCGACTCAACGCGCAGCTCAGGCCTTTGTCCAGACCTTGCCCTCTGATGTGCGCGAGCAGCTCAATCAGGTCCAGCGCGACAATCAAAAGAAAAACACCTTTTCTGATGCGCAGAAAACGGCACAGGACAACCAAGCCGAAACGGTTGATCTGAACGAGGCTACGAATGAAGCACGCACAAGCGTAGACCAACAAACCCAGCCACAGTCCCCAACAGGCTATACCTTATCCGGTCTTGCGCCTTCTTCCACCCTGTTTCAGGTTCAGCTGACAGCTCAAGAAGGTGAAACGCGAACCAAGGAACCATCTGCCTATCAACGCGAAACCTATCATAACGCTTATCTATCTGCAGGTGCACAACCCGGCGGACACACAGCAGCACTAGAAGCTGCTCTAATTCGTGAAGAACTAGCGCAAAAAACATTAATCGTCCCCCCTGTTTTGACCCAGGTCAATTTTTCAGCCTGAACCAGCTTAGTTATTGAAATATTTTGAAATATTTACCTAGGTTGATATTCCTACACTCTAAACTATTAGGTGGCTCTACGTAAGGACGTGCGCTCATTAGATTATTATCATTTTTATCTGAAATATTACGAAATATTATATTGCATAATGGTTGTGTAGACTGTAATCATGGATAGATAAGTAGATTATATGAAAAAGCTCAGGTTGGACCTGGGGGAAGGAAATGAACTATGTCAACCGATTCTAAAGTTGCAAACCGTGCTACAGATACGGATCGTCATGTGGGGGCACGCATTCGTGAACGTCGCATCATGTTGGGCCTTAGCCAACAACAAATGGCAGATATGATCGGCGTGACTTACCAGCAGGCTCATAAATACGAACGTGGCATCAACCGGATTTCCGCCGGACGCCTTTATGAAATCGCCCAAGTGCTTAAAGTGGCCGTGGGATATTTTTATGAAGGTCTTGACGAGAAAGACGATACTGAAATTGAACTGACTGAACGTCAACGTATGTGCTTAGAATTGGCACGCAATTTCTCTCATATTGACAATGACCGCCATCAAGACGCCTTAAGCCAACTGGCACGCGCGCTGGCTGCCGAAGCCAACTAAGCCTTACGCCTAAAGAATAATAAAAGCCGGACCCCCCCATGGTCCGGCTTTTTCATATGTAAAATAATTTTTCAAGAAAATACTGTAGAATTGACAAATGTCATGTGCATGCCACAATCTATTTGAAATATAGTGAGACAGTAATAAAGATAAACAACATATAAAAAAGGAATATGGGAAGGATGACATCACAGACGGTTTCTATCGCCATCACCGGTGCCGGTGGGGCGGGCGTCATGACAGCGGGCCAAATGCTGTTGGATGCCGCAGCCAAGGCCGGACTTTATGGCCTGATGACACGATCAAGCGGTCCGCAAATTCGCGGGGGGGAAGCAGCGGCCTATATCCGACTGTCTTCAGCGCCCATCGACTGTCCGGATGACAGTTTTGACGTACTTTTCTGTTTTGACTGGATGAATGTGGATCGGTTCGCTGCTGAACTGCCCATGCGCCCTAACAGCGTCATCATTGGTGATGAAGCTGCCAAAAACCCGCCGACCATGATTACCGACAGTATTGCCCGTCAGGTTCTCGTTCCCTTAAGCCAGAGCGCCAATGAAATTGAAGGCGGTCGCCCCAATATGATCGGACTGGGTATTCTGGGTGAACTCGCCGGTATTCCGCTGGATGCCTTGCAGGCCATCCTCGAAAAAGTCCTCAAACGCAAAGGCGAAGCTGCCCTTCTGGCCAGTCTTGAAGGCGTTAAATTGGGGATGAAAGTCGCCAGCGATCTGGAAACCGAGATCGGACTTGATTTACATCTGGAACGCAAAGCAACAGACAAAACCCGCTGGTCACTCACCGGAAACGAAGCCGCTGGCATGGGTGCCTTGCGCGGTGGCGTGCGCTTCTGTGCAGCCTACCCCATTACACCAGCGACGGAAATTCTGGAATGGCTGGCCCCTAACCTTGAAAAAGTTGGCGGAACCCTCGTCCAAGCCGAAGACGAACTGGCCTCCGTTAACATGATTATTGGCGGATCTTTCGGTGGCGTGCCGTCCATCACTGCCACATCCGGTCCCGGTCTTGCCCTGATGACCGAAGCCTTGGGTCTGGCGGTATCCGCTGAAATCCCCATTGTGGTGGTTGATGTTATGCGCGGTGGACCCAGCACAGGTATTCCGACCAAGTCAGAACAAAGTGATTTGAATATTGCCCTTCATGGCCTACATGGTGATGCGCCCCATATTGTCACCGCACCGAACTCCATATCCGATTGTTTATTCACCGCACAATGGACTGTTCATCTGGCCGAAAAACTGCAAACGGCCGCGATTATGTTATCTGATCAGTCCCTCGGGCAATCGCGCAACATTATTGATAAGCCAGCCGATCTGGCCTTTGTCGCCAAACGCGATCTCGTGGAAGACGGAGTGGAAGACTATAAACGCTACGCCCTGACCGACAGTGGCATTTCCCCCATGGCAGTGCCCGGCATCAAGGGTGGTGAATACGTCGCTGATGGTCTGGAAACTGCGGAAAACGCACGCCCCAGTTCCTCAGCAGAAGATCATTATGCCCAACTGGACAAACGTCAACGCAAGATCGATCAGTTTGATTACGGTCAACATTGGGCGGAAATCGAAGGCGAAGGCGATCTTGCCGTCATTACCTTTGGCTCTGTCACAGCACCGGTCCGCGAAGCCATTGAACGTTTGAAGGAAGAGGGCCAGAAAATCAAGCTGATCTCCCTTCGTCTGCTTAGTCCTGCCCTCCCCGGCCCGTTTGATGTGGCCATGGAAGGCGTAAACAAAGCGTTGGTTGTAGAGCAGACCCATTCCAAACAATTCTACCGCTACCTGCGTAGCGTCTATGACCTCCCTAAAAATACACATGTCTTGGCCAAACCGGGTCCGCTTCCCTTCCGCCCCGGTGAAATTGTCGATCAGATCAAGGAGTTGGGCTAATGGAACAACCCGTACAACAAAAACCACTGACCTTTAAAGACTATAAGTCTGACTATAAACCGGTCTGGTGCCCGGGCTGTGGCGATTTTTCCGTTCTGGCCGCGATCACCAAAGCCTTGGCTGAACTTCAAATCCCGCGTGAAAACTCCGCTGTTATTTCCGGTATTGGCTGTTCCAGCCGCATCCCGGCTTACACCAGCGTTTATGGCTTTCACGGTATCCATGGCCGGGCGCTCGCCAGCGCAACAGGCCTGAAAGTCGCCCGCCCTGACCTGACCGTTGTGGCAACAGGTGGGGACGGTGATGGCTTTTCCATTGGCGGAAACCACTTCATGCATGCCTGTCGCCGTAATGTGGATATGACCTATGTCGTGATGGATAACGAAGTTTACGGTATGACCAAAGGTCAAGCCTCCCCCACCACCCCGTCTGACTGGGAAGGCTCCAAACTGACCCCGCATGGCACGGGTGTCTCCCCCTTTAACCCACTGTCGGTCGCTTTATCGGCAGGGGCCAGCTTTATCGCGCGCGGTTTTGCAGGCGACCCGAACGGGGCAGCCAAACTGATTGCACAGGCCATGCAACATAAAGGCTTTTCCTTCGTACAAATCTTAAGCCCCTGCGTTACATTCCGTCCGGAACAGGCAGAATGGAAAAAGATTGTCCGCAAAGGCGAGATTACCGAAACCGGGGATTTGGGAACAGCTGCGGCCTTCCTTGCCACTGATGACGGCTTTTCAACAGGTGTTCTTTATGAAACACAACGCCCGATTTATCAGCCCTCCATGGAAGAAAATCACAGTTTGAGCGAAATTGAAGCAAGCTTCGAACTTTAAATCCACACATTGCGAAAGGAAAGATCCCGTTTATTAATATAAAGAGTAAGCGGCGATCTTTCTTTGAGCGAATCGGATCAATAAATCAGTATAGAAATACCGATTTGTTCGAATGCCCATCAATAAAATAGGGTAGAATCACCTGATCGGTCATACCAATCTGGCTGTAAACCTTGTGTATCAAGGTTTTTTTGCGGTTCACAGGCCTGATTAATTGACTTAGGGCTTACGAGGGGGTAAACCCTAGATACATTTTTTATCCCACTTTTTTCATGGTAAAGGAACCGCTCCATGACGACGGGAAATCGACCCCTTTCGCCTCATATGAAGATTTATAAGTTTCCGATGAACGGTCTTATGTCTGGTGCACACCGTGTCACAGGCGTTCTGCTCTCTGCCGGAACTTTGTTTTTTGCTTATTGGCTCATCGCTGCCGCATATGGCCCTGAAAGCTATGCTACTGCACAGGCTTTCTTTGGCTCCTGGTTCGGCCAGATTGTAATGCTCGGTTATACATTCTGTATGTACTACCACCTTGTGAACGGTGTGCGTCACCTTCGCTGGGACATGGTCACCGGGCTTGAGAAACAAGACCTGATCGCATCCGGTCGCGTCGGTATTGCTGTCACAGCAATCCTGACTGTGGCGACCTGGATCATCGGTTATTCAGTGTAAACCAAGGAGTACACCTTTATGAAAATGCAAAGTCATTTAGGGCGTGCGCGCAATCTCGGTGCATCCCGCAACGGTGTTGGTCCTTGGTGGATTCAACGCCTCACTTCCATCGCTTTGATCCCGCTTTCTTTGTGGATGATCTATAGCATCATCGGCTTGCTCGGCGCAGATTATACCGCTTATCAGATGTGGATTTCCAATATCGGCAATGCCACTTTGGCCAGCCTGTTCATCGTGATCCTTTTCCATCACGCACAACAAGGCGTCTGCGAAGTTATCCATGACTATGTGCATGATAAAACCAAGCTCTATACCGGATTGATCCTGACAAAATTCCTGGCCGCTGTTCTGGCCGTTGCTTGTCTGATCTCCATCTTTAAAGTCGCTTTTGGAGGCTAATCAATTATGGCTCAAGCCTACGAAATTATTGATCATGAATATGATGTGGTCGTTCTGGGTGCCGGTGGCGCAGGTTTGCGTGCGACACTTGGCATGGCCGCCACGGGTCTGAAGACCGCGTGTGTGACCAAAGTATTCCCGACACGTTCTCATACGGTTGCGGCACAAGGCGGCGTTGGCGCTGCATTGGGCAACATGGCCGAGGACAAATGGCAATGGCACATGTATGACACCGTTAAGGGCTCTGACTGGCTCGGTGACCAAGACGCCATCGAATATATGTGTCGTAACGCTATTCCGGCTGTACAGGAACTGGAACATTTTGGTGTGCCGTTCTCACGTACCGAAGATGGTAAAATCTACCAACGTCCGTTTGGCGGTCACATGTCCAATTACGGTGAAGCGCCTGTACAACGTGCTTGTGCAGCGGCTGACCGTACGGGCCACGCCATCCTGCATACGCTTTATTCACAATGTCTCAAACATGATGCGACCTTCTTTGTCGAATATATCGGCATTGACCTGATCATGGATGATGAAGGTGTCTGTCGCGGGCTACTGGCCTGGGATTTGGATACAGGCAAAATCCACCGTTTCCGCGCCCACAAAGTTGTGTTGGCCACAGGCGGTTACGGTCGTGCCTTCTTCTCTTGTACATCAGCGCACACTTGTACCGGTGATGGTAACGCCATGGCGGCACGTGCCGGCATTCCGTTGCAGGATCATGAATTTGTTCAATTCCACCCGACCGGGATTTACGGCTCTGGCTGTTTGATCACCGAAGGGGCACGTGGTGAAGGCGGCTACCTCACCAACTCTGAAGGTGAACGCTTCATGCCAAACTACGCCCCGACGGCGAAAGACCTGGCCTCACGTGACGTTGTATCACGTTCTATGGCGATGGAAATTCGCGAAGGTCGTGGTGTTGGTAAAGAAAATGACCACATTTATCTCCACCTCGAACACCTCCCGGCTGAAGAGCTGTGGAAGCGTCTGCCGGGGATTACGGAAACAGCGAAAATCTTTGCTGGTGTGGATGCAACCAAAGAGCCGATTCCGGTTCTGCCGACTGTTCACTACAACATGGGTGGTATTCCTACCAACTATCATGGCGAAGTAATCCGTCCGACCAAAGACGACCCGGATGCGGTTTGTGAAGGTCTGATGGCGATCGGTGAATGTGCGTCTGCTTCTGTTCACGGTGCAAACCGTCTGGGCACAAACTCACTGCTGGATATCGTGGTCTTTGGCCGCGCCGCAGCGATCCGTTGTTCTGAAACCATGAAAGCCGGTGAGCCGCACAAAGCAATGTCACAGGATTACACTGACAAAATCCTGGATCGTTTTGATCGTTTGCGCAACGCAAATGGCGACCACAAAACCGCTGACGTTCGCCTTGAAATGCAAAAAGTCATGCAGAACCACGCTGCTGTATTCCGTACAACAGAAGTTCTGGCAGAAGGTGTTGAAAAACTGTTTGAGACATCCAAGAAACTGGATAGCCTCAATGTGTCTGACCGTTCTATGGTTTGGAACTCTGACCTGGTGGAAACACTCGAACTTGAAAACCTGATGGCTTGTGCGAAAGCGACCATTGTTTCAGCCGATGCCCGTAAAGAATCACGCGGTGCGCACGCTCACGAAGATTTCCCAAATCGTGACGATGAAGAATGGATGAAACACACACTGGCTTACGTCAAAGAAGACGGCTCTGTTGATCTGGATTACCGTCCGGTTCACACATGGACGTTGACGGATGAAGTTGAGTATATCGTTCCTAAAGAACGTGTTTACTAAGGAGAAGAGCTTATGGTTGAATTTAGTCTACCCCCCGGCTCCGATCCGGTTGTCGGTAAAACATTTAAAGCCCCGTCTGGTGCCAAGAATGTAAAAGCGTTTAAAATCTATCGTTATGATCCGGATTCCGGCAACAACCCGCAGATCGATACCTTTGAAATCGATCTCGATGATTGTGGTCCGATGATCCTGGATGCGCTGATCAAGATCAAAAACGAAGTCGATGCCACATTGACATTCCGTCGTTCTTGCCGGGAAGGTATCTGTGGCTCTTGTGCCATGAATATCGACGGTACCAACACACTGGCTTGTCTGAAGCCTATTGCAGAAGTCAAAGGCGATTGCCACATCTATCCGTTGCCGCATATGCCGGTCATCAAAGATTTGGTACCTGATTTGAACCTGCCTTATGCGCAGCTTCGTTCCATTGAACCTTGGATGCAAGCCGATACCCCGGCCCCAGCCAACCAAGAACGTCTGCAATCTATCGAAGAGCGTGAAAAGCTTGATGGCCTGTGGGAATGTATCCTGTGTTTCTCTTGCCAGACATCCTGCCCGAGCTATTGGTGGAATGCTGACAAGTACCTCGGCCCGGCTGTGTTGCTGCAAGCGTATCGTTGGATTGCAGACTCTCGTGATGAGGCCACAGGCAAACGTTTGGACTATCTGGACGATCCGTTCAAAGTCTATCGCTGCCACACCATCATGAACTGCACCAACACCTGCCCGAAAGGTCTGAACCCGGGCAAAGCGATTGCAGAAATCAAGAAACTGCAGTTTGAACGTCAATAGTTCAAAAACAGAGTCTAAAAAAGAAGGTCGAAGCCATCGCTTCGGCCTTTTTTTATATCAAAATCACCTCAAAAAGATCTTTCAGATTGAACACTTTCAAGAGTAAAAAACCGCATTGGTTCAACTTGTCGATTCTTGTTGTCTCCCTACTGGGATTGTGTCAATTTGCCCGAAATCTAATATAATCATAAATAATGAGCAAAGTCTCATTCTAACCGAGGGGTGATAATCATGTCTTTATTCGGGAAATCGAAACAGGTCACCAACCCTGTCGAAAACACCGCGACAAACGACAATCCAACTGAACAATGTGAAGCCAGTCTGGCCCTACGCCAGGTCGAATCTATCCTTGAGCGCGACTATGCCAGTGTCGAAGAAGGTAAAGACGAGCTCACACATAAGTTAAAGCAATTGGCCAACGAAAGCAGTGCGCGTGCTGAACGGCAATTGTCACGTTCTGTTGGCCTGTCTCTGGCCAATAACTCAACTGTTATTTCTGTTGCTAAATCCGCGCGCAGTCTAAACGAATTAAACGAAATTTCACACTCCCTCGCCTCTGCCATGGAAGAAATGTCATCCTCCATTCATGAAATTTCCAACACCACCCATCACAGTTCATCTGAAGCCGAGCATTTGCAGGAAATCGTCCAACAAAGCATGAATGGGTCACAAGAAGCCATCAATGCCATCAACGCCATTTCGACCTCTGTCTCTCATGGCGTCGAAAAACTGAAAGACCTTGCCGAAGCGTCAAGCCAGATCGGTGAAGTCGTCGGTCTGATTAATGACATTGCCTCCCAAACAAATTTGCTGGCCCTGAACGCAACCATCGAAGCAGCACGTGCCGGTGAAGCCGGTAAAGGCTTTGCGGTTGTCGCCAGCGAAGTTAAAAACCTCGCCAACCAAACCGAACGTGCGACCAGTGATATCAATGGGCGTATTGGTCGCCTGCGTCATGAAATGGATGGCATCACTCAATCCATGTCTGAAGGGGCCGAGGCGGTCGAAAATGGTCAGCAGATCATTACCTCTACCCTAAAAAGCATGGAAGAAATTGATCGCGGTGTAGACCGTGTGACCTCTGACATGCAGGAAGTGGCCTCTGTTCTCGAACAACAACAAGGTGTGACCGAACAAACTGCCCAGCATGCCGGAAAAATTTCTGATATGGCCCAGAAGAACGTAGAGGCCAATACAGAAGTTCTCGATGAAATGGATGAAACTGAAAAACTCATCACCTTGCAAATGGACCGCTTGATGTTGCATGCATTTAATGCCCGCGATCTCATCCGTGCCAAGGCCGATCACATGATCTGGCGCAAAAAACTAGCCGATATGCTGCTGGGTCGCGCCTCACTTGACCCAAATGAATTGACCGACCATAAAAGTTGCCGCTTGGGCAAATGGTACTTCGGCGATCAGGATGAAAGCGTAAAATCCCACCCGGCCTTCATTGCTCTCGACACACCACATGAAAAAGTTCACAGCATTGGTATCGCTGCAGCGAAAGCTTATCAGGAACATAATCTGGACGAAGCCATTAGCCTTGTTGAACAGATCGAGGGACCATCCCAAGAGGTGCAGAACTATCTTGATGAATTAATTGCATTCGTCGGTGAAAATCAATAGAACGCCGTTAACTGCTTGTTTACATCTTTGGTCTAAAAAGGTAGGAGCGAAATTTTCTAACACAGAGTCACAAACATGTTTTTAAAACCCAAAAAAGCCGTTATCCGTCGCAATCGGACCATCAAAGGCGATATTAAAGGCCAGGGTGAACTGGACTTGCGCGGTAAGGTCAACGGCACCATCGAAGTCGATATACTGACTATCGGACGCAAAGGCTATGTCAAAGGCGATGTGATTGCCGATTGCGTGCGTATCATGGGCTATGTTCAGGGCAACATTCAGGCTCGTAAAATCATTGTGGAACACGGTGCGCATGTTGAAGGTGAGCTGTCTTACGAACAGCTGTCCGTTGCCTCACAAGCCGACCTGTCTGCAAAACTGACACCGCGCCCCTTGCTGAAGCTTTTGAGCGAACGCCAACCTGTTGAACAAGTTCTGGCAAACTTGCAAGCCGTTGCTTAATCGGTTGAGATGGTCCTAACAAGAAAGGCCCTGCTGAATAATCAGCAGGGCCTTTCTTGTTTATATATACTTAGGGTCAGGACCCTAGAAACCTCTAAGCACTGGCTTCCATCTTGGCAATCGCTTCTGCTTGGGCGACCACTTGTTTAGCCGTCACCACATGCAGGTTCTCAATCAGCTTGCCATCAACAACCACAACACCTTTGCCTTCTTTTTCGGCTTCGGCGTGGGCCTCAATGATCTTTTTGGACCATTCGACTTCTTTTTCGCTAGGGCCAAAAATTTCATTGGCTTTTGCAACTGTTTTCGGATGGATCAGGGTCTTGCCATCAAAACCAAGCTCGAAGCCTTGCTGACAATGTTCAACAAAGCCTTCATCGTCAGACAGGTCCAGATAGACCCCGTCCAAAATCGCAATTCCGGCAGCACGCGCTGCAAGGATACACACATTTAAAGACATCATAAACGGCAGGCGCATCATGGTATGGGCGCAGCGCAGTTCTTTTGCCAGATCAGACGTGCCCATAACAAAACCGCCCATACGGTCTGTGCTATCCGCGATCTCTTCCGCATGCAACATGCCGCGCGGGGTTTCCATCATACACCAGATTTTCATCTCAGCCGGAGCCCCTGCCCCATCCATAATCGCTTCAACCTGACGCACCGTATCGGCACTTTCGACTTTCGGTAAAAGAATCGCATCCGCGCCAGATGTACTGGCCGCAACGATATCATCATAGCCCCAAGGGGTGTTCAGGCCGTTTGTGCGAATCAGGATTTCACGCATGCCATATCCGCCTTCTTTGACGGCATCACAAATTTGCTGACGTGCGACTTCTTTGGCATCCGGGGCGACCGCATCTTCAAGATCGAGGATCAAACCATCAGCCGGGAGGGTACGGCCCTTTTCCAAAGCTCGGGCGTTAGAACCCGGCATATAAAGAACACTACGGCGTGGACGTGCTGTTGCAGCCATTGGACATTTTCCTTTTACATTTTTCAGTTACGTTTATTTCGCAATTGCGCAAAAATATAAACAAAAGTTTCTTATTGGCAAGTCCGCATCATGCGCTATAACCAAACCTATGAGTATATTGTCGATTCAATCATCCGTGGCCGTTGGCCATGTGGGCAATTCAGCCGCCGTCTTTCCGATGCAGCGTCTTGGATTCGAAGTCTGGGCCGTGCCTACAGTGCTGTTTTCAAACCATCCCGGCTACGAATCCCACCACGGTGCCACAGTCCCGGTCAAAACCATGCGTGCTATGGTCGATGGGATTGAACAGCTGGACCACTTCGCCCAATGCGATGCCATTTTATCCGGCTACCTTGGATCCGTTGCAACCGGAAAATTTGTCATCGAATCGGTTGAACGGGTGAAGGCCGAAAATAAAAGCACGCCTTATATGTGTGATCCTGTCATTGGCGACATGACCCGTCGTGTCTATGTCGAAAACGACATTGCCGAATTTGTCCGTGATGAACTGATCACCCATGCCGATATTCTGGCCCCCAATATGTTCGAGCTGGAATATCTCACCGGGCGCAAGCAGGAATCGCTGACCGATACATTATTTGCGGCCGATGCCCTGCGCGCACGCGGGCCCAAAACCATTCTCGTGACCTCGTTACAAGGACGCAAAGGCCACAAACCGACCCTGTCCAATGTGATTGTGTCAGATAATGGGGCATGGCGCGTCACCGTGCCGCAAATTCCGATCCGCGCCAAAGGTACTGGGGATACATTTGCCGCCCTGTTCCTTGCCCATTTTCTGCGCGGTGAAAAACCCGAAAATGCCCTGATGCTGGCCACATCGACCCTTTATGGCATCATTGATGATACCGCGCGCCATGATGGTGACGAGCTTCGCCTGATCGATGCCCAAGCCGAATATCTCAATCCCAGCTTTTATTTTGATGCCGTGAGGATTGGGTGATAAATTATTGCTCAATATTACTTAACAGGGAAATCATGAAAATCACTTGGAAAATTTTTGGCATATTTTCTTCTCTCCTCTTGCTGTCAGCTTGCAGTAGTAAATTAGATTACTATTCTGGATCGGTTATTGAAGACTATCGCAGCCGGATTATTGAACAATGCATTATCAATGTAAAAGGCCCGCAAGGGCAGGTTGTTCGCAGCTATCAATGTAATGAGAATTGCTCAGTTTGGATCAGCGGTCTCTATAAAGGGCCGGATCAATGGCGCAGGATCAGTTTTACACTTTTTGCCCGAGCAAACACACCTGTTCATCAGAATACATATGGGTCCATTTATCACAATCTGGAAAATGACGAGACTATTTGCGGACCAAACAATTTCGTGGAAAAATATCCTGATATTGATTGGCTCCAATATAATAAGTATATGCCGGATCAAACAGACCCACAAAGGTCAAATGTATATCCCGTAAGTGAGGAAGAGTGGCGCAAATAACATTAGTCCTCGGCGGGGCACGCTCGGGTAAATCGGCTTATGCGGAAAAGATCATCGAAGATTTGGGCGGTGGCACCTATCTTGCCACCTCGCGTGTGTGGGATGCAGAAATGGCGGAACGCGTGCAAATCCATCAGGACCGTCGCAATGATCTGTGGGCCACTATTGAAGAACCTGTCCATATCGCAGACTTGATATCCAATAGCGATAAACCCATGTTAGTGGACTGTTTAACCCTGTGGCTGTCCAATCTGATGGAAGAAGAATGCGATATCTTATTGGAAACAAACAAATTATGCGCAGCATTAGCTGCAGCAAAACAGGATATCGTGCTGGTTTCCAACGAGGTCGGCCTCGGCATTGTCCCGGAAAATGCCTTGGCGCGACGGTTTCGTGATCATGCAGGCCGGATCAATCAGGCAGTAGCGCAAGCGGCCGATCATGTGGTATTTATCGCCGCAGGACTTCCCCTCACCCTAAAAGAATAGAGTAGATTAAAAACATCATGAAAATTCCAGCCACCGTCATTACCGGCTTTTTAGGCGCCGGCAAAACCACCCTCGTGCGTCACATGCTAGAAAACGCCAAAGGCAAACGCATCGCCCTTGTTATCAATGAATTTGGTGATCTGGGTGTAGACCGCGAAATGGTCAAAGGATGCGGCATCGAAGGCTGTGAAGATGAAAATGGCGATGATAATGTCATTGAACTCGCAAACGGCTGCATCTGCTGCACCGTCGCAGATGAATTCCTGCCCACCATGGAAGCCTTGCTGGAACGTGAAACCCCGCCGGATCATATCGTGATCGAAACCTCCGGCCTTGCCCTACCCAAGCCCTTGGTCAAAGCCTTTAACTGGCCCGAGATCAAAACCCGCGTGACCGTGGATGGCGTGGTTGCCGTCATCGACACCCATGCCGTAGATATGGGTCGCTTTGCCGATGACGAAGCAAGCATTCAAAAAATGCGCGAAGCCGATGATAATCTGGATCATGATAACCCCCTGGAAGATGTGTTTGAAGACCAGCTTCTTTGTGCGGATATGGTACTGTTGAATAAATCCGATTTGGTTGATGCGGATCGTCTGGAAGAAATCAACAAAGAACTGGCCGCCAAAGTGCGCGATCATGTGAAATTCATCAAAACAGATTTTGGCCGTGTTGATCCAACTATCCTGTTGGGGTTGGATGCTGCAGCCGAAGATGATCTGGATGGACGTCATTCCCACCATGAACATCATCACGATGATGATGACCACGATCACGACCATCATCATGATCACAGCCATGACGAGTTTGAAAGCTTCTGTGTGACATTGGGCCCTGTGTCCGACCCGGATCAACTGGAAGCCAAATTGCTGGAAATGGTAAATACACATGATATCCTGCGCGTAAAGGGCTTTTTAGATATTCCCGGCAAGCCCATGCGCCACGTTGTCCAAGGCGTTGGCCCACGTTTCCAACGCTATTTCGACCGTCCCTGGAATGCAGATGAACCGCGCACCAGCCAACTGGTCATTATCGGTAAACATGGTCTGGATCGCAGTACGATTGAAAAAAGCCTCGTCGCTTAATCACAAGATCAGGTTGAAATGTGACGACAATCTAGCCAACTTTGCCTTAATGGTGCCCAACTTAGACCCCATAAAGCCTGCAATGCGAAAAAATTTGCTGGGTATGGGGTCTAAGGATCAATGGCTTTTAATCTGAATGCATTTGCGAATCCGAAACGCTTTATGTGGTTAAGCGGACTTTTGCTGCCATGGGTGGCGGGGATAACCGCCATCTGTACAATAGCAGGGCTGTATTTTGCCTTGTTTAATTCCCCGACTGATTATCAGCAGGGTGAAACGGTGCGCATCATGTATGTTCATGTCCCTGCGGCTACCATGTCTATTGCGATTTATGTCTCCATGGCCATTGCCTCGGCTATGGGTCTGATCTGGAAACATCCGTTATCTGATCTCGCCGCCAAATGCATGTCCCCCATCGGTGCCGTCTTTACCCTGATTGCCCTGTTTACAGGGTCTTTATGGGGCAAACCTATGTGGGGCACTTGGTGGGTCTGGGATGCACGTTTGACATCTGAGTTGCTGCTGCTTTTTCTATTTATGGGGCATATGGCGTTGCTGAACGCCTTTGATGATCCGTCACGTGGCACAAAATCAGCCGGAATTCTATGTATCGTCGGCGTGATCAATGTGCCGATCATTAAATTTTCTGTTGATTGGTGGAACACATTGCACCAACCAGCCTCGTTGATGAAAGAGGGCGGCCCGTCCATTCACCCGGATATGCTGATCCCGCTGGCGCTGATGTGGTTCTGCTTCCTAGGGTATTTCACACTGCTGCTGTTTATCCGCATGCGCAGCGAAATCATTGCCTCCAAAGTGCGCGCCCTGCGCCTGCGTCAGGTTCACGGTTAAGAAAAGGGTTTTCGATGATGACTGAATTTTTCGATATGGGCGGTCATGGCTTGTATATCTGGCCCTGTTATGGCCTTACCGCTCTGTTGTTGGTTGCCCTGCTGGGGACCAGTATGAAATCCCTGTCCAAAAGTAAAAAAGACTTGTCGATTATGGAACAACTCACCAAGAAAGAGGACAAATAATCATGAAAAGAAAAACACGTCGCCTCTATATGGTTCTGGTTGGTCTATGCGCCCTGGGTGCGGTCGCGACCATTGTTCTCGCAGCCTTGGAAGATGATATTGTCTTCTTCTTCAGCCCGACAGAAATTATGGAAAAACAGGATATTCGCACCGATCAACGCATCCGTATTGGCGGATTGGTCGAAGCCGATTCCGTTAAAAAAGCCGCAGACGGTGTGACCAACCTGTTTACAGTGACCGATCTGGCACACAGCATTAAGGTTGAATATAAAGGCATCCTGCCCGATCTGTTTCGGGAAGGCCAAGGGGTTGTCACCGAAGGATATTTCAAAGGCAAGACCTTGATCGCAGATGAAGTGTTGGCAAAACACGATGAAAATTACATGCCGCCAGAAGTTGCGGATGCCCTGAAGAAATCCGGTAAATGGAAAGAGGGTGAACCCTTAACCGAAGCCCTGAAAAACGGCCATGTGCCGGATGCAGATAAAGCGAAAGACTATTGATATGATTGTAGAAATCGGCCATTTCGCCCTTGTACTGGCGCTCGGCGTTGCCATTGTGCAAGGTGTGGTGCCTTTGATGGCATCTTCTGTCAATAACCGTCGCTGGATGGGGATTGCAGGTCCGGCTTCCATTGCACAATTCCTATTGCTCTGTGTCTCGTTTGCCGCGCTGACCCATGCCTATGTCACGTCCGATTTTTCGGTTTTAAATGTGGCGAACAACTCTCACACCGACAAACCAATGCTTTACAAAGTCTCCGGTGTGTGGGGAAACCATGAAGGCTCCATGCTTTTGTGGGTCTTGATTCTTGCCACATTCGGTTGTGCTGTTGAAGTCTTTGGGCGTAACCTGCCCACCGGTCTTAAAAGCCGTACATTGGCCGTGCAGTCTTTAATCACGGTCGGTTTTTTGATGTTCATTCTCTTTACCTCAAACCCGTTTGAACGCTTGATCAATGTGCCGATTAACGGCAACAGCCTGAACCCCTTGTTGCAGGACCCGGGTCTTGCGTTCCATCCCCCGTTTTTGTATCTCGGTTATGTTGGGTTCTCTATTGCCTATAGTTTTGCTATGGCTGCCCTTATCGAAGGGCGTGTGGATGCCAGCTGGGCGCGTTGGGTGCGCCCATGGACCTTGGCCGCGTGGGTCTTCTTGACCATCGGGATTGGGCTTGGGTCGTGGTGGGCTTATTACGAGCTTGGCTGGGGCGGCTGGTGGTTCTGGGACCCGGTTGAAAACGCCTCTTTCATGCCGTGGCTTGCTGGTACGGCCTTGCTCCATTCCGCCATTGTGGTAGAAAAACGTGGCGCGTTGAAAAACTGGACCATTTTCCTAGCGATCATCGCCTTTGGTCTGTCATTGATGGGGACTTTCCTTGTTCGTTCCGGCGTCCTAACCTCCGTCCATGCCTTTGCAACCGACCCGGAACGCGGGATTTTCATTCTAATTCTGCTTTGCATCGCCATTGGTGGATCATTTGCCCTTTATGCCCTGCGGGGTCCCAGCCTGTCCGGCGGGGGGTTATTTAAGCCCATTTCACGCGAAGGCTCGTTGCTGTTTAACAACTGGATTTTAACCACGGCCACAGGCGTCGTCTTGCTTGGTACACTTTATCCTTTGTTTATCGATGCGATTGATGCGGGCAAGGTTTCTGTTGGGGCACCTTTCTATAACCGTGTGTTTATTCCGATTATGACGCCTTTGGTCATTCTGATGGCTTTGGGGCCGCTCATGTCCTGGAAACGCACAGATGCTAAAGCCGTCCTGTCTCGTCTTTATTTGGTCTATGGCGCCACATTGGTAGCTGTTGTTCTAACCTATATTTTAAAAGGCGATGACGGCTGGGGTGGTTATTTCGGTATGGGACTGGCCACATGGCTGGCAACCGGCGTGCTGTGGGATCTGGCTGAACGGATCAAACTGGGCCGCACGTCCTTTGGTGACAGTATGAAACGCCTGATACGTCAACCGCGTGCTACATGGGGCATGACCATTGCGCATTTTGGTCTGGCGATCACCATTGCCGGGATGACCGGGGCTGGAAACTGGAAAGTTGAAAACATTCAGGTCATGCAGTTTGGTGAACAGTTAGATGTGGCTGGTTATACCTACACATTTGAATCGGTGCGCGATGTGCGCGGACCAAACTATGATGCATTGGAAGGGACCTTCACTGTCCATAAAGGCGACAAATACATCACCACTTTGAAATCTGAAAACCGCCACTATGACACAGGCGGCATGCCCACAACGGAAGCGGCGATTTATACCATGTTCCTAGGGGATTTATATGCGGTTGTCGGTGATAAATCCGGCGATGGCTATGTCACCCGTCTTTACTGGAACCCCTTGGTCGCCTGGTTATGGGGCGGTACCCTGTTATTGGCCCTTGGCGGTGTCGTGAGCCTGACAGATCGTCGTCACCGCATCGGCGCCCCAAAACGCGCACAAAAAGCGGCAGCGACTGAAGGAGCAAAAGCATGAAATCCCGTTTGTTCTTTTTTATTCCGTTGATCCTGTTTGGTGTACTGATCCTTTATTTTGCCGTCGGTCTGACCAAAGACCCATCCAAGCTGGATACGGATGTATTGCTCAACCAACCCATGGGGGATTTTAAGCTGGTGCCCGTTCAGGGGCGTTCCGAAGGCCTCACCATTGATGACGTGAAAGGCCAAGTCTCGCTGGTTAATTTCTTTGGCTCTTGGTGTGTCGCCTGCCTACAGGAACATCCCTTTTTCCTTCAGCTGAAAGAAAATAACGTCATCCCGCTTTATGGGGTGGATTGGGACGAGAAAAAGCCCAATGACGTGGTCAGATGGTTGGCGCGTCATGGTGACCCCTACACCAAAATTGGTGTGGATGTGACAGGCGAAACCATCATTGACTGGGGCATTACCGGCGCACCGGAAACCTTTGTCGTCGATAAAGAAGGCATCATTCGTTACAAGCACATCGGCCCGATTACGGAACGGTCCTGGCGTGAAACGCTCTGGCCCCTGATTGTGGAGTTACGTAAACAATGAAAAAGCTAATCTTTGTACTAGCTGCCTTAATAGCCGTAAATGTATCTGCACTGGCAGTTGAACCGGATGAAATTCTGGATGATCCGGCATTGGAAGAACGTGCGCGTGAAGTCTCCAAAGATGTGCGATGTGTGGTCTGTCAAAACCAGTCCATTGATGATTCCAATTCCGGCATCGCTAAGAAAATGCGTATTCTGGTGCGTGAACGTATCAAGGAAGGCGACAGCAATCAGCAAGTCATTGACTATCTGGTGTCACGATACGGTGATTTTGTGCTGTTAAAGCCCCCTGTCAAAACCAAGACCCTTTTCTTATGGTTTGGTCCGGCCTTGATGGTCGTTCTCGGTCTGATCGGCATTATCTTTTACTATCGCCGACGATCTAAGGAAACCGGGGAAACCACGGGTGCTGCCCCGTTAAGTCCCAAAGAAAAAGCCCGCCTTGAAGCCTTGCTCAAAGAAGAAGGAAGCAACTAATGAGTTTTTGGATTGCCGTTGCATTAATGAGTGCAATCACCCTTTTTCTATTGGCTGCCCCGGTGTGGCGAAAATCAAAAGAAGAAGCTGCGCGCGCAGATTATGATCTGAACGTCTTTAAAGATCAGTTGAAAGAACTGGATCGCGATCTCGAACGTAACTTGATCAGCGAAGAAGAAGCCGAAACAGCACGCCTTGAAATCCAACGCCACCTTTTAGCCGCGGATGAAAAACGAAAAAAGCAGGAAAACGTTACCGAGCGTGCCAGCAAAAAAACGGTCATTTTAACTGCATTAATTGGGGTGTCCGTAATTGTGGGGTCCCTTGTTCTTTACGGTAAATTGGGGATGCCGGGCTACGGTGATGTGCCTTATGCCTCGCGCGATATTGAACGTGAAAGACGCCAAGCCAGTGGGAATCCAAACGGGATGGCAAACGAAATTGCTGCCCTTAAAAAACGCCTGGAAGAAGAACCGCAAGATATTGATGCCTGGTTGCTTCTTGGGCGTACCTTGCGCAGTGTTGGAAAACTAGAAGAATCAGTTGAAGCCTATCAATTTGCGCTTAAATATTCTGATCGTCACCCTGCCATTCTGGCTGATTTTGCCGAAGCACGAATCTATGCCGATCAAGGGAATGTGAAACAAGAAACCATGGACGCTTTGGTCGAATCCGTCAAAGCAGACCCTGCCCAGATGAAAGCACACTTTTATTTAGGGTATGCCAAAGCTCGCGTAGAAGACTTTAAAGGTGCGATCCAGACTTGGGTTGACCTTCTCGCCATGGCCCCACCGCAAGCACCGTGGGTTCCCCAAGTCCAAAATCAAATCGATATGACGGCCCAGACCAGTGGCCTAAATCCGGCTGATTTCCAGCCCAGTGCATTTGCAAAAAATATGGGTAAACAGTTTGCTCTGGAATGGGAAAACGAAAAACAGGCCCAACCTGGCCCAACCCGTGAACAGGTCGAAGATGCCCAACAGATGAGCCCAGAAGAACGCACAGAAATGATCCGTTCCATGGTGCAACGTCTAGCCGATCGACTGGAAGAAAACCCGAATGATGTCGAAGGCTGGCAACGTCTTGCCAACGCCTATCAGGTCCTTGGTGAAAAAGAGAAAGCGATCGAAGCCCGAAATAAAGTGAAAGAACTCAGCGGGCAATAACAGACACAAAAAAAGCCCGTCATCTATGCTATTCAGCGCAGATGACGGGCTTTTTCTTATTCGTAGGTGCGGATATCGTCAATCACCTTGCCATCATTAGCAAGACTGCCGAGGCTAACAAATTCAATTGCGCCGCGCAGTTTACAGATATTTTGCACCTGTTCGCTAATCGCTTTGGCTAATTCATCTGTGCCGTTATCGACTTCCACCTGCAGTGTCATCGCATCGCGGTTGTCATCACTTGAAACAACCAGACGGCCGCGTTGAATTTCATCAAACATCTTGATGACCTGATCGACCTGTTTGGGGTCAACAAACATACCTTTGACTTTTGTGCGCTGATCTGCTCGGCCCATCCAGCCTTTTATGCGCATGTTGGTACGCCCGCAGGGGCTTTCACCCGCAAGTACTGCAGAAAGATCGCCTGTCCCGAAACGGATCAACGGATAGGTCTTAGACGACAGGTTCGTGACAACCACTTCGCCGACTTCGCCTTCAGCTACCGGATCATCGGTGCCGGGGCGTACGATTTCAACGATAGAATTTTCATCGACCAGTAAGCCTTCGCGCGCCGATGTTTCATAGGCAATGGAACCGACATCTGCTGTAGCGTAAGCCTGACCAACAACAAGGCCACGCGCTGTAAACCAGTCACGCAAAGATGGCGGCAGGGCTTCACCTGTTACCAGTGCTTTCTTGAAACAAGACGTATCAATGCCTTTTTCATCGGCTTTTTCCATCAGAATGCGCAAGAAAGATGGTGTGCCACTATAGCCCGAAGGCCTGAGATCACGAATGACTTCTAACTGCTGTTCAGTATTCCCCGGACCTGCGGGTATAACACCACAGCCCAAGGCCCGTGCCCCCGCATCCAGAATAAACCCACCAGGCGTAAGATGATATGACAGGGTATTCAAAACCACATCCCCGGAACGGAAACCTGCTGCAAAAAATGCACGCGCTGTTGACCAGTAATCTTCTTCATGTCCTTCCGGGTCATAAATTGGGCCGGGGGATTGAAACAAGCGACCCAAGGGGGCAGCGAGCATCCCGCCAAAAGGGGGATTGTCGCGTTGCATATCAATCAGATCGGATTTCCGTGTGACGGGAATACGTGCCAAAGCCGCACGGTCCGTGATAGAAGCCGGATCAATGTCTTTTAGCAAAGAACCAAAAAAGGATGCGTTGGCTTTAGCATGAGCAAGCTGTTCTGCCAGTTTTGCAAATTGTTCTTTTTCACGCTGTTCTTGTGTGCGCGTTTCCAATGCATCGAAGTAAGTTTGGTTGCCCATGGCGAGTACCTGTTTTTATTTTTTTAGACTAATTATGGTGAATATTTTTTCGCACGCCTTACAACCAACGCTTACGACGTTTGTAAGATTTCAGGTTCTTAAAGGATTTGCGGTCTTCATCACCGCCGCCGCCAAGATAGAATTCTTTTACATCTTCGTTGTTCAGCAGTTCTTCGCGGGTGCCATCCATCACGATTTTGCCTGATTCCATGATATAACCGTAATCACAGTGTTTCAGGGCCATGTTGGCGTTTTGCTCAACCAGCAACATGGTGATGCCAAGCTCTTTGTTCAGCGTACGGATGATTTCGAACACTTCTTTCACCAGCAACGGTGACAGACCCATGGAAGGTTCATCCAGCAAAATCATATCCGGCTTGGACATGATCGCACGACCAATCGCCAGCATTTGCTGTTCCCCACCAGATAAATAACCGGCCAGACCTGTACGTTCTTTCAAACGGGGGAAATAGTGGAAAACTTTTTCGATATCAGCCTTGATTTCTGATGCGCTGTCTGTGCGGGTATAGGCGCCCAAACGCAGGTTTTCAATGACGGTCATATCTTCAATGATACGACGGCCTTCCATCACCTGAAAGATCCCGTCACGCACAATTTTATCCGGGCTGCCGTTGGCAATGTCCTTGCCATTATAGGTCACATCCCCACGGGTCACTTCACCGTCTTCAGTGCCCAACAAGCCGGAGATGGCTTTTAATGTTGTGGATTTGCCTGCACCGTTGGGACCCAACAATGTTACCAGCGCGCCCTTGGGCACATCCAGACTTACACCACGCAAAACCAGGATTACCTCGTCATAAACCACTTCGATGTTGTTTACGCTCAGCATCAAATCTGCGTTTTCCTGTGCCAAAGCTGCCTCAGCCATCTGTGTATTCCTTTTCCCTGTGCCCGTTTTAAATAGAGGGCGATTTCTTTGTTAAATTTCTAAATAAATATTTTAAATAAGTTTGTGGGTAGGGGTGCCCATAATAGGCAGGCACCCCATCACCTCAGGAAGGATTCCTTAGAGGCCGAGCCACTCTGGTTTACGTTCCAGCTTCGCATCAAACAGCTTGGTCATGCCGATTGTGCCAGCTTTCAACAGTTCCGGCACAGTTGCGTTCGCAGCCGGATCTTCTTTTACGTTTGCTTGGTAAACATAAACGTCCATGTGACCACGGTGGTCATCTTCTGTCCAAGTACCAGCCGGGCAAACACCTTCAAGACCTGCAGGTACCCAGTCTTTCTTCTGGTACATGCCTTTCTTGATGTTTTCGCCAGTCAGGCCACCATTCGCAACAGCCCATTCCATGGCTTCTTTCATGTAGAAGAAAGAACAAACGCCACGCATGTAGTGAACCGCATGGTGATCCGCGTTAGAACCAGCTGCATTAATTTTCTTAACCAGTTCCATACCTGGAACGTCTGCACCAAAAGCAGCCGCACCCATTGGGAAGACAACGCCATCAGCTGCTTTACCAGCCGCTTTCATTACGTTTTCATCCATACCCCAAACGTTTGTCAGGAATTGAACGTCCGCGCCGACAGATACACAGGATTTCAGCAAAGAAATACCAGAACCACCTGTGTTCGCCAGATATGCATATTGTGCACCAGATTCTTTCAAAGACAGGCATTGTGCTTTGAAGTCACCAGCTTTCATAGAATAAACAATGTCGGTGCCGATTTCGAAACCGAGGTCTTCAGCATAGCCTTTTGCCGCTTTTTTCGCAGCATTCGGATACGGGTGGTTATCACCCATGTAAACGAACTTCGGCTTAGCAATGCCTTTTTTCTTTGCATCTTCAGCAGCCCACTGGATTACAGCGCGCGCGCCGTCTGAATAAGACGGGCCAGCGAAGAAGTTGTAAGGTGCAGCTTTTTTCGTGTGCTCAGACTTACCTTTTGGATCCTGCAAGTGAGCAGAATAAGAAGCAGAATAATAAGGGATTTTGTCGCGACCAACAAAACCGACCAATGCTTCTGTATCAGCTGTACCCCAGCCTTGAATAACTTTTACGCCTGCAGATTTCCACTTTTTATATTGTGCAATCGCACGCGGAGCAGCGTAAGCATAATCAACTGTGTCCAGATCGACTTGCATGCCCGCGATACCGCCATTGGCGTTAACGTAAGCGGCTGCATCTTCTTTACCTTTTGTGAAAGGTTTGGATACAGAAGCTGTTGGACCTGTCAAATCCGCCAGGTTTGCAATCAGAACTTTATCAGCAGCCAGTGCAGAACCAGCGAATGCAACTGCAGTTGTTGTGGCCAAAAGGCCAGATAGTAATTTGCGCATCTAATGCGTCTCCCTTTGTAAAGTTACCTTCCTGTGAGGTGATCCGGGGCATTATTATTGCTTTTATCGCCCCACATATTCTTCGTAAGAATTCTCGTTATTTATTTTGTTAGTAAGAGAATGGATAAAGCTTCCAATAAGCTTTGATCATCCGCCAGCGGTGCGCCAGCCCGTCCGGTTCAAAAATCAGGAACAGAACGATAGCAGCCCCGATGACCATCTCTTTCATAAAGTTAATCCCTTCGGTGATCGCCGGAATATTACCCCAGGATGTAGAGGTAATAATGCTGGCGGCTTCCTGCATAACCTCCGGCAACAGCACCATAAAGACTGTTCCCATCAAGGACCCCATCACGCTACCCAGACCACCGATAATGATCATGCCGATAAATTGGATGGACAGCAGCAGATTGAAGCTTTCAACCGATACATATTCAAGATAGTGGGCAAACAAGGCACCCGCGATCCCGGCATAGAATGAAGAAATACCGAAAGACAGAACGCGATACCAAGTCAGGTTAATGCCCATGACTTCCGCAGACAGATAGTGGTCACGCACCGCAACAAAAGCACGGCCATCGCGTGAGCGCATCAGGTTTGCAGCGATGATATACATCACCACCATATAAACCAGCACTACATAATAGTAGCTACGGTCACCGGAAATCACGAAACCAAAGATTTCAAACGGGTTCGCCAAGGCACCAGCCGCCCCACCTGTAAACCAGTCCGCACGGGCAAAGAAGTCTTCCAGAATGAACTGGGATGCCAATGTGGCAATCGCGAGATACAGACCTTTAATCCGCGCCGCCGGCATCCCGAAAATCATCCCCACTGCCATGGTGAGAACACCCGCCAATGGGATGGAGAAAAAGACCGGAATTGCGAAATCGTTGTTCATCCAGGCTGATGCAAAAGCACCAAACCCGAAGAATGCCGCATGGCCCAATGAGATTTGTCCGGTAAAACCAACCAGAATGTTTAGACCCAAGGCCCCGATCGACAGATAACCGATCTGGATCATCAGAGTCAGAATTGCCGGGCTGACAAAACTGAATTCACCGATTTGCAACGGGGCAATCACACAAAGGATCACGCCGAGGATTGCAAACTTCTTGGACATAGGGGTCGGAAAGATGGTTGTGTCTTTCTCGTAGGTGGTGCGGAATTCACCGCACCGCATCATGTTATAACCAGCCATCTAATTATACTCGCTCAATATCTTTTGTGCCAAACAGACCGTAAGGTTTAATCATCAGGATGATGACCAACACATAGAACGGTGCAATGGTGTACATGTTGCCGACTTGGAACCATTGTCCGTCAGCATATTCTGCAAAGTTTTCCAGCAGGCCAATGATCACACCACCGACAATCGCGCCGATAATGGAGTCCAGACCACCCAGGATCACCGCCGGGAACACTTTAATCCCGATGAAAGCCAGCGTATCAGACACGCCGTTTACAATCCCGATGACCACACCGGCAACAGCTGAAACAACTGCACTGATGGCCCAAGCCATTGCAAAGACGTTTTTGACAGAAATCCCCAAAGACTGGGCAACTTGTTGGTCAAACGCTGTGGCGCGCATGGCCAGACCATGTTTGGAAGATTTAAAGAACCATGCAAAACCGATCATGATGAAGAGCGAGATGCCCAAGCTCATGATATAGGCCGTCTGAATCATCATACCGAAGATTTCAACGGTTTCGGTTTCAAACACTTTCGGGAAAGGTTGAACGTTCACCCCGAACACCCATTTCATGCCCGCTTGGAAAAATAGGCTCAGACCGATCGTTACCATAATGACGGAGATAATCGGTTCCCCAATCATCGGACGCAATACAACTGTCTGCAAGACAATCCCGAACACTGTCATAAAGGCCAGTGTAAAGAGGAAACCAACCACAAAAGGCAGTTCCCAGGTGGTCAGGAACCACCAGCACACCCAAGCACCAATGAGCAAGAACTCACCTTGGGCAAAGTTTACAATTTGGGTCGATTTGTAGATCAGAACGAAGCACATCGCGACAACGCCATAAAGCGCCCCGATGATTAGCCCGTTCATGAGCAGCTGACCAAGTAGATCCCAGTTCATGTCGTTTCTCTCCCTTATTCAGCCGCAGCTTGTGTTTGTGTCAGGCTGGCCACGTCCATTGTTTCGACCACAAGGTCGGTAACGATGCGCGACTTGGAGCCATCCTGGAATGTAATCATCGTGTCGATATGTACCTCTGGGGCATCTTCATAAATCGCATCGATGATTTCTGCGTATTTTTCTGCAACCACTTTACGACGTACCTTACGGGTACGGGTCAGTTCGCCGTCATCAGCGTCCAGTTCTTTATAAAGCAGAACAAATTTTTGGATTTGCTGTGCTTCAGGCAGGGTTGCGTTAACTTTTTCAATCTCTTTTTTGACCTGCGCATAAACTTGCGGCAAAGCAGAGATATTGGTGTAGTTGGTAAAGGCGATTTGATTTTGTTCTGCCCATTTCGACACAATGGAAAAACGGATACAAATCAAAGCCGACAGATACGGACGATCCTTACCCAGAATAACCGCTTCGGCCACAAATGGTGAAAACTTAAGTTTGTTTTCAATGAATTGCGGGCTGAAACGAATACCTGTCGAGGTTTCCGCCAAATCCTTGATCCGGTCGATAACCACGAGATGTCCGTTTTCTTTCTTGAAGTATCCAGCATCACCTGTGTGCATCCAACCGTCACGAACGTCTTCTTTGGTGGCTTCTTCGTTTTTGTAATATCCCAGGAACATACCAGTGTTTTTGGAAACGATTTCACCAACGCCTTCTTCGTCCGGATTGATGATCTTGATTTCCGCATTATCAAACGGGAAGCCGACTGAATCGAAATCAATGTCATCACCGCGGTGAATGGTATAGGCACCCGCCATTTCGGTTTGACCATAAAGCTGTTTCAGCGGCACACCCATGGCGAGGAAGAAACGGAATGTATCCGGCCCCATCGCCGCCCCACCTGTTGCAGCAGAGCGTAAGTTTGTAAAGCCAAGACGGTCACGTAACGCGCGGAACAAAATGAAATCCGCCAGTTTGGAACGTTCACCACGATCCAGTGCTTCCATGCCCAGCTTCATACCCCATTCAAACATCTTCTGTTTAAATTTGGTGGAATCCATCATACGGGCACGGACGTCTGCAGCGATATTTTCCCACACACGCGGGGCCAAGAGAACAAAGCTTGGACCAATTTCGCGAAGATCGGACATCATGGTTTCCGGTTCTTCCACAAAGTTGACGATCACACGCGCGATCAAAGCTTGGGAAACCACATAGACCTGTTCCATAATCCAGGGCAGCGGCAGAACAGACACATAGTTGTCGCCCGGTTCACGCCCATCGGCGCGCAAATATGCTAAAGAATGATCCAGGAACGGACCAGATTGTAGCATGGTCAGTTTCGGGTTGGATGTTGTCCCGGAAGTTGTACAAAGAATCGCCACATCATCGGCTGTGCCTTTATCCACCAGCTCGTCATAAAGCTTGGGGTTCTTTTCCAACTCGGCCAAGGCCAACTTTTTCAGATCTTCATGATCCATCAGACGCGGGTCATCATATTTACGCATGCCGCGTGGATCACAATAGATAATGTGTTTGATTGACGTGACATCTTCCAGCTCCAGAAGCTTATCCACCTGTTCTTCATCTTCTGCGATCACGATCTTCGTTTCCGCATAATTGATCAGGTAAGACGCTTCCGGGCCAAGTGAATCTTCATAAATCCCCATGGACATGGATCCGATGGCTTGTGCCGCTACCTCACCCCATACCCATTCAGGACGGTTTTTACCAAGAAGCCCAACAGTATCACCTTTGCCGCAGCCCAAGGCGTGCATACCAACAGACAGCAGCTTGACTTCTTCGTTGTAATCAGCCCAGGTAAATTCGTTCCAGATGCCGAATTCTTTTTCGCGCATGGCAATTTCATTAGGCCAGTTTTGCGCATTGTAACGTAAAATTTTCGGGAAGGTGTCATGTACCTTGATATCGCAATATTCAGCCATCTTAAGCGACCTCGCCTTCTGTCTCTTCGTCAGTTTCTTCACCCAGATAGGCGCGTTTCACATAATCGTTACTCATGATTTCATGGGGCAGACCTTCGGCAATATTTTTACCAAAATCCAACACCATGACGCGTTCGGAAATATCCATTACAACGCCCATATCATGTTCGATCATCACAACCGTCATGCCCCATTCTTCGTTGAGATCGCAGATATAGCGTGCCATATCTTCTTTCTCTTCTAGGTTCATCCCGGCCATGGGCTCATCCAACAACAGCAAGTCAGGACGCAGAGCAACCGCACGGGCAAGCTCGACACGTTTGCGCAAACCATATGACAGCGTACCGGCAACCGATTTTCGAATGTGGGAGATTTCAAGAAAATCGATAATGTCTTCGGCTTCGCGACGGTGCGTCAGTTCTTCTTTCTGCGCGCCACCAAACCAGTACATACCACCTGTCAGGAAATTATTTTTCATCAGGTGGTGACGTCCCACCATGATATTATCCAGAACCGACATATGCGCAAAAAGCGCCAGGTTCTGAAACGTCCGGCCCATACCCAGTTCGGCACGATGGTTTGGCGTCATCTTGGTGACTTCCTTACCATTAAATTGAATAGAGCCTTCCTGCGGCGAATAACGCCCGGAGATACAGTTCAATAACGAAGTTTTCCCCGCCCCGTTCGGGCCGATGATGGAAAATAACTCGCCTTTTTTCACATCGAAGGTGACATTGCTCAATGCGCGCACACCGCCAAAACGCAATGAAATGTCATTGACTTCCAAAATGGGCGTTTGCCCTGTCATGTTTATTCTCCCAGTTATACCGGCCCGTTAGATAAGCCGTACTTTCTTTCTTTTTATAAGCGCTGAGCGTACCATCGAAATTGTTTCGACTGAAACAAAATATACGTCGCTACGACATCGGCTGCTTTTTCGACACTGAGAGGCTACCCGAAAACTGTGAAGGGTCAATGCATAGACATTCAAGATTCCGATAAACATTGTAAAGGAATGTAAATCTCGCCCAACCCTTAGCACTTTTCGCTAGCCTAAAAGTAAGTTACAAACGGGTATGTCAATGGCTACAGCACATAAAAACCGCAGAAATCAAGTCGCACACTTTCTCGATGGTCCTTCACTGGATGCTCAACAATGGGCCTTTGTCCAGACAGGTCTGGAACATCTTGATGACGGGTTTTCCATTTTTGATGCAAATCTTAATCTTGTGGCCTGGAATTCTAAGTTTTTTGAACTGACCGATTTTCCAATTGAAGAGTTTGGCTATTACGGTGCGCCTTTCGAAGCGTTCATCCGCTATAATGCAGAACGCGGTGAATATGGTCAGTTCCCTGTTGAAGACATCATTGCCGATACAATAGCCGAAGCTAAAAAATTCCTGCCCCATATTATGGAACGTGTCCGACCCAACGGCACCGTGCTAGAAATTCGTGGCAACCCCATGCCCGGTGGCGGCTTCGTCACCGTTTATAAAGATATTACCGAACGTAAAACCGCTGAAACGGCCCTCAAAAAAGCAAATGAAGAATTAGAGTCACGTGTTGCACAACGTACAGCCGAACTTAAAATTTCCGAAGAACGTATCCGTCTGATTGCAGATACCGTTCCCGCGCTGATCGGTTATGTTAAATCCGATCTCACCTATACCTTTGCGAACGAACAATATCACGAATGGTTTAATCGCAAACCCGATCAAATCGTTGGGCGCAGTGCCAAGGAAGTTTTGGGTGAAAAAGTTTATAGCGAGCATCTGCCTTGCATCCGCGCTGCCTTGCGCGGTGAACGGGCCTCGCGCGAATTTATGCTGGAACTGAATGACGGACGCGAAGTTCATGTGCTCGTATCATTCATCCCGCACATCAGCGAAGATAATGAAGTCATGGGCTATTTTGTCCTCGGTCAGGATGTCACCGATGTGCGCGATGCCGAATTTAAATTCCGTCAGGCCCAAAAGATGGAAGCTATCGGTCAGTTGACTGGCGGACTATCCCATGATTTCAACAACCTTCTCACCATTATCATCGGTAATTTATCGGTCCTGGAAGAAGAAGGCGAAGAAGACCCGGCCCTGCAAGAACTCATCGCCCCTGCCCTGGATGCAGCACGACGTGGTGGTGAGCTGGTTAAACAGCTATTGGCCTTTGCACGCAGGCAACCTTTAAAGCCGCGCATCAGCAATGCTGGTGAATTGATTTTAGGCATGAAAGACCTGCTCACCCGTGCCCTTGGGGCCCAAGTCGAGATGCAGTTACAGGTGAACAAGAATATCTGGCCCGTGTTGATTGACCCGCACCAATTGGAAAATGCCATCCTTAATCTGGTCATCAATGCGCGCGATGCCATGAACGGGGTGGGCCGTCTTAAAATTTCTATTGAGAATGTCACCCTTAAAAATATCTTTTCCGATCGTAACGTCGATTTGACCCCGGGTGATTATGTGGTGATTTCGGTCAAAGATAATGGCTCGGGCATGTCACCAGAAATCATGGAACGTATGTTCGAACCGTTTTTTTCCACCAAGGAAAAAGGACCAAACAGCGGACTAGGCCTTTCAATGATTTACGGCTTTGTGCGCCAGTCCCAAGGCCACATTCAGGTCGATAGCACGACGGGAAGTGGCACAACTTTCCGTATCGTTCTGCCGCGCAGTCGCGAAACACAGACGATTGAACCAAAGACCAAACGTAATCTTAAACTCCCCCAAGGCAGTGAACGCATTTTGCTGGTCGAAGATGATCCGGGTGTACGGGGTTTTGCCAGCACCAGCCTGCGCCGCCTTGGCTATGAAGTTGTCGCCGCAGCAGATGGGCATGAAGCTTTGGGGATTCTGGAAATGGATCAGGCCTTTGATTTGCTCTTTTCAGATATCGAAATGCCCGGGGGTCTCAACGGCATTAACATGGCCGAACAAATCCGGGAAAAACTGCCCGATCTGCCTGTGCTGTTCATGTCTGGATATCCGGATAAAGTCATGGACCAGACCGGAATTTTTCAGGGGCAACTGGATTTAATTGCCAAGCCATTTGAACGCTTGGAACTTGCTAACCGCATTCGCGCAGCGCTTGATCGCAATATCAATACAGAAAAGATTTCTTAAAGACTTTCCCAAGACGCCAAACTCGGCTAAGATTTTGAAAAAAATATCAAATAGACAGGGACACTATGACTGATACTGGCCATATCTTAGTCGTCGATGACGAACCACATATCTGTGCATTGGTGGAACGCTGCCTGACGGGCGTCGGGTTTCGGGCAAGCTCTGCACAAAGTGGTGCTGAAATGAAAGCAGCCCTTGCCAAGGGGGATGTGGACATGGTTGTGCTTGATCTTATGCTGCAAGGCGAAGACGGTCTTGATTTATTGCGCGAAATTCGTGGCGAGAACCATATCCCGGTTATCATTCTGACAGGCATGGGCGAAACGGCAGACATGGTTATTGGCTTGGAACTCGGTGCCGATGATTATATCTCCAAACCGTTTGAACCGCGTGAACTGCGCGCGCGCGTACGCAGTGTTTTACGCCGCGCAAAAGGCCAGTCCAAAGCCGCCCCCAAAGGTGATGATATTTCTGAAATGCGTTTTGCCGGCTGGAAGCTTGATCGCATGGCACGCAAGCTGATTAATCCGGACGGAGTGGAATCACCGCTGACCGCCGCTCAGTTTGACTTACTTTGTGCACTTGCCAGTCACCCCAATCGGGTCTTAAGCCGCGATCAGTTGCTCGATCTGGCACGTGGTCGGGAATCTTCTCCCTTTGATCGTTCCATTGACGTTCATATTGGACATCTTCGCCAGAAAATTGAATTAGACCCCAAAGAACCGACTATGATTAAAACGGTCTATGGCGCAGGCTATATCTTCACCCCCGAAGTCAACGTCTCTTAAAATTATGGACTGTCCCATAAACAAACGGCGTTCTAAACACACCTTTGGCAGAAATATTCCTGTTTGCGTAGAGGCTAGTATCCTGATCTATCCGCACTATTAAAAAAAATACACATAGAAAAAAACCTGCTTCACCTTTTAGAAGCAGGGCTTTCAATATTTGTGAAAAATTAAGCGTTTCTATAATTTCTATGAGAAGCTGGATTGTGTGAACTCACCGATACAATCTTTTGAATAGCAGAATACATATACTGCTGTGCACAAGAAAACCGATGAAAAGCAATTGCAAACAATGCCGCAACTATAAAAAAAACAGCCGATAAAGGTGAACGTAACACCACACAAAAAGCAACTGTCACTAATATCTTTGCTCGGAATCGTGTTAATTCCTCTTTTAAATCCTGATTTTCCACTGCAGTTACCGCATTAGCTAATTCATCTTTAACATCCATTTTTCTTGAAATAAAAGTTGAAGCTACAATTCTAGGGATTGTTGCATGATGTAAAAAACGGATATTATTATTAATGCTTTCCCTGAATTCTTTATAAACAGAATCTTCAAAACTGATCTCACCATTAGCAGCTTTTAAAAAAAGTTTATCACGGATTTCAAATAACCTTTGCCGTCCCCAACTTAACCACAACGAACGCCATGGCCCATATAGTAAAACCACAAAACATATAGAGATCAAAAGTATTAGTAATAGTTCCATTTTCTCTCTCACTCATCCTTAGGATGCGTCGTTCCTTTTGGTGTGATCCCACTTCCGGATCTATTTTTATCTATCTTTGTTTCTAATTCTTTAATATAGCCACATAAATATATGGTTTTTTGATGGCGTAAATGCCTTTCCCATAAAGCCCAGATCAAACAAACAACATTCAAAACTATCGATAAAAGTACAGTAATCCCGGTACCTGAGCTTGTAAACCACTTAATTGCGACGTCAATTGTGGTCTCTTCTCCAGATAAATGCCTTACAACTTCCGTAAGAGGCTCAGAAATAATAAATGCAAAAAATGTCCAAGCAATAATTTTTCCAATAGAAGCAACTTTATCAATTATCCTAATGTAGACACTTGCTATATTTTCATCCAAAATTTCACCCCCAAATTACAAGCTACCAGACAATAATATACATTAAAGTTGTATTCAAGACCCAATATAAAACCCCGCTTCAATGACGAAGCGGGGCTTTCCTTTTTAGGCTTTGTTCAAGCTTACATTTGAACAGTCGCAGCTTTCTCAACGAAAGACGGGATCTGGTCAAAGTTCATGTAACGATAAACGTCAGCAGCGTTTTCGTTCAGCGGCTTGACTTTGGCTTGATATTCTTCGTTGCTCGGGATTTTGCCCAATTGTGCACAAACGGCAGCCAGTTCAGCAGACCCCAGATAGACGTTGGTATCAATACCCAAACGGTTCGGGAAGTTACGTGTTGATGTAGACATCGCCGTAGACCCTTTGCGGATTTGCGCCTGGTTACCCATACAGAGTGAGCAACCTGGTGTTTCCATACGCGCACCTGTTTTACCCAAGATGCTGTAATAGCCTTCTTCGGTTAGGATCGCTTGGTCCATCTTGGTCGGCGGTGCAATCCACAGGCGTGTCGGCAGATCAGACATACCGTCCAGAACCTTACCAGCAGCGCGGAAGTGACCGATGTTTGTCATACAGGAACCCACGAAGACTTCGTCGATTTTCTCACCCGCAACGTCAGACAATGTTTTCACATCATCCGGGTCATTCGGGCAAGCCACGATCGGTTCTTTAATGTCGTTCATGTTGATCTCGATGACGGCTGCATATTCTGCATCTTCATCACGTTCCATCAGCTCTGGGTTGGCAATAAATGCTTCCATCGCTTCGATACGACGCTTGAGCGTGCGCGCATCTTCATAACCTTCTGCGATCATCCATTTCATCAGGGTGATGTTAGAACGCATATATTCGATGATCGGCTCTTCATTGAGCTTAACGGTACAACCGGCTGCAGAACGTTCAGCAGACGCATCAGACAATTCAAACGCTTGCTCGACTTTAAGATCCGGCAGACCTTCGATTTCGAGAATACGACCAGAGAAAATGTTCTTCTTGCCTTTTTTCTCAACTGTTAGCAGGCCAGCTTTAATAGCGTAAAGCGGAATGGCGTTAACCATGTCACGCAGTGTGATGCCTTCTTGCAATTCACCTGTGAATTTAACCAGAACTGATTCCGGCATATCCAACGGCATAACACCCGTTGCCGCACCAAAGGCCACAAGACCAGAACCAGCCGGGAAGGAAATCCCCAGCGGGAAGCGGGTGTGACTGTCACCACCTGTCCCAACAGTGTCAGGCAACAGAAGACGGTTCAGCCAAGAGTGGATAACCCCATCCATCGGACGCAATGCAACACCGCCACGGGTTTCGATGAAGTCCGGCAGAGTTTGGTGAGTTTTAACGTCAGCCAGTTTCGGATAAGCTGATGTGTGACAGAAAGACTGCATAACCAGATCGGCAGAGAAACCAAGACAAGCCAGGTCTTTCAATTCGTCACGGGTCATCGGACCTGTTGTATCTTGTGAGCCAACAGTGGTCATCTTCGGTTCACAGTATGTGCCCGGACGGATGCCTTTACCTTCTGGTAGACCACAGGCCTTGCCAACCATTTTCTGTGCCAGCGTGTAACCTTTGCCCGTATCTTCCGGTTCAGCCGGAACGCGGAACAGATCAGAAATCGGCAGACCCAGTGCTTCACGTGCACGTGCTGTCAGGCCACGACCAATGATCAGGTTGATCCGGCCACCAGCGCGCACTTCGTCAAAGATCACATCGGATTTGACTTTAAATTCAGAAATTACTTCGCCGTTCTTAAGGGCTTTGCCTTCATAGGGGCGCAGTTCGATTTCGTCACCCATTTCCATCGCGGAAACGTCCAATTCGATCGGCAGGGCACCTGAATCTTCCATCGTGTTATAGAAAATCGGCGCGATCTTGGAGCCCAGACAGACACCACCGAAACGCTTGTTCGGCACAAAAGGAATGTCTTCACCTGTCCACCATAGAACAGAGTTGGTTGCAGATTTACGTGAAGACCCTGTCCCCACAACATCACCAACGTAAGCAACCAGATTGCCTTTATCTTTCAGTTCTTCGATGAACTTGATCGGACCGCGAACACCAGGTTCTTCCGGTGTGATCCCTTCGCGCGGGTTCTTCAGCATAGCCAGCGCGTGCATGGGGATATCAGGACGTGTGAACGCGTCCGGTGCCGGGCTCAAATCATCCGTGTTGGTTTCGCCTGTCACTTTAAAGACAGTCAGCTTCATGCTTTCAGCGACTTCCGGCTTGGAGGTAAACCATTCCGCATCGGCCCAAGACTGCAATACGGCTTTAGCATTTGCAGAACCTGCATCGGCTTTTTCTTTAATGTCGAAGAAATAGTCAAACACCAGCAAAGTCTTTTTCAGACCTTCAGCCGCTGTTTCACCAACTTCTGCATCATCAATCAATTCGATCATCGGCTCGATGTTGAACCCGCCGAGCATGGTGCCCAGCAATTCTGTCGCTTTCACTTTGGAAATCAGCGGACAGTTCACTTCGCCTTTTGCAACTTGTGCGAGGAAACCAGCCTTCACGCGGGCGGCATCATCCACACCTGCAGGAATGCGGTGTGTTAAAAGATCAACCAGCGTGTCTTCTTCACCCGCAGGTGGGTTTTTCAAAAGGTCAACCAAAGCCGTTGTTTGTTCAACGGACAGCGGCAGAGGGGGGATACCGAGAGCAGCACGCTCTTCGACATGTTTGCGATATTCTTCTAGCACTAGACTTCCTCCGCTTATGCAAGAGTGAATAAAGAGACAGCCGCACAGGTCAGGCGGATGTCTCGGAATAAAACGTGGCCTATATACACCACAAACAAAGTCAAATGTCTAGGCTTAAACCCTTGAAAAAGCGCAGAAAACCTTGAACCTGGTATTACCAAGGCTTGTAATTTTATAACCAAAAAAGAAAGAGTCAGACCCTTCAATCCTTTAGAAGCTAGGTATGACCACTTAAATACTAAAAACCTGTCGCTTTCACTGCTCTCGCAAAACCAACAAGTCAATCTGTAAAGCCGATTATATTTGCTCAAGAGTTGATCTGCAAAAAGGATTCTTGCATCTGTGAACAAGGCTTGCGAAAACTCAATTTATCGCTTCACAACATTAGATAGATAAATTAAAGTCAGGCAATTACGTATATTTATTAAGGGCAATCAATATGTTTCGTATCTTTGCGAGTGTGGCTGGGCTTTTACTTTTAAGTGCCTGCGTTACGCCGGCAACTCAACAAAAACCCACAAAACCCGCCGCTTCACAGGAAGAAATGAAAGCCGCTCAAGAAGCGTTTCAGCTTCGCAGCGTTTCCAAAAAATTTAAACGCAAGATTGCAATCGGCCGTTTCAGCAATGAAACACGTTATGGTAAGACTTTTTTACGCGATGGCGATCAAGACCCCTTGGGTAAACAAGCTTCCGACATGCTTTCTGCTCGCCTGATCGAGTCCGGAGGTTTTCTTGTCTTTGAACGTCCCGACATTAGTAAATTAAAAGAAGAAGCCAAACTGACAGGTCAGGACATGAACCTCATCGGTGTTGATGCTCTTATTTTAGGATCCGTCACAGAATTTGGTCGGGCAACGGAAGGCCAAACAGGATTTTTCAGCAGCACCAAACGACAACGTGCCCATTCCAAAGTCGACATTCGATTGGTTGATCCAAAAACAGGCTATGTCTTCTTTTCAGCAACAGGTGCTGGTGAATCGTCAAGTGAAGTCGGTAATGTGGCAGGTTTTGGGAACCGCGCAGGCTATGATTCCACACTGAATGACAAAGCCATTGGCGCTGCGGTTAATGACGTCATTAATGATTTGATTGCCAAGCTGGATGAACGCCCATGGAAAACAGACATTCTGAAACTTGAAGGCAACCGTATCTTTATTACAGGTGGACAGCGCCAAGGGATCAAGGCAGGGGACGAGCTTTATATCCTGAAATCAGGTGAGACCATCAAATCTTCACAAAGTGGCTTTGATATCACCTTACCACCCACCCGGATTGCGACCATGCAGATTCAGGGCTCTTTTGGTGAAAATGAAACCAACGAAGGCTCTTACGGGGTTATTACCGAAGGCCGTGTGCCGGCCAACGAAATTACATCCCTGTTCGTCTCTGACAGCATGAATTAAGGAAATCCGTGATGAAGAATTTTTTGGCAATCGCAGCCGTTATTATCCTGAGCGCCTGTAGCTATCCACATACAAACACAACCACCGTCAATGATGAACCAACCTTGGTATTTGAAGGGACCTCATCGACAGCTGAAGTTTATCTCAATGGCTTAAACGTTGGGCTTGCCGCCAATTATAATGGTGAGCCCAATTCCCTGATCGTGCCGCGTGGCACCCATCAGTTAGAGATCAGGGACAACGGCACCATCATTCTTTCTGAAAAGATTTTCGTCAGTGACGGATCAGTAAAAACTATTAGTCTCACAGGTTCCAAATGAAGAAGAATATTATCAAGGCAGCCATACTGCTGTCAGCCCTTGGCTTAGGGGCATGTCAGCCTGCCACACTTTATAACTGGGGCGATTACGATTCCACGATGCTGGCGTATTATAAAGACGCCTCCAAAATTGATGCGTTTGAAGCTGAATTATTTGCCCTGATCCAACAGAGTGAAACTTCAGACAAGCGCCTTGCGCCCGGCATTTTTGCTGAATATGGCTTTCTGCAAATGCAAAAAGGCGACAACAAATCAGCCGTAAAGTTTTTTGAACTGGAAAAGAAAAACTGGCCGGAATCAAAAATCTTGATGGAAACCATGATCCGCGCAGCAGGTGGTTCTGACAGCGATAAGAAAGAGGCAAAAACTCAGGGGAACCAAACCAATGAATCTTAAATCTATTTTGCCTAAATTCGCCGTTCTCTGCGTGCTGGTTGTTTCCTTGGCGGCTTGCCAAACCACGGGCACTAAAAAAGACTATTCCGCGTTCCGCGAAGCTGATCCACGTTCGGTATTGGTTGTTCCGGTCGTCAACAATAGTGTCGAAGTAGATGCGCCGGACCTGTTCCTCAGCACCTTATCCCGCTATATCGGTGAACGTGGCTATTACGTCTTTCCCGTCAATTTGGTCAAAAACGTCATGGAAGAAGATGGTATGGGTGATGCCAATATGGTCCATGAAGCCGACCCGACACGTCTGGGCGAAATTTTCGGCAGTGACACCGTTCTTTACGTGAAAATCAACACTTGGACCGCCCAATATCTGGTTTTTTCCACAACCGTAACGGTTGAGCTGGAATATACATTAAAAGACACCCATTCAGGTCAAACGCTCTGGAGCGATAATCAAGTGCGCCAATGGTCACCGCAATCACAAAGTGGCGGGCACCCACTGGCTGCTTTGCTTGCGGCTGCCATTAATGCCGCCATTGCCAAGGCCGCACCGAACTATATCCCGCTTGCCCAACAGGCAAACTATGCCGCCTTTAACCAACTCAATACCGGTATTCCGGCTGGTCCTTACAGCCCGCAATATCAAAACGACATGGCCGATTTTTAATAACACGCGTCATATCAAATAAAAAAGGAGGCTAAAAATAGCCTCCTTTTTTATGAGAACTTATCCTTAAGATATCCGCCCTTCCTCTAATGCATGGCATGCAACAGCGGCGCCATCATCGAGTTTCCTTAGCAACGGGACTTCGCGTTTGCATCTGTCATTGGCGTGGGGACATCGGTTATGGAAGACACAGCCCGTGGGCAGGTTCATCGCACTGGGGACTTCCCCTGTTAATTTGGTGTGGGTCATTTCCTCACAGGATAATGTCGGGATCGCGCCCAGTAGGACCTGTGTATAAGGGTGACGCGGATTGCTGTAGAGCGTCTTTGTATCAGCCAGTTCACACAGTGTGCCGAGATACATAACGCCAACACGACTGCCAAAATGTTGCACCACGGATAAATCATGGGTGATGAACAAGTACGTTAGTTTTCGTTTTTCCTGCGCATCCATCATCACGTTCAGAACCTGAGCCTGAATAGAGACATCCAAAGCAGAAATCGGCTCATCCGCCACCACAAAGTCGGGATCAACCATAAGCGCGCGCGCAATGGAAATCCGTTGACGTTGACCGCCGGAAAATTCATGCGGGTAGCGTTTCCCCCAACTGGGATCATTGCCGACAGAGGTCATGACCTCTTCCACTTTTTCCCCAATTTCCTTATCAGTTAAATCGGGAAAATGGAAGCGCAGGGGTTCTTCCAAGGTTTTCTGGATGGTGCGACGCGGGTTTAAAGAAGCGTAAGGGTTTTGGAAGATCATCTGCATCTTCTGGAAATAGGGCATGCGATCCTTATGGCCCAAATTATCAATGCGTTTGCCACGATAATGAATTTCGCCCGCGCTTGGTTTCAACAACCCCATAAAGGTCCGTGCCAATGTGGATTTACCGCAGCCAGACTCGCCGACCAGACAGAAAGATTCCCCCTCATGGATCGAAACGGACACATCGTTAATGGCTTTCACCTGCGGCTTTTCACGTTGCAGAAAATGCCCGCCGACGTCAAAATTTTTATGAATTTCTTTTGCTTCTACCAAAGGCGTGCTCATGACAGGCTCCCGCTTTCTTTAAGTTCACGCGCTTTGAAACAACGCGCCATATGTCCCCCCAGATCTTCCAATTCGGGAACGGTGGTATAACAGCGTTCCCCGACATATTCGCATCTCGGGTTAAAGGGACAGCCTTCGGGCATGGCATCCAAAGTCGGCATGGAGCCGGGGATTTGATAAAGCCGCTTGCCCGCCTGATTTTGTTGCGGCAGGGCCGACATCAGGCCGCGCGTATATGGATGGCGGGGGTTTTGGATAACATCGCGGGTCGGGCCTTGTTCCGCCACACGGCCCGCATACATCACCATGATCTTTTGGGTGACTTGCGATACCACGGCCAAATCATGGGTAATCAGGATCAGACCCACATTATGCATCTTACAGAGATCAAGCATCAAAGACATGATCTCTGCCTGAATGGTCACATCCAGCGCGGTTGTCGGTTCATCCGCAATAATCATGGCTGGTTCGGTCAACAAGGCAATCGCAATCACCACACGTTGACGCATGCCGCCAGAAAGCTCATGCGGATAAGACTCCAGACGTTCTTCGGCAGAGGGAATGCGCACCTCGTTTAACCGATCAATCGCTATTAGTCGGGCTTCTTCCTTGCTAATATTACGATGCGCCTGCAGGGTTTCGATCATTTGCGTCCCGATAGTCAGAACCGGGTTCAAGGTCATCATCGGATCCTGGAAAATCATGGATATCCGATTGCCCCGAACAGATCGAAGCTGGGTATCATCCATCTTGCTCAGGTCCTGACCTTCAAAGATGATCTCACCTTCAGAAATACGTCCGGGCTTGGATAACAGGTTAATGATGGCAAATGCAGCCAAGGATTTCCCTGCACCGGATTCCCCGACAATACCTAGGCGTTCACCTTTTTCGAGGGTGAAATTCACATCACGCAGGGCTTTTAAAACACCGCGACGGGTGGGGAATTCCACATGGAGGTTTTTAACTTCTAAAAGGGCCATTTTCTTACTCACCCCTTATAAAGTTTTGGGTTAAGGACATCACGCAGCCAGTCTCCCAACAGGTTGATGGTCAAAATCAGGGTTATCAGCACAATCGACGGAATGGTCGTAATCCACCAAGAACCGGAGAAAATAAATTCAAACCCGGCAGAAATAAGCGATCCCAGTGACGGCATGGTAACAGGCATACCCAATCCCAAGAAAGAAAGCGCCGCTTCGGAAATGATCGCATTTGCCACCTGCACCGTTGAAATCACCAACAATGGCGATAAGGTGTTCGGCAGAATATGGCGCACCATAATGGTGGGCGAACTCAGGCCGATTACGCGGGCTGCATCAACATATTCTTTATTTTTTTCCGCCAGAACACTGGCGCGGATGGTGCGGGCATATTGCGGCCATTCGGCAATACCAATCACCATCACCAGCATAAAGATCGCCAGTTCTTCGTATAGTTCAGCCCCGAAACTTGCCTGAAAAATTGCCAGTACAATAATGGCAATCATCATGGTCGAAAGGGACAGCTGGATATCGGCCAGTCGCATAAAAAAGGCATCCACACGCCCGCCCACATAGCCGGAGATCAAACCAATGGCAATGCCCAGTCCCATTTGAACCGCAACGGCAAACAGGCCGATGATAATGGAAATACGCAAGCCATAAAGAATGGCAGAAAGCATATCGCGCCCCTGCGCATCCGTCCCCAACAAGAAACGTTCATCCGGTTCGGCATAATCGCTTGACGACCAAACAGGAGGAATTTCACTATCCATGATGTCGATTTGCGACGGGTCATGCGGGTCCATTGGCGACAATAAGGGGGCAAAAAGGGCCGCCGCAAAAAACAGGAAAATCACGCTAAAGCTGATGATCGCCACGCGGTCAGATTTAAACTGATAGAAAAAATCCGAATCAAGAAAGGTTTTTAATTTCAACATCAGCCTTTCCCCATAATGCGAACAGTTGGATTGATAAAGGTATAAAGCAGATCGACAATCGTGTTGGTCGCCACAAAGATCAGCCCGACCACGATGATATAAGCAATGATCAAAGGCGTATCGACCCGGTTGACCGCTTCGATAAACATAAAGCCCAAGCCCGGCCACTGGAACACGGTTTCAGTCAGGATAGTATAGGCCAGCATAATGCCGATCTGCACCCCACCAACGGTCACAACCGGCAATAAAGTATTTTTAAAAGCGTGCAAGAACCAAACACGGCGCGGATGCAACCCCTTGGCCCATGCAAATTTGATGTAGTCCTGTTCCAGAACTTCCATCATTTCAGAACGGATCAGGCGGATAAACAAGGGCAGCATGATGGAAGACAACGCAAAACTTGGCATAATCAGATGGCGCAGACCATCCAGTGTGAAAAAGCCGGTTTTCCAACCGGGCAGAATCTCCACCAAGTCCTCGCCGCGACCAAAAGACGGCAGCCAGCCCAAGGTCACCGCAAAAATATAGATGCAGAAAATTGCTGTCAGAAAGACCGGAACGGAAATTCCAACAATGCTGATCGCCATCACAGCCTTGGACAACACACTTTTGGGCCGGATCGCGCAATAGCACCCCAATGGAATGGAGACCCCGAGAATAATAATCGTTGCCCCAATCACCAGATCAAGGGTGGCGGGGAACTTGTCCATAATGACATCCAGCGCCGGGCGTTTAAAGAAATAGGAATCCCCTAAATCTCCCTGCACCGCCTTTGAAAGAAAGCGGCCATATTGCACTAGAAAAGGATCATTCAGGCCCATCTCGTCACGTAAGGCTTCGCGTTCGGCCTCAGACACCGACACACCCACCATTTCCCGCAACGGATCACCCAAATTATCTTGAATAGAAAAGCCGATCAGGGAGATGACAAACATCACCACGATGGCTTGAAAAAATCTTTTAATGAAAAAGGCAACATAAGCCATTTCAAATTCTCTTTTACAGAAATTGGATGGAAAAAGGGCTGCTTCTTCAAAAAAAGCAGCCCAAAATCCACAAATATTAGTCGACGACCAGATCACCCAGATATGGGAAGTTCATGACGTTGACAATATCTTCGATATGGACACCTTTGCGTGCCGCCCAAGCAAGGTTTTGCCAGTGCAGCGGTACAAATGCAGCTTCGTCGTAAGCAAGCTGTTCAACTTGTTGCAACAGTTTCTTGCGTTCTGCGATATCTGTAATGGTGTTGGCTTTATTCACCAACGCATCCAGTTCCGCATTTGCAAAGTTACCGGAATTATATTGACCCTTCCCTGTTTCGGTGTTCGGGGTCATCAGCAGAAATTCTGAATAGTTTGCAGAATCTTCTGTATCCGGGTGCCAGCCGATCATCATCATGTCAGCAGCACGTTCATCAAACTTCGGCCAATATTGCGCCTTCGGCATGGTTGTCAGATCAACTTTGATATTGATTTTAGACAGCATGGACGCCACGGCTTCAGCGATTTTCGCATCGTTCACATAACGGTTGTTCGGTGCCATCATGGTGATGTTGAAGCCTTTTTCATAACCAGCTTCTTTCATCAAAGCTTTAGCTTTTTTCAGATCATAGCGTGGTTTCAATGCTTCCACGTGACCCAATTGACCAGCAGCAGATTGTTGTGCAGCAGCTGTACCAAAGCCTTTCATGATCTTTTTCACGATACCTTCATTGTTGATCGCATGAACAATCGCTTGACGCACACGCTTGTCTTTAAAGGCTTCAACGCGTTCTTGGTTCATTTGGAAGGTGATAATACGTGTCCCGGTCATGGTCACAAGATTTGAATTGGCATCATCTTCGATACGTTTCAAATCGGTTGGTGGAACCGGGGCGATGAAATCAATATCACCAGCCAGCAAAGAAGCCACACGCGTCGGGGCTTCTTTAATTGGTGTCATGATGATTTTTGACACATTGCCTTTGGACTCTTTATCCCAATAATCCGCAAAACGATCAAATTCAACACGCACGCCTTGTTCACGTGAAGTTACAACAAACGGTCCTGTACCAGACTCATTGGTAGACGCAAACGCGTTGCCGTGTTTTTTAACCATGTCTTTTGGATTACCGTTGGCGTCTGTCCCTGTATAGAATTTGCTATCCATCGGGAACATATAGGTCATCATGGTCAAAACCAGCGGATAAGGCTTGGAAGTTGTCAGATCGATTGTGTAATCATCGATGATTTTAGAACCATTGAACGGTTCAAACAGACCTTTAAAGTCCGGGCTTTCTTTCAAACGGTTCAACGTCCAGGCCACATCGTTGGCGCTGAACATGTTGCCGGAATGGAATTTTACACCTTTGCGCAGATAAATACGCATGGTGGTTTCATCGATCTGTTCCCATTTGGTCGCCAGACGACCTTCATAGGACAAGTCTTTGGTGAAACGAACCAGCGGATCAAACACCATGTGGGACATTTGCAGCGTGCCGCCCGACAGCTGTTCCATCGGGTCTAGTGATACCGGGTCGGCATCATAGGCCATTTTCAATGTTTTAGCGTGAGATGATGTAGATACACCCATCCCAATGACGGTCGCCAATGCAACAGTAGCAACCATCCCTAACTTACGTAAGTTCATTTATATTTGTCTCCCGTTTTACCGCAAACATCAGTTGCGGGTAACCAAGTATATATTTGGTAAAAGTCTGACAATTGTGGCGCTTTCATTTACAAAATCCAGCACAATTCTGTCACACATATATACTTGCGGTATTTGAATTTTTTGCAATTGAAACTTTCAAATAAGTTGACTTTTTGGTCAAATTCTTTCTCGCATTGTGCGGCGCACAAAAACGAATCGGGAAAATATGACACTTTTATTGCAGTGCACAAATAAAAAGGGGCCTATATCGACCCCTTTTTTGCATTTTTAGGAAAACAGTTTTCTCTTCTTATAAAAACAGCAACGCCCCTCTTATCAAAGGCTCTGTTATACGTTGAAACGGAAATGGAAAACGTCCCCATCTTTTGTGATATATTCCTTACCTTCCTGACGCATCTTGCCATGTTCCTTCGCACCATTTTCACCATTGAATTCCACATAATCATCAAAGGCGATGGTTTCAGCTTTAATGAAACCGCGTTCAAAGTCAGTATGGATCACACCCGCAGCTTGCGGTGCTTTCGCCCCGACTTTCACAGTCCAGGCACGAGCCTCTTTCGGGCCGACGGTAAAGAAAGTCAGAAGACCCAAAAGCTTGTAGCCTTCGCGGATAATACGTGCCAAACCTGTTTCTTCCAGCCCAAGGCTTTCCAAAAATTCTGCCTTATCTTCTTCACTATCTAATTTGGAAACTTCTTCTTCGATCTGGGCCGAAATCACAACCGCGCGGGCATTTTCACTGGCTGCCTTTTCAAAGACGCGTGCTGAAATGCTATTGCCGTCAGCTGCGCTGTCTTCTTCAACGTTACAGACATATAGAACCGGCTTTGATGTCAAAAGCTGCAACATTTGGAAGATTTTTTCTTCGTCTTCATCGCGACGTTCCACCACACGGGCAGGCTTACCTTCGCGCAGAACCTCAAGGCAGCTTTCCACCATTTTAAGCGTTGCTGCAGCGTCCTTGTCTTGACCACGCACCTTTTTAACCAGGGCTTGTTCACGCTTTTCCAAACTTTCCAGATCAGCCAGCATCAATTCTGTTTCAACAGTTTCGGCGTCACGGATCGGATCAATGCTGTCATCCACGTGGGTGATATTCTCATCTTCGAAACAACGCAGCACATGGATGATGGCGTCCACTTCGCGGATATTGGCCAAAAACTGGTTGCCCAGCCCTTCACCCTTAGATGCCCCCCGCACCAAACCCGCGATATCAACAAATTCCAGCTGTGTCGGAATGATCTTGGCAGAGCCGGCAATTTCAGCCAGTTTATCAAGACGGTCATCGGGAACACCAACGCGGCCTGTATTTGGTTCAATCGTACAGAAGGGGAAGTTTGCAGCCTCTGCCGCAGCTGTTGAGGTCAACGCATTAAAAAGTGTTGATTTGCCCACATTTGGCAGGCCGACGATACCGCAGTTAAAACCCATGAGATTTAATCCAAACTCTATCCATTAAAAATCTGCTACAGCGCATAGCGCGCCACGCCTTAAAAAGCAATAGATTTTACCTTGCTCAAACGGGTTTGCTCACCTAAAAATAAGACGAACCAACCCTGAAACTGTAAAAAGTCGATTGCTTTCATGCTCGCTTATATCCTGCGACGCCTTTTACTGATTATTCCGACCCTGTTTGGCATCATGGTGCTGAACTTTGTGATCATTCAAGCTGCCCCGGGCGGACCTGTTGAACAGATGCTTGCCAAAATTCAGGGCGAAGCAGTTGATGCAACCGCGCGCGTTTCCGGCACAGGCGGGGGTGAAGTCAAAGGATCTGGCGCCTCAGCGGGAAGCAACAGTTCACAATACCGTGGGGCACAGGGCGTACCGCCAGAACTAATAAAAGAAATTGAACAGCAATTCGGGTTTGATAAACCTGCCCATGAACGTTTTTTTCAAATGCTGGGCAATTATGTGCGCTTTGATTTTGGCAACAGCTTTTATCGTGATGAAAGCGTGGTCGATCTGGTGCTTGAAAAAATGCCTGTCTCGATCTCTTTGGGCATCTGGACCACGTTGCTGGTCTATCTAATTTCTATTCCCCTTGGGATCAAAAAAGCCTTACGTGATGGGTCACGCTTTGATGTCTGGTCAAGCGGCGTCGTTATTATCGGCAATGCGATCCCGAGCTTTCTGTTTGCCATCCTGTTGATCGTGGTCTTTGCAGGCGGGCGCTATCTCGACTGGTTCCCGTTGCGGGGCCTGACCTCGGATAACTGGGGAAATTTAAACACCTGGCATCAGATCACCGATTATTTCTGGCATATCGCCCTGCCCGTCCTGTCTATGGTCATCGGCGGTTTTGCCAGTCTGACCATGCTGACGAAAAACTCATTCCTTGAAGAAATCAATAAACAATATGTCATCACCGCGCGCGCCAAGGGCGTGTCAGAAAACCGCGTGCTTTATGGTCATATTTTCAGAAATGCCATGCTGATCGTGATCGCCGGCTTCCCCGCCACCTTTATTGGTGTTTTCTTTACCGGATCGCTGTTGACCGAGATTATTTTCTCCCTCGACGGATTGGGGCTGTTAGGGTTTGAAGCGGCCATCAACCGCGATTATCCGGTCGTGTTTGGCACGCTTTATTTCTTTACCCTTCTCGGGTTAATTATGAACCTGATTGGTGATGTCATGTATCACATCATCGATCCGCGTGTTGATTTTGAGGCGAGGTCATAAACACATGTCGCCTTTAAATGAAAGACGCTGGCAGAATTTCAAATCCAACCGACGCGGGTTTTGGTCGCTCTGGCTGTTTTTAACCCTGTTCTTGCTGTCACTCTTTGCTGAACTGATCGCCAACGATAAACCTTTGCTGATTTCTTATGAGGGTGAATTTTACACCCCCTTCTTACAAGAATATCCCGAAACCACCTTCGGCGGCTTTTTTGAGACCGAGGCTGAATATCGTGACCCGGAAGTTCAAGCCCTCATCACCGATACAGGCGGCTGGATTATCTGGCCGATCGTGCGTTACAGCTATGACAGTATCAATTATAACCTGACGGTCCCCACCCCTGCGCCACCCAGTGCTGAAAACTGGCTCGGCACCGATGACCAAGGGCGAGATGTAGTCGCCCGTCTGATCTATGGTTTTCGAATTTCGGTTCTGTTTGGCCTTGTGCTGACGATTGCCAGTTCGATCATTGGCATTGGTGTTGGCGCGGTGCAAGGTTATTTCGGCGGGACCATCGACCTGTTAGGTCAACGTTTTATCGAAATTTGGTCCGGCCTGCCTACACTTTTCCTGCTGATTATCCTCGCCAGCTTTGTTGAGCCGAATTTCTGGTGGCTTCTCGGACTCATGTTGATGTTTTCATGGGTGCAGCTGGTCGGATTAGTGCGTGCAGAATTCCTGCGCGCCAGAAATTTTGACTTTGTGCGCGCTGCCAAAGCCCTGGGGGTAAATGATGCGACTATTATTCTGCGTCATGTGTTACCTAATGCAATGGTGGCAACCTTTACATTCTTGCCCTTCATCCTCAATGGCTCCATCACGACCCTGACCGCCCTTGATTTCTTAGGGTTTGGCCTGCCGCCCGGGTCGGCTTCGTTGGGTGAATTGCTTAATCAGGGAAAAAACAACCTGCAAGCCCCGTGGCTGGGACTGACCGCCTTTTTCGTTCTCTCCATTATGCTGTCTTTACTGATTTTCATCGGCGAAGCCGTGCGTGATGCCTTTGATCCAAGGAAGACCTTTCAATGACCCAGCCCTTGCTCGAGATCAAAGATTTAAAAGTAAACTTCGGCGATAGCGAAGCCGTGCGCGGTGTCTCCTTCTCCCTTGAAAAAGGCGAGACATTGGGACTTGTCGGAGAATCAGGTTCCGGTAAATCGGTCAGTGCCTTATCTATTCTGCAACTGCTGCCCTATCCACGTGCCCAACATCCGGGAGGCAGTATCAAGCTGAAAGGTCAGGAGCTTTTAGGCTGTAAAGAACGCGAAATTCGTGCCATTCGTGGCAATAAAATCGCGATGATCTTTCAGGAACCACTTAATTCCTTAAACCCGCTACATTCCATTGAACGCCAGATCAGCGAAGTGCTGTTCATTCATAAACTGATGACCAAACGCCAAGCGCACGCGCGGGTGATTGAACTGTTAAAACTGGTTGGTCTGGAAAGTGCCACATCCGAAGATCGGCTTAAAGCCCTGCCCCATCAATTTTCAGGCGGGCAGCAACAGCGTATCATGATCGCCATGGCGCTTGCCAATGAACCAGATATCTTGATCGCGGACGAACCCACCACCGCATTAGATGTCACCGTACAGGCGCAAATCCTGAAACTTTTGAAAGAATTACAGGAAAAGCTTGGCATGGCGATTTTGATGATCACCCATGATCTGGGTATTGTGCGCAATATGGCAGATCGGGTCTGCGTCATGAATGATGGGCTGATCGTCGAATCCGGGGAGTGCCAGAAAATCTTTGAAACCCCTGAACACCCCTATACCCAAAAACTTCTGGCAGCAGAACCCAGTGGGCACCCTGATGACGTCAAAGGGGACCAGGAAATTCTAAACGTTGAAGATTTCAAAGTCTGGTATCCCATCAAACGCGGCATTATCAAACGCACAGTCGGTCATGTCAAAGCCGTCAACGGGATTTCCCTGTCCTTAAGACAGGGCGAAACCTTGGGCGTCGTCGGGGAATCGGGATCCGGTAAATCCACACTGGGCCGGGCCATCCTGCGTCTGGAAAATAGTGATGGCCAGTTGATTTTTGATCAACAAGACCTTCAAAGCCTTAAGGAAAAAGAGTTACGCCCCCTTCGCAGTGATATGCAAATGGTCTTTCAGGACCCGTTTGGATCCATGTCCCCGCGCTTATCCGTCCATCAAATCATCGAAGAAGGCTTGCTGGTCCATAAGATAGGGGCAACCTTTGAAGAACGCCGCCAAATCGTCGGGGATATTTTAGAAGAAGTCGGCCTGTCACGTGAAGCCCAAGACCGCTACCCCCATGAATTTTCCGGGGGCCAGCGCCAACGCATTGCCATTGCGCGTGCTGTTGTCTTAAAACCCCGCCTGATTATTCTGGATGAACCCACTAGCGCGCTTGATATGTCCGTTCAGGCCCAGATTGTTGACCTGTTGCGCGATTTACAAGCCAAACATAACCTCGCCTATATCTTTATCAGCCATGATTTAAAGGTTGTACGCGCGATGAGCCATAAAGTTCTGGTCATGCAAAACGGCCAAGTAGTTGAACAAGGCCTGCGCCAAGATATTTTCGATGCGCCAAAAACAGAATACACCAAAGCCCTGATGGCGGCAGCTTTCGAGATTAAAGCCCAAGAAGCCAACGGGCTTTCCACATAAAAAAACGCGCCACTTAAAAAGCAGCGCGTTTTTTATAAGGGAAACGAACGGATGGTTTTGTTTAAAGTTTTACAAAGCTCCCGCTTTCATCCAAAAAGTAGCCCGGTGCCCAAGTTGAACGGCTATCACTCAGTTCTGCTTTCGACTCAACATTTTGGTTTTTCACAACGTAAGAACGCTCATAACGGTTGCCGCCTACGGCTGTAAAACCGACTTTTGCTGTGTCACTTTGTTCTGTCACAACAACATTTTTCAATGTCGCATTGTAGCTGGTGTCACGATCTACATGAACTGTACGTTCATAAGAACCGCCATCAACCAATGAGAAACCCGGTTTCCATGTGTTGGATGTTTCGGTCACAGTGCCAGCGAAGGCAGCGGAAGCCAAGCCAGTTGCAAGGGCGGCAGTAAGGGCGAAAGTAGTTACGTTTTTCATAATATAATCTCCTGATTGGTTAAGCGACAAAAGCGTCGCTGTTGCACAAGAGATAGACTGAACCTTCTCAAGAAACAATTCACCATTGCGTAAACTTATTGTGTCCAAAATTAATCTAATAGAGGCTTGATTTTTTTCCTCTATGTCACATGACAGTCATGAAAGAGTCTCTGATTATCTGCTATTCTGGCAAAAATGTAAGAAAAGCAGGGAATAGATATATGTGGTTTACCATCACTGAACTCAACAAAGATCAAGCCATGATCCCCATGGCTACTGTCGGCAGCTTCAAAGCCTTTGAACCGCAACGCTGGCTCTGTTCATGCGGCGGGTTTATCTATGATCCTGCCACCATGGGTGGGCTGGCTTTTGAAGAATTAGGCAAAAAATGGAAATGCCCCTGCTGTGGCGCTAAAAAGAAAGCCTTTTCCAAAACGGATCAAAAATCAGTCAGCTAATAGAAAACAAAAAAGTAATCCATCACATCACTTTTTATCTTCTAAATGCGGTGGTAACAGACGGGGTTTCTTTCGTCCTGCTGGAGAAAGTGCAGGGAGAACTTCATAAAGAAAGTTTGCAATATCGCGATCCATTTTGAATTTGACCTGATCAAATGTCTGATGGGCTTTCTGAAAATCATCCATGGAAAATGGATCCTGTTCGACAAGTATGGCAATCTCGCACAACATATCATCCATATGCGCCAGATGATCGGTGATCTGGGGGCTGTGTTTTTCCAGAATACGTTCAAACACCACTTTATCAGCCCCACTTAAATCATTCCCCATATGATACAGCATTCCTGCTGAACCGGGTTTAGGGGGCGGGCAAAACCGGGGATCAGGCAGTGTGGACCGATCAACAAAATCGCAACCAGAAGAACATTCAGTAATAATGATCCCCAACACAACGGATTTTGCAGCCGCTTGGGGATAAACCTTCTGATCATTAAAAACCTCCATAAAGGATTGCATTTGCCATCAAAACTGAAGCCTCATTCGCCTGATATCCCCCTGAAGACAGGAGTACCAGAACGCCGGCAATCAATCCGGCGCCGCACACGGTCACAGCAATCTGGCGCCAGTTCATCGGGGTATAGAGATCATTTTCTTCCATATCAATCTGCAACATGATTTCGTCTTGCAGGCGTGAGAGCCGCGCTTCAGACGTATCCACACGCGAATGATCCAGCCAGCGATTTAATTTTTCATCCGTTATTTTTGTCATCAATCCAACCTTCGATCCCCAATTCGACCAGCTTTGTTTTTAAGGCATTTCGCCCACGGTGTAAAAGCTGCGTCACCGCCCCTGGCGTGGTTTCAAGAATTTCAGCGATTTTAGGCGCTGAAAGCCCCTCATAATAGGAAAAAAATAATGACCATACGTTAAAGTTCGGACAGCCCGTCAAAAAGGCTGTAGATAATCTGCTCAATCTGTTTTTCATGAACTTTCGAAAGGGCTGTCTTGCCTTTAAATTCCAGAAAATCGAACTGTTCGATCGGCAGATGGGTGCGTTCCCGGTATTTATCAATCGATAGATTGACCGTAACGCGCTAAAGCCAGGTTTCCAGCTTGGCCGGACCTGTAACATCCCACACTTTTGCTTTGCGCCACAACCGCACCATGACTTCCTGTGCGATATCTTTGGCATGGGCGGCATCGCCCACCATCCGTTCAGCCGTGCGCAACACAAAAGGCAGATGGATTTGTATTAAAGAATAAAACGCTTTTTGATCGCCTATGGCCAAACGTTCAAGAAGTGCAGCATCAGACTCTCGATTTTCAACAGTCACCCTCAATGCTTCAATTCCATCCTTTATACAATCAACCTTGTGCCAGTGTCTGACCCGCAAGGGCCTGAGCTTGATACTGACCGTAGGCTTGAGCCGCTTGTGCATAAGGGCTTGATGAATTGCGATAATTTTCAAGCTCTTCCTGAATCAGACTTAAGATATCATCCTCAATGTCGCTTGTATTGCTTTCATCGGTTTCTTCTGTTGCAGTTGCACTTTCCGTTTCATCTGTTTCAGATGTAGACAAATTTTCTTCAATGGCTTGTAACAACAGAGACAGCATATCTGTGCTTAACAGATCTTCACTGTCACCACTGCGGGGTGGACCAGGGGGCGGACCCGGAGGGGGACCACCAGCTTCCATTTCTGATTCGGTCAGAAAACCGTCTTCATCCGTATCAAGGGAAGCAAAAATTTCGCTTGAATCCGGACCGCCTTCTGGCGCGTCTGCAGGTTTGGCAGCAATAAATTCCTCGATAGAGAGTTTTGAATCCCCATCACTATCGGCATTGCTAAACATATCCCGCCGGGCTTGGGCATAGTCATAAGACGCCGCCGTCGCTGAATATGCACTGATCTCAGACATATCATTTCTCCTTTGGTTAAGACAAAAGCACACCTGTTCATCAGATGCGCCCTTATTACACGAACCAAAGGGACAAACCCTTACGCAAGAGTTTTATTTTTTAATTGTTGGATCAAACCAACGTTTTTACGCAGTTACGCCCTGCATTTTTCGCATCATAAAGCCCGCGATCCACCCGGTTGATGAGGCTTTCACTATCGTCGCCTTTTTTGTAAGCCGTCACACCAAAGCTGCTGGTTTTTTGCCCCACTCCATCAAACGTATAAGTCGCGATCTCATGACGTAATTTCTCAGCTAAAGTTGCGGCTTGCTCCAATGTGGTATTCGGCAACAAAAGCATAAATTCTTCCCCACCCCAACGTCCCAATATATCCACATCGCGGATATGCGTTTTAATGACGCGCGCAAATTCCTGCAGCACGCGATCACCGACTAAATGCCCAAATTGATCATTTACATCTTTAAAATAATCAATATCCAGCATCATAACTGACAAGTTCACGCCATATCGTTCCGCCAACGCCTGACTTTCCAGCAAGGCCTCATCCAGCTTGCGTCTATTTGGTATACCCGTCAGCTGATCGGTTAAAGACAGCTTTTCGATATCACGGTTGGCTTCTTCTAATTCACTGGTGACACGGTCAACAAAATGGACAAGGCGCGATACAATCCTGGAATGCTGATGAGCATAAGGGTCCATCTCGTTTTCCAAAACATTTACTTTTGCAGTTTTGACCTGTTTTGATGCCTTCTTCCCCCCTTCGCGCATAGAAATCGACAACATGGCTGAATTTAAGGTTTGAAGTTCCCCTTTATGAGATAAAAACTCCCCGTAGGTATAAAAGCCGACTGTTTGTGCAGAGTTCTGGAATGGCATGGTTTCCATATTGGTGTCTTCTTGCATCAAAAAACGTCGACACCCGCAAGTATACAGAAAAATTGCTTCCGGGGAGAAATCGTGCGTGGCTTGATGGATTTCCTTTGCATTGGACAGGATCAAGCTAGGGTCACCATAAGCAATATGACACTGCTCGCCCTCATGAATATCTGCAACAAACTGCAATCCTTTATCAGGTGTCACCGTTACAGGCACGCGCGCCACATCAAGGCCCTGACGATTGATCAAAAATGGAAATTCCAGCACATTTAAGAAAAAGTTTTCATCGTCCTGAATGTCCAGATAACGCTGGTACACGTCAAAAGCCGGTCGATGGTCAATGGTTTCAACAACCTGACCCGTGACTTTCGTGATGGTCATTTGCTTACTCAGCGAACGCCATCCGAGATAATGCTGAACATCAATCTCCAGATCCTCACCATAAAAGATGACCGCCACGGCCCCGCTTTCCAAAGCATCCGTCCCACAAAAGACCATGGATCGATCCATCAACGCATAATCCCCCGCGCCACCGCCAAATAAGGGGAAATCAAATTTTGCCGCATCCAAACGATCAAAAAAGCGTTTCATATCCATGCTAAGTGGTGTGGCTAAAAACAGAAGACCTTTAATATCCTGATCCGATTTTGGGATTTGATCTAAAAATTCCAATGCCGCCTGTTCTTCGCCATTTTGTGCGCAAACGCTCATGATGGGTTTTATGTATGAGGTTTGGAAAAAAGAAAAACTGACAACCGTCTGTCCCGTCAAGGTCTGGCCTTTGGATATTTCACCAACCGTGGAGGCCCCGATAATAACAGCATTGGGCATTAAATCAGCCAAACAGGCCGAAATATCCAGATACCAGTGATCATCTTTCGAGGCAGAGTAAACCTGCACCAACACGCTTGACGCCTCACGATAATGAGTAACAATTCCATCCCTATCGACAAATGCGCGCAAGACGCTCATATTTTCGACGACATAGCTGAAATGTTTCATCACAAAGACCGCAAATTTATACAGGGTTATCCACACAATACCCGTATAAATTTACCGAAATCAAGGCGAAAGGTCGATCACTCCAAACAAACAACAAACGCATGCATTCTAAAATATATTATACATCGTCGTAACAATTATAAATAGAAAATCCTATTGCAAACTTAGCTGAATTGATTTCATCACTTTGCCCAATCCGCCTACCAGCACGCTTTGGATTTGGCCATCCATAAGATCCAGTTCTACAGTGATGCGGCTGGGGGACGGCACGTCCATATACTGCCCTTGTTCGATCACCAGATTTGTTTTTTTGGTCTTCAAATGATCATATAACACACGCCAACGGTCCTGCCGCCATGCCGGTTACAGCTTCTTCGGTAATGCCGTAACGCGGTGCAAACATTCGTGCAGCGGCATCGATACCTGTTTTATCCTCTGTCATGACAAAGACGTAATAACCGATCAGATCATATGTTTCACTGACCTTGCTGATCAAATCAAATTCAGGCTTACGTTAAGGGATGCGCGTGGCATCATATTTCTTCAAAATACGATCCAGCTCGCCGCTGGTTAACAGCATTTCAAAACCTTCATCAAACTTCTGGCGAAAGAAATCACCCTCTTCATTTGGGGCAAAGCCGACATATTGTTTCAGTTTAATGGGCAGCGTGCCTGCCGCCTTGACCACCCCGATCATTTCCATCTGATCAAGCGCATAGGTCATGGCTGCATAATCTTCATTAAACACATCTGCGCGACCATGAGACAGAATATAGGCCGCCGTCTGAAGATAATTTTTCACAGCTTTGATGGTCATCACATTAATGTCTGATTCGATCAGAAACTGATAAGACGGGGAGACATTTTGATAATTATACCCCTCCACCGATAAAATAGTCTGTCCATCCAGTGAATGGACACCTTCATAAGACCAATTCTTGGTCTTGCTGACAAAAAAAGTTTGCACAAGGGACAAGGTATGATGTTTCGACAGACGAACCTTATCTGACGTCTTGGCGTTCAACATCCCGACAACGGGCAAGGTACCTTCTTCCACATGCTGTATGGTGCGCGTATAGGGTAAAATGTCAAACTTGGTTTCGATCCCGACATTTTCAAAAGACTTGCGCAAAACCTCAACCTGCGCCCCTGGATAGCTTCTATCTGGCTGGATGATATAAGGCGGATATTTCAGCACCCCGATATGGACAAGGCCCTCTTGTGCAAGCGCTTGCATAGACATCAACGCCAACAGACAAAAAGAAAGCAATATCTCTTTACCAACCAACTGCAAACAATCCCCCGACTTCTGCCATTTACAAATTCATACTATCGTATTTTTATAACAAATGACATGATTGTTTATCCACACAGCTATCTGTTGAAATAATTGATCCAATAAACCTCTTATGATACCTACCTGAACTCCCTAACTTGAGATTCCTCCGAATGCTTAACTACGACATGCCTCTATACCGCCCTCTGAAGGTAATAATCTGTGCATTAGTTCCAGGGTCATTAGTTCTGAGGTCAGCCACCTAATTAAGTTACGCGGTTAAGAAAGATAATTTCGAGTCTGACTTCGAAATTTGCCACAGGAATATTCAATCTTATGATAGCATAAGGCCTCTCCGAAATTAAGATTGACGCTCCTCATGATATGGTTACCATCACCTAAAATAGAATTTTATGAATGACGGTGGTTACAACAAATTATGCAAACAACTAAAAAAAGAGGCCCTTTTAAAGCCTTACTTCTCTCGTTATTGGTTCCAGGTCTCGGCCAGCTGTATAATAGCCACATTAAAAAAGCTGCTGCATTTTTTACATTCAACAACAGCATATATATACTGGGATACTTCACCCTAACAGTACATTTCTCCAATACATTCCATAACTTTATTTTTGCAGTTATTGTTTATTCAAGCCTAAGCATTACCACAATTTTTTCAATCTTTGACGCTTTCAAAGACGCGCACCAATTAGATGAAATTGAATTAACTCCCTACAATAAATGGTATACATATCTAGCCATCGGAATATTGCAATTTATCCTCATTGCACTCCTACACCCCACGCACAACATTGCAAACTTCACTGTAGCAGGTGATGCTATGTGGCCGACTATTATAAATGGCGACAAAATAAGCGCATCGAAGATTGCCTACAAAACAAAAAAACCTGAACGCGGTGACATAGCGTTTTTCACTCCTTTAAACACCCCCAAACAGATTTTCTTGATGCGTGTCATCGGTATACCAGGAGATCGTATTTCTATGATTAACGGACAACTTCTTATCAATGACTTTCCCGTCCTTCGTAGATCGACTGCCGCTCCGCAAGACACAAGGGGTGTCTATCGAGGAAACAAACTTAAAACCTTTATCGAAACTTTACCAAACGGAGTTGAATATCAAGTTGTTGAGGATGATAATAGCAACCCAATGCGCAACTTCCCCCAAACCCTTGTCCCCCCGGGGCACTATTTTGTCTTGGGGGATAACAGAGACAACGCCCTAGATTCACGTTATCTTTCAACAGGCTTCATCCCTGAACAAAACTTTAAAGGCAAGCCACTTTATATATATTGGTCAGATGACTTGAATCGAATTGGTATGTCGTTTCCAAACTGAACAGATAAAATACAAATCTTAAATGACAGGTACGCTCCCAGCAGGTCTGTATTTCAATGTTAAAATCACCATTTTTAAAAAAGATATCTATTGCTTCAGACAAAGTGGAAAGAGAGGTGTTTCCTTTTAATTCTATGGCGTTTTTAACAGATGATTTTGAGCTTACCTTTGATCAAAAAATCACTTTCTTCGTCGGTGAAAACGGTTCAGGGAAATCGACGATGCTAGAAGCGATTGCCAAGTTGTGCGGTTTCCATGAAAGTGGCGGAAGTCTGGATCATAAAAATTATGACTCGATAGATCATGTGGACTCAGCCTTGGCAAAGGCTTTACAGGCAACATGGTTACCGAAAGTCCGCCAAGGCTTTTTCTTTCGTTCTGAAAGCTTTTTTAATCTTGCAAACTACATAGACACATATGGCGACCTAAATCGTTACTATGGTGGACAAGAAATGCACAAGCAAAGTCATGGGGAAGCTTTCCTCTCATTATTCAGTAATCGCCTAGGCTCTCCAACATATTTGCTTGATGAACCTAAGGCAGCGCTTTCACCGCAACGGCAACTGACTTTCCTCTCTTTGCTCAGTGAATGGGAGAAATCGGACAATACTCAACTGATTTTTGCTACTCATTCCCCGATCCTATTGGCCTATCCCAATGCCCAGATCATTGAATTTACATCTGAAGGATTGCGTGATGTTGAATATGAAGAAACAGAGAATTACAAAATCACCAAAACCTTTTTAAACAATCCACAACGCTATTTGAAAGAGTTGATGGACTTAGAGGTAAGTAAGTGAGAACGAACCTAACACAGGCTTTAGGCGTGATTCAGGTTGTATTTTATGGCACACATTATATGAATAGACTTACTTATGAGTGGTATCCCATTATTATTGGCGCATTTTCGATTGGGCAATGACACTTGGTTAACTGTTTCAATGGGGAAGTGTTTTCTGAATGATAGAAAAATACCGAATTCAGGCGAAAACTAATGGCGAGTGGAAAACTCAACTGATTTTCTCCGAAGATGAGACTTATCATCAGGTCCGAATGGCGTGCGATAGGATTATGGCTTCTGGCGGTTTTGAAGATGTTCGCATTCTGGAGGTTTACAAGAATGTCAAAAGTGGAAAACCTGCCTACAGAGAAAGCTATTCCTTTTTAAGTTCCGCAGTAGAACAAGAACAAGCAAACTCTTTGCATGACATAACTGAACCTATTAAACCTTCAAAACATAAGGTTATAAATGGGATTACAGGGGAATGGATCGAACTCGATGAACAGTATGCCAAGAAACATCCCTTATATGGCATCTACGGCTGGCTAGCCTATTTTGCCTCTGCCTTATTTGTTGGCCCTCTGCTTGAAATTGTATCTATTTCCTACAATGATAAAGAGCTGGCAAACAATTGGCTTCTTTTCAGCATTGTGTTCGTTTTGATGGCTTTGTTTGCTTGGGTGCCGCTTTGGCTCTTGATTAAAAAAAGTCGGCATTTTCCAGCAGTTTATGTGATTACGTCATCAATTCTTTTGCTGTTTAGCCTAGTTCCACCCATAGATGGCTCGACATTTATTGCTATTGGCTGGATTGTACTGTGGCTTGGTTATGTTCTGTTTTCTGAACGAGTCAATGTCACAATGAAGCATAGGGTTCGTCGATCATACCTTGAAAAACCATATGAAACACCGACAAGCTATGTAAACAATTTAGAGTAAGCTAGTAGTTCTTTAGCCGTCAAGATAGGACTTTTTTGTTGAGAAATTTCATTTTTTCACTAAATGTTACCTGGTCTTATAACTAGATGAATGTTCCTCCCATGTTGAAATACGACATGCCTCTATACCGTCCGCCGTCTGAAGGTAACAACCTGATTATTCAGGCGACCTTGGGCTGTTCGTTTAATCAGTGTTCCTTCTGTTCCATGTATAAGACGAAGGACTATCAGGCACGTCCCTTGGATGATGTCTTTGCTGATATTGATCGCGCCGCGCGCGTTTGGCCCGAAGCCCATCGAATTTTTCTGGCCGATGGCGATGCGTTGACCTTACCGATGGACAGTCTGCGCGCCATTTTGGATAAATTGCAGGACAGTTTTCCCAACCTCAACCGGGTTTCGGCCTATGCCACACCGGGCAATATCTTAAAGAAGAAACCTGAAGAATTAAAAGAACTTGCCCAGCGCAAAATGCCACTCTTTTACGTCGGGATTGAATCCGGCGCACCCGTCATGCTGAAAAAAATCACCAAAGGGGCGAGCCAGAAAGGCATTGCCGATGCCTTGATCAAGGCCCGTAAAGCCGGACTTAAAATCTCCGCCACCGTGATTTTGGGCCTTGGCGGGCAGAAATATTGGGAAGACCATATTGATGGCACGGTGGAGCTGCTGTCACAGGCTCCCGTGACCTATTTATCCACCTTGCAGCTTTATCTCGAAGAAATTGCCTATGACGAGTTCATGACCAAGTTCGGCGAACCGTTTGAACCGCAAGAAGATATGGCGATCTTAAAAGAACTCGAACGCCTTCTGCAAAACATCAAGCCGCCTGCGCCTGTTATTTTCCGCTCCAACCATGCCTCCAACGCGCTTGCCCTCGCCGGAAACTTGCCCAAAGACCAAGACCGTCTGGTTAAACAGGTGCAAGGCGCCATGGCCGGAACCAACGCCATCCGCCCGAGTTATTTACGCGGGCTTTAATCACAACATCGCGTCGGGAATTTCCATCAGCTTGGGTGTGTCTGTCCATAACAAGACACAGCGCACAAGACGATCAGGATAGATAAGTTCCAAAGCCTGTTTATAAGCGCGCATCTGATTGAGATAAACTTGTGGAACTTTTTTGACCGTGCGCGGTGGCGGGCGGTTGGTTTTATAATCGACCACCAAAACCTCATCATCGCGCACCAGCAATCTATCCACCTGTGCAGAGATCACCCGGCCGTTGACTTCGCCCACAATCGGGACCTCGGCTTGGGAATACGGGCTGAAAACCTCGGCGAATTCTTCATCCGTTAGGACACGCAAAGTTTCATCGCAGATTTCGTCTTGCTGTTTTTCACTTAAATCCAGACTTGCATTAAGCAAATAAGACCGTGCAGCCCCTTCGCGATCATTCAACGGCAGTTCTGGCAAGGTCTGTAACAAGGCGTGAATGATATTCCCGCGCTTGAACCGATAGCCATGATCTTCCCCCAAGGGCGAACGCATGGCGGGTTCTGGCTCGCTCGGGCGTGACGGGGCAAGCGGGCGGGGCGGTGTTGGTTCCATCCCCGGGCGTTGCTTGGCCCAGTCGGGCAATGGCTCATAGGTATGATCCAACAAGGATGGACCTGCTTCGCCCGTTACCTCTTTTTCCTGCGCGCAAGTTAACCGTAGGACCGGGCTATCCTCATCTTCTGCACCCAGCCCCAACACATCATCACGGATTTCGTCTGCCACACCGGACAAACCATCCTTGATCAAATGATACCAACAGCCTGCGGGGGCGGCCCGTTTGGTTTCCCAGCCGCAAACATACAGGCGATCTTCTGCGCGCGTTAGGGCGACATACAAAAGACGGCGGTATTCTTCATCGCGTTTTTGGTTGAGGCGATCTTTTTCCGCCTTGGACATATCTTCGAAATAATCCGCCTTGGGCGGCCAGATGAACAGTTCCTCCCCATCATCCGGATCGCGCGGCCAAAACAGTTTCGCCCCCATGGTCGGGCTTTGTAAGGTATCGGGCATAAAGACGATGGGTGCCTGCAGACCCTTTGCGCCATGCACCGTCATGACGCGCACGGCATTTTGATCACCCTGTTCCAGATCACGTTTAACCTCTGTTTCGCCCGTTTCCAACCAGGCAAGGAAGCCTTCCAATGACGGCGCATGGCTGCGTTCATATTGTAAGGCGAGGTCGAGGAATTCATTTAACGGATCATCAGCTTCCACACCCAAACGGGAGATCAATTTTTTGCGACCTTCAAGGGCGGTGAGCACATAAGTGAACAGTTCAAACGGGCGCACATAATCGGTCTTGCCCATCAGGTCTTTCAGATAGCTATGGGCCTGATGGAAATGCAGGTCTGATTTTGCCTTATCGCGCAAGGATGACCAAAGTGTGCTTGGGCGCTTGTGGGCAAGGTTGAATAAATCTTCATCCGTCAGCCCCAACAATGGCCCTTTCAACACACAAGCCAGTTGCAAGTCATCATCCGGTTGCAGCAAGAACCGACCAAGCGCGACCAGATCCATCACCGCCATTTGCTCGTTCAAAACCATCCGGTCCACCCCGGCGACAGGCACATCCAGTTCTTTAAGCGCGCGCACCAGTTCTTCCACAAAGCCGGAACGTCGGCGTACCAGCACCATGACGTCCCCTGCTTCAATCGGACGGCCTTTGGCTTCCAGAATTTCTTTATCGACCAGCATCTTATGGATGCGCCGCGCAATCAGGTCTGCCAGACGGGCTCGCGGACTATCGGCCTGAATCCGTTCCACAGGCGGTTTCCATGCGGTTCCCGGATTGGCGGGCGTCGGCTTGATCGCAGGCCAGATTTCTACCAACCCACCATCTTGTGCACGCCACGCATCATGGCGGATGGTATCATCGATTTCAACGCCTTGGGCCACCAACGGATCGCTAAAGACCGCATCTACGGCCTGCAAGACCGCGCGGGTAGATCGGAACGAGACTGTCATGGGGACTTCGCGCCAGACCTGTTCCGCCTTGGGCACATGATCGGCAAACAGATGTTTCATCCGTTCAAATTCTGCCGGATCCGCGCCCTGAAAGCTATAAATCGACTGTTTCACATCACCCACGGCAAAGATGGTGCGCGGATTATCGTCTTCGTGAGTGCCAAGACCTGTAAAGAATTCTTGCGTCAAAGCTTCGATCACGCGCCATTGGTCCGGGTTGGTATCCTGGGCTTCATCGACCAGCACATGATCAATCCCGCCATCCAGTTTATAAAGCACCCATGGCACGGTCTCACGCGTCAACAGATCGCGGGTTTTCAAGATCAAATCGTCGTAATCGAGCAAGGCCGCGGCGCGTTTATATTTTTCATAGGCATCCAGCAGACATTTCCCGATGCGCAGCAAGGCATTTGTCGTTTGTAACGTGACCGCTGCGCGGATGCGTGTGGCCGTGCGCAACATACGTTCAGCTTCTACCTGCATCACATCGACGGTTGCAGGCGCATCCGTTGCCACGCCTTTAGTGTAAAGCCGGGCGCGAATTTCTTCTTTCCCCGTCAGAAAGGCATCTTTGTAGGTATCAAACCCCTTGATGCGATCTTCCCAAGTGGCCCCCAGCCAGTTTGCCAGCACCTGCCCACGTTTGATATCGCTGTCTTTCCCCGCCATCAATGCCTCGGCCGCCAGATGTAAGCCCAGCGCATCAAAGCTGTCTTGTTCGCAGGCACGTTCCACAATCCGTGCGGGCGTATCGCTCACAGACAAGTCCATAAGGTCGGCAAGACGCGCAACAAGTTTGCGTACGCCCCCGTGATGATCCAGCACCCGGCGAAGGCGTCCGCGATCTGAAGCCAGTGCGCCCATCAGTTCAGGAAAAGCTGTTTCATGGATATGGCCTGTCACCACACGCAAGGCGTCATGCAATTCCGGTGTGCGTCCCAGACGCGCATCCATCAAAATTTCATCTTGCGCCTTTTTCAGCAACTCAGCTGCTGAGCGTTCATCCATTACCTGAAAGTGCGGAGCAAGCTCGGCTTCCAATGGAAAACGTCTTAACAAAGATTGGCAAAAGGCGTGAATGGTCTGAATTTGCATGCCACCCGGTGTATCCAAAACAGATGCAAAGAGCTGACGCGCCAATGTAAATTCTTCTTCACAAGGAACCCGGGTGAGCAAATCTGTCAGCTCTGCCTGCAAATCCGCATCAGCCATGATCGACCATTTCCCCAGCTTATCGGCGATCCGGTTGGACATTTCTGCTGCGGCTGCCTTGGTGAAGGTCAGACACAAAATATGCTGCGGCTTGGTCCCGGTGATCATCAAGGATAACACCCGATCGGTCAAAACCTTGGTCTTGCCCGTACCCGCATTCGCCGCCACCCAGACCGAGGCTTTCGGGTCCGAGGCTTTGCGTTGAACGATATTGGGATCAATGAATGTGGTCATCATTCATCCTCGCCCAGGGCGGCAGTGGACCATTCTTTGACGCGCGCGAGATGTTCATAATCTGAATATTTCGGTGCATTTTCGGGGTTGGGGCGTGACCCATAAGGTGCCTCAATCCGATCATAGGCGGCAACCAGCCCTTTCAAACCCTCCAAAGCTTTCCGAGCTGTTTCGCTTGGATCATCGGTAGCAGAAACTTTTTGCCCTGCCACTTGACCACCGCGCAACCGCCAGAATTCCAAATCCTTAATCTCGCGTGGGCCAAATTCCTTAAAGCCACCTTCAATGGCAATGGCCGCTTCCAAAGGCAATTGCGGGGCAAATCCGGCTTCAACTTCTTTTTTGGTCGGCGGCACGCCTGTTTTATAATCAATGATCGACACTTCGCCGTCTTTAAACAAATCCAGACGGTCTGCCTTTGCCGATATTTTAAACGGACCTGCCGGCGCATCAAAGGTGATACTGCCTTCAATTTCCGTATAGCTTTTGGCGATCAAAGCACGCCGCGCGTGTTCCTGTTCAATAAACCAGTCGCAAATCCGTTCAAACCGGGGCCACCAAAAAGCCCAAATGCCGGGGTTATCCAGTTCTGTGCCAAAGACGTCACGTCCGATTGCGCGCAGTTCAAGCACCGCATTATCAGGTAAATCTTTAGGGTACTTGTCCATAAAGACTTCTAAAGCTTCATGGATGATATTACCATAATCTGCCGCACCCGGATCTGCATCAATGGCATCCAATGCCTTGATATTCAAGATATTGCGGGCATAGATGGCGTAAGGGTCACGCATCCATGTTTCCACGCGGGTGACATACATTTCACGCGGACGGGCCGACACAGGCGGGCGCGGTGCTGGCGGGGCAACGGCCTGAATTTTTGCCACATAATCAAGCGCAGCCTGCCAATTCAGCCAGCCACTGTGCCCCGAAAAATCAGCCGCCACGTCCGTGCCGGACAAACGATTCTCCAGACGACGCAGCCAGCGCGAACGCACCGTCGGGGTGCCATCTACCCGGTCTGATCGGGTAATGATGACGCGTGGGGCACAGAAATTTTGCGTGAAATCATGGGCCGTCTGGCCGATTTGAAATTCCGGTTGCGGCAAGCCAAAGTCATGCATCATGGGTCGGCTCATCCACGGACTCGCCGTTACATCCGGCGGCCATGTGCCTTCGTTCAAGCCGCCCAACACGATCAAATCCGCCGAATGAAGACGCGCTTCAAACAGACCAAGAATGGCAAGGCGAGGATGCGCGCCAAATTTTGGCCGAACCGCCTTACCCAGCATCAAGGCATCAAATAAGGCCGGATAGTCAATAGCCGCCAGTTCCCCAAAACCGCCCGCAGCCCCCATCAGTTCGGATATAAAATCAGCCGCCGCTTCGCCCGCATCACCGGACCACAACCGTTGCACCCCACTGTCAAATTCGCTCGCCGCCAAGGCTTCGCCTGCTTTGACATGGGCTTCTAACAGTTTAATCACATCGGTTTTCTTGCGCTTCATCGCTTTGATCAACGGGTGAAGGGCCGTTTCAATATGGTCGATCAGGCCGCGCACTTCATCCAAGCGTTTTTTCTGGCCTTGGCTTAAACGATTGGTGCGTTTGCGCCAGTCACTTTCCAGACGCGCCAAAGCATGCCGCATCCCCTCCAGCCCCGGACCAGGACGCGGACCGCGAAAGATTAAAAGTTCCAGCAAACGCACATGACGGCGAAAGACCATAGGGTCCTGACCCGCTGCACTTAGTGGATGTTTACACAGTGCCAAAAAAGGGATCGGGGCAAATTCATCCGCGACCGCCTGTGCCAGTAAGCGCAAATAGGTCCCTGTGGGACTATGCTGCAGCGGTGTCCCGGCAGAATCATCAATCTCAATCCCCCAACGACGCAGATCAGAGGCCACACGGCGTGCGAGGTTCCTGTCCGGCGTTACAAGGGCAGCAGTCTGTCCGGGAAAACTTAATTCCCGACGCAACATCAAGGCGATGGCACCTGCTTCTTCAAACGGCGTGGGACAATCGACACGTTCAACGCCTTCCAACACATTGGCGATTGGATGATCAAGACGTCGCCATTTATCTGTTGTCTTGGCAGGCAACATGGCTTCAGACAACAACTTGGCACGTGATGGGTGTGATCCATCCACGCCTGTAAACGCCCAATCAGTCACTTCATCCGGTCCCATGCGCAGGCGATCCAGCAATTGTTTCAAACCATATTGTGGATGGGTGGCTTCCAAACTCGCCCAATCGTCTTCAGCCATATACCGATCCAGACCGGGCAAGACCACCATGCCTTGAGGCAGACGCGCCACACAGGCCAAAAGTTTTGCCACAGCCGGAATGCTGGCGGTGGACCCTGCGGCAATGATCGGCCCCTTAGGCGGGGTTTCTTCCCAGACCCGGCGTTGGGCATCCAGTAATTGATTGCGCCGATCCGCCGGATCAATCACCCCTTCGCCTTCCAAAATTGTCGGCCAGTGATCGGTGAGGATTTTTAAGAAATCGAGCGTAATATTCCAATGTTCAGCATAATTTTCCGGCACCAGACTTTTCAGGTCATGAAAAGCCAGACCTTCTGTATGGACCTGATCCAAAAGTCCCGCTAGTTCATTAGCCAATTGTGCGGCCTGATCGGCGGTTGTTTTATCGCCCTCAAAACTTAAGATCAGTCGGGTCAGCAACAATTGGCGACGCAAAGGGGAAATCGCAGGCTTAATGGCATTTAACCCGCCGATGTCGCGCCAGCCCGTCAAGGCCAGTTCATCTTCATCCAGATCACCCAGCGGCTGCATGCGCGGCAATAACATCGGCTTGCCACCCGATAAACGCAAAAAACCTTCACGCACGGTGCGACATGCGCGTCTGGTCGGTAACAGCAGAGTCACTTCGGAAAGGTTTTCCGCCTTCTGTCCAAATTTATCCATAACCCCACGGGCCAAGGCATCCGCAAAAGACACATTGGGGGAAATGGTGAGGACATGAGGCGTTCGATTAATCATAAATTGTTTGTAATGGGAAAAGGGGGCATGGGTCCAGCCTGTTTTCACAGGAACTTCACGCAAGCGTGATTAGATCGGATCGAAAAGCTGGGTAGAATGATAAACAAGTGATAGTTTTAAAGAAATCCGGATACCCTCATGACAGCCGTAAATGAAATGACCCAAACCAAACCGCCCAAATCTCAAAAGAAACTCCATGCCTTGCCGCTGATCCTGCTGGCAGGGGGAATTGCTGCCTTCTTTATTTCAGGGGGGGCGGATTATCTTTCTTTTGAAACCTTGCGCGATAACCGCCAGTCGATTTTGGATTGGACGGCCACTCATTATGTGCTCGCCGTTCTGGCTTTTGTGGTCGCCTATCATGTGGCTGTGATGTTTTCCCTGCCCGGTGCAGTATGGCTATCCTTAACGGGAGGATTTTTGTTCGGCACGGTTGAAGCCACGATTTATATCGTTGTTGGCGCGACTGCCGGTGCGGTGGGCATTTTCCTATTGGCCCGCTATGCGCTTTATGATTTCTTTCACGCCAAGGTGGGCAAAACACTGGCAAAAATGGAAAAAGGATTTCAGGATGATGCACTCAGCTACATGCTGGTGTTACGTCTTGTGCCGATTTTTCCCTTCTGGCTGGTTAATCTGGTGCCTGCGCTTTTAGGTGTCAAATTACGCACCTACATCATCGGCACCTTTGTCGGGATCATCCCCGGGGCCTTTGTCTATGCCAGCGTCGGCAGTGGTCTGGGCGCGGTGTTTGATGAAGGTAAAACACTTGATTTAAGCGTGATTTTCAGTCCGGAAATTCTCACACCGATTATTGGACTCGCCTTATTGGCGATGGTTCCTGTAGTCTATAAAAAATTTAAAAACCGGGGGCAAGCATGAGCGAGATTATCAAAACAGATATTTGCGTCATTGGTGGTGGTTCTGGCGGCTTGTCGGTTGCCGCAGGCGCGTCACAAATGGGGGCCGATGTGGTCCTGATTGAAAAAGCCAAGATGGGTGGCGATTGCTTAAATTATGGCTGTGTGCCGTCCAAAGCTTTACTTGCCGCAGGACATGCGGCCCAACATGTACGCGAAGCCTGGCAATATGGCACCAACGCAACCTTAAACAAAGTCGATGGGCAAAAAGTCCATGACCATGTCAAAGGCGTGATTGATGGCATTGCTCCAAACGATTCGGTGGAACGGTTTGAAGGGCTTGGCGTCAAGGTCATTCAAGGTGCCGCACGCTTTACCAGCCCAAAAGAACTGGAAGCCGATGGCAAGCTTATTCAGGCCAAACGTTTTGTGATTGCCACGGGCTCACGCGCCATGATCCCCCCCATTGATGGGCTGACAGAGACCCCCTTTTACACCAACGAAACTATTTTTGATCTGACAGAACGCCCTGACCATCTGATCGTGATCGGCGGCGGTCCCATCGGGATTGAAATGGCACAAGCCCATAAACATCTGGGCAGTGATGTCACCGTTTTGGAAATGTTTTCCATCATGCCTAAAGATGACCCCGAACTGGTCGATATTGTGCGCAGTCGCCTGATTGACGAAGGACTGATACTCAAAGAAGGCGTCAAGGTTGTTAAAACATCCAAAACCGAAAACGCGATTGAAGTCACAATAGAACGCGATGGCGAAGAAGAAATCATCACAGGATCACACCTGTTGGTCGCCGCCGGACGCCAAGTCAATATTGACGGATTAAACCTGAAAGGCGCGGGCGTTGCCTATGACGAACGTGCCATCAAGGTCGATGCCCGCCTGCGCACCAGCAACAAGAAAATTTTTGCCATCGGCGATGTGGCAGGGGGATTTCAGTTCACCCACAAGGCCGGATATGATGCGGGCATTGTAATCAAAAATGCCCTGTTCCGCCTGCCCGCCAAGGCAGATTATTCCGCCCTCCCCTGGGTCACCTATACGACACCGGAATTAGCCAGTGTTGGCATGAATGAAGAAGCTGCACTGAAAGCCTATGATGACATCCGCATCTTACGCTGGCCGTTTTCTGAAAATGACCGCGCGCGTGCTGAAGGAACAACAGATGGGCTGATTAAAGTCATCACCACCGATAAAGGCAAAATTCTGGGCTGTTCCATCGTGGGCCCCCATGCCGGTGAATTAATCGGAACGTGGACACTGGCGTTGAGTAAAAAACTGAAAATCGGGGATATGGCCAGCATGATTGCGCCTTATCCTACGTTAAGTGAAGTTTCCAAACGTGCGGCCGGGTCTTTTTATACGCCCTCGCTGTTTAGCGAAAAGACCAAGAAAATCGTGCGCTTTTTGCTGAGCTTTGGGTAAGTACATCATGACAGGCATGGGTGACATTCGTGTAGGGCTATCGGCGCGGCTTTTGATCCTGACCGTGATCTTTATCTTGTTGGCCGAGGCCTTTATCTATGTGCCCTCTATCGCGCGCTATCGCCAAGTCTATTTCGCTGAACATATGGAAACGGCGCATTTGGCGGCCCTCGCCTTGGAAGCAGCACCGGATCATATGGTCGATAAAGACCTGGAAGATCGCTTGTTAAAACATGCTGAAGCCTATGGCGTTGCGCTGGTTGAAGGCAGCAAACGCATGCTGGCATTATCCAAGGACATGCCGCCTGAAACCAATGTCAGTATCGACCTCTCAAAACAGGGCTGGATCCGCAGCATTGCAGGTGCCTTTGAAACCATGGCACAAGATGAAAATCGGGTCCTGCGCCTGATGGGACCGAGCCCGCGTGACGAAACTGTCCATATTGAAATCATCATTGATGAAGCTCCCTTGCGCATAGAGATGCTGGACTATTCACAACGGATTTTAAATCTCTCTCTCGTGATTTCGCTGATCACCGCCGTTCTGATTTATATCAGCCTGCACTGGCTGATGGTGCGTCCGGTGCGCCGGTTGGCGATGACCATGGCCGATTTTCGCACCAACCCGGAAGATGACTGTTCAACAATCATCCCCTCCGGCAGGCGCGATGAAATTGGACTGGCCGAAGATGAACTGCTTGCCATGCAAGGCGATCTTCGAAAGATGCTGCGCCAAAAAGACCGTTTAGCTGCCATCGGGGCGGCGGCAGCCAAGATTAACCATGATCTGCGCAACAGTCTGGCTAAGAGCATGCTGATTTCTGATCAGCTTGCCATGAGCGAAGATGAACAATCGCGTAAACTCGCGCCACAATTGTCGCAAACGGTGGATCAGGCCATCGATCTTTGTTCGCAAACAATGGATTATGTTTCCAACAGCCACCCGCGGCTGGACAAGGAACTGTTTTATGTGCGCGATCTGGTCGATGAAGTTTTTAGCCATGTCCAGGACTTGCTTGATCGCGATTGCACTATCAGTAATGATGTGCATGACCTGTGTGAAATTGTCGGGGACGTTACCCAACTGCGCCGGGTTCTGACCAATCTGGTACGCAATGCCATCCAGATGGGGGCAAAAAATGTAACCGTATCCTGCGGCGCAAATGAAGCATATACCATGCTGCATCTGGATGTTTTGGATGACGGGCCCGGCCTGCCCACCAAAGCCAAAGAAAACCTGTTTAAACCCTTTATCGGATCAGCCCGACGCGGGGGGACAGGACTGGGCCTTGTAATTGCACGCGACCTGTTACAAGCCCATGGCGGAGATTTGGTCTTGATTCATAGTGGGGAGAAAGGCACCTGTTTTCGACTGGTCCTACCCTTGAAAGAAGACTAAAATCGTTAACGGGTTTTGACATTCACCCGATAGGTCAGAACCGTTTCCCCGCTTGCGGGCACATCGATTTGCCAAGTAGCTTGCTGACCTTGACGTTTAGCGATCTTGTGGCTGGCTTTTTCCAATTCCCATTCCCCGGGGAAAGTTTCTTCTACGCGAACGGTTTCTTTTGTCTGTTTCGCGTTTTTAATCACCATTTTATACTCAGCCGTAAAGGCATTTTTGCCATCGACTTTAAAATCTGTCTGGGTGCGCAGCAAGGTCACATCAAAACTTTGACCGGGGTAAAGCTTGGCATTGGCACCTTTTGGGGTCTGGTCCAGATGATCTTCGCCTACAAACTGCAACACACCCGCACCATCTTTTCGATAAAGACGCGCTAATCCATTGGGCAGAGGCTGTCCCGTAATGTTGGTGAAGCTTAGTTCAATATCAGGGTGAACGGGCGTATCAGATTGATAACGCATGGCGTTGTAAACCGGGCCAAACCGTTTCACCAACACGCGCTTGCTTTTAAAGGTCACAGGTTTTGCCAAAGCAACCTGTTTGGTTTCTTTCTGATCCAGATCGACTTTCGCGGGCAGCTGGTATAAATGAATCCCGCCTAAGGCCTGCGGCGGACTCATTGTGTTTTCTATCGCCGCATCCATTGCCATGGCACGCGGGGCGCCAGCTTTTGCCAGCATCATTTCTTGACGCGGGGCGACTTGTCGGTTGATGGAACCCGCGGCCAACGTCAGCCGTACATTTTTATAATCCACACCAGATGTGTTCGTCAGATTGGCCCAAGCATTCATCGCCAGACTTTTACCGTCTTCTGCGACTTCCACACTGTAAGACGTATGCCAGTTTAATCCATTGGTCAGATATCCAAGCGCCAAATCAAGTTCACCATCACCCTGCACATCCAACTTGGTGATCATCGATGGTTTGGCGCGCAATCCTTCTGGTAACTGGTCCAGAACGAGACTACCGGGCATCCCGACTTCGATCTTGCCATCGCGTTCAATGATTAAAGCCCCTTGATTAGACAGGATCTTCGCCTTAATCAATTCATCCTGACCTGTGACCGGATTGCTTTTTCGAAAGGTCACGTCTTTTCCCACAGACTTTTCCATTAGAACCTGCGGCGTCAACAAATCAAAAGCAAAACGGCGTTCTTTAATGGAAAATCCCTCGCCTGAGATTAACAGACTATCGGGGATCAACTGGGCGCTGATGTCTTCAAAAGCAAGATCCTGTTCCCCCTTTTGCAAGGAAACTGTTCGCTGATCGCGCACAAAACCCAAACCATTTTGATAAATGGTCAGGCCTAAGTCTTTCTGATGGCTGCTATCCAGTGCGGTTTCAGCCCACACCGACGTACTGATCAAAAAGGTTGAGGCGAGAAAAACGCTTGTGCGCAAATGGGACATGACTTTCTCCTTGGAATTTTTTGATATGTTGCCTGTCAAAAGCCAAACGGGCAAGCTTGCACATGAAAAAAATCATGCTATGAGTGGGGGGTACTTATCTAAGAAAGAGAAAATCCGTGGACTTTTCATTCCTGCAGAATACCGATCTCGTCATCAGCCTACTGGTCGGTATTACCGTTGTTAGCCTGTTAACCGCTGTCTTTACCTTGCTGCGCAAAAAAGACGATGGGGCTGAGCCAGAAAACGACCTGATGAGTGAAAAATTGATGGAACTGTCTCGTCTGCAAAGTGAACTGGCCGGACGATTGGCGCAAATGAATGAGAACCAGACCCGCGCGCAGGAAACGGTCAATGAACGGCTGCAAATTCAGGAACGAGCTCTGACAAAAACACTGGATGAACGTCTAAACAACCTGAGCCATCGCATGGGCGAAGGCTTGATGGAACAGACTAAATCCACCGCCAAACATATGTCCAGCTTGGCCGAACGTCTGGCCGTCATCGACACAGCACAAAAAAACATCATGGATTTATCAACCCAAATGGTGGGCTTGCAAGATATCCTGTCTAACAAACAGACCCGCGGGGCCTTTGGGGAAGTGCAGCTGGAAATGTTGGTGACAAACGCCTTGCCCCCATCGGCTTATCGTTTCCAGGCAACATTATCCAATACCAAACGGGTGGATTGCCTGCTGGATTTACCCAATCCACCGGGTTCCATTTGTATCGACAGTAAATTCCCGTTAGAAAGTTATCAGGCTTTACAGACAGTTGAGACAGATCAAGATAAAACGCTGGCGATCCGAACCTTTAAGGCAGACGTTTTAAAACATATCAAAGATATCTCCGAAAAATACATTATCCCCGGCGAAACAGCCGAAAGTGCGCTGATGTTCCTGCCTTCCGAATCCATTTATGCCGAACTGCATGCAAATTTTGTCGATGTGGTGGAAAAATCCTATAAAGCCAAAGTCTGGATTGTGTCCCCCACCACCTTGATGGCGACCCTCAATACGGTGCGCGCCGTCTTGAAAGATGCCCGCATGCGCGAAGAAGCAGGTCGCATCCAAAAAGAAGTTATGACCATGTTGGAAGACGTGAGCCGATTAGATGACCGGGTAGCTGGTCTGGAACGTCACTTTAATCAATCGGTCGATGACATCCGCAAAATTCGTATCTCCACCGACAAAGTCACCAAACGCGGCGAACGTATAGAAGAAATCCAGCTCGGCGATGATAGCCCCGCCGAAGACCTCAGCCCACCCCACGATAGGATTGAGTAATATGTTTTCCTGCTAAAGCAGGAATTCATTATCCATTAAACGTTAAAGAGACCCCTGCTTTCGCAGGGGAACAGGTACGTCTGAGGGAATTGTAAAAATGATCCAAGCCTTTACATAACAGTGCATTATGAAAAAAGGTTATGTCTATATATTAACAAATAAACCCAACGGGACACTTTATATCGGTGTCACCAGTGATCTTAACCGCCGCCTCTATCAACATCGTTGCGGACAGATCGCAGGATTTTCAAGAAGATATAATCTCAAACAACTGGTCTATGTTGAAGTTTTCGATCAATTAGAAGAAGCCCGCTTGCGTGAGCTGCGTTTGAAAAAATGGAAGCGTGCTTGGAAAATAGAACTGATCGAACACCAAAACCCAACTTGGCAGGACCTTTCTCGCACCTTATAAGCACCTGTTTTCCTGCGAAAGCAGGAATCTCTTAAAACAAAGAACTCTAAGCCTTAATCAGTGCTGCAATATTCTGGATGCGCAGGCGATGAATGCGCCGTGGGTCAGCTTCGAGTATTTCAAATTCCAAGCCACTTTGGTGGGTGACGACCTCACCGCGGATGGGTACATGTCCGGTTATCGAGAACACAAGACCGCCGAGCGTGTCGATATCTTCACGTTCTTCTTCACTTAAGAATGTGCCGATCTGTTTTTCCACATCATCCAGTTCCCAACGGGCATCCGCATCGATTTTACCATCGGTACGTTCCACATGCAGATCACCTTCGGGGCGGTCGTGTTCGTCTTCGATCTCACCGACAATTTCTTCAACCAAATCTTCAATGGTCACAAGACCGTCCGTGCCGCCATACTCATCGACCATCAAGGCCATATGGACCCGTTTGGTGCGCATTTCCAGCAACAGTTCCAACACCCGTGCACTTGGCGAGACAAATAAGACCTTGCGACAGACGGTGGCGAGATTAAAAGGCGCATCCTTGGCCTGCCAAGCGATCACGTCCTTGATGTGCACCATCCCAATGGGATCGTCCAGATCTTCGCCATAAACCGGCAAGCGCGAATGACCCTCTTTCGTCATCAAAGCGACCACATCGGCTAACGCGCTATCGACGGCAACCGCGCAGATATCAGATCGCGGGACACAAACATCTTCAATGGTGCGCTCACGCAGACCGAAAATATTTTTAAGGATTTGAGCTTCTTCTGCTTCTAAAGGCGCGGCTTGTTCCTCGCGCTCTTCCAGCAGTTCTTCCAATGTGTCGCGCACACTGGGGTCACCATTATTTTTTTTCCGAAAAGGATTAAGCCGTTCCAGTAATCCGGCATCCCCTTCTGATTGTTGCCCCAGCTCAATCTGGGGCTGGCTACTGTCACCGTTTTGGTCGTTCATGGTCTCGTTCAATAAAAGAGAAATTGATCCTAAGACTGTGCCTCAGAATCATAGGGATTAGCAATGCCTAATTGTGCCAAAAGACGAATTTCCAAGCTTTCCATCTCTTCGGCTTCTTCATCATCCATATGATCATAGCCGATCAGATGCAACACACCATGGATGATCAAATGACTTAAGTGGTCATCAAAGGCGATTTCTTGGTCTTTTGCTTCAGCCTGCACCACCCCAAAAGCCAGCACAATATCCCCAAGGTGAAGGGGACCGGGTTCTAATTCAATTTCACCCGGGGCGGGACTTTCCAACGCGGGGAAAGAAAGAACATTTGTGGGTTTATCTTTCTCGCGATAATCGCGATTGAGTTCCTGAATATGGTCATTGTCTGTTAAAACGATACTCAGTTCAAACGGACGACCTTTACTGTCGGTTTTGCATTCTTTCAAGGCCAGCATGACCCGATCGCGGATCAAGGTATCGCAATTGGGCCAATTGTCACTTGCGACAGCAATATCCAGATCCCCCAGCATCATTGCTTAGGCCTTCTGCGATAGGGTTTGCGATAGACATCTGCATCATCGCGGTTTTCTTCGGCCTTGTCATAAGCGTCCACAATGCGCTTGACCAGACGGTGACGCACCACGTCTTTTTCGGTAAAGCGAATGGCCGAAATCCCTTCGACCCCATCCAGCGTTTCCAGCGCATCGCGAAGGCCCGAACGCACACCAGACGGCAAGTCGACTTGTGATAAATCCCCGGTCACCACCATGTGTGAACCTTCACCCAGACGGGTCAGAAACATTTTCATCTGCACAGCCGTGGTGTTTTGCGCTTCATCCAGAATGACAAAAGCATTGGAGAGGGTCCGCCCGCGCATAAAGGCCAGGGGGGCAATTTCAATCTCACCCTTTTCCATGCGTTTTTCCACTTGGTCCTGTGGCAACATGTCATAAAGCGCATCGTAAATCGGGCGCAGATAAGGATCTACCTTTTCCTGCATATCACCAGGCAAAAAGCCGAGCTGCTCCCCCGCTTCAACCGCCGGACGTGACAGAATAATGCGATCCACACCACCGGAAGTCAAAGCTTCCACTGCCTTGGCCACAGCCAGATAGGTTTTCCCTGTCCCCGCCGGACCCACACCGAAGACCAGTTCATTTTGGTCAATATCACGCAAATATGTTGCCTGTAAGGGCGAACGCGGTGAAATATGTTTTTTGCGGGTTTTCACCACCATGGCCGTATCAGGCAAAGCCGCTTTGGCCTTGCGCATGGTTTCTTGGGCATGAGGTGGTTGGTCGCCATAAATCGCCATGCGGATCGCGGCATCGACTTCTTGCGAGCCGACAACCATATCTTTTTTCAAGCGCGCATAAAGGCTTTCTAGAACCGCCTTGGTGCGATTGACATTTTCTGGATCGCCCACCACGATAACCTGATTGCCGCGTTCATGGATGGTGACTTCGATCATTTGTTCAAGGCGGGCCAAATTGCGGTTATGTTCACCAAATAAATCCGGCAAAAGCGCGTTGTCTTCAAAGTCCAACGTCAGATTAATTTCGTCGCTCACTTAGCGGCTGTCCCCTTTAACTGGGCACCCAAACTATTCGGGCGCGCACTGATAATCTTAAGATCACGGATTTTACCAATTAAATCAAGCGGTGCGTCCACATGAACAGGCTGCATATAAGGGCTGCGTCCAACCAATTGGCCGGGTTTGCGTCCTTCACGTTCCAACAAGATCGGGAATTCTTTGCCGATACAATCTTCGTTAAACTGGGTCTGGATATCGACCAGCAATTTTTGCAAGACCTGCAAACGTTCATTCGCGACCACTTTGTCAACCTGCAAATCCATGGTCGCCGCCGGCGTGCCAGGACGCGCGCTATAAACGAAGGAAAAGGCTTGGATAAAACCAACCTGTTTGATGATATCGAGCGTGTCTTCGAAATCGCGATCATTTTCACCCGGAAAACCAACGATAAAATCAGATGACAGGGCAAGGTCGGGGCGGGCTGATTTCAGCTTGGCAATGATTTCCAGATATTCTTCGCGGGTGTGATTACGGTTCATGGCCGCAAGCACACGGTTTGACCCGGCTTGCACAGGTAAATGCAGATAAGGCATCAATTGCGGGACTTCGGCATGGGCCGAGATTAGATCATCATCAACTTCAGCCGGATAAGAGGTGGTGTAGCGGATCCGTTCCAGGCCATCAATATCAGCCAATTCCCGGATTAGACGGCCAAGCGTCCATTCCCCACCGTTTCCGTCATCGCCATGATAGGCATTCACGTTTTGACCCAGCAATGTGATTTCCAACGCACCTTGCGCCACCAGTTGACGGGCCTCTTTCAACACATGGGCCACCGGACGGGAATATTCAGCCCCACGGGTATAAGGCACAACGCAATAAGTACAGAATTTATCACAGCCTTCCTGAATGGACAAAAATGCCGTGTATCCTTCTGGCTTTACCGGATCTGGCAGGAAATCAAATTTATCCTCTTCCGGAAAATCCGTCATCAGGATGCCGCGTCCTTTACCGTCCCCTGCCCGATGCGCTTTGGCCAACATTTCCGGCAGATTATGATAAGACTGCGGACCAAAAACCATATCTACATATGGGGCACGACGGGAAATTTCTTCACCTTCAGCTTGGGCGACACAGCCTGCCACCGCGATGACCATTTCGTCATTATCGCTACGTTTCTTTTTGATGTTTTTCAGGCGTCCCAGCTCGGAATAAACTTTTTCAGATGCTTTTTCACGGATATGGCAAGTGTTCAAAATCACCATATTGGCATCTTCCGGCCCATCGGTGGTTTCAAACCCTAAAGGCTTGAGAACATCTTCCATGCGCGATGAATCATACACGTTCATCTGACAGCCATAGGTCTTGATAAATAGCTTTTTGGGCTGAGTCATCGTCTCAATCACATCTATATCGAAATCTTAAGAAAAATACTTGAGTGGCGATGTAAGCCTTAGCACGCTGAGAGTCAAGTCATTCAGCAAAGACTGTCTTGACCATTTTCAAATATTTTACGCGCAGGTTTTCAGGCAGCCAAGTGGCATAAAATCCGGCAAATTCATCACTGGTTCGGTATTTCAGGGTTAAGGCATTCACATCCTTGATGAATTGCTTGTTCCAGTTTCCTTTGGCACAACCGATTTGTGCGAATTTAAAGGGGGTGTCCCCTTTAATTTTGAAGAACTCCATACGGTCTGCACGATCGACTTGAGACATCACATAAAGCCCTTCTTCGGGACGGCCAATAACCGCATCCAAACGACCATCCATCATCAGCTGAATTTCTTTATCCGTTTCTTTCAACCCGGTTTTGCGCATCAACACATCGGATTTGTCGCCATATGTCTCAATCACCTGATCGATAATGGTCGAATAAGAACGTTCGGCATGATAGCGAATTTTGACAGACCCGCTTTTGATCAACTTTTCCAAATCGATTTCATGATCACCGCTGAGATAAGGCGTAAATAGGTCGACTTTTTCTTTGGTGGTGATAAGCCCATTGGCAAACTGGGCAATGTTGGGTAACAGGTAGTCCACATATTCGGCCCGCTTTTCTTTATAAAGAAGCGAGCCATGGCACATCTGGGCACCATTTTTCATGTTGTTTAAAACCCGTTGCAAGCTGCCGATGATTTTATGATGTTCATACTGTGGTAGATGACGAATGTAAAAATCGATCATCCGATCCGTCACCCCCTGACCCACATATTCGCCGCGAATAATGGTAAAAGGCGGAAAATCAGTTCGTCCCCATTCAATCTTATGGTCGTCTGCCAAAAGAGGAAAAGATAGAAAAAGACCAAATAGGACAAATAGATACTTCAACAGAGGCACTCGAAAGAGTTATCAATTAGAGAATTGATATATTATTTATTTGTCATTATCAAGGGGCACGCCAAACAATTCCATACGGTGATCGACCAACTTGAAACCGAGCTTTTCAGCAATCTTGCGCTGAAGTTCTTCAATCTCGTTATCATGGAATTCGTAAATCTTACCGGTTTGGACATTGATCAGGTGATCATGATGTTCTTCAGACGCTTCTTCATAGCGCGCACGCCCGTCACCAAAGTCCAAACGTTCTACAATACCGGCTTCTTCAAACAGGCGCACAGTTCGATAAACAGTTGCAATAGAAATCTTCGGGTCGACTTCGCTTGATCGTCGATATACCTCTTCCACATCCGGATGATCCGAGGAATCTGAAAGAACCTTGGCAATGACACGACGTTGTCCCGTCATTTTCATACCTTTTTCGACGCACATTTCTTCAATGCGAGAGTCTGCCATTACCCTATTACCTCTGCCTAAAATTAACCTATGTTCTTCATTTTTAAATGAGAATAAATGTTGTTCCCATAATGCCCACTATTCATTTTCTGTCAATAACAAGCATGATTGTTTCGCCTTTTTTAATGCGTCTAAAATAGAAAGATTGATCCACAGTAAAAAGTACGTCACCTTATCGATATGGATAAACTGTTTTTTCTCATAATCTTATTGTGCAGCTTTGAAAGCTTCGCCACTGACACTTTGAAAGTTGGGGATGAATTTCAAGATTGCAACACTTGTCCCAAGCTTATCGTCGTCGGCCCCGGTTCTTTTATCATGGGCGATGATGATAATTATAAATATGAACGCCCCGCCCATAAAGTCACCATCGACTATCCTTATGCTCTGGGAAAATTCGAAGTTACTTTCGATGAATGGGACGCCTGCGCACAAGAAGGCCCCTGTAAAAAAGACCCGGACGACCACAATTGGGGGCGCGGAATCTATCCCATCATCAATTTAACCTATGATGATATCAACGTGTATCTGAAATGGATTTCCCAAAAAACCGGACAAACCTATCGCCTGCCCAGTGAAGCCGAATGGGAATATGCCGCACGTGCAGGAACCACATCTGAATATTGGTGGGGGGATAAGCCCGGAAAGAATAACGCCAATTGCCGCAAGTGCGGCTCACAATGGTCTGGCCTTGGCTCTGCACCCGTTGGGTCTTTTAGACCAAATCCCTGGGGCTTTCATGATATGCATGGCAATGCCTGGGACTGGGTAGCTGATTGCTGGACCCCGCATTATGCAATGGCCCCAACAGATGGCAGCGCAAGACTGGACGGTGATTGCCAGCAACGCGTTACCAGAGGCGGGTCATGGTACTACTTTCCAAAGCTGTCACGTTCAGCCTATCGCTATAAAAATCATGTGAATGTGTTTAGTTATAACATCAGCTTTCGAGTCCTGCGCGAAATCAGACCTTAAAAAATCCCCTCAGGTCTATCTTTCCCCTTGACCCTTGTCTGAATAAGGCTACTTTCCCCTCCATGCGCATATACAGACATTTTGAGGACCTGCCGCCCGAGGTCAAAGGGGGCGCGGTTGCGATTGGGAACTTTGACGGCGTGCACTTGGGGCACCGGGAAGTCATTGGCGAAGCCGGATGGATCGCCAAGGCACACCGGATTCCTTGGGTCGTGCTAACGTTTGAGCCTCATCCACGCATGGTCTTCAAGCCCGATCAGGACCCGTTTCGCATTACCCCATTCCGCATTAAGGCCCGCCATATTGAAGAGATGGGCGTAGATGATCTGGTGGTTTTGCAATTTGATATGGATTTTGCCAGCCGTCAGGCCGAAGATTTTATCAAAGATGTGCTGATTGACGGGCTTGCTGCCAAGCATGTGGTCTGTGGCTATGATTTCTATTTTGGCGCCAAGCGTCAAGGTAATCCGGACATGTTACTGCATAAAGGACGTGAGCTGGGTTTTGGCTTTACCTGTGTCAACCCGGTCAGTGATGATGGGAACGAGGCTTATTCCTCCACCCGCGTTCGCGATTTCCTCTATGGCGGTAAACCTAAAGAAGCCGCAGCCGTTCTTGGACGCCCGTTTGAAATTGAAGGCCGTGTGGTCAAGGGCGATCAGCGCGGACGCACCATAGGCTTTCCGACCTGCAATGTGGAACTGAATGATTATCTGGAACCAGCTTATGGTGTCTATGCCATCCGCGCCGGTGTGGATGATGGTACCCAAACCGTCTGGCATGACGGCGTGGCCAATATTGGCAAACGCCCGACCTTTGACAAGCGCGATATTATGTTGGAAGCTCATCTGTTTGATTATGACGGCGATCTCTACGGAAAGCACCTGCGCGTTGCCCTGATCGACTTCATCCGGGCAGAGAAAAAATTCAACGGATTGGATGAAATTAAAGATCAGATCGCAAAAGATTGCATCCTTGCCCAAGACATACTAAAGAAGACCAACCCTTTTTAACCCTCTCCTGTATGAGAAGACCATGACTGTGGACTATAAATCGACTGTATTCCTACCTAAAACTGACTTTCCAATGCGTGCCGGCCTTGCCCAAAAAGAGCCGAAGATTCTGGAAAAATGGGGAAAGACTGGTCTTTACGACAAGCTGAGAGAAGATGCCAAGGATCGCGAACCCTTTGTTTTGCATGACGGCCCACCTTATGCGAATGGTCATTTGCACATGGGTCATGCACTCAATAAAATCCTGAAGGACATCATTGTGCGCACCCAACAGATGATGGGTAAGAATGCCAATTATGTGCCAGGTTGGGATTGTCACGGTTTGCCGATTGAATGGAAAATCGAAGAAAAATACCGCAAAAAGAAAAAAGATAAGGATCAGGTCCCTGTCTTGGAATTCCGCGAAGAATGCCGCCAGTTCGCCAGCGAATGGGTCAATATTCAACGCGAAGAATTCAAACGTCTTGGTCTGGAAGGCAATTGGGCAGACCCGTATCTGACCATGACACCCCATGCCGAAGCGACAATCGCCAAAGAACTATGTCGCTTCTTAATGAATGGCTCTTTGTATAAAGGGGCCAAGCCCGTCATGTGGTCCCCAGTAGAAAAAACCGCTCTGGCGGAAGCCGAGGTCGAATATTATGACCACGAATCGGTCACCATCCATGTGCGTTTCAAAGTTGAAGAAACCAAACTGGACGCCGTTAAAGACGCCACAATCGTCATCTGGACCACAACCCCCTGGACCATCCCGGGCAACCGCGCAATTGCCTATGGTAATGACATTGATTATGCCGTTTATGAAATCCTGGATGTGCATGATGGCTCACTTGCCCGCGTGGGTGAGAAAATCGCTGTGGCAGAATCCTTGGCGGCTGAAGTCATGGGTGATGCCAAAGTGGCTGATTTTAAACTTGTGGCACAGTTTAAAGGCAAAGACCTTGCCGGCACCATCTGTTCACACCCATGGCGTGGACGCGACTATGATTTTGATGTGCCTTGTATTGCCGGTGATCATGTCACCACGGATGCAGGTACGGGCTTTGTCCATACCGCGCCGGGCCACGGTCAGGAAGACTGGGAAGTCTCTAAAGAATATGGCATTGCCGTGCCCGATACGGTTGGACCGGACGGCTGTTATTATGAACAAGTTCCGATCTTTGCTGGCGAACATGTCTATAAAGTCGCCCCGCATATCTTGGAACAACTGACCGAAGTCGGCTGCTTGCTGGCCTCTGGCAAAATCACGCACAGTTATCCCTGTTCGTGGCGTTCCAAAGCCAAGTTGATTTTCCGCAACACGCCGCAGTGGTTCATTTCCATGGACGTCAACAATCTGCGTGAAAAAGCGTTGAAAGCGATTGATGAAACCCGCTTTGTCCCTGATATGGGCCGCAACCGTCTGGGGGGCATGATCAAAGATCGCCCGGATTGGTGTGTATCACGCCAACGCGCGTGGGGTGTGCCGATCACTGTATTCGTCAACAAAAAATCAGGTGAGCCACTGCGTGATCAGGATGTTGTCGACCGTATCGTTGCCGCTTTTGAAGAAGAAGGGGCTGATGCTTGGTATTCCCGCGATCCCCAAGAATTCTTGGGTGATACATACAAAGCTGAAGACTACGAGCAAGTCACTGACATTTTGGATGTCTGGTTTGATTCCGGTTCAACCCACGCCTTTGTACTGGAAGACCGCGACGATTTGACATGGCCTGCCGATTTATATCTTGAAGGTTCAGACCAACACCGGGGCTGGTTCCATTCTTCCTTGCTGGAATCCTGCGGCACACGCGGACGTGCACCTTACAACGCCATTTTGACACACGGCTTCCTTGTCGATGAGAAAGGCATGAAAATGTCAAAATCTCTCGGCAATGGTATTGAACCCAACGAAGTCATTAATCAATATGGTGCCGATATCCTGCGCTTGTGGGTGGCTTCATCAGACACGACAGTTGATGTCGGCGTTGGCAAAGACATCATCAAGCAACAATCCGATGTCTATCGCCGTTTGCGTAATACCATCCGCTATATGCTGGGTAATCTGGACGGCTTTAGCGATGCAGAAAAACTGCCCTATGAAGACATGCCGGAACTGGAACGCTGGGTTTTGCACCGTGTCTATCAGTTGGACAAACAACTGCGTACAGCCTGTAACAACTTTGTTTTCCATAAAGCTTTTGCTGAATTGCACCATTTCTGTGCAATGGAATTATCTGCCTTCTATTTCGACATCCGCAAAGATGCCGTTTATTGCGATGCGCACGATAGTATCCGCCGCCGCGCAGCACGCACCGTTTTGGACATTCTGTTTAATCACCTGACAGCATGGTTATCGCCTTTCTTGGTCTTTACCATGGAAGAAGCATGGACCAGCCGTTATGGCGAAGATGCCGACAGTGTTCACCTGCGCCAGTTCCCGGAAGTACCGGAAAACTGGAAAAATGATGAACTGGCGGCCAAATGGTCAAAAATCCGTACATTACGTCGTGTCGTTACTGGCGCGTTGGAGCTAAAACGTAAAGAAAAAGCCATCGGGTCATCTTTGCAAGCCGCCCCTGAAGTCTTTGCGACAAAAGAATATGTCGAGGTGATGAACGGACTTGATCTGGCAGAAATTTCCATCACATCAGCCGCCACATTGATAGAAGGTGACGTTCCGGACGGCGCCTATACAATGGAAGACGTTGCCGGGATCGGTGTCATGTTCAAAGAAGCCGAAGGCGGTAAATGTGAACGTTGCTGGCAGATTTTACCAGAAGTCACCAGCGAAGGTGGCATCTGTCATCGTTGCGCTGATGCTATTGCCTGACAGATATGAGCACGCTATTACATAGACGCCCCGTGATTGCGGGCCTGTTGATGGCCCTGATCATCTTTTTGGTTGATCAATGGACGAAGTTCGAAATCGTCTATAACATCATGGTACGTCCCCATGTAATCGAAGTCACATCCTTCTTCAATATCGTCATGGCCTGGAATCAGGGTGTCAGCTTTGGCATGTTTGGTTGGGATTCGTATACGAAAGTCTATGTCCTGTCCGGATTGGCTTTTATTGCGGCCATTGGGTTGGCGATTTGGATGCAGCGTGAAAATCGTCTGGCGTTTGCTCTGCCCTGTGGTGCCATCATCGGCGGGGCCATCGGTAATGGGGTAGATCGCCTGCATTGGGGCGCGGTTGCTGACTTTTTGGACTTTCATTATGCAGGTCATCACTGGCCAGCCTTTAACGTGGCTGACATGGGAATTACCTGTGGTGCAACACTTTTGATTTTAGATAGCTTGTTTCGCAAGCCGGATTCATCTAAAAATGAAGACAGTGATTAATCTTTAACCCACGGCGATGGACATGTCTGTATCAGCTTCTAAAAAATTTCTGGCTCTGGCCTTTGCGAGCGTGGCTTTAACAGCTTGTAGCAGCACAAAAGAAATGTTGGGTCTGGAAAAATCCGCCCCGGACGAATTTGCCGTTTATTCGCGTGCGCCCTTAAGTCTGCCGCCAGATTATTCACTAAAGCCGCCAACCCCAGGGGCGGAACGTCCGCAAAAAGAAGATGAAACCCATCGCGCCCAACGTGCACTGACCGGGCGGGACGTTGCTGCAAAAACAAATAACGCTGACTCTTATGAAAATATGTCGCCGGGTTTGCGTTCAATTTTGCAAGAAACCGGTGCGGTTAACGCTGATCCCTCTATCCGTAAAATCATTGACCGTGAAACCAGTGCCTTTATTGAAGAATCGCAAACCTTCACTGAAGATTTGATGTTCTGGAAAGATAAAGCTGAATTTGGCACCAAGGTCGATGCTGCTGCCGAAGCGCAACGCATTCGTGAAGCGCAGGCTTTGGGTGAAAAAATTGATGGCTCTGGTGCTATTATAATCGAACGCGAAGAAAAGGCCCTGCTTGAAGGCATCCTAAATTAAAATAATTGCCCTTGTTTCGACACGGTTTTGAGTTACATCCTATAAATCGCTAAAGATTTCATGAGGATGTGGCTTTGCGCATATTGTTTTTAATTCTTGGTCTCGCGCTGTTTGGTGGACAAGCACAAGCAGGCGTGTTTAACCCCCAAAGCTTTATGTTGAAAAATGGCATGCAGGTGGTGTTGATCCCCAACAACCGCGTGCCTGTGGTCCATCATATGGTCTGGTATCGGGTGGGCTCAGCCGATGAACCGGCAGGCAAATCCGGTATTGCCCATTTCTTTGAACATTTGATGTTTAAAGGCACAAAAAAACTCGCCCCCGGTGAGTTCTCAAAAGTTGTTGCCAAAAATGGCGGACGCGACAATGCGTTTACCTATTATGATTACACCGGATATTATCAGACTGTCGCCAAAGACCGTTTGCCGATCGTCATGGAAATGGAAGCCGACCGGATGACCAACCTGACCCTTACGGCAGAAGTGATTGAGCCGGAACGTCAAGTCATTCTGGAAGAACGTCGTCAGCGTACAGATAATAATCCGTCTGCACAGCTGCGCGAACAAATTTCTACCGCACAATATATGAACCATCCTTATCGTATCCCTGTCATCGGCTGGGCCCATGAGATCGAAGACCTAAGCCTTGAGGATCTGAATCAGTTTTACAAAAAATGGTACGCGCCCAATAATGCAGTCTTGGTGGTGGAAGGCGATATCACACTCGAAGAGCTTCGCCCACTCGCAGAAAAATATTATGGCGTTATTCATAAAGGTGGGGATTATGAACGCATCCGCCCTAGTGAGCCCCCTGCACATGCTGATCGCCGCGTCATCAAGCAGGACCAGCGCGTGCGTCAGGATTCCATCCAACGCAGCTATCTTGCCCCAAGCTATGGATCGGTTGAAAAAGGCGACACATCGCCTTATGCCTTACAGGTCTTGGAAAATATCTTAGGCGGTGGCGCAACCAGCCGGCTTTATCGCAGTTTGGTGATCGATCAAAAAATTGCGGATTCTGCCGGATTTTACTATTCCCCGACCATGCTGGATCAATCGACCATGACTTTTTGGGCCAGTGCCAAAAATGGAGTTTCGATTGACAAGGTTGAAGCGGCCTTAAAACGTGAAATTGATCTATTGATTGAAAAAGGCGTCAGTCAGGATGAGGTCCTGCGCGCTCAAAAAACCTTGGTGAATGAAGCTGTTTTTGCCCGAGATAATCTGGGTACTGCGGCACAGGTTCTCGGAAATGCCCTTGCTATAGGCATGAGCATTGATCAGGTCGAAAGCTGGCCCGAAGCCATCAAGGCTGTCAGCCGTGATGACGTGAACAAAGCTTTACGCGCCGTTCTTAAAGATCAATATTCCACCACCGCCCTGTTGTTGAGCAAGAAAGAAGACTCATGAGATATCTGATTATTGCACTGATTACCTTTTTTGCCCTACCTGCCTATGCCCTCGCACCCGTGCAGGAAGTTGTGTCTGAAAAAGGCATCAAGGCCTGGTTGATTGAAGATCATACCAACCCGATTGTGGCCTTGCGTTTCAGTTTCCGTGGCGGCTCTGCCCTTGACCCCGCTGGAAAAGAAGGCCTTGCAAGGTTAGCCTCGGCTACCATGGATGAAGGCGCAGACAAGTGGGATAGTCAGGGTTTTCAAAGCCGTTTGGAAGATTTGTCCATCACGTTACGTTTCGAAGCTGGCATGGACAGCTTTGGCGGGCGTGTTCTGACCTTGCGTGAAAATCTGGATGCGGCAGCCGAAATGCTGAATGGCGCACTCACCGCCCCGCGCTTTGACACGGAGCCTGTAGAACGCATTCGTTCGCAAATTTTGGCTGATTTACGCCAACGCGAAGAAGATCCGGATGCAATTGCTGCCCTTGCACTCTATAGGAAAATTTTTGGGGATCACCCTTATGCCCGCGGATCTAAAGGCACGTTGAATGGGGTGGCAAGTGTCACCCCGTCCGATCTACACGGCTTTGTCAAAGATCGTCTGGGCAAAAATAATCTAATTGTGGGCGTGTCTGGCGATATCACGCCGGATCAATTAAAAGACCTATTGGATAAGGTGTTTGGAAGTTTGCCGCAGACCGCAAAGGACTGGCAGATTGCCAAAGCCGACCCACAGTTTAAAGGTGGCTTGCAGGTGATCAACAAGGCGGTTCCGCAAAGTAGCATCCTGTTTGCACAAAAAGGGATAGAACGCCATGATGAAGATTTCTATCCGGCCTACGTGTTGAACTATATTCTAGGCGGTGGTGGCTTTTCATCACGGCTTTATGAAGAAGTACGGGAAAAACGCGGGCTGGTCTATTCGGTCTATAGTTACCTCGCCGATTATGACAGCGCTGAACTTTGGATGGCAGGTGCTGGCACACAAAATGCCCGGGTAAAAGAAACGCTGGATGTGGTGCGCGCAGAATGGAAAAAGGCCGCAACAGAAGGGGTCAGCGCACAGGAAGTCAAAGATGCAAAGACCTACCTGACAGGATCTTTTGCCTTGCGCTTTAAATCCAGCGATACCATTGCGGCTATTCTGGTTGGGATGCAGAAAGACGATCTGCCGATTGATTTCTTAAAAACCCGCAACGAACTGGTCGAAGCCGTCACACCTGAAGATGTCAATCGAGTGGCAAAAAAGCTTTTAAAACCGGATCAACTTATGACTGTTGTAGTCGGCCAACCCGAAGGGTTGTAAGTGGTTAATAAAAGAGCGTCTGAGGGCTACCCTCAGACGCTCTTTTATTAATATACCGTCATCCCCGTAAAAACGGGGATCCTGCTTTCTGAGTTCCCGCATTCGCAGGAATGACAGTAAAAGTTATTCTTTATCCGCATTAACGTGATGAACAACACGTTGAGGATAAGGAATCGAGATACCTTTTTCATCAAAGGTTTGTTTGATCTTTTTGGTCATATCCCATTTTACACCCCAATAATCAGCCGAATCGACCCACAGGCGCACAATCAAGTTCACCGAACTATCTGCCAGTTCCCCCACAGCCAGCACAGGCAATGGGTCTTGTTTGATACGACCATCTTCTTTAGCGAGTGTTTCAATCACGGCCATAGCCTGATCGATATCATCCTCATAAGAAATGCCCATCAACAAATCGACACGACGGGTGGCATTTGCGCTGAAGTTTTTAATCGCGCTGCCCCAGACTTGCGAGTTTGGCATGATGATTTTCACATTATCGCCTGTTGCCATTTCGGTGGTAAAGAGAGAAACATTTTTAATCGTCCCTGCCTGACCGCCGACTTCAACAAAATGACCGACCTTGAAAGGACGCAAAAACAAGAGCATCACCCCTGCTGCCACGTTGGACAATGTTCCTTGTAACGCCAAACCAATGGCCAGACCTGCAGCACCCATAACCGCGATAAGCGAAGTGGTTTCAACGCCAAATTTATTCAGAACCGCCAATACAGTGACGGCAATAACAATGTATTTAATCAGGGCTGATAAAAAGCCTGCGAGCATCTCATCAGCTTTGCCACTTCTTAACAGGCCTTTTTCCACTTTCTTTTTGGCAAATCCTGCAAACCAGAACCCGACAATCAGAATAATAATGGCCGCAACAACTTGCAGGCCGTACATGGTGATAAAATCAATCACCATTTTCATTGTTTCTTCAAGGGAATCGTTCATCAACCACACTCCATAAAATCAAATATTGCAAAGCAATATGAATCACTTTGCAATAAATTGAAATTAGGAACAATACAGAAGCAGCAAAAATTTATTCAGCTGGCGCCATTTCTGCTTGTTGAATAGTTTGACGGTTCATCATCATATGACCGATTTTGGCACCAACGACGATAGCACTGACGCTGATGATGGATGAAAAAGCCAACGTGCTGATCCCGGACAATCCTTGACCAATAGAACAGCCGATTGCCATCACCGCCCCGCAACCCATCAAGACACCACCCGCAAGATAGCGCAGCATTTCTTTGGGTTCGCTAAAGCTCTGCAACGCCAGTTCACGACGCACGAGTGCGGACAGGAAAGACCCCGTAATCACACCGCCAATTAAGAGAATGCCAAAATTTGCTGTGGTCCCGGTATAGATCATTAAAAACTGCATGGCATTGCCACCTGGTGCAACAAAGGTCAAAGATTCTAGACGTTGCGGTTCGAACTCGTCATAACCAATGACACCGGTGACATACCAGCCACCAACAACAAGTCCACCGATAATAAGCGAGGCAACACTTAAGTAAATCTTATCGCGCAAGACGAAGCTGCGTGCGAGTAAAACAACAGCCAGCAACAAGGCGAGCGCGATCAAGCCTGTGCGTACACTTTCGGCTTCGACGCTTAATGACGCAGCAAGACTTTGTGCAACATCCGGGTTATTTAGCGGAACCTGTACCCACCCTTCCAATGTTTGACGGATCGGGGCAAACAGGCCACGCATGGTCATATATCCACTTAAGGCAATGGTGATAATAACGATCAAGGAACGTAAATTTCCTGTCGCTGCCAAGACAACCTGACGTCCAGCACATCCACGGGCCAACATCATGCCAATACCAAACATGATCCCGCCCAGAATTAACGGGACAAGGGGCAGGCTCTCGACCCAATAGGCCGATTCAGAAAAATCAATATCAAAAGAACCCACAAGACTTTGGGTGCCAGCAACTGCAATAAGAGTGGCGATCAACCAGCCGCGCAATTGTCCCGCCCGTTTACCTTCGACGGCTTCCTGTACAGCTTGACGAAAACAGAAACGGCTGGATTGTCCTAAAAGACCAAAAGCAAGGCCCAATAATCCACCGCCGACGAACAGGATATCTGTTGGTTCCATGTCTTCAAACATGTCTGTATTCTCCAATAAATGCACAAGATGCATGCGTTAATATATGCACCTTGTGACATATTAGAGATGACAAATCAATAATTATCTTATTTTTTAGTGTTGTTAATATTAATTAACACATTGAACATGTTTTATTCAGGTTGGACAGATCAGGTTTCACGATCGGATTATTTCCTTTTAGCCAATCAGTTATGCCATGTTTGACGTTAAAGATCTGTGTAAAGCCAAACTGACTGCTTAACCCTTCAGAGGCCATGCGTGTTCGGTTTCCGGTGCGACAAATCAACATAACTTTTTCATCCGGTTTTACGATTCGGCTTAAATCTTCAACGAATTTTGGATTAATGCGTCCATTCGGCATTCTAAAAGGCAAAAGATAGCTGCCTTCGATCACCCCGGTATCTTTCCATTCTTGGGGAGTGCGCACATCTACCAGCTTGACCCCTTGGGATTTCAGCTCTTTTAGCGTTGCATTATCAATATTTTGGAAGGCAGGCGCCATCACATCAAGCAATTCGATTTCAAAGCGCAAAGTCGCATTTGGGGGAATGACACCGCCTGCCCCACGCGCACCATAGGCCAAATGAGCGGGAATAATCAGTTCGCGTTTGCCCCCGACCTTCATACCTTGCACGCCTTGATCCCAACCGGGAATAACCTGACGGGCGCCCAGGGTAAATTCAAAAGGTTGATTACGATCCAAACTGGAATCGAACTTTTTCCCATCTAACAGCCATCCTGTATAATGAACCTTTACCTTTTTATCCTGGACTGCTTCTTTGCCTTCCCCAACTTTCAAGTCTTTGATTTGTAATTCATTTGCCTGAACAACGTGATGAAAACCGAAGAAAAGGAGGAAAACAAAAAGTGGGACAAATTTATTATTCATGGGACAACCTTCCATTTTGTAGCGCCAATCGCCGACCCTATCATAGACTTATATACAGGATACTTTGTTTTTTTCATGGCTTTATGCTTTTTTATAAAGAAAAATTCTTATATAACTCTGAATAATAAAACACATAAACTCTACCGCAGCAGTTTTAGAATAAAAGGACGCCAGTTTCATGGCCGGGGATACGAACGACGATATTTTTCAGTCCATCCGTCACGCTGTTGGACAAACATTGGAAATGGCAGAAGCCCAAAGTAAAATTTCCGATGACACTAAGGTTTTACTGTCTCAACTCATCCTCACCCGTCGCGGTGATGGGGAGATTGTTTTAGATGTCGGGGCCTTACAACGATTAAAATCACAAGAAAACCAATGGGTTAACAAAGAACGTAACGAACAGGACCGCCTCGTTAATCCAACCCGGCTCCCCCAACTTGTGCCCGGTTTAAACGGGCTTGCCTCCAGTCAGTATTTAGCTTTCGTCCAACGCCCCCTTGAACGTGACGGCGATAACGGTCCGTTTCTGGAAGGGGCTGCCTTGCGTCTGGTTGATCAATATAACCCCAAGGAAAAAATGGCTGAACGCAACCGCCTGTTTGGTCAAATGCAGCGCTATGTAGCAAAACTCCTGATCGATGCGTTACTTAAGCAGGAACAAGACATTGAGGATCAGGCAGAACTAGATAAACTGCGCGAAGCCATGCCTGCAAAAGACCAATTTGCTTTGGCCGCAAAAGTGTTAGACATATCTACAAATGAAGTTGTGAACCGTTTGTTTAAATACGGGGTTGCCTTGACGTTGATTGAACGGATCAAGGGTAAGGCCTTAAAAATACGCAAAGCCCAAAGCGGTTTTGAAGGAATTTTGCGCAAACTCGCAAATAGCGATATCGGGCCAACGGCCAAGACCCGCATCAAGGAAATCTTTCTTGGCTTCAAACAGGAACTGGACCTGATGGCGAAAGAATATACCAATTTGTCTAAACAGCTTCAGCCCATCATTGAAAAAATGAAGAAAGATAATTTTGACAAAAGCTATTCGGATTTACACCGGGTCGCAGCGCGTCTGGATGCGCTGGCCTCACGCTGGATGATCATTATCGGGGAAGCCAATAATCCTGACACGGCTCAAACGCCGGTGCAAAAGGTAAAAGGCATGCATAAGGTCTTTACGTCCTAAAAAAATCTTCTATATATCCGCATGGTGCTGATTTTATGGAGTAGATAAATGAGCGACGGACGTCCTGCCCTTCGTTTTAAGACCCCGGTCCCCTTAAGCGAGCTAGAAACTTTTCTTGATCATACCTGTTCCGGGAAATGGAATTTAAAACTGGAAGGCATTGAAGAAGGTCTCGGCCAAAAAGTGGTCGTTGTTTCCTTTAATGATGCAAATGACCTTGCTAGTTTTAAAGCAGGTTATGGAGCCCTTAAAAAGAAATTTTCTTAAAAACCAATAAGTTGATCAGGCAAAAAACCAGTCGGCGGATAAACTATCCTTTTGTATTAGCCTGCACATCTCCCTAAGTGATGCTACGTATCATTTTTTTGTGGAATTACTTGAATTTTAGGTTATTATAATGAACATCTATTCCGCCGATCTTATCGGTTTGAAGTATAAAGACTTTCAGTTGATATACAGACAATCGATACCTTTTTCGGATCTTCGGATCCGAATCAGAGCGCCTAGAAGCTAGTAATAGCTTCTATTAAACTTTCGAAAGTCGACCTTCGGGTCGGCTTCTTTTTTTGTCCCGTTACTTTCGACCAAGATGACGCAAGGTTTCCTCAATATTCTGCCAGGCTTCACGGATGGCTTCATCGGCTTCGTCACTATGACCGCCTGAAAAATAAGCCAACAATCCTTCTGCAAGTTCCAAGAGCTTGTCACGCTGATCTGCATTTTCCGCCACACCATCGATAGAACGATAGAGAAAACAGCTTAATTGTTCGCGGATATGTTCAGATGATTTTCCCGTACTGGCAATATCATAAACATGACTAATCATATAAAACCGTTTGGCTGCACGGCGTTGCAATCCATAGGCTTCATTTAGTCCGATACGTTCCTGCAGATGTTCTTTCTCTTTCGTCAGGCGTTTGACATCCTGCGCGTCTGCTGTTTCCATGGATTTATTAAAATCCACTTCCAGACGCATGACTTCGGCTTCGGTGCGTTGCACTTCCGATGCTGCCCAGTCCAATTCGCGTTTAATTTCGTGAATGAGATGTTCTTCGTTATGCATTTACTTGATCCAACGTTTCCTTACCCTAATAAAAAGACTAACAGAGCCCTTTAGAAAAATCATTAGGATTGCGTAAAACGTTTAAATTCCTTAAAAAGTATCAAACGAAACCAAGATCAAGGAAATGTCACCATGGCGGATTTAAGCGATAAAACAATCATCATCACCGGTGCCAGTAGTGGCCTTGGAGCAGCAATGGCACGCTTGCTATCTGCCCAAGGGGCAAACCTTATCCTCGGGGCACGCCGTCTGGATAACCTGAAAACTCTAAAAAGCGAATTGCCAAGCTCAGCAGAAGTCATGGCTTGTGATGTCACCAAAGAAGAAGATGTCAATCAGTTGGCCCAGCTTGCTTTGGATACATTCGGTCGCATTGATGTGTTGATTAATAATGCAGGTGTGATGCCCTTATCCTTTTTTGCCGAAAAGAAACTGGATGAATGGAATCGCATGATCGACGTCAATATCCGTGGTGTTCTGCATGGCATTGCCGCTGTGATGGACACAATGCAAACCCAGAAATCCGGTCATATTATTAATATCGCATCCGTTGCCGGACATGTGGTCACCCCCTCAGCCGGGGTTTATAGTGCGACCAAATATGCCGTGCGCGCCATTTCAGAAGGGTTACGTCAGGAATCACGCGGATATTTGCGCACAACAATTATTTCACCGGGGGCAGTGACATCTGAACTCACCCAATCGATCAGTAATGAAAAGATCGCTCAAGGGATAAACAAGCTTTATGAAGATGCCATAGATGCCAATGCCATTGCACGCAGCGTTCTATATGCGATTGAACAGCCCAGTGATGTCGATGTAAACGAGATTATTGTGCGCCCGACAAAGCAGGCTTTATAAACCGAACTTGTTATCCAGCTTTTTGATCTGACCGTCTTTTCGTAACTGTTTAAGGCCTTGATTAAAACGCTGGATCCATTTTTCTGCATCAGGGTGTTGTTTAGACACAATAAAATGCAGGGTGAAACCTTTTTCTGACAAGCTGTGGCTTTGAACCTGATGGATCAGTTCAGGGTTGCTTTGAAACTGTGCCTTGGCTTGTTTGCGATTCAAAATCACGATGTGTTTAGGCTGTTTCATCACCTTGTCCGTGCAATCACTCATATTTTTGGGTTGGAAAAGACTGATTTTACCTTCTTTTTGCAAGACTTCAAAACGATATGGAATAGCGTAACCGATAGGACGGCAAATGGTATGGCCGATCATATCGTCATATTTTTGATAGCTTTCTGTTTCCTTCAGATTGCTTAAAGCCACATATTCTTCTGTGTAAAATGGATCGGAATACAGAAACCCTTTTTTTCTTTCTACTGTCGGTATATAGGGAAAGGTGCCGATAAATTTAGCATTCATGCTTTCCATATAGCCCCGCTTCCAGGGCTTCCAGTCCAGACTGACATCATAGCCGACAGCTGCAAAAGCATCGACAACAAGAGCCGCAGCCCAACCTCCGCGTTCTAATTTTTCATCCGTAAACGGTGAATAATCTGGACCGGTGACCAGCTTTATAGGATCACTAGCTAAAGTGGAAAAGCTTGTAAGGCAGAGAATTAAAAGAATAAAAGATCGTTTCATTTGAACAGGTTCTTCAAATTAAGAGAACCCGATTATATCACAAAGAACCTGCGATGACGATCTAAACTGTTTTCGCTTTGAAATTACAAAGGTCATAAACCTTGCATTTATCGCAGTCAGGCTTACGGGCTTTGCAGGTGTAACGCCCATGCAAAATCAACCAGTGATGCGCATGAAACAGATATTGTTTCGGAATGCATTTTAAAAGCTTTTTTTCCACCTCTAACGGTGTTTTGCCTTTTGCCATGCCTGTGCGGTTTGCCACGCGAAAGACATGGGTATCAACCGCAATCGTTGGCACCCCCCAAGCCATAGAGCGCACGACATTGGCTGTCTTTCTGCCGACACCGGGTAATTTTTCCAGCGCCGCCTGATCATTTGGCACAATCCCGCCATGATGATCGACCAACATTTGTGCGGCTTTCATAACGTTTTTGGCTTTGGAATTATAAAGTCCGATGGTTTTAATATGTTCCTTTAAGCCTGCTTCGCCTAAATCAAGCATATCTTGCGGAGTCGAGATGATCTTGAAAAGCTCTTTCGTCGCCTTATTCACCCCAACGTCAGTGGCCTGCGCAGACAAAGCAACGGCCACCAGCAGGGTATAAGGGTTGGTATAATCCAGCTCCCCTTTGGGTTCAGGATTATCTTCTTCCAGACGCCGAAAAAACTCTTCACGATCTGCTTTTTTCATGACTTACGCTTTCAGTCCCAAGACATCCTGCATGTCAAACAGGCCGTTGCCGGCTTTTTCTGTCCAAAGCGCACCTGTCACGGCGCCGCGTGCAAAGATAACCCGGCTTGAAGCCTTATGCGTAATTTCAAACCGTTCGCCTTCGATAGCAAAAATCACCGTATGGTCTCCGACCACGTCACCACCACGCAGAGTGGCGAAACCGATGTCGCCTTTTTTGCGCTCCCCTGTATGGCCGTCGCGCACTTTATCGGCGACTTTATCCAGATCAACCTTGCGACCCGCCGCCGCTGCGCGTCCCAGACCCAGGGCTGTCCCGGAAGGGGCATCGACTTTATGTTTGTGGTGCATTTCTACAATTTCGATATCCCAATCATCGTTCAGCATGGACGCGACCTTTTCCGTAATCGCAAAGGCAAGGTTGACGCCCAGGCTCATATTCGGGGCCTGAATGATGGTGGTGTCTTTGGCTGCTTCGGCGATAATCAGTTGATCATCCGCGCTTAACCCTGTCGTGCCGATCACCAGATTTGTGCCATACTTGGCCGCCAGTTTGGCATGTTCAAGGGTTGCCGCCGGAACGGTGAAATCGATAACCGCATCAGAAATTTTAAACAGTTCATCGGCATCGGTGATGATAGATGACCCACTGGGGATTTCACCCGCCACAACAGCCGGGTCCTGACCGATAAAAGGAGAACTTGGCATTTCTGTCCCGCCAGCCAGTTCTGCCCCATCCGTTGCCACAACAGCCTGCACCAACATACGCCCCATACGACCCGCACAGCCGACAATACCGATTCTCATTTTCTAGGCTCCAAAATTCGGAAATAAAAGTGCGCTGACGCTATCAGAACAGGCCAAGAAAGGCAAACTCATTACTCTGGACAAACTCATATTATGAAAGCCTTGCTCTTACGCCTTCTTTACCCTATTTTCTCGGCCAATTGACATGACCCGTTTTTGAAGGCGATTTGAGTATGAGCGATATCAAAAAAGTAGTATTGGCCTATTCCGGTGGTTTGGACACATCCATCATCCTGAAATGGCTACAAGATACCTATAACTGCGAAGTAGTGACTTTTACCGCTGACCTCGGTCAGGGTGAAGAAGTCGAACCGGCACGTAAAAAAGCAGAAATGCTGGGTATCAAAGAAATCTTTATTGATGACCTGCGTGAAGAATTTGTGCGCGACTACGTATTCCCGATGTTCCGGGCCAATGCGGTTTATGAAGGGGTTTACCTGCTCGGCACCTCAATTGCTCGTCCGTTGATCGCCAAGCGTCAAATCGAAATTGCCCGCGAAGTCGGTGCGGATGCTGTTTCTCATGGGGCGACCGGTAAAGGCAACGATCAGGTTCGTTTTGAACTTGGTTATTATGGTCTGCAACCGGACATCAAAGTAATCGCGCCGTGGCGTGAATGGGATTTGAATTCCCGTACCAAGCTGATCGAATATGCACAGCATCACCAAATTCCGGTGCCGAAAGACAAATTTGGCGAAGCGCCTTATTCCATGGATGCCAACCTGTTGCATATCTCTTATGAAGGTAAAGCACTGGAAGACCCGTGGTCAGAATATGAAGAAAGCATGTTCTTGCGCACAGTATCGCCAGAAGATGCACCGGATACCCCGACTTATATCGAGATCGAATATGAAAAAGGGGACCCGATTAAGCTGAACGGTGAAAAACTGTCTCCGGCTGCTATGCTGACCGCGCTGAACGAAGTTGCAGGTAAAAACGGTATTGGTCGTCTGGATCTGGTTGAAAACCGCTTTGTTGGCATGAAATCACGCGGCGTTTATGAAACACCGGGCGGGACAATTATGTTAACGGCACACCGCGCGATGGAATCCATCACACTGGACCGTAACGCAGGCCATCTGAAAGATGAACTAATGCCACGTTATGCGGAACTGATCTATAACGGTTTCTGGTGGTCACCAGAACGTGAAGCCTTACAAGCCTTGATCAACAAGACACAGGAAAATGTCTCCGGTGTGGTTCGCCTGAAACTTTATAAAGGCAACGTTATTGTTGTGGGCCGCAAGTCCGACTTCTCGCTTTATTCAGAAGAACATGTGACCTTCGAAGAAGACGAAGTATACGATCAACGCGATGCCGAAGGCTTCATCAAATTGAACGCCCTGCGCCTGCGTATGTCTGCGGTCAAACCAGACCTCGGTCAAATCGGCTAACACTTCTATTCGTTGAAAAATAAAGGCTCTGTATCTTTTTTAGATGCGGAGCCTTTTTCTGTTCGCTAGACTGCTTTGACATTAATAAGGGGAGATGGGAAGAGGATGTCGAAAACAGTCCAGAATAGTCTTTTGACTCTGGTCGTATGTCTGATCGTTGCATATGGTTTCGCTTTTATGGCAACAGATGGCCAACCGGTGTCATACTTTTTGACAGAACGGGAAAGCCCCGAGGACCTGAAAGAAACGTTTGATCTCCCTGATCCTGTTTTTGTCGCTTTAACGAAAAACTGGTTGACCGGAGAAAAAGATATAGAAGACTTAAGAAGGGTCTTTTTCTCCTACACACTGCTGCTTACCAAAATTGATATGGCAACAGGAAATAGCCCACAAGCCAAACAGGCCAAACGACAGGCGATTATAGCTCTTCAAAAGGGACAGTTTGAACAAGCAGAAAAAAATTTGGAAGAAGCGGCACAAATTGATCTTAACAAAGGGCAAGATTATTGGCTTGCGGCAAGTGAAACCTACGGGCTTATGGCCGGGGTTGTCTTGCTTTTTGGAGATTATGAGCAAGCGGCACAGTATTACGAACAGGCCGCACAGACCATTGTGACAATCGCACCGGATCAAGCAGGTGTATATTTAGTCAATCAAGCCAAACAATTGGATGAAGCAAACCTGCTTAGTCAGACGATCATGGTGCATGAAAAAGCTGTTTCTCTTTTTGAAAAAGAGCTGGAAGCAGATCATCCTTATATGCTGATGACGTTGAATAATATGGCCAATTATTATCGCAGGGCAAAAATGTATGATCAGGCAGAGGAGCTTTTTTTACGTGTGATTAAGTATGGTGAAGCAAAATTAAGTCCTGAACATTCCAATTTAGGGGTGTGGTATAATAATATCGCCATGACCTATAGCGGGAACAATAAACCAAAAAAAGCTGAGGAATTCTTTAGGAAGTCACTAATCCTGTTTGAGAACATTTTAGGGAAAGAAAGCGCTTATACAAAGTCTACCGCCAATAATTTTATGAGATTTCTGTTTCAATATGACAGATCGGCAGAAGCTGAGGAAATCCGACGCACCTATATGGAGCATCAGTAAAGACACATTACAAAAAAAGCCTCGCAAACCTTATAGTCGGTTGCGAGGCTTTTTTAGTTCTAAAGGGCAAAATTACTTCTTACGTGCCCGTGTCCCTAGGCCAATTTTCTTGGCGAGGTTACTGCGGTGTTCTGCATAGTTTGGCGCGACCATCGGATAATCGGACGGTAGATTCCATTTGTCGCGATATTCTTCGGGCGTCATGTTGTAGGCCGTCTTGAGGTGACGTTTCAGCATTTTCAGCTTTTTACCGTCTTCCAGACAAATGATATAATCCTGCTGAATTGATTTTTTAACGGGAACAGCAGGCAGAACCTTTTCTTTGACTTCAGATTTTTCCCCAACGCTGCCCAGAGTTTTATAGACTTCTTCAATTAATTGGGGCAAATCACCGGTACTAACGGAATTGTTGCTGACATGAGCCGAAACGATTTCAGAGGTCAGTTCCAAAAGTTCGAGTTTGCTTGGTTGTTCGCTCATGTTAAAACCAATCCTTAAATAATGAATGTAATAGCTTTTGGCCTTATAGGTCTATTTGCAGAAGGTAACAACAAATAAATGAACAATCAATCGAGTAATAAAAGCAAATTTATTTCAGATTTCTTTATTGATATCACAACTGATACATGTCCCATGACTTTTGTGAAAACAAAAATCCAACTGGAAAAAATGCAGTCTGGTCAAATACTTGAAGTTCTTTTGAATCATGGAGAGCCTTTAAAGAACGTCCCCCTATCAGCCGTTGAACTTGGGCATATCATATTAGATCAATACGCACAAGAAGATGGCAAGACCTATCGTTTATTTATCCGTTGCGCTTAAGCTCAGGACAAGTGCATCAACTGAGGCTTTGCCGTTGCGTTTATAATATTTCTTTCGCAACCCAACCTGAAGAAAACCCATATTACGATAAAATTGACGCGCAACACTGTTATCTTGGGCAACTTCTAAATATAAACGTATGCTTTCATCAAAAGCCGTTTTTATGAGTTGACGACCAACCCCTTGTCGACGGGCATTCAGATGGGTCGCAATGGTAATAATTTCAGCTTCAAGCGCGTCGCCCTGACAAAGGATAAACCCCAGTGGCTGCCCGTCTGTTTGATAAAGGAATCCAAACGTTGCGGGCAGAGTAATCAGGTTTGAAAATTCATCTGTCGACCAATGTTCATCAAAGGCGTCTTTGTGAATGTGCGCGATCACTTCAGCATGAAACGAACTTAAAGGGATCACGTTCATGGCCGCAAGCGCCCCCCGTTTTTAGGTAATTCCGCATCGGGCGGGCGAATATAAAAGGCAGATGGGCGATAATTCGGATCCGATGGCAGCCCCTTTATTGCGGCACAAATGGCCACCGCACGGGCATCCGGCACACGCGTCTTTGCGGCAACCGGCTTGATACCTTTTTCTAAAAACAAATTTTCCACCCGATCAAAACAATCCCCGGCAATCAGAATATCTTTTGTATCCGCGGGGACCATCGCGACAATATCTTCGGGCATGCGAGCCACCGGGTCTGTTAGCTGTTTTCCGTCAGCATCAAAATATTGAGCATACAAATCAGCCCGTTTTGCATCTAGTGCCGCAAGGATGGTCTGGCCCTGACCCTTTTCACTTTCAGCCATCGCTTCCAGTGTTGTCACCCCGATCACCGGACGCTTGGCGGCCACAGCAAATCCACGTGCACAGGCCAAAGCAATACGAAGGCCTGTAAACCCGCCCGGTCCCACGGTGACAGCGATGGCATCCATTTCTTCAATGGTGTTGGTCGCTTCTTGCAACAGATCATCGGCCATGGGTAGAAGCGCGCTGGCATGACCACGTGTCATTTCTTCAAAACGATGGGCGATGATGTTCCCATCTTGCCAAAGCGCCACAGAACAAGATGCGGCTGCGCTATCCATTGCCAAAATTTTCATAGAAAAATTTACCTTTTTCAAATATTCACTCCTTATACTGCGAAAAGAGTGTAACCATCAACAGGTAGAAAACGACTTATGGCGCTGATCGAAATTACTGAAAACACACATGATGTCATCTTGGATATCAAATATGCCACCTGTGATAACTTTACCGGACAACCGGTCTATAGCCAGCCCCATTGCTACCTGCATGAAGAAGCCGAAGCCTTATTGCGTAACGCAATCGAGATTGCAGCCCTACAAGGCTATCAATTCCGTATTTTTGATGCGTTTCGTCCCTCAGAAGCCCAATGGCAATTGTGGAACCATACCCCGGATGATGAATTTCTCGCCGACCCGCGCCGCGGTTCGCCCCATTCCCGTGGGGCCGCGATTGATCTAACTTTGGTCGATGAACAAGGTCATGATCTGGATATGGGCACAGGCTTTGACGCCTTCACCCCCTTGTCCCATCACGGCAACCCCGGTGTGTCGGTGGAAGCCCAGAAAAACCGCCTCATGCTGATGGGCATCATGACCACTGCAGGCTGGGATTTCTTCCGAAACGAATGGTGGCACTATCAACTGTTTGACGCCCGCCGCCTGCCAACCTTTAGCGACAGTGTGTTACCTGTTAGTATGATGGCTTAAAATAGATCTTCATCATTAAATAGGTCTTCATCATTTAATTAAGCCGCTTTCAGCTTGTGATAATTCTCAGCCAGTGCCATCAGAGTTTTCATCGGTTTGGTCTGGATGGTGGTTTGATTGCAGATCAGGTAGGTGTCGACTTTGGCGATATCGTCGGGCAAGTCGGTAATCTGAAGGTCTGAGCCTAGGGATTTTGCGACTTCCATCGGCAGCAAAGTAATGCCAAGCCCTGCAGAAACACAGCCGATAATGCCTTCTTGCGTACCAAATTCCATAATTGTGAAAGGCAGACGGCCACAACGACGCAGCCATTCTTCGGCACGCGCGCGGTATGCACAACCTTTCCGGTACACCAGCAATGTATTGGATTTTTCATTCCCCGGTGCGCTGACCAAAACCAGTTTTTCAGTGAAGAACGGATAATTAAGAACCGCTTCATTTTCCACAAAGCTGCCGACAATGGCGCAATCCAGTTGGTGATTGAGCACCTGAGCGATCATTTCATCGGTTGTTCCAGTGCGCACCGATAATTCTGTTTTCGGGTGGCGCATGTGAAAATCTTTTAATAAATGGGGCAGGCGCACTGCCATAGCCGTTTCCATGGACCCCAACGAAATGCTCCCCCCATCTTCCAATGAAGCAGAAACATCACGCACGGCTTGACGTTCCATATCAATCAGACGATAGGCGTGATCCAGTAAAACACGACCCTGATTGCTGAGGTCCATCCCCCGGCTCTTGCGCACAAAGAGGGGAACATTCAATTCTTCTTCCAGCTTTTTTATGCGCGCGGTCACATTGGATTGCACGCAGTTTAACCGCTGCGCTGCCGTTGAAACGCCGCCTGTTTCTGCCACAGCGATAAAGACCTTGAGCGATGAAATTTCCATAAGCATACCTCTGATATCACTTTTTATGAATGATAGCATCAAAACTAATCGTTTGTAATGATAAATTTTGTCAGCTAGAATTTGTTCGTTCTTCAAACAAAAAACCTAAGGACGCATAAAATGTCGCAGCCCTTGCCCACATGGAAATTACTTGTTGCCAGTATTTCTTCTTTGGTTTTAACCATGGGGATAGCCCGTTTTGCCCTGACGCCATTGTTGCCCGCCATGCAAACCGCAACAGGCCTGGGGGATGATGGGGCTGGATTTCTGGCGGCCTTTAACTATGCCGGTTATCTGTCAGGCGCCCTTTTTGCCAGCCGATTGCGCAACCCCACTGTGAAGCTGCGTTATTTTCGCCTTGGGATGATTTTTGCGTTCTTAACAACAGCCTTGATGGCTTTTACAGACAATATCGTGATCTGGTCAGCCTTGCGTTATTTTTCGGGTCTGACCAGTGCAGCGGGCATGGTCATCGGTACATCATTGATGCTAGACCACTTAAAACAACGCCACCGTCCGGATTATATCGGCATTCATTTCAGTGGTGTCGGCTTAGGGGTTATCCTAAGCGGAACGGTGCTAACACTGGTCGAACCAATGATGGGGTGGGCGAATTCCTGGTTAGTCATTGGGGGCTTCGGGCTGGTCCTTGCCCTGATTTCCATCCTCTGGACGACGGCAGACGGATTACACACCCCCGAAGCGGCCCATGCCAATGCCGTTAAATTGCGCCAAAAACAAATTGTGAACCTGTTGATATCTTACGGCTTTGCCGGGGCCTGTTTTTCCATCGGCACGACCTTTATCATTTCCATCATGGCAGAAAACCCGGCATTGGCCGATAGTCGGAATTTCGCCTGGGTTCTGCTTGGAGTGGCCTTAGCACCGTCCTGTTACTTCTGGATGAAGGTTGCAAGTCGGCTCGGTGATTTCAAAGCTCTGCTGCTGGCCTATCTTGTGCAAGCCTTGGGCTGTGCGCTGCCTGTCCTGGCCCCCTCACCCGCTAGTGCCTTAATCGGCGGCTTTATGTTTGGTGCCTGTTTCATGGGAATTGTGACGGTTGTTCTGGCTTTGGGGGGGAAATTATCACCCCATAACCCGTCAGCCCTGATCGGCATTTTGGTGGTGTCTTATGGTGTAGGTCAGATCGTAGGGCCAATTCTGGCCGGCATTGCCATGGAATATTTGCACTTCAGTGCCTTGGGTCTGTGGAGTGCCGCTGTATGCAGTTTATTATCCATCGTCTTCTTGTTAGGTACACGGTGCGCGAAAGACCGTCCCTGTGATGATGCAAAACCCTGTTTGAGTTAGTCCTTCTTTCATTTTTTCCTTATATGCTGATCCACGGTAAATCAGCATACGGATAAAGCTATGGCACAAAAGAAAGAACGTCGAAGCGGAGAAGACCGTCGCAAGAAAAGACCCGCGACATCAGACAAGGGGAAATCTGTCGGGCGACGCGAAAGTGATATTCTGGATGCTGTTGCGCCAATAACACCGGAATTTTCTACACCAAAAGCGAATCAGACCCGGCGAAACCGTATCTATGAAGTTATGGAAATTGGAGGCAAAGAAGATCTAGCTTCCAAAATCTTTGATATTGTACTGATTGCGCTGATTACCTTAAATGTGCTAGCGGTGATTTTAGAATCCGTGAAATCCATCCATGAAGGTTGGGAAATTTATTTTCAAGCGTTTGATACATTTTCCGTGCTGGTTTTTACGGTTGAACTGGGTTTACGCATCTGGACGATTATTGAAAACCCAGACCCCTCCTATCAACATCCGGTATGGGGACGGCTTAAATATCTCTGCACCCCAATGGCGATCATTGATATTATTGCGATCCTGCCGTTTTATTTAGGTTTTATTGTGTCGCTTGATCTTCGGTTTATGCGGGTTTTGCGATTGCTGCGGGTCTTCAAACTGACACGCTATTCCTCGGCCATGTCGATCATGTTAACCGTTTTAAAACAAGAAGCCCGCGCCTTTGGGGCCGCCCTTTTTGTGCTGTTACTGCTGATGATTTTTGCAGCCAGCATGATCTTTCTATGCGAACACGAAGCCCAGCCTGAAGTCTTTTCCAACATCCCGAACGCCATGTGGTGGGCGGTGATTACCTTGACAACAGTGGGGTTTGGCGATGCTTACCCCATTACGCCTATGGGGAAATTTTTCGGCGCGGCCATTTCGGTTATTGGCATTGGCATGGTGGCGCTTCCTGCGGGTATTCTGGCTTCTGCCTTTTCAGAACAGCTTCATATCCGGCGGGAAAAATATCGCGACAGCGTTGCCGATGCATTGGCCGATGGCATTTTGACCCACGAAGAAGCCGAACAACTGAAAAAAATTCAAGAAGATTTGGGAATATCCGTAGAAGAAGCGCGCAATATTTTGCACCATAGTGTACAAGGGGGCCTGCATTTTTATGCCTATTGTCCCCATTGTGGAAAAAGCTTACAGAAAGACCGAAAGAAACATGGCTGATACCCCCTTCGATTTGATCATTTTTGACTGTGATGGCGTGCTTGTAGATAGCGAGCTTCTGGCCTCAGAGGTCTTATCGGAAATATTGGCCGAATGTGATGTGGATGTGCCAGCGCGTGAATGTCGTGAACGTTTTACCGGGTCCAGCCTGAAACGAGTGAAAGAACTGGTGTTTAAAAGTTCCGGGATTGAACTGCCCGATGATTTTGAAGACCGGGTGCGCGCCGCTGACCGCGATGTGTTTGAACAGCGCCTGCGCCCGGTCAGTGGCATTGAAGAAGCCTTGGAACTTTTGACTATCCCTGTTTGCGTGGCCTCCAGCGGGACGGTCGAAAAAATCACCCATTCGTTAAACCTGACCGGATTATTTGATAGGTTTTCACCCCACCTGTTCAGCGCCGAAATGGTCGTGCGCGGTAAACCCGCACCCGATCTTTTCTTGTGGGCAGCAAAACAAATGTCTGTATCGCCTGATCGCTGTCTAGTGATTGAAGACAGCCCCGTGGGCATTAAAGGAGCACAGGGCGCAGGCATGACTGTCTTTGGCTTTGCCGGAGCCGCACATGCCGGACCCGGTTACGCTGAAATGCTGGAATTAACCGGTGCAGATCTGGTCTTTCGCGAAATGTTTGCCTTGCCTAATCTCATTCAGTTTTTCAAGAAAAGCTGAAGAAAGCTGTCACTTCTAAAAGAGATTCCTGCTTACGCAGGAAAACCGCCCTTTAGCAAAAATGGGTGCCCCTGTGCAAACAGGGGCCTTTATCCGAGAAATAATTTATTCCGCTTCAGGCAGGATAAAATCTACACCAACACGGCGCGCTGAGCTTGGTGGGTTTTTGATCTTGGCTTCATATGGGGAGAAACCGCCGGCTTCAATTTCACGATCTGTTGTTTCAACGATCACGAAATGAACTTCCTGTTCGTTGCCATCAAATAACGAAATGCGGATTTGCGGAACAGTCAGTTTCTTTTCAGAAATATTAGCCACATCACCCGCAACATTTAAGATATTGTCGTTTTCTTCTTTACTGAAGCTGGTGGTGTAATTTCTAAAGACCAGTGATTCTGTGATATCCGGTTTCATACCCAGCATGTCCAGCACCTTATCAAAATAGGTGTCATAGACTTTGTAGTATTCCGTCGTCATGGGTACAAACTGGGTGATGAACGGACGGCCAAAGTGAATGGCACTGCCAAGGACACCCAAAATAATAATCAACAGGAAGAGGAACTTAAAGAAGCCGCCTTTTTTCTTCTGCTTTTCTTTTTTGCGAACGGGGGCGGTGAACACTTCTGGAATCGGGTCCTGATCGTCATCATCGTCATCCAGATCGTCAAAACCATCCAGATCTTTTGGACTGTACATAGATTCTGCCATGGATTCCATTGGCTCGATCTCGTCATCACCAAAGATTTCGTTCAGTTCTTCATCTGACGGCAGGTCATCAATGGGCTGATCGGATGCCGCCATAGGGGCAGGCTCGGGTTCACGCTCCGGCTCAATTTCAGGCTCTGGCTCAAACGCGGGTTCGGGTTCCGGCTCTGGCTCCGGTTCAAAAATCGGTTCGGGTTCCGGCTCTGGCTCCGGTTCCGGCATAGGGGCAGGTTCCGGTGCAGGCGGTGGAGGCGGCGGCGCAGTTGTGACTTCATGATCATCAAGTTCCAGCACACTGTCTTCATAAGGCAGTTGCTCCCAAGCGTGTGAACATTTGGCGCAACGCAAAGTGCGCCCGTTTTCACCCAATGCGGCAATCGGAACGGAATAATGTGCTGAACAATTTGGACAACTAATAATCATAAGGTCACCAACTTTAACGTAAGTCCTTAAACTTTATAGGCGTTTCTTCACTGTGAAGCAAGCCCACCTATAATACAATATCATTTTAAAAAGGTTGTTATTTTTGACTATAACGCAGATAGTGTGAATAAGCTCTTAACGTCGCAAGCCAGATTGCGTAAAACAAGAAAACATCAAAATTATCGAGGCTCTAAAGGTTGGTTATCGTAAAACTGGAAAATGTCGGATTACGCTATGGCGTTGGCCCTGAGATTTTGCGCGATGTCTCTTTGACGCTGGAAGAAGGCGCCTTTCATTTTCTGACCGGACCAAGCGGGGCGGGTAAATCGTCCCTGTTGAAACTTATGTATCTGGCCCATCGTCCCACACGCGGGCTGATCTCCTTATTCGGTCATGATATCGCCACAACGGATCGCACGAAATTGCCTGCACTTCGCCGCGAAGTCGGCGTGGTGTTTCAGGAATTTCGCCTGCTAGACCATTTGTCCACCTTTGATAATGTTGCCTTGCCCATGCGAGTGGCCAATGTGCATGAAAAAGATATTAAAAAGCATGTCACCGAATTGCTGACTTGGGTGGGACTAAAAGACCATATGGGCGCGCGTCCCACTACCCTATCGGGGGGGCAACAACAACGGGTTGCTCTGGCGCGTGCCGTCATTACCCGTCCGCGCCTGTTACTGGCGGATGAGCCAACAGGCAATGTGGATGATAAACTGGCCGTGCGCCTGTTACATTTACTGGAAGAATTAAACAAGCTTGGCACCACCATTGTCATGGCAACCCACAACGAAGGTCTGGTCCGTCAATTTGGTCATCCGCGCATCTGCATAGAAGATGGTCGGGTGGAACAAATGGGCCCCTTGCGCCCTGCCCGTGGTGGTGGCATTCGCATGGAAGGGAAAATCTCGTGAGTTTCCTATCCTTCAATCATCATAAAGACCTGCCCCTTGATAAAGACCCGGGGACACGCTTTTTACCTTGGCTGATTGCATTTATGGTCTATTTGGCCGCCCTTTCTGTCATTGCGACCAGTATCATGCAGTCCGTCAGCGCCCGTTGGGAACGCGGGGTGAACGACACACTGACCGTACAATTACCCCCGGCACAAAGTGTCGGCGAGGATCAGGAGCGCATGGCCCAAAGCCTTAAAATCCTGCGCAACCATCCCGCCGTTGTTCTGGCGGAACCTGTGGCAAAGTCTCATGTCCTCAGCCTGCTGGAACCCTGGTTGGGCGATGCTGACACATTGGCACAAATGCCGGTTCCCCATCTTATCAATGTCTCACTGCGTCGCGAAGTCGACATGGATGCCGAGGCATTGGTTGTAAAACTGGATCAGGTGGCACCCGGGGCCACCATGGACGATCATCGCATTTGGATGGACCGACTAATTCGCATGAGCAAGACATTGGAATATGGGGCTTATCTTGTCCTGTCATTGATCTGTCTAGCTTCCATAGGGACAGTCTTTTTTGTCACGAAAACCGGACTCGCCATCCATCACGATGTGATCGAGGTGTTGCACCTGATCGGAGCACAAGACAGTTATATCGCACGCCAATTTGCTGAACATTCTCTCCATATGGGGCTGCGTGGTGGCATGTTGGGTCTGGCAGTGGCCGGGCCAACCTTTGGCGGATTTGCCTATCTTTATCGTCAGGTTGATAGCGCCCTTTTGCCACAGATTGATATTACGATCATGCAATGGATTGCCGTGCTGGCGCTCCCCTTTATCTCGGCCTTGATGGGGTATTTAACGGCGCGTTCTGCGGTATTGCGTAGTTTGAAAAAAATGGTTTGATCCATGCAGCATTTTGCGAAAAAACGGAAACGCCGCTTTTTTGGCCCCCTTTTCTTTTTCTGCCTGCTGGTCTGTGCCATCTGGTCCGGTGGCTTTGTCGCCTTTATGGGCTTGGTGCCGGACAATGTCGAAGATGAAAACGGTCATACGGACGGTATCGTGGTCTTGACCGGGGGCACAGAACGACTGAACACGGGCTTGCGTTTGTTATCTGATAAAAAAGCCAACAAACTGTTGATATCCGGTGTGTATCATGGGGTTGAACTGGAAGAATTGCTCAGCTTGTCCAAGGAATCACCCCAAGAACTGGAATGCTGCATCGACATTGGTCATGAAGCCGATAACACACGCGGCAATGCCAAAGAAACAGCCGACTGGGTCACGAAAACAGGCTTTAAATCCTTGCGTCTGGTGACCGCGAATTATCATATGCCCAGAAGTTTGTTGGAATTTACCTACCATTTACCCTATACAACTATCATTGCCCATCCGGTTTTTCCGGAACATGTAAAAGTGGACCAATGGTGGCGCTGGCCGGGAACGGCGGCCCTGTTGGTCGGGGAATATAACAAATATTTACTGGTCTGGTTGCGTCAGGAACTGGCGCGGCTCACTGATTTAGAGATTTTGAAATGACCTTTATTCGATCCCTGCTGTTTAATATTTACCTCTTTGGCGGGACAGGTGTCATCGCTTTTATTTTGCTGGTTTTGTTGCCTTTTTCTGCCCATGAAATGCGCAAAGGCTCCCAGCTCTGGACCCGTTATGTCATGTGGGGCATGCGTTGGATCACCGGTATTCGCTATGAAGTGCGCGGTCTTGAAAATTTACCTGAAGGCGGTGCGATTATCGCCTGTAAACACCAATCGGCCTGGGATACGGCAATCTTTGTACTGCTGCGTCTGAATACCGCTTATATTTTGAAAAAAGAACTAACCAAAATCCCGTTTTACGGCTGGTATGTGAACCGTAGCGGTCACATTTCTGTGGATCGTTCCGCCGGAGCCAGTGCCTTAAAAGATATGGTCAAAGATGTAAAAGCAGCCCTTGAAAAAGGGCGCAATGTTGTCATCTTCCCCGAAGGCACACGTTCCAACCCGGGCGAACCGGGCGATTATCAACCCGGCGTCGCAGCGATATACACCCAGACAAAACAACCTGTTATTCCAGTCGCCTTAAATTCCGGTTTGTTTTGGGGGCGCCGCAGCTTTTTGAAAAAGAAAGGCACCATCGTCATGGAAATCATGCCTGCGATTGAACCCGGACTAAAACGAAAAGAATTCATGGAACGACTGGAAAACACCATTGAAACCAAATCACGCGAACTGGAAGCCGAAGGGCTAAAAGAGCTAGAACAATAGAAAAAGATCCCTGCTTTTGCAGGGATACGGTTTTTTAAACTGCCATATTGGCAAAGAAATCAAGCTGCCACTGCATTTCTACATCCTTCATGGCATAATTCCCGTTATAATCTTTAACGATGTCTTCTGCCGGAATATGGGCGACCTTGGCTTGAATGCGAATGGCGCTGATCGCATCAATTCCGGCTTTCCAACAGAGTGACGTCACACCACGTGCACTGCGCATGGCGATCATGCGTTGAGCAATGGACATATGTAGATGAGCCATTTCAGCCAAACCAGAGATGACGAAATCGTAATCCCCCTCATTTAAAGCATTGGCGATCACTTGTGCGGTCAGTTTATTCATCCGCATAAGATTTTGCGCAACCACATGGGCGGGTTGCTGGAATAACCAGCTATATTCTTTCTTCAACGCCAAATTCGTTTGATTCACATCCAAAACATGAGACGTCGCCTGTGTGGGTTGATGGCTGGTACTCAGGCGGCGATTGACCTCTTTACGAACGATACTCAGTGTTTTCGGGCTCAGATCGTCGCGTTTCTTCAACGATTCAATCAAGTTGTCTGCAACAAACTCACTTAAACGCAAGACCGCATCCTGACTTAAGAATGGACGATGAACCAGCGGTCCCTGCCATTCAGCCACGTCACGTGATTGATCCACAAGCTGATCCAGTGTTTCTTCGCGGATTTGAGCGCTGTCGTTACATAACAGAGTCGTAATCGCCGGAACATCATTGGTATCAACGATCGCATCAGATACAGATGGACTAACGGTTTTACGATTTGAAATCGCACCTAACGCCCCGGACGATATCCCCTTGGCGATCAGATCCAATAGATCCTGATCCCCCAAAATCGGGGAATGTTCCAAAATGGGACAAGAAACCGACAATTCGGCATCCTGGGCAAGCTTTTTAATCAGTTCTTCCGGTGCCTGTGCCACATCTTTCAAGGTGTCGGCCAAAATCATGCGCACATTGGACAACTGATCAGATGCCAGAATTTCCAGAGCCTGAAACGCATAACTTTGAACCCGATCAACTTCGTATGCCGTCAGTTTTGGCGCCAAATTTGCGATTTTAGCAGCCAGATCGGATCGGATTTCATCATTGCTATCCTGTGCCAGATCCACATAGGCCCGTGCAGGTGTTGCTTTATTTTTGGCAATGGCTTTGCGCACTTCCGCTTCGGGATCACCGGCCAGATAAAAAAGAATTTCCGGTCTGATATCTTCTCGTTCTGCCAGTGATTTACGCACAGTAAAATCCTGATGCTGGGCCAGTTGTTTGGCTTCCTCATAGGTTAATGGTGCTTCATGAACAGGATTATGGATCATGACTTGGTAATCCTGTTCATCTTACATTTCATCTTTTACTTTAATGAAAGGATCAGCCATCTTGAATTTCCCTTTTCCGGCGCGCTTTGCTTTATACATGGCAGCGTCCCCCCGGCTGATCAAACCTTCGACTGTCTCCCCGCTGGTCGGGTCAAAAAGCGCCAAACCAAGGGATAGGCCTAAGGGTGTCTCCATGCTGCCGGAGTGTTCTTTAAAGAAAGAGCTTGTCTCAATCAAGCCCTCACAGCGTTTAACGGCGGTTTCTTCGTCCATATCATCCAGCCACAAGGCAAATTCATCCCCGCCGAGGCGGGCCGCCACATCACCGGGACGGATATGTTTGAGCAAAAATTCACGCAGCATCAGCAGTACGTCATCGCCTTTTTGGTGCCCGAACACATCGTTGACCTGTTTAAAATTATCCAGATCCACATAAATCAACGCAGCCGGGGTATTGTTATATTTCAGGCGATCAATATGGCGGGGCAATTCTTCTTCAAAGAAAGCCCGACGATTGAGAAGCCCCGTCAGCGCATCGGTGCGCGACAATTCAACAATTCGTTCATGGCCGGAAATTTGTTCATTCGCGATACCGAGCTGATTTGCAACGTCAATCGCCAAAATCTGATCATCATCATTCCAATTGCCGCGTACATTTTCACGCCACAGGCAAATGGCCCCATTGATATTGCGCCGATATCGGGTGGCTGAAAAAATCGCCGCCCAATTGCCATTCTGATAAATCCCGACTTCGTTTTCTTTGATCTTTTCCAAGCGTTCAAACAGATCAGGAATAACTTCGGGTATATCGCCAAACGTCGCATCCACAATCATGCCGCTTTCGGGTTGTAAACGGAAAATCTGACAGCCATTGGCACTAAGCGCGCGTGCCGTTGCATTGGCTGCAGCACTCAGCATATTGCTGGGATCAACTTCATCACGGATGGTTTTAACGATATAGGCCAACAGCTGATCACGATGATAGGCCCTTGCCAAAGCAGCATCGCGTTCGCGCTCATCTGTGATATCGCGACAGACACCGCGCGCGCCAACCCAGTTGTTATATTCATCAAACAAAGGCAGGCAGGACACCATCAAACAGGCCGGTTCCCCATCCGGGCGCAGGACCCAAACTTCTTCGCGTTCCAGCTTTGTCTTGGACATAAAGGGGTTGAGCGATTGTTTTTTATCGCGTCTTAAGACAATCTCTTCGGAATTTTTCTGGATCAGTTCATCCGGCTGATAACCGACGGCCCCGCGTTGGGAAACGAAAATGAATTCCCCATGCGCACCCACTTCCCAAGCAAAATCACTTGATATTTCGACCAAATCTTTAAAGCGTTGCCGCGAATCCATCAATGCGGCGCGAAGGTTATGTTCAAGACTACTATCTTTGGCACAGATTAAAAAACCATCCACAGAGGGCAAAATGGTCAAATCATAGAAAAGCGAGCCCTTATCCGTATCCAGATTGATGGTATGTAAGACCGGTGCTTGCGTTTCTTTTGCTTTATTCAGAAGCTCCGAGATGGATTTATTCTGCAGGTTTAGGATAATATTTTGCGCAGTATCACTTTGGCTTACCACCTGATAGTCCTGATCCAGAACAGCGGCCGGAAAAGGCGCGCTTGAAACCCATTTTGGAAAAATGGTTACCGATGAGTCAGCCATATTTTTTATTCTTTTCGATTGTTAAGATACAACCGCCCTTATCCCCTAAAAGCGAGCCACTATCCTATTCTGAATTAAGACGGAAATCAAATCTTCACTGAAGCGGATAACACCCTGAGAAAAAAAACCTATTTTAGAATACATAAAAATTCAAATCTTCATAAAGGCCTTTATACCCTTATTTTTCGATAAGAATATTGTCGTCTGGCAATCAGAAATTATTTATGTACAATCCGCGTTACAGCCTTGATCGTTTTCGGCTGGTAAAAGGATAGAGCGATCACCAAGCGTTTTTGAGAAGAAAAGATTAATTCATTTGCGCTTTTTTCGTTAACAACATTGATGTGGATATGGCTGACGTTTCTCAAAGCAAAAGCTACCAATATGTGCTGCTGGCTGTTATTGCCCTATGTACTGTTGGTGTGGCTCTGGCCCAAATTTTTCATCCGGTTAATACGGTCAGTAAAGCCCCACAGTCGGTTTTACCTTTGGCGAAATCCAAACAAATTGCCAAAGCCGGAATTGACAGGCTGGAAGGGCGCAAAGCCCGTGATGGACGTTTAAGCGTTTATGAACTGAACGAGCGTTTTTCCAAGATCGGATATGAACTTGATCCGGTGTTAAATGGTCAAAATGCTGTCCCACGCGTGTTTGTTCGCTCCCTGCCCTATGATCTTTCCATGCTTAAACAGGCCGAAGAAAGAAAGTCCATGTTCTTTCGCACGCTTCTGCCCTTGGTGTTAAAGATTAACGAAGAAATTTTGGCAAACCGGGCAAAAGTCTGGGCTTTACGCCACCGTTTAAACATCGGGTTAGAACTAAAGGCTGAAGATCGGATTTGGCTAGATGCTGCCTTTAGCCGTTACCGTGTTAAACCCGGCAAATTTGATACATTGCTGACCAAACTGGATATGGTGCCGCCCTCATTGATTTTGGCACAAGCTGCAGAGGAAAGCGGCTGGGGCACATCTCGCTTTGCCCGTGAAGGCAACGCCCTGTTCGGCCAATGGACCTTTAACCCCAAAGACAAGGGGATTGTCCCTTTAGGCCGCCCAGCGGGAAAAACCCATCGGATCAAATCCTTTGACGATCTGGCCGGAAGTTTACGGTCCTACATCCGTAACCTCAATAGTCATAAAGCCTATGCCCCGTTGCGTCAGATGCGTAAACAAATGCGCCGCAAAGGTCAGGAATTTGATGGCTATCGACTGGCTGGTACGTTGGACAAATATTCAGAACGTGGCGAAGAATATATCGTCAGCATCCAATCCATCATGGATAAAAATGATCTGCGTCGTTTTGACGGGGCCACGTTGGATGATACCGATCTGAATATTACTGTAGATCGTCCCCTAATATAACAAATGACTTGGCCAAAGGGGAACAACCCCCGTCGGGTTCAACGATTTAACTGAATAATAGCCTTTCTTGATATGATCGATATTCACAGTCTCGCGAATGCCGGGCAGGCTATAGATGCGTTTAAGTTAAGCTGGGTAAAGGTCCGGTGACTCTTTTGACCATTCATTAAAAACCGTATTCCACATACGAACAAGATCGGCAGATTCATTACTGACAATCACATTCTGCTTTTTATCCCACAAAACAGGTACCGTGACACGCCCGGTATAGTCGGATCAGACTTGCTGCAGATTTCATGCAGATAGGTTGCCTGATGAATGCCGTCGAGAATGGCACCGGGCAGACCTCCAAATTTCCAGTTTTGATCCCTTAGAAAAGGTTCCACAATGGAAAGGGAAATTACATCTTCCAGCTTTTTAATCTTGCGCGCCATCACGGTGTGTGATGCCCAAGGACAAATCAACGCGACATATGTCAGCCAAAGTACGCAAGTTTGTCGATTTTCTGGTCAAACGATATAAAAATCAGACCTACGGTTTGTCTTAATGTTTTTGGGTCAAGCGATAAACCGCAAGCCCGATAAGCAACCCCCAGAACGGGGCGCCGACAGTCAGGAAACTTCCCCCCGACGCTGTAATAACGAAAGTCAGGATCGCCGCTTCGCGACCCGATGCGTCATTTAAGGCCGTGTGCAAACTGTTTGCAATTGTCCCTAAAAGCGCAAGTCCAGCGATTGCAGCAACCAAAGCATGGGGAAAGGCTGCAAAAAATCCGGCAACCGTCGCCCCAAACAGACCCGCCAGAAAATAAAACACCCCAACCCAAACGGTTGCAAGGTAGCGTTTGGCCGGGTCTTTATCCACATCTTCACCCATACACAACGCAGCGGTAATCGCCGCCATATTATAGGCATAGCCGCCAAAAGGTGCAAAAGCCAAGCCCATCGCCCCGGTCCAGCCGATCAAAGGCGAAGCAGGTGTCTGGTAACCATGTGCGCGCAAGACTGCGATACCCGGCACATTTTGTGAAGCCATGGTAACGATAAACAACGGCAGGCCAACCCCGATTAAAACGGATAGATCAAAGCTCGGCCATGTCCAGACCGGTGTTGTCAAACTCAGAGAAATGCCACTTAAGTCGATCTCACCTTGAAAGAACGACAAAATCACGCCCACAGCAAAAGTCAACGGAATGGCGTAAGGTGTCTTTTTCCATTTGCCCAAAATATACGTTGCAACCATGGTCCCAACGATCAGGCTTTCTTTTTCAAATGCGGGAAAAACGTTCAAGCCAAATCGCAACAAAACCCCGGCCAACATAGCATTTGCCAAGCTTTGCGGCACCAGTTTCATGATTTTATCAAACCAGCCCGTAATCCCGCAGATGGTAATCAGGGCTGAACAGAATAAAAAGGCCCCGATGGCATCACTATAGGCAATTCCGGGCAAGCTGGTCACCAACAAGGCCGCCCCCGGTGTTGACCAGGCAATCATAATGGGGTGCTTATAATAAAGGGACAGCGCAATACCCATCACCCCCATCGCAACCCCCAAGGCCCACAACCAAGAACTGACCTGATCCGGCGTTGCTCCGGCACTAAGCGCGGCCTGAAAAACAATTGCGGCCGCACTGGTATAGCCAACCAGAATAGCAACAAATCCACCAGAGATATGAGAAAGCGACAGGTAAGTTCTTAGATATGACATAAGGGCTTCATCCAAATTTGTGCGTTATAACGTACATTCTGGTCACCCTATCATTTGTGCGTTATAACATCCAGAAAATAATGATGGATGAAAAAACGTGATGCAGGACCCGAAAGACCATTTGGCCGAAACTCTGAAACAGGTGCGCAAAGATAAAAAGCTCAGCCTTGATAAAGCCGCTGAATTAACAGGGGTCAGCAAGGCCATGCTGGGTCAGATTGAACGTGGGGAATCCAGCCCAACCGTTTCGACCTTGTGGAAAATAGCCACCGGATTTGATGTTTCGCTTTCCAGTTTTATCGAACCTTCTTCAAAAGGCTTGCGCCAAACGACCGTACGAACATCCCAAGACATCCGACAGCATCCGGCAGGGGAAGGCCTAATAATCGCTGCGCTTTTTCCTTATGACAGTGCGCTTGGGTTTGAATATCTCGAACTGATTTTCGAACCCGGCTATGACCGCGCCTCCTCCCCCCACGCACCCGGAGTAATCGAAATCATCACCGTGATTGAAGGCGCGTTGGAAATTTTAAGCGATGATCTCTGGCACGATCTCGAAGAAGGCCAAACCATCCGTTTTCCCGGTGACAAACCCCATGCCTATCGCAATCTGACAGACCAGCCCGCCAAGGTTCTCACGGTGATTCACTATCCCAACGGGCGATAAGACTTTCCACCCTTTGCGTCACCCCGGCAAAGGACAGAGTCTCTATAAAGATAGAAATGATAAGAGATTTCAGGCCTCGTCGAAATTACATCTATATTAACTCGATCCGGCCAAGCCCTGTTCCAGATCCGCCAAAATATCTTCAACATTTTCCAGACCAACGGACAAGCGCACAAGACCTTCTGAAATACCGTGGGTTTTGCGTTCTTCTTCGGTGTAAGTGGAATGGGTCATAGATGCCGGGTGCTGGATTAAGGTTTCAGCATCCCCTAAAGAAACGGCACGGTGGATCATCTTCAAGCGGTTCATCAAATTAATGCCGGCTTGATACCCGCCAGTCAGTTCAAAGGCGATCATCCCGCCAAAATCAGCCATTTGTTTTTTAGCTAACTCATGGTAAGGGTCGCTTTCCAAACCGGGGTAAAAGACAGATTGAACCGCAGAACTTTTTTCCAACATGTTCGCGATAACCATCGCGTTTTGACAATGACGATCCATACGCAGGTTCAAGGTTTTCAAACCACGGGTCACCAACATGGCATTAAACGGTGCCATAACCGCACCTGTCATATCCTTCATCCCGACCAGACGCACCTGTTCCATATCTTCGCTAGACCCGATGGCCAAACCCGCCACCACATCGCCATGCCCCCCAAGATATTTTGTGGCTGAATGCACAACAATGTCTGCACCCAATTCAATGGGTCGGCACAGATACGGGGTGGCATAAGTGTTATCCACCACCACGCGGGCCTCAAACCCTTTGGCAATATTCGCAATTTTGGCAATATCGATCAGGCGCATATTCGGGTTCGCTGGTGTTTCGAAATAAATGATTTTGGTTTGATCGGATATGGCCTGAACCAGGTTTTCTGAGTCGCTCATGTCAACATAAGTCAAGTTGATGCCAAAACGTGACAGCCCGTGGCGCATATAAGCAAAGGTGCAGCCATAGAGCGTCTTGTCCACAAGCAACTCGTCACCCGGTTCTAAAAAGCTCCAAAGCACCGATGTAATCGCCCCCATGCCGGACGCTGTGGCAAGGCCAGCTTGCCCACCTTCCAGATCCGCCATGCGTTTTTCCAGAATATCCAGTGTCGGGTTGGAAACCCGCGAATAGATATAGCCGGGTTCATCCCCTGCGAAACGACGCCCGCCCTCTTCGGCTGTTTCAAAGGCAAAGGTAGAGGTTAGATGCATCGGCGGCGTCAAGGCGCCCTCATGATCAAGCGGATTATAAAAACTATGGATCGCGCGAGTGGCAAAGCCTTTGGAAGAATGTGTCATGGGTACCTTCATTATTTTTTTATGTCCTATAAGAGATTACAATGAAGGTCATGGCACTTTCTGCCGAAATAATTTATAACATAACTAGATGTTAGCAGATTCTGTCAATAGTGAGGATAAATGGATCAAAAAGATGTGCAAATCATCAGAGCTTTGCAAAAAGACGCTCGTCTGACCAATCAGGATTTGTCCGAACAAGTCAATTTATCCCCCTCTCCCTGTTTACGCCGCTTGCGTCTTTTAGAAAAAAAGGGGGTCTTAAAAGGCTATACCGCATTAGTCGATCAAAAAGCCTACGGCCTGCCTCTAACGGTTTTCACCCAGATTAAACTGCATATGCATAATAAAGACGCGGTGCAAGCTTTCGAAGACAGGGTCATGACCATCCCTGAAATTATGGACTGTTACATCATCACCGGTGGGTCGGATTATCTCTTGCGTGTTTTATGCAAAGATTTGGATGGATATGAATTTTTTGTGCGCGAAACTTTGCAAAACCTGCCGGGCATAGCTTCCATCGATACCAGCTTTGCCTATAGTGTGGTCAAGCAAAGCCATGTCTATCCCGAGATTTAAAACTTAACCGCTCATCGAGAAGTCTGTTTTGTCAGCAACACAGCCCCTGCCCCTTGGCTGCTTAAACTATCATCCGGATTTCTTAGCGGACAGTCATCCTTAGACAAACAACCACACCCAATGCAGCCGTCCAGATTATCACGCAACAGGGCCAGACCCTCAATCCGTTGATTAATGGCGTGGCGCCATCCTTCAATCATATTTTTCACATCTTGGGCAGAAGGTGTGACACCCGGCGGTATGGGCTTTAACAGTTCGGTAATTTCAACCAGAGTAAAACCCAGATCAATAGCCACCCGAATAATGGACAAGCGGCGCAACACATCACGCGCATATCGTCGCTGGTTCCCCCGGCTTCGCTCTGCTGCGATCAGCCCTTTTGTTTCATAAAAATGCAGTGTGGAAACCGCAACCCCGCTGCGTCTTGCGACCTCCCCGACCGATAAAACAGAGGGGAGTTTTTTGGGCTGTGACATCTTTTAAAAAATCCTATTGACCTCAAGCATACTTGAGGTTTTATAAACGAAATCAGCTTGCTCCTGCAAGTCCCGTCATTCAATGTGATCGTAGGTAAATTGTCGATTTCGACAGAACTGGAGAAATTTAAAATGGATAAGAAGATTGCCCTTGTCAGTGGTGCAAACCGCGGGATTGGTCTGGCAACTGTAGCAGCTTTGGCAGAAAAAGGCGTTCAGGTGCTCTTGGGTGCCCGTGACTTGGAAAAAGGCAAAGTGGCTGCAAAAACATTGCAGGATAAAGGTCTTGATGTGGAAGCTGTGCAGCTTGACACCACAGACGAAGCCAGCGTTACCGCCCTTGTAAAAACATTGGATGAACGTTTTGGCAAGATTGATATTCTGGTCAATAACGCCGGGATCGCCCTTGATTATGCACCGGATATGACAACGGCTGAAAAACTGATGGGTACTTTTGATGTGAACGTTGCCGGAACTGCGCGCATGACCGATCATATGGTCGCTTTGTTGGAAAAATCAGATCACGCCCGTATCGTCAATGTCTCGTCCGCACTGGCCTCTTTTGGTCTGCGCCATGATCCAAGCTGGATATATAAAGACATTAAAATGCCAACTTATGCCGCCAGCAAAGCTGCCCTGAACGCCATGATCGTTTCTTACACAGAAGAACTGGCAGAAAAAGGCATCAAAGTCCACGGCGTCTGCCCCGGCCTAACCGCCACAGAAGCAACCGGCTATCAAGGTCGCCCCGTCGAAGAAGCCATCCAAGTCATCATCAAATTTGCTTTGCTGGTAGACGCAAGCATCACGGGCACCTTTGAAAATGACGAAGGTACCATTCCCTGGTAAGGCCTAAGTGATTTTGTTTGAATAGCGTGATTTTGCCGCGCTATTCAGACAGATCACAATGTTTTAACAAAGATTTCGTTCACCAACGCGCTATGGGTAATCGGTCCCATATGGCCGCACTCAACCTCATGAAAATCCACATTCTTTAAGGTCGCTTTCAGCAGACGAGAAACCGTCTGACTGCTATTCGGACTTTGGGTACCTTTAATCAGGGTAATCGGAAAATCAAATGCGGCATAATCATCCAGTGTCAGCTTTGATCCAATCAGGGCATGAAAGTCCAAAATGACTTTATTTACCTGCTGGACCATGGCCTGTTGAATATTTTCAGGGAAGCTGGCATACGCGCCTTTTCCGGACCAGTAATCGATAAAATGTGCACAGGCTTTTTCCATGTCATGCTGCGCAACATATTCATCCAACTTTTTGACAACGTCGCAAATTTCTTCAAAAGCCTTGCTATCTTTGGGCAGCAAATGAAAAGCAACGGGTTCAAAAACCTGCAAGGATTTCACCCGCTCTTGATTATGAAAACACCAATGCAATGCCGTTGCCCCCCCGAAGGAATGTCCAATCATATGGACAGGCGATGTTTCATCCAGCCCGGCTTCGCTTAACAGACGATCCACATGGGCGGTTTCATCCTTTAAAGAATAGCCTTCAGGATCCGCCGGAAAATCAGCCGCCCCGTAGCCTGTCAGATCAAGCGCAATGGTTTGATAACGAGAAGACAGTGTTTCTGCCAAGTCTTTCCATTGCCGCTTAGACCCCATAGAACTATGCAGCATAACCACAGGTTCACCCTGGCCTGATTTTTTATAACAGTCTGACTTCATCACATTTCTCTCGCTTATTAACAGGCACTGTTTAGCGACATTATGTTTGGTCTGTAAACATTTTTATTATGAGCAACTTTTACCATCAGAACTATTTATAGATCAAAATATCAAATCTTTACATTTCTGAGTAAGTATATTACAATTTTAGCTAGTTTTTTGTATTTTATTTAAATACGAGGTGGCCTATGGCTGGTATAAAATCTATTGTGGGACTAATGTGTTTGGGACTAGCAAGCTGTACAATGCTTCCGGCAGAACAAACGTTCAAGAAGAGTCCCCATTATGCTTCGGGTGAACTAGACACCTCGATCATTTTTTTAGCTGATAATCAAAGCGCTTTACTCGATTCATTCCCAATTGTTGAACAATCAAGTTTCAGTGAAAAAACAGTGGGCACAGCACACCGTCGTGCTGCTTTGGATATGTTTTCCCTAGATATTGTTGAATATATTGCAGCAAAAGAAGGGGATTTAATCATTCATGCGGGCGATCTTTTAAATAACAGCTGTCAAAGTGAATTTGATGTTGCCAGTAAAGTCATGAATGAAAGTGGCAAGCCTTGGTATATGGCACCGGGGAATCATGATGGTTATTACTTGGGTATATCTGCCCCTCAAGAAGCCAAGAATGAAGGTTTTTTCGGGGCACCGTTAAATGAACTGACTGGGTGGTTGCAAGTTTGTACACCCGCTAGATCGAAAGAGTCTCATATCGGTTTTAAAACACTTGATCCGCGATATATGAAAAATAAGATGGATAAATATGAATTTGTTCAAGCTTATATCCGGCAAAAGGATTTTCATAACTATTGGCCTGCCTCTCAAGATGAGAATTCTGCTGTTGTGGGCGACAGAAAAATTAAATGTATCTCCAATCTCCCCGAAAATGGGGATAATATAAAATTTCTGAAAAAAGCCTGTTGGTCCGAACTGGCAGTGCCTTCTAAACGTAATACCTATAATGATGGGAAGTTTCTGGATGAAAAGCCATGGGAGAACTTTATTGTTCAATGGCTTCAAGTACCTATGAAATCGGGCATTCAAAAAAACATTTTGATCATTGATACAGCCAATTATGAAGACTATTCCCTTTTTGGTGAAGATGGTGCAAAGGCAACATTACTCCCATTGGGTGGGACTGCAGATGTGGCTCATATCTCTGAATTACAGAAAAATATTTTACTGGCTTGGGCATCTGAAATGAAGGATGTGAATGAACCTATTATCATTGTAGGACATCATCCCTTAGAAGATTATGATGATGTTTCAAAAAAAATACTAAGTGAAATCATTAATAAATTCCCTGCTGGTCAGATCGAATATTACCTGTCGGGTGACACCCATGACGGATATGATGTAAAACACAATGCCAAAACATTTGGCCGGAAATTACGTGAAATTAATCTCGGTTCGACCATTGATGGACCATTGGAATATGCGTTGGCAGGGGTGGACACCAAAACGAATGCCTTTGAAACAAGACGTTTCTTTCTAACACCGGGCAGCCACCTTAAAGATCATACATATAATTATTATAAAACTTATGCAGATATCGATCCAAAGTTTGATGAATGTAAAGAGATCGTTGCAAAACATCTGAAAGTCGACACATTTAAACTTGATGTCGAGGCCCCGCCGTATGCGCCTTTTGGCAAAGAAGGCGATATGCCGAAACAAAAACGATTATGGGGCTATTTGGGTTATGCTTTTACTCCTTATATAAGCTTTACGAACCCGCAAAAAGTCCGCGATAGGAATTTGTATATATATAAAATCAATCGTTTTCTGGATATGATGGAAGTCTATGGACAGGTTGCAAAGGTCTCGATGATCGAGCTGGAAAACTCAAAGAAATTGTTGAGCGACGTTAAAAAGGACTCGTCATTCTCTAGCAATTTTGGGCTTTTCCATAATGATAATGCTCATGCATATATCAGACAATTTTCTTCAGAATTAGAGAAACTGAAAGGAAAAGGTGACAAGGAACTTCGCCTCTGTAGCGCCCTATTTGAAGCTTATAGAGAAAGAGAACACCCGTCCCTTCTTAATATTTTTGGATTTTAAAAAAACGGGACTTATTCTTTCCTGCGCAATTCCTTCAACCGATAAAGTGCATCCAAGGCTTCGCGCGGCGTCAGGTCATCCGGGTTGATATCATCAAGGGCCAGATCCGTTTCGCTGGGTCCTGCAGCTTCCACCGGATCGGGCTCGGACGCAAGGGCGGCAAACAAGGGCAAGTCGTCGGCAAGTTTTGTCACCGCACTGCTTTGTTCACCTTTTTCTAATGTTTCCAGCACCTGCTCGGCGCGTTTAATCACAGCTTTTGGCAAGCCTGCCAGACGGGCTACATGGATACCGTAAGATCGATCTGCCGCACCTTGGCCGACTTCATGAAGGAAAATCACCTCGCCCTGCCATTCTTTCACCTGCATGGAATGACAGGATAAATGGCTGAGTTTAGCCGTGAGCGCCGTCAGTTCGTGATAGTGGGTGGCAAAAAGCGCACGGCATTTATTCAGTTCATGCAAATGTTCCACCACCGCCCAGGCAATGGACAAACCATCAAATGTCGCGGTGCCACGTCCAATTTCATCCAGAATGACCAAGGATCGATCTGTTGATTGGTTCAGGATTGCCGCTGCTTCAACCATTTCCACCATAAATGTAGAGCGTCCACGCGCCAGATCATCCGCCGCCCCAACACGCGAAAAGAGCCGATCTACCACCCCGATATGGGCTGATGCCGCCGGCACAAACCCCCCCATTTGAGCAAGGATCGTAATCAGCGCATTTTGACGCAGGAACGTTGATTTACCTGCCATGTTGGGACCCGTAATCAGCCACAGTCGCTGGTCATCGGATAGATCACAGTCATTAGCAACAAAGGCCGCTTCGTTGGCCGTTTCGAGCGCGGCTTCGACAACAGGGTGACGCCCGTCTTGGATATCGAATTCATAACCATGGCTCAACACCGGACGGTTATAGTGACGTTCCACCGCCAGTTCCGCCAATGAGGCCAGCACATCAAGGCGCGCCAGCGCATTGGCAGCCAGCGCAATGTCATTGCCTTTGTCTTGCACCAGTCCAATCAGTTCATCAAACAGGCGCATCTCTAAGGCAAGGGCGCGATCCGCAGCGGAACTGATCTTACCTTCCAATTCCGACAATTCCACCGTGGAATAGCGAATGACGTTTTTCATGGTCTGGCGATGGATAAAATCACCCTCTGTTGGCATTTTTTCTGCCTGCTTGGCGGTGACTTCAACGAAATAGCCCAGCACATTATTATGTTTGACCTTCAGGGTCGGGATATCAACCTCGTCTGCATATTTGGCCTGAAGGTTGGAAATCAGCCGCTTTCCTTCGCTGCGAAGGGTGCGTAACTCATCCAGATCCGGGGCGTAATCCGGTGCAATAAAATCGCCATCGCGCGCCATCAAAGGCAGGTCTGCCCCTAAGGCGCGGCGCAATTTATCGACCAATTCGCCATGACTTCCCAAATCGATTGCACATTGTTCAAGCACTTTTGGCGGCGTCAGTTCGATCAGTTTTTCGCGTAACAGAAAGCTGGCTGCTAGCCCATCGCGGATCGCCGCCAAATCCCGCGGCCCCCCCCGGCCCAAGGTGATACGAGAGAGCGCACGTTCCATATCCGGACATTGTTTTAAGGCTGCGCGAATATCTTCGCGTGCAGGCAAGTCTTCATAGAAAAACTGCACCCCATCCAGTCGGGTATCAATCTCCGCCACATCCGTCAGCGGGGAGGAGAGCCAGTTAGACAACAACCGTGCCCCGGCCCCAGAAACCGTGCGATCAATGATATCCAGCAAACTGCCTTTGCGTTGGCCGCTTAAGGTGCTGGTCAGTTCTAGGTTTTTACGGGTCGCCGCATCAATTTCCAACGTGGCGCCTTGCGCCAGTTGGCGTGGCGTTTCAAGGCGCGGCAATTTGCCTTTCTGCGTCAGTTCCACATAATCAACCAAGGCCCCCGCTGCCATGACTTCAGCGCGTTCAAAATTGGCAAAGGCTTCCAGCGTTTTGACATTATAAAGGTCTTGCAGACGCTTGGCCGCATTTGCACTGTCAAACCGGCTGTTGGGCTGTGGTGTCAGGATCGCTTTAAAATCATTGAAAGTCTCAAAATGATTCGGGTCCTGCAGCAATTTATCACTGATTAAAAGCTCCCCCGGGTTCAACCGTGCAAGCACAGCAGGCAGGCTTGCAAGCGCGCAGCTTTGAGTGAAAAACGCCCCGGTAGAAATATCCAGCCAAGCCACCCCCATCTGGCTGCGCGATTGGGCCACACAAGCCAGAAAATTATTCTGTCGCGCGTCTAGTAGCGTATCTTCGGTAATGGTGCCTGCCGTAAACAGGCGCACCACATCGCGTTTCACCACCGCTTTTGATCCACGTTTTTTGGCTTCTGCCGGATCTTCCATCTGTTCACATAAAGCGACCTTGAAACCTTTATCCACCAGCTTCGGCAGATAGCTTTCATACGCCTTAACCGGGACGCCACACATGGGGATGTCATCCCCATTATGATGCCCACGCTTGGTCAGTGTAATCTGCAAAGCTTCGGCCGCGGCAATGGCATCGTCAAAGAACAGCTCGTAAAAGTCACCCATGCGATAAAACAACAGCATGCCCGGATGACGCTCCTTAATCGCCATAAATTGTGCCATCATCGGGGTCGCCCCTTCTTTAATACGGCGATCAATTTCTTCCTGTGTGATCTCGGTTGGAAGATGTTCTGAAGCGATATCGGGCATGGTCATAAAAGCTTAAATCTGATCCGTGATGAAATGAGGCATAGTGATAACATGAGATTTGCCGCTTTATCTACCGTCTAATTTTAGCCCTTCTGCAAGCGCATAGCTTGGATGAGATAAAAACGTTGGTTTTTTGAGTCTTTTGGGGGTAGCCATCTGGTGTTTATTGGTGCATATTGCGCAATATAAGTTCACAATTCACACTACTGGTTAAAATAAATGAACTCTAAAACATCCTCTACAGAAGTCGTCGGTATCTTGAAAACACGTGAAGATTTTGAAGCCTGTGTGGCCGCTTTGCGTGAAAACGGTTTTGAACGCACAGATTTAAGTGTGCTCAGCTCGCATGAATCCATCGATGCAGCAGGCAAACCTGCTAAACCAATTAAAGACGTCTTGACCGCCCTTGTCGGGGAAATCCGCTTTGAAGGCCCGATGGTGGCCAGTGGCGCGGTATTTTTAGCAGGTGGACCAATTGGTGAAGTGATCGGCGCTGTTGTGGGAGCAACAGTCGGTGGTGTTGCGGTTAAAGAAGTGCTCAATGAAGTCACAGCAACCCCGCATACAGAAGATTTTGCCCGTGCCGTTGATGCTGGCAGCATTATCTTGTGGGTCCGCACAGAAAATGAAGAATCCCAAGCCAAGGCAGTTAAGACCCTGGAATCTTTCAACGCGGACAACGTCCATCATCATACAAATGAAGCAGGTTGATCCTGCACATTTCGAGGCAATAAATTACATATAGAGAATACACATCATGGACGATCAATCTGTTAAGGTGACCGAGCGCGAAGCGCTTCTGATGCATGCTTCCGGGCGTCCCGGCAAGCTGGAAATTCATCCGACCAAACCCCTGACGACCCAACGCGATCTGTCGCTGGCCTATTCCCCCGGTGTGGCCGCACCGTGTGAACAAATCGCGCGCGACCCGAATCTAGCCTATGACTATACAGCCAAAGGCAACATCGTCGCCGTCATTTCCAACGGGACAGCAGTTTTGGGTCTGGGTAATCTGGGTGCGCTTGCCTCAAAGCCGGTCATGGAAGGCAAAGCCGTTCTCTTTAAACGGTTTGCCGATGTGGACGGGATTGATCTGGAAGTCGACACCGAAGATGAAGACGAATTTATCAACTGCGTGAAATATCTGGGAAAATCCTTTGGCGGAATTAACCTTGAAGATATCAAGGCACCGGAATGTTTCACCATTGAAACCCGCCTGCGCGAAATGATGGATATCCCGGTCTTCCACGATGACCAACACGGTACCGCCATTATTTCCGCCGCAGGTCTGATCAATGCGTGTGACCTGACAGGGCGTGATCTGAAAGACGTTAAAATTGTCGTCAATGGCGCAGGTGCAGCGGCCATTGCCTGTTGTGAGCTGGCCAAAGCCATGGGCGTACAGCATGACAATGTCATCATGTGTGATTCTAAAGGCGTGATTTACAAAGGTCGCAAAGAAGGTATGAACCAGTGGAAATCTGCGCATGCATCTGACACGGATGCACGCACGCTGGCCGAAGCCTTGGATGGGGCTGATGCATTCCTTGGTCTGTCTGTAAAAGGTGCTGTGACACAGGATATGGTTGAAAAGATGGCGCCCAAGCCGATCATCTTTGCCATGGCGAACCCTGACCCGGAAATCACACCGGAAGATGTTAAAGCCGTGCGTCCCGATGCCATCACCGCAACGGGTCGTTCTGATTACCCTAACCAGATTAACAATGTTTTGGGCTTTCCTTATATCTTCCGCGGTGCACTGGACGTTCGTGCCAGTACCATTAACGAAGATATGAAAGTGGCATGTGCCATGGCCTTGGCTGAACTTGCCCGTGAAGACGTACCGGATGAAGTGGCTGCGGCCTATTCCGGTCGTCGCCTGCGCTATGGACCGGACTATATCATCCCGGCCCCGTTTGACCCGCGTTTAATCTTCTCTATCCCGCCAGCTGTTGCCGAAGCCGCCATGGCATCCGGTGTGGCGCGTCGTCCGATCATTGATATGGAAGATTACCGCAACGAACTGGCCAGCCGACTGGACCCGACAGCTTCCAGCCTACAAGTCATCTGTGATAAAGTACGTGGCAATCCGCGCCGCATCGTCTTTGCAGAAGGGGAAGAAGAAAAAGCCATCCGTGCCGCCTATGCTTTCTTGAATGCAGGTTATGGCACACCAATTCTTGTGGGCCGCGCTGAAAAAATTCAGGCCACCATGAAAAACCTTGGCTTGGTCGATGTTCAAGGGATCGAAATCAACAACTCCCTGATCGGTCCGCGGACCAAGGAATATGCTGAATATCTCTATAAACGTTTGCAGCGCAAAGGCGCCTTGATGCGTGATTGCACCCGTTGGGTGAACCAAAACCGCAATATCTTTGCAGCCACTATGGTTGCTTGCGGCGATGCCGACGGGATGGTGACAGGCCTGACACGCAGCTTCTATTCATCCTATGATGATGTGGCACGCGTGCTGGACCCGGCCCGTGAACAAATTCCGATGGGTGTTTCCATCGTGGTCTCTAGCGGTCATAACACCGTCTTTTTGGCTGATACCCGTATCCATGAAACCCCGGATGCAAAAGAAATGGCAGAAATCGCCGTTGCTGCGGCTGCCAAAGCCCGTAAATTGGGCCATGAACCACGCGTGGCGTTTCTGTCATATTCTTCCTTTAGTGGTCGCGCAGGCGGTCGTTCAGAAGAGGTCCGAAAAGCCGTTGAAATCCTCGCAGAGGCTAATGTCGATTTCGAGTTTGACGGAGAAATGACGGTCAACACCGCCCTGGATCAGGAACTGTTGAACGACTACCCATTCGCCCGCCTGTCCGGTCCGGCCAATGTGTTGATTATGCCCGGTCTGCATACGGCAGATATTTCGTCCAAGCTGCTGCAAAAACTCGGCGGCGGCACCGTGATCGGCCCGATCCTGATGGGTCTGGAAAAACCGGTTCAGGTTGTCCCGCGCGACAGCACCGTGTCTGAAATGGTCAACATGGCCATCCTCGCCGCACACGATGCGATTGTGGGTCGTTAAATCATAGAAAAAGCCCCGGTTAATCAGCCGGGGCTTTTTTCTTTACTACTAAATTTAATCCCGGATCACATGGGGGACGAAGCGGGATGTGTCCTTGGTAATGGCAGAGACATCTTCACGAATTCCTAAGCCGCAGGGCTGTGACGCTACAAGCCAGCTGCCAATAACCGTGTGATTACCTTCAAAGGTCGGCAAGGGGTGGAGCGCCTGCACGATGTGGCCTTCTTCACCATAAGGACCTTTGACTTCTTCCAGAGTTTTGCCATCGTCATGAATGCTGACACCTGCTCCTTCGCGTGAATAGATCGGTTTTTTCGCATAAGCGCCCGACAGTTTATGGGCATCTTCCATGAAATAGGCGGGCAACAGGTTAGGATGGCCTTCAAACATGTCCCACAACAAGGGCAAAATCCCTTTGTTCGACAGGATAGACTTCCATGCCGGTTCTATGAACCGCACGCCTGATTTTGGCATGGCTTCGCCAAATTCATCACGCATCATCCATTCCCAGGGATAGAGCTTAAACAAATCAGTAATGACATTATCTTGCAGGTCCGTCAGACGTCCTTCTGCATCAATACCGATTTCTTCCATATGGATAAAATGTGTCTGTACATGAGCTTGGGTGGCACATTCTTCCATATACATGACCGTGCCTTCATCTTCCAAACTGCCCTGACAGGCTGCCATATGCAGGGTGCCTTTGACCCCCATATTGGAAAAAGCACTGATTAATTGTTCATGGATTGAATTATATTGATCGCAATCAGGCGGGATAAGCCCCTGTTCCATCGCCTGTTCCATCCAGACCCACTGAAAAGCCGCACTTTCATATAGCGAGGTTGGGGTATCCGCATTATATTCTAGCAGTTTTGCCGGACCCGTCCCATCATAGGAAAAATCCATCCGGCCATACAGATTCTTGTCCCGATTCTGCCAGCTTGATCGGACATAGTCCCAATAAAAGGGTGGGATCGCGAGCTTTTCCAACAAGCTTTCATCATTGACCACCCGATCCACCACTTGAAAACACATGGCTTCCAGTTCTGCCGTTGGGTCTTCAATATGATTTTCAATCTGTTCCAGCGTGAAACGATAACACGCACTTTCATCCCAGTATTTTTCGCCATCAATGGTATGGAATTGAAAGCCGACTTCCTTAGCAAGGTCCTGCCAATTTTCACGTTCTGCAATGGAAATGCGGATCATGGCCGATCAGCCGCCATAACTGCGTGTACTGCTTGTCGTGCGCGCCGCCGTGGTGCCAAAACCACCGCGACGAACGGTCGATGTTTTGGTTGTCGGGCGCGACGTCACCGTGCTTGGTACTTTTTGAACCCCAGTCTTGCTCGATACTTTCTGATTATCGCCCGTGCGGAAAGTCTTGGGATCATCCGCTGAACGATAAAGCGGTTGCGTCGCCACATTTGATCGCCCGCCGCCTGACAGCATGGACCCCATCATATAGCCCATCATCATCGGCATAAAGACAGACCCCCCGGATGTGGTTTGCTGCGGGGCCTGTTCACATTGACCCTCGCCAAAATCAGCCTGACAATCAGCAACAGAAGTATATTTAGGCGCGGTGCGGATATGTTCTTGTTTTGCTTCTTCCCAGCCTTGACGACATTGATCCAAATCTTGGCCTTCATATTTGGCGCATTCATCCACATCTTCAAAGATCGCGGCGACTTCATCAGGGTTGTCACAAGCGGTCATGGTTAGGATGGTTGCCCCCATCAGGGCCAGTTTTAAAGATTTGCTGCGTTTCATTGATCTCACCTAAGTTTTGACGTGTTGCTGTTAATCTAGTAGGAAAAGGAAAACACACAAGAGAAACTTATGTCAGATCGCCCCAATTATATTACGCCCGAAGGTCTTCAAACCTTAAAAGACGAGAAACATGAGCTTTGGTCGGTGGAACGGCCCAAGGTGGTCAAGGTTGTGTCTTGGGCGGCGGGCAATGGCGATCGCAGTGAAAATGCCGATTATCAATATGGTAAAAAGCGCCTGCGCGAGATCGACCGTCGGGTGCGTTTTCTAACCAAACGGATCGAAGCCGCAAAGGTCGTCGACCCGACAGAGCAAACCAATCGCGACCAAGTATTTTTCGGCGCAACGGTTCTCTATGAAAATGACCGCGAAGAAAAAATACGCGTGCGTATTGTCGGCGAAGATGAAGTCGATAGCACCAAAGGGCTGATCAGCTGGATTTCCCCTGTCGCACGTGCCTTGATCAAGGGTCGCGTGGGTGACCTTGTTACCGTTAAAACCCCAAAAGGCGACGAAGAGTTAGAGATTCTTGAAATCCACTATTGAGTTTTATCCGTACAGATACAAGATAGTTTAGTATCATTATAATGTATGGAGGCACAAATGTGCGATATCAACGGCTGCGGATCAAACCAATCGGATAAACCTCTGCCAAAAGTAACGGCACTGGATCGTCGGCAATTCTCTCTGGGGCTTGCCAGCCTGCCTTTAGCCACCGTGCTTGCTTACCCGGACCTTGCGCGTGCCGCTGGTGCCATGAGTGAAGATTTCAGCATCGACACCCCATCCGGACACAAAGCCACAGGCTCGCTTGCCAAACCCAAAAGCGGGAAAGGTCCAGCTATTTTGTTGATCCATGAATGGTGGGGATTAAACGATCAAATCCGCGCGGTTGGTCATGAACTGGCCGAGATGGGATATCTCGTTCTCTCCATTGATCTTTATGATGGGAAATACGGCGGAACCCGCGAAGAAGCCATGTCCTTGATGAAAGGTCTAAACCCGACAGAGGCCACAGAAAAACTGGTCACCGCGATTAACTGGCTGCGGGCCAACGGCACGGGCAAAGTCGCCACCATGGGCTGGTGCTTTGGCGGGGGCTGGTCTCTCAATGCTTCCCTTGCCACCCCGGTTGATGCCACCGTCATCTATTATGGTCGTGTCAATAAATCCGCAGACGATCTCAAAAGTCTGTCCAGCCCGATTTTGGGCCATTTCGGCACCAAGGATAAAAGCATCAACGAGAAAATGGTCGCCGGCTTTGAAACATCATTAAAAGAAGCAGGCAAAACCGACTATACGCTACATTGGTACGACGCAGATCATGCCTTTGCCAACCCGACCGGATCACGCTATGACGAAGAAGACGCCGCACTGGCCTGGACCCGTACGACGTCATTCCTCAAAGAACATTTAAGCTGATGGAGCTTAAGACCCGTTGAGCAAATTAATATCCTCAGCTGTTAAAGTGGCTGAATTATCAAATTCGGCCACTTTGGTGCTTTCATAGCCCGACCCGCTGCCATCGGCGTCATAATAAAGCGCAGACTTATCAGAGGCGGGATCATCCTGCACAAAGATAAAGGTCGCCTTGGCCTCTTTCGTTGCGGACAGATCGGTAAGGAAAGATACATCTTCGCCCGCAGTAATCAGATCATTCAGATTGCCAACCAAGGCATTCAACCCTTCAAAATTGTCACTTTCAAAGGTGAGTGTATCCGTCGCTGTGAAATCAGTAATGACATCGTAGTCCCCATTGTCAGTCTCCGACAAACTCGTAAAGACAAAGCTATCCGCCCCGTCTCCACCCGTTAAGACATCCGATCCAGCCCCGCCTGATAGAATATCATCACCAGCCCCGCCAGACAGGGTGTCATTGCCTCCTTCACCTTTAATCAGATCATCGCCTTCAAGGCCGTCGATATCATCCTGGCCCTCTGAACCATAAAGAATATCATTAGCGTTGCTCCCTGCTCCTTCATATATAAAGCTATCTGCATTAAACGCCTTAAACCCAGTAGGT
>JABXIG010000042.1 GCA_013373205.1 Methylocystaceae bacterium | reverse complement strand
GTATGTTTGTTGTGAAATACCGGCTTTTCTGCAGACTTCATCGACGGATGTCCCTTCTTCTGCCTGACGCAAAATAAAAGCAATTTGGCTTTCATTGAACTTTGATCGTTTCATCTCAAATTCTCCTCTTCAGATTAAAAACCTAAACGAGAATTTTCTCACTTAAAACGGTCCAGTTTTTTGGAAGCAGATCATCCGTTGGAGCAATCTGTTCGAAAGAGGGCAAAGCTGCTGGGATTGTCATCATGGATCAGGCGGCATGGCATACATCAGGAAAACTAAAAGTCGCTGACAACATAACCATTGTGCCCTTGCCACCGAAATCGCCCGAACTCAACCTTATCGAGAATATCTGGCATTTATGCGAGATAATTGACTATCAAACAGAGTGTTCAAATCATACATCGATATTGTCAATCATTACTGCTTTGCATGGAACCTGCTGTACGACCAGCCATAGAAAATAATGTCCATCGGAATGATGAATGGGGCTCATAGGTCATAGCAATCGCATTTTGGTATAAAATATCTTTTTGATGATTCTGTTTATCACGATTTTGGACAGATCCAGAGCTGAATAGCCCAAAGTCACATCTTCGAGAAACTGATCCGCATGGATATCAATATCGGCATATTGCCCTGTTAAAGCCCCAATCTGATCCGGAACTTTATCAGGCAGGTCACTGTAATATTTCTTCTCTTCCCAGGAGTACTGAATGTCAGAACATTCAATCAACGCCTGATTGTCATGACTACCGAAACCATAGCCAAAGGCCTGAAGATCGCCTTCAAACTTTTTACGCACCATCTCTTTTATTTCTTCGTCATAGTAATCCTGATAGGATACTTTTTCTTTCTCGCGGGTTTTTCGAACATTTGGAACTTCTGTAATTTCGATATCAAAATGTTCTTTCCCCAATTTTTGCAAACCCTCTAACAGAAGCTCCTGCTTGACGGCGACATGGGGGACAACTTTCCCATCCTTTCCAAACAATTGGAAATAAAGAGATTCCTGTTGCAGGGGTGCATACCAAGGAAAGCCTTCCGTTGCACATAATTTCGCAATAAAATCGCGAAAGGAATGAAAGGGGAAATTAATGCAATTAAAAATTTCTCTATGTTTGGGTGCCGTATAAGGGATTCCATAGGTATAAAGGCTCACCAACAAATCATAGGGATTACGCACGATGGTAAAAATCAGGCCATCATTCACCGTTTCTGGGTCAAATTTCTCAATATAAGCTCTTTTCACCCAAGGATAGATCACACCGCTACAGATACAATGGCCTAAAGATTTAAACCTGTCACCCAACAAAGGTATCAAGACATCTGACGTTGCAGTACCTGCTGTCTTGGGAATATGCACAAAATATAAATTATTTTTCAGCATTATATATTTCCTTAATCTCTAAAAATTTTCTTCAGGACATAAATTTGTTTTTAATTTTTCTACATACCCGGCCTAGTAAGGATGTTCTTTTCTTCTCAATACTATCAATAAGACGAATTTGTTTTTTCCGCATGTCAGAAAAATTCGCTTCAATATCTTTTACTTCTTCTTCCGATTTCGACACCAGACAGCATATGAAATTGTCATTTTTCAAAATTTTCAGACCCACCTTATGCAAAAGCGTCGTCAAAGTCGCAACGGAAAAATGGATGACATGGGCATTTTGATAATAATTCAACAGATCATAATTATACCCGCCCTCAGCGACGTGATCCAATGATGGGACCTCAATATAAATCTGGCCCCCCACTGCAAGGTGATCCATTGCCTTTTGCAGAAAAGGAACGGGCTCGACGATATATTCAAGCACATGAGAGATAATAATCAAATCAAACTTTTCCGCAGAATCAACGGCTGAAATATCGCCCTTGCGCACATCCAGCCCCTGTTTCTGACCATATTCGATAAAGCGCGGATCAAAATCAACACCCGTAACCCGGCAACCTTTTTCCTGAAAAGCTTTTAAAATGCCACCACATCCTGTCCCAATTTCCAGAACAGCCGCGTCTTCTTTCAGATAATCCGTGCAAAACCAGACCAGCTGATGACCACGTTCGACCTGTCCCTCAAAAATTTCCGCAGGTGTTTGCCTGCCGTAGATATCGCGGAAAACATTAGAATAAAAAAGTATGAGTGACTGTTCATTATAATATTTTATATGTTGAACATTCCCACACACTTGACATATTCCTGTAGGGTAATAAAACCCATATCGGTCAACCTGCCCAATTTCATTAAAATGATCATGGTCACATATCAAACAGTTCAGGGCTCTTAATTCCCCTCTATTTGCTTCAAACTCATCACGTGATGCCCTTTTTTTAAAAGATAAAGGAAAATGAGGTTGTTTTGTAGGATAGCAATAACGGTCTAACACTTTCAATAACCTTTTCAACGATAAAATGCATCACAAAAATTTGACAAATCGTTCCACAGTCACAGACTTTATAAAACATATTTTTTTTTCTAAAGAAAGGCTTTAATAATGAAATATCGTTACATAATCTTGTACGGAAATATTTTCTCTAAAAGAGATTGGGAGCGTCTTGGTTGTATTTTTTTCCAACAACAAAACTTTGAAATCCTACCTTTAGACTGTTTCACAATCTCACGACCACACCTTGAAGGAAATTTTGAAACGAAAAACATTAAGCGTATTAAACAAGCAATTATTATAAAAGAAAAAAAACAACTAACAAAGATTCTAGATAGTGTTTCTAAAAACGATTTAGTTCTAATGCTTCTGCCCTTGACAAAACACACAGCATGGATATACCACTATATTAAAAATATAAACATAGACTATACACTACAAACAAGTGCTTGCCTTCCCCCATTACTGAATTTAAAAGATATTTTAAGTCAGAAACATAGATTTAATAAAATTCTTATTGACCTTAAAAACCGTTTGTTCCCGGATCCATCACAAACTCTTTCCTTCCTCTAAATAAATTCATTGATAACAGTAAGTTATGTTAAAATAGACTGTATATAGGAAATACAGGGTGTTTTTTCGATGTTGTTTTCCAGTCAAGGCAAAAAGCAGGTTGTTG
>JABXIG010000035.1 GCA_013373205.1 Methylocystaceae bacterium | reverse complement strand
TGCGCAACCCGGGCGCCGCCTTCCTCGGCTACGTCCGGACCCGGGTCGGGGGCGGCTGAGCGCGCCCCTTCTTCAGTACCTACGACCGATGGCGCCGAGCTTGGCAAGTAGATCGGGCAGGTGCCACGGCCGAGTGGGCCACTCCGGGGCTACCCAAGGCTGTCGAGAAGCAGCAGCGCTTCGTTGCGGTGCATCGTGTTTTGAATTTGCGAGGGGATCATCAGGGGCGGGCTCCGGTTGGACATGGGAGTGGCCCCCGGTCTTTCGTGACGGTTCTGCGGGGACGGTCGTGCATGGTGACCCGCAAAGAAGTCTCTCTGACTCAGGGTGGGTAGGCAGTTGAGACCCCGCCACCATGCCGAGTAGAGCGTTAACTCTTGCGAAAGTTTCGCGCGCGAAACACCCCCATTGAAGCTGTCAAAATGGCAGGGGGGGGCCTCTCAGGCAGGTTTCGGCGCGACCGAAGCGACGATACTCTGGTCCAGCGCCTCGAAGTCATTGAGGCGGATGGTGTCGTAAAGCTCCTTCCGGGTCTGCATCTGGTCCAGCATCGCAGTCGTGGCTCCGTCACGGGCCAGCGCGGCATAGAGCCGTTCCTGTGCCTTGTTCGCTACCCGCAGGGAGGATACCGGCCAGATCACCATGTCATAGCCCAGATCCTCGAACGCCTGCGCCGTCAGCGCGGGGGTGCGGCCGAATTCGGTCATGTTGGCCAGCAGCTTGACGCCCGGCAGCGCGGCGCGCATCTCGCGGAACATCTCGACGCTGGTCAGGGCCTCGGGGAAGATCGCATCCGCCCCTGCCTCGACATAGAGCTTCGCTCGGGCGACGGCGCCCTCTATCCCTTCTGAGGCCGCCGCATCGGTGCGCGCGATCACCACCAGATCGCGCGCGGCCTTCGCCGCCGCCGCAACCTTGGCAGCCATGTCCTGCGGGGCCACCAGCCGCTTGTCGTTCAGGTGGCCGCATTTCTTGGGCAGCACCTGGTCCTCCAGATGGACGGCCCCGGCGCCTGCCTCCTCGAAGCTACGCACCATATGCATGACGTTCAGCGCCTCGCCATAGCCGGTATCGCCATCGACCAGCAGCGGCAGGCCGGAGGCACGGGAGATCTGGCGGATGAAGAAACAGACCTCGTCCACCGTGATGATGCCAAGGTCTGGCAGCCCCATGGAGGCGGTCATCGCCGCGCCCGACAGGTAGAGCCCGTCGAACCCGGCGGCCTTTGCCTGCAAGGCGGCCTGCCCGTTGTGGGCACCGGGCAGGCGCAGGATGCCGGGACGGTCCAGCAGGTCGCGGAGGCGCCGACCGGCGGAAAGGTGCGGCAGGTAGTCTGCAATCAGATAGGTCATGCGCTTACTCCGCCGCTGCCGAAAGGGTGAACCCGCGCTTGGCGAGCGGCACGAAGGCCCGGTTCTCGGGCCCGGTGTAATTGGCCGAGGGGCGGATGATCTTGTTGTCCTGCCGCTGTTCGATCACATGCGCCCCCCACCCGGCGGTGCGCGAGATCACGAAAATCGGGGTGAACATAGCGGTCGGCACGCCCAGCAGGTGGTAGGAGACCGCCGAATACCAATCGAGATTCGGGAACATCTTCTTGGCGTCCATCATCACCGCCTCGATCCGTTCGGCGATGGCGAACATCTTCATCGACCCGGCCTCTTGCGAGAGCTGTTTTGCCACCCGCTTGATGACCACGTTGCGCGGGTCCGAGATCGTGTAAACCGGGTGACCAAAGCCGATGATGACCTCCTTGGCGGCCATGCGGGCGCGGATGTCCTCTTCTGCCGTGTCGGGATCGGCATAGCGGCGCTGGATCTCGAAGGCGACCTCGTTAGCCCCGCCGTGCTTGGGGCCGCGCAGGGCGCCGATGGCCCCGGTGATGGCAGAATAGACGTCCGACCCAGTGCCCGCGATAGAACGCGCGGTGAAGGTCGAGGCGTTGAACTCATGCTCGGCATAGAGGTTCAGCGTTGTGTCCATGGCGCGGACCTGCGCCGGGGTCGGCGCCTGGCCATGCAGCAGGTGCAGGAAATGGCCCGCGATGCTGCCCTCATCGGTCTCCACCTCGATACGCCGCCCGTTCTGGGTGAAGTGATACCAGTAAAGCAGCATCGAGCCCTGCGCCGCGATCAGCCGGTCGGTGATGTCGCGCGCGCCGGGCAGGTTGTGGTCCGCCGCCTCGGGCAGCGCACAGCCAAGCGCCGAGACACCCGAGCGCAGCACATCCATCGGATGCGCCGCTGCCGGGATCGCCTCCAGCGTGTCGCGCACCGCCCGTGACAGACCGCGCAGCTTGCGCAGATGGGCCTTGTAGGCGGTCAGCTCAGCCTCGGACGGCAGGTGGCCGTGGATCAGCAGATGCGCGACCTCCTCATAGGTGCAGGCCTCGGCCAGATCGAGGATATCGTAGCCCCGGTAATGCAGGTCATTGCCGCTCTGCCCGACCGAGCAGAGCGCGGTATTGCCGGCCGTGACCCCCGAAAGGGCCACGGATTTCTTGGGTATGGTGACGGGTCCGCTCATGCTCTCGCCTCCTCAGGTGCGGTCAAAGATGCCGGTTGGGTGCGGCGCGCCCATCAGGCCGGGATCGACGGTGAAGTTCAGCTGGTGCAGATCGCCCGCCTTCAGATCGGCCAGCCCTTCGGCAGCCGCCAGGAACCGCTTCTGTTCATCGGGCGTCAGCACGCCTTCGGACAAGGTCAGGAACTTCTGCTTGTAGTTTTCCCGCACGAAGGGACGCGCGCCATCAGGGTGGGCATCGGCCAGCGCCAGCTCGTCGGTGATCTTCGACCCGTCCTCCAGCGTGATGGTCACGCGCCCGCCAAAGGCTTTTTCCTTCGGGTCGCGGGCGTGATAGCGGCGCGTCCACTCCGGGTCTTCGGCGGTCGAGATCTTGTGCCAGAGCGCCACCGTCGCGGGCCGCTGCGCACGGTCGGGCGCATAGCTGCGCTCGTGGTGCCAGCCGCCGTCTTCCAGCGCGACCGCAAAGATATACATGATCGAATGATCCAGCGTCTCGCGGCTGGCCTGAGGGTCCATCTTCTGCGGATCGTTGGCGCCGGTGCCGATGACGTAGTGGGTGTGGTGCGAGGTCTCGATCAGGATGGATTTTACCCGACCCAGATCGCCCACCTTCGGCCCCATGCGCCGCGCCAGGTCGATCAACGCCTGGGACTGGTATTCCGCCGAATGCTCCTTGGTATAGGTGTCGAGGATCGCGCGCTTGGCCTCGCCTTTCTCGGGCAGCGGCACATGATAAACGGCTTCCGGCCCCGACAGCAGCCAGGCGATAAAGCCATCCTCGCCTTCCCAGGCCGGGCTGGGGGCCCCTTCGCCGCGCATCACGCGGTCGACGGCCTCGATCGCCATCTTCCCGGCAAAGGCGGGGGCAAAGGCCTTCCAGCTGGAAATCTCGCCCTTGCGGGATTGGCGCGTGGTCGTGGTGACATGCAGCGCCTGCTGGACGGCCTGATAGATGGTTTCCACGGGCAGGTTCAGCAGCGTGCCGATCCCGGCGGCAGCTGACGGCCCAAGGTGGGCGATATGGTCGATCTTGTGCTCATGCAGACAGATGCCCTTCACCAGATCGACCTGGATCTCATATCCCGTCGCCAGACCACGGATCAGATCGGAGCCAGACAGGCCCACATGCTGCGCCACGGCGAGGATCGGCGGGATATTGTCGCCGGGGTGCGAATAGTCGGCGGCCAGGAACGTGTCGTGAAAGTCCAGCTCGCGCACCGCCGTACCGTTGGCATAGGCGGCCCATTCGGGGCTGATACGGGCGCTGTCCATGCCGAACACCGTCGCGCCGGGGGGCATCGGATGACACAGCGCCTGCGCTCGGGCCGAGGCCACGGGCCGCTGCGCGACCGAGGCGGCGGCAACGGCGGCATTGTCGATCACCCGGTTGATGATCATATCGGTCACGGCAGGCTCGACCGCAACCAGGTCGGATGCAACTTCGGCGATCTTCCAGGCCAGCTGGTCTTCACGGGCCAGGTGTTCGGCGGATTTGTAGCTCCGCACGTCATGCGTCTTCATGGGATTTCCTTTGTGTTTCCAGGATCGCGCGGGGCCGGCCCACGTCGTCCACTGCCACCATCACGAAGCGGCCCATCAGCACCTTGGCCCCTGCGACTTCACCCCGGACCTCGACGGTCAAGGAGGTTTGGCCGATCCCCGTCATCTGTGCTGTCAGGTCCAGAAGCGACCCGACCGCGACCGGTGCGGTGAAGTCCACCTGCCTGGCCGCCGCCATGACCACTGCGCCGCCAACCTGACGGAAAGCCGCGGCAAAGGCCGCCTTGGCCAGCAGGCCAAGCGCAGTGCCGCCAAAGAGCGTGCCGTAGTGATTGGCGTGCTCGGGCAGGATCAGTTCGCTGGTGGTGGTGGGTTGTGTCATCCGTCTTCGCTTCGCAACATTTGCAAGTGGAGCTTTTCACAAGATATACCCTGCGCTAAACTACTGAAAATGCGTGTTTTAGCGAAGATTTGCGTTGTAAATTGCGAAGATTGCGAAGGATGGCAAGATGAAGAAGGCCTACATGGGCGTGCGCCTGAAACGTCTGCGCGAGGAACGCGGGATGACACAGGCGGCGCTCGCCCGCAGCCTTGAGTTGAGCCCCAGCTACCTCAATCAGATGGAGCGCAACCAACGCCCCCTGACCGTCCCGGTGCTCCTACGATTGAACGCGGTCTTCGGGCTGGACGTGCAGCTGTTCTCCGAGGCCGAGGAGGCCCGTCTGATCCCCGACCTGCGCGCGGCGCTTGCCGATCAGGGCGCGGGGGCCTCGATGGCAGAGGTGCGCGAGATCGCGTCCAACATGCCCGGCGTGGCCCGTGCGATTATCGATATGCAGACCCGTCTGCGCGAGACCTCTGAACAGATGGACGTGATGGCCGGCCACCTGAGCGGAGAGATGTCTGGCGACCCGGCCCCGTTCGAGGCCGTGCGGGATTATTTCTACAACAGCCGGAACTACATCGCCGCCCTGGATGAAACTGCCGAGGCGCTTGGCCAGGGCATACGTCCCGGGCGTATGGCCGAAGGGCTGACGGATCGTCTGGGCGGGCGACACGGCATCAGGGTCGCAACAGAGGATGACGCGCAGGCGCTGCGCCGGTTCGATACGGAATCTGGTGTGCTGACCCTGTCGTCGCGCCTCACCGCCGGGCAACGCGCCTTTCAGATGGCGACGCAGCTGGGGTTTCTGGAACAGGGGGCGCTGATCGACCAGCTGGCACGGGATGCCGGTATGGCCAGCGACGATGCCCGCGCCCTTCTGCGGATCGGCCTTGCCAACTATTTTGCAGGCGCGGTGATCCTGCCCTATGGCGCCTTCCTTCAGGCCGCCGAGGCCGAGCGCTATGATATCGAGCGCCTCGCGCATCGGTTCGGCGTAGGGTTCGAGACCACCTGTCACCGCCTGTCCACATTGCAACGCCCCGACGCGCGCGGCGTCCCCTTCTTCTTCATCCGCGTGGATCGGGCCGGCAACATCTCGAAACGGCAGTCGGCCACGGATTTCCACTTCTCACGGATCGGCGGATCCTGCCCGCTGTGGAACGTCTATGAGGCTTTCTCGCGCCCCGGCGAGGTGCTGACACAGGTCGCGCAGATGCCGGACGGGCGTATTTATCTCTGGGTGGCCCGGACGGTCACCCATGGCTCGGGCGGCTACGCCGCGCCGGTCAAGCGGTTCGCGGTGGCCCTTGGCTGCGACCTCGCCCATGCGGAGCGGCTGGTCTATTCGCGCGGGTTGGACCTGAGAAACCCCGATCTTGCGACACCGATCGGCGCCGGCTGCAAGATCTGCGACCGCCGCGCCTGTCCGCAGCGCGCCTTTCCGATGACGGGTCGCCCTCTGGGCATTGATCCCAGGGCGTCGCGCCTCGCTCCCTATTCGGGGACGGAGCCTGGCTGAAGGTTCGATGAGTTATGCGATGGCCCTCGCCATCGGAGCATTGCAGAAAGAGACATCGGGACGACACATGCCACATGGATCGTGCAAGCTGCGCAAGGATGACGCTCACATGGGAGAGGGGCGGATCTGATGCTGAGGCGGCAACATCGGGTCCTGCGATCAGTCAAAACCTACAGCCGCAGACCATGACCATGAATTGCGCAGCCCAAGGCTATCCCTGAACCGTCGCCTTTCGCGCCGAGACGACGAATCTGTGACGGCCGAGGGAAAGCAGACGCTGCCGCCAGCCAAGGGGGCGGAACGCTTGCAGACCGCGATTGTCGGCCTGTACCTGCTGGAATTTTGCCTGTTCAAGAAGAGCCAGAAGTGTGCTCGAGCGCAGGCCCTCACGGAACGGCAGTTGCGCAACGATGGCCCGGTGCGCGTCCCATTGCGCAGGCGTGACCAGCGCATGACCCGCCTTAGGGTCGCGCCCGAGGATCCGGTCGAACCACGGCGCGAGCCAATCAAGCGGTGGCGGGTTCACATGGTCGCCGTCGATCAGCAGCAATGTTCCGCCGGGCTTCAGGATGCGGAGCCAATCCGCCATAGCAGCTTCGGGTTTGGGCAGCGTCCAGAACAGATAGCGTGCGACGATCACGTCATGGCTTTCGGGGGGCTCCATCGTCGCCTCGGCATCAGCGGCGATGAATCGGATGCCGGTCCCGGACGCCTTGGCCTGCGCCCGCGCCATCATCTGCGGTGTTATGTCGAGGCCGGTGGTACAGAACCCCAAGCCATGCAGCAGCAGCGTCATCTCACCCGTGCCGCACCCCAGATCCAGCGCGCTGCGCCCTTGCGCAGGCCCAAGGTGGCGGGTGAGTAGCTCTTCCCAATCCGCCGACCTTGGTCCGAGGCCGTGGCCGGGGCTCGCGTCGTAGGTTGCGGCCCGCTCGCCCCAGTAGTCCCGGATGTCGTCCTTGACCGAACGGTTGCTCATCCTGCGTCCTCCATCAAGAACTGGACGTGCGGATGCCCGTGATGGGCCGAGGGCGCGACCTCGGCTGCGACGCCGAAGACGCGGGCTATAAGCTCCTGGGTCAGCACCTCGTGCGGCGTTCCGCAGGCGACGAGCCGCCCGTCCTGCAACACACCCACGCGGTTGCAGAACCGCGCGGCGAGGTTCAGATCGTGTAGGGCAACGACAGTGGTCAGGGCCAAGCGGCTGACCAACCTCAGGATTTCGATCTGATGCTGGATGTCGAGGTGGTTGGTTGGCTCGTCCAGCAGCAGATGACTGGGGCGCTGCGCCAGAGCGCGGGCGAGTTGGACGCGCTGCCGCTCACCGCCCGAGAGCGTCTGCCAGAGCTGGTCGCGATGATCCGACAATCCGACCTCGCTGAGCGCGGCGGCAACGATGGCGTCGTCCGTCGCCGTCCAGGGAGAGAGGATGCCGTGATGCGGCGTGCGGCCAAGGCGCACCACCTCAAGGACGGAGACCGCCGTCTCGGTCGTTGCATGTTGTGCGACGACGGCCAGCCTGCGCGCCAGCGCACGGGGCGACAGCTGCGCGATATCCGTGCCCCCAAGCGTCACGCGCCCCGCCGTCGGCGGGCGCAGACCGGCCACCACCCGCAGGAGCGAGCTTTTCCCCGACCCGTTGGGGCCCAGCAGTCCGAAGGTCTCTCCCTCTGCGACCGACAGGCTGACGCCCTGAACGATGGCGCGCCGACCGGCGGACCAGTGCAGGTCTTTGACGTCGATGCTCATTCGGCCCCCTTCGCGCGATAGAGGATGACCGCGAAGAACGGGACACCCACCAGCGCCGTCACCACGCCGATTGGCAAGATCTGCGGCGCCCCGATCAGGCGCGAAACGATATCGGCCAGCACCATGAACAGCGCGCCCACAAGCGCGGTGGCCGGCAGCAGGCGGCGATGGTCCGGCCCGACGACGAAGCGCGCGGCATGCGGCACGACGAGGCCGACGAAGCCGATGGCACCGACGATGCTGACCATGGTCGCCGTCATCAGCGCGGTCACGGCCAGCAGCACGATCCGTACCCGCCGCACGTCGATGCCGAGTGAACAGGCCGCATCCTCGCCAAAGGTGAGGGCGTCCAGAGCGCGGGCATGGGCGAGACAGGTCAACAGACCCGCGCCGAGCACTCCGGCGGCAAGCGCCACATCCGGCCAGCGCACCCCGGCAAAGCTGCCTAGGAGCCAGAACATGACCGACCGCGCCTGTTCGGCATTGGCCGAGGTGGTGACGATCCACGAGGTCAGCGCATTGAAGAGCTGTGAGGCCGCGACCCCGGCGAGGATCGTGCGGTCTGCGCTCTGACCGCGCCCCGCCAGCAGGACCACGAAGACAAACGCGGCGAGCGAGCCGACAAAGGCGCCGAAACCCAGCGACAGGGTGCCCGCCCCGAAGCCCAGCAGCATCACCATCACCGCCCCGGTCGACGCCCCGGCCGAGATACCGAGGACGTAGGGCTCTGCCAGCGGGTTGCGCAGCAGCGACTGCAGGATGGCGCCGGACAGGGCCAGTCCCGCCCCGCAAAGCGCCGCGACCAGAGCGCGGGACAGGCGATAGTCCCAGATCACCGCAGCCTCGATCCGCCGCACCGGCAGATCGGTCAGGCCCAGCCCGTTGATCACGGCGGCAAAGGTCGTGGCCGGCGAGATCGGCATTTTCCCGATCCCGACCGCCAGAGCGATCACGAAGACAAGCGCGGCAAGAGCGGCCAGCGCGCTCAGCGCCAGCCAGCCCCGCCCGCCGACAAGGGCTGCACTCATTTCAGCAGGTCGAACCGCTCAAGCGCACCCGCCACCACCTCGAGGCCCTGGATGGTGCGCAGCGTCGGGTTCATGGCCTGGGCATCCATCTCGACGATGCGGCCCTCCCGCACGGCATCCAGTTCACGGACCACCGGGTCCGATGCCATGAAGGCTTTTTTGACCTCCGGGTCGTCGGCGGACTGGTTGCGCCGGTCCATCGTTCCGATCACGATCACCGTCGGATCGGCGGCGGCGATGGTCTCCCAACCGACGAGCGGCCATTCCTCATCGGTTTCGATCACGTTCTGCGCACCAAGCGTGGCGTTGATATAGGCCGAGGCCCCGGTCTGTCCCGCGACCCATGCATCGCCCTCGACCTCTGCCGAGGAGAACCAGTAGAGGATCGACACCTCCTCCGCACGGCCCTGCACCCGATCGCGTGCCGCAGCTTCGCGGGCCTTCAACTGAGCGACGAGTTCGGTCCCCCGGTCAGCGACACCGAAGATCCGGGACAGCTCTTCGACCTCTTGATAGAGCAGATTGTTGGAATAAAGCGCGCCACGGTTGGAATCGCCATTCCCCCGCGTGCCGGTGCCGCAGTTCGCAGGCGAGACATAGGTGGGCACGCCAAGGTCGGCGAATTGCGCGCGTGTGCCGACACGACCTTCCGGCCCGACGGAGCTTTGGAACTGAACCGCCAGCAGATCGGGATCGCGGGCAACGACCGCCTCGAAGCTGGGCATGCTGTCGGCAAGCCGGCTCGCCATCCTTCGCGATATGGCTGCGCGTCCGCTCGCCGTCTGAAAGGCCCACCCCGTCCTCTCGGCCGGGGGCGCGCTGGAAAGCTCTGGCGGATTGAGCAGAGGAGAGCCGCGCGGGGCGCGCGTCTCGCATGGCTTCAAAGGGCAGGGCAGGGCAGGGGCTCGACGGGCTGGCGCCCGCTCACCCCCGCCCTGGCATGATGCTGTTTGTTTGTTCACCTTCAGCATCTTCTGGCGACGCGACAGCGTGCTGAAGTCGGGCACCGTCCAGTCGAGGCCGATCAGCCGCAGCAGGCTCTCGACGACCCCGGTCGTCTGCCTGAGCGCCATGCCGAACAGCACCTTCATGGTCAGGCAGGTCTGAATGGCGGCGTCGCTGTAGTCGGGCTGCCGCCCGCGCTTGCCGGTCGGTGTGGCTTCCCAAGTCATCGAAGGGTCGAACCAACCTCTCGTGACATTGCTGCGCAATGCACTGCCGGTCAACGGATCGTCAGCGAGCCGCGGCGCTTCAGCGCATCGTTATAGGCGGGCCAGTT
>JABXIG010000060.1 GCA_013373205.1 Methylocystaceae bacterium | reverse complement strand
GTTGTTTTTGCGCGTGTATATCCACACATCCCACCCGCACCCCACTGGCCGCGAATGAGTTGCAGCCCTTTGGCAGAGAAATTTTGGTATTTTGAAAGGAAAAAGCGCCCAACAAATCAGTTTGTGAATTATCCGGGTTCAAAATCATTTTTCGAAAATGGAGAAGCTTTTAACTCAAATTCTCGAAAAATCGCAAGGTATCTGAAATGATAATCAATGCTCGAATTAACAATTCTCCCCGCGCTCTTTCAAAGCATTTGCTCAAAGAAGAAAATGAAAGCGTTAAGGTTTTTGATGGAGATAACCTCTGGCTTTCTCCTTCGAAAACTGGAAACCTACAGAGCAGCATTGAAGGGATTAAAGAAACATCATTTGACAACGATAAGCCGAAATATACAGGCTGTTATCATTTAGACATAAACCCAACATCCTCAGAAATAGCCTTTTTAAAGACGAAATATGGTGACGGCTGGCAGAGTAGTCTAATTGCCAAAACCCTATCTCAATTCGGCTTAAAAGGGCATCCGTACCTATTTGTACAGCATAGTAAGAGAGGACAACTTGCTTCACTAGCAAACCAAGACCCCCGTACCCACTTTCATGTGATTGTAGGAACGTATAATCCTGACAAAAAACGTCAAATCAATCTCTACAAGGACCGTTATGCATGGCAAAAAGTCTCAGCCCAATTAGAGCAAGAACTTTGCTCAAAGCCTACAAATAGAAAATGTAGGGATTGGGATAACAAAGAGCGTTCATACATTGAAAAGCAAATTGAAGACCGCACCTCAACTGATTTTATATCTCAAAAACGCATCATCCAAGAAGCGTGGAATCAAAGTAAAAACGGATATGAATTTGCTCATATGCTGGCAAGTGCTGGAATGGTGCTTTCTTACAATAGTGAGAAAGGCCGATTTGTCATAGTGGATGCACAGAACAATGCAAAAGCCCTTGGTCAATATCTCAAAGGCAAAGCCCGTGCAAAAGACATCAATTTAAAAATTGGTGATCTAATCGAACAAATCCCTGAAACAGACGAGATATTGAAACAAAAATTTTCGTCTCATGATCTAGACAGCTTATTCAAAAATTCTCGATACAAAATTGATACTAATTTTGCACAAAGTGACACACGACAAAAACCTTCTTTTGACGATGCTCAAAGGCGAAAACGCAAAACAAAATTTTTCAAAAAATTGCTTAAAAAGGGCTTTCAGTCTGAAAATGTGAAGCCTGTAAAAGTTGATACAATTTATAGGGTCAATATTTGTAACAACCTCGGAAAAATGTATCTGCATTTAAAATCTGGGAGCATTATTTGCAATTCTTTGGACACGGTTGAACTTCTTGGAACCCTGGCTGTTGAAGCCGTTCGCATGATGGTTGATTGCTCACAAGTAAATCAATGGAAGGCAGCAAAAATATCAGGCAGTAACGATTTTAAAATCATGATCACCCGCGAATATTTAAGGTGTGGAATAACTGTCACGAACTTTGAGCTATCACCAGAACAATTAGCAAAATTCATCAACGAAATTTCATCACCTGATGAAAGGGTTAAAGTTTTAGCTACACATTTTCAGATGGATGAAAACGACATTCTTGATTTCATTAATTCCCACCCTAAAAACCTTCTCCACGAGTTGCAGCAGATAAAACAAAATGGCACTTCCATTCAAGACCACTTGAAACAAAACAGTGAAAGCTATCAACGCGAAAAAATCAGGCATTTTGTTTTAACTGGCGAAATTGACGAGCATTTGCCTGACCATATCAAAAATATTTTAAAAGACGCACATTCAAGCCGTGAGGATATGGAGTTCTTGAAAGGCTGCACCCCCTTTATAAAATTGGGCAAGTGGAATGAGTTGGAGGGGGTCAACACGCTGTCAAAGATGCAAACAGCAAGACAGAATGAAGACCTGAATCATGACCTAAAACCAACATTTTATGATCAGCCTTCATTCAAACCCAAATTCATTTCCTTAAATCCTTTCCAGTGAAGCCCCAGAACAGCCCAAACACTAAGCCGACACGTCACAAAATAAAGTCACTTTGCGCACCACTCCTGCAAGCAGGACCGTAAAGTGTCTTGATTTTATTTTGGTGTTGGCTTTTTTCGTGTTCGGTTCTGGGGAGTACACTGAAAAAGGAAGGCTATTAGGGGAAGCCACCTGTTAAATTTAACAGGTTATTTGATTATTTTGAGGGGAGTTCCTAAAAAAGGAAGGCAGAGACGTTACGGTGAACAAAGATGTGGTTGATTGTCTCAAAACACTATAAAGTCGCATTCAATTGATTTTCTCAAAATGCAAAAGAAGCCTTGATAATGACCGAAATGACCCCTTTAAATTTTATCCAAAAGTGGCAAAAAGCAAATATCAAGGAAAGTGCGGCAGCTCAATCTCATTTCAATGATTTATGTGAATTGTTTGACCATCCAAAACCATTGGACGCTGACCCAGAAGGGACGTGGTTTACTTTCGAATATGGGATGAAGAAAACAACGGGTTCGCAAGGTTTTGCCGATGTTTACAAAAAGGGCTTTTTTGGTTGGGAATACAAAGGGAAGAAAAAAGATTTAACGGTTGCATATGCACAATTACAACAATACGCGCCAGCTTTATCAAATCCCCCTTTACTGATTGTTTCCGATATTGAACGATTTGTGATCCATACAAATTGGAATGATTTAGTTAGCGAAACTTACGAAATTTCACTCGAAGAATTATTGAACCCCGATAAGCTCAATATCCTTCGATATTGTTTTCACGACCCTGAAAAACTCAAGCCTAAAAAGTCACGCCAGCAACTGACCGAGGAAATTGCTGGGAAGTTTGCTAAAGTGACAGAGCAACTGCGTGCCAGAGGTAACAACCCGCATGAAGTTGCTCATTTTGTGAATCGCTTAATTTTCTGCATGTTTGCCGAAGATATAGAACTGCTTCCCAAAAACTTATTCACTGATATTCTCAAACACGGACTTACCGACCCAACTTACATTCACACAAGGCTATCAAGCCTTTTTAGGGCAATGAACAAAGGTGGAGAATGGGGAAAAGACGACATCGTTTATTTTAACGGTGGTCTTTTCGACAATGACACCGCATTAAAACTAAATTCAGAAGAAATCGCATTGGTTTTCGAAGCCGCCCAAAAGGATTGGAGCGACATTGACCCATCTATCATGGGGACGTTGTTTGAGCGTGGACTTGACCCTGAAAAACAAAGCCAATTAGGGGCACATTATACCGATAGGGATATGATTATGAAAATCATCAATCCTGTTGTCGTTGACCCGCTTTTGGCAGAATGGGAAGAAACCAAGTCAAACATCCAAGGCGATTTAGACAAAGCAGCGGAATATAGAGGCAAAGAAAACACCTCCAAAAATGCCGCCCAAATTACCAAAGCAGCAAACCGCGCTCAAAAGACCTACAATAAATTCCTCGCCAAAATCAGGAGCTTTAAAGTGTTAGACCCTGCATGTGGATCAGGAAACTTCCTTTATTTATCTCTGAGTGCATTGAAGGATATTGAACGTCTCATAACACTGTATGGAGAAGCCACATTCAATCATTCTCAACACATGCCTGAAATCGGCCCGCAAAATGTTCATGGCATTGAAATAAATCCATATGCTGCGGAATTGGCTCGCGTCAGTGTTTGGATTGGTGAAATTCAGTGGATTAAAAAACACGGTTTTACTGTTCCTGCAAATCCTGTGTTGAGGAAACTCAAAAACATCGTAAATCACGATGCTCTCATCAATGAAGATGGCACAGAATACCATTGGCCAAAAGTTGACGTAATTGTCGGTAACCCACCTTTTATTGGCGATAAAAAGATGATTCGGGAATTAGGTGAGGAGTACACGGCATCCCTAAGAAAACTCTATAAAAGCCGTGTTGATGGTGGTGCAGATTTTGTCTGTTTCTGGTTTGCCAAGGCTTATGAATATATGAAGATGAAGAAGTTAAGTTATGCGGGCTTGGTTTCTACAAACTCAATACGGGGCGGCAAAAACCGAGTTGTTTTGGATAAAATTGCAACGGACCTGCATATATACAATGCTTGGCCTGATGAACCGTGGGTAAATGAAGGAGCGGCGGTTCGTGTTGCAATGACATCTTTTTCAGCAGACAAGCCAGATATATGCCTTGTTAGAGATGAAAAGTGCCAAGCTATATATTCCGACTTAACCCCAGCTATATCGACTTTTGACGCAGCCCAAGTCAAAGTGTTACCTGAAAATAAAGAATTTTCGTTTATTGGCACTCAAAAAAATGGCCCCTTCACCGTCTCATTTGAACAAGCGCAAGAATGGTTGAAGCTTCCATTAAATCCGAATGGAAAACCCAATTCGGATGTTGTTCGACCTTGGGCAAATGGACAAGATGTTACAAGAAGACCCTCACATACATGGATTATAGATTTTAATGCTATCCCTTTAAACGAAGCCGCCTTGTATGAAGCCCCATTCGAACACGTATTAAATTATGTAAAACCAACACGAGAAGGACTAAGAAGGAAAAACCATAGGGAGAAATGGTGGATATATGGTGAAAACCGACCTGCCCTGCGTAACGCTATATCAAAAAAGAAACGCTTCATTGCAACATCAATGGTAGCAAAACATCGCTTTTTTGTTTGGATGCCCAAAATTCAAATTCCTGAAAATTTATGCGTTGTCATTGCAAGTGATAGCGATGCGATGTTCGGCGTTGTATCAAGTAAACATCATGTCCTTTGGTCTCTCCAATTATGTACATGGTTAGGAAAAGGGAACGACCAAAGATATACGCCTTCAACCTGTTTCGACACCTTCCCATTTCCAGATTCCTATTTATCAAATGAGGAAATTGCTGAAGCTGCTAAGACCTTGAATGACCTTAGGGAAAAGTGGCTAAACCCACCAGACCTAGTCGAGGTAGTTCCTACAGTAGAAACAGGAATACAATACCCATCAAAATACATTGGTAAATCCCAAGAGGCCGAAGCTATCCTTAAAAAAAGAACTTTAACCAATCTCTACAACGAAAATCCGATGTGGCTGCAAATGGCACATCAAAAATTGGATGAAGCCGTCGCCAAAGCCTATGGTTGGCCTTCTGATCTTTCAGATGACGAAATTTTAGAGAAGCTATTCGCACTTAACCAAGAACGTACAAAAGGGTGAATAGTTACCAAAGATGCTTCAAGCAAATATCAGTTAAACTCTTAAATGACAGAAAAAGCTAGCTGCGCTCAACCCAATTTTTTATTGTGATCCAAACAAAGGAGATCGCTATCATGGTCAGAGCAGTTATTTATGCCCGTTATTCGACTGATCAACAACGAGAAGAATCAATTGAAGACCAATTTGAATCTTGTCGCCGTTATATTGATAGCAAAGGGTTTGACCTTGTTAAAACCTATAGCGATGCAGAAACTTCGGGCGCATCTACAATAAATCGAGAGGGTTATAACACCCTTATTGAGGATGCCCAAAAAGGCAAGTTTGATGTTGTTGTCGCTGAATCCCGGATCCATCACAAACTCTTTCCTTCCTCTAAATAAATTCATTGATAACAGTAAGTTATGTTAAAATAGACTGTATATAGGAAATACAGGGTGTTTTTTCGATGTTGTTTTCCAGTCAAGGCAAAAAGCAGGTTGT
>JABXIG010000043.1 GCA_013373205.1 Methylocystaceae bacterium | reverse complement strand
GCGTAACATGATGGGAGGATGCTAACGTAGTGGTACCGTCAATAGCTGCTCTAAAATATTTTACTCTGACGTGGTGACGGTGAATTTCAGAAACTGCGTGAGACGGCTTTAAACGGACTGTCACCGTTTATTTGGTTAGTCCGGCCATCGTGATTTTCGTATGCTAGCCCAGTATATACGTATGAAGACTGAGAATATAAAATTAAAACTCATATTGACATTATGAGAGTGAGAGCTGGGTACCTCATACGCTCTTGCAAATTGCATTTTATCAAAATAAACTTCCATTCCATAGAATCAATGCAGGGCGATATAATGGTAGCAACTCAACAAGATGAAATTCTTGCACAAGTAGGAAAACACTTAGATAGACCTGATTTAGCATGGTTACTTGGAGCAGGGATAAGCTATGATGCAAACATCCCGCTTATGAATTTGCTTACCAGTCGCGTTGGTGATTTGATTCAACAGGATGACGATAAAAGTTACTTCGATATGTATAATAGCATTCGTAAGGGCTTACCTAATGAAGCTCATATCGAACATATTCTAAGCCAATTGGGTGATATAATTTCACTTACAGAACGAGCCAAGGAGCATAAGCTAACACTCAATGATGTTGAGTTAGAACAAGAACGTTTGAAACTGCTTTATAAAAAAATTGTAGACCATATTCGGACAACGATCAGATATGGCTATACAAAAAATGGTAAAGACGAAGAAATTGGCAAATTTGAAAATCCGATTATTCGTATTCATCAACATCTAAGTTTTGTTCGAGCGATATACCAAGTTTCGCGTGCAGGTGTTCAGAACCGACGCTCAAGCGTAAAATTCTTTACTACAAATTATGACACATTATTAGAAGACGCTCTTAGTTTTGAGCGTATCGCTTGTTCAGACGGTTTCTCAGGTGGTGCGATAGGCTTCTGGAATCCAGCTAATTTCGGAACCAATAGATCGGGTGACGAAGCAATTGTCATTAAGCTACATGGTTCAATCGACTGGCGTTTTGATGAAGATCGCAATCTTATCAAGTGCCGAGATGGAATTCATGAAAAAGATACATTTTCAGATGTCCTAATTTATCCACAGCAAACTAAATATGTTGAAACACAGAAAGACCCATTTTCATTTCTTTTTAAATCATTTCGATCCTATTTATCTTCCTCAAAGGATCAAGCCCTTGCAATATGTGGATATAGCTTTGGAGATGAACATATCAATTTGGAAATTGAAGCATCAATGTCCTTAGCTGGTAATAATACGACTTTACTATGCTTTGTCCAAGAACCTGTTGATCCGACAACTAAGCAGCCAAATTTACCACAAATCATCACAAAGTGGCTTCGAACCAGCAACTTCAAAGAACGGATATTTGTGCTTACAGATCAAGGTCTTTACTGGGGGAATATTGAAAATAGATTCCCCCCAGATGAAGGTTCTCAACACAATTGGTGGACCTTTGTAGGCGTAACCGATTTACTTGAGAATGGTTTCTGAGGAAAGATCAATGACAATGTTTAGCCCCATACCTGACCTGAAAATAGGAAAAATCCTTGAGGTGTCAGGAACTTCAATTCGTGTTGACCTTGATGAGAATGTCAAAGAATTAACTCGTTCTCATAATGGGCATGTTTACGCTATCGGGCAGATGGCAACTGTGGTTAAAATCCACTTTGCTCGTCGTGTCATCTTTGCTTTTGTCCGTCTTCTCAGAATGAAATCAGAAGTCTTTTTAGAGGAAGGACGTGTCCTGCCAGATAACAGCCCTGATTCAAGTGTGCTTGAAGCTGATTTATTTGGAGAAGGTACATGGGATAGGCACCTTGAAATATTAAAGTTTGATCGGGGTGTTAATACATATCCATTGCCGCAACAGGGTGTTTATTTAACCACTCAAGAAGAAATAAAGGCCTTATACCAAGGGGCTGAAAATACCCAAGAGGAGGATGGGCCATCAATATTGGCAAGTATAGGGACATATTCTCATAGCTCCTCAACCTCATGTAATGCAAATATCGATAAATTGTTTGGCCAACATTGTGCAGTTCTTGGTTCAACTGGTTCCGGTAAGTCGGGTACTGTTGCGGCTCTGCTTCATGCGGTTCTTGAAAGCCAAGAGGCGATACCATTAAAGCCACGTGTCATCATCATGGACCCCCATGGTGAATACGGGGATTGTTTCGGGGACCGTTCAAAAACATATCATGCATATGACGCCGCCGTTGAAGGAGAAAAAACATCAGAGTTGAAATTACCGTATTGGCTTATGACAGGTGAAGAGTTCCGTTCAATGGTAATTGGCAAAACGGAACGTGAAGCAACCAGTCAGAACAATATTGTATATGCCGCTTTAGCACATGCCCGGATGGTCGAAAAAGGGATGGTTGCCGCCGTTCAAGAAAACGATTTTCAGTCTGATGACTTTGATCCTCATAACCCAACGCCAATTGGAGGTTTCAAAGTAGAAGATATTATTTCATTTGACCGTGATACACCGTTGCCATTCAAGTTGAGTGAATTTGAGAAACATATTCTGCATCATCAATCCTATAGAAAATCAAAAGATAAATGGACTAAGATTTCTGCGACAGATTTTAAGTCACATCAATCAATTCTCAACAAACTTGCTGTGCTGAAAGCTGATCCACGCATTCGTTTTATGATAGACGAAGACAGTGCTATGGAAACAACACTTGAAAACGTTGTTTCTCAATTTGTCGGTGTATCTGACCCGACACAAGATATTCGAGTAATTGATATTTCTGGTCTTCCGAATGAAGTTGCCGGTCCACTAACTGCATTGATTGCCAGATTATTATTCCAGTACAAAGTTTGGCAAACTCGTGAAGAACGAGAAAAAGACCCGGTTCTATTTGTTTGCGAAGAAGCCCACCGATATGTCCCTAGTAGCGGAGAGGCTGAATATGCAGATGCTCAAAGAGCAGTTCAACGCATCGCTAAAGAAGGTCGTAAATACGGACTGGGGCTTATGCTTGTATCTCAACGCCCTTCTGACGTTGATAGCACTGTCATTTCACAGTGTAATTCTTGGATCATTTTACGCTTAACAAATGGTGCAGACCAAGATCATATCCGTAGATATTTACCTGATAATTTAGCAGGTATGTCTCGAATGTTACCAACTTTGGCACGTGGTGAAGCATTATTTGTTGGCGAAGCTGCTACAATTCCTGCAAGGATAAAAATTCGTCATCTTGAAAAACGACAGTTACCCCGATCTCAAGATATATCATTTGTAAAGGGATGGGCTGACATTCCTGAGAATAATGACCACATTCAAGCAGTCATTAATCGTTGGCAGAAACAATAGAGTAGAAAAATGGGTCAAAATGTAGGAAAAAATTTTGAAGAAAAAGTAGCTACAATTTATCGCAGATTAGGGTTTAAAGTTACTACAAATATCGAAGTCCCCTCTAAACAAATAGACTTAATTGCTGAAAAACATATTCAAGGGATTGGAACAACCCGCTTGATGGTTGAGTGTAAGTATCGAAGCTCTGACCCTCTATCAAATACAGAAGTACACGAGTTTGTTACGACTTTTAAAGCATTGGCTGATGACTATGGATTTGATCGTGGTGTACTCATTTCCAAATCAGGTTTTACAAAAAATGCTAAAGCAATTTTGCTAAACAACAAGAAAGTCGATTTTTTAACGTTTGCTGAATTAGAATGCGAAATCATCAACTTTTCCCATGTAATAGATCAAAAAATTGAGGAATATGAAGCTGATGAAATTCATGATTTGTATTTCCCAATTGAAGCAGAAGGAGCATTCAAAAGAAATGAACCCCATTTATCCATTAAAGATATTGGAAGCTCTATTTTAGAATGGTCGATTAAAAAACCTGCTGAATTATTGTTGGTTTTTGGGGATTTTGGCAGCGGGAAGTCAACTATACTTGAGAATATTAATTACAAGTCATTGAAAGACCTTAAGAAAAATCACCATGCATTCAAACCAATACTATTCAAACTACGCGATTACTATCACTTTGAACATATTGATACTTATATCAAATACGTATTTGACAATTATTATGCAACCTCAGTGTCTCCACAAGATTTTTGGACACTCGCTAAAGAAAAAGCCTTTTTGCTATTAGTCGATGGATTTGATGAGATATCTTCTCGTGTAGACCCTTTGCACAGGAAAAAGACATTTCAATCTATTGCAAAGCTTCTCAATTCAGGATCACCCACCGTTTTGACATGTCGCCCATCATATTTTTTGGATGATCAAGAATGGGAAAGCTTATTTGATGAATTCACAAATTATGAATATTCCACAGCAATAGACTTTGTTCACAAGGGGGGGAATGCTTATAGGTCCGAAAAATCAAAGGCAGATAAGCTTTTAAAGAAAATAAACAGGCGGATCAGCACGAGCAAATCTGAGAAGTTAAGAAAAAGACCTATGGGGGTATTTCACTTATCATTATTAAATGAGGAGAAAATTTATGACTATTTTAAGAAATTTGAAAAAGAGATACTAGAAAACCAGTATATGTCTATTGATGATGTAATCTCAAAAATTCATGACATATATGACATTCGAGACTTAATCTCTCGCCCAATTTTGCTCAAAATGGTTGCAGAAACAGTTAAAGATGGAGATATTCAGTTAAATAAAGCCCAATTAAGTATGGGGCCTACATTACTTTACGAAGTTTACACGCAGGCAAGTGCTGATAGAGAATGGTGTAAAGGGGATGTGAGGCAACTTTTTTCATCGGAACAAAGATTGGCGTTTTCAGAAATGCTTGCATACTCGATGTTTACTAACGACGTATTAGAGGCTGAATATGAAAACATCGTAAAACTTACAGAGACTGTACGTAATAATTATTCTATTGAAGAATTTCAGGATTTAAAAAATACTAAAATCAGTGATACTTCAGAAGATGGACAGATTTGTGCCTTTTTGAAAAGGGAGGGGAGTAAGTTCCTTTTTACACATAAATCTTTTATGGAGTTTTTCTTAGCACGTTTTATTAATCGGAAATTTGATAAATTTGGAATAAAGTTCTTAAATGAAAGCATTCTTCCAAATGAAATCATCTATTTCCTTGGCGGATACACGTTTGAGAATAATTTCTCTTTAAAAGTTTTGAATTTGGTTAATGATTGCTCTAATTCAATTTTATTTCGTAACTTGTCCTCATGTCTATTCTTCTCAGGTAACACCCTAAAGGGACACACACTAAGCCCAACACATGAGAATAGAATTTACAATCTTTCTTTTAGGAAGAACAAAATTGAAGGCCTTTCAGTTCAAAATACGAAATTTGATAAAGTTAAATTTCGTGGAAGCGAATTTGCTACATTAGCTTTCAAAGCTTGCACCATTAACACGTTATTTTCTCTTACAAAGTTCAAAAAATGCAACGTGGAACTTATTGCAAATGATAGTGAATTTACATCTGCGTTATTTGAAAGTTGTGAGATCACTAAAAAGCTTAGTGCTGTTAAGTACTATATGACAACTTTTCTTGATAGCTATTCGCACATAATGGGGGCCGTAGATTTTGACCAATGTGACTTCAAGTTTGGGGCCTTGAAAATAGATGTAAGCGAAGAAGAAAATGTTCGCTTTTATAATTCAACATTCCATGATCTGAATGTTGAATTTGGCAATGAAATTCTTTCAGGAGCAAAAATATTTGTATCAGGTAGTCGGTTTGAGAGATGTAATATTTTGGGGTTAACATATAAAAAGGACGTATGCGATTATCTGATACGTATCAATAGCTTTAAAATTAAAGATGCAGAGAAATTTGTCGTTGATAAAAGAATTGATCACCCAATTTTTACAAATTGCGAGGGGCTCTTAATTTGTGATGATGAAATGGAAGAGCTTTTTTCAAGACCTGTAGGAAAACGATTTAAAGAGCAGGCTACTGCTTACGACAAAGTGATAAGCTCTATGAAATCAAGAACTAACTTAGCAATGGAAGAGCAAAAGGTTTTAAAAAAATACATGAATGAAAATTGGATAAATTTAAGAAATGGCTTTTTACTTATATCCAAATATTGGTTTACTCATTCAGAATTATATAGAAATGAAGTATTGAACTATTTAGATAAAAGCTCCAACAAAAGTTTCAAAGAGTATTCCGAAAAGCTTCAATCTCGTTTCAATAGCGAACTTACTGACTAACCAAATAAACGGTGACAGTCCGTTTAAAGCCGTCTCACGCAGTTTCTGAAATTCACCGTCACCACGTCAGAGTAAAATATTTTAGAGCAGCTATTGACGGTACCACTACGTTAGCATCCTCCCATCATGTTACGC
>JABXIG010000026.1 GCA_013373205.1 Methylocystaceae bacterium | reverse complement strand
CGCGCTCAACCTGAGCATAAAGTTCAATACGGTGGCCTGTCGGAATTTTAAAAGCAATTCGCGGACCAAAACCCGGTTGATCACCTGCAGCAACATCGGTGACTTCAACACCTGCGTCTTCAATACGTTTGCGATAATGTTCCAGCGTTTCGTCGCTATCAACCTTAAAGGCAAAGAAGTCCATGCCTGCAGTTTCTGCTTTGCGCAAAACGACTGAATGATGATCAAATTCATCCCAGCCTTTTAAATAAACCAGACCCCCATCACGTCCGACTTCGTCAAGACCAATGCGTTCAACATAATGTTCTACAGACTTTTCCAGATCCGTCACACGTAGCTGGATGAGTCCAGGTCGCAAAATCCCAGTTAATGCCATTTCTTTTTTCCCTGATCTAGCTCAATAACTTTTAAGGCAGATTGAGCACTTGTGTTTTTTAAGATAGTCCAAATATGACTCATTAATATCGACTGTCAATAAAAATATCGATATTTTTATCAGTTGTCTACTTTTACCATTTCGGGTAAGTTGTCTCCAACGTTATAAACTAGTGATTAAAAACATGAATAATCAGGCCTTAAGCATTCCAAACGAACCTCAAAAGTTTGGCAAAACGAAAATTGAGCATGTCTATTCTTCTTTGCGACAAGATATATTAAATGGAAAGTTCGAGCCTGGTTCTAAACTGAGAATCGAACATATCCGTGAATCCTATGGTGTCAGCTCCAGCTCTGTTCGCGAAGCCCTCTCCAGATTATTGGTAGAAAACCTTGTCACGACTGAAGGTCAAAGAGGCTTTCGTGTGTCCCGGGTTTCTATTGAAGATTTTAAAGAAATCGCTGAAATGCGCAAAATGCTTGAATCTCGTGCTGTTTATGAATCAGTCATCAGAGGAGATGATGAGTGGGAGGCAAATCTTGTCAAAGCCTCTCATAAGCTGGCGAAGATAGAGAACTTAATGAACACCGACCGTCAAAGCAGTACGGACGAATGGGAACTACGAAACAACGATTTTCATGACGCTTTGATCGCGGGCTGCAATAATAAATGGCTCTTGAATTTCAGGTCTACATTATATCAAAACTCTATTAGATACATTCGAATGTGCGTCGAAGATAAAAGCTCCCCCCGCGATGTCCGCCAGGAACATCAAGCCATTTTTGAAGCCGCACTGGAACGTAAAGCAAAGCTCGCCTCGACTCTTATTGAAGATCACATCGAGAAATCTGTTACAGACCTCATGGACAGACTTAATAGCATTTTAAAATAATCATAAGAGAAAAAAAGATTATCTAATTGCACTTTAAGCATGTGCAACAAGCTGAAATCATTACGTCTTTACATTTTATCGATATTTTTACTTTATATCGCCATTTATATAGATTAACGTTTTAGATATCAATTCTAAAGAGGTGTCTAAATGTTACGATTTATGAGAAAAAATTCTTTTAAGCTTACTGCCATTGCCGCCCTAACGGTTTTACCGTTAATGAATTCGGCTGCTTTTTCTAAAGACGTAAAACTGAAAGTCCAAAGTGCGTGGCCCTTGACGTTGCCCGCCAGTGGACGCGACGCACAATACTTTGCAGATCAGGTCAATCGTTTTCCCCAAAGTGGTGTGAAAATTAAACTTTACAGTGCTGGAAAACTTGTTCCTTCATTAGAGATTTTTGACGCTGTTCGTAATGGCAGGCTAGATGCTGGTTACACAAGCCCCCTGTATGTTGCGGGAAAATTACCAGCTGTTCAGTTGTTCGGTGGCGTTCCTTTTGGTCCCAACCAACTCGAATATGTGAGCTGGCTATACAACGGCGGTGGACTTGATATCTGGCGCGAAACATACGCAAAACAAGGCGTTGTTCCAGTACCATGCGGTCTCATGGATTCAGAATCTGGCGGTTGGTACAAAGAACCCATCAACAACATTGAAGACTTCAAGGGTAAAAAGTTGCGCTTTGCCGGACTTGCCGGCGAAATTCTTAAAAAAGCAGGGGCTTCTATTGTTTTGCTGCCGGGTGGTGAAATTTACTCCAGCCTGGAAAAGAATGTCATTGATGGCACTGAATTCTCCATGCCCGCAATCGATGCAGCGATGGGTTTTGAACGAGTCGCCAAAAACTACTACCTCCCGGGATGGCATCAACCTGCTGCTTTCAATGAGCTTATTGTGAATAAGAAAAAATGGGATGCGATGACGGATGAACAACGCGCCGTCATTGAAACGTCTTGTCGTCAGACAATGCAATGGGGGACAACCTCCACTTTTGAAGAAAATGCTTTAGCGATTGAAAAATTCAAAGACGCAGGTGTGGAAATCCGTACGTTCTCACCTGAAATTCTTGAGAAATTATCCGCCGCTATGGATGAAGTCATTGCTGAACAAACAGCAAAATCTGATGATTTCAAAAAGACTTGGGAGTCACTGACCAACTATCGACAAAAAGTTCGTAGCTGGGGCCAGTACAAATAAAGACTAATGGACATAGATGGGAAGAAAAGGAAACTCTCAATGTTAAAATATCTGAATTACCTCGAAAAGACCGTGAGAAAATTTGGTTTATTTGGAAGTTTCCTGCTTCCCGTCCTCGTCTGCATAATAGTTGTTAATGTCATTGCCAGATATGGTTTTGACATTGGGTTGATCGAGCTAGAAGAGCTGCAATGGCATTTAAATGCAACCGCTGTCCTTTTATGTCTTGGACTTGCGTATCAAGACGATTCCCATGTCAGGGTTGATATTTTTCACATTAAATTCTCAAAACGGAAAAAAGCCTTATTCGAATTTCTTGGCTGTGTATTCCTGCTGATTCCGTTTGTCATTTCGATCATCTGGTATGCCTGGGATTTGTTTGCATACTCGTTTTCCATCTTGGAAGGCAGCCCCATGCCAAGTGGCTTGCCAGCACGCTATGTCATTAAGTTTATTTTCTTTTTCGGATTTTTACTTCTTTTCCTGCAAGCCTGCCTAACTGCTATTAAATCTTTTTTGACCTATAAAACCGGGAGATAACACGGTGACCGTAGAAGTCCTCTTCGTCGTTTTGATGTTCGCATCATTTATTTTCTTATTATTTAGCGGTTTCCCTGTAGCTTTCATTCTGGGCGGTCTTGGTTTTTTCTTTGCCATTTTGGGTGAAATTCTTCCCATTGAGCTTGAATCCGTTGCAGATTTCACGTTTATGGGGTTTGCAACAGATCGCATATTTAGTGTTGCTTCAAGTTACAGCCTTGTACCAATGGCCATGTTTGTTTTCATGGGGTATATGCTTGAAAAGTCAGGCGTTGCTGAAAGGTTGCTGGACTCTCTGGCCACAGCTCTTCGGAAAATACCCGGTAGTTTATTTTTGGCAATCGTCGTGATTGGCGTCATTCTTGCCGCATCAACCGGTATTATTGGCGCGTCCGTTGTTCTTCTCTCAACCGTGGCCTTGCCTGCAATTGTAAAACACAACTTCAACATACCATTGGGTCTCGGGAGCATTGCCGCATCAGGGTGTCTGGGAATTCTTATCCCACCGTCCATCATGCTGATTGTTATCGGCGATCAACTCCAACTCTCAATTGGTGATCTTTTTATGGCGGCAATCTTTCCCGGCATATTGTTATCGAGCCTTTATTCAATCTACCTCATTACAAAAACAGCCTTTAATCATGATCTCGCCCCAAGTTTACCCCAAAGCGAGAAAAGCTATCTTGAACTTTTATTAAGTCTTTTGCGCTCCATCCTGCCGCCAGGCCTTTTAATTTTATCTGTGCTGGGATCGATTTTCTTCGGGATCGCTTCACCATCTGAAGCTTCAGGGATCGGCGCCTTAGGTGCGACAATATTAGCGCTTATAGAAAAGAAACTCGATTTCAATATTTTGAAAGAAGTCTGTTTATCGACGGCAAAAACAGCCGCATTTTTATACATGCTGATTTTCGGCGCAGCCTGTTTCTCTGTGGTTTTGCGCGGTTATGGGGGGGATGAGATTATTGAAGAAGGTTTACGAGGATTGCCATTTTCCAATACAGGGGTTTTGTTGTTCCTCCTGTTAACCATCTTCTTGTTAGGCTTCATTCTGGACTGGATGGAAATCATCCTTATTATCGCCCCGCTAACAGTCCCCGTCGTGATCGATTTTGGCTTTGATCCGATTTGGATTGCAATTCTCATTGCCATGATTTTGCAAACCTCATTCTTAACGCCACCCGTGGGGGCTGCATTATTTTATATCAGAAGTACCTCACCACCAGACATCCCAAGTAAGCACATCTATAGCGGTGTCCTGCCTTTTGTCCTCCTTCAAGTCGTTGGTGTTGCAATCGTCTGGTCTTTTCCTGAAATTGCGACGTGGTTGCCAGAACAGACGCGGTAATTGCCTATCTTTATGAGCATGAAAATTAGGAACCAGATCAACGCCCATGACCCCAAAATCAAAAGCAATCTTTCTTGTAATATGTGCATGTTTCTGTATGGCAAGCATGGACGCCTGCGCCAAATATCTGGGGCAATTCCTGCCTGTCGAACAAGTCCTGTGGGCCAGGTATTTTGTCCAAAGCACCTTAATCACAGTCTTCTTGTGGCGACGGGAAGGGACAAATTTTCTATACTGTCATAAACCCGTTTTGCAATTCATCCGTAGCCTAAGCCTTATTTCAGCTACGGCTTGTGCATATCTGGTCTTTCAGTATCTTTCACTCAGTGATGCAACCGCTATTTTCTTTTTCGCACCCGTTCTGGTTACTATATTGTCCGGGGTTATTCTAAAAGAACCAATTACAGTTGGTAATATCCTGATTGTATTATGCGGATTTGCAGGTGTCCTTATTATCATTCAACCAGGCGCGAGCGCTTTCGAATGGATCTCGCTATCTCCGCTATTTTGCGCTTTTATGTTGGCGACTTATCTACTCATGACTCGTGTTCTTCAAACCACAGACAAAGAGTCTTCAACCATGTTCTATTCAACCGCGATTGGCTCAATAGGACTTAGCTTTGTTATGCCGTTCACATGGGTCAATCCGGACCCAAACACAATATTTTTTATGGTTCTAATAGGTAGCCTCGGTACTCTGGGACATTTTGCGTTGATAAAAGCTTTTGGGTTTTCATCAGCTTCTTCTCTCTCGCCCTTTTTATACGCGCAACTTCTCTTTGCCACTGTTCTAAGCGTTCTTATTTTTGAAGACAGTCTCACCAGTCATTTTGTACTAGGCACCGTCATTCTTGTGGGATCAGGATTGGCCCAATGGAAGCTGAACAAAAGAAATGTCTGAAAATTCCCTATTCAAACTTCCATTGGACAGTCAATCATCCCTTGCGGATGCTCTGCAAGAAGGCCTCGATTGCTTTTTGAAGTGAAACCGATTGTTCTTGAACGTGGATACTGGCCTCGGCAACCTTTTGCGCTGTTTGATCTGTAGAATTTGCAGATTCAAACACGCCTTGAATATGGTTGCGAACTTCTTGTGTTCCCTTCGCAGCGTTTGAGACACTTTCCGCAATTTCTGAAGTCACAGAAGATTGCTCCTTGATGGCTACAACCGAACTTTCATTAAGTTCATTAATCTGGGAAATCAAGTCTGTAACATTCTGTATGACCCCGACAGAAGTATCTGTTGCCTGGTTCATTTCCTTAATCTGTACTGCAATACTATCTGTGGCTTGCCCCGTCTGTGTGGCTAAGCTTTTCACTTCACTTGCGACAACGGCAAAACCTTTACCTTTTTCCCCGGCGCGCGCCGCCTCAATCGTTGCATTTAAGGCCAATAGGTTCGTCTGCTCGGATATATCGCCAATCAGATTAACAATATCAGAGACCTGCGATCCAATTCCGGCAAGGCCATTAATGCTAGTTTGGGACTGAACTGCCGCATCGACTGCATTGTTAAAGACACTATGTGAGTTATCCATATTCTCTTCAATTGAACGAATAGAAGTGGATAGTTCGATCGTTGCACTTGCCACAGTTTCCACATTCTGCTGCGCATCATCTGAGGCTGCATAGACCTGATCTGCCAGCTCTTTCGTTTGCAAAGATAAAGACTGCATGTTTTCAGCCTCTTTTTGCAGACCTTCCCCGGCCTGAACCACACCTTTCAAAAACCCACTGACTTGTTTTTCAAAATTATTAGACAACTGAAGGAGGCTAGCCTTGCGTTCCTCTTGCGCCTGTTGCTCCTGCTCCTCTTTCTCGCGACGTAATTGTTGAACGTTCAGTGCATTTTGCCTGAACACTTCAGCCGTTTTCATCATTCTACCGATTGAATCGTTGTATTTATCCTCAATTTCCACATCAAGGTCGCCTTCAGACAGACTTACCAAGACACCATTTAGTCGGCTTAATCGACCATTCAAATGCTTGATCGCAAAGAAATAGATCAATGCAAGAGCGATCAGGAAATTGGCAATCATAACCGTCCACATGACCTGATTGATTAAATCACCCGTCTGCTTCACTTCAATCGAGGATGTCATGACATTTTCCTTGGCATTTGTAACAAGCTCAGATGTTAAAGATGCTAAGACTTGTGAAAGCTGAAAGTTCTGCTCCGAAACTTCCTTAATCCGTCCCTGAATAGAAATTTCATTTTCACGGACAGCGACCAAACCATTTTCTTCGTCAAAATATTCCTTATTTTTCGTTTCAATGGATTTGAACAATTCGCCTAATTGATCCGTGAAAAGCGACGTATTTTCCATAGAGTCTGAAATGTTAAGATTAGCGATAAACGCCTTTGCTTTGATTTGTCGAACATCTTGCAAAGAGAAAAGTTCATTCAGGGCAACATAAGCCCCATCATTTGCCATCAAGATTGAATTTAGAGCAAACAGCTTTTTGATCTGTCCGGTAAGCTCTGCAATTTTTTCATTCGGCAGACCGGACTCATTATTCAACGAATTGACCAATTGCTGAGTCAATTGTTGCTCAATATCAAGGTTAGAAATAACCGTTTCATGAATATAACTGGAAAACTCTTCGGCCTTCGCTAATGTCTCTGCACTTATTTTCTTCACGTCATCAGAGCGTGATAATAGATCTTTGATTTCCAGTATCTGATCTTCCAAAGCATGAATGAGCGTATCAATCTGCGTTATAATGTCTTCATCTGCCTTAAGCTTTTCCAGGTCCGTTACCAACACTTTGGCATGATGTACGTCATCATTTACGGTGAGCCATGCAGCTTCTTTATCCTTTACAGAATTCTGTACAATCAAGGACAAAGAAAATAGCGCACTATCCACTTTTCCTTTCAAATCAGAAGCCTTCGACATGACAGGAACTTTTTCGTCAACAACCATTTCTAGAGACTGACTGAATTCCTTGAATGCGTATAAACTCACAAAGGAGGATATAAGCGTAATGAGTGCGATCACAGCAAATGAGGTAATGAGTTTTAGTCTAATTCCAAAGTACATTATTCTATCCAGAAAAAAGGCGCCCTTGAGGGGTCGGCTCAAGGGCGCAAGATGTAATTGACCATTCGAGGGAGATCAATTACCTAGGGAGAGCTAATTGAACCTATTAAAGAGCCATCACGTCACCACGGACAGGAAGGCATCGTTAAGCTTGCGCTCGTAATAGAAAATCCCTTTACCCAGCTGGTCCGGTGTCCAATTGCGAGTGGGGTTGTCCGGGTAATATTGGTAACCGCCCGCAAAGACTTCGTTACGGTTGCCCGATGGATCAAAGAAATAAATCGTTTGACCGCGCGTAATACCATGCCGCGTCGGCCCAACATCAATTGAAATATTGTGGCGTGACATAATATCAGCCGCCTGACCGATTTCATTCCAGTTTTCCAGCATGAAGGCGATGTGGTGAAACTTGTTTTCTTCCGGATAATCGACGAACGCAATATCATGCGCCTTATTGGAACAGGTCAGCCAGATCGCGATTTGTGTCGAATTATCCTCGCCATCCACTTGTTCCGCTGTCGAGAAATCCAGAACATTTTCAAAGAAATCCTTGGTCTCATTTACATTTGGACCATAAAGAAGGCCATGATCAAAACGACTGGCATGCATGCCACGAGGTTCCCGCGGGACAATTTCCGGATTGGTAACAGGGGGGTGATAGGCTGCGCGCTCAACCTGAGCATAAAGTTCAATACGGTGGCCTGTCGGAATTTTAAAAGCAATTCGCGGACCAAAACCCGGTTGGTCACCTGCAGCAACATCGATGACTTCAACACCTGCATCTTCAATACGTTTGCGATAATGTTCCAGCGTTTCGTCGCTATCAACCTTAAAGGCAAAAAAGTCCATGCCTGCAGTTTCTGCTTTGCGCAAAACGACTGAATGATGATCAAATTCATCCCAGCCTTTTAAATAAACCAGATCCCCATCACGTCCGACTTCGTCAAGACCAATGCGTTCAACATAATGTTCTACAGACTTTTCCAGATCCGTCACACGTAGCTGGATGAGTCCAGGTCGCAAAATCCCAGTTAATGCCATTTTTTACTCCTGTCTATTCTTATATTTTGGTGCAGGTTCAACAGTTAGATCACCTTTCGGATAGACCCGACAGCTGAGAACAAGCCCTTGTTTTTTTTCTTCTTCACCGATATGCGCCTTGCTCATGATGCCTGTTTCATATTCGCCACTGTGTATCTTCACCCGGCACACGCCACAGCCACCTTCACGACAGCCAACTCTAATACAATCACCACCAGCCCCTTCAATCGCATGAAGTAATCGCTGCCCTTCATAGCAAGGGTACGTTCGATCTTGGCCAAGTACTGTGATTATATATTTCTTCATTTATCCCCTCACCTAACTCGCTAAGACCTCATTGACAGCAAGCAAAAGGTCATCCTGATGACGTTTACCGACGAGCTGAATGCTTAAAGGCAATCCAAGGTCATTTTTCGCAATCGTCGTGCTCACAACAGGACGTCCTAAAACCTGCCATGGTCTGCTCATATGTGGTGCACCGGTTGCACTTAAGCCTTCAGGGGCTGCACCTGGCGAAGCCGGCGCGAGAAAAGCGACAGCGTCACCGAATTCAGCAACAAGCCAAGTTTCAATCTCATCTACACGTGTCAGTGCATTAAGGTATTCCTGATAAGAAATCTTAAGGCCCGTCTCCAAGAGGTCAGAAAATTGTACGCTCAATTTCTCGGGGCTTTCACGTTCTTCGGTCATATTTCGCGCAGCTTCAAAAGCCATAATCGTTGAATGAAGCTCAACCAATTGCTTGAGATATCCATTAAATGAACCCGAAAGCACAACGCACCCTTTTTCGCGTAAAGTACTTGCAGCGATTTCCATAACGCCATCCATTTCGGGTGTGCAATCACCAATATCCGAACCTGTGACCTGAATAAATTTCAAATCACTAGGGATTTCGGGTAAAACCAGATCATCTGCCAGAAAAAGCTTCCTTAACAGTCGAATATCAGCTGTGTTTCTGGCGAACATCCCCAATGAATCTAAAGACTGAGCCAAAGGCTGAACGCCACGCAATGACATTTCGCCACGTGTTGCAACATATCCGGTGACCCCACAATAAGCAGCGGGTCGAATAACAGATGCCGCTGTCTGTGAGCCCAACGAAACAGGAACCATATAATCTGCAACAGCAGCGGCAGAACCGCTTGAAGATCCACCCGGTGTATGCTTCAGGTTATGCGGGTTTGCGGTTTTTCCGGGTCTGAAATAGGCAAACTCCGTTGTAACCGTTTTACCCATGACGACAGCACCAAGCTGTTTTAAACGACTGACGCACGTTGCATCATTTAAAGGAAAACGAGCCTTATGAATTTCAGACCCCATTTCGGTCGGCATCCCTTTAGTATCAATGATATCTTTAATACCGACGGGCAGCCCTTTTAAGATGGAATTTTTATAGAAATGTTCGTGAGCTACTAACTTTTTAATGTACTCTTCGCGCGGCACCAAATATTGCCAGGCACCAACTTTTTCTTCTCGTTCTTCTATGCGGTTGTAGCAGGCATCTACAATTTGGCGGACGCTTGTCTCACCTTTTTCAATTTTGATTAAAGCCTCGCATAGCGAAAGCTGGTTCAAGTCCATATGTTGCTGCATCACTTAATCCCCTTAGCAATCAGGATGTGCGCTGGAGACCGCATATTTCCCTTGAGAGAATAACAACGGGCTTTGGTTTTTATTGTATTGATACTTTTGCACTTCACCGACGATAATAAAGTGATCACCGCCTTCATAAACGCTCCAGTTCTTGCATTCGAAATGTGCAATAGAACCTTCAATTACAGGGCTGTCGCCCAAACCATTTTCGTAAGCAATATTTTTAAATTTATCTTCCCCGCGGCTTGCAAAACGATTTGAAGTCGCCACTTGAGAATCAGCAAGTACGTTCACGACAAAATATTCATTTTCGCTAAATGTCTCTGCCGAGAATGCCTTTTTATCAACACTCCATAAGATCAACGGTGGATCCATCGACACGGTATTAAAACTGCTTGCCGTCACGCCAATGGGTTCACCATCTTTTGTTCTGGTTGTTACAATCGTCACACCAGTTGGAAATTGCCCCAGAGCAAAACGAAAATCTTTTGGATCGAATTCAATATCTGACATTTTATGCCTCCTTGCGGCTCTCTATCTTGAACATCGTAATTGACTAAATTTATTTAATGTTTCCTGTTGCTTGTCAGGTTTATGACCCTGCTTCTAATCTGTTGATATCCCATGCCAGACATACCCTGAAAAATATCGATATTCTTATAATTTGATTCTTTAATTGAAATGTCAATTAATTTTTTAATTAAAAAATCTTTCTTTTTGAGCATGTAACTAAGCTATTGATAATTTGGAACTTTTCTAAAATTCTATTTCACTTACAACACTTAAGGAACAGAACAATAAGTTAAGGCTTTCGATATCCCAGAGGAATCAAAGTATGCATCAACAATCAAAAGCAGCAAAACTGGTCATGCGACTAGATACAAATAGCGGCCCTATTAGAGTGGAATAACCATGACAGGTCGGGTTGACAATTGAAGAATATTTTGAGCTGTAGACCCAAGGAAAAAACGACCTAATGCAGAATGATTACGTGTACGAGTGCCAATTACCAAACACTCGACATCAAACTCTTGTGCATATTTCGTAATTTCTTCTGGTGTATAACCTTCCCGAACAGAACAAATCGAGGGCGCAGATAATTCAACATTATACTGCTTCATATTTTCCAGCGCCTTATCGACTTGTGCCTGCAAATTTTTTTGAAGAAACTTAAACCCCTCATGACGCATTTTCTTAAGTTCCTCATCGCCCATATAGTTGCCCATCATTTTTCCAACGCCACGACTAACTTGTTCAACATAGACAACATGTAACTGTGCACTATGCCGAGAGGCCTCGCTGATCGCCCATTCAAGTTCTTTGTTTGATTCAGCTGCTAAATCAGTTGCGCATAAAATATTTTTCACTGTTGGAAACATGGTCTCTCCTTATCCCACCAGACTTGGCAGAAACAAAGCTAGTGCAGGAATGCTTGTCACAAGGATCAAGCGAATGATGTCAACGACCCAAAAAGGTGCGACACCTTTAAAGATCGTTTTCAAAGGAACGTCAGGCATCACTGTTTTCAGAACAAAAACATTCATACCAACGGGGGGTGTAATCAAACTAATTTCTGTGACAACGACAACAACGATGCCAAACCAGACCAGATCAAACCCTAAGGCCTGAACGACAGGATAAAAAACAGGAACCGTTAACAAGATCATTGACATGCTTTCAAGCACGCAGCCCAGCAGCATATAAATCGCGAGAATACAAACGATCACTAAAAACGGATTGACTGAAAATTCCAATGCCATGTCTCGTAACTGACCGGGCATGCCTGCCAAATTGATAAAGTTTGAAAATAACTCAGCACCGATCACCAAGGCAAAGAGCATCGAAGTTGTCCGAACAGCACCGATCAAACAGCCCAGAATACCCTTGAAAGTCAGCTTACGTTTCAAAAGGGCTAGGAAGAAAGCACCCGAGGCCCCAATCCCTGCGGCTTCTGTCGGTGTAAATATACCCAGATAAATACCGCCCATGACAATCACAAACAGTAACCCGATTGCCCATACATCACGAAATGCGATCAAACGCTCTTTCCATGTTGATTTTTCACCTTTCGGTCCAAGGCTTGGATCCATGCGAACTGTTACTGCAATTGCAACCATATACAGTACAATCCCCAGAAGTCCCGGTATCAAGCCTGCCATAAACAGCTCACCAATGCTGGTCTCAGTTAACAATCCATAGACTACAAGAATTACACTTGGTGGGATCAGAATACCTAATGTGCCCCCGGCTGCGATGGAACCACTTGCTAAACCATCCGCATAATTATATTTACGCATTGATGGCATGGCGACTTTAGACATTGTTGCTGCTGTGGCCAGTGAACTTCCACAAACGGCAGAAAAAGCACCACATGACACGACAGTTGCCAATGCCAAACCGCCACGCATATGGCCTAAAAAGGCATTTGATGCACGAAATAACTGGGCAGAAATGCCTGATTCTGTAATCAGGTTACCCATCAAAATAAATAAAGGAACAACCGAAAGGCCATATGACAGGCTGGTATCGAACGCAACCTGTGAAACCATGCTTAAAGCAGCATCCATGCCTCTGGGGTTTTCAAATATATGGGTTTGAATATAACTAAAACCAGCAACACCAACCACACCCATCGCCACAGCCAAGGGGACACGCGCAAAGATTAAAAAGAGTAAAACGGCAAACCCAACTAAGCTCTCAATCATGACTGTTCTTCTTTCTTTTCTTCCGTTTCTGATTGTCCCTTAAAGAGGGTTCGCCCCCGCGTCATGAACAGCATTGCCACAAGTGACACTGTTGCCAGTGACGTCATCGTCGCCATAACAGAGACTAAAATAAAATACGGGAATTGAAGGATCGCAGTTGTATCTTGATATTCATATGTCTGAACGGCATTTTTGAACAACATCCAAGACATGATGCTAAAGCAAAAAATATTGACTAAACCAATACAGATATCCTGGTAGGGTTTGATCCATTCAGGAATGGTTGGATCACAAATATCGACGTCAACATGCGAGGCCTCGGCAGTAACCATCGGGAGACCAAGGAAAATGATTGTTGAGAGAAAAAGTTCCGTCACCTCAAAGCCACCCGGGAGAGGTGAATTAAAGAAGTCACGACCGATCACATCAATTAAGGTAAAAATCATCATAAGAAACATAATGATTGCAGCGGTATAGGCCAGTACCCGTTCAAACAGGAACTCCAAAATTGATATGGTTAACTTTCGCAATGGCAACAGGGTCATCTCCTTGTCTCCTTCTAGTGTGTGTATAAACCAACAGGGGTTTATTGAGCGCTCGTTAACTTTCTCAGCTCAGCCAATGCAGCCTTTGCATCGACGCCCTTTGAAGAAGCCTCTTTAATCCATGCGGCTTCCAAATTTGAACTAATCGCTGAGATTTTCTCAACTAACTCAGCAGGCGCTTCAATGATTTTGTTCCCTTGCTCTTTCATTTTCGCCATTGCTGCTGCATCGGCTGCATCCCATGCTTTACCAGCAATCTTGGCAAAATTCAGGCCGGACACTTTCATGATGGCGTCCTGATCTGCTTTTGACAGGCGCTTAAACGTACCTTCGTTCATGACAAGGAAGAAGCTGATGTTGTACAAACCGTTTGGAACAAGTGTTGCGTGTTTCAACAGATTATCAACTTTAAAGGCAACAACGGATTCCGTTGGAAGAAAAGTCCCATCAGCAACACCATGTGACAAAAGCTCATAACTTTCACGGGCTGGTTTCAAAAGTGGAGAAACACCCATATCCATGGCAACATCATTGACAAGACCACCACCAATACGGATTTTCAAGCCTTTCAAATCTTCCAGAGATGTCACTTCCTTATCTAACGTGAAGATGTGACCCGGACCATGTGTCATCAGGCCAAGAAGTTGTGTGCCTTTATGCTCATCGGCTTTCATGAAATACTTTTGATAAACTTTCCAATAAGCGGTGGACAATGTCTCAGAGCTATTACCTGACAACGGGAACTCAGCCACTTTGGTCAGCAAGAAACGACCCGGTGTGTAACCATGAACAGAATAAGTGATATCAGCTAACCCGTTACGTGCAACATCGAAGTGAACTTTAGGATGACCTAAGCCTTTTGCCAGAATTTGGACCCTAACGCGGCCTTCTGTTGCTTCTTTAACCTGCTCCGTCCACGGCACGATCATATCTTTAACAACCGGATGGCTTGGTGGCAGCCAGCTTGATAACGTAAGAACTGTTTCCGCCTTTACTGGTGCGATGGCAACTATGCTTAATACAATCGCCGCCTTTAGTGTGGTCATGAGTTTTTTCATATCATCTCCTAAATATTGACTTTATCATTTCGCAAAAACACAAATGTTACTTACGAAATGTCTTAGCTCTGAAACCTTCCCAAGTTTTCATTAAATATCGAGGACCAAACGGTCCGTTTTTGCACGCGAACAACACGTCACAATCTGATCATTGTCTTCACGCTCGTCTTCCGTAAGGAACTTATCCTTGTGATCAGGAATGCCTTCCACGACATCGCAAATACACGTGCCGCAAACCCCCTGCTCACAAGATTTCTCAACCTTGATACCTGCTTGTAACAGGGCATCAATAATTGTCTGGTCTTCAGCAACCTGAACAGTCACGTCACTGGCCTGAGCATAAACTTCAAAAGCTGTTCCTGAAGTTTCTACATCTGCGTTGAAGTACTCAAAATGGACTTGATCACTTGCCAAGCCTGCCGCTTTAGATTCACTAATCACCCAATCCATAAATCCGGATGGTCCGCACACATAAACATGGGTACCATTGACAGAATTTTCGCAAAGGGTCTTTGGTTTGATCATTTGATCTTCACCAAGGTCATCAAAATGCAATGTCGTTACATCACCAAAATTGCTCTCCAACTCGTCAAGGAAAGCGGCCTTGTCTCGTGTACGCGAGCAATAGTGAATTTCGAACGACTTACCTTCGGCTTTTAAAGCATATGCCATCGCCAGCATTGGCGTAATCCCAATGCCGCCACCGATTAAAATGCTATGAGATGCATCAAAATTCAGAGGAAAATGATTGCGAGGTTCAGAAATGGTAACGATCTGACCTTCTTCGAAATTCTCAAAGATTGATTTTGATCCACCACGCGATTGAGGATCATTCAAGACCCCAATGCGATACCGTGATGTTTCCTGTGGTGAGTTGCTCAGAGAATATTGACGAATAATGTCGTCAGAGACATGAACGTCAATATGAGCACCGGCATCAAATTTCGGCAATGGTTTTCCTTGCTGATCTTCAAAATCAAGCAAGACGACACTATCGGCCTGCACTTCTCGCGAAGCAATTTTTACTGTGAATTGTGGGTTAGTCATTCTTGCTACCTCCCTTTAAAGGAGCGCTCCTATCTCATAAAAATTCCGCCATTTGCATCCCAGCTTGCGCCGGTTACAGCTTCAGCCTCGGGACTTGCCAACATCACAACCATGTCTGCAATAAAGGACGCACTTCCCAGCTTTTTCACCGGAATCATATCGTTGATAATCTGTTCCAGTTTCTTAGCCGGGACAGCAGCACGCACAGACGGTAAGTCGATTGGCCCAGGAGCAACTGCATTCACCGTGACACCATCATTTGCCAGTTGTCGGGCGAAAATCTTCGTCATTGTGAAGATCGCGCCTTTGCTTGAAGCATAATGTGCCCCTGATGCGGTCCCCCCATTCTGACCTGCCAGCGATGCCATATTGATAATGCGACCATACCCCTGATCTGCAAAATGCTGACCGAACACCTGACAACCAAAGAACGTACCTCTCTGATTGATTGTGGTGACAAGATCGAATTCTTCCGGCGTAATTTCCATTACCGGTGTGGTCGGCGTCATTGCTGCGTTGTTGACCAGAATATCAACGCGACCAAATTTCTCGACCACAACTTTCAACTGTTCTTCAAAGTCACTTTTTTTAGTGACATCAAGGGAGAGCGCACACACGCGCTCTCCAGTCGGTGAAATTTCCTTTGCCGTTTCAACAACAGCATCAAATCTCTTGTCGGTTAAGGCAACACTATAACCAGCCTCAAACAATCCTTGGGCAATTGCCTTGCCCAGACCTTGAGCTGCACCTGTTACTAAAGCTCCAGTCATTTCACCATCCCTTACAAAATGTACCCGATGCTGGCGAGGTGATTATCTGCATTTTGCAAACGGATCACTTTCTCCAAAATACGGTAGCTATCACCGTCACGACGCAGCTTGTAAGTTACGTCTGCGGGGTAATAACGAAGATTACCGTGTCGGTTTTCGTTAATGATCTGTGCACAACGAATTGTCGTTACGTCGCCTTCAGTTGAAAGAACACGAAAACGTGATGGGTTACGGATCGTTTTGGCTGTTGTCTCCGTGGAAACAGCTTCGCCACTAACAAGACGCTGCACACGAAGGCGACGCATTGCAGCATCATCATATGCAAAGTTCAGAGTGTTGGCATAGTCTTCAGTCGTGCCATCGATCGGCACAATGTAGTAGCCATCTTCATCCCACAAATCGAGCCATTGGTCGTACTCGTGGAAATCCAGCATATCTGCTTCTAAATTAATGAAGCTAACCAAGTTGATAAGTTCTGCAGTCATTTTTTCCTCACTAATTCGAATTAAGCAGTCATTACTTTTTTGTATTGCTGGTAAGCAGCCCGCATGCCTGTTTCAGAACACACAGCACCTTGAACGTTACCGTCCTCACTTGTTTTCAATTTTGATTGGCCGCGGTTAACAAGGATCCACTCATCATCATAGCCTGCATAAGAACCTTTCTGCACACGCTCCCAAGCTTCTGCATCATCGGGCGTACCGAAACCCATTGGGCCTTGGAAGTGTTCGTGAAGGCGCATACGAAGCTGGTTAAAGGAAGCAGGTGCACCTTCCCCACCAATTGCAACGTGGTGGATCTCGGTTTCTTCAACAGAAATCGGGCGTAATACACGGAAGAAAGCCATAGAACATGCAACGTTCGGGAACAGGTTCAAGTTAAAGCCAGAACCGCCAACAGCACGGACTAAACGACGAACTTTATCTTCGCTGTGACCTTCTTTGCGCAACTCTTCTGCAAAGCTCTCAAAACGACCGGGAATGGGCGCATCAAGGTTTTCTTCCAGGTCGACCAACTCAGGGATCATAACCATGACAGAATGCCCATTACCAAGATCTTCAACAAAACCTTCGCCATCAAGGAAGTCAAACACTTCACTCGTTTCATCATCCAGTGAAGACACAAATGATTTGTGAACCACAGGGAAGTGATAGGCATCCGTTGTGTTTTCCAGCTGGATTTTCCAGTTACCCGGGAAGCGGAAACGATGGTCGCCCAACACTTTCATTGGATAGCCGCCAGACTGTTTCATAAACAAGTCAATCCACTTCTTTGCCCCGCCAAGGAAATCTTCCAATGGTTCGATTTCAGGGTTCAAAGTTGCAAAGATCATACCCTGATATGTCTCATGACGAACTTTTATGAGAGGGAAATCTTTCTTTTCAAAAACGCCTTCATACTCTTCTTCTTTTGGAACTGCACGCAGTTCACCATCCAAAGAATATCCCCAACCGTGATAAGGACAGACAAAGCTTTTTGCTTTACCGCGTTTACCTTCACAAACTGTAGCCGCACGGTGACGGCAGCGGTTCAAGAGAACGTGGATTTCATTTTTACGGTCACGGCTTACAATGACAGGTTCTAAACCAATATATGCTGTCTTGTATGAGTTTTTCTCGCCGACTTCACTTTCATGTGCAACCCATACCCAAGTCTTTGTAAAGACTTTCTGCATTTCAGCATTAAACAAGTCTTTATCAGTATATAATGAAGTATGCACCTTATCTTCTTTTACGAGAGGCTCAACATCGACATGTCGAACCGGTGCATTTCTGCATTTTTCAGCATTGGATTTAGTCATTCGTAAATCTCCTAATTAACTATCTTATTCTGGAACAGGCAGATCAGCTTCCGCCTCCCATGGGTCAACCACTGGTCGACTGAATTTTCGTTCTGTTTGAAAGTGGGCTATTCGCCATTCACCATCTTTGGCTTTCTCAAAGCGGGCGGTAATTTTCGCGCAGCTTAATTGCGACTTACCCGATGCAAATGTTGAAGTTTGAAGAAGCAGCCAGTTTCCGATTGCTTGATCTTCCTCCCCCACTTCCAAAACCTCAATTTCTTCATTAGTCAGAAAGTGAACGTTCAAACTGAAATGCGAAGGTTCAACCGTATATTTTGCGAACATCGCACGAATTTCGGACTGACCTTCCAAGCGCCCGAAGGATTTGGCATAGCGCCCGACCCCTTCCCAGACAGCTTCATCGCTAAACAATCCCATGAGCTCATCCAGATCGGTTTTGGCATCTAGATCATCACAAATCGCCATGTATTTGTTCATACACGAACGAATTATTTCCTGTGCCTCAAAACGTGCCAGACGCTGTTCCAATTGCTTGACAGTCACTTTCTCTGACATGGAATTAATCCTGCGCAGGTGGCTGAAGAGCCCGACCAATGCGTGTTTCTACACCGCAATATTTCCAAAGCTTATAAACACCATCGCCAACAGGTGTTGTACGGAAGAGATCGCAGGCCTTAACGACCGTGTCATAGTCATCGCAATCCGCCATGAAATATGCGGTAAAGGGGTAACCAACAGAGGAACCAACCATACTGCGGTCATCATCCAACATGCCCAGCATCTCCATACCATCCATGGTATTCATGCCATTCATCATGGAGCTAAAAGCGCCCCATACAGCCAGTTGTTCTTCTTGTGTCGCATCCATAAAGTTTTGCTTTACGGAAATGCAGAATAATACTCGTAATTTTTCCGACATTTGTTCACCTTTAACTTAGAGATATCCGGGAAGAGGCTTATGACCAAAGAACATAGCGCCTGCATTTTGATATGTGATGGCACCCATGAACGCGTGTTGCGTACACATGGCGGTATCACGATAAATTTGAGAAAGAGGATGATCGTTATAAGTACTTGTCATGCCTGACATCTGATAACAAATACGCACAGCTTCGGCACATTCGTGTGTCAGGTTCGTCGCCGCAAGTCTGATCATACTTGTCTGATGATCTGTTGGTTTACCGCCCGCTGCAATCACTTCCCAAGCTTCTTCAGTAGCCTGATAGAAGAAGGCGCGTGAGGAACGAACTTTTGCTTCCGCTTTTGCGATATCGATTTGAGCATAAGCACGCTCACCCAAATTTGGTGCGCCCGTCACGGACTTACGGCCAGCAGCTTCCTCCTGCACCACACGCAGTGCTTCTTCAGCAAGACCCAATGTAACAACGGCGAGAACCTGGGCGGCAAAAGCCAAGCTAGGATAACGGAAAAACGGCGCGTCGACCTGTGGTTTGCCGCCACGGGCAAATGTCCACTCTTCGGGAACAATTACATCTTCAACGACAAGATCATGGCTGCCTGTTCCGACCATGCCCATAACGTTCCAGGTTTTTTCGATTTTCACTTTTTCACGAGGCATAACGGCCATGCGCGGCAGAGATTCACCATTGTCAGGCATGATGCCGACACCAATAACATCGGCCCCCATACAGCCACTGCCGAATTGCCAACGACCGTTTACTTTATAGCCTTCTTCAGTTAGTTCAGCAGGTTGCGGAGGGAAAATGCCACCAGCAAAAACCACGTCCGGACCATCTTCCCAAACTTTTTCAACGGTTTGTGGAGGAAGGGCTGACAGGTAGGCCGGATTCATACCAAAGCTTGCAACCCAACCAGCCGAGCCATCGGCTTTGGCAATTTCTTCGACCATTAACAAGAAGTCTACGGGTGACTTCTCGTCCCCGCCCCAATGGGAAGGTACGAGCGCACGGTAGACACCAATATCCTTGAATTGATCTACAATCTCTTGACTGAGATGTCTCTGTTTTTCAAATTCCAAACGGTTTTCACGGATATCGTCTAACAACTTGTTAAACTTCTCTTCCCCACCCCATTTGGTCTTATCTATTTCATATCGTGACATATAAAGACTCCAACATACAAAATTTTAGTTCTTAGAAACTCGCCAGAATGCGAGCGCCAAAAAGTTCCGCGATCTTCAATAAGGTCGCATCCCCCCCCTTTTTTCCCACAAGAAGAATACTCATCGGCTTTCCTCGAATAGGAGAAATTGGCATCGCAACAACCGGATTTCCCGAGTGATAAATTGGCGAAATGAATAGGTATTCCTGTGCTGAAACTTTTCCTGCTTGTGCTTGTTTCAAATCCAAAGGCAAGTCAGGTAAAGCAGGAAGAACGAGCACATCGTTTTCTTCCAATGCATGATCAATTTGCTGTCCATAAAGACGCGTCATGAACTGCGGGCAAAAATCTTCACTTTGATAAAAATAATCGAAAGGAAGCGTGCAAAATTCAGCTTTATTTTCTTTGATAGAACAACGCTGCAAAGTCTCGCGCACTGCTTTTGTTATCGCAAAGGGCACACCCACATTAAGAAGAGCAACAGCCCCCAATTCATCAAATTTCAACTCATCATTGAAAAATCGCCCGCAAGAAAGTGCATCCTGGACAAGACCTTTCCCGGTTTTGGCAGATGATCCGTAGGTTCGATCTGTTGAACAGAAACTCCACACACCAGAATATGTAGACGTTAACAACAGCTCCGGGCTTGGCGCGAAAGCAAAACTATTCAATTGAGAACACACAAATTTGGACATGCTTTCCATCTGAGTGTTCGCAGAAAAAACATTTTGATATCGTTTGGCTGACATCTCTGAATTGCAGGAAAGGCAAAACGAAATGAATGTGTCTGCATTATCATGCGACATTTTAAACGAACGTTTGATCGTCTCATTCATATCAAATTCCTCCTCATACCTACTTTCCGGTGACTGGCAAAATTATGGTGAATTTCGCCTTACCAAAATATCGATATTTTTATAATTTGATTTTTTAATTGAAATGTCAATTAATTTTTAATGTGAATTTTAATATTGAATTTTAACTTATTGTTTTTATTATAATTATAAATTTCATCACACACATTTGTTCCTATGAATATATAGGGAAAATGCAGATGTTTTGAACAAAGTGGGAAGTAGATCTTATGGTGAAGACTATACGAAACGAAGAAGAGTCGAAAGTCCCCCTGACCCTGAAACCTTAAATGAAAACGTGGTGCAAATATAATAGGTTCAGAATTATATCCTCAGAGCTCAACCCCTGCGAATGAGCTATTTTTCAACGACAGAATTTAAGTTATTGAGGAAACATTAAGAGGGAGCATTTTGCCCCCCTAAGCTTAAACTCGTGCTCTTGCTTTTTTCAAAGCCTCAACAATTAAACTGGAGGCGCCTTTCAGTTTATCGTACTTCTGCATAATTTGACGATGACTGTTCGAATCATTGAGAGCTAAAAAATCGCTAATATCATGCAGCAGTTGATGCAATTCGATATGTGCTGCTTCCATGCCTGAAAGTTCCGGTAATTGACGGATCTGTTCCCACCCTTCTGAATAATAGGCCAACCCCAGCTTACAGGATTTGTGATCTGCGATTTCAGAACCACTGAATGATTGATATCCATCCATAAGAGCGCGAATTTTTAAAACCCACAACTGGTGTGCAATAATGGCAATATCAATCGTCACCCGGTTATCCAGGCCATCCACATCAGAAAGAATTTTTTCAAGACTTGCTGAGATTTCTGCAATATTGGTTGAAAAATCTGAAGATAGGTGTCCGAGATCTGCAATTTGCGTACTGATTTCATCAATGCTGCCGGTAACTTGTTGCAAGGTTTCATCAAGGCTTGCTGTTGCATTGGCTTGTTCTTCATTTGACGCAGCTGAATTTGTAATCGTTTCCGCAATTTTTCTCAATGAGTCGTTTGAGGCTTCAAATGCACTTTGCGCCAGTTCCACATTATGAACGGCCTCATTAATCGCAATCCGCCCACGAACCGTTACAATTTCATTCACTTCGTTCATGCGTTGTTGCAATGTTTCCGTCAGTTCATGAATTTCGATTGTTTGACGTTGTGTGTCGCTGGCGAGTTTCTTTACTTCCTCGGCGACAACAGCAAACCCCTTGCCCGCGTCCCCTGCACGCGCCGCCTCAATCGTGGCATTCAGAGCCAACAGATTTGTTTGTTTAGCAATACCATCAATATCATTGGAGATGCCATTGATGGTATCTGTTTGCGCACTAAGACTATCAAGGGCCTGAGTGACCTCTTTTTGAAACAAATTCTCCAGATCAATCATAGATTGGCTTGTTTGATTCATAACCTGGATGCCATTTGCGTTCGCAGCTTCTGCAAGCTTTGTCTCTTCAGCCGTCAGTACACTATTTTGGGCTAATTCCGTTTGAGTTACTGAAAGTTCATGTATGGCAGCAGCAACGGTTCCAGCATTTTCTTTAAGTGCGTTTTCCTGCACTTCAACTTGTTCAAGGTGCCATAGCAGCTCAACCGCTTTTGCAGATTGTGCCGTTAAATGCGTTACAGCAATTTGGGAAAGACCCGGAACCTGTGTGCCAATGGTAACAAATGTATTTTCCGTAGTTATCGTTTTGGCATGCGTTTCCATCACCTTGGTAACGGCATTGTCTGCCTCAGTTAGAGGTCGGCTAAGAACCTTATCAAGCGCCTTGCCAGATAGAACAGCAACCGCCCCGCATAAAACCATTAAGGTATAGGCAATATAACTGCCAGTATGAGTGGTTATACTATGGTTGAGTTCAACACCGCTCACAACCAGCGCTGCCATGGACAGAACAAACATACCCAAAATTGTCCGGTTCTTTAGTGCCGATGCCTGACAACGAGAAAAAGACTGCACACCATTGCTGTCTGCTGTGGGAATGGCTGTACTTGTCTGGTTTTCTCTAAATGTACAATTATTAGTCATGGCATACTCTCCTACAATTTTTGCAATGATTGCTCTAAACACTTCATACTTTCACAAACGCCTTCATTATTCTAAGTTGATAATCTCTAATTTTTATTAAATTTAAAATTATAAAAAAATGAAAGATTTTTTAAATTTTCATCAATTATATCAACAAATTAAGTATTGAAATAGGATAGTTCTAAAATGCAAAGACTTGAAAAAAAATAAACGCAAAAGTTTCTTAAAATATATTGCGAATCGATCAATAATTATTTATTGAATTCTGGTATAATAATACAATTATAGATTAAGTATTTAGATGCTCATTAAACCCAAAAACAACTCCCCTCATTCCCTCTATTTTCTCATCCGGATAGATATGCCCCCAACTTGACGCACAAATTGCGTTATCTCATTTACCAGCCCCTTGGGGAAAACATATCCTCACTTTAAATTTAATATAACTAAAGTGAGGATTCCCCCATGAGTAATTCCCTTGAACATGTCTTATGTGAAGCGCTTGATGATGAATATAAAGCGCGCGCAACCTATCAGGCTGTTTTAGAAACCTTTGGTGATGTGCGCCCCTTTACCAATATCGTGCATGCCGAAGACCGCCATGCCAAAGCGTTAGAGCAATTATTTGCACGATATGGCTTTGCAATTCCCAAAGATCGCTGGCCCGAGAAGATCAAACTGCCCGAAAAATTGGAAGATTGCGTCAAGCTTGCCGTAGAAGCGGAAATCGAAAATGCCGACATGTATGACCGGCTCTTGGCACAAACATCGGATTACCCGGATGTGCAACGAGTCTTGCTAAACCTGCAACGTGCTTCTCAGGAAAACCACCTGCCCGCCTTTCAGCGCGCCCTTGAACGTTCCTCATCCCTAACTGCTGAAGGATGTGAATGCGGATGCACAAATGAAAGCGGACAGGGACAAGGACGTGGAAACGCAAACCAACATAGAAACGGAAATGGTCATAGCTGTGGATGTGGCAACGGACGTGGTCATGGTCATGGTCATGGACGTAGAAATGGAAACGGCCGAGGCAGAGGATGCGCCAGCACGTTGTAAGGCTCTCCGAGAGCTAATTCATCACCACATAGGCAAAACACCAAATGCGGCTAGAAAGATGAGGTTAAGCACCAGTCGAAAGGGTGGCGCATGGCTGATATCTTCTTTACAGGACGGGCAGGTCGTTGTCTGCAAATCGGCTGGGTTTTTGCAGTTGGAACAAATGTATTTGGTATAAGACACCGTCTTGGGGACGCGTTTTTTATAAGCCATCGGCTTTTTCCTTCATATACTTTTTCTCAAAAGTAGCAATTTGCAATCCGCTACACAATATGTTAGCGTTATTTATAAACTTAGTCATGAAAGGTATCTAGAATGGATATTGCAGGTATGGCTGCCTATAGCGTCGGTATGATGCAGGGTATGCAAAAACAACAGGCGAATGTCGCCATGACGCGCAATGCGATTGAAAGCAATACGCAAGCTGCGCAAACAATCACCGCACAAGTTGCTGAACAAGCAAAGGCCGTTGCGCAAGCAGCGACCAGTGGCAAGATCGACATTACTGTCTGACGCTTAATCGCGTTTCAAATTTCACTCCATAAATGCGTCCCTTTCCGTCAGGTCCGGGCGCATTTTGTGGTGTGCGTTTTTCTTTACACAAGATAGAGTCAGTTTAGGGTTTCCTTTTGGAAACAGTTTTGGTATCTACGGGCACAGAATTTGGGGGCCACGTCGAAATTACGGATTCAAGGCTGCTTTAAATATCTTGAATCATCGATTTGGTTATTCCTGCTTTTTGATATTGTATAAGGAATATGAGTATGACGGATTCAAGCGCTGTACACTTTGACAAGTGGAAAGACCAACAAAGTGCTGCTGAACAAATGATCCCGCTGGTTGGCCAACTGTATCGCGACAACGGTGTCACTATCCGCGTCTTTGGACGTCGTATCCAAAACCACAACACAATCGATATCTTAAAAGCACACCGCTACGCCCAACAGATGGTTGGCGAAGCTTTGGATGTGCGCAAAAGCCTTGAGCTATTGCAAGCCATGATCTGCATGGACCTGGCCCCGGCCCGCGTTGACATTGGTAAATTATGCCACGCTTTCATGAAAGAAACAGGCGATGCGGCCTCCTTCCTGAAAGACCAGCTGGCCAGCATCAACACAGGTAAAGGCACTGTTCTGGAAGAACCCCAAGACGTTGTTCTTTACGGTTTCGGCCGTATTGGCCGCTTGCTTGCCCGCATGATGATCGAACGCGTTGGTGCAGGTAACAAAATGCGCCTGCGTGCCATTGTCGTGCGCGGTGGTAAAGACGGTGACTTGCAAAAGCGTGCAAGCCTGCTGCGTCGCGACTCCGTACATGGTCCGTTCAACGGGTCCATCACGGTGGATGAAGAAGAAGGCGCCATCATCGCAAACGGTGTTTTCATCAAAGTGATTTATGCAAGTTCACCTGCTGAAGTTGATTACACAAAATACGGTATTAAAAACGCACTGGTCGTTGATAACACAGGCCTATGGCGTGACGAAGAAGGTCTGGGCCAACACCTGAAATGTCCGGGTGCGGCCAAAGCCTTGCTGACAGCACCGGGTAAAGGCGACATCAAAAATATTGTTTATGGTGTCAACCACGAAGACATTAAAGACACAGACACCATCCTATCTGCAGCATCTTGTACAACAAACGCCATCACACCGGTTTTGAAAGTTATCAACGACGAATTTGGTGTTGAAAACGGCCACGTTGAAACCATCCACGCCTACACCAACGACCAGAACCTGATCGATAACTACCACAAAGGTGATCGTCGCGGTCGTGCAGCTGCGATGAACATGGTTCTAACCTCCACAGGGGCTGCATCTGCTGTTGCCAAATGTCTGCCGGAAATGAAAGGCAAACTGACTGGTAACGCCGTGCGTGTACCGACACCAAACGTGTCTATGGCAATCTTGAACCTCAACCTGAAAAAAGACACAACGGTGGAAGAAATGAACTCCTTCCTGCGTGAAGTGTCGCTTTATTCTTCTTTGCAGGATCAAATCGATTACACAGCCTCTACCGAAGCTGTTTCTTCTGATTTGGTTGGCAACCCGCACGCAGGTATTGTCGATAGCCAAGCCACCATCGTTGATGGCAACCGCCTCGTTCTCTACGTCTGGTACGATAACGAAGCGGGCTACAGTGCTCAGGTGATCCGCATGATGCAAGAAATCGCGGGTCTGAAAATGATTACGGTTCCGGCTGAATAAGATCGGATCCTATCCCTAATAAAAACGGCTGAGATTTTAAATCTCAGCCGTTTTTTTATGTCCCATGCGCCAGCGCGAATAACCTCGCCCCCTAAAAATAAAGCGATGGCAGCAAGACGCTTAAGACGATCAGCAACAGGATGATTAAAGGAATACCGACTTTGACAAAATCCATAAACTGATAGCCCCCTGCGCTCATGACCAACAAGTTTGTCTTATAGGCCATGGGGGTTGCATAGCTCATATTTGCCCCAAACAGAACCGCCAGCACAAAAGCTTCTGGCGGCAGATTCAACCGTTGTGCAATCGTAATCGCAATCGGGGTGCCAATAACGGCTGCGGCATTGTTCGAGACAATATTGGTCATGATCGCCATAATAATCATCAAACCGCTTAAGATCACGGCAGGCGGTGCCCCATAAGTCAGGGCCAAAAAGACTTCTGCCAAATAATCCGCCCCACCCGTTGCGAGCAAGGCCGACCCCAAAGCCAAACTGGCCGTCACAATCAGGATAACTTGAGCATTCAACGCCCCTGCCGCATCACGCCAATCCAGGCAGCCCGTCACAATCATCAACAAGACGCCACAGACAGCACTAATGGTGATCGGCACAATGCCAAAAGCTGCGATAAGCACCACTCCCGCCATAATGGACAGCGCAATCGGCGCTTTTTGGGTATGGGGCAAATCTTCTGTAGCATCCAGTACCAGAACCTCCCCGCCCTTTTTCAGCTTGGCGATACTTTCTTCCGTCCCCTGAACCAAAAGCACATCCCCGACATGTAAGATCATATCACTGACATCTTTTTTTGAAATATGCTTAACCTGTCCGCGTCGATGTAACGCCAATACGGCCAAATGATGGGTTTCATCAAAACGACTGCTACTCAAAGACCGCCCCTGCAAAGGTGAACCTTGTGTCACCACAATCTCGGCTATTTGTTGGCCTGTTGCGCTTAATTCACTGTCATCATCCAGCAGAACATCATCTTCGTTATAAAGCTTGGTTCCCAGCGTTTCTTCAAACTCTTTCAAGTTTTCCGGCGTATCACGAACCGCAATGCGATCACCGACTTTTAGGACCATATCGGGTAACGGGACAATGCGCCGATCTTCCCCGCGAAAGATTTGGGCAATGGTCAGGTTACCACCAGCTTTTTCAATCGCTTCTGAGATGGTTCTTCCATTGGCATAACTATCTACATCCACATGAAGATGCCCCACAAAAACACGCGGTGAAAAATTACCTAAAGGGGTGTCACGTTCTTGCAAAATTCGGGGGGCAATCAACCACAAAAACACAACGGCAACACTTGCCGCAATCATGGCAGGTACAAAAAAGTCAAACATTTCGAAAGGCTTGAGACCTAAGTCACCGGCAATTGTAACAACCAAAAGGTTGGTTGAGGTCCCTATGGTCGTGCTCATCCCGCCAATGATGGTTGCAAACCCCATGGGCATCAACATACCGGATGCTTTTTGTCCAGTACGATGCGCCACGCTGACCAGAATAGGCAGCAACAAGACTACAATCGGCACATTATTTACAAAAGCACTTAAAAAGCCGCTTAAAATTAAGGTAAAGAGTAAAGAAAGCGACGGGCTATATTTCCATAAATTCGACAGCATGCGCCCCAATGGTTCCAGCGCGCCTGTACGCACCAAGCCATTGCCCACAATCATCAGAGCACAAACCGCGATTAAGGCTTCATGCCCAAAACCACTAAAGAAGTCTGTTGCGTGCAGGGTGCGCCCTTCCACCTCGTAAGGGGAAAGTTCAAACCCGACCAGCAAAACGACCAGAACCATCAGACTGGAAGTCTCCAGACGCAAATGCTTGCTGGTAAACAGGACGAGTGCGAAACCAACCAGCATAAGGACAGCAATGCCATGCAGATCAGGACTTTCAGGGAAGGGCATAAAGGAAACCTCTTATATTTTCATAGGGCTGCAGCTTTATATTTAAGCACAAGCACTTAACTATGAAACAGGTTGCACAAAAAAAGGAAGATAAAAGATAAATATCGGCACAAAAAAATAATCGTGACCTGCTTCTGATTCGGCAGTCTACCTTAGTCTTTTAAATTTCCTTCATATTGTAAACTTGTCACAGCCATTGAAATATTATGCCGTAAGCTTATGTCCTTTACAGACCGTTGCCCTCTTTTCCCGACACAAAGGTGCCTTATGACAAACAGTTTTGATAGCTTAAAGACTCTCCAACATAATGATCAAACCTATCAATATCATTCCCTGCACGAAGCCCAAAAATCCTTGGGGGATTTAAGCCGACTTCCCTTTTCGCTGAAAGTTGTCTTAGAAAACCTGTTGCGCCATGAAGATGGCACCTCCGTTGATAAAAACGACATCACAGAAATTGCAAAATGGCTTAAGACGGCACAAAGCGATCATGAAATTGCATTTCGCCCGGCGCGGGTTCTGATGCAGGATTTTACAGGTGTGCCAGCGGTTGTTGATCTGGCTGCCATGCGCGATGCCATGGTCAAGCTAGGCGGCGACCCTGACAAGATTAACCCCCTGTCCCCGGTTGATCTGGTCATCGACCATTCCGTCATGGTGGACTTTTTCGGCAATTCTGACTCTTTCGAAAAAAATATGGAAATTGAATTCCAGCGCAATAAAGAACGCTATGAATTTTTACGTTGGGGGCAACAGGCCTTTGATAATTTCCGCGTGGTTCCACCGGGTACAGGTATCTGTCATCAGGTCAATCTTGAACATCTTGCCCCCGTGGTGTTTGGCAATGATCAATCCATGCTCTATCCCGACACGTGTGTGGGGACCGACAGTCACACCACCATGATTAACGGCCTTGGCGTTCTGGGTTGGGGCGTTGGCGGCATTGAAGCCGAAGCTGTCATGCTGGGACGTCCCGTTTCTATGATGATCCCGGAAGTCGTCGGCTATAAATTAACAGGCAGCTTGAACGAGGGGGTCACCGCCACAGACCTTGTCCTCACCATCGTTGAAAATTTAAGAAAGCTTGGGGTTGTTGGTAAATTTGTTGAATTCTTCGGCCCTGCACTGGAAGAACTTTCCCTGCCCAACCGTGCCACCATCGCCAATATGTCCCCGGAATTTGGCGCAACTTGTGGCATCTTCCCGATTGATGCTGAGACAGTGCGCTATCTGAATTTCACCAACCGGAATGGTGCGTTGGTCGAAGCTTACGCCCGTGAAAATATGATGTGGTACGACAAAGACAGTCCTGACCCCACCTTCAGCCATGTCATTGAACTGGACCTGTCCAGCGTTGTCCCTTCCCTTGCAGGACCCAAACGCCCGCAGGATCGCATTTCATTAAACGAGGCGAAACCCGCCTTTTCAAAGTTACTTGCTGAAAACGACATACAAACGCGCGACGTATCGGTTGAAGGCCAAGACTATAGCTTAAGCGATGGCGATATTGTGATTGCCGCCATTACATCCTGCACGAACACCTCTAACCCCGACGTTTTGATCGGCGCCGGGCTTTTAGCCAAACGCGCCCTTGAAAAAGGCTTGAAGACAAAACCTTGGGTCAAAACATCTTTGGCACCGGGTTCACAGGTCGTCAGCAATTATCTTGAAAAAAGTGGCTTGCAGGATGACCTTGATCAGCTGGGCTTTGATCTTGTCGGCTATGGCTGCACCACCTGTATCGGCAATTCCGGCCCCTTGCCTGAGCCCATTGCAAAAGCTGTTGAAGACAACGATCTACTCGTTGCCTCCATCCTATCAGGTAATCGAAACTTTGAAGGTCGGATCTCACAACAGGTCAAAGCGAATTTCCTTGCCTCCCCACCTCTTGTCGTTGCTTATGCGTTGGCGGGAACTATGAAAATTGATCTGGTAAATGACCCCTTGGGCGAGGATCAAAACGGTCAGCCTGTCTATCTTAAAGATATCTGGCCGACCAATCAGGAAATTGCCCAGATCGTGGGTGAAACCCTCAATGCCAAAATGTATGAAGAACGCTATGCCGATGTCTTTAGCGGTCCCAAAGCCTGGAAAGACTTAAACAGTCCTGATGGGTCGCTTTATCAATGGGATGAACGTTCCCTTTATGTCAAAAATCCACCGTTTTTTGACAGTCTCAGTCCCGAAATTGCTCCGCAAACGGATATTAAGAATGCCCGCATCCTTGCCCTTTTCGGTGATAGCGTCACCACGGACCATATTTCCCCGGCAGGCGCAATTAAAGAAGATAGCCCTGCAGGCCAATATCTAAAAGACAATGGGGTGACAAGACAGGACTTTAATAGTTATGGGGCCCGTCGTGGCAACCATGAAGTCATGATGCGCGGCACCTTTGCCAATATCCGCATTCGTAACTTTATGGTACCAGGCAGCGAAGGCGGGGTCACAATCCATTATCCCAGCAAAGAAGAAGGCAGCATCTATGATGTTGCCATGCGCTATAAAGAAGAAAACACACCACTTGTCGTGCTTGCAGGCAAAGAATATGGCACCGGATCGTCGCGCGACTGGGCTGCCAAAGGCACCAACCTTCTGGGCGTCAAATGCGTTATTGCCGAAAGCTTTGAACGCATCCACCGAACAAACCTGGTGTGTATGGGCGTCCTGCCCCTTGAATTCATGGACAATAAAACCCTGCCCGATTTAAAACTGAAAGGTCATGAAACCCTCAGCCTTACAGGCCTGAGCGACGACATACGCCCCCGTCAAACTTATGAACTTGTCATTAAAGATAATGACAAAGAAATCATGCGCCTGCCTGTGCGTTCACGTATTGATACTCTGGATGAAGTTCACTACTTCAAACATGGCGGTATCTTGAATTTCGTTTTAAGGGGGCAAGCTTAAGAGAAACTATCCTTAATCGCTTCCATGGCAACATAAGTCGACGTGCTGGAAACATTTGGCAATGTTGAAATAGATTCCCCCATCACGCGGCGATAGGCCTGGATATCGCCCGTGCGCACTTTAATCAGATAATCAAAGGAGCCCGCAATCATATGACACATTTCCACTTCGGGGATCTTGACCACGGCTTCGTTAAATTCACGTAAGCCTTTTTCCGTTGTATTTGAAAGCCTGACCGTGGCAAAGGCGATATGTTCAAGACCTAGTTTCTTAGGATTCAGGATCGCCTGAAACCCGAGGATATATTCTTCTTCAATCAACCGCTTCAGTCGGACCTGACACGGGCTTTTTGACAAACCGACCCGATTGGCAATTTCGGTTACGGTCAATCGGCCTTCTTGTGACAGGATTGTTAGGATTTTTGCATCGAACTGGTCTAAATCACTTTTTTCAATAGATTCAACCATATTTTTTCCTTTTAATGAAATTATATAAAGTTAATTAAACTTATTTTTTACGATAATAGAGAAGAATTACCTTTGAGGCAATGGTAAATTAGGCGCAATCTATTTGAAAGGGACGACAATGAAAGATATCTCGACAATCAGACAGGACATTCGCCTTGCCCATCTGGCCAACGAACAAGACCTTTTAAAACAATTGGCAGCCAAGGCACGTATCCAGCCAGACTTACGCGCACAGATTACAGAACGCGCAGTCAAGCTGATTGAAGACATCCGCAGCGATGACAAACCGGCCTTGCTGGAAGTTTTTCTTGCTGAATATGGTCTTTCCACCGATGAAGGTGTCGCCCTGATGTGTCTGGCCGAAGCCCTGATGCGCGTGCCGGATGCCGAAACAATGGATGAATTGATCGAAGATAAAATTGCGCCCTCTTCCTGGGAAGACCACAAAGGTCATTCCAGTTCCCTGCTGGTCAACACCTCGACTTGGGGGCTGATGCTAACCGGAAAAGTGCTTGATGCCGACAAAAGCGACGGGATCGTAAATGTGCTGCATAATCTGGTCAAACGACTGGGCGAACCCGTCATCCGTACTGCTGTCAAACGTGCCATGAAAGAACTGGGTAGCCAGTTTGTGCTGGGTGAAACCATTCAGGATGCCATCAACCGCGGAGCAGCCAAAGCCAAAGACGGCTATACCTTTTCCTATGACATGCTGGGTGAAGCGGCCTTAACCCAACGCGATGCCGAAAAATTCTTTGCGGCCTACAAAAATTCCATAGAGGTTCTGGCAGACCAATGCAAATCTGACAGTGTAGCCGAAAATCCGGGTATCTCTATCAAGCTATCTGCCCTGCACCCGCGCTATGAAGTCGGGCAAAAAGACCGGGTAATGAAAGAACTGGTCGACAGCACCCTTGCGCTTACCCTTTTGGCGAAAGACGCCAACATGGGGTTAAACATTGATGCCGAAGAAGCCGACCGCCTTGATCTCTCTTTGGATATTATCGAAGCTGTTTTAAAAGATGACCGTCTTGCCGGATGGGATGGATTTGGCATTGTGGTTCAGGCCTATGGCAAACGTGCAAGTTTAGTCATCGACTGGCTTTATGCAATCGCCGAAAAATATGATCGTAAAATCATGGTTCGTCTGGTTAAAGGCGCCTATTGGGATACTGAGATTAAACGCGCTCAAGTCGAAGGGTTAAACGACTTCCCTGTCTTTACCAAAAAGAATGCGACCGATTGTTCCTATATCTATTGTGCTGAAAAGCTGCTGGATATGAATGATCGGATTTATCCGCAGTTCGCCACCCACAATGCCAACAGCGTTGCTATGATCCTTGAATTGGCAAAACCCGATGCGTCATATGAATTCCAACGTCTGCATGGTATGGGTGAAGCGCTGCATCGCCTGACGAAAAAACGCGAAAATGTGCGCTGTCGCATCTACGCACCAGTTGGACCACACCGTGACCTATTGGCTTATCTGGTACGTCGTTTGCTTGAAAACGGCGCTAATTCGTCTTTCGTAAACCAGATCGTCGATGAAACTGTCCCGGCACGTGACATTGCTGTTGATCCTATCGCCATCATTGATGAAGAATATCAATCCAGCAAAGGCCATATCACGCGCCCCGCTGCCTTGTTTGGGCAAGAACGTCCCAATTCAAAAGGCTGGGACCTTCATAATGATGATGACCTTGATGATATCGAACAGGCCCGTGGGAAATTTAAAGACCACCAATGGCATGTGACGTCCCAGCTGGCCTCAAAACCAACAGGTACAGACAAGATCCCCCTGATTAATCCGGCACAATCATCTGACACCGTCGGCACCGTCACAGAAGCCAATGAGTCAGATGTGGAGCAAGCTATTGAAAATGCCGGTGACTGGTCCGCCACACCAGCCGAAGAGCGCGCCCGTATCCTGAATAAAGCAGCTGACCTTTATGAAGAAAACTTTGGGGAATTGTTTGCTGTTTTGACACGCGAAGCCGGAAAAGTTCCTTCTGACTGCATTGGGGAACTGCGTGAAGCTGTCGATTTCCTGCGTTTTTATGCTGCCCAAGGTCAAAAACTGACTGATCGCCCTGCACGCGGTATCTTCACTTGTATTTCACCATGGAACTTCCCGCTTGCGATCTTTACAGGTCAGATCGTTGCTGCACTAGCCGCAGGCAATGGCGTGTTGGCAAAACCGGCAGAAACAACCCCTATAACCGCAACCCTTGCCACACAACTACTCCATCAAGCAGGTGTGCCGAAGAATGTTCTGCAATTACTTCATGGGAAAGGCTCTGTTGTCGGGGCAAAACTAACGTCCCATGAAAAAATCGACGGGGTCTGCTTTACAGGATCAACCGCAACCGCCCAACGTATCCACAACGCCATGGCAAACCATATGCGCCCGGATGCCCCTTTGATTGCTGAAACTGGTGGCCTAAATGCCATGGTCGTTGACTCAACCGCTTTGCCGGAACAAGCAATCAAGGACATTATTGCGTCCTCATTCCAATCGGCCGGGCAACGTTGTTCTGCCTTGCGTGTCCTTTATCTTCAGGAAGATATTCAAGACACCTTCATGGAAATGCTTTATGGCGCCATGGATGAACTTGTTGTTGGCAATCCATGGGAAATGTCGACAGATGTCGGCCCGGTGATTGACCAAACGGCACAAGCTAAAATTTCCGGCTATATCGAACATGCAAAACAAGAAGGTCGCTTGCTGAAATCTTTGGATACCCCCAAAGACGGCACCTTCGTTGCCCCAACCGTCCTGAAAGTCAATTCAATCCTTGATCTGGCGGAAGAGATCTTTGGTCCAGTCCTGCATGTCGCCACCTATAAAGCACGGGATCTGGATAAGGTTGTCAATGACATCAACTCATGTGGGTTCGGTCTCACCTTTGGCCTGCATACCCGAATTGATGACCGGGTTCAGACCATTACAAACAAGCTCAAGGTCGGCAATATGTATGTCAACCGTAACCAGATCGGGGCGATTGTCGGCTCCCAACCTTTTGGTGGAGAAGGCTTGTCCGGCACGGGCCCCAAAGCCGGTGGGCCAAACTATGTCAAACGCTTCACGCAAGGTTCAAATGTAAGCTTTGCTCTTGAAAGCGGCACCGCAGTTACCTTGAAAAAAGTACAACAAACCATCAATACCCTACCTGTTGCAGAAAACGAAAAACTCACTAGCGACACCCTGCCCGGCCCAACAGGGGAAAGCAACGTCTTATCCACCTTCCCGCGTGGAGTAATCCTATGTCTTGGCCCAACAGCAGAAGCCGCCCAACAACAGGCCAAAATCGCTGCATCTAAAGGCTGTCAGGCCATCATCATCGCCCCGGGTGCCAATGGTGATAACGCCGTCGATGGCTTCCTTGAACGATCAGACCTTGCCAAGCTATCCGGCTTTCACGCCGTGGCCTGCTGGAGCGATAAGGAGGATTTAAGCAAGATCCGCAAAGCCCTTGCACAACGCGACGGCGCCATTTTGCCCTTAATCTGTGATGATGATTTGGCCGATCGCTGCATTTTGGAACGCCATGTCTGTATCGATACAACAGCTGCAGGCGGTAATGCGGCCCTATTGGCTTCGTCATCTTAAGCCATTTTAACAGCTGTCATCCCGGCCTTTGTGCCGGGATACCCCCATTGTACAAGCTGAGTTTAAATCCCGCAAGCTCAACAGGTTGTCCCGGAATAAATCCGGGATGACACTGAAGAATATTCACACCCCTTCAATCCAGCGCATGAAGGCCTGCACTTTTTTAAGTTGCTGTTTTTTCTGCGTGCTGACCAGATAATAGCCACGCTGGCTCCGTACAGGTGGGCCAAAGGGGGAAATGAGCTGACCTGATTTTAGCTCTTCCTTGATATACATATCCGGGATAATTGCCACCCCTAGGCCTGACAGTGCCGCACGGATCATCATGGAGAAATTTTCAAAGATCGGACCACTGACAGGAGCGTTGGATGATACCCCTTGAGCTTCCAACCATTCCGGCCAGGCATAAAGCCGGGTTTGCAGGTTCAGGAAAGTAAAATCAGATACGGTCTTGGCAGAAACATCTGCACGCCCGTCGATCAGGGACGGGGTGCAAGCCGCAACCACGGTTTCATCCACCAGCTTTTTACAATCCACATCCGGCCAATTGCCATCACCATGCTGGATTGCCACATCAATATCCTGTTTTTGAAAATCAAACGGGGCCAGTCCTGTGACCAGGTTAAACTGAATATCCGGGTTCTTGCGGGTAAAATCATTCAGGCGTGGGATCAACCAACGTGAACCAAAGGTGGGAAACGTCCCAACGTTCAGGCGGGTATCATGCTGGTCACTGGTCATAAGTTTTAAGGTTTCACTTTCCAACCCATTTAAATGGCCTGCCACACTGCGGGCGTATGCCTCCCCCTCACCGGTTAATTCGAGCCTTTTCTTGATACGATGAAACAAATCCGTCTGCACAAAATCTTCCAGATTGCGCACCTGACGACTGACCGCACTTTGGGTCAGGTTCAATTCTTCAGCCGCGCGGGTGAAGTTTAAATGGCGTGCAGAGGCATCAAAACACAAAAGTTGGGTAAATGTCGGCAAATGGCGTCGCATAAAATGGCCCTATCATTCATAAAATGAATGAACTAATGAAAAAACATCGCTTTATATTCGTTTTATCATCATTTAAATGAATGGTTAAGCACTAACACATAGTATTTAGGATAAATCATGGCTGCAAAAGTTTCATTTAAATGGGAAGACCCGTTTCTTTTTGACGATCAACTGAGCGAAGACGAACGTATGGTACGCGACAGTGCCTATGCCTTCTGCCAAGACAAACTGATGCCGCGCGTTCTGGAAGCCAACCGTAATGAAACGTTTGATCGCGAGATCATGAACGAATTTGGCGAGCTCGGCCTTTTGGGCTGTACGATCCCGGAAGAATACGGTTGCGCAGGCATGAATAACGTCTGTTACGGTCTGATCGGTCGTGAAGTAGAACGTGTCGATTCTGGCTATCGTTCTGCCATGAGCGTTCAATCTTCCCTCGTTATGCACCCGATCTATGCATATGGTAACGAAGAACAACGCAAAAAATACCTGCCAAAACTGGCAACAGGCGAAATGGTCGGCTGCTTCGGTTTGACCGAACCTGATCACGGGTCCGATCCGGGCAGCATGAAAACACGCGCTGAAAAAGTCGACGGTGGTTATCTGCTGACAGGTAACAAAATGTGGATCACCAACTCCCCGATCGCTGACATTGCAGTCGTCTGGGGCAAACTGGATGGCAAAATCCGTGGCTTTATCGTAGAACGCGGCACCGAAGGTTTCAGCACACCGAAGATCGAAGGTAAAATGAGCCTGCGCGCTTCTATCACAGGTGAAATCGTTCTGGACAAAGCTTTTGTCCCCGAAGAAAACCTGTTGCCAAATGTTGAAGGTCTTGCGGGTCCGTTTGGATGTTTGAACAAAGCCCGTTTCGGTATTGCCTGGGGTGCACTGGGTGCTGCTGAATATTGCTGGCACGCCGCGCGTCAATATGGTCTGGATCGCAAACAGTTTGATCGCCCGTTGGCACAAAACCAACTGTATCAAAACAAACTGGCGACTATGCAAGTTGAAATCACCTTGGGCTTGCAAGCTGCCCTGCGTGTTGCACGCTTGATGGACGAAGACAACTGCGCTGTTGAAAATATCTCCATCATCAAAAGCAACAACGTTAATAAATCACTGGAAATCGCCCGTATGGCGCGTGACATGCACGGTGGTAACGGGATTTCTGATGAATTCCACGTCATCCGTCACATGGTGAACCTGGAAACAGTAAACACCTACGAAGGTACCTATGACATCCACCGTCTGATCCTGGGCCGTGCCCAAACTGGCCTGCAGGCATTCTTCTAAGGCTAGATGATCATGACAGGTGCCCTCTCCCATATCCGCGTTCTTGATTTATCCCGCATTCTGGCTGGCCCTTGGGCCAGTCAGACGCTGGGTGACTTAGGCGCAGAAATCATCAAGATTGAAAAACCCAAAGTCGGGGACGATACCCGCCATTGGGGTCCCCCATATATCAAGGATGAAAAGGGACAGGACACCGATGATGCGGCGTACTATATGTGTGCCAATCGCAACAAGCGTTCCGTTGCCATTGATATGGCATCTGAAAAAGGTCAGGCCCTCATCAAGGAACTGGTCAAAGACTGCGATGTTGTACTTGAAAACTTCAAGGTCGGTGGCCTTAAAAAATACGGGCTGGATTATGACAGCCTCAAACAGATTAAACCGGATCTGGTTTATTGTTCCATCACAGGCTTTGGCCAAACCGGCCCTTATGCCAAGCGTGCAGGATACGATTTTCTAATTCAGGGGATGTCAGGTCTGATGAGTGTGACCGGACACCCTGGCGACGGGCCTGAGGCTGGTCCGGTCAAAGTTGGCGTCGCCCTAAGCGACGTCCTGACCGGATTGTATGCGGTGATCGGTGTGCAAGCGGCCCTTGCACACCGTGATCGCACAGGCGTTGGTCAACATATCGACATTTCTTTGCTGGATGTACAGGTCGCAACCCTTGCTAACCAGGCCTTGAACTATCTGGCCAGTGGTGTCGCCCCGGGCCGTCTGGGTAACGCGCATCCCAATATCGTTCCCTACCAAGCCTTTGCCACAAGTGATGGTCATATGATTTTGGCTGTGGGCAATGACGGCCAGTTTGCAAAATTCTGCGAGATTGCAGACCTTTCAGACCTTGCCGACGATCCCCGCTTCGCGACCAACACCGCACGCGTTGAAAACCGTGAGGAACTGGTACCTATTCTATCACACGCCATTCTGAAAAAACCTCTGGATTGGTGGATCCAAAATCTTGAAGCAGCCCATGTCCCATGCGGTCCGATCAACACGATTGATCGTGTATTCGAAGACCCACAAGTGCTGCATCGTGATATGCGCCTGAATTTACCCCATGATAAAGCAGGTTATGTCCCCAGTGTCGGGTCCCCCTTAAAACTGTCACAAAGCCCGGTTACCTATGACAGTGCCCCGCCTGTTTTGGCACAGAATACACAAAGCGTCTTACAAAACCTGTTAAAGCTATCTGATGACGAGATCAAAACCCTTAACGATCAAGGCATCATACAAGTATAACTCTCGGCCCAACCTCCCTAGAGAGTTCACTGACCCGACATATCCCCTTATGTCGGGTCCTTTTTTTATATCAAAACAACTGTGCAGATAATCATCACAAAAAAAGGGAAGTCCTTAAAAAGAACTTCCCAAAGTCACGGATAACCTATGGCTGATGGTTAGATTTCAGCCAAAAGCACATACTTCAATTCAAGGTAATCATCCAGGCCGTAGACGGAGCCTTCCCGACCAAGACCGGATTGCTTGATCCCACCAAACGGGGCGGCTTCATTGGACAGGATGCCCGTATTGACGCCGACCATGCCATATTCCAGTTCTTCAGCAACCCGAAAGATGTTGCTCATATCCTTGGAATAGAAATAAGAGGCAAGACCAAATTCTGTATCGTTGGCTTGTTGGATCACATCCTCCACATCTGCAAATTTAAAGAGCGGGGCAATGGGACCAAAAGTTTCTTCGCAAGCCACCTTCATATCTTTGGTGACATGTTTAATGATGGTCGGCTCAAAGAAGCTTTGCCCGAGTTCATGACGTTTACCACCACAAATAATCTCGCCACCTTTTGCAACTGCATCGGCCAGATGATCTTCAACTTTTGAAACCGCTTTCTCATCGATCAATGGCCCTTGGGCAACACCATCCTCAAAACCATTACCAACCTTTAGCTCAGCAACTTTCTCTGCCAGTTTTTCGGCAAAAGCATCATAGATACCCGCTTGAACATAAAGACGGTTGGCACAGACACATGTTTGGCCGGAATTGCGATATTTAGAAATCATCGCCCCTTCGACAGCTGCATCCAAATCTGCATCATCAAAAACAATGAACGGTGCATTCCCGCCCAGTTCCAAGCCCATCTTTTTAATAGACTGTGCAGATTGGCTCATGAGCAGACGCCCAACGCCCGTTGACCCCGTAAAGGTAACTTTACGAATGATATCGTTAGAGGTCATTTCCCCACCGATTTCAACCGGGTTCCCTGTGACACAGTTGAGCAATCCTGCCGGAATGCCGGCTTCTTCGGCCAGAACACACAAAGCCAAAGCAGACAAAGGCGTTTGTTCAGCAGGTTTCATCACCGCAGAACAACCAACCGCCAAAGCAGGGGCGACTTTGCGGGTAATCATGGCACTGGGGAAGTTCCATGGCGTGATGGACGCAATAACCCCGATGGGTTGTTTCATCACCAAAACACGCTTGTCATCACTGGGCGCAGGGATGGTTGACCCATAAACCCGCTTGGCTTCTTCGGCATACCATTCGATATAACTGGCACCATAGGCGATTTCACCACGGGCTTCCGCCAAAGGTTTACCCATTTCCGCCGTAATAATACGGGCCAGATCTTCCTGGTTTTCCATAATCAGGTTATACCAGCCCCGTAAGATATTCGCACGTTCCTTGGCCGGACGCTTCTTCCAGCTTTTTTGTGCAACCGCTGCGGCTTCAATGGCGCGACGGGTTTCAACAGCACCCATTGAGGGCACGGTTGCGATGATTTCACCAGTCGCCGGGTTATTTACCTTCAGCTTTTCCAGACTGTCGGCATAGACCCATTCCCCATTAATATAGGCTTGTTCTTTGATCAAATTGGTGTTCGATAAATTTAACATATGATCCCCCCCTTATTCAGCAGCTTGCGCCGTTACAGATGCACTTTTAATCGCTGCGGCAATGATATCCAGTGCTTCGTCAAAGACAGCATCTTCAATTGTCAGTGGTGGTAAGAAGCGGATGCAGTTTCCATAAACACCACAGGAGATCAGGATCAAACCGTTTTCTTTGGCATGCTTAATAACCGCTGGCACCATATCGGCACGCGGCTGACCATTTTCCATAAATTCAACCGCAACCATCAGACCATGACCACGCACATCCGCGATTTGCGGGACTTCGCTTTTCAATCCATTCAGCAGATCTTTCAGTTTCAGGCCCAGCTCGGTTGTGCGTTTATGGAAACCATCTTCGGCCATGATGTCACAAACGGCATTAGCCGCCGCAACCGCAACCGCGTTTCCGGCATATGTGCCGCCCAGACCACCGGGGTTTGGCGCGTCCATAATCTCTGCCTTACCAATAACAGCTGAGATTGGCATACCGCCACCCAGCCCTTTGGCTGAGGTCGTCAGGTCAGGCTCCACACCATAATGTTCCATAGCGAACATTTTACCTGTACGGCCAAAACCGGATTGAACTTCATCTGCGATCATCACAATGCCATGTTCATCACAAATGGCGCGAATCCGTTCCACAAATTCTTGTGGGGCAACATAGAAACCGCCTTCGCCTTGGGTGGGTTCAAAAATAATGGCGGCGACATGATGGGGAGCAATGTCGGATTTAAACAGTTTTTCCAAACCAGAAATCGCATCATCCACCGTAACACCATGCACATCATTGGGAAACGGGAAGTGATAAACCTCGTTCATCATCGCTCCGAAATCGGCTTTATAAGGCACAACCTTACCCGTCAGACTCATCCCCATGAATGTGCGACCATGAAAAGCCCCGCCACAAGCAATGACACCTGTACGGCCCGTATGGGCACGAGCAACCTTAATGGCATTTTCAACGGCTTCAGCGCCAGTGGTGACAAAAGCAGTTTTCTTTTTGCTACCACCCGGAACAGCCTTATTTAATTTTTCAGCTAATTCCACATAGTTTTCATAAGGGGTGACCTGATGGCATGTATGCAGGAAAGACGCGATCTGCTTTTCCATGGCTTCAACCACCTTGGGGTGGCGGTGTCCTGTATTACACACACCGATCCCGGCAGCAAAGTCGATAAAACGACGCCCTTCTACATCCCATATTTCCGCCCCTTCTGCACGTTCTGCAAAGAAATCGGTCAGAAAACCCACACCGCGTGAAATTGCATCCACACGACGATCAAAGAGATTTTTGTTTGTAGCCATCATATGCCTCTTATCATATTGAATTAATTGGAATGAAAGACCGTGCGCCTATTGCCGTACCTTTCTGATAGTCACCATTAGCGTTTAACTTAACAAGACATAAACAGCATTTATTGGTGAAATATTAAACAGCATAGTATCATGTTTAATTTTTTAAACAATATCGTTTATTTTATTTTTTTGCCCTTTATAATCACAGCCTCAATCCCAAAACTTAAACAGGACAAAAAATCAAAGGCTGGATTATGGTAGACTTCAATGTGGGTGAACGTTTAAAGCAAGTACGCAAAGAATATAAGCTCTCCCAACGTGAATTGGCTCGACGTGCAGGTGTCACCAACGGGACAATTTCCCTGATTGAAAAAAACCAAAACAGCCCGTCTATTGCGATGCTTCGTAAAATTCTGGAAGGCATCCCAATGGATTTATCGTCCTTTTTTGTGTCTGACGAACATGCCAAGGATAAAGTCTTTTTCAAGGCAGATGAACTCACAGAACTCAGCAATGACAAGCTCTTATCCTTTATGCAGGTGGGCGATGCGAAACATCACAATCTGCAAATCCTAAAAGAAACCTATGCGCCCGGTGCCGATACGGGCAAAGTCATGTTGCGCCATCTCTCCACCGAAGGCGGCATTGTCACCAAAGGGGCGATCGAACTGACCGTCGGTGATAACACCCAAATTCTAAAAGCCGGGGAATGTTATCTCTTTGACAGTACCATCCCCCATCGCTTTCGTAATACAGGCGATGAAGATTGTGAAATCATCAGCGCCTGTACACCACCTTATGTGTAACCCCTAAGATGGACTGTTCAATTTTTCACTACGCCGACGTAAATATTCCAGCACACTCAGCAAAGCCAGCGCGAACATAATCAGCAAAGTCGCTGCTGCCATAATGGCGGGGGTGATATTTTCCTTGATGCCATCAAACATTTGACGCGGCAACGTGCGCTGTTCTGGTCCGGCGGAAAACAGAACCACAACCACTTCATCAAATGAGGTGGCAAAGGCAAATAACGCCCCGGATACTACACCCGGTAAGATCAAAGGCAGGACAACACTGAAGAAAACAGTCACCGGATTGGCACCCAGACTGGCCGCGGCGCGCATCATGCTATTGTCAAAGCCTTGCAGGGTCGCAGTTACAGTAATCACGACAAACGGGGCACCAAGGGCGGTGTGAGCCAGGATCAGACCTGTGTATGTGGCATTCAACCCAATTTCAGCAAAGAAGAAATAAAGCCCCAGTGCGGAAATCACAATTGGTACAATCATAGGCGATACCAACAGCGCATTTACCGCCCCTTTCCCTCGGAAATTGGCCTGGGTTAAGCCCATGGCTGCCAATGTCCCCAACACAGTTGCCAAGAAAGCAGAGGCTGATCCGATAATCAGGCTGTTCTTAATAGCACGCACCCAGATTTCCGAATGAAAAACTTCTTCATACCAGCGAAATGAAAACCCATCGAGCGGATAGCTCAAAAAACTGGAACTGTTAAAAGACAACGGGATAATCACAAGGATCGGCAGGACCAAAAACAGCAAGCCGCCCCCGGCAATCGTCAAGAAGGTATAAAACCAGACTTTCTGTCCCATGGTGGCGTATGGTTGTAACTTCATTGGATTATCCCATTTTCACGCCGGAAGCTCCGGTCAGTCGATTATAGATGGTAAAGAGGATCATGGTCGTCACCAGCAACACCGCGCCAAGCGCAGATGCCAGCCCCCAATTCAACGTACTGTTGGCATGGTTGGCGATGAAATAGCTTAACATCTGGTCTTGTGGACCACCGATTAATGCAGGCGTGATGTAATAGCCAATCGCCAAAATAAAGGCCAAAATCCCACCAGCCCCAATGCCTGGCAATGTCTGGGGTAGATACACCCGGACAAAGGCAACGGCTGGATGCGCACCTAAGCTTTCAGCCGCACGCATATAAGCCGGCGAGATTGATTTCATCACACTGTAAAGCGGCAGGATCACAAAAGGCAGCAACAAGTGAATAAAAGCAATATAGACACCAGGTCGGGCAAACAACATGGTCAGCGGTTCGTCAATAATCCCAAGCCCCATCAGGCTGGAATTCACCACCCCGTTTTTCTGTAACAAGACAACCCAAGCACTGGTCCGCACCAGCAGGGATGTCCAGAACGGAAGTAAAACACAAAACATTAAGAGGTTGGATACTTTTGAAGATGTATTGGCTAAAAGATACGCAATGGGAAAACCGATCAGTAGGCTCGCCGCGGTTACCACACCTGCAATCCACATGGTGCGCCAAAAAATATTGCTATAGATCGCCTGACTTTCCGGTACGCTGGCGATCTCGCCTTCATCATTGATTTTCATATCAAAGGCATTGAGCACATAAAACGGTGTTAACGATCCTGACGCACGTTTTAATGTTTTCCAATAGCGTAATTGTGCCCAACGTTTATCAGCCTTGACAAAATCATCCATTGTCGCCTGAACAGGTTGTGTGCGGTTGAATTTACGCGCTGTTCTGGAAATCAAAGACCGCATGCCGGAAACATCATAATTCAGGCGTTTCCCGACGGTTGAAGCTGTCTTTTCTTTATAAGCCAGGACCAGGTCACGGGCAAAAACCGCTGTCAGTTCTGGTGTCGGTTCAGACTGCCCATCCCAGTTTTTTAGCTCAATCGCGGTTTGTGGTAAATATTCCACCACTTCAGGGTTATCAATGGCACGCCACATCATAATGGCGATGGGAATGGCAAACACCCCCAGAATAAACAGAAACAACGGAGCGATCAGCGCCATGGCGCGGTATTTACGCATGCGTTCAGCCCGTTTAAGCTTTACCTTAAGTGGAATATCGTCTTCCACCTGAGGTAAAACGTCCGACTGGGAAGATGTATGGGTCGAAGCCTGTTCCATTATTCGTCATCAATCATAAGAAGTTAAAAAGGAAGCGCGAGGAAGGGTATTTCTCCCTCGCGCTCATTTTCAGATTATTTGGCCGCCCAGGCATTGAAACGTTCGTTCAGTTCCTGTTCGAAATCAATCCAGAATGTTGTGTCATTTGCCAAAGCATTCTCAAGGTTTGCTTTATCTGTCGGCAGATCGGCACTGATATCGGCAGGGATTTGCGCGATCGCTTTTGTGTTAGTCACACCGTAAGGGATGCCCTCAGGGAATTTAACCTGATTTTCAGCTTGTGACGCGAAAGATACAAAATCCATGGCTTTGTCTTTATTTTCAGAACCGGCCACAACTGCCCAGGAATCAACCGCATAAATTTGGCCATTCCAGCTAATCTTAAAGTTTTTGCCTTCTTTATTCGCGTTTGTGATACGACCGTTATAAGCCGTTGTCATCACAACGTCGCCAGAAGCCAGCCATTCCGGCGGCTGTGCACCAGCTTCCCACCACTGGATATGTTCTTTCAACTCATCCAGTTTGGCAAAGGCACGTTCTTGACCTTCCGGTGTTTCCAAAACGCTATAGACATCTTTGGCGGCAACGCCGTCTGCCATCAACGCAATTTCCAGGTTGAATTTCGCGCCTTTACGCAGGCCACGTTTGCCCGGGAATTTTTTCACGTCCCAAAAGTCTGCCCAGTTTTTCGGGCCTTCTTTCAACGCATCGCCGTCATAAGCAAGTGCAACAGACCAAACGTAAGATCCAACACCACATTCGCTTACAGCCGGGCCGATGAATTCAGCTTTATCACCCACTTTGTCCCAGGCAATCGGTTCGAACAGACCGTTTTCACAACCGCGCAACAGGTCCGGTGCTTCCACCAAAACAGCATCCCAGGTCACAGAGTTTGTATCGACCATAGCTTTGATTTTAGCCAAACCACCATTGTAGCTGTCTTCCACAACGGCTTCGCCGGATTTTTCAGAAAACGGCTTGAAATAGACATTGCGGTGAACTTCTTGTGAAGCCCCGCCCCAACCAACCACGGTCAGGTCACGCGCTTCGGCTGTAAGGGCTGTTGACGCCATAAGCGCCCCTGCCGCGATCGTCATAGATAGAAGTTTTTTCATAGACATGAATTTTCCCATTAAAATGTTGAACGAAGTGAATTCGGGTCAGCCTCCCCTCAGGCTTGGCCCTTAGGTCGTGATTGGGTCCAATGCACGACAATCATCCTGTGAAAAACCGACGAAAAGTTTATGGCCGGGATTTAAATCAGCATGAATATTGCCAGAGCGAACCATCGCTCTGAAATCGGATTGTCCGGCAACATCCAGTGAAACGCGCACATGGTTGCCGTGATAAATGGTTTCGATAACCGTGGCCTCAAACACATTCTGATCTTCAGGTTTTTGATCAGAAAGCTGCACACGTTCTGGTCGGATCGACACTGAGGTACGATCCCCTGTCTTTCCGTTAATGATATTTTGCACCCGGATTTCCTGTCCGCTTGCCAAGGTCACAGCACATTCAGTGCCATTGACCTGGCCAAGTTCACCACAAAGCGTGTTGGTTTCACCGATAAAATTCGCCACAAAGCTGTTGGCCGGACGTTCATAAAGTTCTGCAGGCGGTTCAATCTGTTGGATAATGCCATCGTTAAAGACCGCCACCCGATCCGACATGGTCAAAGCTTCATCCTGATCATGCGTTACAAACACCATGGTTACGCCCAGATTTTCATGGATATGCTTGATCTCGATCTGCATTTGCTCACGCAGCTTTTTATCCAGCGCGCCCAGCGGTTCATCCATCAAAACCAGTTGTGGTTCAAACACCAACGCACGGGCCAAGGCCACACGCTGTTGCTGACCACCGGACAACTGACCGGGGCGACGTTCTGCAAATTCCCCCAGCTGCACCATGTCCAAAGCACGAATAGCCTGTTTTTTCGCATCCGTTTTATTCATTTTACGAACAGTTAGCGGAAAAGCGACATTTTCAACCACACTCATATGCGGAAAGAGCGCGTAATTCTGAAAGACTACACCAATATCACGCTTATGAGGCGGGACATTATTGATCGCTTGGCCCTGCAACAGAATATCGCCGTGAGTTGGGGTTTCAAATCCGGCTAACATCATCAGGCAGGTACTTTTCCCAGATCCGCTGGGCCCAAGAAGCGTCAAGAACTCGCCACGTTGAATATCGAGGTTGAGTTTCTTAACGACAAGATGTTCCCCATCATATGTCTTTTGAACATCTTTAAACCGGACTAACGGATCCAAACCAACTTCGACCATGAAGACAAATCCCTTTTTTGCGAACAACCCGTGCCTAAATTTCAAGCACCCAAGTCATTTGTTTAATAATTTCGCAAAATGGTACACGCACCGTTTATTATTTCAATACAAAAATGTCATTTCTGTGTAATAAATTTTACCTGTCGCACTGCAGCGAGATTTTTATCCCTAAAAGTAAGAAGAAAGATTAAGGCTTGTGCAGATGCACATAAAGTGTGATGATTTTTTAAACAATCTTTTTGAAAACTTCATGTGATAATAAACGAATTTTAGAGGAGAATCTATTTTTACAGTCTTTCTGCCAAGGCAGGAAAGATCCAAATACCATATCACCACCCCCTTACATATATAGGATATAGGATATAAATATGATCAAAAGTGATATCGATTTTGTGCTGACCAATCAGATTGAAAACACTCGCACATCTGTCAATCATCTATTCTTTCCAGCAGATGCACAGACCCGCTGGCACCGACATGAGCGTGACTATGTTATTGTGCCGATGGAAGATGCCACCTTAATAATGGAAAGTGCCGAGGGCACAAAAGAAGTCAGCCTGAAACGCGGGCAGTGCTATTACCGCGACAAAGGGGTGGAACATAATGTCCACAATCCTAATAATTTTGCCGTTACCCTGATAGAAGTCGAAATAAAGTAACGATTATAGACTATCCAAATCCTCTGGCTTGTTGGCATTAAAGAATGGGTCGATTGGATCAACATCCCAAGATACGGTTTCATAAGAATACCGCGCGATCCATTTTTTAAGCTTACGCATATCTTTTTCTACCAAAGCCCTGCGCAAATCTGCGGCCAATTTTGTGGGCCATAGACCAATCACCGGATGATCGTACCCATCGGAATGCGCGATGGTAATCACTGCACGCCCCGCATCAATCGGTTCGCGCAAACGACGAACAAGATCATCTGGTAAAAATGGGGTATCCGTGGGCACGGACAGCATATATCGATAATCTGGCAAAGCTTCCATCCCGGCCAAAATCCCCGCCATTGGCCCCGGATGCCCGGAAATACGATCAGGCACCACGTCCAATCCCAGATCTGAAAAACGCGCAACCTCCCCATTGGCATTCAGGATCAAATGATCCACTTGCGGCTGCACCGTCTCAATAACACGATCAATAATACGACGACCCTGAACAGTCTTAAGCCCTTTGTCCCCACCGCCCATGCGTGTTGCCAAACCACCCGCCAGCAAAACGCCTGCGATATCCATCGTCATTTTCTTTTCCTTTTTTCCACCATGGATACCGCCTTGACCTGAGCGAAGACCGATTGGCCGATTTGGAAGTCAAAATGGCTTAAAGATCGCTTACTGATCCGCGCAATCAGTTTGGCTGTTCCCAGTTCTAAAACCACGTTATAGCGTGCTTCATCAATAGCCACGATCTCGATAATCCTGCTCTCAAACACATTCAGAATTGTCGTTTTGGATGGCATTTCATTGGCAAGACTGACATCAGTTGCCACAATGCGCACGCGCCGAGTTTCCCCGACTTCGCCGACATAGCCCGGCACATGGAACGTTCTATTGCAAAACTGCAAACTTGTAATTTGGTCTGCTTCATCAAAATGACAGATCACGCCTTCAAACACACTTGCCGTTTTAGAACTTTTCGCAATGAACAATTTGGGGTCACTCAGCATATCAAACAAGGGGCCGCTTTTGACGATCCGGCCCTTTTCCATCAAGATCAAATGATCCGCTAGACGTTCGACTTCTTCGCTATCATGGGAAATATAAATGATGGGAATAGACAATGCCTGATGCATCTTTTGCAGATAGGGGATAATTTCTTCCTTGGCAAAGCGGTCCAAGGCGCTTAGCGGTTCATCCATCAACAACAACTTGGGATGAGATAACAAGGCGCGCCCTATAGCAACGCGCTGACGTTCCCCCCCTGAAAGCATCTGAACAGGGCGGTCTAAAAGGTTAGATAATCCCATCAAAGACACCACGCCCTCAAAAAATGGACCGTCATTTTTTTGCGAACTGCGTTTATGACCAAACAGCAGGTTCCCTTTCACATCCAGATGATCAAACAGATTAGCATCCTGAAAGACATATCCCACCGGACGGTGATGGGGTTTGACAAAGCTTGATTGATCCTGCCAGACCGCCCCATTAATCCTTAAATCCCCTTCCGTCACCCTTTCCAACCCGGCAAGACAGCGTAAGACCGTTGTCTTGCCGCAACCGGATTGACCGAACAAAGCCGTTACACCGACGGATGGAATGGTAAAATCCACATCAAGCTGAAATTGATCCAACTGTCCTTTAAAACGTGCGGTGATCTGGCTCATGACACCTTTCGCCCCCGACGCAGGCGTTTATCCAGCACCATCATACTTAAGATAACGATGAAGCTAAACACCAGCATGCCTGCTGATAGTATATGCGCCTGTGTCCATTCCAGATTTTCCACATGGTCATAAATGGCAATAGACAGCACCTTGGTTTCGCCGGGGATATTCCCACCGATCATCAATATCACGCCAAATTCCCCCACCGTATGCGCAAAGCCCAAAACAGCCCCTGTGATCAAACCGGGTCGGGCAAGCGGTATAGCGACATTAAAAAAACAATCGATCGGACTGGCACGCAAGGTGGCTGCGGCTTCCAACGGTTTATCCCCGATGGCTTCAAAGGCATTGCGCACGGGCTGCACGACAAAGGGCATCGAATAAATCACCGAGCCGATAACCAACCCTGCAAAACTAAAGGGAAGCGCCTGACCAAACAGGGTGTGGGATAATTGTCCAAGGGGACTTTGCGGGCCCAAGGCAATCAACAGGTAAAAACCTAAAACGGTAGGTGGAAGAACAAGTGGCAGCGCAACAACTGCCCCGACAGCTTCTTTAAAGATGCATTGACTTCGTGCCAGCCACCAAGCCAATGGCGTACCGATAATCAAGAGGATCACGGTCGTGAGGCTGGCAAGTTTCAAGGTGAGGACAATAGGCTCAATCATGCATCTTTCCAAAACAATAGAGAAATGCATTTAAGCAACGCACCCTGACGGATGCAACGGTTTTCGCTGCATCCGTTTATAAGGTGCACTAGGACATCTTAATCGGCTTTTGTGTTTTGGTTGCTTTTTTTGCCAGTGTTTCAACGAAATCCAGAAATTTAGTCATTTCGTCTTTACCGATGATCATGCCCGGATTTTGGCCTAAATCCGTGCGAATTGTCTTATCGCTCAACATAGAATAACTCCTTTGACTTTCTGTCAATGTGGTGAGTTTTTCCCTCAGAAGTTTTCAAATGATCTTTCTGATCATCCTTTTTGTATTTTTAACTTTATATGTAGTTACAAAAACTGCCAAGAGGAAAAAATTGCCTAGTTCCCCCGTTCGGGAACAAGGATTCTAATATGTGCGATATTTCAGAATCTTATCGAATTGCCGCTCTACAATTTATTTTTTTGCACCTACGTAAATGGCACGAAAATCGTTCACATTTGTCAAGGTCGGTCCCGGTTTAAACAAATCACCCATTGCCTCAAAAAAATCGTAAGACAGATTTTCATCAAGGTGATGGTGCAAGTTCAATCCAGCCTTTTCCATGCGATCAATGGAGGTTGGATCAAACCACGCCCCGGCATTATCAACAGATCCATCAATCCCGTCCGTGTCCGCTGCCAGCGCGTAAACATTGCTCACATCGCGCAGTTGATCCATTAAACTCAGAATAAATTCAGCATTCGGACCACCGCGCCCATCCGGGTTCTTGATCGTCACGGTCACTTCCCCGCCACTTAACAAAACGCAAGGGGGATTGATCGGTTGCCCATGATCCTGAATTTGACGCACCATACCTGCCATCACCTTGGCCACTTCGCGCGCTTCACCTTCGATGCGATCACTTAGAATCATCGTCTGAATTTTTTCTTTTGCACAAAGATCAGATGCAGCCTGTAAAGAAATTTGCGGCGTAGCGATCAATTGATACTCCATCGCCTGCCAACATGGGTCATCAGGCTTGACGCTCTCAGAAAGTTTATCGTCATAGCCCTCAATTTTATAGCGTTTCAGAATATCCAAGGCCTGCTGGACTGTCGTGCCATCCGCAACAGTCGGACCAGATGCAATCACGCTGGGATCATCCCCCGGTACATCAGAAATCGCCAATGTCAAAACCCGGGCCGGATAACAGGCCTTGGCCAGACGTCCACCTTTGATCGCACTTAAATGTTTACGTACGCAGTTGATCTCTTCAATCGTCGCACCACTATGCAACAGGGCTTTGTTGACAGCTTGCTTTTCTTTCAAACTGACGCCCGTAACCGGTAAACTTAAAAGGGCAGAGCCCCCGCCTGAAATTAAGGCGATGACCAAATCATCTTCACCTAAACCTGTAACCATTTTCATCATACGGGCTGCGGCCTCTTGCCCGGCTTGGTCCGGCACAGGATGGGCGGCTTCAACCACTTCGATCTTTTCGGTGGGCATGTTATGACCATAACGGGTAATCACCAGCCCACTGACCGGGCCTTGCCACAGCCCTTCAACGGCCTGCGCCATTTTGGCCGCCCCTTTACCAGCGCCGATCACCGTAACTTTTTGGCTGCGATCTTCAGGTAAAAACTGATCTAAAACCTCATGGGCATCGGCCACACGAATAGCTTCGTCGAACAGGTCGTTTAAAAATTTTCTCATTGGTCTTTCTGACGTCTTTTTTCCTGATTACGCGCGATCTTTTTGAAAATATCTTCCATGACGGTGCGTAAAACCGGCTGGGCTTCTTTCATTTTCATACCCGGACGCAGGCGTGGATCATAGAGGGCTTTCAAGAGAATTTGATCCGATACCGACAGGCTGGTGCGTTTTGAATTTTCATTAAAGATGGAATTTTCCATGATGGTACTGTCATTGGTCAAGCCAAACAGCTGCACTGTTTCTTCAACAATACAATGCAAGGTCTTGTCAGGTCGATCAGATGGAATAAGGGCGCGTCCAAAGGTAATTGCATGGGTCTTGGCACTGCCTTTCAGCGTGCCTTGGCAGTTAATGCCCGGTTTCAACCGTTTTTCAAGTTCCACCTGAGGAAGGAAGTTAATATGCAAATTAACTTGCCCCCCTTTTTTGACCTGACGGATATCCAGCTTGGTCAATTTATGAATTTTGGTCAACACGCCTGCCAGATGACGTAAATTTTCCTTACTGCCTGAATTGCTTACAGCAAAAACGATTGGCCCCTGCCATTTGACAAGAGGTTTAGGTTCACGGCCTGTTTTGCCATGTTCGTGAATAAAAACGACCGAGTTAAATTGTTTGATCAAAGTCTCTATATTGACCGTTTCTTTTTGTGCCTGTGCAGTCGTGGTCCACAGCAGACAAAACAGAACAAACAACCACCTCATACCAAACCCTCATTTATCAAAACAGACAGCTATTGTGTCACATCCGTTGAAAACTGCAACTTCGCAAGTCGCCCGTATAGGGCATTTTCTTTTATCAGGCTGGCGTGTGTGCCAATGGCTTCGATTTTACCATCTGCAATCACACAAATCCGGTCTGCATTCACAACCGTTGCCAGACGGTGCGCAATAATCAGGGTCGTACGCCCCACCATTAAACGATCCAGTGCTGCCTGAACAATGCGTTCATTTTCTGAATCAAGTGCACTTGTGGCCTCATCCAACAATAAAATGGACGGATCACGCAACAAGGCGCGCGCAATCGATAAACGTTGACGCTGCCCACCAGAAAGACGCGTGCCTTTTTCACCCAAGAATGTGTCAAACCCATCGGGTAAACGATCCAGAAATTCGCTGGCTTGGGCGGCGTCCGCAGCGGCGCGCACATCTTCATCTGTGGCATCCGGGCGGCTATAACGGATATTTTCCCAGGCATTGGCAGAAAAAATCATCGGATCCTGCGGCACCAAGGCCATGCGTTTTCGCACCTCCACCGGATCAGCCTTGGAAATATCGACGCCATCAATAGAAATCGTACCTTTTTCCACATCGTAAAAACGCAACAACAATTGGATCATTGTCGATTTCCCTGCCCCGCTTGGCCCTACAAGCGCCACCGTTTCACCCGGCTTGATATCAAGATCAATTTCTTCTAAAGCCAACTGATCCGGGCGGGAGGGATACCTGAAGCTTACGCCTTCAAACCGAACCTTCCCTTTATGATCGGCAGGTAGAACCAGCGGATTATCTGGCGCTTTAATCTCACTTTCGGTATCGAGCAATTCAATCAAACGTTCCGTTGCGCCAGCTGCGCGTTGCAATTCCCCCATAACTTCTGAGATGACACCAACATTAAAGGCAACCATCGTGGCGTAAAATAAAAAGGCCGCGAGTTCACCGCCGGTAATGGTTCCGGCCATCACATCACGTCCGCCTACCCACAAGACCCCGCCAATAGCGGCAAAGACCAGCAAGATCACCGTGGCTGTTAAGACACTTCGCGCCTGAATACGACGAACCGCAGCATTAAACGCGCCTGTAACCTCGCCTAAAAACCTTTGTTCATCTTGGCGTTCATGTGTAAATGCTTGAACAGTCGTGACCGCATTAATGGTTTCTTCGGCAAAGGCGCCCACATCAGCGATTTTATCCTGACTTTCCTTGGATAATTTACGCACCCGCCTGCCATACACAATAATCGGCACCACCACCAACGGAACGACAAGTAAAACCAAACCCGTCAACTTCACATTGGTAATAAACAGCATGATAATGCCGCCGATTAAATTCATTGTATTACGCAAGGCCATAGACGCACTTGAGCCAATGACGGATTGCAACAAAGTCGTGTCAGTCGTCAAACGCGAGAGGATTTCCCCCGTCTTAGTAATTTCGAAAAAACTGGTATGGAGCGATAAAATCCGGTCAAACACTGCTGTTCGAATATCTGCAACCGCACGTTCCCCAATCCAGGACACCATGTAGAACCGAACAAAAGTGCCTGCCGCCATGACAACGGCAACGCCCAGCAAAATCAACAAGGCCTGATCCAAGGCAGCGGGGTTTTGTGTACTAAAGCCCGCATCAATTAACTGTTTTAGCCCCTGCCCCAGTCCCAATGTTGCCAGAACCGTGATCGTTAAAGCGATAAAGGCCAGAATAACACGGGTGCGATAAGGCTTTAAAAAAGAAAACAGACGCACCAGCACATGCAGGTTCTTGCTTTTGGGGCGATCAATGGCTTTGGAACTGGGAGGCACGGTTCTGTCCTTTATGAAACGATGGCACGATGACACGTTCACACATAAACCGATCCGATATAGATGTCTGTAAGATAGTTAACTATTAAGCGTCATTTCACCATTAAACAAATTTTATATCAAATGCCAGGCTCTTGCCGTGAACGTTTCTTTCAGTTACTTTCTTCCTCCGTTTATAGATCTAAGGAAGCAAAGATGCGCAATGCAGTGATCGGCGTCATTATCGGCCTGGTAATCGGTGTTGTTTTGGGCGTAACTATTCTTACGCCTGAACTGAAAACTCATGCCGCATCAAAATCTGTCTTAAGTGAACGGGATCTGAAAAAAGGTATCAATGAAGAAGCCGCCCCGGTCTTGGCCGCTTTGCAGCAAGGCGATGCCATCCATTGGCGTTCAGCCCCACCTTTTCCATCCGACCGCCCTAATGTGGCCCGACAAGCCAGTGCCTATGCCAAACAGCTCGCCACCGTTTCCGGCGATAAAATGATCCTACCTGTCTTGGCGGCAAAAGAAGTCATTGCGGCAGAAAATATGTTTGCAGCCATCGCCTCGGGCCGGATTGATGCATTGTTTTCAACGGCTGAAATTGGCGTTCATCAAGAACCGGCCTTATGGGTCTATTCGGCCATCCCCTTTGGTCCCAAGGCCCAGGACACGCTCGACTGGCTACACAGCGGGAATGGGGAAAAACGTCTACAGGATATTTTTGCCAATCATAATATTCATGCGCTCGTCTGCGGTTATCTTGCCCCCGAAGCCAGCGGCTGGTTTATTAAAGAATTAAACGGAACAGAAGATTTAAAGAATTTACGCATCCGCATTAATGGACTAGGCGCCAAGGTCTGGGCCAAGGTTGGAGCCGATGTCAAAAAACTGTCTGCCGAAGAAATCATGGCGGCCTTTGATCAGGACGAACTGGACGGGGCGGTCTTTTCCACACCGGCAATTGATGCCAAGGCAGGCTTCTCAAAATTTGCTAAAAACTATTATTTCCCCGGTTGGCAAAATCAGGGACAGCCGCTTTTACTCCTGATTAATTCACGTGCCTGGAAGCGACTGGATCAGGAACGCCAAACCCTGTTAAAAACCACTTGCGTGCAGCAAACGACCATGGCCCATGCCAAAGCTGCCGAAATACAGTTTCAGGGCTTAAGCGATATTACAAAACAGCAGGTTTCCCTGCGCCGTCTACCCAGCTTTATTGTAAACAGACTACGAGAAGAATGGAAAACCGTCCTGTCCGAAGAAGCCCGACGTGACAGCAATTTCCGCCAAACATGGGAAGATCTGTCCACTTTTGTGGAAACCCGCAAAACATGGGCAGAACTGGGACGGGTTGACCCGTTTGCTGACTACAACAGCAGCTTTACGAAATAATGGATTATTGCCCGGCTTTATCCAGCACAAGTGCGCCGGGCAATTCATTTACCTTACCCATCAAATAATCCAGATCATCTGAATCGATATCCACACCCAGTTCTTCATATTGGGTCATGATCCGTTCAATCATTCGGCGCATGTAACGTTCGCGGTCATTTTCTTCACCGTCATATTGATTTTCATGGGCGACATCCAGAGCTACCTTGATCAAGGGGAAAACGGACTCCGGCAAAGAGGTCGCACGATAAACCCCTTCGACCCCTTTCATACCCCCATCACGCAGCAAAATACGTGCATTCTGCGCCGGGATCGTCGCCATCTCCACCAATGCGGCTTCAAAGAAGGGTACATCACCGATGCAAAGTGAACGCAAAATGATCGATACGGTCAAACGACCATTTACATTCATGGAATGAACAAGAACTTCAAGGTCTTCGTCACTATGACCTTCTGACAGACCAAGTGTTGCTTTTTCCCGGCTTTGCAGAATTAGGTCTGTGGCAACATTTGGCGACAATTCATGTTTCGCCACCAGTCGTTCACGGTATTTTTCCGACACCACGCTGACCAGCCGTTCTGAAATCGTCAATGGCAGATGGGTGCGCTCGACCATTTTATCCTGAACTAGCTCAGAATTTCCAAAATCATCCACGACTTTGTTAAAGGTCTTTTCTGAAATATCTGCCCCTTCATTGGAGACCAGATTGGCAACGACAAATTCATTGCCATTTTCCACCAAAGCTTCCGACAAATTTTCAGACACATGCTTGCGTGTCGCAATGGCAGCCTGTTTCGCCGCACCTTGCGTCTTGATCAGCACCAAAAGATCATCTTCGCTTAAGACTTCTGAAAACTGCAAGACAGGCAAGGAAACACTTTCCACATCAGCTGCCAGAGACAAGGCCACATCATTGGGTAAGGATGGATTATCTTTCAGATTTTCGGAAAGGGCTTCGCGTACACGCACTTCTGCATCTTTCACCATCAGGCGAAAAATTTCTTCAGCCAAGGCACGTTCTGTTTCCGACAGGCCGCCTTCTTCAAATCCCTTGGCAATTTTTGCAGCAGTTTCTGCACGCACCTCGCCGGAAGGATTCGATAACAGTTTTGACACATCTTCCTGTGTCAGTTCCTGTGGTTTTACCATATTCTTCACTTCCTTCCCCTAGGTCGTGCGAAAATATCTTTTCATTCAATGTAAACTTATATCCTATTTTTATTCAGAAAAACAGGCTCTGCTACCTCCATATCGAAAGAAAAGTGCAACAATCGCGTTTATAACCGACATTAAATGATTGAAAAGGAGGCGCATAAGAAAAACATCATATAGTATATCACCACATACTTTATGGTGATAAACTATTGCCAAACCCGATTGGCGTGATAATAATACCGTTGATCGATTCACAGTTTCTAAGCTTAGGAGAAATAAGTATGCGTAAGGTTCTGGCTTTGGCCGTCGCTGGCATGGTTGCTTTCGCTAGCGGTTCTGCGCTCGCCGAAGGTGATGCTGCCAAAGGTGAAAAAGTTTTCAAAAAATGTAAGTCTTGTCACACGATTGAACAAGGTGGCAAACACAAAGTTGGCCCAAACCTCTTCGGTGCATATGGTCGTTCAGGTGGCTCAGCAGAAGGGTACAAATACTCTAAAGGCTATTTGAAAGCCGCTGACAAACTGACTTGGGACGAAGCTGCCCTGATGGAATATCTGGTAGACCCGTCCAAATATCTGTCCGCACAAGCTGGTGAGAAAGTTAAATCCAAAATGACTTTCAAACTGAAAAAAGAAGATGACCGTGCTGACGTTATTGCTTACCTAAAGCAAAACATGTAAGTGCACACCCGTCTATAGACGAAAAGGCCGCAGGCATCATGCCTTTGCGGCCTTTTTTGTTTATCGTGTAAAAATAATTTTAAAAACAACTAGCGCGCATCAATCATCCCTTTTAACGTGTAAACAGAAATGGTAACGTCCTTTTTTTGAAAAAAGGCCCTAAGCCGTTCATAGAAGGTGCAACCTTTACAGGATGATACAGATAGGTTTCTCATGATTGCGCGTTTGCTTCTGGCTTTGTTTACGAGTTTTAGCCTTTTCACCACCGCCCATGCACTTGAAGTTACAGCGCAAGGGGCAACCCAGCGTCAGGCCTTGAATGCAGCCTTGCGCCAAGCTGTCGAAATGCAACTGGGCAGCGATGTTGAAGCCAACAGCCTGGTGGAAAACTTTCAGGTGGTGCGCCAACAGATTTTAAAACACACCCGCGGCTTTGTGAAAAGCTATCAAATTCTTAAAGAAGCCCGCCTCAAAGATGGACTGTATGAAGTCACAATTGACGCCGTTGTTGATGAGACCAACCTCAAAGACAGTCAAAATGCCCTGACGACTTTAATGAAAATGGCCGCGCATCCCCGACTTTTAGTGGTCGGCATTGATGAAGACTTTGATGCAGTATCGGTCCTAAAGGATGATTTTCGCCGTTTAAGTGAAAGCGTTGAACACATCCTTCGTGACGATTTTAAATTTGAACTGCTCGACCCGGAAACCAGTCGCCACGCCAGCACCAACAGTTATCGCTATAGTGATCGCAAGAACAATATCAAACGCGCGCGTCACCTGAAGGCCGATTATATTATTTTTGTTGAACTCATCAAGACAGGGCACACGCCCTATCATTTGCGTCTGGAAAGCCTGGATGTCGCCAGCATGCGCACCCTCGCAAAAGAGGAAATCCAGTTTGCCCGCACGGGTGAAAATATCTTTGAAGATGCCCAAAGCCATCTTTATGGCCCGACTGCGCAACTGGCGTCAGCTTTGATAGATACGCTCAAGCAGGAAGTCTACGAAGACGGTCAACGTTTCGAGTTGGCTTTCTACAAGTTTGATGACGAAACCCGCCATTTTCTAGAGACCGACCTTAAGAATTTACCCGGTTATGTGCGCCATAAAATGACAGGTCAGGAAAAAAACGCTCTAAACCTTTCCTATTGGTCCATGTTGAAGGCCGGGCCTTTACATGACGAGATTTCCCGTCTTCTACAGGCGCAGGATATCCCGTTTGATTTTAAGCTCCGCCAGCGCAGCTTAAGTTACCGTTTTGACGATCCAATGTTTGAATAATGAAGAGAATTGATCAGGGGAATTTTTAAAAATGAAACGCTCACAAACACCCTTTTTACTAGCTTTTATGGCCTTGTTTGCTGTCTTTTTGACAAGCGTACCCAAAACACAGGCCGCAGAACTGCCCAACCTGATGGTCATGGGGGAAGATAACGACCGTGATGCCATTCCGCGTGATAGCCGCGTCTTTCGCAGGGTTTTAAACGAACTGGCTGAAGAACTGAATAACGACGGGTTTGATGTTTATGATGAAACGGCTGTTTCCCTTGATGATTTTGCACAAGGACGAATTCGCCGCAGTGATGCCGAATTGATTGATATTGCCCGCTCTATCACCCGCCCGCCGATTGATATTGTGGTAATGTTTGAAATCTATGCCAGTGCCGAGCGTCTAGATTACACGACCAAAGTTCGCACCCGACTGGCCGGACGCCTGCTGGATGTTCATTCCGGTCGTCGCCTGGGCAATTTCGAAGTTTCCAGCCCGCGTAATTTCCGCGCTCCGGTCAATTGTAACCGTGAATGTATCTTAGAAACTGTGGGTGATAATGCCCGTTTACTGGCTCGCGATGTTGCAGACGTCTTGCTGCAAAAACTGGGGGATGAAGTTGACTATGGCACGGATGCCTCTGATCGCTATGACGACAGCTATGATAACCGTGGCGGCAATGACTATGGCCGCGGCAAGACCCGCGACCTTGCACGCCGTGGTAATGACGATGGCTGTCGCGGGCGCATTCAGGATGTGTTCCTTAATTTTGAAAATTTCACCGAGCAGGAGATGCTGGATATGGAAGATGTGATCCTGGCAAAATTCTCCTGCTATGTAGACCATCGCCCCGCCGCCAGCCAAGGCCGCACCCACGAATATGTTTACAAAACCCGCCTACATACGGGCAAGATGAAACGCAATCTCGTGCGTGCCTTGGAATATCTCGGCATGTCTGGTCGGGTGCGCTATGTGGGCAAGGAATTTACCATTTCCAAAGTGAACAAACGCCGCAGCCGTTATTATAACGATGGTTCAAAATGGTAAAACGATGACCCCTTAGGGGGGAGACGCGTTTCTCCCCCGATTTTTCTTTCCCCTACTGTAAAAAAACTCCTCACGCCCTTTCATAAAGGGTGATACCGACTGTGATAGCCCTAAGGATTGCCCCATGAAAATGCCCTTCTTCAGCTTCATTTGCACCTTAAGTTTAAGTCTGAGCGTTTGGGCCAGCGACCCGCTTGTCGAAACCGGCCCGAACGGGTCCATAGACTGGTCCCAAGGCTATGTAGAGGCCACGGGTCAGGGCACCTCGCGCTACATGGGTAATCGTATTCAGGAAGAACTCATGGCCAAACAGGCCGCCCGCACCACCGCACAGGCCCGCCTGCTTGAACAAGTCAACGGCATACGCCTGACGGGCTTATCTACATTGGGGGCTCATTCTCAAAGCGACACCCGTGCAGCCACCCGGATCAAAGGCACCTTAAAAGGGGCAAAAACCGTTTCTGAAACAGCAATCTGGCATAAGGATGAATCCAGCCGTCGCGGTGAAGTTGTTCTGGCAGAAATCACTTTGCGTCTGTGTGTCAGTCCCAGCTGTCGCGAAACATCTGACGATCTCACCACAGCCAGCTTGGCAGAAACACCCCCAAATACCAAACAAACCGAAAAAGCACCATCCGTTGAAACCACAGGTCCGACAGCCGTAATCATTGACCTCAACAAAGCGTTGTATCTTCCGGCTCTTGCCCCGGAAGTCATAGATGAAAATGATGTGATTGTTTACTCACAAGATATGGTTTCAGAAGAAGCCGTTCGGGAAAAAGGGCTGATCCATTACACAAAAACCGTTGATCAAGCTAAAACCCTGTCTATCAGCGGTAAATCACCCGTCGTTTTAACAGCCAAACGTATCACCAAAGACAATCGTATTGTCTTGTCCCAAAACGATGGTCAGACCTTGAGTGGACTGCCCGCGGCCAAGCTAGGCCGTGTCATTGTGGCATTGGATTGATCCAATGAAAACGTCGCTGACATATCCACTGGCCCTTGGCGCCATTATTCTGTACAGCAGCCCCACCGTGCTACATGCCGATTGGCTGGACCGCATGGATCAGCAATATGAAGATACCTTTCAAAAAACAGATGTGGCTTTTGATCGGGCGTTGAAAGAAGGTGTGAAAGAACTGGATCACGAACTGGCCGATATTTGGGGCGAGGCCCGCAATCTGCCAGAACCAAAAGTCTGGGTCGGCTATAGCAAAGACAGGCAAACCCGAATCATCGTCGATTATGAACGTGGTGAAATGGCCATCGAAGGGTTTAATAAATCAGAAGACGAACTTCGAGGCGAGATGCAGGATATCTTGCTGGAAGATAGTCAAAAACTGGATGAACGTGCCATTTTACGTGATCGGTTAATCAAAAAATCCAAAGAATTCTGGCGGGATCAACAGACACCCACCCGCGAGCGGGTCAAGGCAACGCAGGACACAAAACCAAGAGTCATCAACTGGCGCCCCCGCCACGAACTTTCCCGCTTGATCGAACCCAAAAGTCAACCTGTTTTTGTTTCCAGGAAAGCCACTTTTAACACAGGCAAAGCAGGGAAAATCAGTCGCTTAAGCCTGAACTTGCGCACTGATCGAGATCAAGTTTCCGCGCAATCTCTTGCCGACCCGGTCAGCAAAATGGCAAAAAAATATAACCTGCCCCGCTCTCTCATCCTATCTGTTATCAAAAATGAAAGTGCCTTTAACCCGCGCGCGCGCAGCCACGCCAATGCCTTGGGTCTCATGCAGCTGGTTCCGACCAGTGGTGGCAAAGAAGCCTATAGTTATCTGATGGGCAAAGATCTTACCCCCGGGGTTGATGTGCTTTATGACCCTTACGAAAATATCCGCTTGGGGGCAACGTACCTGCATTTGCTCAATACCCGCTATTTCGGCAAGGTCAAAGATGAGAAGGCCCGCCAATATCTGATTATCGCAGCTTACAACACAGGTGCGGGCAATGTGGCCAAGGCTTTTACCGGAAAAATGAAACTGCGCACGGCAATTCGTAAGATTAACCGGATGAGTGCGGATCAGATTTTCAGCCACTTACGCCAACACCTGCCTTATGACGAAACCAAAACCTATCTCGCCCGGGTCAGCAAAGACACCCAAACTTTTGCCGACTGGGATCAAACATAAACCATCTGGATGTAAAACGAGGACTGACATGAAAAAAATTATCTTTAGCCTGCTGGCCTTAGGCTTTTTAAGCGCCTGTCAAACCACCGGAACATTAAAATCAGGTGAAGTTATGGGCACAGATATCGGCAGCATTTTATCGGATGAAGCCAACCTATCCCTCGGTCGATCCGATGAAGAAAAAATGAACACCGAAATCGACAAAGCACTTTATTTTTCCGAAAACGGCCTAACGACACAATGGTATGCCGCTTATAGCACTCGCCTGCGCCCCATTGGTCCGGTCCGTGATCGCCGGGATCGGGAATGTCGCCGTTTTCGCCATGGCGTGATGATCGAAGGTCGTTGGCAAAATGGGACCGCCATTGCATGTCGCGAACATAATGTCCCCTGGTATCTGATTGCCAACCGCTGGGATCAGAACTTCACACGTGACAGAGGTCATGACCGCCCAATCCATGGACGTGATGGTTACCGCAACCGGGGGAACTGGGAAAACCTATCAGACGAATTGAAAGGCAATCCGTCCAATCAATCCTTTGATGACTTCGGCCCGCGAAATACAAAAAGCTGGTAATAACATCAGGTAGATAGGGAAACTCGTTACCCTATCTCCCATCAGTTTTTTAAAATCCTTGAATGATCATTTTACATGACAGCCAAACTGCAGGTGTGCTATCTGATTAGATAATGGTAATTAACGGGGTAGATAACAGGTGTTTATCGATGATGATGAAGGCACCGACGATGCGTTACTGACGCATCAGACCTTGATCGATACACAAGAACGTTTAGGCGCATTGCTCGACCTGATGCCAACGGGTCTGATTATTCATCAGATGCAGGGGATTCTCTATGCCAACCAACAGGCGTGTTTTCTTTTAAACGAAAGTGAAGAAAGCCTGATCGGGAAACATATTCTGGATTTCACCGGGGATGATATCCGCGACACATGCTCTGAATTATTTATGAGTAGCTTTGTCGAAGACCACCCCATTCAATTTCCACAGATCAAGTTATCCACCTACCCCGAAGAACCGCGCTTTATCAAAGTCACAGCCGGACGCCTGCCCTGGGAAGGTACAAGCGTTGTTCAGCTTTTGTTAGAAGATATAACTGAACTGAAGATCAAAGCCGATGAGCTTGAAAACCTGACCTTCCATGATGTGCTGACCGGCACCTATAATCGACGCTATTTCATTGAACATGCTGAAAAAATGGTCGAAAAAGCCATTAAGGATAAGAGTTGTTTCAGCCTTTTAATCTTTGATGTGGATTGGTTTAAGAAAGTCAATGACACACTTGGCCACCTCGCGGGCGATGAGGCCCTGAAATCCATTATTGAAGTTTGGCATAAAAATACGCGTAACATCGTCGATAATACCAGAGACAGCGATGGCAAATTGGCCCGCATCGGTGGGGAAGAGTTTGCTATTTTATTGCCGAACCTTGATATGGAAAAGGCAAAATATGTCGCCGAGCGCATCCGCAAAGCCATAGAAGAAAACATCATTGAATTTGAAGACTTACGCTTCAACATTACCGCAAGCTTTGGGCTGACAGAACTCAGAGCTGACGATGTGACACTGGACGACCTGATCCGTCGTGCCGATATCGCGCTTTATCGAGCCAAAGAACAGGGCCGTAACCGGGTTGAATGTGAATAAAAAAATCGCTCTAACCCTTCCATACTAGACCCAAAGTTGTTTTTAGCTACAATGATGTCCCCAACAGGACAGAGGATACAGCTTATGGGATCGGAAGAACTTCTGCTTGAAGCAGGAAAAAGTTCAGAATTAACCGCTATTTTCCACACATTAGCCGAAACCGATGTGGAAGGTGAGGCAAAATTTTCGCCAATGGTTTGTCGCGAAATCGGCAAATTGATTGTATGCCGCACCTATGCCACGCCGTTACTGGAACTCTGTCATCTTGTCGTTGCCGCAGGTGAACTGTCGTTACAAAAAGGGCGTTACGAATTCTTTTTCTGGGACAGTGGAGTTGCCAAGTCTTCCAGCTTTTTTGCCTATTGCCAACAGCTAGAATTTTATGCCAATCCGCATCGTCTCAAGGTCAATTCGCAAACCATCGATCTGACCTATAAAGACGGGGAATTTGCCATCCAATATAGCCGGATGCCCGTTTTATCAGCCCTGCTTGAATTTATGCTAAGTGCCCTTGGCTATTGCGACATGGATGATGCCTTAAAACCCCTATCAAAGCATGATGCCACAAAACAGGACGTTTCAGAAGCTGCAAACAGTTTGTCGCGCAAACTTTATGGATATCTGAAAGAACATCTGCCGACTGCTCAATCCCAACGTAAATTCAGAAAAATCCTGTCCTATTGCGACAATGATGCCGATGTGATTGACGATGCGCTGATCTTAAATTTCTGGCAAACGGCTTCAATAGATGATGAAAAAGGTGTCGATTTCAAAACATTTGACAGTGTGGTTCTCACCTTTATTCGGGTGATCCAGGCGGTTAAATCCGCCCGTGACCTCTCGGCTTTGCGACATGCCGGCTCCATCGGCGGTGATCATGAGGCAGGCGAGATCAACCCCGATCTCTTGAGTGAAACATTGGAAAGCGTTGAAGAAACCATCACGCCACTGGTCCAACTGAACCAAAGCCCATTTGATCAAGTCAAATTCCTCAATAAACAGGAACAGACAAACCTGACCATGTTGCTGAATGCTGGTGAGTTAGCCTTACGCCTGCCCCTGTCCGTCCTGCGAAGTGACGTATTCAGCCCACCACAAGCCAGACTAACCCAAGCCCTGCGACGCAAAGCGAAAAATTCTGAACTCAACGAGATTATCAAAGAGGGACCGAAAGAAACCTATCAGGAACGTCAGATCATTTATCAAAAATTATGCCGACATATTGAACACAGCCTCTATGCCAGCCTGCATGCGCTCGCAACGGCCCGATCAAAAGAAGCTATTTCGATCATACTCAAACTGGCCCCGGGGATTGATTTTTCAGGCCTTCATAATATGTTGAACTCCGAGAAGCGCCCTACCAATGTCATCAGCCTGCCCTCAAAAAGCATCACTGATCATTTTATGGATTTGCTACACGACCCGGATCAGGTCGGTGAAGATGTTGCAAAGGTCATGAGCCAAGCCGAAACCGCTTATAAAGGCCTTGCCCGTAAAGGCTTTAAAGAAGATGTCCGTTCAAATGATGATTTGGTCGAGGCCTTTAGCAAGGGGGCTGATCTCTTGGGCCTGATTTCACAGGACATCGATGCCTATCTGGAACGGCTGGACAATCTTCCCCTTGCTGGTGGGGGATGGCACGCACAATATTCCTATGACCGCAGCGTCTTTGACGCGCAGTTCAGCAAAATTTATGGAGGAAACGCATGAGCAGTCCATCCACAAAAGACGCAGAAACAATATTCCAGGCTTTGGATCAACTGGATCATCTCCTGTCCGCAACCGACGAGACACCTCAAAAAGTTGGTTTTAATGAGCTATTTTCCTATGCCCATAATCCAAAGCATGTGCCCAGTCCTGCCCTGAATAACGCCTTAATGAACGATCTCTCTGTCCGGCGTGATCTTAAACGTCTGCTCAGTAAACAGGCCCTTGCCCACCTACCTCGTGCGGCCGCTGCCAGCACAGGTGATATTGTTGAACGCGAAGCCGATGGTTTTCGCCTAACACTGAAAGTTTCCAAAGCTGATGAGACTCAGATCTATCTGCTGATTGAAGCAATTGACAGAAGCGAATCCCCAAGCCTGGTCTTCGTTCAGGAAGAAGATGGCCCCATCTATCGCCTTGTTATTGATGATTTCTATGACGGGGAAGCCCAAATTTTGCTGCAAAGTGATAATGAAGTCCTGAAAGCCTTGCGCAAAGCGAAAAGTGAGGTCATTCTGCGGTAAGTATTTTGTTTACAAAGATAGAATAAGTCCGCCCGTATGAACGTCCGAATTTTTATTGCCACAACTGAAGGCCCGGTTGAAGTCCAACGCATAACCAAAGAAGACCCGGATGTGCGCAGCGTCATCTGTCTGGATGGCACGGCCAAGGCGTTGCCAATTGCGCGCGCTTATGATGCCTTTGTCAAAGAACCGACAGGCGTTGTGGAACGTTCTTATAAACACCCCTCCTTTCGCATGGATGTATCTGCGCCCATCACCGATGGTGAAAGCTGGCAATTAGGCGCCTTCTGTGCTCATGCCTTTTTTGCCGAAGACCGCCTTGCCGCCCCCGGTGAAAAAGTAGATAATGCCTTGTGGCTGACCGGGGAACTTGATCGCGATTTAAATGTGCGCCCGGTGGATCATATCAAAGAAAAGCTGATTGCGTCCCAAGACCTGTTTGCTCAAATGCGCGCCGAAGATATCCGGCTTTTCTGCTTTATTCCCGGTGGTGCAGGCTTGGTACCGGAAGATGAATTCCTCGAAGAAATGACCATTGATGGCGACCTGCTGCGTCTGGAATCCATCGTGGATATTCAGCGCATCATTCGCCGTTTTGACTTAAAAGACCCTTACCCCGTGGTCGAAGAAGACGAAGATGATGACGATCTGGATGAAGATGGTGTGATCGATCTTTATAAACAGCGTGAAAAAGATGCCGAACCCATCAAGGATAACGGCCTCTTTAAATCCCTTGCGGTGGGTGCATGCATCGTCGCAATGGTGGTCGGACTCTATCTGCAATTTGAAGATAACATCATGGCCTTGCGCGCAAACGGCCTGAAAATCGGTATCAGTGAATTGCGCGCCAATGCCGATGAAGGCTGTGAAAAGCCGGACAAAATCCCGTTGGTGCGCGATGGGGCGGCTTTTCCCAGCAGCAAACTGGATGGTCTTTGCGCCCTTGAAATCACCTTAAACAACATGGCAACCCCCACCTACATGTGGGCTTTTGCCCAACGTATAGAAGATGGACATTTTCTGCTGGCAGACCGTGAAAGCCTGCTAGAGCCTAAACGCCAGAAAGGCCTAATCGGCTGGCGTATCACTTTGCCAAAACGTTTGAGTAAAAGCATTGACTATCGCCTCGTCGCCTTGGCTTCTGACAAACCGTTGGCCGATGCGGTCAACCGTATGCTCAGAAGCTCTTTCGGTGAAGACACCCCCGACTGGCAAAAAATAAAAGCCCGGTTGGAAGAAGAAGACATCACCGTGTTAAGCGCGCTTCATTCCTTGGAAAAGTGATCACCCAATAAACTGTTCCTGCAAGATGCGCTCTTCCAGATTATGTTCTGGATCATAGAGAACGTTGGAATAAAGGCTGCGGTCTTCAAAGACTTTAACGTGAGTAACATCGCGGTATTCGTTAAAATCTGCCGAGACCCCCACGGGGCGTTTTTCATCATTTAAAATTTCAAAACTGACCGTTGCCATATGCGGCAGGATAGCGCCGCGCCAACGTCTGGGGCGATAGGCAGAGATCGCGGTCAGGGCCAAAACACCTGAGCCTAGTGGCAGGATCGGACCATAAGCGGACATGTTGTAAGCGGTCGAACCTGCAGGTGTTGAAATCAACAACCCGTCACAGACCATTTCTTCTAATCGCACCACCCCATCCACACTAACGCGGATATGGGCGGCCTGTCCGGTTTCGCGGAATAAGGAGACTTCGTTAAAGGCAATGGCTTCGGCCTTTTTCCCCCCTTTACAGGTAGCTTCCATACGAAGCGGGTGAATTTCAATCGCCTGCATCCGTTTAATGCGTTCCAACAGATCATCTTCGCGATATTCATTCATCAAGAACCCAACCGAGCCCCTGTTCATCCCGAAGACAGGTTTATTGAGATGAAGATACTTATGAAGCGTGCGCAGCATAAAACCATCGCCACCCAAAGCAACAATCAGATCAGCCTTATCGGGGCGCACATGATCATATTTGCCACACAGACGATCCATGGCATCTTGCGCGCTTTCAGACTTTCCGGCGACGAAGGCAATTTTTTTATCGGACATAAGACTGCAACCAAGTTTTACATTCAGCCCACTATGACAAAGCTTTAGCCGCCTGTCACGCTCATATGTCGGTTCAGGGCTGGACCGTCTTGTGTTTCATCAATCACAAACTCATGCCCCTTGGGTTTCAGGTTCAAGGCCTGATCGATGGCAGCCTGCAAAGGTTCGTTACTTTCAGACGCGCGAACCACTTCGCGCAAATCCAAATTCCCGTCTTGTCCCAAACACATAAACAAAGTGCCCTTGCAGGTCAGGCGCATCCGGTTACAGCTTTCACAAAAACCATGGCTTAACGGTGTAATAAAGCCGATCCGGTTTCCTGTTTCTTTGACATCGACAAAACGTGCCGGACCACCTGTGGCGTAATCCGTATCCGTTAAAGTCCAGCGTTTTTCAATATTGGTGCGAACTTCACTAAGCGGAAGATAATGATCCACGCGTGAGCCGCCAATTTCCCCCAACGGCATCGTTTCGATAAAAGTCAGATCAAACCCATGATCCGCAACAAAGCTCAGCAGGTCATCCAGTTCCTGATCTGTCTGACCTTTCAGCGCAACCGTATTGATTTTCACCTTCAGCCCGGCTTTTTTGGCAGCCTCAAGACCACTTAAAACCTGTTCAAGTTTGCCAAAGCGGGTAATTTCGGTAAAACGATCTGAATCCAGCGTATCCAAAGACACATTGATCCGCTTGATCCCACAGTCGACAAGCTGACTTGCATATTTATCCAGCTGGGAACCATTGGTCGTCAGTGTCAGTTCTTTCAACGCCCCGGTTTTCAGGTGTTCTGAAAGTTGCTTAATAAACTCCATAATGCCGCGCCGCACCAAGGGTTCACCCCCGGTCAGACGGATTTTCGTCACCCCGCGTTTAATGAAGGCTGAACAGATCCGTTCCATTTCTTCAAACGACAAAATCTCCTGTCGGGGCAAAAAGGTCATATCTTCGGCCATACAATAGCTACAGCGAAAATCACAGCGATCCGTCACCGAAACCCTGAGATATGTAATTGTCCGACCGAAGGTGTCCTTCATGGCTTTACCCTGTTTCATTTTCTTCAAACATTTTTATTAAGACCAATGAAGAATATCATGATTATTGCTGGTCAAATACCAGTAATAAGTAGGGTCTTTCAAGCCTTGATGGTATGTGCGTGATTAAGCGGCCCATGACCTTGTCCAAATCCGGGGGCTGTCTTGATGGCTTCAAACACATACGCCCGCGCACGTTCTACAGCATCTTTCACGCTTAAACCTTGCGCAATTCCACAGGCGATGGCTGAGGCCGTGGTGCAGCCTGTCCCATGGGTATGGGCCGTATGGATGCGCGGGCCGGAAAATTCGTAGCAATTACCATCGGCTTCAAACAGATAGTCCGTCACCACATCGCCCTTCTCATCCAGATGCCCGCCCTTCATCAAAACCGCCTTGGGACCAAGGGCGAATATCTTTTCAGCAGCCTTTGCCATATCACCCTGACTGACAATGGAAAGCCCGCTTAAGGCTTCAGCTTCCGGGACGTTGGGGGTAACGACATGCGCGCGCGGGGTCAGACGTTTTTTTAACGCATCTACGGCTTCCATCGCCAAAAGAGAGGCCCCGCCTTTTGCCACCATCACCGGATCAACCACCATGGGGATATCCATTTTCAACTCATCCAACACCTCACAAATAGCGTTGATTGTTGATGGTTGGCTGAGCATCCCTGTCTTTAAACAATCCGCGCCAAGATCGCTTAGCACCAAACGGATTTGTTCTTTGATAAAATCGGCCGGGATATCATGAATGGCTGTCACACCCAGGGTATTTTGCGCTGTCAGCGCCGTAATCGCCGTCATGGCAAACCCATTTAAGCAGGTTACAGCCTTGATATCAGCCTGAATGCCAGCGCCACCGCCACTGTCAGACCCGGCAATAATCAGTACACGTCCCTGCATTTTAAGCCACATCCTGAACAGCTGCGACAATATCATCGACAACCTGTTCTACCAAAACCGGGTCTTTCCCCTCGGCCATTACACGGATTAAAGGTTCTGTACCGGATTTACGGATCAAAACGCGACCGGCCCCGTTCAACCGACCTTCCCCATCGGCAATCGCCTGTTGCACAGTATCAAAATCCAGCGGGAATGTTTCGCCATAGCGCACATTCTTTAAAATTTGCGGGAAGGGATCAAACAGCTTGCAGACATCACTTGTCGGTTTGTTCTGTTCTACGACCACGGCTAACACCTGCAAGGCTGCAACCAGCCCATCCCCCGTCGTGGCATAATCACTTAAAACGATATGACCGGATTGTTCCCCACCAACGTTAAAGCCATCCTTGCGCATGCGTTCGACCACATAACGATCCCCCACCTTCGTGCGTTCAAGCGTCAGACCATTATCTTCAAGATATTTTTCCAGACCCATGTTGGACATAACGGTTGCAACCAGCCCACCGCCTTTTAACAAGCCCCGTTTATGAAGATGCGTTGTCACCAGCCCCATGATCTGATCGCCATCGACCACATCACCATGTTCATCACAAATGATCAAACGGTCAGCATCACCATCCAATGCAATCCCGATATCGGCCCCATGAGCAACTACCTGTTCAGACAAAGTCTGTGTCGCAGTTGATCCACAGTCTTTGTTAATGTTAAACCCATTTGGCGTAACCCCGATGGCAACGACTTCTGCGCCCAATTCCCACAAGACTTCCGGCGCGACTTTATAGGCTGCCCCATTGGCACAATCGACCACGATCTTTAAACCATCCAGACGCAGGTTTGCCGGAAACGTCTTTTTGGCAAATTCCACATAACGCCCCGATGCATCTTCCAGACGTCTGGCACGCCCGAGCTTGTCTGGTGAAACGAATTTTTCGGACAAATCACTTTCGATCATGTCTTCCAGTTTCAATTCTACATCATCCGGCAGCTTAAACCCATCCGGACCAAACAACTTGATCCCGTTATCCCCAAACGGGTTATGGGAAGCTGAAATCATCACCCCCAGATCACAACGCATGGAATGTGTCAGCATGGCAACCGCAGGCGTCGGCATGGGCCCGACCAACAACACATCCATCCCCATGGCAGTAAAGCCCGCAACCAAGGCCGGTTCGATCATATAGCCCGACAGGCGGGTATCTTTGCCAATTACCACGCGGTGACGGTGCGTGCCGCGCACAAAATAATGTCCAGCAGCCATACCCACTTTCATGGCGATTTCTGCCGTCATCGGATGGGTATTAGCTGTGCCGCGAATACCGTCTGTACCAAAGAGTTTACGTGTCATCTGTGGTGTTCTTTTTATGCTGTATCCCTGCACAGGCCGGGATCTCATTAATCTCGTGGAAGGTCCCTGCTTTCGCGAGGGACACGCTTGATTTGTTTTAGCACTTGGGCCTTTTAAGCGCAAATGTTATAGAGGTTTCCCATGAAAACCATAACCACACTGCAATTTTGCGAAACCGAAGAAAAACGCTCGCGCTTTCTCGCCTTTCTCGTTCCATATGCTGACTATGAAAGCGAACTTGAGCGTCTGCGTGCTGAACACCCCAAAGCCAACCACCATGTCAGCACCTTTCGTCATTTCGATAAGGATAAACGCCTGCATGAAGGCGCCAAGGATGATGGGGAACCCTCAGGCTCTGCCGGCATGCCCGCGTTAAAGGTCTTGCAGGGCGAAGATATGGTCAATGTGGCCGTCATCATCGTGCGCTATTTCGGCGGGATCAAACTAGGTACAGGTGGCATGGCGCGTGCTTATGCAGGGGCTGCCAAGGCAGTAATTGAAACAGCTGATCTTGCAGATTTCCAACATCAAGCCACAACCACCCTAAAAGCCAGCTTTGATCGCACTAGTGATTTAGAACGCCTGCTTCAAGGCGTAAACATCACAGATCGCCGCTACACCGAAGACGGCATTGAGATTGATATTTCAGATGATGAAGAAACGGTGGCTACGAAGACAGAAGAATGGGAACGGTTGAATTACTGAGTCTTCTACTGCACGACATTAAGAATAGCCTGTGCAAATTCATGATGCCAGCCAATCTCTGTTAACCTTTCAATTGGATATTTATCTGGGTAACGTCCTATCAACAATAATTCAAGTAAAAATGGTTCCGATACACTCCACGTATCTCCAAATGGTACTTCTTCGTAAATTTCATTAAACCAACTTTTATAATCAAATTTCAAACTTTCTACGAGATCCGCAATACTGTTGATTCCCAACCTTTCACATTCTTCCACTAAGATGCCAACATCAACTAATTCAGCATTTCTTACAATGAACCCAACTTCAGAGGCAGTTTTATTTATAGCTTTCATTTGGCCTGACGTTTCAATAAAATTCTTTAGACTTGGAGCATCTATTATAGCCGAATCATTTCCTTCATTTGACCGATTAAAGCTAACTTGACGTTCATCTCTAATCTTCAAAAACTCCTCATCAGCTATTTCGAATAAGCTAGCTAATCTAAACAATCTACGACGTGAACCATGGGGAACATCCCCTTCCCTTTTATACTGCAAGGCATGAGATACAGCAGCCCATGAATGCTGTAAAACAGTGCGAACTTGCACTTCTGCGCGAAAGTTTTTAAAACCTGCCCATTCAGTTAATTGGAACCGTTTCTGGTTCAATGCCACAATATAGTGCATTGATAAGTAGCCAAATTGATCTGGTGAAAAATGATCCGGTTGATGATCCACAACCTCTTCAATTATTTTAAATTCCTTTTTGAGTAACTTTCCAACGCTTTCAACATCATCCAAGTAATACAGAACCAAACGTACACCTGCCAAATCAGGCATTTCCTTCATAGGATCCTTAAATTTTTTACTTGGGCGTTTCAACTTTTCGGAAAAACTTTCAATTGATTTCGCTCGAGATTCTGTAAAATGCACTTTAATATTATTGCTTCGCAAAAGTTCCTTAAGCAATAATTCAATACGCTCAGCAAACATCTGATAAGATGGCCGAACAGACATATAATCTTCAATAAAATCAGACATGGATCATTTTCTTAACTATAGAAAGAAAATACAGAATAATCACAATCTAAGATTCATTAAATACTTTATTATAAATTTATAACCAAAGACCAAAGGGGCGCCACCTTCGGCTCTTTAAATGTTACTGTAGGGCCACGCAAATATCGGTCAGAAGTTCGCTTGGCGGGGTGGTTTGTGGATCGTTTAAGTAACATTCCATGATTGGTTCGTTCGCGGGTGTTTCACCCTGTTCATTCAGCCACGGGCCAAACAAATAGTCATAGCCTTTTTCCAGTTCCGCATAGGGACCTTTAAAGCGCAAGACGGCGTAACGTCCGCCTTTGACGTCAAGGGTGCGCAGGCCAATGGTATCATCACTGACGTCTTGATCCAGCATGACCCCGGCTTCGGAACGCAGTTGTTCTGTGGGGACTTGGCTTGGGTCATCGTAATAAAGACCATAACCGACAGTCGCCGGATCCATCTTTTGCTGTTTCATCCCCCACATGAAGACTTTCTGGAACGTGTTGCCGATTTCCATATAGTCACCTTTATGGGCGATGGCTGCTATTTTACGGGCCGGGATGTCTTTGATTTCAACGTTAAACATACCTGTATTCCTTTCTTGTTGAGACAGAATGACAGGAGTTTCGCGCACATGTTCGCGATACGCCGCCGGGGCTTTTTGATAGGCGGCCTTAAAGGCACGTGAAAACGCTTCCACACTGGAATAGCCAGCTTGCTTGGCAATGCCATCGATCTCACGACTGGTGCGGATCAAATCCCCAGCCGCGCGATGAAGGCGCAAGCGTCTAACCGTCTGGGTCACCGTTTCGCCCACCAAACCACGATAGATGCGGTGGAAATGATAGGCGGAAAAACAGGCGACTTCGGCTAGATCATCCATATTGAGATCATCGTCTAAATGATCTGCAATAAAGGCGAGGACCTTTTCAATGCGGGTGATATAGCTTTCTTGTGTTTTCTGGTTCATGTGTCGAAAACTCCTTTCACAGGTAAGCTAGATCAACCCTATTTGATAAATCTTGCTAACTTTAGGCGACCCACACATCCAGTGCCTGCTTGGTTTCAAACACATCATGGACACGTACGATTTGTGTTGCGGCTTGGGCGCCTTTAATCGCCGCCGCCAATGATCCAGCGATCCGGTCTTTAGGCGGCACATCCCCGCAGATTTTGGGGATGAAGCTTTTGCGCGAGGCCCCAAGCAGGACTGTGCAGCCCAGCCCGTGATAGAGCGCAAGCTGGTTCAAGATCGCCATATTATGATCCAGTGTTTTGCCAAAGCCGATGCCTGGATCGATACAGATATTGGCGCGCTTGATCCCGGCTGCGATGCACATATTGATGCGGTCTTTTAAGTAATCATAAATATCAAGCACACAATCTTCATAGACCGGGTTTTCCTGCATGGTCTGGGGTTCGCCCTGCATATGCATCAGCATGACAGGCACATCCAGCTTAATGGCTGTATCCAGCGCACCCTCACCTTCTAGGGCTGTGACATCGTTGATGATATGGGCGCCTGCCTTGATGGCTGCTTCCATAACGGGTGCATTACGGGTATCGATGGAGAATTTAGCGCCTGTGTCTTTTAGACCTTCAATCACCGGAACAACACGGCGCAGTTCTTCTTCTAAACTGACGGGTGCTGCACCGGGCCGCGTTGATTCCCCACCGATATCCAGAATATCCGCACCTTGGGCTATTAGCTCTTTACCATGGGTGATGGCACGGGCTGCATCAAAATTGTCCCCACCATCGCTGAAACTATCAGGCGTAACATTCACGATCCCCATGATCAAGGGACGACCTGTAACTTTCAGCCCCGCATAGTCCGCTACAGGATTATGCAAACGTTCAAGCAAATTGATCAGATAGCTATTGAGGTCTGAGCCTTCTTTGCGCGCCCAGGACAACAACCCTTTAGCATGAACCTGATAACGTTGAATGCTATCTCCTGTACGGATTACCAGTTCATAAAGGTCAAATTCCGGTTTGTTCCCCACATAGTGAGAAAGCGGTCGAACATAAATCGTTTCTGCAAGATCGCGATCGCCTGCACAAACATCACGCGGCAAGGATGTCGCCCCAAAATCAACATTAAACACAATCTTATCCCCCTAAAACACGTCACCCCCGCTTCAATAGCGGGGGCCTAGAAAAGTTTGACTAGTTTCCCGCCTGAGCGGGAATGACAGTGTGTCGTTGGTTATTCACCCGGTTGCGGTTCCGGCTCGGAACCGGATCCGTCAGATGAATCTTTCTTGTGACCTGCTGTTGGGATCGGGCTGCGACGCCCCCCCTCTTTCGGGCCGGATGTCCCACCACGGTTTGGCGGATTACCATCCAGAAGGTCACGAATTTCATCACCGGACAGGGTTTCAAATTCGATCAACCCGTTACCGATAATATCCAGTTGGTCACGGAATTTTGTCAGAATTTCTTCCGCTTTCTTGTAAGCAACTTCGATGATATCGCGCACTTCAGAATCGATCACCTTGGCGGTTTCTTCTGAATTATTCTGCGTTTGCGTCACAGAATGACCAAGGAAGACTTCCTGTTCATTTTCGCTGTAAGCAATCGGGCCCAGTTTTTCAGACATACCCCATTCCATAACCATATGTTTGGCCATGTTGGTGGCTTGCTTGATATCGTTGGAGGCACCGGTTGTGACTTTCTCAGGTCCGAAGACCAGTTCTTCTGCCACACGACCACCAAAAGCAACGACCAAATCTGCACGCAATTTTTCAACGGACAGGGACACACGGTCTGCTTCGGGCAGGCGCATTACCATCCCCAGTGCACGACCACGCGGGATAATCGTTGCTTTATGGATCGGATCAGACGCTTCCATATGAAGGGCACAGAGAGCATGGCCTGCTTCGTGGAAAGCGGTGAGTTTTTTCTCATCTTCTGACATGACCATGGATTTACGTTCAGAACCCATCATCACTTTGTCTTTGGCATCTTCAAATTCAGACATCGTAACCAAACGCTTGTTTCGACGTGCTGCCAGAAGAGCAGCTTCGTTCACAAGGTTAGCAAGGTCCGCACCAGAGAACCCCGGTGTGCCACGAGCAATCACATGTGCATCAACATCCGGCCCCAACGGCACTTTTTTCATATGAACCTGCAAGATCATCTCGCGGCCATTAATATCCGGGTTTGGTACCACAACTTGGCGGTCAAAACGGCCCGGACGCAACAGCGCAGGATCCAAAACGTCAGGACGGTTGGTCGCGGCCACCAAGATCACACCTTCATTGTCGCTAAAGCCGTCCATTTCAACCAGCAACTGGTTGAGCGTTTGTTCACGTTCGTCATTACCACCGCCAAGACCAGCGCCACGATGGCGACCGACCGCATCGATCTCGTCAATAAAGATGATACAAGGAGCATTCTTTTTACCTTGTTCAAACATGTCACGCACGCGGGATGCCCCCACACCGACAAACATTTCAACAAAGTCTGAACCGGAAATCGTAAAGAACGGCACGTTTGCTTCGCCTGCAACCGCACGCGCGAGCAGGGTTTTACCTGTACCCGGTGGGCCCACAAGCAAGCAGCCTTTCGGGATTTTACCGCCAAGACGTTGGAATTTGGACGGGTCTTTCAAAAATTCGACCACTTCTTCCAGTTCCGCTTTGGCTTCTTCAATACCGGCGACATCTTCAAAGGTTACGCGGCCTTGTTTTTCGGTCAGCTGACGTGCCTTGGATTTACCGAAGCCCATGGCTTTACCGCCCCCACCTTGCATCTGGCGCATGAAGAAAATCCATACACCGATCAACAACAGCATGGGGAACCATGAAATGAGGATCGAGAAAATCGAAACACTATCGTCTTTGGGAACAGCCGTGATTTTCACACCTTTATCACGCAACGTGCTGATCAGGTTTGGATCATTCGGCGTGTAGGAATGGAACTTACGCCCATCGCGATAAGTGCCTGTAATGGTATTGTCCTGAATAACCACATCTTGGACATTGCCCTTTTCAACCGCTTCAATGAAGTCGGAGAAGGGAACACTGGATTGGTCCATCTGCTGGTTAGAGCTTTGGAACAGATTGAACAGCGCAAAGATCAATAAGGCGATAATGACCCAGAGCGCAAGGTTCCTGCTAAAGTTCACGTTAGGATTCCTTCCTTCGTATTTCTCGTATCTCACGTGACTTAGAGATAAGCCATTTTAAGTCTTGCGCAAGGCAAAACTCATGAATTCACCCTATTCAAGCCAAGAAAATTCATTTCCAACTCAAATGCCACGTCTTGGCGTTTATAACCCAGATGCGGGACGACTAAAACACCCTCTTTATCCCAAAGGGCGGGCAAGCCATAAATTACCGGTTTGGGCAGGCCTGATTCTTTTAAATCCGGCTGCTTTGCAATTACCTCACGCCAGCCCTTTTCCCCTAATATTTCAAGTGTCGCATTGGATAAACTGCCTTCATAGTCAAAGCTATAAAGGCTTTCAGGTAGATCAGAAGTGCGAACTTCACGGCAAATCAGGATACTGTCTTTTTGTAAAATCCAGCGACATCCCATCAGGGTGCCTTCAAATTCATCGCATAATTTTTTATAGAGCCGCATCAGTTTTTCAAGTCGTGGCGGATAGATTTCACCCCCAACTGCCTGTCCGATTCGCGCTAACCCCCTAAGAATCACTTCTTCATCATCACCAAATAAGGCATCACGCGACAAAAGAATATACCCCTCCTCACGGACCGTTGCATGCAGGGCCAACCAATGTTCCACCAACTTTTGCAAACTGTATCGTGCACGCTGCATGTTCTGTGCTGTTTGGGCAAGGCGTTTGGGGGTTAGGCCAAGTGTTTCCAGATCAGCCATGACACTGCGCCACTTTACCCGCTCAAAATCCACATTCAGGTTTGATGGGTCTTCAATCCAGTCTTGCCCGCGCGCCTCAAGATACGCGATTAAATCTGCCTTCGGACAATCCAGCAGGGGGCGTAACAAACGGATACGGCCATATGTGCTCTCTGCCTGCATAGCCGATAAACCATCTACCCCGCTGCCGCGGGCCAGACGCATCATAAACGTTTCGGCCTGATCATTTAAGTGGTGCCCTAGTAAAACATCTTTAATGCCGTGACTTGCACACCAGTTTTCGATCAGGCGATAACGTTCCTGTCTGGCCTTGGCTTGTAATCCCTGTGTTGGCTTTTCCCCCTGCCAACATAGTGTATGATGGACGATGCCATAAGAGGCCAGTGTTTCTGCCACCCATTTACATTCGTTTACCGATTCTTTTCGCAAAGCATGATCGACAGAAACAGCGACAATTTTACGATTATTTTGTCCTGCCCAGTCTTGTACCATCAAACACAGGGCGAGGCTGTCCGCCCCACCGGAAACGGCCACACACAAAGTTTGGCCGAGGTTGTCAAACGTGTGCAGGCTTAGCCGCATTTGGCACTTGTGCGTTCCCGCTCCAACGTCTTGGACAAATGTGCAGGAAGTTTTGGAAAGGAAGAACGCAAACGATCATATGAGGCGCAGGCCTCGCGGGTTTTATCCATGCGCGACAGGGACATGCCCAGTTTCAACAGAGAATCCGGTGCCTTGGCCCCGCGGGGGTCTTTTTGGTACCCTTCCAGGAAAGTAGAGGCTGCTTGTGCATAATTGCCTTGCACATAATAGGTCTCACCCAACCAGTAACGGACATTACCTGTCAGCTTGTGGTCTTTATGGGTTTCCAGAAAGGCTTTGAAATTATTTTCCGCATTAGCAAATTCACTGCGCATCAGCATCTGACGGGATTGCTGATAAAGGGCTTCTGGTGTCAGGTTTGCAGTTTCAACCGAATTTGCAACCGGCTGTTCATCAGCTGGTGCAGTAGGTTGTGTCCCTTCCAGATCTTTGCCATTTAACGTCCCAAGGCTACCCGGTTGCGTCCCCATTGTCGGCTGTTGACCACCCGGTGGGGGCGTCAGTTGCTGGCCCGAAATACCAGATGGTGTTTTCGGAGCGTCCATAGCAGGATCGATTTCTGCATTTTGGGATGGACGGGCAGCCGGGTTTCCGCCTTCAAGGGCCGTCAGGCGATAATCTACATCCGCAACCAGTTTATCAAGGCGCGTGTTCAACTGCGAAATACGATAAGCCGTTTCTTCGATCTGACCATTCATAGAGCGCAACTGGCTTTCCAGTTCATTGATGCGCACACTCAGACGTGCGCCCAAGGGTCCGCTAACATCTTCACCCGTTGAACTGCTCACCGCACTGACCGCATCAGCACCGCGATAAACTTTCAGGTTCAACGCCTTGATATCGCGATCCATACGTTCCAGACGATCAACGATTTTCTGTAACTCTTCGTCCTGTGCCTGAACGGGCAAAGCCACCATGGTCACTAGAAAAGTTGTTGCGAGCAGTTTCTTCAATGTGGATGTCATAATAGTCAGACCTGCATATGATTACGTTTGGTGCTATTTGTGCCCCGAATCCCATAAAAAAACAAGGCGTTTGCCACAAGATATGCAGCAAACGCCTTATTCGAAAGGTTTTAGGCCTAATTTTTAGAAATTAGGAACCAGCACCTACAGTAACAACTGTTACAGCGCGACGGTTTTGTGTCCATGCTGCTTCGTTGTGGCCCAGTGCAACCGGACGCTCTTTACCGTAAGAGATTGTTTTGATACGCATTGCATCAACACCCAGGCTAACCAGATATTCTTTTGCCGCATTTGCGCGACGCTCGCCCAGTGCCAAGTTGTATTCACGTGTGCCGCGTTCGTCAGCGTGGCCTTCCAGAACGATTGTAACGCCCGGGAATTTTTTCAGCCACATGGCTTGTTTTTCAAGTGTAGAACGCGCATCTGCGCTGATGTTGTACTGGTCAAAACCGAAGAAAACACGGTCGCCAACGTTAACAACAAAGTCTTGAGCTGAACCAGCGGCCGGGCCCAGTTTTTGAGCAGCAGCATCACCAGAAGCATTTGCATTTGCACCGTCAGTAGGTGCGGTCTCACAAGCGGCGAGTAAAGCAACTGCACCAACCAGACCGAGAAACTTACGCATGAGCAATCCCCTTATAGGACTATTATTTAAAAATGTTAATCACACAGACCAAACGATAACGCCCCCGAATTCGAATTACGTCACCTAAGTCTTAGAAAGGACTATATGAGTATAATTCTAAGGAATCAAGGGGGACCATGCAGGATCAGATCCTTCAAGCGGTGTAATTACCTCTCGTTCATTATATCCGGTCAGATCAACACTGTATAATTTAGTGGTTTTCTTCTCCCCGCGCAGGGTCTCACGATAGAACATCAAAACCCGCCCATTCGGTGCCCAAGTGGGGCTTTCCACCAGATAGCCATCTGCCAAAAGACGTTCCCCTGACCCATCTGTACGCATGACGCCGATATAAAATTTACCACCTGTCATTTTTGTAAATGCGATTAAATCACCGCGCGGTGACCAGACCGGTGTGGCGTATCTCCCCTTGCCAAAACTGATGCGACGGACATTTTTTCCTGTCGAATCCATGACATAGATCTGTTGTGAACCCCCACGGTCCGAGTTAAAGGCAATGGATTTTCCATCCGGTGAATAACTCGGGGATGTATCAATAGATGAATGGCGCGTCACACGGCGCGTTTGGCGTGTAGCAAGATCCATCGTGTAAATATCGGAATTCCCATCCCGTGCCATGGACATAACCACTTTGGTTCCATCAAAGGAAAAACGTGGGGCAAAGGTCATGCCGGGAAAATCACCCAAAATCGATTGGCGGCCACTGTCGATATTAAACAGGTAAACGCGGGGCGTATTTTTGTAATATGACAGATATGTTATTTCTTGCAGGGTCGGTGAAAAACGCGGCGTCAAAACCAGATCAAGGCCATCGGTCAGGAATCGATGCTTTGCGCCATCTTGATCCATGATCGCTAACCGCTTCACCCGTTTATTGGCAGGTCCAGATTCTGCGACATACACAATGCGGGTATCAAAATAGCCGCTTTCGCCCGTAATACGTTGATAGATGGTATCTGCAATAATATGAGCCACCCGGCGCCAGTTATCCGCCACCGTATTATAGGCCAGTCCGACCATTTGAGTTTCTGCATTCACATCCCACAGGCGGAACTGGATCGCCAGTTCCCCATTGGCTTGGGGAACGGCATGGCCTTGCACCAAGGCTTGCGCATTCAAAATCCGCCAATCACCGAAGCGCGGCAGGGTGGTCATGGACAATTCTTTTTGAATAAAGGCTTTTGGGTCAATGGGGCGAAACAGGCCGGATCGTTCCAGATCGGCTGAAACCACTTGTGCAATCTGCGCCCCAATCTGGGCAGCGTCACTATTATCGCCGGTGAATTCCACCACAGCCAACGGCATGGGCTCGACACGGCCCTGTGTAATATCGACACGAAGTTCGGCCCAGGCTTGAGAAGAAAACAGCAAGACGGCCAGAGTGAGAAAACGCACGCAGAATTTCATTACATTCTTTCCCTATTGAACAGTTAGGTGTGAATGTACGCAGGATGCACGCGCCTGCCAACCCCTCAAATGATTTTATAAAAGGCGGCCCATGTTTTCCTACGAAAGCAGGAATCTCTTAGACACAGCACTCTTTAAAAGGCACCTGTGTTCACAGGCGTACAAAACCTTATAACCCGAGCAATTCTTTTGGATCAAAGACCAGCAACAAGTTTTGCCATTGGTCATAGGTTTCCGGTGACAGTGGATAAGGCCAGCAACGACGGTTGTTGACTGCGCGCAACGCACTTTCAGCAGCCGCGCGATAAAATGGATCAGACAAGTTGCTGCGTGACCCGATAGATGCCGCGCGCGGGGTGGCATCCGGGTTCATGGTCACTTCAATCTCGATCTTCAGGTTTTCCGCTTCCTTGGCACCGATCGGCGGGTTCCAGCATTTGGCAATATGCTGACGAAGCGCATCGATCTCGGTAATACTTAAGGGGCGTGACGCATCACTGAATTGACTTGGCTTTTTGATCGCGGCTTCAATTTCTTTGGCGATATCATCCAAATCCGGTTGATCTTCTTCTTTTTTCTGAACAGGCTGGGCATCCTTCAAGGTCGGCGCCAGGTCTTTCATCAGGCTGTCGAAATCAAGCTCTTTTTTGGGCGGCGTTGGTTTTTTCGCTAGTTCAATCTTCTGCACACGTGGCTGGGGTTTTTGCACTTCCGGCTTTGGCTCGGGTTTGGGCTCCGGCTTCGGCTTGGGCTTTTCTGTTTTTTCCGGAATCACTTCGGCTTCCGGTTCAGGTGCAGGTTCCGGCTTGGGCGCAGGTGGGGTGGGTTTCGCCGGTGCAGGTGGGGGTGGCTTTGGTTTTTCTTTGGGTGGTTCTGGCTTTTTGGCTTCCGGCTTGGGCGCAGGCACATTGGAAATATCATCGATATTCACTACTTCCACCACAATAGGTGGTTCCACAACTAAATCCTTGTCCGGCAACAGCGGAATGCCGAAATAAGCCACCAGCATAATCATCAGGTGGAACAACAGGGATATGAGGAAACTGCGCTGCATCTGGCCTTATTATTTCTTATCTGTGCCGGGATTGCGTGCAATCAGGGCAACCTTGGTAAAACCCGCCTGATTAAGCGCCCCCATGGTACGCATCACGGTGCCGTAATCAATCGATTCATCACCGCGCACGAAAATACGGACATCCATATTGTTTTTGCTGACCTCCATCAACAAAGGCGCAAGCCCGTCAAGATCAACCTGTGTGTCCTGAACAAACAACTGACCTTCTTTATCAATACTGACAGCCAGTGGTTCATCCTCACCGCGAATTTCACCTGCTTTTGTCTTAGGTAGATCGACTTCTACCCCAACAGTCAACAAAGGTGCAGTCACCATAAAGATCACCAACAGCACCAACATAACATCGACCATGGGCGTAACGTTGATTTCTGACATCTGGGCAGAACTTCTGCGTCGCCCATATCTGCGTCGTCCACCACTATTATTTAACGAAGCCCCCATATCACTTACTTCTTTTCATCCAGTTGGCGCGACATGATCGCTGAAAATTCACCGGAAAAACTTTCAAGACGTCCAGCGTAACGATCCAGATCACGCGATAGTTTGTTGTAGGCCACAACCGCAGGAATAGCAGCAACCAGTCCTAATGCCGTTGCAAACAACGCCTCGGCAATACCGGGGGCAACAACAGCGAGCGTCGTGTTCTTGGTATTGGCAATCGCCGTAAAGGCATTCATGATCCCCCAGACCGTCCCGAACAGACCGATAAACGGTGCAGTTGATCCGGTAGACGCCAGAAACGTCATGTTCTTTTCGACCCGATCCATTTCACGCGAAACCGTGATTTGCATGACACGCTCAATGCGATCTTCCAAACGAGTGCGCATTTCATCGCTATTACTGCGCGATTTGGCTTGCGAGCGACGCCATTCACGCATAGCGGTGACAAAAACAGCCGACATAGGGTCTTCCGGCTGGTTGCCTTGCGCATCATAAAGCTGATCAAGCGATTGGCCGGACCAGAATTTATCTTCGAACTTGCGAGCCTGACGGTTGAGTTTTCTCAGGCGGAAATATTTATCCAGAATAATCGCCCAGCACCAGATAGAGGCCAGCAACAAACCGACCATGACCGATTGCACAATAATATCTGCGCGCATAAACAGTCCGAGCATTGTTAAATCAGGTCCGGCTACCGATCCCGCCATGGTGACAGCTTCGACCACGTTATTTTCCATGGTTTTCCCCTAACATATTTTCGAAAATGGTGCGTACGTTACCCGGGATGGGCACAGGACGACCTTCCAGATGAATACAAGCTACCTTAACTTTGACACAAACTAAAGTCTCTTGATCACGTTTTAAAATTTGTTCCATTTCAACCGATGCACCACCCAGTTTGGTTAATTTTGTCTCCACCGACAAAAGATCATCCAATTTGGCAGGCTTGCGATAATCGGCTTCAGCCCGACGAACCGCAAAGGCAAGTCGGTCTTTTTCCAACAAGTCGGACTGATTGATCCCAAAATGACGCAAAAATTCAGTGCGGGCCCGTTCTGCAAATTTTAGATAATTGGCATAATAGACAATCTCTCCCGCATCTGTATCTTCATAATAAACTCGGATAGGGAAAATAAAGGTTTGCCCTTCCATACGTCCAAGGCTCATGTCTTATCCACTTTCTTTAACAAATCCATTTGTGCGGCTTCTCGCCCCTTTGGCGCTTCCAGTCCAAGATGACGGTATGCACTTTCAGACAGCATACGTCCGCGCGGGGTGCGCATTAACAACCCTTGCTGGATCAAATAGGGTTCGATCACTTCTTCAATGGTATCGCGCTGTTCAGACAAGGCTGCCGCCATGGTTTCCACCCCCACAGGGCCACCACCATAATTTTCGCAGATACATTTCAGATACCGCCTATCCATCTCATCGAGACCGCGATGATCGACTTCCAAACGGTTCAAGGCCCCATCGGCACAAGCCGCATCCACCGGGTCTACCCCTGCCACCATGGCAAAATCACGCACCCGGCGCAGCAAACGGCCCGCCACGCGCGGGGTGCCGCGTGCACGTTTGGCGACTTCATGGGCACCATCGGCTGTCATATTCATATCCATGATGCGTGCACCCCGGGTGACGATTTCTTCCAATTCGTCCACTTCATAGAAATTCATCCGCAAAGGAATCCCAAAACGGTCCCGCAGTGGCGTCGTAATCAGACCGGATCGTGTCGTTGCCCCCACCAGTGTAAAAGGCGGCAGGTCAATGCGCACGGAACGTGCTGCCGGACCTTCGCCAATGATCAGATCAAGCTGGAAATCTTCCATGGCCGGATACAGCACTTCTTCAATTGCCGGATTAAGGCGATGAATTTCGTCAATAAACAGGACATCATGGGGCTGCAAGTTGGTTAAAAGCGCGGCCAAATCACCCGCCTTGGCAATCACCGGACCGGATGTGGCACGAAAGCCCACCCCCAGTTCCCGCGCCACAATCTGTGCAAGCGTGGTTTTCCCCAAACCGGGCGGTCCGTAAAACAGCACATGATCCATGGCATCACCACGGGCCTTGGCCGCTTCGACAAAAATCCGCAAATTTTCGCGCACCTGCTTTTGGCCGATAAATTCTTCAAGCTGTAAAGGGCGCAAAGAATTTTCAGGGCTGTCTTCTTCGTTTCGCTGGGCAGAGACCATACGGTCATCATCTTCATACATATCCAAGCCCTACCCTTTAAAATGTCATCCCGGACTTCATTCCGGGACAATCGGTTAATGCCAGAGATAGCCTTTTCAGGGTTGTCCCGCAACACATGCGGGATAACACTTTTTGATATGTATCCATCACAGCACCGACAATTCTTTCAACGCGTCACGGATCAGATCGTTTAATTCGCCTTGCCCGCCCAATGCTTTGTTTGCTTTGGAAACTGCTGCCAGCGCATCACTGCGCCCATAGCCTAAATTGACCAAAGCGGATGCTGCTTCTGCAAGTGCACCACCAAAAGCAGCAGGTGCATTTGTTGTAGAACTTGAACTTTCAGAAACCGTTGATAAAGCCAAACCATCAGCCTTGTCTTTTAGTTCGGTCAAAATCCGGGTCGCGACTTTCGGTCCGACCCCATTGGCGCGCGTCAGGGCTTTTTTATCTTGGGCCGCAATTGCATGGATAATTTCTTCAGCAGATAAGGCCGACAAAATCGCAAGTCCTACCTTGGCCCCAACGCCTTGAACGGTGGTTAACATTTTGAACCAATCGCGTTCCCCCGCATCAGCAAACCCATAAAGATGGATATGGTCTTCGCGCACATGAGTTTCGATCAGAAGCGCACAAGCCTCGCCCGCCTTTGGCAATTTCGACAAGGTTTTGCCAGATGCAAAAACCAGATATCCGACACCATTTACATCCAGAATAATCCAGTCTTCGCCAACGCTGTCAATCAGCCCTTTAAGTTTGGCAATCATGATCCGATCCCCCATTTATCCGGCGTGTTCCGATGCTGTGCATGGCAAATCGCCACAGCCAGCGCATCGGCTGCATCGGCAATTTCGATCTTGGCGGTGGGCAGCAGAGTCTTGACCATCATCTGAACCTGTTCTTTGCCTGCATGACCTGTCCCAACGACCGTCTTTTTGACCTGATTTGGGGTATATTCCGACACACTTAAACCTGCACGCGCCGGCATTAGCATGACCACACCACGAGCCTGCCCCAACTTTAAAGTCGAATTGGGGTTTTTGTTCACAAATGTTTCTTCAACCGCAGCTTCGATGGGACCGAACCGTTTTATGACGAGTTCGATCCCTTCATAAAGCTGATTAAGCCGTTCGGCCAATGGAAGCTTGGCATCTGTTTTGACGCAGCCATCACCCACATGGGTCATGCGGTTGCCATCAATATCGATAATGCCCCATCCGGTGATCCGCAGGCCCGGATCCAGCCCCATCAGCCGCATATGTTTAGCCTGCCAGTTCAGCCATGATTTCGTCAGACACGTCCATATTTGTATAAACGTCCTGAACGTCATCCAGGTCTTCCAGCGCTTCGACCAGACCCATCAGGCTCTCTGCTTTATCTTTATCCAACTCGGTCGTGTTAGTTGGTTTCCAATCCAGTGCAGCCCCTTTGGAATCGCCAAATTTTTTAACCAATTCATCCAAAACCGCATGCAGTTCGTCCGGCTCGCATGAAATTTCGTGAGCTTCATCCGTTGTTTCAACGTCTGAAGCACCGGCTTCCAATGCCGCTTCAAACACCGTATCGGAATCAGCAACATCCAGATCATAGGTAATCAGACCACGACGTTCGAAACTAAAGGCAACGGAACCTGTTTCACCCAAGTTTCCGCCACGCTTTGTAAAAGTAGAGCGTACATCAGAAGCGGTGCGGTTACGGTTATCCGTCAAACACTCAACGATAACAGCAACGCCACCGGGGCCATAGCCTTCGTAACGCATTTCCACATAATCGTCGCCGTCCATTTCACCAGAGCCTTTTTTGACGGCACGTTCGATATTGTCTTTGGGCATTGATGCGCCTTTGGCCGCCGCAATGGCGGTACGAAGGCGCGGGTTCATGTCCGGGTCAGGTGTTCCCATCCCGGCAGCTACCATGATTTCTTTGGAAAGTTTTGCAAATTCCTTGGCGCGTTTTTTGTCCTGCGCGCCCTTGCGGTGCATAATGTTTTTGAACTTGGAATGGCCTGCCATGGTCCTACATTTAATCCTTAATACATCTTTGGAAAATCATGAGATCAACTCTCTGGTCCCTGTCTTAGCACAAGTTCACCTCAACAAACAACGCACAGCTTGAAACAAAAGCATTTTTTCAATAAACTTGTGCAAAATTATTGTGACCAATACGCTTTAATAAAGCTTAGAATTATTTCAATATGTTAATATCCTGTAATAGGTACAAAACGTCACACTTTTGACACTTTTGACTACCAGAAACTATACCAGTAGTGTAATAAACTATGTGGAAATAATATCCAAACCCCATCACTGCCAAAAAATCAAGTGATCGAGAAGATTTAAGAGGGTTGAAACATAACGGATCGGAATGAATCTAATGTCTCTGTCGAACGTCAAAATCTCAGTCAAACTCCCCGCCATTCTTGTTATCCTCAGCCTGATCTCGATTTTGGTGACTGGTCTTCTGGCCTATACAAAATCTGCCGACAACATGTCAAAAGCGGCCGAAGATTCAATGGAAACGTTGATCGACAGCCGCACAGCGGCAATTAAAAGCCTGCTTAATGGCATTCAACAGGATTTAGGAATTTTATCCAGCAACCAGATGGTCAAAGATGCACTGGTGGAACTGGCCGTTGATTATGAAGATATTGGCGCCGAATATGGTGATGCCACGGCCTTCTTGCAAAAAGAATATATCGAACAAAATGAATTTAAACCTGGCGAACGTGACCAGTTGACCCGTGGGGAAAGTGATGATGCCTATCATGACACCCATGAACGCTATCATGCATGGTTCCAGCCGTTGACCCACGCGCGCGCCTATCAGGACCTATTTATCGTCGATAATAAAGGCAATGTAATTTATTCCGTTTATAAAGAAAAAGATTTCGCAACCAACCTGATCAATGGCCAGTGGAAAGACACGGCTTTTGCCAAAATCTTTGCTAAGATCAAAGAGCATGGCGATGATGAACAATATGTCACCCTGACGGACTTCACAGCTTATCCCGCCAACAATAATGAACCTGCCAGCTTTATGGGCAGCCCCGTCAAAAACGAAGAAGATGAATTTGTTGGTGCGCTGATTATTCAAATGCCCATCAAACATATGAACCGCGTTATGCAAAACCCCCGTGGTTTAGGGAAAACGGGTGAAACCTATCTTGTGGGTAGCGACAAACTGATGCGTTCTGAACTACGCCTTTCTGACAAACCCACCATTCTGCATCAAAAAGTCGAAACCGAAGCCGCAGAAAAAGCATTGGTGGGCCAAACCGGACTAATTGCAAAACCCAACTACAAAGGTGTCGATGTCTTTGCAGCCTATGCCCCGCTGAAATTTATGGGACTAACATGGGGTGTTATCGCAGAAATGAGCCAGGAGGAAGTTCTAGAACCGGTTCATAAAATGCGCACATTTGTACTTATCGGTGCAGGTCTGACCCTTGTAGTTGTGATCATCATTGGCCTAATTGTCGCACGCGGCCTTGCCCTGCCAATCTCGCGCATGACTGGGGTTATGCACGAACTGGCAAATGGCAATCTGAATGTCAAGATTCTGGAAAGTGAACGCAAAGACGAAGTCGGTGAAATGGCCGATGCATTGCGTATTTTCCGCAAAAACGCAGAAGAAGTTGAAACACTTCGCGAAGAACAAGAAGCCGCCCAGCGTCGATCTGAAGAAAAACAACGCGCTGTCCTGCATAAAATGGCCGATGACTTTGAAAGCAATGTCAGTGGCGTGGTTGAAGCTGTAGATACAGCAGCCCAAAATATGGAAACCACCGCACAAGGCATGTCAGCGACAGCTGCGGCCACCTCGGATCAATCCAGTGTTGTTTCCAGCGCAGCCGAACAAGCCACCCATAATGTTCAAACTGTGGCCTCTGCAGCTGAGGAACTTTCCGCTTCAATCGGTGAAATTTCACGTCAGGTGGAACAATCTGCAAATATCGCCCAGAGTGCAGTGGAAGAAGCCCGTCAGGCAACAACTACCGTACAAGGACTATCCTCTGCCGCTGATAAGGTTGGCGAAGTTGTCCAGTTGATTACTTCGATTGCAGAACAGACCAACCTGCTGGCCCTAAACGCAACGATCGAAGCTTCACGTGCAGGCGAAGCCGGTAAAGGTTTTGCTGTTGTTGCCTCCGAGGTCAAGAACCTTGCCGATCAAACGTCACGGGCCACAGCAGAAATTTCTGAACAGATCGAAGCCATGCAAAATGCCACAGGCGATGCAGTCAATGCCATCGAAGGGATTGCCCAAACCATCGACACCATGAACGATATTTCAGCAAGCATTTCAGCTGCCGTGGAAGAACAAGGTTCTGCCACAACTGAAATTTCCAAAAACGTTCAAGAAGCCGCCAACGGAACATTGGAAGTAACCAACACCATTGAAAGCGTCAGTATCGCCGCGGCAGAAACTGGCAATGCTTCCAAAATGGTCTTAAGTGCCTCCAGCGACCTAAGTACCCAGGCAGGTGCCCTGAAAGACGTGGTGAGCCAATTCCTAAAACAAGTCAGAAGCAACTGATTTTAAACGTTTTTTTAAAAAAGGGCCGCACGAATACCGCGGCCCTTTTCTTTTGCCTGAAACGGCCTTATATGTGGCCCCATGGAAAACTCAAAAACACACCTTGATGGTTTTGCGATGGTGATACTTCTGGTCTGCTGCGCCAGTTGGGGCCTTCAACAAATCGCAATCAAATGGATCCTTGCTGATATTTCACCTGTCATGCAGGCCGCGATCCGATCCAGCCTCGCCTTTTTTCTGATTGCCTTTTGGATCAAGGTACGCGGAAAACCCATCTTTGAAAAAGATGGTACACTCTGGTGGGGGATTGCCGCCGGACTTCTTTTTGGTGGCGAATTCATGATGATCTATTGGGGACTGGAATTCACCAATGCCTCGCGTGCGGTTGTCTTTCTCTATATCGCCCCCTTTGTCGTTGCGGTGGGTAGCCAAATCCTGTTTCCGCAGGAAAAGCTTAATCGCTATCAATTTTTCGGCCTAATTTGTTCTTTTCTGGGGCTGATCGTTGCCTTTGGCGAGTCCCTGACCTTGCCCTCTGAAGAGATGCTGCAAGGCGACCTGATGCTCATCGCAGCGGCGGCCCTGTGGGGTGCGACCACCTTGCTGATCAAGGCGGGGCCGCTTGCCAAAATTTCACCAAACAAAACCCTGCTGTATCAGCTTTTTGTCTCTGCCCTGATGCTATCTGGCGCAACCTATCTGATGGGGGAACCGGGAATTATTCGCCTCTCCAACGAAGCTATTCTCAGCATGATCTATCAAACACTTTGGGTTTGTGCCATCACTTACGCTGCCTGGTTCTGGATGATCAAACATTACCCGGCTCCAAAGCTGTCTTCTTTTAGCTTTCTAACGCCTATGTTTGGCGTGTTTGCAGGCGTGGTTCTCTTGGATGAACCGCTGACGCCTTCTTTAATGATTGCCATGTTTTTAGTAGCCGCCGGAATTTTTCTGGTCAACCGCAAACAAAAAATCAGAGCGGAGTTGGCATCACAGCCATAAGTCGCCCGCCCATACGAAGCGGGGAGATGGTCTTGGCCAGCCCCGTTTCATCGTCTGTTTCCACATAGACCGCACACAACGTTGCCTCGCCTTTAGCAGGTTCCAAGCGTCCTTTACTGCCGGGATTGGCAAAACGATCGACAGGAACCTGCTTTTCCATCCCGATCACACTATCATAATCTCCGCACATGCCCACATCGGTCTGATAGGCCGTGCCATTCGTTAAAATCTGCGCATCAGCTGTCGGGATATGAGAATGGGTCCCTGCAACCAAGCTCACCTGACCATCCAAAAAATGCCCAATCGCCATTTTTTCGCTTGTAGCTTCTGCATGAATATCAACCAATCCGGCGTTAAAATCTTTCCCCATCTTCAATGGGGTCAATGCCTCTTTAATCCCTTTAAAACCATCTTCCAGGGGGGGCATAAACAGGCTCCCCATCACTTGCGCGACCAGAAACTTACGGCCATCACAGAGGTCATAAATATGCAGACCCTTGCCCGGTGTTCCTTCCGGATAATTGATCGGACGCAATAAGCGGGGTTCGTCATCAATAAAATTCATGACTTCGCGTTGATCCCAGCTATGATTTCCCAATGTAATCACATCCACGCCCACGTCATAAAAGCTGTTACAGATTTTTTGGGTAATGCCAAACCCATGGGCTGCATTTTCACCATTCACAATCACGAAATCGAGATTTAACTGTTCGCGCAAAGTCGGAATATTGTCCGTAATAGCTTTGCGGCCGCTTCGGCCCATGACATCACCACAATAGAGAAAACGCATGAAAGGTCCTTCTTCTTTTTTTAATCTTTACACCGGATCACACGGGTTGGGGTGACGATCCAATCCATCGCTTGATCATAATGACCCATGGGCACCTTGGCTAGCTGTTGTTCATCAAATGCAACACCAACACGCAAAGCCGTCAGTTTTTCCAGTGTGCGATCATAATACCCCCCACCAAAACCAAGACGCCCGCCTTTTTCATCAAAAGCCAGTAACGGAACCAAAACAAGGTCCGGGACAACCACTTCGCCCTTTGCAGGGTGTTGCGTGCCATGGGGGCCTTGTTCCAATGTTTCCCCCGTTTTCCAACTTTTGAAAATAAGCGGCATGTCTTTTTTGACCACAACGGGTAAAGCACACTGTGTCCCCTGATCCGTTAGGTTCTGAAAAAGGGGACGAATATCCAATTCTCCAGCCATAGGCCAATAGCCCGCAATTATTCGGGCATTTTGAAAATCAGAATTTTCGAGAAATAAAGAGACATTGAGATCAACGTCTGACAAGGTTTTGCGCAAAGCTAGCATCTCGCCTCTTAACTGAGTTTTTTGAGACGATAAATCTGACACGCTTTCCTCATCTTAAAAACAGGCGTGAAGCCACAAGAGCCGTGACGTTTACTAGGTCCACCATAGGCCTGCCAAAGCAGGTGGGCGCCGTGTAATTACCCCACGAGGTAAACAGGGACAGCTCCCTATGGTATCGTTATTGGCCCCGGGGACTCATGAACGCCTACTAACTTCGCAGCCTCACTTTTGGCTATATAAGCCTATGGATGACAAATGTCACCCCTCTTCTTGATTGCTTTCTGTGTTTTCATCACTTTTTTCATCTTCTGGCGCATCGTCCAAGGTTTCAGCGATCATGGTAATGCGTTGTGCAAGACGGTCCAATTTTTCGGCCAACATCTCGTCTTTGCGTTCGCGCACGGTGGCGTTATGTTCGACCTTATAATTTTCCAGCTCGTCATTCTTTTCACTGAGTTCATCAGCCAGCAAAAGGCTGGTCATCACCATTAGGCGGGTATCACCCAGTTGCCCGACTGCTGCCGCCAATTGGCGCACCCGATCATCGACATAACGACCTAAACGTGACAGTTGGGCTTCCTGACCTTCATCACAGGCAATTTCATAGCGTCGACCATTAATCGTGACAGACACAGAGGCCATCAGTCTTCCTCCAATACCTGTTGGACATTACCGATCAGCTTTTCAAGCCGTTGCGAAAAATTCGCATTCATAGATTTCAGACGTTCATTCTGCGACTGGATATCTTCTTTTTCACCCTGAAGTGCATCGATCTTATCGCTGAGTTTTTCAAGCTGGTTATCGTAATCGGCTTCACTATGGGCGCTTAGTTCTTCAGAAAGGGCAAGGTTGTCTTCTTTTAAGCCATCGATCTGGGCCTGCAAGCGTGCGACTTCGCTGGCGTCCACCTTGTCTGCCTGGGACGCGCATGCCTTTTGCAACCGCTCTACTGCGGTTTCCAGTCGTTCATAAGCCGACAACACCCTTGGTGATAACTGCGCTGACCCCATGGAGGACACGTTCCATCGCCCTTTTGTCTGAAAGAAAGAATAGGAATTAACGTAATGACAAAAAAACACCTAAAGAGCAAGGGCGAAGGCAAGACAAAGCCTTAAAAGTCTGATTTATCATTTTTTTATCCCTAGCCCCATGCTATCAATAAAAAGGAAGACGTAACAATCTGCTATTAGGAGGGGAATATGACAGTACGTGTCGCCATTAATGGATTTGGACGCATTGGTCGCCTGTGCTTACGCACTTTGATCGAGGGAAATCGCGATGATATCGAAATTGTCGCCATCAATGACCTTGGTCCCATCGAAACCAACGCGCACCTGCTGAAATACGATTCTGCCCACGGTACACTAAACGCAGAAATCGAAACCAAAGAAGATGCGCTAATCATCAATGGCAAATCCATCGCCTTTACCTCTCATGCAGATGCCAAGCAACAGCATTGGGGCGAGATGGATGTTGATATCGTGTATGAATGTACCGGCAAATTCAAATCCCACGAACAAGCCCAAATCCACCTTGATGCCGGGGCGAAGAAAGTTCTGATCTCTGCCCCCGGTCAGGAAGCAGACCTGACGGTTGTTTATGGCATTAATCATGACCAGTTGACCAAAGACCATAAAATCGTTTCTAACGCATCTTGCACCACAAACTGCCTCGCCCCTGTTGCCCATGTGCTGCATGATAAAATCGGCATCCAAAAAGGGTTCATGACCACGGTTCATGCCTATACCGGGGATCAGCATATGGTAGACTCGCTGCATAAAGACCTGCGCCGTGCGCGCGCCGGTGCGGTTTCCATCATCCCGACCACAACCGGGGCCGCTAAGGCCGTCGGTCTGGTTTTACCGGAATTGCAGGGCAAGCTGGACGGCAGCTGCATTCGCGTGCCGACCCAAAATGTCTCCCTTGTGGATTTGACCTTTGATGCCATGCGCGACACATCTGTTGAAGAAATCCATCAAGCGATCAAAGAAGCTGCGGATGGTCCTTTAAAAGGCGTACTGGGATATTCAAATGAGCCACTGGTCTCTATTGACTATAACCACAACCCGAATTCCTCAACATTTGATATGACACAAACCTATGTGATGGAAAAACGTCTGGTGAGGGTTGTCGCCTGGTATGATAACGAATGGGGTTTCTCCCAACGGATGTCGGATACGGCCGTTGCCATGGCCAAAGCCGGTTTTTAAAGGATTGAATACGTGTCTTTTGACCTCTATCTGATCACCCCGCCCAAGATCGACCTTGACCCTTTTGCTGATATATTGGCCAAAACATTGGACGCTGGCGATGTGGCCTGCGTTCAACTGCGCCTGAAAGATGTCAGTGATGATGTCATCAAAAAAGCCTGTGAAAAGCTCTGCCCCCTCGTGCAGGAACGCGACATCGCCTTTGTCCTGAATGATCGCCCCGACCTTGCCAAGGAAATGGGATGCGACGGGGTGCATGTCGGACAAGAAGACACACCCTATAAAAAAGCCCGCGAGATCATGGGTAAGGACGCCATCGTTGGGGTCACCTGTCACGATTCCAAACATCTGGCTATGTTGGCGGGTGAACAAGGCGCCGATTATGTTGCTTTTGGGGCCTTTTATCCCACCCAGACGAAAGAACCCAAAGCCAAAGCTGAACCGTGGATTTTAAACTGGTGGTCATCCATGTTTGAAATCCCCTGTGTAGCTATTGGTGGCATCACCGTAGACAATGCCCCCCCCTTGATCGAAGAGGGGGCAGATTTCCTCGCCGTCAGTGGCGGGGTGTGGGATCATCCCGAAGGGCCTGAAAAAGCCGTTCAGTTGTTTAACCACCTCTAAAACCCTAATTGCCAAATTGAAAACTTCCTGTTAGGTTGCCGCCCAAATTCAGACATTTGATTTCAGGAAGATGAGAAAATGAAAATCAACGGTAACGAAATTCGCCCGGGTAATGTGATCAACCACAAAGATGCGCTGTGGCGCGCCGTGAAATGCCAGGCGGTAAAACCGGGCAAAGGCGGGGCTTTCAACCAAGTGGAATTGAAAGACATCCGTGTTGGTACAAAATTGAACGAACGTTTTCGTGCTTCTGAAACCGTTGAACGTGTGACGTTGGAACAAAAAGATTATCAATACCTCTATGGTGATGGCGACCTTCTGACGTTCATGGATACCGAAACTTATGAACAGATCGAAGCCAACCGTTCCATGCTGCTCGAAGAACAGGCCCCGTTCCTCACAGATGGTATCACCGTGACCATCGAAACATACGAAGGCGAAGTGCTAGGCATCACCCTGCCGCAAAACATGACCTTTGAAATTGCCGAAGCCGATGCGGTTGTAAAAGGTCAAACACAGTCTTCTTCTTATAAGCCTGCGATTCTGGAAAATGGCGTTAAGGTCTTGGTTCCACCGCATATTGCGGCAGGTACGCGTATCGTCATCAACACCATGGACGGTACCTACGTCGAACGCGCCAAAGACTAAGCACACCTTAAAAAAATATCATTTAAAAAGACCGAAACCCCTTTTCGGTCTTTTTTTTTGACCTATATGAAACAATAATTATAAACTGGTCGTCATGACGATGCAGGAATAATCAACTCAAAATAATTCAGGGGTCTTAAAATGTCCAAATGCCTTAAATGCGATAAACTGCCCACACTGGCAGAAGGGCAGTTAAGTGTATTTTTATGGCCGCCAATGGGTCATACCATGGGGAAAATCAAATCCCTTTTAAAAGACTATGAAGACGTTCAAACAATTGGTGGCGGCTTAAGCTTTTCCATTGAAAGCCGGGATATGCCTGAATTTGCCCACAAGCTAAATACCAAGCTAACCTTGCAGGAACGTCAAGATAGCAATTGCCTGATCCATCAAGGCAAAAGAACACCCTCTATTGACGATTTCAGCTGCGTGACCAGTTTGCAAAAAATGTCCAGTCTGTATGATGCACAATGGCTGCTGGATATTCTGACTCAGGAACGTATGACGTCACATTTCCAACCGATCGTTCATGCTCAAAAACCACATGAACCTTTTGCCCATGAATGTTTACTGAGATGGCAAAGTGAAAACGGGCAGCTGAATTCCCCAGCCCGCCTGTTTCAAACAGCTCAACAAGCCGACCTGATCTTTCAGCTAGATCGTGCAGCGCGTGAAATCCATATCCGCAACGCTGAGAAACAATCGGTTCGTTCCAAAATATTTGTCAATTTTGCCCCAACCGCCATTTACGACCCCAACAACTGCCTGAAATCAACGTTCGAGATTATTCGCGAAGTCGAGATTGACCCATCACAAATCGTCTTCGAAGTGGTGGAAACTGAACGTATCAATGACCCCGATCATTTGAAAAATATTCTGGCGACCTATAAAGAACATGGCTTCAAGGTTGCGCTTGATGATCTGGGCTCGGGCCATTCAACCTTAAACATGCTGGGCGCTTTGCACCCTGACTTTGTTAAACTGGATATGGAAATGATCCGCAACGTCCATAAAGACCGTTTCAAGTCTGAACTGGTACGTAAAATTGTCGATCTCTCTCATACCTTTAATATCGAAGTGGTTGCAGAAGGGATTGAATGCAAAGAAGAAGCCTCCTGGCTTGTCAGTCAGAATGTGGACTATATGCAGGGCTTCTATTTTGCCAAACCGCAGGCCGAACCTTATGAGTTTCTAAACCGAAGACGTGCCCATTAATCTGCAAATCAGGTCTTGCATCTTTCACGCAAACCCGTTACACCCTCGCCTTCGCCCGCACCCTTTAGGGTTTGCGGGTTAATTCTGCTCCTTGAACTATATATACGGTGATGTCATGGCTGTACGCTCTGCCAATCTTAATGTGATGGAAAAAGCAATTGATGCTGCCTCACGTGGTCTTCTTCGCGATTTTGGCGAATTGGAAAACCTTCAAGTTTCAAAGAAAGGCCCGGCTGATTTCGTCAGTACTGCCGATACCCGCACCGAAAAAATCCTCATTAAAGAATTAACCAAAGCCCGCCCGGAAATCGGCTTTTTGCTAGAAGAAGGTGGCGAGCTTAAAGGCGAAGATGAAACCAAACGCTGGATCATCGACCCGCTGGACGGAACCACAAACTTCCTGCATGGCATCCCGCATTTTGCCATCTCCGTCGCGTTGGAAGAAAATGGTGAAATCACCACAGGTATGATCTACAACCCGATCACTGATGAAAAATTCTGGGCGGAAAAAGGTCAAGGTGCCTTTTTGAACGGTCGCCGCCTGCGCGTTGCGGGGCGTCGTTCTATGGAAGATGCTGTTTATGCCACAGGTATCCCGTTCCGTGGACGTGGCGACCATGGCCGTTTCCTGCAAGAACTTGAAAGCATCATGCGTGTGTCTGCTGGTGTGCGTCGTTTTGGCGCGGCATCCCTTGATCTTGCTTTTGTCGCTGCTGGTCGTTACGACGGTTTCTGGGAAACGGATCTTGCCCCTTGGGATATTGCCGCAGGTATCATTCTTGTCAAAGAAGCCAAAGGCTATGTTTCTGAATTTGATGCCCGCCAGAATATGCTGAAATCCGGTAACATCGTTGCGGGGAACGAATATCAGCACAGCTTGATGCTCAAAGCTTTCCGCGATGCGCGTAAGAAAGCCTAATTTGGCTTACAAATGAACGAAGAGGTCCAAACTTTCTGGTTTGGACCTTTTTTTTACATTCTTTGCTGTTGTTTGTAAGGCCAAGCTTGGGTATCTTGTTACTCAACGGAATCTATTGATAAATGGGAACCTCTTACTAGAGGTATGAATTCATGGGTAAAATGGCTGGTTTTCGCAAAGTATTAATGGTCAGCGTCGCTACATATGGCCTGATGGTCGCAGCAGATGCAAAAGCGCAGGTCGCAACTTTATACGATAACAACGTTATGGTGGACCTAAGCGTACTGGAAGACAACGGTGTCGGCGGGGTACATTCCTCCATCGCCGCTCCACAAAACATGGGGAAGATGCCCCCCAAGACCATGCCAAAATCGACATTCTACGGCCTGCCCAGCAACGCCCCGACATCGACACAGATGACAAGCCCGCAAATGCCGATCCCAGGGCAAGAACCGACCTCGCGTATTGTGCTGAAGAAACCCAGCCTGCCAACAAAGCAGCTGGCCGAAAGCAAATCAGTTAACCTGAAAAAGCCAGCTGCACCTCAAGTCGCTGCTGCAACTAAGCCAGCACCAAAACCAGTGGCCGTTGCGAAAGCGCCAGAAGCACCCAAGCCTGTAGAAAAAGCACCTGAACCACCCAAACCGGCTGCGGCACCAGCAACACCTGTGGAAGTGGTCAAAGCTGAACCGGCCCCCACTCCGGCAGCGCCTGCCCCCAAAGAAATGGTCAAGCGCGACGAAACTGTGAAAGAAATTACCCCACCACCGGCCCCGGCTGATGCCCCTACGCCAGCCCCGGCAGCGCCAAAAGTCATGGCTGATGCCCCGCCACCGCCACCGCCTTCTGTGGTTGAACCAAAAGAAGTTCAATCTGCCATTAAGGAAGAGGTCAAGAAGGCGACAACAACAGCCTCCTTACCTTCTGCTAGCGAGTCTTCCCTGCGCGTGGCCTTCCAGTCCGGGCAAAGCAAAATGCCATCATCGGCTGAAGCCGAGCTGAAACAACTGGCTGAAACACTTCGCGCCCAATCGGATGACCGTGTTCAATTGCTGGCTTATGCAGGTGGCGACGATTTATCGGCGAGCAAAGCACGCCGCCTTTCATTGTCACGTGCATTAGCTGTCCGTTCTTACCTGATTGGTCAGGGCATTCGCAGTACCCGCATTGATGTGCGCGCCCTTGGCAATAAAACAACGGAAGAACCGTTTGATCGCGTTGATGTGCAGATCGCCCCACGCTAAGACATTATCCCCATAAAGGTCAGGAGCTGATATGACCCGTCCCCAACGATATCTCATTCGGATGGTTTTATTTCTTGTTGCCGTTGGGGCTGCGGCGGTGTTGCTGTTTGGGCAATTGCAGGACGCTTTCTTTGCGAACCCGGCCTTAAACGGTTTGATCTTAGGTGTGCTGCTGATCGGTATCATCAACAACTTCCGTCAGGTTCTCATGCTCAATCCGGAAGTTCGCTGGATTGAAGAATTCAAATCGGATCGTACTTCCAGTGGCACGGCTCCGCGCTTGTTGGCCCCCATGGCAACCATGTTGGGGGAACGTGAAAGCGGACAGTTTACCTTATCTGCTTTGTCCACCCGCTCTTTACTCGACGGGATTGCCACACGGCTTGAAGAACATCGTGATCTGTCGCGTTACAACATCGGCCTGTTAATTTTCCTTGGTCTGCTTGGTACTTTTTGGGGGCTATTAAGTACTGTTGGTTCAGTCGGTGATGTCATCAGTAATTTGACCATCGGCAGCGGTGGTGATTTAGCTGTCGTCTTTAACGACCTGAAACGCGGCCTTGAAGCCCCGATCGAAGGCATGGGGACGGCCTTTAGTTCTTCCCTTTTTGGTTTGGCGGGGTCTTTGGTTCTTGGCTTTTTGGACCTACAGACCGGACAATCCCAAAACCGTTTTTACACAGACCTTGAAGACTGGCTCGCCAGTCAAACCCGCCTGTCCAGTGGTGCCTTATCCGATGCAGCAGGCGACCAGTCTGTTCCGGCTTATGTGCAAGCCTTGTTGGAACAAACAGCTGATAGTCTAGAAAAACTACAACGTACCATGACCAAGTCAGAAGAAAGTCGTGCCGCATCCAGCGCCCAGTTCATGGAGCTAACATCGAAACTCGGAACCCTCAGCGATACCATGTTGACTGAACAGGCCTTGATGAAAAAGCTTGCAGAAGGTCAAATTGCACAAAAAGGCTTGCTGGAAAAAATGATTGATAATGCGGGGACAGGCGGCGGTCTGGATAGCAGCAGTAAAACCCATTTGCGCAATATCGATGTCTATGCACAAAAAGTGGTGGAAGAAATGAGCGCCGGTCGTGAAGAAAGCATTTCACAAATCCGTCAGGAAATCCGCTTATTGGCCCGTACCATCGCAGCCAAGGAAACTTAAACCATGGCGCTTGGGCGACGCAGACGTATTCAGCAAGATAATATCTGGCCCGGCTTTGTCGATGCGCTAGCGACACTTTTGATGGTCATTATCTTTTTGCTGATGATCTTTGTGTTGGCACAGGTTTTTTTATCTGAGACCTTATCAGGCAGCGAAAATAAGCTGGATAAGCTCAACACCCAGATGTCGGAACTGAGCGAGCTTTTAAACCTTGAACGCAAAGCCAACGAAGATTTGCGCGACAATATGTCCAGCCTGTCTTCTGAACTGCAAGCTTCTGTTCGCTTGCGAGATGATTTATCCGGCAAGCTGGAAACGCTGGAAAAAGACAATCAGCAAATTAATGAAAAACTGGCCGATGCCTATAAAACCATAGAAGCAGATCGCGAAACGATAGAGCTAAAACTGGCCGAACTTGCAAAAATGAGCGCCGATGTACAGGCATTGGAAGCTTTACGTGATCAGTTAAAAAAAGAAATTCAACAACAGGCCAAAAGCTTGGAAGCCAAAGATGGCAAACTGATCGAAGAACGTGAACTCGCCGAATCTGCACGTGCGCAAAATGCGCTGATGAACCAACAGCTCGCCGCCCTTCGCCAGCAACTCGCTGCCATTGAAGAAGCCTTGGAAGCCTCCGAAGCTTTAAATGCCGATCAAAAAACGCAGATCAGGTCTTTGGGCAAACGCTTGAACGCTGCCCTTGCCACCAAGGTGCAGGAACTGTCCAAATATCGTTCCGAATTTTTTGGTGAACTGCGTAAAGTCCTCGGTAATCAGGCGGGCATTCGCATTGTCGGGGATCGTTTTGTCTTCCAAAGCGAAGTTCTGTTTAAATCCGGTGAAGCAACTTTAGGCGCAGCAGGACAAGAACAACTTCACCATCTGGCCGCCACCTTGAAAGAAATTGCCAGCCGAATCCCCAGCAAGGTTGACTGGATTCTACGCGTGGATGGGCATACAGATGATATTCCGATTTCCACAGCCAAATTCCCTTCTAACTGGGAACTGTCGACCCAGCGCGCCATTTCGGTGGTCAAAGAACTGATTAAGGAAGGCATTGCCCCGCAAAGACTTGCCGCTACAGGATTTGGGGAATTCCAGCCGTTGGATGCGAAAAAGGATGAAATTGCCCGTCGTCGCAATCGCCGTATTGAATTAAAACTCACACAACGCTAAAACATCACTGCCCTTATTCAGCCAAATTCTTTCGCCATAAGGCATCACCCCTCTTTTAGGATAGAACAGGAAGCCCCCCAACATGCTCGTGTTATTCTTTGTTGTTTTTATCGATCTTGTTGGATTTGGCATTGTCATTCCCCTGCTGCCTTTCTTTGGGGAACATTTTCAGGCCACACCCGATGTAGTGACCTTGCTTTTGGCAACCTATTCCATCACGCAGCTAATCTCCGCCCCTGTGTTGGGACGCTTAAGTGATCGATATGGTCGGCGTCCAGTGCTTCTTTTATCCTTACTGGGCTCTATCATAACCTATGTCTGGCTCGGTTTTGCCGAAACCCTGATAATGCTGTTTATGGCCCGTGCCTTTAATGGCTTCATGGCGGGTAATATCGCGACGGCCTTTGCTTATATCGCCGATATCACCACCCCGGAAAACCGTGCCAAGGGCATGGGCGTCATCGGGGCAGCCTTTGGTCTGGGCTTTATTGCCGGACCAGCCATTGGCGGCATACTTGCCGGACCGGATGCGGCAAATGCCAACTTTCAGCTTCCTGCGCTTTGTGCGGCAGGTCTATCCACACTGGCCTTTATGCTGGCGATCTTTAAATTAAAAGAATCGCTTTCTATTGAAGCGCGACAAAAAATCGCCACCCTGCCGCCGCGCAAACACTGGCAGTCTTTTTTCGAAACCCTGTTACGCCCGCGCTTGGGCCTTTTAATCGGCCTGTCCTTCCTGTGCACCTTTGTCTTTGCAGGGATGGAAACCACCTTTGCCATGTGGACAAGGCGGGAATTCAACTGGGGCCCAGAACAGAATGGCTATCTCTTCGCTTTCTTAGGAATCGTTAGTGCCATGATCCAAGGCGGGCTGATCGGTCGCTTGTCTAAGAAATATGGTGAAGGCAAACTGGTGATTATCGGCAGCTTGTTCTTGGGGATTGGTCTGGGCCTGATCCCCTTTAGTCACAGCATCCCTACCCTGATGGGGGCCACCACGATCCTTGCCATCGGCTTTGCCTTATCGACTCCTTCACTGAATAGTCTCATTTCCTTTGAAGCGGGCGAAACAGAACGTGGTGGTGTGATGGGTGCGAGCCGGTCTGCCGCCACACTTGCCCGCGTTCTTGGGCCGATCCTTGCGGGTATTCTCTTTGCTCAGCTGGGTCGTGATATGCCTTATTATACCGGGATGGGCGTGATGATGGTTGTCACCCTGATCGCTTTTATGAAATTAAAAGAACAACGCGCCCCGAAAACCAGCAAAGCCTAAAAGGCAGGACGCGCCACTCCGACAAGCTTGCCATTGCGATTGGTGATCGGTAATTCCAACAAATCACCAACACCTGCCTTGATAAAGTCTTCAGGACTGAACACCCCCAACTTTACCAAAACTGCACTTAAAATAATCTCGGCCCCGCGATAAGTGCCGTCATCACATTTAACCGCAATGCCATAGCCTTTTTCTGGCAGGAACGAGGTAAAGACCCCTTCTGCCCCAACTTTGGCAAAGACACGTTCAGGAAAAGCCTGCATCATTCGGGTACAATATCGATCCGTCCCGGCCACCATGAAAGGAGCGCTAAAGATCGCTTTTGTTATGCGCTGCATGACCGCTGCGCGTTTCTTAGACACCCGTCCTTCATTTTTGGCGAATTTAGAAAACCCAAGGGCCAGATTTTTTAAAGGGATCGCCCATGTAGGAATGGCACAACCATCGATACCAAGCGGGGCTATGTCCAAATCGACCTCACACAGATCTTCGATAACTGCCTTGATCTCTTTCTGTAATGCATGGTCTGGTTCGGTATAGCCGACCGGATTAATCTTGTTATGTTTGAGGTGCGCCAGAAAACCAGCATGTTTACCTGAACAGCAATTATGCAGGACATTCGGGCTTTCCCCTTCCATGGCAAGATGGCGTCCGGCTTCAATGTTCATGGGCCAACTGGGACCGCATTTTATCAAGTCTTTTGTCAGCCCCATTTTATTGAGCATGGATTGCACCATGCCAATATGCTGAACTTCCCCACCATGTGACGAACAGGCCAGTGCAATTTCTTCATCCGTAAAATTAAACGCGTCCGCAGCGCCACTTTCCATCATCACAACGGCCTGCATAGCCTTGACACTGGAACGTGGATAGACGGGGCTTTCGATATCCCCCATAGACAAGACGACATCGCCCTGTGCGTCCACCACACAAAAGGCCCCGCGATGCTGGCTTTCGACCAATGATCCGCGCAACACCTCGACCAGAACCGGGTTCATGACAGGGTCACGTTTAATTCTTCTGCCAGTCGGTTTTGTAAATCAGCGCCATCACGTGTCCCGATCCAGCGCTCGTCTTTATATTCATAGTGGCTCGCCCCGCTTTTGGGCGACGCCAGCCAGATTTGTTTGTTCGGGGCATGTTTATTGATGATGTAGGTACCACCTGCATCCAGTTCCACATTCAAGATCCCGTCTTCCATATCCACATCGGCTCTGTCGCCGATTTGCTCATCAAGATGGTCAAACAGTTCATCAAGGAACGTGTCTGCGATTTCGTGGAACTGGCTTTCATCAAGAGACATGGTTTTTTCCTGCTTTTTTACATCAACAATTTATGGGGATATAACAATGCATCGCCCCATTCACAAGGTGAATTACAGAAATATGAAAAGAATGCCTTGCACAGTCTCTCCAATCTCGTTATATAAGCGCCTCGTTTTCCCGACAACTTAAGTCGTGAGCCTATTGTTGCGACAAGAATTATTGAGACGATTATGCAAAAAGACATCCACCCAGACTACCACGAAATCACTGTTCAAATGACAGACGGTACCACGTTCACAACCCGTTCCACTTGGGGTAAACCGGGCGACGTGATGAAACTGGACATCGACCCGAAATCTCACCCGGCTTGGACTGGCGTTCACCGCCTGCTCGACTCCGGGGGCCAATTGGCGAAATTCAACAAGCGTTTCTCCAACTTCGGCATCAAATAAGGCACGGGTTCTCCCGTTCCCTTGTCGGGACAATCGTACAAAAAGCGGCGGACTTGAAAAAAGTTCCGCCGCTTTTTTTTATCGGGTTGAACTAAAACACAAGCCGTTGCACTATAACCTTTCTTGAGGTTGAAATCACAAATAGTCATATGAGCGATTCTGATAAAAAACTCGTCTTGAAAGACACGCTCTCCTATCAAGAGATGCAAAAGCTTGCCGCAAGCGAAGATTTATCGATTCGCTGCCAACTTGCAGAACGTCAGGATATTAAACCTGAGATTCTCTATTTCCTTGCAGAAGATGATGCAAGTGAAGTTCGAAGAATAATTGCGACCAACCCGGCGACTCCCCAACAGGCAGACATGTTGCTGGCGCATGACGATGAAGAATCCGTGCGTATGGACCTTGTCGAGAAAGTCGCCAGAAACTCCCGCGATGCCAATGCAGTCCTCAACAGCAAAATCCAGGATTTGGCTTATGAAGCCCTGAAAATCCTGTCTCGCGACCAAGCGACACGGGTTCGCCAGATTCTGTCTGAAACTCTGAAAGATGTGGTTGATGCTCCCGGTGACATCATCAAACATCTGGCAACAGACATGGAACTGGTCGTTGCAGGTCCTGTTTTGCAATTTTCACCTGTTCTGAGTGATGATGACCTGTTGGAAATCATCACGTCAAGCCATCCAAGCGGTGCGCTCAATGCCATTTCAAAAAGAAAGTCCGTTTCTGAAGTTATTTCAGATGCCGTCATTGCCAGCGATGAAGAAAGCGCCATCACCGATCTGTTATCAAACCAAAGCGCCCAAATTCGCGAAGATACCTTGGACATGCTGGTGGAACGCGCCGAAACAACAAAAGTCTGGCATGAACCACTGGTCGCGCGCCCCAAACTGAGCAACAATGCTGCCAAGCGCATGGCCCATTTTCTGGCAGATACGCTGCTTGCTTCTTTGCGCAAACGACAAGACCTGTCCGATGAAGTTATGGAAACCATCGAGGAACAGGTTAAAAAACGCATTGATAGTGACGAGCCCGCCAGAGAAGAAGAGTCAGATCCCATTGATGACATGCGCGCTTTAAAAGAAGCAGGCGAACTGGATGAAGACAAACTGCTCAGCTTGATTGATGACAATGAATGGCTGTGTGCGACAAGTGCATTGGCCGTTATGGCAGACATGCGCCGCGTCACGGTGAAAAAGATCTTAGCCTCCCACAGTGGAAAAGGCATCATGGCCCTTGCCTGGAAAGCAGGCCTAAGTGCCCATACCGGGGAATCTATTCAGTTCAAACTTGCGAAAATGCCGATTAACAATCTTCTCAAGGCCACAGAAGATGGTGATTTCCCGTTAAATGAAGATGAACTTTCCTGGCACCTTGAATTATTTGGCGATAATTAATTTTTTTCAAATCCACCCCTTGCGGGCCAAAAAACACCTTCCTAACTCCTATACACAAGCGATGAATTAGGCGCCGCAAAGCGGGTCTAAACGTTTCAAACACGCTTGTTTTTAAGGCCTTGCCCACATTGGGAAGGCCACATGATTGATGAAACCTCATGTTGCTCATAGGAGAATATGACAATGCAAAATTTTGACTTATCACCCCTGTTTCGCTCTTCCATCGGATTTGAACGTATGCAACGCGCCCTTGATCAAGCCACACGCTTAGACAATGCCGCCAACGCTTATCCGCCCTATGACATCGAAGTGTCTGGCGAAGACAGCTACCGCATCACACTTGCCGTTGCGGGCTTTGACCAAAATGATCTGGAAATCACCGCAAAAGAAAACAGTCTGGTGGTTTCTGCACAAGCCAAAACGGAAGAAGCAGAAGAGAAAGAATACCTCCATCGTGGCATTGCCCGACGCGCCTTTGAACGTCGCTTTGAACTGGCAGACCATGTCAAAGTCGTCGGCGCCAGCATGGACAATGGCCTGTTAAACATCGATCTTGTACGCGAAGTGCCGCAAAGCCTGAAACCGCGCAAAATCGAAATTTCAACCTCCAAGATGAAAGCACTGGAATCAAACGCAGCCTAACCTGCACACTCTCCCCTCCCTAGATTCCAGTGTTACTGGATGCGCCTTACGATCACTTCCCCCCTGATACTCCTTGTGATCGTGAGGCGCATTTTTTTATTCTTGTCCATTTGGTCAAGACAGTGATAGTCTTTGAAATCGGTGCCATCATATAACTCTTGAAAAGGGCTGCACGCCACATGCGTATCGATACCGAAGTCAAACTTGACTATAAAAACGTTCTCATTCGTCCCAAACGATCTGATTTGCTGTCACGTTCCGAAGTTGATATGGAACGCGAATTCCGCTTTCCCCATGCTGAAGGGGTCTGGAAAGGTGTGCCGTTGATTGCCGCCAATATGGATACAGTCGGCACCTTTGACATGGCCCAGGCCCTTGCCAAACATGGCGCAATGACAGCCCTGCATAAATTTTATGCCCAAAGCGATTATCAAACCTTCTTTGAAGAAACCGCCCCCAAAGCCGGGATCAACCCGTGGAACCGTACGTTCTTTTCTTTCGGCATCAATGAACAGGATGTGGAAAATCTCGACGAAGCCATGAAACTCGCCGCCAAGCGCCCCGAAGGCGAACCCGTCTTCATCTGTCTGGATGTGGCAAACGGCTACAGTGAACGCTTTGCCCGTATCGTCGAACGTATCCGTAAGACCCACAAAGACGCCGTCATCATGGCGGGCAATGTGGTCACGGGGGAAATGACCGAACAGCTGATCATTTCCGGTGCGGATATCGTCAAGGTCGGCATTGGCCCCGGTTCCGTCTGTACGACGCGCAAAATGACAGGCGTGGGCTTTCCGCAACTGTCTGCTGTGATCGAATGCGCCGATGCCGCCCACGGGCTGAAAGGCCTTGTCTGTGCCGATGGCGGCTGCACGGTCCCCGGTGATGTGGCCAAAGCCTTTGCAGGCGGGGCAGATTTTGTCATGCTCGGCGGGATGCTGGCGGGCCATGATGAATGTAACGGCGACGTGCTCACCCGTCGCTACCTGACCAATGAATTGGACGCAGACGGCAAACAAATCATCCGCGAAGAAAAATTCCTCGAATTCTATGGCATGTCGTCCGATACGGCCATGAACAAACACTATGGCGGTGTGGCGAAATACCGCGCGAGCGAAGGCAAACGCGTCGAAATCCCCTACCGCGGCGCGGTCGAAAACACCCTCACCGAGATTTTAGGCGGCGTACGCTCCACCTGCACCTATGTCGGGGCGCAGAGTTTGAAAGAACTGTCCAAACGCACCACCTTCGTGACGGTTAGTCAGCAAATTAATGAGGTGTTTGGGAAGTCTTGATAAAAATTATTGACAGTTATGGGGCGAAGCGACCTTCACCCCATTTGTATTTAGCGCTTATCTTTTACTAAAAATGAAAAACAACCGCCATTTTTACGAAATACACGCTTTCCGGTACGCCAATGCTTAATGCTTTTGCAAAAAACCCAGCGATAGCCCTTAGGTGCGGCACGATGTGACATAATACGCCTCATAACTTGGGCTTCTCTTGACACCGAAAGAAATTTAATCCAGACTATGTTAACTTACGGCTGGACTTTCCGGCCTTAGCGAGGATGAAACCTTTGTCCTGCTAAGAAATTTAACCTAGCGCAGGTGCAACTGCGCTAGGTTTTTCTTATTCATCATCTGCCAATTGCAGCTCAATATACTTAATCAATCTTTCCTTATCAGCTAGCAAAAAAGGCTTAGGAAATTCAATGTATGCCATACGGTTATCCTTCAAATTTACAGGTAGCCGAATATGATCAGATGGTTCGAAAACAGGATTTTGATTAACTGCTACGTTATTTGAATTTTTTATTTGCGGCTCTTCTTCAACACATTCTGATTGATCTAAAACAGTTTCCGATATTGTTTCTTCAAACTCATCTGATACATTAAAGTCTTTTATATACTCTAAAGATTCTCTAAAGGCCTGCAAACAAACATCCGCTGATTTTGGTGAGAAACCTTTCTTGACAAGCGTATACTTTAGAGTTTCATCGGAAGGTAACGAGCTAACACCGCCTTCTAATAGTTCAGAAAAAATTGCCGGTGACTTAAACCATCCTGAAATAATATCTACTTTGATAGCATTACTTGGAGCGACCTTGAACTCAACAAACTCTTTAGGTAACGACACCATACCATCATTTGCTTTAACTAGTAGTCCATAATATTTCATACTTGCTAGCACAGTTGCAGCAGCGCCATTGCGCGCACCAGAATAACCTAAATGTTTGGCTGCAACATCATTCGGAATTGGGTGTACTCCACCTTCAGCCGTATATATTTGCTCAGCTTTCTCGATAGCTACAGGTAATGACATTGCTGGAGATCTTGGACTTCTCTTTTTCATCTTACATCACACAATTAACACAACATTTAGATGAATATACCAAAATGAATTACTTAAGTCAAACGTAAAAGTTTAATGAAAATAATTCAATAAAATCAATTATTTAATTATATTATTCTTATTTTTCTTGCGGCGATAAGTATAATCAATGCCTTCAAATCTATAACAAACGCGCATATATACGAATTTCCCCCTCACCGCTCCGGCCCCGGCCAATGAATATGGTGGGCGTCGATCACAAAAGGGTGGGCGTGTTTGACCTCTTTATGGCGGTGTTCGTGGACGTGGGGTTCGGGGCCTTCCCAGCCTTCGTGGCGGTGTTCGTGGTGTTTGTCTTTGTGGGTATGCGGATGATTGTGAGTGTGGGCTTCATGGGTGTGGGGCACCACAACCGGGTCGTTGGTCGGCCAGAGTTTTAAGGACCAGAGCGTCATGAGAAAGGCGATCACGGCCATCAAGGCAAAGGTTTGCGACAGGCCGAGTTCAGCCCCCAGCCAGCCCGCCAGACTATAGCCCAAAAACCATGCCCCATGGGATAGCGCGAAATTCGCGCTGAAATAGGCAGCGCGATCCCCATCGCTGGTGGAACGGGTCACCACACGCGCCGCTGGCGTCTGGATCAAGGACCAACCAGCGCCGAGCGCAAACCAGATCCCCACCACACCCCACAGGCCCGGCATAGTCATCCCCCACAATAACGCCGAGGCAATGAGGCTGCCGCCTGCGATCATCAAGGGGCGATCCGGCACGGTCTTTAACACCTTGGGCAGATAGAGCGCGACCAGCATGGAGCCAGCGCCTGAAGCCATCATCACGCTGGCGGTTTCACTTTCCCCCAAGCCCAGATAGCTGCGCACATAGACAACCGTATTCACAATCACCATGGCCCCGCCAACAGCCACCACGCTATGCAGCGCCAAAAGTCCGCGTAAGCGTGGTGTCTTAAGATACGCCCTCACCCCAAAGGTGATATTGTTCAAGATGGAGTTCTCGCGTTCCGCCATGGCCGATGCAGGTAACACCGCCATCACCACCAACAGGGCAGACAGTAAAAAGGTTGCCCCATTGATCATGAACAACAGATCAAATGACCAAACGGTCAACAACAAAGCCGCCAGTGTCGGGCTGAGCATATTCTCCAGATCATAGGCCAGACGGGAATAGGACAGCGCCTTGGTGTAGCGTTCCTCATTGGGCAGAATATCGGGGATAACCGATTGAAACAGCGGGGTAAAACAGGCCGAACAGACATTGACGGCAAAGATCACCGCATAGAGCTGCCAGACCTCGGACAAAAACGGCAGGGTCAAGATCAATCCGGCACGCAACAGGTCCAGCACAATCAATGTGGCTTTTCGCGGCAATAAATGGGCGAATCCACCCACGATGGGCGCGACACAGACATAGGCCACCATCTTGATCGCCAAAGCAGTGCCCAATACCTTTCCCGCATCGCCCGCGGCCATGTCAAAAGCCAGCAAAGCCAAGGCAATGGTAGTGAGTCCGGTCCCCACAAGCGAGCTCACCTGAGCCAGAAACAAGTTCCGATAGGTAGGATTCTTTAGGGGGGACGCAACCGATTGGTTCATAAGATTGATTTTATATGTGAAAACTGTTCGATTTAGTTCATATCTATTTTTCGATAGGATATGGTCATTAGATTGAATTGAAAAGCACAATTATATGCAGATACTTTTTATCATCGCCTTCGGGCTGACCATTTTGGCGTCACTCTTTATCGGCAACGCACTTTCCAGCGGCTATGCCCCCTATAGTGCTGGGCTGGGCTCACTTTTTTCTCTTTTGGGAATGTTTATGCCGTTTATGAGTGAATATAGCGTGCTGCATCGTGGCTTTTCAAAAATGGGGGACAATTTCAAAAGCCTGATGCATACAGAAGAACATCACAAAGGCGATGTGGAAATTATCATGCCCGCCGGACACAAAGCCCCACCCGAACAATATAACCTGCACAAGACCAGCCAATCCCACTTTGGGGTTATTGTTGTCATTCTACTGGCCTTCGGGCTGATCTCTTATGATGCGGTGAATTTTTATATTCTCAGCGACGGGCTGAAAACCGAAAGTCAACGGATCAGTAATTTTTGACCCGTGACACCAGCTCTGTTGCGATTTCGGCTGACAATTTGGCATTTTGTTTAATCAGGGCCACATTGCTGACTTTGCTTTTTCCGTCTGACAATTCCCCAAGACGTTTTAACAGATAAGGCGTGACCTCTTTGCCGCATACATCCATTTCCCTCAGGGCTTGCTGGATATGGTTTTCCACCTCGTCGCCCGCCCATTCGTCTTCTTTAGAAATCGGGTTCGTAATCAACACCCCGCCCGCAAAAGTCATACTATCGGGCCAGCGCGTCAGGTTCCATTTATGAATCAGCAGTTCCGTTATCTCACTGACGTCATCCATGCGGGCCATATTGGCAAGGCCACTGTCGCGATAATAAAAGGCCGGAAACTGATCACAGCGATAGCCAATCACCGGAACACCTTTTGTTTCCAGAACTTCCAAGGTCTTGGGCAAATCCAGCACTGCCTTTGCTCCGGCTGAGACCACACAGACAGACGTGCGCCCCAGTTCTTCCAGATCAGCGGAGATATCAAAACTATCTTCTGCCCCGCGATGCACCCCGCCAATACCCCCTGTGGCAAAAACACGGATGCCGGCTTGTTCGGCAATCATCATGGTTGCCGCAACCGTGGTGCCCCCTGTTTGTTTGCGCGCCATCGCCAAAGGCAAATCGCGCCGACTTAGCTTTTGAACCGATGATTCTTGGGCCAGCCGTTCCAGTTCTGCCCGTGTCACACCAACACGCACCAACCCGTCGATCACACATATGGTGGCAGGCACCGCGCCATTCTCACGCACAATTTCTTCCAGCGCCAAGGCGGTTTCAAGATTTTCAGGATACGGCAGACCGTGGGTAATCACGGTACTTTCCAGCGCAACAACCCCGATGCGGTTGCTAAAGGCGTTGCGGATTTCTTCGGATAAAATTAGCCTGCGGTAGGTGGAAGGCATCTCGACTATCCTCTGACAGATCATGTGATGGGACGCAGCCTAACAAAAGATTTAAGCTTGCGTCTATCCCAAAGCTAAGAGATGGTAGAAGAAATTTAAGAAAAAGGGGTTTCTTGTTATGGCTTATCAGTTCCTCAAAGGACTATCTGCAATTACCTGTCTGGTGCTGCTCAGTGCCTGTGCTGTCCAACCGACGCCACGAGAAGCCGCAGCCTTAAAAGAAATGCCCGAGCTTGTCCCCATCCCGGCAGCGATCTTTTTTATTGGATCGACCGAGCCCGATCGCGAAACGGCCTATCGCATTGATGAACAGGAATATGGCTCCAGCGTGACACGTAATCAGGGCTGGTATGAATATGAACTGCCTGCACAAAAGACACGCAGCCAACGTTTTTTTATCACCAAGACCCCGATCACCAATTATCAGTATGGCGCCTTTATTCGTGACACCAACCGCGAATCCCCGGATGTGGATATCGTGGATTGGAACAGTTACGGCATCAGCCACCCCTTTGAAAGCACCCGTAAATATGCCTGGGATCAAAACGGTTATCCCACCGGGCGTGATGAACACCCTGTCGTTCTGGTCAATTATTTTGACGCACAGGCCTATGCCCAATGGTTATCCGTCAAAACCGGAAAATACTGGCGCCTGCCCACAGAAGAAGAATGGGAACTGGCCGCACGAGGTCTTGATGGGCGCTCCTATCCTTGGGGTAACAATTTCAACCCGGCAAAAGCCAATACCGCCGATCTCGGCCCGCATGACACCATGCCTGTCGGGTCATTCCCGCGCGGGGCCAGCCCCTTTGGCGTGCTGGACATGGCCGGACAAGTTTATGAATGGACCCGCACCCCCGGCGAAAAAGGCCGCATGACGGTCAAAGGCGGGGCCTGGGATGACCGCGGGTGTGGTGTCTGTCGAGCCGCAGCGCGCCATCACCGACGCGCTGACATGAAACACACCCTGATCGGCTTTCGTCTAGTTCAGGAATGGCGATAAGGCTACCCCCTAGACAGCCCTAATTTTTTCGAGGAAACCATGGATAAACCTATTCATGGTTTCTGCCTGACTTTCTACCTGAGCCGAAGCCGTATTTACATCGTTTGCTGCCTGTTCAGTTTCTGTTGCCAAACTACTGACGCCTTCTATATTCTGCGTCACCTCGTCTGTTCCGCTTGCTGCCTGTTCCACATTACGCGCGATTTCCTGTGTTGCCGCCATCTGTTCTTCAACAGCAGCAGCAATCGTAGAGGCAATTTCATCCATCTGATTAATCACAGTCGAAATCCCATCAATGGCTTCCACTGCGTCTTTAGTTGATTGCTGTACGTCCCCGATTTGACGAGAGATTTCATCCGTTGCCTTGGCAGTTTGATTGGCTAAATTTTTCACTTCACTTGCAACAACCGCAAAGCCTTTACCAGCATCGCCAGCACGCGCGGCTTCTATGGTCGCATTCAAAGCCAAAAGGTTTGTCTGATCTGCAATGTCATTAATAAGTTTAACCACTTCACCGATACGTTGTGCCGCTTCTGAAAGGCCTTGCACAGTTTCATTTGTTTCCATGGCTTTCACCACAGCTTGTCCAGCAATCTGCGTGGAGTTCGCTGCTTGTGACCCAATTTCACGGATAGAAGCAGCAAGCTCTTCCGAAGCTGATGCCACGGTCTGAACATTACTCGCAGCTTCTGTGGCTGCACCTGAGACTGCCGTTGATCGATCATTTAATTGATCCGCACCGTGTTTCATTTGTTCAGATGTTGCACTCATTTGCGTAATAGCTGTATGCACTGTAGCCAGAACCTGATCTGAATCCTTTTCAAAGCCTTGCGTCAACTCAATAATCTGCTGTGCACGTTTTTGCTGACGTTCCTGTTCGACCGCCTGTTCAGCTGCCAATTGTTCGCCACGGATCATATTTTCCTTAAAAACCAAAACGGCCCGCCCCATTTCGCCCAGTTCGTTCTTGCGTTTTGTAACCGGGATATCGGTATTTTTATTACCATCTGCAAGCTGGCTCATCGCATCTGTCAACGTCTGAATAGGGCGGGTGATTTGGCGAGCAACCAAAAATGAAATCACAAACACAACACCGACCGTCAGCACAATAACCGCATACATGGAGATCGCCGTTTGATCCATCGTTCTTTGCATTTCTTCATCCAAGGAATGTGTACGGTCTTGCAGTGACTTGAAGAAGGTATTAAAGGGCTTTTCAGCTTGAGCAAAGACCTTGGATAAGGTTTTTACTTCTTCTTGAATAGACAGCCTTTTTGCCGCCAGTTTCTTGAAATCAGCATGATAGGATCTCATCAACTTCATGATCTCATCCTGTGCTGCACTCGGGATATAACTTTGGATCAATTGAGCCGAAAATTCCGCTAACCTTTCATCCATACGACCAATATATTTTGGATCAATGCGTAACAGGAAATCTTTTTCGTGACGACGCATCATCAGCATGGTGACTGTCAGCGTTTCATTCTTAAATTCTTTAAGTCTTGTTTCGACCTCATGAACGGATTTACGCAATGACCCCCGAAGGCCCTGCTTTTCATTAAGCCCCATCTCAATCCATCCCGCTGAAACCGACGTAAAAGTTGCTTGATACACATTCAGCATCTCGTTAATTTCCAGCAAGGTCTCACGTTCATTGACCAAAAGATCATTGCCAATTAACAGCTTCATGCGATTGTTAATCAGAGCCATTACATCGTCATGCTGTTTGATATATTTTTCATCCAGACGGATTAAAAAATCTTTTTCTCGCCGTCGTGCATTGAGAAACTGATACTGAACATCTTCAGCCGCATCAAGAGCTGCAAGTTCTTCACTCAGTTCATCCTGTGTACTGCTGACTTTGCGTTCACTTGACATAAAGCTTATGCCAATAATCACAAACCCAAGCAGCGTAATAAGGGCAATTAAATTAATTTGATAGAGTAATCTTGCGTTACGAAACCAATTCACCATATGACGCACCCATTTTCCGAATATCCCTTTTAAATCATGGCTTTATATTTTTTTATTTACCACGGATATACATGCAAAGATTTTAATGCATATCAAATTATTAACGTTGGGATTAAAAAGGTGGGTTTCAAGAATTATATGGTTTTTAACTACAAACCTATTTTTACCTATGATTTAATCAAATCAGGTCACGCAAAAGCGAAATTAGGGGAATATCAGCCTCCGGCATGGGTAATTTGGGCATATCGGTTGGATAGACCCATTTCAGGTTTTGCCCTTCAGCGCCATGGGGCTCGCCTTTCCAGACACGGCAGGCATAAAGCGGCATAAACAGCTGAAATTTTTCGTAACTGTGGGATGCAAAGGTTAACGGTGCAAGACAGCTTTCGGTGATATCAACACCTAGTTCTTCTTTCAGTTCACGCACAAGAGCGCTTTCCGGGGCTTCGCCGTCTTCGAGCTTACCGCCGGGGAATTCCCAAAGCCCGGCCATGGATTTACCCTCGGGGCGCTGTGCCATCAGCACACGCCCGTCCAAATCCACCATCGCAACCGCCACGACAAAGATAAGAGGCAAGCCCGGTGTAATCACCTGCTGGCCATAACAGCCGTTGTCATCCCCATCCATCATGAACGATAGTCCGCATTAATTTCGATATACCCATGAGTCAAGTCGCACGTCCAGACCGTTGCCTGCCCATCGCTAATCCCGACATCGACCAATATATCAATTTCCTGACCTTTCATATGGGCAGCAACCGGGGCTTCGTCATAACCTTCCACAGCTTCGCCTTCACCGGCGATCAATACCCCACCGATGGAGATTTGCAGCTTATCACGATCTGCCTTTTCACCGGCCTTACCCACAGCCATAACAATACGGCCCCAGTTGGCATCTTCCCCGGCAATCGCCGTTTTAACCAGCGGAGAATTAGCAATCGCCAGCGCGATGGTCTTGGCGGCAACGTCTGTTTCAGCGCCTGCGACTTTGACGGTGATAAACTTACTTGCCCCTTCGCCATCGCGCACAATTTGCTGGGCAAGGTCGATCAAGGTATCATCCAACGCCGCTTTAAAGTCATCCAAAGCCGGATCGCTGATCGAGGTAATTTCTTTATGACCCGCCTGCCCCGTCGCAGCCAGCAAAACCGTATCACTGGTCGAGGTATCGCTATCCACAGTAATGGCGTTAAAGGATTTATCCCCTGCTGTTTTCAGCAAAGCCTGCAATACATCAGAAGAAATCGCCGCATCTGTGAAAATAAACGCCAGCATGGTTGCCATGTTCGGCGCAATCATACCAGAGCCTTTTGCAAAGCCTGAAATAGTCACGACCTCGCCACCAATTTTCACCTGCTTGCTCGCACCTTTGGGGAAGGTGTCGGTGGTCATGATCGCACGGGCGGCATCTTCAAAGCTTGCCTGACCTAATTCTTCTTTCATTCCGGCCAAAGCGCCCGTGATTTTAGCATCCGGCAACGCCTGTCCGATCACACCTGTGGAGGCGGTGAAAATTTCATGTTTGGAACACCCAAATATTTTCTCGGCTTCCCCAACAATATTAGAAACGGATGCAATGCCTTTTTTACCGTTAAAGGCATTGGCATTCCCTGAATTCACAATGATGGCGCGCGCTTTTCCATGACCTTCTTTCAAGGCTTCACGGCAGGCATCCACAGGGGCAGATGCGGTCAGTGACAAGGTAAAGACACCTGCAATATTAGACCCTTCAGCCAGATCAGCAACCATCAGGTCCGTTCGATCCTTATATTTCACCCCAACCGCACGGGTTGCGAATTGCACCCCCTTAACCGGGGCAAGATCAGGAAATTTTTCAGGAGCCAAAGGGGAAATATCAGTCATGTGTTCTCTACTTCGAAAATAAAATCGCCACCTGCATCACAAAAGAATGCAGATGACGATATAACGCGCAATTTATCAAAAGGTAAATCGTTATTTATTTATCTTCTTTAATTTCTTTACCGTCTTTATCCAACAGGACAATATCGGCTTTTTTACGCAAAGAGTCGATATATTCACCGACAGCTTTCTTACCGATGTTGGCTTTCAGTTCTTCTTGGACATCTTCCAGTTTCGGCGGTTGGGATTTACGAATATCTTCAACCTTAATCACATGATAACCAAACTGGGATTGCACAGGTGTCTTAGTATAAGCACCTTTATCCAGATCAAAGGCTGCTTTTTCAAATTCTTCCACCATGGCGCCTTTGGCAAAATACCCCAGATCGCCGCCTTGCGGACCACTTGGGCCAGTGGATTTTTCTTTGGCCAGTTCCACAAAATCTGCGCCATCATCCAGTTCTTTAATCACGGCTTTCGCTGCATCTTCGTCTTTCAGCAAAATGTGACGAGCATGGACTTCATCCGCAGGTGTAAAACCTTTAAGCATATCCTGATAGGCTTTTTCAACGGCTTTATCAGTCATTTGCTTTTCAGCATAATCGGCGATAAAATCCCGCGCGAGAACGTTGGATTCAATGTCTTTCATACGGGCTTTGAATTCATCCGTCTTGTCAAAGCCTTCCTTGCGGGCCTGTTCAGCCACGATCAAACGATCTGCGATGGTATTGATCAACATCGCTTGTATCATTTCAAGTGGCATTGCCATCACCTGACCACCCATGGAACGCTGCGCTTCGATCAACTGAGAATGATGGATTTTCATACCGTTCACGGTCGCTACAACCGGATCGTCTTTTTTATCGTCAGCCATAGCATTGAACGAAATCGTCAAGGCGCCTGCAAGGGCAAGGGCGCGGAATGTGTTTTTCAACATATTATATAGGACCTCTGTGGTAGGTATCGCAAAAAAGTATCTATTAGGCATAATGCACATCCATACTGATCCGTCCAGTAGAGAAAAGTAACAACACTGTAACAGCTATGTACAATTGACATAGCGGCCCAACCATTCTATCTCTGTCCGGTTCGTGCATTGCACGCAACCCTTCTTAGACTTTTCTTACTCAGGGGATTTCCATGTTTGGCGCTATTGCCCGTAAGCTTTTCGGCTCTGCTAATGATCGTTATATCAAAGGTCTGCAAAAATATATTGATGATATCAACGCACTTGAAGCCGACATCGAACCCCTTAGTGATGACGACCTGCGCGCCCGCACCGACTGGCTGAAAAAACGTGTTGCCGATGGAGAAACACTGGATGACGTTCTGGTGGATGCTTTTGCCACGGTTCGCGAAGCTGCTAAACGGACCTTGGGTCAACGCCATTATGATGTACAGCTGATGGGCGGGATCGTTCTGCACCGTGGCGAGATTGCAGAAATGGCCACCGGCGAAGGGAAAACACTGGTTGCCACCCTTGCTGCCTATCTCAATGCCCTATCTGGTAAAGGCGTCCATGTGGTCACGGTCAACGATTATTTGGCCAAACGTGACAGTGAATGGATGGGCAAAGTCTTCCAATTTTTAGGGATGAGCACCTCCTGCATCTTAAATGCCATGAGCGATATGGAACGCCAGGAAGCTTACGCTTGTGACATTACCTATGCCACCAACAACGAACTGGGCTTTGATTATCTGCGCGATAACATGAAATTCAGTCTGGAAACAATGGTGCAACGCCCGTTTAATTTTGCCATCGTCGATGAAGTTGACTCGATTCTGATTGACGAAGCGCGTACACCTTTGATTATTTCTGGTCCTAGTGATGACAGTTCCGAACTCTATGGTGCCATCGACAAAATCATCCCTCATCTGGTCGAAAGCGACTATGAAATGGATGAAAAAGTAAAATCCATTTCCCTTTCTGAAACAGGTGTGGAACGCGCTGAAGAACTACTGCGCGAAGCAGGCTTGCTGGAAAGCGGCGGACTTTACGATCTGTCCAACGTTTCCTTACTACACCATATCAATTCGGCCCTGCGTGCCCACCATATCTTTACAAACGGTGTGGATTATCTGGTCAAAGACGGCAAGGTCATGATTGTTGATGAATTTACAGGACGCGTCATGGAAGGGCGCCGTTATTCAGACGGCCTGCATCAAGCATTGGAAGCCAAAGAAAATGTCGCGGTACAACAGGAAAACCAGACACTGGCCTCTGTCACCTTCCAGAACTATTTCCGCCTCTATCCCAAACTGGCGGGCATGACCGGGACAGCGATGACCGAAGCGGGCGAATTTGCTGAAATCTACAAGCTGGAAGTCATCAACATGCCGACCAACCGGGTGATTTCACGTAAAGACCATGATGATGAGGTCTATCGTACCCGCGGCGAAAAAATCAACGCCATCGTTGAACAGATCATTGACTGTCATAAACGGAACCAGCCTATTCTGGTCGGTACCGTTTCCATCGAACAGTCCGAAGAACTCGCTCGCGCTTTGAAAAAAGCCAAAATCAAACACGAAGTTCTTAACGCCAAACAGCATGAACGCGAAGCCTATATTGTTGCACAAGCCGGGGTCCCCGGTGCGGTCACCATCGCAACCAACATGGCAGGTCGCGGGACCGACATTCAGTTGGGTGGTAACCTTGAAATGCGCGTATCCACTGAACTGGGTGACAACCCGACAGAGGCGCAAATCCAGAAAATCAAGGACGAGATTGAAACCGCCAAACAGACGGCCCTTGAAGCTGGTGGTCTGTTTGTTTTGGGCACAGAACGTCACGAAAGCCGCCGTATCGACAACCAGCTGCGTGGTCGTTCTGGTCGTCAGGGTGATGTGGGGGCGTCCAAATTCTTCCTGTCTTTGGAAGATGACCTGATGCGCATTTTCGGTTCTGAACGTATGGACGGCATGCTGCAAAAGCTCGGCCTTGAAGAAGGCGAAGCCATCGTACACCCCTGGATCAACAAGGCATTGGAAAAAGCCCAGCAAAAAGTCGAAGCCCGTAACTTTGACATGCGTAAGCAATTGCTAAAATTTGACGATGTCATGAACGATCAACGTAAGGTGATCTTTGAGCAACGTCGTGAAATGATGTCTACAGACGATGTGTCTGATCTGATTAAAGACATGCGCGAAGAAGTTATCGAAGATATTGTAGATAAATGCATCCCGGCCAAAGCCTACGCTGAACAATGGGATATGGACGGTCTGCATGAAGAAATGGTCCGCGTCTTTAACCTTGATCTTCCGGTACAGGAATGGGCCAAAGAAGAAGGTGTGGCTGACGAAGAAATTCGCGAGCGTCTGATGGATGCAGCAGACCGTAAGATGGCGGCAAAAGTTGCCAATTATGGGGATGAAGTCTGGCGTTCCGTCGAAAAAAGCGTGCTGTTGCAACTGCTCGACACCATCTGGAAAGAACACCTTCTTTCGCTGGATCATTTACGTCAGGGTATTGGCCTGCGTGCTTATGCGCAACGTGACCCGCTGAATGAATATAAACGCGAAGCCTTCAACCTGTTTGAAGAAATGCTGTCCATCCTGCGCGATCGTGTCGTGACCCTGCTTGCCCATGTGGAACTTCAGGTCGGAAGCGCCGAAGAAGAACTAGAAGCCTTTAACCAGCATGGTGAACAGGAAATGACCGCCAGTCATGAAACTGCCTCGGCTTTATCGTCTGATCAATCTTCTGAATATGGATCGGCCACGGTTCGCACGAACAAGCCGGCAGATCATGTCGACCCGAACGACCCAAGCACCTGGGGTAAAGTGTCACGCAATGAATCGTGCCCTTGTGGTTCTGGCAAAAAGTATAAACATTGTCATGGTAAAGCGAATTAGTCTTATGGCGTTTGGGCTATTGATTAGTCTAAGCGCCAGTGCAAATGCCCATGGCGACCATTATGGCCGTGGTGAAACACTGTACCAAGCGCATTGTGCGCCCTGTCATGGCATTGACGGCGATGGCAATGGTCCGGCAGGTAAAGGACTGAACCCGAGCCCTGCGAACCTGCTGGATGCCATGCAGCAAAATATCATTTCTGATGAATACCTGATGTGGACGATCCGCGAGGGCGGGCGCAACGTCCATACTGATATGCCGTCCTTTGAAGATAACGGCGAAATTGACCAAAATGATGCGAAAGAAATCATAAAATACCTGCGCCACGCCTTTGAATGACATATTACGGGGCCCATGAATCTGCCCGTCCTATTTACGGTGTGAAATATAAATTGCTTTTATCCGATTAATCGGCTATACAGGCCTTTCAATATTTCGCACCGTTACGCGTTTTTCCTATTTCGGCACTGCCGACACCCGGTTTCTCTGTACATTGTGATTTTAATTGAACGTATGTCTACACGTTGTGGCATGCGTATTTTCTCATTCCAAACAAAGGACCGTATTATGGCTGTTGGAAATGTAAAATGGTTTAACCCGACTAAAGGTTTTGGCTTTATCGAACCACAAGATGGCAACGATGACGTATTCGTTCACATCTCTGCTGTTGAACGCGCAGGTCTGCAAAGCCTGAACGAAGGCCAAAAAGTTGAATACGAACTGGAAACAGGTCGTAACGGCAAGACTTCTGCAACGAACCTCGTTGTCGCTTAAGTCTCAAGCCTTAAGCTGCCCTTACATCTGGTAAGGGCAGCCGCTTGTTTTTCCACGAAAACAGGATACATCATGCGTAAGACGACATTATCGCGTGCTGAAGAACTCGCACGGATCAGTCAGGAAGAAACTGAACAGTTTCTCGAAGATAAAATAAGTGCTGAAACCGAACGCAGCACAAGAACAGCAAACCTCAAAGCTTTGCGCCTTGAAAAAGAAGCAAAACAACAAAAGGCCACACGCAAACTTGCGAGGGCTCTGACATCATAACAACACAAGGACTTATATGACTCAAACACAAGAATTTCTTATCAAATCCGGCATCCACAATTTTGTAAGCTGCCAACATACGGGCCCTGCCCCGATCTTTTCGATCAAATTATGTACCCAGCATAAAATGGCACGGCATGCACAAATGCTGATTAAAAATGCCTATGGGGATGCAACTGACATCCGTTTCGAATAACGTTATCGCCTCCATATTACCTCGATGAAACAAAAGGGAAGAACTTCTGGCTTCCCCTGATTGAGCCTTTGTGCTTTTATATTTCATCCGATGGTCAAAAAGGTGGATAACGCCATGCATCACTTACAAAAAATCGCGAACATCAATATCGAAGGCTTGGATGGCGTGCGCCTCAAGCCCGAAATTGAGCATGAACGCAAGGTTGCGATTTTCGATCTGCTGGAAGAAAATTATTTCGCCCCGGTCGGTGATGAAACCGGACCTTATGACGTCACCTTATCGATCGAAGATGGCAAACGTCTGGTGCTGAATGTTGCACAAGAAGGAAAGACGGAGTTTTTCAGCCAAATCAAAGTGCCCTTAATGCCAGTGCGTAAGATCATCAAAGATTATTTCCTCGTATGCGACAGTTATTTTCAGGCGATCAAAACCGCCTCGCCAACCCAGATTGAAGCGATCGATATGGGGCGGCGCGGGCTTCATAACGAAGGTTCAACCATTATCCGCGAACGTCTGGAAGAAAAGGTTCAAGTGGACCACGACACCGCCCGACGGCTCTTCACCCTCGTTTGTGTCTTACACATTCGTCAGTGAGGATCAAAAGCGTGAGCGAACTGCCCTCCGCCATTTTATTCTGTTGTACCATGAATGCCATTCGTTCCCCTATGGCCGAAGGGATCATGAAGCTTATCCATGGCCGTAGTATCTACGTCAATTCCTGTGGCGTACGACTGGGGCAGGAAATGGACGGCTTTGTGATTGAAGTCATGGATGAAATTGGCATCGATCTCAGCGACCATGAACCCAAAACCTTTGATCAGCTGGAAGACAGTTTTTACGATCAAATCATCACCCTGTCACCAGAAGCCCAGCACCATGCCATGGACATGACCGCCTACATGGATTGCGAGGTCACTTTCTGGAATACCTTTGATCCCAGCCTGACATCGGGCAGCCGGGAACAACGTTTAGATGCTTACCGCGCTGTGCGTGATGAATTAATGACGAATATCAAGCGTGCGTTCCCCCGTCACGGGCTGGCAGACGTCTAAAAATTGAACGAAAGCCAATTGACGAAAGCCCCAAGAAAGGTCAATATCTCTGACCTTAAAAATATGGGGATAAAAATGACTTGGAACGATAAGTTTTCCGCCGATGCAAGCTCCATCGACGCATCCGAAATTCGCGAACTTTTAAAAATTCTATCAGATCCGGAAATCCTGTCTTTTGCAGGCGGCATTCCCGACCCGGCCCTGTTCCCCATGGACCAGGTGCGCGCCTTTCGCGAACGTATGGTGGATCAACCCGCCCAAGATCGCCAACTTATGCAATATTCCCAAACAGAAGGCTATGACCCTTTGCGCAGTTGGGTAGCCAATACAAATTCATCTGAATACACCACCGTATTGAAAGAAAATGTACTGATCACTAACGGCGCCCAACAGTCCCTGACGCTTCTTGCCAGTGCCCTGATTGATGCAGGCACCCCGATTGCAGTGGCGAACCCGACCTATCTGGGGGCTTTGCAGGTCTTTGGCTGTCGTCGCCCGAAATATATCACCATAGAAACCGACCTGAACGGCCTGAAAGTGGATGCGGTGGAAGCGGCCTTTAAACAAGGCGTTAAGTTTCTTTATACCGTTCCGGATTTCCAAAACCCCGGCGGCATGACCATCCCGCTTGAACGACGTGAAAAAATCATCGCACTTGCTCATGAATATGACGTAATCATTATAGAAGATACCGCCTATCGCGCCCTCTACTACGATACAGCCCCACCACCATCCCTGCTGGAAGTGGAAGGTGAATTCCTGGGCCAGAACAAATGGAACGACAAAGGCCTGGTTGTTCAACTTGGGACATCCTCAAAAACCCTTATGCCGGCTTTACGGGTTGGCTGGACCATTGCACCGACAGGGGTTCTCGATAAACTCATTTTATTGAAACAGGCCAACGACCTACACACATCTACGGTTAATCAAACTTTGACATATGAGCTCGCAAATGAAATTATAGAACCTCATTTGGAAGAATTACGTACCGTTTACGGGGAACGTTGCAAAGCTATGATAGATGCCTTACGCCAATACATGCCCAATAGCGTGACCTTTACCCCGGTTACTGGTGGGATGTTTGTTTGGCTGAACCTGCCAGAAGGCATGAATGCACGTAAGCTGCTAGAAAAATCACTGGCTGAAGAAAAGATTGCCTTTGTCCCCGGTGCCGCCTTCCATGCCAATGGCGGAGGCGAGAATACCTTGCGTTTGTCTTTTTCAACCTGCTCACCCGACGTGATCTATGACGGCATGAAACGTCTGGCCGACCTGATCCGGCGTGAAATTTAGGAAATCGACTTATGAAGCGGAACAAACTGCGTTTTATTCTGGTTCTGGCGAGCCTGATGGTCTTCGGCTTTATGATGACCAGCCTGACCAGCTATTACGCTGCCCACGATTCGCTTTCCAAGCAGATCTCTGAAACAGCTTTGCCGCTGACCAGTAATAATATCTATTCTGAGATTCAGCGCGACTTGTTGCAGCCGATATTTATTTCCTCGCTTATGGCGCAGGATACCTTTGTGCGCGACTGGACCATCCAAGGTGAAAAAGATCCTGAACAACTGGTCAAATACCTAAAGGAAATCCAATCACGCTATAACACAGTAACCAGTTTCTTTGTTTCTGAAAAATCAAAATCCTACTACCACGCTTCAGGTGTCCTCAAGAATGTAAACCCACAGGACCCCCTTGATGCCTGGTATTTCAATTTCGTCCAATCGGGCCAGGAATATGAAATCAATCTGGATTTTGATACAGCCAACCCAAGTAACCTGACCGTCTTCATCAATTACCGGGTTTATGATTATGCTGGAAATTTCATTGGTGTTACGGGCGTTGGTCTGTCCGTTGAACGGGTCCAGCAACGCATCGTCACCTATCAAAAACGCTATGGACGCCGGGTCACTTTCATTGACCGTGAAGGCACGATCATGTTGTCCAACACCAATGATTATGCTGGCAGTTCCATTCGCAAAACACCGGGCCTGGATACCATCGCCACACAGATTTTATCCCAACCCAGTGGCACTTTCAGCTATGTTCGCGATGGCAAGACCATTCATTTAAATTCCCGTCTGGTTGATGAATTTCAATGGTATCTGATCGTCGAACAGGAAGAAAAAAGCGTCGAAGCAAAAATCACCGACAATCTGAAAACCAATCTGATTGTGTCGTTAATTATTTGTGTGATTGTGCTGTTTATCGCAAATCTCACCATCAATCGATACCAACGTCGATTGCAGGATATGGCGACTACAGATAAATTAACCGGGGTGCCAAACCGCAATATCTTTGACCCTATTTTTGACCAGATCAAAAAATCGGCTAAACGTCATAGTTACCCGGTCAGTGTTGCCATGCTGGATATCGATCATTTTAAACAGATTAATGACAAATACGGCCATCTTGGCGGGGATACCGTGTTGAAAAATGTTGCACGCGTCATTCAAGAACGTCTGCGCGAATCGGATACAGTCTTTCGCTGGGGCGGGGAGGAATTCCTGATCCTGCTGCCCGAATGTGACGATCAACGCGCACAAAAAATTTGTGAAGAAATCAGAAAATCCATTGAAAACTGCACGATCCTGCATGGGAGTCACGACATTAAAGTCACAGCCTCCATCGGTGTAACCCAAATGATGAACGAAGAAGCCGCCCTGCCGCTGATTAATCGTGCCGATCAAGCTTTATATCAATCCAAACGCACAGGACGAAATAAACTGTCGATTGGATACCCTTCCCCGTCCTAAAGCTTTCTTTCATGTAAAAAATGCTTGACGTTACGAGGATTCACGACCATTTTGCCTGCCAAATCAAGCTTGTTAGATATTAAAAGGATATATCCGTGGCCAAAGAGGACATGATTGAATTTTCGGGCGTCGTCACCGAACTTCTGCCAAACGCTATGTTTCGTGTAAAATTGGAAAACGATCACGAAATTCTGGCACATACCTCCGGTAAAATGCGCAAGAACCGTATTCGCGTTCTCGCAGGTGATAAAGTTACCGTAGAAATGACACCATACGACCTAACAAAAGGTCGCATTACCTTCCGTTTCAAATAAGCATCAGTTGGAACTTGGCAGCTTGAGTCTCGTTCTCGCCTCAGCTTCCCCTAGACGGGTTTCCCTTTTGGACCAGATCGGCATTACACCCGATGTAATTGCCCCTGCCCATATTGACGAAACAGCCCTGAAGAACGAACTGCCCAGAAAACTGGCCGAACGTCTTGCCATTGGCAAAGCGCAAGCCGTTGCCCAAGACCATCCGGGGTCATTTGTCCTTGGGGCAGACACGGTTGTCGGTGTGGGACGACGCATTTTGCCCAAGCCTGAAAATGCCGTTCAAGCCCGTCAGTTTCTGGAACTCCTGTCCGGTCGACGCCATCATGTTTATGGTGGCCTTTGCATCATTGCACCCGATGGCAGCGCCCATAGCCGTCTTATTGATACGGCTGTTAAATTCAAGCCTCTCTCGCTTGAAGAAATTACGGATTATATCGCCCTCAATGAATGGGACGGTAAAGCTGGTGGCTATGCCATTCAGGGGTTTGCAGGTGCTTTTGTTGAAAAGATCATCGGGTCTTACAGCAATGTCGTCGGCTTATCTTTGCCGGAAACCAAAAACCTGCTCACCGGGCTTGGCTATCGCCCCCAATAAAGGTCGCTTGCCATGTCCCCACTTTATGACACCCTCTGCATCGACCACACCCCGTTTGAAACCCGCGCGGCCCTGTTAAAAGACGGAAAATTAATCTGCCTCTATAACGAACGTGTGGGGCAAACCAGCACATCGGCCCCGGTGCACATCGGTGATATCTTCAAGGGCCGCATTGTCAATATCGTGCCCAGCCTGCAAGCCTGTTTTGTGGATATCGGACAGGGGCAGAATGGCTTTCTTCCGGTCAATGCCACAGCACATGATGACATCAAATCCTTCCATCAGGGCGAAACCATCCTTGTGCAGGTTAAACAACCCGCCAAAGGCGATAAGGGCGCCGTACTCAGCTGTAAAATTGAACTGAATGGGGCAAACACTGTTTTGACCCCCCATCGCCCCGGCATCAATATCTCGCGCAAATTTCAGGATGCGGATCGACGCGAACTTTTTAAAGCGACCTTATGCGACCTGCTGCCCGATGACTGCGGCCTTGTGGTGCGCACTCATGCAGAAAACCTTCCCCCCGAAACCCTTGCCGCAGAAGCCCAGAAACTTCATCAGGACTGGTGCAGCCTGACACAAACAAACGATACAACGCTTGGTCCTGTCTATCAGGCAGAAGGTTTCCTGACCCACTTGTGGAACAGCCTTTCAACTAAAGATCTTCAAAACATATATGTCGAAGGTCTGGAAGCTGCGCAAAATCTACAAAAATTGACCAACAAAGCCATCCTTCACAAAGGCTCGACAAGCCTGTTTGAAGAACACGAGATTGAAAGCCAGATTGAAGCGGCCCTTTCTCCCATAAGCCCCCTGCCCTCTGGCGGGCATCTGGTCATTGAAGAAACACAGGCCCTGATCGCCATAGATATCAATATGGCCGAACGCACAGATAACCGCAGTCTGGATGAAAATTGGCTGCGCACAAATCTGGATGCCCTAGAGGTGATGAAGGAACAGATCATCTTAAGAAATCTCAGCGGACAGATTCTGATCGATTTCATCAACATGAAAAGCAAGAGCGATAAAAACAAACTTGAAGACGCGGCACGCAGTCTTTTCAAAGGAACCGATTGCCACTTTCACGGTTTAACGCGTCTGGGACTGGGAGAATTCTCCCGCCCGCGTCTGGCCACCAGCCTGTCCGAACAATACAGGGGCCCCGACGCCAGCTATGCCAAACTTCTACGACAGCTGTCGCATGGCGGGCTACACAAGACTATTCCCATGGGGGCAGCCCTCTACAATTTTTGGCAGGACCACCCACCACACTGGCTGAAAGACCGCCTCGGATTTATGCCCCAGGCCCAACTGGATAAAACCCTTGCCCCTAAAGCCTTTAGCCACGAGGAAACAAAATTTTGAGTACGGATAAAAAAGTTGAGACCCTTGCATTGACCAAAGGCGGAGCCTGCCCAACCTGCAACAACCCAAGCGACCATAAATACCGTCCCTTTTGCTCAAAACGCTGCGCCGATCTTGACCTCGGCCAATGGCTGAATGAAGGCTATCGCATCGAGTCAGAAGAAGAAAGCGACCTGGATGAATACGAACCCGACTAGGTCTAAAAGGAGTAAAAATATACCCTTGAAAAAAAGACGTCATTTTTTAAAAAAAGAGTCTAGACAGCAAGTTCACCCTGCTCTATAACCCCTCCCACACAGCGTGTACCGATGCTGTAAAACATACTGGTAAGCCCGGGTAGCTCAGTCGGTAGAGCAGCGGATTGAAAATCCGCGTGTCGGTGGTTCAAGTCCGCCCCCGGGCACCATTCTTTCCCCATAAAATTTGATTAATCTACTGTTTTCGCAGCACTTTTTCATGTTGTGCGCATTTAACGGTAGACCAAATGGGTGACCAAACCTCCAAATACATCTTCAAGAAACGTAATGTCTTCTACTTCACACGTAGGATTCCGAAGGACGTTCGTGACCACTACAATCGTGATCGGATTGTCTTATCGTTACGTACCTGTTCAAAGTCGCTTGCACGGTCAGAAGCAGCCTCACTCGCTGCGCAGTTGGATGAGGATTGGTTGATCCTGCGTCGCAAGATTTATGGCGACCCTTTTGAACGCTTTCTCCAATCTCGCAATGTCGTCGATCTTGCTCGTTCAGAAGCACCTTTATTCTCAGAAGCAAAATCGATCTATCTAAAAGCCAAGAGTGCAGGTCGTCCAAGAACGTTCGTCACTGCTATTGATCGCGCTGAAAAAAACCTGATCACTGCATTGGGTGATAAACCTATTGATACCTACACCAGAGCCGATGCAAACAGATTGCGTGATGCGTATGCAAAAAGGGGGTTGAGCAAGGCTACTATTCACCGTGCATTCAATGTGATCCGTGCGATCCTGAACTTCGTGTCCCGTGAAGAAGACCTGCCAGAAATCAGATGCTTCTCAGGTGTGTTTTTAGGTGATGACATCGTAAACGCCCCGCAAGAGCGTAAACCAGTGCCACCGAACATTATTCGCAAGGTTCAACGACAATGCAAAGATGCTGACACAGATACGACCCGGTTAATTGCTACCATCAGTGATACAGGGATGCGTCTCAGTGAAGCTGCTGGCTTGGTCAAATCAGACATCGTATTTGATCAGCAGCATCCTCATATTGTCTTGAAACCTCATAAGTGGCGGCGGTTAAAGAATAAGAACAGTGAACGGATTATTCCGTTGGTTGGTGCTGCGTATTGGGCAATCACACGGGCCGTACTGACATCAAAAAACGACTTCTTGTTTCCACAGTATTGTAACGCCGTAGAATGCAAAGGTGGCGTTGCCAGTACCTATCTCAATAAATGGATGGCGAAACGTGTTCCGAAGGGGTGTGTGATCCATAGCTTTCGCCATAGTCTTCGGGACCGTTTACGCGCTATCCAATGTCCGCCAGACATAGTTGATCGCCTTGGGGGATGGACAGTCGGCGGTGTTGGAGAAGGTTATGGGAGTGGGTATCCTATCGACGTTCTTTATCAATGGATGAAGAAGATGGCTGACAATACATAAGACCGCCGCGCACAACATGAAAAAGTGCTGCGAAAACAGTAGATTAATCAAATTTTATGGGGAAAGAATGGTGCCCGGGGGCTGCCAAGGGAAGTCATTGATTAATCGGTGTTTTTCGCAACAACAAGAAGTTATCAATTCCACAGAAGTAACAAAAGATGCCTTCATGGTCTACCGTTTGGTACACCGCGTGGAATCGAGCATT
>JABXIG010000066.1 GCA_013373205.1 Methylocystaceae bacterium | reverse complement strand
CCGTTTTATTTTGCATCTAACTAATTGATTTTCAAGTATTAAACAAATTGGCACCGTCTGGTTTCAGGCGTAGATTCATAGTCAGAAAACGCCCTCGGTGGGAGGGTTGTTAGTTATGGAGAATATTGAGTTATGAGTGAATTTTCCAAGAAACTAAAACCTGAATTTACAATCGAACAAGTTGATAAAGATTTATCTCACACAGTTGAAAGTGCATCCACAAGATCAGTGATTTACAAAGCACCAAATGGTTCAATAAAGCCATTCATTTGCAAAGGTGACGATGATGTAGCTTTGTGGGTCAAGCGTTTCCGCCCATATTTGGAGGCGACTATTAATTCAGCGGAAAACCACGGTGTTCAAAGTGGTGAATTCAAAATTGTTCGAGTTCGAGATAACCAAAAGAACGAAAGCTTTGCGCTTATCCCCCCTCATAAAATCAATATCCTGATGGATAGAGAATTCATGTATGGCTTGGAAGCTGGTTACTATTTGATCACAGAAACGCTGATCAAACATTGCGAAAACAAACTTTCCGTATTTTCAAAACCATTTAGATCGCATGAAAAAGCAAAAAAAGTATTTTTGGATTTCAAATCCGCTGTCAGCACCAACGCCATGAGCTATCCGAATTTATGCATGATGTTCTGCCAAGATTTTGTGCTTTTAGAATCCCCTTATGCCGCTGAATAAATAACCAACGGAAAGCCCCATTCAGAAGTAGCTATCTGAATTCTTGCGGTTTGTTTCTCCTCACCGTGGGGCTTTCCAATACTGTTTACGAGGAGATTATCTTGAGGAGAAAAATAATGAAAAACAATCCTCCCATTAATGCTCCAACAGGAGCGTTTCAATACGACTATTCCAATATTGCCATCAAACTGGTCGATGCACTGGCCGGGGCTGGAAAGACATACAATGCGTGTAAATGGGCAGTGGAACGTGCAAGTGCTGGACAGAAGGTTATGATTGTCCAGCCTTCAATCAAATTGTTGCAACAGACAGAAGCCGATTTGAAACCCATGATCAAAGCTTCTGGACAACATGTTCCATTACGCCGTTTTGATACCGATGCACTTGATGGACAGTCGGTGACGAAATCTGTCATGACATTCCTGAAAGATTATCCGCAAGGGCGATCTGTCATTGCAATGATGACCCATCAAGCCTTTGACCTTCTACCGTACTTTCATCGTGCGCAAGATTGGGTTGTCATTTATGACGAATTGCCAGTTGTTGATATGGACCTGACCATGCGTGTTCCTCGCTCGCATAATATGTTTATGGGATATGTTCAGCCTGTGGATCAAAGCGACGATTATTGTAAACTTATCGCGCGTGAAAACAATGGACTGCGGAAATTCACTCGTGGTGATGACGATGTATACCAGCCATTGCAAAGCTTTGCCCACAAGATGCTGGATGAGCATTGGAACGTGTACGCGATAAAACTCAATTACCACGATGTCGTTATCGGCAATGATCTCGAAAAGAAAACAAAGCTGAGTTTGTTTGCCATTCTCAAACCAACCAAGTTCAAGGATTTCCGTGAGACGGTCATTATGGGTGCATGCGCGATGGAAAGCGTCATGTACCGTCTATGGTCTTCTTGGGGTGTTCGCTTTGAGGAGCATTCTGAAATCATGGCTGGACTTCAATATCATCAGCATAACAATGGAAATCGCTTGAATGTCCATTATTTTAGTGATGAAGCTTGGTCGAAGAACCTGCGGGATAAGACTATGGAAGAAAGCGACACCACCGTTATGGATGGGATGCTATCAGAATTGATGGTGCGCCTGAAAGATCAGGAGTTTCTGTGGGTGGCGAACAATGATGTTGAAGATAATGTCTTTGCCGATTGCGAAGGAGCGACCCGACTATCGAATATTTCCCACGGGTTAAACTCGTATCAGCATATTGACCATGTTGCTTTTTTGTCAGCCTTGAACCGCACTCCTGCACATTTCAAGTTTCTTCAAGCCCAAGGGATTAATGCAGGGGAACTTCGTGATGCATTGGTTCATCAAACAACATATCAATCGGTCATGCGCTGTTCGCTGCGCAATCCGAATGCCAACCATCCCGTCAATGTTTATGTAACAGATATGATAACGGCTGAGTGGTTGGGGAATATCTTCCCCGGTAGCGCAGTTAGCTGCTTTGCACCAGAAGGGTTCGCCTTTCCTGAACAGAAACAGCGTGGCCGCCCTGCCCAACACGAAAATGCTGCCGAACGCCAAAAGGCATATCGCCAACGCCTTAAAATGGAGCAAACCGCGTTGAAGAACGTGAATGCTCAATTGACGGTGCTGGCGGACCTTTATGATACGAAGGGTGAAATCTATGACGTTTCTGCGGTAGATGGCTTGATCAATCAGCTTCATGAGGCATGGCAGACGACTTACGCCAAGAAGAAGGATAACCATCTGGTGTCATCAGCCGTGTTCAATCCAGCCCTTTCTGAAAAGACAAATCGCGGATTAAAAAACGTTGAAAACACATGGGGCATTTGGCTTGATAACGACGATCCAAACGGCATTTCATGGCAGGACTTCAAGAAGGTGTTTGCGCACTTCAAAATGGTCGGCTGCAATTCTCATAGTGGGAATGGTCGCTATCGTGTATTTCTTCCAACGACAACGGTTATGACTACCGAAGTCCATCAAATCGTGATTGACCATATCTTTCTGACATTGACCGATCATGGTTATGAGCATCACGGATTTGACCTTTCCAAACGCCATGCGGCATCGCTTTTCTATCTCCCGTGTCAGGCGAAGGGTGGCGGTAGTTTCTTTGACATTTGCGATGGCGATCTACTGGACCCGCTTGCGGTTCTGAACGTGGTTGAGCTTCCTGATACGCCCACACTGAAAGTGTCAATTGGGAAAGCCGCGTCAGACCAATCGATCCAAACTTCCATTGACTATTATCGTGCTGTTGGTGCAGGAACCGGACAGCGTAACAAGGCGTTTTTTGACCTTGGGTATATTCTTTTGAAAAAGGGTTGTAGCCTGTCAACCATTGAAGAAGCGTTAGAAATGGCTGACTATGATGATAGTCGTCGCGCAAAGGGACAGATCGCCAGCGTCATCAAAAGTCTTGAAAGTGGTCGTTATGGCGAGGTTCGAGGGTAATTGGTTTATTTCAGCAAGTGGGCTTCATAGTCCATAGAAGCAGCCAGCACCCTGATTATTTGGATTGTATCCCCAGTGGTTCGATAAAGGATTAAATGCTTTTCATGGATCTGTTTTCTTAATCCTTTTCGCACTTCATCACACGGGACACCCAGATCGGGGTTATCTGCCAGAAGACGGAAAACCTGATCGAGAGCATCAAGATAAACGTCAGCTTGATGATCACCCCAATTATCGCAGGAATATTGCCAAAGACCGATTAAATCGCGTTGGGCTTTTTGTTGTAGATGGATGTGCGCCATATCAGGTTTTGGAGTTATATTCCTGTTTGGCTTGCGCCTTAATCACATTCATATCTAATGGACCAGCATCACCGCTCAGTTCCCCTTCCAAGACAGCGACGCGCAAAGCTTGGAGTTTCAATTCCCGGTATTCATCTTCGGACATCACGACAGCAACAGGTTTGCCATTTCGTGTGACACTGACAGGTTCTTTTTGTGATTTCAAAAGAACATCGCCAAAGTGGGTCTTTGCTTCTGTTGAACTAATGGACTGCATGGTGCATGAACCTTGTTTTGAGGAAGTTAGTCATTTTAATCAATTTAATCATTTTGAACAAGGTTTGTTATCCTCACACTGCGCTGTCATCTGAAACCACACGATCTGGTCTGCATAAATAGGTGTATCAATGAGGAGATGCACACATGCGATTAAAAGATTTTTCAACGACACCCTATCCAAACCACACCAAATCAATCGAAATTGAACCTGCCACGGGCATGAAGATTTTCACCCTCTTTTTGCGCGTCTGCGGAACGATTCAACTCCCCTACAAGCCAACTCAGGCTTGGCTTTATTTGGTGGATCGCCCCATTAATGAATATGGGTCTGATATTTCAATCGAACCGTTGAGTGCAACTGAATATCTTGCGATGGTGGATTGTTATGGGATTTACCCGATTGTTATTAGCGGCGACGAAAATTTCCAAAACGCCCTTGAAACAGCGCAAACATCCAGACCCGTGCTATGGACAGATCGGGGGCGGCATGATTTTGATGAGCTTGATATCTATGTGGGGTCTGCCCAGCTTACGGATTTTGATGCAAAGCGTTCCATGACTTTAGTCCGCACTGCCGAGTTCTTCGAAAATGAGGAGGTGATGATATGAGGCTTTATGAATTTTGCCCTGAGACAGCGTCCACGTTCATCTACAATATTGAGTTTCTGGAAGTCCCGGTGAATTTATCAGATACGGGTGAAGAAGAGTGGCCCGTGGCGCAAATGAATGCTTCGACGTGCGTCACGATCAGTAAGAAGATCGACCCTGAGCGTCCCCACGGGTTTGTCATCAGAGTTTGCACCTTTGGAGATGATATCACTCAAATCCAGTCACATATTCGGTCATCTGAGATTCGCTGGGCAGGGCAATGCTTTGATGGACAAAGCTGCTTTCCAACGCTGGTGAGCGATGTCATGGAAGTCAAGCGCATGGACCCACACAGCACCGAGGTTGTTTATCATGACCTTAGACGCATGATGGAGGAGGTTCTTGAGCGGATGTAGACAGAGGTTAAGAAAAAATGACAGATCTTGAAGTCCCAACTCTTTTTAATCCTGCTCATGGAAGGGATTTGAATTTTTCTCCTTCTTTGCCAGATGTTATGGAAGCCGCGAACCAATATAAAAAACGACATAATATTCAAAACGGTTTTGAAGACAAAACCCGTGTAGAGTTGCTGCTTATAGATTGCCAGCAAGATTTCTGTTTTCCTGTTTTACCCGTTCAAAGTGAAGATCAGGGCGTTGATGTCAGTATCCGTATTGCTGAGTTTATATACAAAAACCTGTCATACATTTCGTGCATCACAACAATGATGCGTATGCATTGGCCATATCAAATATTTTCGCCACTCTGGTGGATTGACGAAAGCGGCAAAAATCTTGAACCCGCAACGGTTATATCCAGTGAAGACATACGTTTAGGTAAATTCCAGCCATCACCGGAAGTATCTCAATTTGCAGGAACAAATTACACTTGGGCACTTAAACAATCTGAATTCTATGTCAAATCACTTGAAGACATGGGACATCAACTTCGCATACACCCCTTCCATTGTTTGATGGGAAGTCACGGCTCGAATATGACTGGCATTGTTCAAGAAGCTTGTTGGTTTCATTCAATAGCCCGAGGTGTTCAGCCCAATTTGCAAATCTATGATACCAATCCGTGGACAGAGTGTCGCTCTGTGTTCGGTGCGGATTACTTATTGCGTTGGGATGGAAAGGGAGCACTTGACCAAAAGGATACAGCACTCGTTCACAGATTATTGAATAATGATTTTCTTTTTATCGCTGGATATTCAGGTTATCACTCAATCACATCAACTCTTGATGATCTATTGCACGAAATATCGTTCATCGACCCGGAACTGACAAGAAAAATCCATATTTTGACTGATTGTATTTTATCATCGTCTGGAACAGGTGCTGATGTTATAGAAGCATTCGAAGGTTATAAAACCGCCGGGATGAAGCTTGTGAAATCTACAGAACCTATTTAAACTGAATAAATCTACACAAGTACAGCCCTAAACAGTTTGTCAATGTAGGTGTCTTTGTCTTCATTTTGGAAAAGAACATGTCTATCAGCAAAATCATCTGATGTTGCAAGATCAGGCTTCCACCAACGCACATTTGCCAACGGTGTATTAGATACGATGAAGGAATTCATCGTCACTTTATCCGATAGCTTTGATCCTTCTGTGCGCATCTTGATCTCAATATCCTTAACCGTTTCATAGAAGCGAAGTTTAGGGTCGTCGATACCTTCACAGTGCATGATCCCTTTCGGATCAACGAAAACGATATGCTGCTTTTCACCTTCAATGATCCACAAAATGAAATCAGGATAGAAGTTACCTGCTTCAAAGAAACCGATCCCTCGTCCTTTAGACTGGTTCCTCAGGAGATAGATTTCCCGACCCTCTAATAATGATGGTTTGGTTTGATAGAAATCACGCAAATCCATTACGAAGTCTCGTTCTCCTTCATTGAGGTGAACTGGTGAGATTTTGAAAAGATCGGCATCGACACCTTTCTTCAAATGAAGAAGCGGCGAGTATAAATGCTGGTCAAAGACAAAGGCTTCCCCTTTTCCACCGATGTTAAAGTCACCCAAAGTACCGTCATTGATATGCTGTTGCAGTTCTTCAATGCGCTGAATAATGAGTTTTTCTGATTGATCAACCAAGACCTTATATTCATCAAAAAAGTTAGGGTCGGCGGGATCAAGTTCTCGGTATTCACGATGAGGAGCTTCGAAAGCTTCCTTCTGAAATTTGTAGAAACGGTCGCAAAATTTCTTGAGAAGGGAAATCGCAATTTCTTCCCACTCTACAACGCGAGAAAAGTCACCAACGGATAAGCGTTCTTCTGGAATGTACAGCGTATACCAATGGGGGTCGCGTAAGAGGGCGATAACAGCTTCTTTGCTCATATTGAAGTTGTGCCAGTTCCGTTCTGCTTTCAAGCGTTGCATTTCAAAATAGATATTTTCAATATCCATGAAAGCTATATGGCGTTCCCGAAGTTTATCTTCGTGAGGCGATGTATCGAAGCTGGTTTGCTTCACCCCTCGACTTGCCATTGATTTGACACGGGGGTACCAATCAAGAGTGACTCGGCGTTTTGGCAAAAATTCAGATGGCGGTAATGCCAGTGTGGTTTTTGCCTGTTTTTTGAAATTAATTCCCTCTGGAACACTCACAGTGATCAAGGATGTCTTGGGCAGTTTGAAACGCACAGGAATCTTATATTCAACGCGATCTTCGGGCTTTTTAATACCTTCACCTTCAAGGAATTCGTTGAAACGGGCCATGTAATCAGATTTAACGCCAAAGACATTCAGTGTTTCCAAAATAGGTAAGTCATCGTCTTTGGGAACCCAAGCATACTCACCATCCTTGGCAGACCAATGAATTGCCTTGCTTCGTTTTAGTGAGTTTTCAAATCCGCGCAGGCGTACGCCTCGACCAAATAATTGGATAATTTCGGAGCCTTCCCTTTGACCAACAAACATCAATCCCATAGTTGCCACACGGAAGCTGTTCCAGCCTTCCGTGAAGCGTTTTGATCCAATCAACAGATTCAACTTTGAGCTTTTCTCATTGATCTTTTTGAATAGGGAGTGGCTGAACTCAATTTCCTTACCGTCCAGATCATTATTTTGGCACAGGTCGAAAAGTTTTTTGGCATCGCCGACATTGATCACTCCAAAATGGTCGTCACTGTCGCCAACGCGCAGAGCCAATTCACCATCACCACCTTTTAAATAATCTATGTGTAGCATCCCACCCGTGTAGGAATTAAACAATCGGGACATGATGTCATTGTATAATGCAGTGGCATCATCTTTGGACTGGATTAGATATGGAAAAGCTTCTGAAAAAATGTCGGTATTTTTTTCGTTAAGAAGTCCCGTGTCCCCGGACATGAGCTTTTCGATATTGGCAAGAGTTCGGGTTTTGTTTGAAATAAACTCCGAAAGGAAAAGCAAAATATCAACAACGTCAGAAACGTCGCGTTTATTCTCTTTTCGAACGGCAGTTACCTTACTACCGACGAAAACCCATAATGGGCGATCAATATCGAATGCTTTATATGCTGATTGTCGTTCATCAAAAAGGCGAAGCTGCTGATAGAAAGACAATAAACACGCTGAAAGATACAGGTGACGATTTTCTTCATCAGCCCTATTTTCATCTCGGCCTTCAATATTCAGGATGTTATAATCTTTGCCAAACCCATCCGAATGGAAATATCGATAAGAGTAATCAAACAAAATGCATTTGGCATAATCATCTGCCAACCCTGTATTTCCGCTTACCGCTTGTCCTAACGTTGCGGAATATTCGAATGTGAAACCATCTTGTGCGAGGCGACGGCGCATTTCAAACCAGACATCACCACTTGCGCCCCGGTGCCCTTCGTCAATTAGTACAAGGTTATTTGTTTCAAACTGGTCTACCGAAACAGTTTTCTTACCGCTTTCTTCTCGCAGTTTATTCATGTCAATGACATCAATTTCTTGAGAAGATAACAGACCTGAGCCTGAACTGTTTTTATTAAAGGGAACGGCCCGCATACCTGATTTACGAAATTCTTCCAGATGCTGGTCTGTCAATCCTTCATTGGGTGTAAGAACCACAATGCGGTTAAGTTCATGCAGCTTCTTGTGTTTCTTCATATAATGTTGGAACTGCAAAACATTGATATGCATCAACAGTGTCTTACCGCTACCAGTGGCGTTCCAGAATGCGAGTTTTCTCAAGCCGTTTTCAGTGAATAGTGAAAGGCGGTCTGCCTTTCGCTTTTCACCCCACTCAAGCAGAACTTGATTAAATTTATTTACCAATCTGTTGAGATCATCCAACAGACCGTCGCGATTACTGAAAAATTGGTCTAAATAGATTTCAGTAAACAACAATGACAAATACTGAAAATATTTCCACTCGATTTTTGGGGAGCGTTTTCGGTTAATGTAATCTGTATGACGCGCAATGTTTGCGTCATATTCCAAAAGCAATTCAGCTGTCAGGAAACTGTCTGAGTTTAACAACCCGACAAGCTCGTCATGAAAGGCATAACGTCCATCTTCTTTTCGGCTTTCCAAGGTTTCATCGGTAAGGCGGTTTTTGGCAACTTGACGAAACAAATCACCCTCTAAATCCGTCGCATCACCACCGAATTGGCTCATGATATAGCGGTTCAAAATGAGTTTATGAGGAAATGGAACAACGGGCATATTACGCTTGCCCCTTTTCATTATTTAACGGGATAGCACGAGCAGCATTTCTTTCTTCAAGGCAGATTGATTGATTGTTTTTTTTATCGAACCAAAACGTCGTTCCATTTTGGTTTACACAACTGAAATCATAGAGTTGAGGTTTATCTTCCAATGCTTGGGTAACAATGCAGATTTTATAAATTCCGGTGCTGGTGAAATTCCCATCTTGGAAAGCTTTGATCTTTTTATATTCATTGATGGAAAAGTCTGCGGTTACTTCGGGACCTGAGCGTCCTTTAACTTCAATGCAGAGCTTCTTATTCCCCTTGATGGCTTCAAGGTCATACCCCACATTGTCTTTTTCACGAGAGACAACTTCAAACCCATCATAATCACCACTTTGGTAGTGAAGTTTAGCCATGTCGATAGCGGCACGTTCTACTTTTTGCCGTTTTTCAACATCGACGGGCGTCCAGCGGCGACGATCTTTTTCTTCCTCGCCTTCAAAATAGGCAATCTTTTGTTTCAGCTTTTCCAAAAATGCCGAATGTTCCGCCTTGTCTTCGATGTAGTAGTGTTTGGTGTTTCCCAAATTATTTGAGATTTCAGAGACAGCAAAACGTGCTGACGGTCCTAAAAGTCGGCAATCACTTGCTTTAGCCCTTGCCATAAAGACTTCATATTCATCTGGAAAATGCCGGGACACATTGAAATTTGAATATTTTTGACGCTCAACAAATACCGTCGCATTTTTGTACCAACCGACAACTTCCAATACATCGTTTGAATTGGTTGCAACCCACACCACGGTTAAAGGGCTATAGAACGTATTGCCTTTATCGTCTTGTGCCGATTTCCCGTATATATCTGGAAAGTTCAGCTTCTTCGGTGTGTCATCTGAATGAAAGGCAAATGGGAAATATCCATAGCACCATCCATCACGTTCGACTTTAAAATTATAAATCTCATGAGCGGGATTTCCCTTCGATGGATATTTAAACCTTTTGAATTCAACATCGTCTTCTGGACCGTCAAAATACGCCATCCATTCTGTTTTGAAGATGATTACTTTTTCTTCTAACATCACACATCCTCCACATCGAACATGAGGGTGTGGAAGGTTTCTTCGGTGAGGCGGACTTTCCATGTTTCGTCGGCGCGACGCAGGTTTTCGAGGTTGTTGTCGCCATTGACGAAGATCAGGTCGAATTCCATGTCGCGGGTGTTGTATTGCTGCTTCTGAAACCACTCATCCAGAGCATCATTGTCACACTCGTTGGTGTTGCGCCAGATAATCAGGGTGTTGTCACCATCTGGCATAGTACCCGTGACTTCATAGATACCTTTGGAACGGCGCATGGTCTTCACACGCAAGCCCAGCAGGTAGTTGAAGGTCTCAACCATATCCACACGCACATTGCGGGTCTCATCATCGCGTGTGACCTTCATGGTCACATTTAACGGGTCAACGAAGCGATCCAGATCAAGCAAGGACCCCCGGCTTTCGACATCCAACATATAATGCAGCATATAGTCTTCACGGAAATCTTTATGCTTCTTGAGAAGCTCATCTTGTTGATCTGTGCGAGATAGGTTCAGGTTATTGGTTGAATCTTCATAAGATTCAAGGCGGATGTATTTGGAAAAAATTGAGTTGCCATCTGAACGGTCTGCTTGACCGTCCTTCCAATTAGACGAATAAGTGACTTTCTTGACACGCGGCATGACAATTTCGTCAAAATAAGTGCCAACTTCAACCAAACAGAAATTCCGATTGCTATTGTCTCGTTTATTCGCATCTACAACAGCCTGATAGGTCGTACCAGAACCCGCAAAGAAATCCATTACTGTATGGTTTGACCAAGTTGTATGCTCGACGAGTCTTTGGATGAGAGTTGTTGGCTTAGGGTTGGAGAACGCCCTATTTTTTCCGAATAAATGATAAAGTTGTTTTTCCCCATCCGTGAAATCGGTTACTACAGATTTCCCAACATTTGTCTTAACCTCATGGACAAAACGTTTCACTTGGGGGATTTTATTTTGGTCTTCGCCCCATGCAATTCGATGGTCAGCAGCAAGGTCATCAAAACAATTTGATTGATTTCCAAATGGCTGCTTTGGCCAACTCCACCCGCGTTTAGGGGCTGGACAAGGTTCGCCTGTTTTGGGATGGATAGGCTCGTAAAACCTATATTCAGGATTTGTTGGGTCTTTAAATGCTGCTTTTTGTGAATCTTCCTTCACTTGCGGCATTGAGGGGTTATCTTCACGCCAAACCCATATTTTAGCTTCCTGATTTTTTGCATTAGCATAGTCTACCAATTCATTATTCTGATTTCGATATTCTGCCCTTCTGTAGTTATATAGGCCTTTCCAATCCTCAGCATTCAAGTCTTCGCCGTTAAGTTCTCCGGCCAAAGCCGCCTTAACCTTGGCTTTGTTCTTTTTAAATAACTCAGAGATTCTTGCCTCGACATCAGCTAATGGTAAATACTGAGGTGTTATTTCATCAAGGAGTTCCTGCAACTCATCCAAACCCGGCTTAGGCTCTCGAAACCTGCGAAAATCGGCTTTTGCTTCGTGCAAGTTTTTTGCAAAAACCTCTACATACTCGTGATTTGTCGAATACGTGGGGGACTGGTTTTTGTTTGAGTTTTGAACCCAAATAATTTCTTCTACCTTGTTCTCAACTCCATACGCATTTTCCAAAGCTTTTTCTAATTGAGCGCGTTCATTCGCATCAATACTGGCAAAAAACACCCCTTTATCACTTAACAGGCCCCTCGATAATTTTAGACGATCTGAAATCATGGATAGCCAAGAAGAGTGCTGGTAAGCATCTTTATAGAAAAAACCGTCACCTCCCGTATTGTAGGGCGGGTCGATATAAACGCAGTCCACTCGTTCGTGATAACTTTCTTGAAGAAGGTTAAGTGCATGGAAATTATCACCATTTACCAACAATCCATTAGTTCTTTCATCCAGATCATCAACCTCTGCAAACAAACGATCCTTGAAGTCTTGTTCAAAGAATGCTGTATCCAACACCAGTGGCGGATTGGCTTTGAGGAACTCAACGGTCAACGGATTGCTATAAGCAGGTGTTGTTTCAAATGACATGCTACCTTGCTCACCATCTTCATCAGAAGCCCTCCCTATTTCATCAATGGCGAAGAGCTTTATCCATTCTTCTCGCTGTGCATCGTTGGCGGCAATTTCTGCGTAAAATTTTTCGTCAATTCTGTCCAGCGTGATGAGCCAGTTGGTTTCCAGCACGAATTTCTTTTTGAGCCACAGCTTCTTCTGGAAGTCTTCCAATTGCGCCAAGAATTCAATGACCTTGAGGGCAATCTTTTTAAGCGTTGCCGCTTTGCTCAACATCTGTTGAGAGACCATGATCTGGGCATTAAGTTTGTCTGGATCGTTGGGCAGAAGATCGTCCAGTACCATGACTTCGTTCTGGATGAAGAAGTCCAGTTCACGTTTCAGGAACTTACCCAAATCCTTATGAATGAAATAGTCGAACGAATTCTTGGCTGTGTAATCCGTCAGATGCTTTTCCAACATGGTGCGGTCTTTGTTTTTATCCGTTCCAACGTTGGTGGAGAGTGCTTCCAGCCAGATATTCCAGTCTTCAATATCTGAGGTTAGGGGCGATCCTTCGGTTAGCCCCAAGATCGCCTCGACCGCCAAAGCATTGAGGTCTTTCTGTTTGCGTTTTTCTTCATCTGCCCGATATTCAAAACGAATGATCAATTCACCGTTTTCAACGGCAATCGGGTCGGCACTATGCAGGATGAAACGACGTTCCTTATCGGCAGCCGCCTTGTTATTGTTTTGCTCAGTGGTGGCAGAAACCAGTTCAAAGCGAACGCGCTTACCAATAATCGTTCCTGTTGCCCCCGGGACGGCAGGGATTGTCACGGGTACCTTAAAGGCATAGGTTTGGAAGTTTTCCGCACTCTTGATGTAATACTGGTCCGCATTCGCCCAGTGAAGCTTGACCTCTTCACCTTCATATGGGAGCGCATAAACGCCTTCCTTATAACGGCGAAGCGACATAAAATCGCCATCACTGTAATAACGGGCAAAGAAGGTATAGAGATCGGAATAAACTTGCTCTTCCAACTTTTCCAGATCAACACCATTTTCAAGCTCGGCACGGAGTTCCTGAATACGGGGAACCGCGTTCGGGTCCACCCCTAAAGCTTGCGCATTCTTGATGGCACTATCAAGTTCTTCACGCTTAGAAGCCATACCTGCGGGTTGGAACTCAGCCAGTGCCGTTTTGACAGTCGGCAACAGGTCTTCGTTTAAGAAGGTTTCGACTTCATCACGCTTGGCATTCATGATGCGATAAATTCCAAAATCCAAATCCGCCTGATCCATCTGGAACATCTCACGGAGTTTATCTTTCAACTGGTCAAGTTTGCTGCTCATAATGCAATATGCCTTAAAGTTTTATATTATGCGGCCAAGGGTTAGGATGTTTTAACGGCTTTTCGGCCAGCCTTCAATCGTTCAACGATGTAGCTTAATTCTTCCACATCTTCTTCTTCGAAAATCCGCCTGTTTTCCGTAATGCTATCCAGAATAAATTGTACGAATTCCCTTTGGTTCATCTGCTTTTGTTTTATTCCGATTGTGTCAGAAGCCTCGTCGAAATTGACGATATATTCTTTTGATAATCGGCTGCCGCCAAAAAGATCGAACTGACTGAAAGCTTTAATCCGTGGTCGCTTTATATCGTCACCGTCGCGAAACTTTCGAAAAAGGAAATTTTTGTCATAAGTGATTGGGGCAAAATTCAGAAAATAGTCTGCAACGATCACCTTCACTTTCACGTCTGGAAGTGTGTTTATATAGTTTTGAAGAGTTCGCCCGTCGCCATGCTTTAAAAAATGTTCAAGCTTGGATTTTGCGATCTCGTTAAAACGTCTTCGAAAGAAAGCATTCTGTGGGAACCAAATCGCGCTGCCATCAATCAACGCTTCAAGATGCCTCTGAGCCATTTCTTTGGAGAGTGGTTTCTTTGCTTTCATCACTGCACTTCCCATCGAATGGTGAAGAATGTTTCAACCTGACTTTCGCTTTCCATCCGCTTGCGAAGATTATCAATCAGTTGGTCACGTTTCTCTTCTGCTTCATCTTGTACATCAAAGATTTCACGGCGGAGTTTCTTCTTTTTGCGTTCCAAATCCCTGATTTGTTCTTGGAGTTTTAATTGCGCATCAAGGTCCGTGGTTTTATTCGCTTCGCGCTGTAAGTCACGAATACGGTCCTTGGTGTCTTTCAGGTTCTTTTCTGCTGCGATTTCAACATCCCGGACCCACTTATCGAGCTTCTCACGTTCGTCATTGAAATATCTATGATTGCGCTCTTCCGTTTGTTGTAAGGCTGTTTGAATGTGTTGTTGAGATAAAGTTTTCAGACGATCTTTTTCCTCAAAAGACAACGAGCGCATGTCTGTTGATGAAGAGCCGATGCAGTCGAACATTTTTTCACAGACTTCCTGATCCAGTTCTTTTCCCCGGTCAGTAAAGGCAGTGAAAAGCAAAAACTCATCATCTTCAAACGATCTAACACTCAAACGCTGTAACATCAAAATGCCCGACTGCCCTTGCAATGCTTCAACAACACTGATTTTGGTTGAATGATCTGAGATGTTGAAAAGAACATTTCTCTCACTTAGGTCATAGCCTGTAGCCGTATCAATGACGTATTCACCAAGTTTATGGGAAGGTCGGTACAGATACTGCCCGTGAAGGTTTGTTTTCTCTTCTTTGTTGATGAGGTGGTAAACGCCAGTTTCCAGCCTTAACCCTTGCGGTGGTTTATCAAGGAAAAAAGTGAGGCGATCATCATCAAAGCCAGCACGTTCACTCAACACATGCTTGCTTGTTTCCCAGAAATATCGTGAAAATCTATCGATGTTTCGCTTGGTTTCATCAAGGTGGCTTTTCAAGCGGGTATGTACATCTTCATCAAAATGTTCCAGAAGTTTTGATCGAGTTTCCGACATTTTGGTATTGATTGCTTCATCCATTTCTGATTGGAGGGCATTAAAAGCCGCCTCAATCTCTTTGGGGTCTCGGCAATCTTGATATATTTGCAAAATACGTTTTTCGAAATCTATTCCATTTTCCAATGACCCCAGCACTTCATCTGACGCACCGAACACACCAGAAAAAAGATTGAACTTCTCAGTTAGAAGCTGATGAACACGTTGATCGGCTTCATTGCGCTTATTCAAAAAGTTAATGACCACAACATCATGTTTTTGACCGTACCGATGGCACCTACCGATACGCTGCTCAACCCTTTGTGGGTTCCAAGGCAGGTCATAGTTGATCAAAAGAGGACAGAATTGAAGGTTGATACCTTCTGCCCCGGCCTCAGTTGCAATCATGATTTCAGCTTCATCACGGAAATGTTCCACAATGGCAGATTTCACATCTACAGGACGTGATCCAGTGATACGACCTGTGCTGACATTCTTGTTTAGCCAGTCCTTGTAAATCGATTTGGCAATGACATCGCTGTTCGTACCATTGAAAAGAACGATTTTGCCCTTAAACCCATTTTCTTCAAGAAACGACAACAGGAAATCTTGGGTCCGTCGAGATTCAGTGAAAATCAGGGCTTTACGAGGGGCATTCGCTTTTTCAAGGCTGGCAAACCCTTTATCCAATGCCGTCAGCAATGAACGAGCTTTGGTGTCGGTCTTTAGGGATTTTGCTAATTCAATGAACCCCTTGAGTTCATCAATCTCTTTTTGCAGGCTAATGATGAATGCCGTTGATGTCTGATTTGCGCCAGCTTCCGGTGTTTCATCTTCACCAAGTTCAAGTTCAAATTCTTCATCAATATATTCATCCGCAATATCAAGGTCGTCTAAAATTTGGCTATCTTCAATCTCTGTAGAGTGGTTTTCCTTGAGAGCTTCCAGACGTGAAACCATTGCTTCTAAGGTACCGATGATGGCATTTGTAGATGAAGCCAGCAGCTTTCGCAAAATAAGCGTAATAAGGTGCTTTTGCCGTTGTGGGATCGCATGGGTTTGTTTACGGCTGAGAAAGGATGATACAGCGTCATACAGAGCTTGTTCATCATCTGTGGGCTTAAAGGGAACAGTAAGAGCTTTACGCTCTGTGTATCTAATATATTCAAGAACCTGAGAGCGAAGGGTACGATGGCAAAACGGTGTCATTCGTTCTCGTAAGTCTTCAAGGTCACTCTTCACTGCCGTATATTGAGAGCGAAAAGAGCGAATATGACCAAAGATGCGATCATCAATCAAACTGGCGAGACCAAATATTTCGTCCAACTTATTTTGTAGGGGGGTTGCAGTCAGGAGTACCTTCTTAGTGTCTTCCAATGCCCATTTAATCGCTTTGCCGATCTTGTTCTTGGGCAAGTAAACGTTTCTAAGTTTGTGCGCTTCATCAATTACCGCCAAGTTCCAACCAACTTGACGTACTTCTGCTTGCTGACGGTTTGCGTATTGATAGGAAGTGATGACAATGGATTGCTTTTGATCAAAAGGGTTTATCGCGCCCTTTTTCTTGAAGTCCCGTGCTGTCTTTGCATCTAAAACAATAGAAGGGAGGTTGAATTTTTCTTCCAATTCATTCTGCCATTGCTTGCGAAGGGATGCCGGACAAACAATAAGCAATTTTCGTTTTCGCTCTGCCCACAGTTGACATAGCAAAAGTCCAGATTCGATAGTTTTTCCTAAACCGACTTCATCAGCCAGAATGACACCCTTGCTCAAAGGGGAGCGTAAGGCAAACAGGGCAGCATCAATCTGATGTGGGTTTAAATCGACACACGCATCAAATAATGATCGTGATAATCGTTCAACACCACCATGACCGTGTTTCTGAGACAGAACTTGTGCATAATACTTTGCATGAAATGGTGTGATTTGCATTTATAGCCCCAAATATAACTCCCTCAATTTCGTTAGCACAATGAAGGAAATAAGGCCAGAAATTACACGCTTAAATATTATGATGAATGTTTTTTACTACGACCTTCTTTTCTCCAACGCATCAACCAACTCAGCAAGCACTTCAAGGTCTGCATCGGGAAACGCCTTTAAAGCATATTGAATTTTTTGTGCAGCTTTTGTGAGTTCTGTTTCAGGAACCGGAAGTTCACAATCTT
>JABXIG010000016.1 GCA_013373205.1 Methylocystaceae bacterium | reverse complement strand
GCCAATATCGCCATCGAGGCGGGGCTTGCCTGCCTGGGCAGCGGACTGCGCATCATCGGCTGCGAGCACAATATCCCCTCGCGTTCGGTGCGGGGCCGACTCTGGATCTGGCTGCGCCCCTTTGCCTATCGCAGGATGTCGGCGGTCACCACGCTGACCCGGGGCGCGCATCAGGAGCTGGCACCGTTGTGCGGGGCGACACCGCTGAAGGTGATCCCGAATGCGCTGCGCCTGCCGCTGGGGGTGACCGAGCCGCAGCTTGATCCGTGCGATTTCGTGCCCGATGGCGCGCCGCTGCTGCTGGCGATGGGGCGGATGGTTCCAGCCAAGGGGTTTGACATTCTGATCCAGCGTTTTGCCGACCTTGCCGCGCAGCACCCGGATGCGCATCTGGTGATCCTCGGCGACGGGCCGCTGCGGGCGGAACTGACCGAGCAGGTCGCCCGCCTCGGTCTTGGTGCGCGCGTCAGCCTGCCGGGCCGGACCGGCAATGTCGCCCAATGGTACACCCGGGCGGCACTCTATCTGATGACCTCGCGCTGGGAAGGCATGCCGATGGTGCTGCTGGAGACGATGGGCCATGGCACCGTGCCCGTGGTTACCGATTTCCGCCATGGCCCGCGCGATGTGATCCGCGACGGAATCGACGGGGTGATCCTGCCCGAAGCGGATGAGGCGCTCTGGCAGGAGACGGTGCTGAGGTTGCTGGCCGACCCAGAGCGCCGTGCCGAGATGAGCGCCCGGGCGCTGGAGGTTCGGACACGCTTTGGCGAACCGATGGTGATGCAGGCCTGGGCCGAACTGCTGGCGCAGGTGGCTCCGGAAAAGGTCTGAGGCCTCCGGCGGCCTTCCGGGCGCCCCTCCTGGGCGGGACGGTCCCAGGGGCGGATCAGTCGGCTAGGGCGTTGACCGGCGCGGTGATCAGAGAGGGGGTGATCTGGTCGATGGTGCGGCCCCAACGGGTGACCGGGTTCTCGGCGACAAAGACAATGTCGTGGGGCCGCAGTTCGAACCGGGAGGCCATCGCCAGGTTGGCTGCATTGCGCACATCCAGGTGCCAGGCGGTCACGGCGCCGAACTCGCGGACATCGTCAGCCGCGCGCAGGACATAGATCTGCGAGGCATCGCCGGTTTCCTTGGCAATGCCGCCGCCACTCTGGAACAGGGCATCGGCCAGCATGGCACGGCGGTTGAAGGGCAGGGTGTAACGGCCCTGGTTGCGCACCTCGCCGCTGAGATAGACATAGTCGCGATCCACCGCGTCCAGATCGATGGACTGGGTAAAGTTGGCACGCTGCTCGTTCAGGTCGGCACGGCGCAGGTTGATCGCGGTCGACAATTCCGCCAGCGCCATCTCGCGGCCCGACAGCGAGGTCTGTTTTAGCACGATCTGCTGCTGGAAAAACCGCTCGGCGCGGCTGAGGTCATAATCGGTGTCCACAAACACCGAATCGCCGGCAATCAGTTCGAGGTTCTGCAGGTCCGAGCGGGAATAGAGATTTTCGAGCGGGATCTGGTACATCTGCCCATCGCGGTAGAGCCGCACCGAGCTGACGTCGATATCGGCCACGGACACCGATCCGGCCGCAGCCAGCGCCTCGCCCAGGGTCAGCGGCGTCAGGGTGATCGGCATCACGCCGGGCTGACGCACCGCGCCGCCCACCGAAACCCGGCGGGAATTGAACTCGGAGACTTCGAGGCTGAAGGTCGGGTCGATCTGGTTCTCCACCAGCCGCTGGAACAGCCGGCTCTCGGCTTCCTCCAGCGTCATATCAGCGACCTGCACGCGACCGACGTTGGGGATCGCGATCGCGCCATCGTCCTGCACCGTGTAGCCCTGCCGTGCGTTCGACGCGGCCAGCAGCCCGGTCAACTGCTCGACGGTCGAGCCCACCTGCGGCGTGGCCAACAGCAGCACGTCACCGACGCCGATGGTATAGGGCATATCGGGCAAATTCGGCGGAACCCGGGTCTCGAGCGCGGCGGGCCGGTTCTGGTAGTCGATCACCGGCTCCGGAACAGCACCCGCGCCGCGTGGCGTGCTGCCGCTGCCGGCGGTCGCGAAGAAGATCCCCGGGAGCTCCTTCGGCTGATAGCTGGAGCGATTCGCCACCATCACGCTCTCCGGCGTGATCTCGAGAACCCGGACCTTGCTGTCCGCATCTCCGGCGAGCGGATTCACATCCGGCGATGTGTAGATGACGCCGCAGGCACCCAGCATCAAGGTCCCGATAACCGCCAGGCTGCCAAACACCTGTCTGCTCATGTCCTGTCCCCGTTCATGTCCTGTCTTCCAGGGTTATTGTCCTGCGCCGCAGCGTAATTGCCTTTGTTCGGGCTGACCATGCTCCGGCACGTGAAACGGGCGAACCCCGCCGAGGTTCGCCCGTTTTGTTCTCAACCTGTGGCCGATTTGACGACCTGCTCCGAATGGCCGGATCAGTTGTTCGTCGTCGTGGTGGTCGTCGTGGAGGACGAGCCGTTGCCGCCCGAGAGAATGAGGCCCGCGCCAGCCGTACCGGCGATGATCAGGGCGATCTGCCCCGGGGCGAGGCTGGCGAAACCCGGACCCTGGGTCGAGATCACCGGGCTCTTGCTCTGCACACCCTCTGCGTGCACGGCAGGGGCGAGGGCGAAAAGGCT
>JABXIG010000015.1 GCA_013373205.1 Methylocystaceae bacterium | reverse complement strand
GATCAAAGTTCAATGAAAGCCAAATTGCTTTTATTTTGCGTCAGGCAGAAGAAGGGACATCCGTCGATGAAGTCTGCAGAAAAGCCGGTATTTCACAACAAACATACTATCGCTGGCGCAAGAAGTATGGCGGTTTGATGCCTTCAGAGATGAAGCGACTGAAGCAGTTGGAAGAAGAGAATAAACGCTTAAAAGGGCTTGTTGCAGATTTATCTTTGGATAAAGCCATGCTGCAGGATGTTATCAAACGAAAGCTGTAACGCCTGCTCGTCGTTGTCAAATTGTTGATCACCTTCGCATTGTCTGGGAGGTCAGTATTCGCCGGGCATGCTCGGTTATTCAGGCAGGTCGATCAAGTTACCATTACAAGGTCAGGCGCGACGATCAGGCTGTTCTTCGACAACGGATCAAGGAAATAGCCGAGACACGTGTACGCTATGGCTATCGCCGTATACATGTGCTTTTGAAGCGTGAAGGCTGGGAGGTTAATCCGAAACGCGTTTACCGACTTTACAAGGAAGAAGGTCTTGTTTTACGGAACAAACCTCCCAAACGGAAAGTTTCTGCAAAATTACGTGAAGACCGATCATCACCAAAGAAAGCAAACGATGTTTGGGCAATGGACTTCGTATCGGATCAGATATTCGATGGTCGTCGTCTGCGTATTCTAACAATTGTTGATGCCTATAGCCGATTTTGTCCTGCAATTGATGTGCGCATTCGTTATTACGGCATTGATGTGGTTGCGACATTGGAAAGAGTTACGAAGAAATATGGAAAGCCCAAGGTCATTCGTGTGGATAATGGGCCCGAGTTCATCAGCAAGGATTTGGACCTGTGGGCTTATTTAAATAGTGTTACGCTTGACTTTAGCCGCCCTGGCAAACCAACTGACAACGCCTTTATTGAATCGTTTAACGGAAGCTTCAGGATGGAATGTTTAAATGTCTCTTGGTTTTTAAGCCTAAATGAGGCACGATCTAAATGTGAGATGTGGCGTCATGAATATAATGAAGTTCGTCCACATAGCTCAATCGGCAACAAAGCCCCGATTGAGCTGATAAATGCCTCAAGGGAGGCATGCCTCCCTTGAGGCAAAACACCGGGATTTTCTTACGCCCGATGGTCCAAAGATAGGGGCAAGTTCAAGACCGCCAGAAACTAACATAACGGTTGGACCACCAAAGTGGGGCACGTCATCCCTTACTCTCATATAACAGTGTTTATAAACTCTTTGCGCAATAAATTGGTCCGAATTTTGCTTTGATAGAAATAAGAACAAGAATCGTTAGCGATTGTTGGTTTTATGACAAAATCAAAAAAGGATGGTGTTATGTTGGCTTTGAAGGATATGAATTTGAAATTGAAACCTGGTTATGTGGATTGCAGTACGGCAATGATGTTGAAGGTGCTGGATGAGACCTGTCACATGAGTGACAGCGAAAAACAGGCTGTCGAACATATTTATGAAAAGGTAAAAGGTCAACGCGGTGCGCTTTTAGGTCACCAGCAACACGATTTGATTATTTTGGGCTGTATGGCGCGTTGTGAAGGGCGGATGTGTGCGGAAATGGCAGAGTTGATCCATGAACATCGTGTCACATCAGAAGAAAAAATTTCCAAGTCGGTGTGGAAAGCATTTACAGCGATGATGCGTCATAAGGGATTATTTATGGCACAAGCCCTACCGGTCTGATGGGGTGAAAAATAAAGCCCGGCTTTTATTAAAAGCGGGCTTTATGTTCTATTTTATCCTTTGGATGGGACCATGATGGTCGCATCACCTGTGATGACCTTGGTGTCACCAACGGTGCAGACGGTTTCAAATTTGATAAATTTCTTTGCATCATCTTTTTCAACGGCGGTTACGCGGGCAACCACAGTATCACCAATTTTGACCGGTGCTTTGAATTTCAGGTTTTGGGCAATGTAGATACAGCCCGGACCCGGTAATTTGGTCCCAAAGACAGTGGAAATGAAACCGGCGCTGAGCATACCATGGGCAATGCGGGTTTTAAACATGGTGCCTGCGGCAAATTCTTCGTTCAAGTGGACCGGGTTGGTATCGCCGGAAACGCCGGCAAAAGCCATGATGTCGGCTTCTGTGACGGTTTTGGAGAAGACATCGGTCATGCCTTCGTCGATTTCTTCATAGGTGTAGCCGTAGAGCTCTTCCATGGTCTCGTTTCCTTATCTTTTGTAACTATTGCGCTGCACTATAACCATAAAAAGAAAAATCCGGCAAAGGCAAAATTCACCCTTTTCTTATTCTTCAAGAATGTTTCATAATGCGCGGGTGATGATGAGATTGAAAAACCTGATTTTATTGACCTGTTTTGTTTGTGCCAGCCCTGTTCTAGCCCAAGACATTCAGCCTGCGCCCAAGTTCGCCCTGCCCATTGAATGTGAGCTGGGCTGGAACTGCTGGATCATGAATTATGTGGATCATGATGCAACGGACAATGCACAAGACTATAGTTGCAACAAGCAGACCTATAATGCGCATAAGGGCACGGATTTTATGATTCGTAATGCAAAGGACATGCAGGCGGGCGTGGTTGTGAATGCGGCTGCTGACGGTGTTGTGCTGGGTGTGCGCAAAGACATGAAGGATATTGATTATCGTACGCGCGATCGCGAACTGATCAGGCGCAAAGAATGTGGCAATGGGGTGCGCATTCGTCATGAGAATGGCTGGGTGACCATGTATTGCCACATGAAACGCAATAGTGTGAAGGTCAAAAAGGGCGATAAGGTTAAAACCGGGGATATGTTAGGGATGGTTGGTAATTCAGGCCTGACGATTTATCCGCATTTGCATTTTCAGGTCGAATATATTGACCCATCCTCGCAAAAACGCCGTGGTGCGATTGTGGACCCGTTTGTCGGTGTGGCGCGCAATGACCTGTGTGAACAAGGTGAAAAACCCTTGTGGCAGGATGAGGTGTTGACCAAGCTGGACTATCAAGCCGTAAGTATTATAGATACAGGCTTTGCCGCAACACGGCCAAAAACAAGTGGGATTGCGGCTGGTCTTTATGATGATGAAACCCTGTCCATACGCGCCCCGCAATTGCTGCTTTGGGCACGGATTTTACATGTTAAAAAAGGTGATCAAGTGACCTTTGCGATCAATGATCCGGAAGGGGAAGAAATTTTCAGCTATACCTCTGAAATCGAAAAAGATCAGGCCCATGTAGCCCTGCATGCGGGGATGCGCCGACCCAGCTATAACTGGGAGGAAGGGCTGTATCGCGGTGAAATAAAATTGTTACGACAAACCGATGGGGAAAACAGTGGGGGGATTTATAAATCCGAAGCACGTATTTTTATGCGTTAATTTTACTTCAGAAAAGAACCCTTGATTTTCTAGCCATCTTAGAATATTAGAATATTCTAAATATGATGATTATGTGGAGATAAACTCGTGAGCAAAAACTATCCTGATATCGCTAAAGACCTGACAGGTGCCATTAAAACCCTGCGCGGTGCAATTCCCGATACCATGGCGGCTTTTTCCCAATTGGCATCAACTGCCAGTGCTGACAGCGTGCTGGATCCAAAAGCCAAAGAATTGCTTGCGATTGCCATTGCTATTACGACGCGTTGTGACGGCTGTATCGCCTTTCACGTCAAGGCCGCCTTGAGATTTGGTGCCACGCGCGAAGAAATTGCCGAAACTGTTGGGATGGCCGTTTATATGGGTGGGGGTCCATCTATGATTTACGGGGCGCAGACGTTAGAAGCCTACGACCAGTTTGTTGAAAAATACGGCAAGTAATCTTTTAGATCCGCGTTAAGACTTCCATTGTTGCGGCATTGTTGGACATGGCTTTTTTGGAGAAAAGTTCAGACTTCGGTAAGGGGTCAAAATCCCGAACATTAGGAGATGGTTTTCCAAAAAGATAACCTTGCACATAGCCAATGCCGCAATCGCGGACAAAAGTAAGGCCGCGTGGGTCATCGATTTGTTCTGCTATCGTCTGAACCTTAAGGTCACGGCACAAGTTGCCAAGTGCAATCAGGAAAGAACGTCCCTTGGGGGCTTTCAAGGCATTGCGTACAGCTGATCCATCCAGCTTAACAATATCGACCTCTAGTGTGGAAAGATATTGGAAGCTCGCTGCCCCGGCACCGAAATCGTCCAGACAGACTTTATATCCCATCTGACGCAGAGTCTGGATAAAGACGTTGGCTTCATCAAGGCTTTCCAGCCGCGCACTCTCGGTGATTTCAAACATTAGACTTTCGGCGGCCCATTCATTTTCTCGCAGTAACATAATCAGTTTATTGACGTATCCGCTGTCACCGACTGAATAGCCCGATACATTTACCGCGACATGGATCTGTTTATTTTTGGGTTGTTGAGCCAGCCATTGCAGGGCCATTTGAACCATGGCGAGATCAAATTCAGGGATCAGTCCGGTTTCTTCGGCAAAGACGATATATTCATAAGGTGATTTACCGGCATGTTCGCCGCGAAAACGGGCAAGGCACTCATAATGATGAATTTTGCCATCACGGGTGCCGATAATGGGCTGAAAAGCAATAAAGAATTCGCGTTCTTTCACAACCGTTTTGAATGTCGCAATTTTATTCTGAGCTTCACTGACTAGGGAGCTCATATTCTGTGTCAGGGCACCAGTGGTGAAATCAGCACCACGGGCGTTTTTAAACTGGTTGATGGTATAAGCCAGCCCATTTGCCAAATCTTCGTCCGATATATTTTCGCTATCGACCTGCATGGTCGCGCATTTGACATCCAGGTTTACCTTGCCGCCACTGGCTGTTGAGGCCATTTCAGATATCTGGTTTTGCAGCTTGTCCACATCCAAACCACTTTTATGGACAAGGCTATATTTATTATCGCTGATACGACCCGCCGTGTCCCCTCCGATGGAGGAAGATCTCAAGTACGCGCCAACTGAATTCATCAGGTGTCCTGCATCATCATTACCTAGTGAATTAGCAAGTTCCTGGAGTTGATCCATATCCAGCATGGTCATCTCGACCGTTTCACCGACCATGGCTTGTTGTTTAATACGCGATTGTGCGGCATCAATGAATGACTTGTCATCCAGAAGACCGCTGACTTCATCTTTCTTTTGCTTGGTACTGCGTCCAAAGTTATTGCCCAGACGCAACCCGATAAACAGATGATCGCGCAGGTCTTTAACACGGTAGCCCATCATTTCAATGGGCGGAGTAGGGCCTTTGCGCCCGGCCATTTTAATGGAGACCGATTCAATACGATTATTCTCTGTGACGCTGGAACTGACCTGTAAGAAAAGCATATGGTCTTCTTCGGCCACAATGTTGGTGATGGGTTTGCCGATCAGCTCTTTTTCAGATTTTCCGGTCACCGCAGCAATCGCACCGGCGATAAAGACCATGTTATAGTCATGATCTAATTCAACCACAATATCACTCCAGCAAAAAGTAAAAGCGACAAAACGGTCTCTTTCTGCTTTTAGATCCTGCTCTGTGGTCATTTCGTTATTACCCTTTTTATTTTATCCCTGGCGCATATGGTATAGTAAAGCTATATCAATACCAGTATAAAAATGGAAAATTAGACAGATGAGAGCTTTGAATCACATTCAATCATGGGTTTTTGATCTGGATAACACGTTGTATCCTGCGAACAGTAATCTGTTTTCACAAGTGGATGTGCGCATGCGTGAATTTATATCCAATCTACTGGATTTGGATGGGGATGAAGCGCGAAAGTTGCAAAAAAAATATTTTCGCGATCATGGCACGACTTTGCGTGGCTTGATGACCCATCATAACCTCGATCCAAAGCCTTATTTGGATTATGTTCATGATATCGACATCAGCCCAATTGATCCGTCACCTGCCTTGGCAGACGTGCTGGCTGATTTGCCGGGGAAAAAATATATTTTCACCAACGCTTCTGCCGGACATGCTGAACGGGTCATGGATCGTTTAGGGATTGAGGCCTATTTTGCAGGTATCTTTGATATATGTGATGCTGATTATCGCCCGAAGCCGGATCCTAAAATATATGACCAGTTCCTAGAAAAATTTGATATTGATCCCAAGCAGGCGATTATGGTCGAAGATATGGCACGCAATCTCAAACCTGCGGCTGATTTAGGCATGAAATGCCTGTGGGTCGAAACAGATACCGACTGGGCACGCATGGGGTCAGACGAAGATTATGTCCATCATAAAACAGATGATCTTGTGGGATTTTTGAAGTCACTTTTATGATTTCATGATTGAAAAAAGTCTATGGGCGTGAATATATTCACCTGACTTAAACAATCGTCCCTCTTTTTATCGCACTGTAAGGCCCGTGGATTCATCACAAATTCAAACCGTTGAACTGCTGAAGTTACGTGTCTTAAAGGTACTTCTTGTTGTTGGGACCTGTGCCTTGGTCGGTTTTTGGCTGACGGAAACTCAAGCAGGGGTGATTGGTGGGTTTGATCAATACGCGCTGCCCTTTTTAATCTTTTTTTATACGTTATTGACGCTTTTTCTTTTTATCCGTCCGGATTGTCGAAGTCTGGTTGAGATAATATGTGTCTCTGTGCTTGCGTGTTATTTCGTCATTGCCCATTGGCTGTTTTTCATCTCTGCGGATACGGCTAGCTTGGATCAACTGTCTTATCAACAAGCCAGAATTGTCCAGTGGTATATCCTGATTTTCATCGCTTGTTTCGTCTTCTTTGATACCCGACCTGCGATTATGACTTCTATTGTCTTTTATTTGGCTTTAGCTCTTCCAGAAGTTCAATTTCTCTTTAGTGGTGCGTCATCACGCGCCGGAGAAGTTAATGCAACCGCCATTGTTGCCTTGATTTCAAACCCCGTCTATATCGTATGTTTATGGGGGGTATCCTTGATCAAGGATCATGCAAATACGGTTCAGGGACACGCGAACACCATGGCAAAAGTTGCTTTGCAGGATGCCTTGACCGGGGTTTTAAATCGACGTGGTCTGTTGAACGTGATCAAAGAACTGGAAAATAATGCAAGGTATAAAAATCACCGTTGCGCCTTGGTCTTGATAGATGTGGATCATTTCAAACGTATCAATGACAGCGAAGGTCATGACAAAGGGGATGAAACGCTTGTTGCGTTGGCAGAGGCGACACAACATCATTTGCGTCAGAGCGATAGATTAGCGCGTTGGGGCGGCGAAGAATTTCTGGTCATCGCACCGGACTTGGACATGACACAAGCCGAAACGCTGGCCGAACGTTTGCGCAGCCATTTAGATGAAGACACCAGCGATACTTTAAAAAATGTGACGGCAAGTTATGGGGTGGCAATATTTCAAATCGGCCAACCCTTTGAGCAAGCTTTTAAAATGGCTGATGAGGCATTATATCAAGCCAAGGCAGAAGGGCGCAATTGTGTGCGCACCTTTAGGTAAATTACCATTTCCCGGTCGTAAACAGGTTTTTGAAATGCCCCAACAGGCGTTTTAGCCCTTTAGGTTTATTAGGTTTACGTCGTTTGGACCAGACGCGGGTGGGATCGCCCAGGCGGCGTTCTTCGCCCAAATGTTCCACGCCCGGTGTTTCTGAAATCACGCAGTAAAAGCCAGCTTCTTTATAGCGGATGTTGACGTCCATCTCGCTAAGACAACCATCAAACTTGCCCAGATCATAATAATCTTTCATGCGTTTCAAACCGGGGTTGAAGGAGAAAGACCCCCATTCAAAAGTTTCGGTCGGACTGACTTTTCTGAATTTATAACCGTCAACTTCCTGTACCTCACCAAAAGTGAAGAAGTTCTCGTCCTTATTGAGATTTTCTTTGGTGCGTAGCCAGACTTGGGTGATCTTTGGGTTGCTGTTTAAAATTGCGAAAGCTTCTTCGATAAAGCCTTCTTTGTAGAAGAGCCAGTCTTCTTCGCAATGAAAGACATAATCCGTTTCGATGGTTTCATAGGCATCAATGATGGATTTGATCTGGCCTTTTTTTTCTTCGTTGCACCAGATTTCAAAGCGGTCACCGTAGAGGTCGCGTACCTGCTGATAAACGTCCGGGTCACATGAATCTTCAGTGATGATGGTGCGTTTGATCGGATAGGTGTTGAATTTTTCAAAGCTTTCGATGGTTTGCTGTAATAGATCCACACGACCACAACAGGTCAGGACCATGGTCACTTCTGGCTGGCTCATGTTTTTTCGATCCCCTCGTCAAAAAGATTTGGCCTGTTTTAACACCTTCACGGGCGTCTGACACTAGCGTTTTTACGAAAAACCGCACAAAGCGCGATCAGTTGTTCCCCTGATACCTTTAACCCACAACGTCCCAGCAGATACAGACTAAATTCTGCGGACAAAAAGCCTGCGCCATGATGCTTTTTCGCCCATTTCCAGATACGGGCGAGGATTTTTTTCTGCGCGGCAAAGCGATGTTTTGGATTTAAATTTGGGTTTTCTGCCACATGGTAAGCAAGGGCGAGGGTGGCATCATGCACCACCTGGGCTTCGTTATTCATAATCCGGCCGGGCTCATCTTTGGGTGATACACAGACCGGATGGAAAATCTGTGACAGTTCCCCAAGGGCAGCTAGGCGAATGAACAGGGAATGATCTTGCGAGAAAACCCGTTCATCACAACATCCGGCTTGTTCAAAATAGCTTTTTTTAAACAAGCAATGACTCACCCGGGCGTAACCCTCTTTGATGACCAGAAGAAGTGGGTCGTCAAAGCGTTTTACCTCTGCATCTGTAGGGGGTTTAAAGACGATATCTTCTTTTTGGTCATATTCATCTGAAATGCCAAGGGTAAAAGACGTATCTGTATCCTTCGCTGTCTTTAACAAAAGCTCAGTACAGTAAGGCGCCAACATATCATCGGCATCTACCAGCTTGATATAATCCCCACTGGCTGCTTTCACGCCGTTATTGGTCGCAATGGCGACACCCTGATTTTCCTGATCGACAATGATAACGTGATCCAGATCAGCCGTTTCACGTTTGACTACATCTAGCGAGTTATCCGTCGAGCCATCATTGACGAAGACATATTCACGATCAAATGATCCCGTTTGGGCTTTTAAGGCGGTAATGACATCAGGCAGGAACGGAGCTTTGTTGTAAACCGTTACGACAAAGGAAACTTTGGTCACTTTACGGGCACCACATCAAAGGCAATGGCGATACGGGGTTGTTCGCTTTCTGTCGGCACTGTTGAATGATAAAGATAGGATGGGAACAATGCTACCAGGCCTTCTTTGGGTTGAAGGAATTTCAGACGATCCGTTTCCAGCATGGGGAACTCGTCATTGATCTGACCAAATTCGATATAGCCTGAATGTTTGGGGTTATCATCTGATTTCATGATATCGGGTAGGCGTACATAGTAACAGCCACTCATCCAGGCTTCGCCATGGATATGCGCGATCTGGCGACCGGGGCCAGCCAGAATATTAGCCCATGATTTGATGCGCCATTTTTTCGGCGCGGTTTGGACAAACTGATTATCCGGATCATCGGGTAGATTAGCGATATAATTGGCAACATGTTTTTCCATGGCTGCTTTTAAGTGAGCAACAGGCCCCATAGGTTCGCTGTAGATATCTTTTACTTCCTTGCCATAGCGCGTCACTTCATAATGATCAAAGGCAAAGAGTTTAGGGTGGTTTTCGACATGCTGGACAAGGGCTTCGTTAAATTCATCAATGTCTTTGTAGCCATCAGGTACATCGACCCATTCAGGGCGTACAAAGGTGTCAAAATCCATATAGCGGTCATATTCTTCCCCACCGCCCAATTGATCCAGCGCTGTCATTTTCCAAGCCACAGCGGTCGTTTCACCTGGGAAAATTTCAAGTGCCCTGTTGGCTGCGGCTAGACCATCTGCTGGTTTTTTCTGGCTGAGCATAATATAAGAATGGGCCATATGGGCAGAATGATGATCTGGATTTAGTTCCAGTGCTTTCAGGATATATTTTTCTGCTTCTTCATGCTGAGCATCCTGATTAAGCGTATTGGCAAGCTTGGTATAAATCACCGATTCATCGGGCTTCATGTCGATGGCTTGTTTATAAAGTGCAATGGCTGGATCCCACTGTCCGATGGTGTCGAGCATGTCTGCCAGTGTCACGATTAGTCCTACATCATGTGGGAGTTTTTTCATTAAATCACGATAGGTGCTTTCGGCCTGATCAAATTTCTCTGCCGTGTAATAGGCATCGGCCAAACGGCGTTGGGCCTGCAAATAATCCGGTTTGAGTTTCAGTGCTTTTTTAAAGCAGGTGATTGCCTTATCCGGTTCTTCTTGTGCAAAAAGTGCATTCCCGAGATTGTAATGGGCCATTGCGAATGTAGGGTTTTTCTTTAAAGACGTGCGAATTTCATTTTCAGCCTCTTTGTAGCGCCCTTGCGATAAATAGGTTACCCCAAGCAAATGACGGGCATCCGGATGAGAGGGTACTTTTGACAAAATTTGATTGAGCACATTTTGCGCTTGCCCCAATTGACCTGCGTTGATTTGCTGCATGGCAATTTGCAGGCCTTGATTTAGTGACACATTTTGCATGGAGGCAGGCACCTTTTGCTTGGATTAAGAAGACATGAAAACTAAACCTTATCGCTTCCCAATTCAAGACGCTGTGCAGCAATTCGGGCAAACTTTAAAGTGATGCTTTTACGACGTGAGCCATTTAATTTGTTAAAATGTGCTTCGCGTATACAAACTCCTTCAAATCGGTCTGCAATGATAAGGCCTTGGTTTTGAGGTAAGATATCCTGGGGGAAATCTTCATCGACGGCAAAGGCGAAATAATCACAAAAATCTAGATATTCAGGCCACTTTTGGTCGCTGCGGAAATCTTCTAGACCGGATTTGATCTCAATAATGTAAATTTCCCCTTTCTTATTCAAACCAATAACATCGACTCGCCGATCATTTGACAGGGTGAACTCACATAGGCAGGCATAGCCGAGATCACTTAAAAATCGTTTTGCACCTTCGGTGATATCCTGTGTTTTGGCCATGCTATGATCCAATAAAAAACCCCACCTTAATCTATCAGGCGGGGTTTTATGCGTTAGCATATTTTTTTAGGTGTTGCGTAAGACTTCAACGCCGGGCAGTTCTTTACCTTCCAACCATTCAAGGAAGGCACCGCCAGCGGTCGAAATATAGGTGAAATCTTCTTTTACGCCCGCATGGTCAAGGGCGGCAACCGTATCGCCACCACCGGCAACAGTGACAAGTTCGCCATCTTTGGTCAGTTCAGCCGCCGCTTGAGCGGCACCATTGGTACCCGCATCAAATGGTGCGATTTCAAAGGCACCCATCGGGCCGTTCCAGACGATGGTTTTACAGGCTGACAGTTTGTCTTTGATAAAGGCGATGGATGCAGGGCCCACATCTAAAATCATTTCATCATCATTCACACCATCGGCCAGCATAACTGTACGGTTTTCAGCACCAGCGGCAAATTCCTTGGCGACCACACCATCCACGGGCAGGATGACTTCGCAGCCGTTTTTCTTCGCGCTGGCAAGAATTTCTTTGGCTGTGTCGGCGAGATCGTGTTCACACAGGGAATTACCAATGTTGATCCCTTGGGCATTGAGGAAAGTGTTGGCCATACCACCGCCGATAATCAGCATATCCACTTTGGCAGACAGATTGTTCAGCACATCCAGTTTGGTAGAGACTTTTGCACCGCCAACAAGGGCTGCGAGCGGACGTTTCGGGGCTTCCAGAGCGTTAGATAAGGCTTCCAGTTCAGACTGCATCAAACGGCCTGCAGCAGAAGGCAGAATACGCGCCAGAGCTTCTGTGGATGCATGGGCACGATGCGCACAGGAGAAGGCATCATTCACATAAATGTCGCCAAGCGCGGCCAGCTTTTTAGCAAAAGCCTGATCGTTATCGGTTTCTTCTTTATAATAGCGCAGGTTTTCCAGCACGCAGATTTCGGTATCAGCCAAAGAATTGACTATTTTTTCAGCGTCCGGACCAATGCAATCTGATGCAAATTTAACGGATTTCCCCAGTTTGTTAGATAATGCATCTGCAATGGGTTCAACACTCATTTCAGGAACCCGTTGCCCTTTTGGGCGGCCCCAGTGTGTAATCAAGACAACACGCGCACCTTTTTGGGTGAGTTCAACAATGGTCGGTAAAGTGCGATCAATGCGGGTACTGTCCGTAACAACACCGTCTTTCATCGGAACATTCAGATCAGCACGCAGTAACACACGCTTGCCAGCAACATCGTAATCACTAAGTGTTTTAAACTGGGACATGGGGTTTCCTTCTCGCAAGTGCAAAATTGTAGGGGCACTATACATATTTTTTTGAGGAAGGGAATTGAGGATTTTCAATCCATGCGAAAAATGAAAAGTTTTTCTCTTTCCATCTTTGGGTGTATCATATATTACTGCTGCAATTCAAAAACAGACACCTTGAGAGACTGACTATGAATGTGCAGCGTAGAAAGCTATTGAAGGCAGGTTTTGCCAGCTGCGCGGCATTGATGTGTAGTCCGCTTGCTGTTGCGAAGGACCTTCTAAACCTTAAGATTGTTCATAATCAGGAATTTGCCCCGTTTGAATATTTTGACGGACATCAAGCTGTTGGTATTTTACCGGAAATTCTTGATTTTATTTTCTTGAATATTGAGGGAGTAGACCTATTTCATGAACCTTTACCATGGAGGCGGGCGCAGGCCCTTGTCTTGAACAGTCATGCAGACGCAATGGTGGCTTTTAAATCAAATCAACGTCTTAAATATCTGTATTTCAATGAAAGGCCACTTCTGACGTTAAAGCCCTGTCTGTGCTTTTCTGCGACACATCCCAAGCTGGATGATTTGAAAAAAATATCAAGTTTTGATGATCTGAAAAACTTTGATGTGGTGGATTTGATGGGCAATCATTGGGCAGAACAGACTGTGCAACCACATGCCCCGATAAAGTGGTTTCCGCATTTCACTCAGGTGCTTAAAGTTATTTTATCAAATCGTTATGATGTGCATGTGGCATTGAGCCATGAAATGATGAATTGGCATCTGCATCAGCTCGGCTATGAAAAGAAACGTTTAATCAGCCATCATATTGCGGAACTGCCCTCAGAAATTCCGGTTTATTTAGGCTTGCGCAAAGACTTGGCAAATGCGCGAGAGATTCTGTCCCAGGTTGATGCTGTCCTTGAAGGATCTGAAGATCAATTACAGAAAATTAAAGCTCAGTATATTTTCACTTAAATTTATTTTATATCCGATGGTGAATCCTCTTTAAATGCATAGCCTAGTTCCTTGGCGCGCGCGACGACTTTGTTGGTGGCTTTTTGTCCAACGATGACGGCCCATTCCTGCCCCATGCGCTGGCTGTGATGGATCAGTGCGGGCATTTTTTTTGCAATAGATTGGCTGATCGGGCTTTTATAGCTATCAATGGAATATTGAATTTCTTCTAACGTAAAGATCTTTTCATAAAGTGGTGTCAGCCCACTGAGATATAAGTCTTTAGAGGCCATTAATTCGCTGGCAACCATATTGTTGAGTTCTGTTTCATCTTCGAGGGAGAGTTTTTCAGTGTTGGCTTTAATCTGGCTCATGACTGTAGGGATAAGGGTGCGAATATTGAGGTCCAGTTGCTTTAAGGCCCCGGATAATTGGATCAATTCCACAATCTTTTCTTTCTTTTCGGCTTCATCAGCTGTGACCTGTTGTGAAGAGATAAGGCAGACCGTGAATACACAAATTAGAAGTAAATCGCGCATAGTATTCCCTTAAAAGATACATTTATGACCAATATACTCTTATAAAGGTATAAAAAAAAGCTCTCTTCCTAAAAAAAGAAAGAGAGCTAAAAGGGCGCTGATACCGAAGGAGGGTGTGGATCAGCGCACGAGGTGTTCATGATATGAAGAAGTATAGATTAATGCGATTTAAAAGCGATCACATTGCGATTTCGCAATTTAATTAAAAATTTATCCCATGGACGGCCCAATTGTCAGGTCTGCTCACTTCGCTAAAATGCTGAAGGCGGCTGATAGACAATGTATCAATTTTTAAACGCAAGGCATTTGCAGGGCTGAGGTTCAGGGCTTGCGCGATGGCGGCACGGATGGTGCCGGCATGCGCAACGCAAATGATTTCCTGTCCGGGATATTTTTTAATCAAATGGGTGACGCATTTTTCCACACGTTGACACAGGGTTCTGAAACTTTCCCCATCCGGTGGACAGGTTGTCGCCGGGTCAGTCCAAAAGGCGGCGGCCTCGGTATCTTCTTCTAGGTCATCCCACGTTTTGCTTTGCCACAGTCCGAAGTTCTGTTCCATTAATTCCTTATACGCCAGTGGGCGGATGGGATATCCCCCCTGTTCGGCAATGGCTTTGGCTGTTTTTTTTGTGCGCGACAGGCTGGAGGTCACCCAGATGGCTTCTGTGGGGAGTTGGTCAGCTATTTGTTTCAGGCGTTCTGAATCTTTCAGGTTACAGCCGACATCACGTTGACCATAGATGCGACCAGGCATCATGGCTTTCACCGGGGCATGGCGCACCCACCAGAAATTTGTAACCTCAACTGTCATGAACTGGCAGCAACCAAAACCAGAAGGGCGGTGGTTTCGATGATTTGTTGTGCCGAGCCGCAGATATCTCCTGTATGTCCCCCAACTTGGGACTGGGCTAATTTTTTAAAACCGAACAAGGCTAGGGCAGAAAAGAGCAACGCCAGCCAGCCGCTATCAAAGGGGGCGGCTAACATGAAAATGGCAAGGGCAACAAAGACGCCTTGGCCGACGATGACCTGGTCGGGTTTTTCCATTTTTGCCGCCAGCCCATCTGTGCGCGCCGGATCCATGTTATAAAGCAGAATGACAGGCCCCAGTCGCGAAAGGGCACTGACGCCAACCAGACTGGCCGCTGCCATGTGCCAGTTCTCAAACCCGGCAAGACAAAAGACACGCAAACCAACACTGAAAATCAGGGCAAGGACCCCATAGGCGCCTGTGCGGCTATCGCGCATGATCTCAAGTTTTTTATCCTTGTCAAAACCACCACCAAACCCATCAACCACATCGGCCAAGCCGTCTTCATGCAAGGCACCCGTGATGATGACGCACACCATGATGGCCAACAAAGCACAGACCATTTCGGGTAGATGAGCAAGGTGGGCGATGCTAAAGACCGTTGCGGCTATCCCACCGATCATCAGGCCGATCAGGGGAAAGGTGCGCACGGCACGGTTTAATGCCTGATCGGGTACTTCGTTGGTTATTTTCCACGGGATACGCGTCAAAAAAACAAAGGCAAGCTGTGCATCTTCCCACCAGCTTTGGAGGGATTGTGCATTTTTTTCGAATGAAGAACTGGTATCGCCCATGGCCCACATGCTATGTCTGTCACAAGATTTGAAATGACTTATACCCCAACATCATATGTTTGGGAATGGGAGTTCGTAGCCGTCATGACATTACCACATGTAAAAACCATAGATGATATCCGTGCCATTTTAAAAGACTTGCCTGCCATTGATCAGGAAGCGTTGGATAAAGCTAATGCGCGTGAGCCACAACTGACAAAACCGGAAGGGTCTTTGGGCCGTCTGGAAGACATTAGCCATTGGATGGCAGCCTGGCAAGCGAGCTACCCTCCGCGCGTGCGATCGGTTCATTGTAATGTTTATGCCGGAAATCACGGTGTGGTCGCCCAAGGTGTGTCGGCTTATCCGGCAGAAGTCACCAAACAGATGGTGCAGAACTTTATTGATGGCGGGGCAGCGGTTAATCAGATGTGCGCGAGCTTCGAAGTGGATTTACAAGTTCATGAAATGGCGCTGGATCAGCCTACCCATGATATGTCCCAAGGCCCGGCCATGTCTGATGAAGATGCCGCAGAAGCGTTTTTCTATGGCATGACGACGGTGAAAGATCACACTGACCTGTTATGTATTGGTGAAATGGGCATTGGCAACACCACCGCAGCGGCTGCCATCGCCCATGGACTTTATGGGGAAGATGCAGGTCTTTGGGTTGGTCGCGGGACCGGTATTGATGATGAGACCCTGACCAACAAAATAAAAGTAGTTGAACAATCCGTCCTGGTGAATAAAGAACATTTAAAAGACGGTCTGGATGTGATGCGTTGTCTGGGCGGGCGTGAACTTGCGGCGATGGCGGGTGCCGTTTTGGCAGCACGTTTAAAAAGGATTCCCGTTCTCATCGATGGCTATGTTTCGAGCAGTGCGGTTGCTGTTTTGGAAGCAACACAGAAAGGCGCGCTGGATCACTGCCTTGTTGCTCATAAGTCTGTGGAACCGGGACATGTCTTGATTTGTGAAAAAATTAATCAAAAGCCTCTGCATGATCTGAACATGCGACTGGGTGAAGGCAGCGGAGCTGTCTTGGCTGTAGCAACCATTCGCGCGGCTGTGGCGTGTCATAATGATATGGCAACATTTGGTGATGCGGGTGTGTCAACAAAAGGAAATTAACTTGACCCTTTAGGTTGAATCAGGGATACGTTCAGGCCCTTAACTCGCATGCTGTGAAAGGCATTGGCCGTGAATAGATCTCTCACCCTGAAAAGCTTTTTTACCCTGATTGTCCTTGCTTTTATGTGGGGATCCAGCTTTACGGTGATTAAAATTGCCTTAGGGACAATTGCGCCTTTGTCTATTGCGGCTGCGCGTATTTCCTTGGCTGCTTTGGTGTTGTTATTGATTGCTTTATGGCGCAGAGAAACATTTCCGCGTGATATATCGGTTTGGGCTTGGCTTCTGGCGTTAGCCGTCTTGGGCAATGCTGCCCCCTTTTTTCTGATCAGTTGGGGCGAAGAAAGTCTGGATGGGGGGATGACATCGGTTTTGATGTCTCTTGTGCCACTGACAGTTCCGATCATGGCGCATTTTTTTACGGATGATGAAAAGCTCACGCCTTATATGGTCGCTGGTGTTTTGATCGGTTTTGGCGGTTTGCTCGTGCTGGTCGGTCCCAGTGTCTTGTTGGGATTGGGGGATGACCTTTTGGGGCAGGGCGCCATTGTGCTGGCTGCGCTCAGTTATGGCGGGGCGTCGATGGTGGCACGTCGACTGCGCCATTTACCATTTATGGTGGTCGCATCGGGGTCCATGTGTCTGGGGGCGGCGCTGATGATGCCAGCCTCTTTGGTTATAGACCAACCCTGGACCTTTAGCCCCGAACTGACCCATTGGATGTCTTTGATCTATCTTGGCCTTTTCCCGACGGCGCTGGCCAATATCCTTTTATTGAAAGTGATTAATTCCAGCGGTGTCAGTTTCCTTGCGCTAAACAACTATCTTGTTCCGGTCTTTGGCGTGGGCATTGCGGCCCTTGTTTTGGGGGAAGGAATCCCCAGCGAGATGATCAGCGCCATGGTGATTATTTTCATCGGGATTTTCGTCAGCAACATGAAGCGCAAAAGCGGCTGATTTTAGAGCGCGAATTTGCTATTCTCGTTTATATCTGTGAGATAGGGATTCAGGGGATGCGTCGCAAAGGTCATATCGTCAACCGATACCGCCGCCGTCTGCCCAGCGATGGGGACGATAGCCTGCTCTTTGCTGATAATCTGCCTCGATACGATGTGGCACGCAATGCCGATACTCTCATAAAGCTGGTTTTGATGAACCCTTATAATACGGAAATTCTCAATCGGATGCATATGCTGGATGAGCCAGATTGCTGGTTGGTATCCGGTTGTCTCTTTCAAACGGTGTGGAATGTGATGGATGGCAAACCACCATCAGAAGGTATTCTGGATTATGATCTGATCTATTTTGATCCAGACCAAAGCCGTGAAGCAGAAGAGGCCATGGCGCAGAAATGTGCGGCGGTTTTTAGTGATTTAAATATCAAGATCGAGATTAAAAATCAGGCCCGCGTTCATCTCTGGTACCAACCCAAATATGGTCTGGACTATCCTGAGCTCACATACGCGACACAGTCTTTGAAATACTATCCGTCAAAGGTTCAGGCTATTGCTTTACAGGGGCGCGGTAAGGGGCGGGTTTCCTATGATGCACCGTTCGGTTTTGAAAACATCCTGCGCCAGATCGTGCGCCCGAACCCGGTCCTTGATTTGCCTGATATTTATGACGCAAAGACCAAACGTTGGAAAGATGTCTGGCCCGGGCTGACCGTATATCCGTGGGATAAATAAAGGGTTTTTGCCCCCCAAAAAAAAGAAAACCCCTTGAGGCCATCGCACTCAAGGGGTTTTCTGTATTAGTCGGTAAAAGACTTAGTCTTTGCGACGCGGACGACGTGGGCCTTTCGGCTTGTCGGATTTTTCGCCGTCACCTTCAGAACGTGGGCGTTTATCGCCAACTTCTTCGGTGATGTCTTCGCCAGTTTCCTGATCAACGACGCGCATGGACAGTTTAACCTTACCACGATCATCGATACCGATCAGTTTCGCCCAGACTTCATCGCCTTCAGAAACAACGTCACTAACCTGTGCCACACGCTCGTTCTTCAGCTCAGAGATATGAACCAGGCCGTCGCGGGTGCCCATGTAGTTAACGAATGCACCGAAATCCATGACTTTAACGACTTTACCGCGGTAGATTTTGTTGAGCTCGGGCTCAGCCACAATCCCTTGGATCCAGTCGATGGCTTTTTGACCGCTTTCGCCGTCAATAGCTGCCACACGGATAGTGCCGTCGTCTTCGATGTCAATCTTTGCACCAGTGGTTTCTGTGATCTCGCGGATCACTTTACCGCCTGTACCAATGACTTCACGGATCTTGTCTTTGTTGATCTGGAAGGCAGTGATTTTCGGTGCATTGTTGGATACGTCGTCACGACCAGATGTGATGGCTTTGGACATTTCACCCAGAATATGGACACGACCGTCTTTGGCTTGACCCAAAGCGATTTCCATAATTTCCGGTGTGATAGATGTGATCTTGATATCCATTTGCAGGGATGTAATCCCTTCTTCGGTACCAGCTACTTTAAAGTCCATGTCGCCCAGATGATCTTCATCACCCAAAATGTCAGACAGAACAGCAAAGCCATCATCTTCTTTGATCAGACCCATGGCGATACCCGCAACCGGACGTGTCAGCGGAACACCTGCATCCATGAGGGACAAGCTTGTGCCACAAACGGTTGCCATAGAAGATGACCCGTTTGATTCTGTCACTTCAGAAACCACACGAACCGTGTAAGGGAAATCATCTTTGGACGGCATTAACGGACGAATGGCGCGCCATGCCAGTTTACCATGACCGATTTCACGACGACCTGGGGATTTCAGGAAAGAAGCTTCACCGACAGAATATGGCGGGAAGTTGTAGTGCAGCATGAAGTTTTCACGATATTCTTTATCCAGAGCATCGATGATTTGTTCATCCTGACCTGTCCCCAATGTGGTGACAGCCATGGCTTGTGTTTCGCCACGGGTAAACAAAGCAGAACCGTGAGCACGTGGCAACAGACCAACTTGTGCATCAATGGCACGCACTGTTTTGGTATCACGGCCGTCGATACGGGACTGGGTTTTGATGATGTCGCGACGAACGATATCTTTTTCCAGATTTTTCAGAACGCCACCAACAACGACGCCGGAAACTTCACCAGATTCGATTTTGTCAGCGTAAAATTCTGTGACCTTGGCTTTGGCTTCAGAAACCGCAGCAACGCGTTCTTGCTTATCAACAATTTTGTAAGCCGCACGCAGGTCAGCTTCGGCCAGTTCAGCCGCTTTAGCTTCGATTTCACCGAGATATTCAACCGGTTGTGGCAGGTCCCATGGTTCTTTCGCACAAGCTTCAGCCAGGTCGATGATGGCATCGATGACAGGTTGGAACTCTTTGTGACCAAAGGCAACCGCACCCAACATGATTTCTTCGGAAAGTTCCTGTGCTTCCGATTCAACCATCAGAACGCCTTCTTGTGTACCGGCAACAGCCAGATCAAGAACAGATTCTTCCAGTTCGTCCGTGGTCGGGTTCAAGAGGTATTCACCATCTTTATAACCGACGCGTGCAGCCCCGATCGGGCCCATAAACGGCATGCCTGAAATGGTCAGGGCCGCAGAGGCACCGACCATGGCAACGATGTCTGGATCATTTTCCAGATCGTGGGCCAGGACAGTACAAATAACTTGTGTTTCGTTTTTATAGCCCGGTGCAAACAATGGGCGGATCGGACGGTCGATCAGGCGGGACGTCAGAGTTTCTTTTTCAGAAGGGCGTCCTTCGCGTTTGAAAAAGCCGCCCGGAATTTTACCGGCTGCAAATGCTTTTTCCTGATAGTTAACCGTCAGCGGAAAGAAATCGATGTCAGCACGGGCCTGTTTTTGACCAACAGCGGTACACAAAACTTTTGTTTCGCCATAAGTCACCATTACAGCACCGTCAGCTTGACGTGCAATCTTACCTGTTTCAAATACCAGCGGACGACCGCCCCATTCGATTTCTTTACGGAATTCTTTAAACATATATCTTCCTTACATACGTACATTAGGCTGCTTAAGGGACCTTCCCTTAAAGTTTACATACCAGCCATACCCGCCAATCTACACCACATCGACCTATTTGTGATTTGACGGCTTTGTGACAATAAAGATGCCACAGGGTCGAAAACGAAGAAAGGCGCGAGTACCGAAAAAAACGGTATGTCGCGCCTTGCCCCGAAAATCTTTGTCTTAACGACGCAGACCCAAACGTTCGATGATGCTTTGGTAACGTTCGACGTTTTTCTTCTTGGTGTAGTCCAAGAGACGACGACGTTGACCAACCAACATCAACAGACCACGACGAGAGTGAAAGTCTTTTTTGTGTTCTTTCAAGTGCTCAGTCAGGTTTGAGATACGTTCGGAAAGAATGGCAACTTGTACTTCAGGTGAACCAGTGTCGCCTTCTTTAGTCCCAAATTCTTTGATCAGCTCAGCTTTACGCTCTGCAGTAATCGACATCACATACTCCATATATAGATGTTAATAATTAAAAACCCGAAAGGGACGAACCTGTCCGTCTTCGATTTTGGCAAGGGCAACGAGCTTGTCAGCGTCCATTAACCGTATGGTTTCTGTATCCGCCAAATCCGTCTTTAACGCCATGCCATTTCGAATTTTTTGGGTTTCATCTTGTGTTAAGGCCAGTGCCGAGATGTCGTCCAGCACGGTCTCAATCGCCAAGAGGCTTTCAAAAAGCGCCCCACTATGCACAATTTGCTCTAGTAAATCCAGTGAAATCGCGCTTTTTTCATCAAATGGGCCCACTTTTGTGCGCCGCAGCATGGAAATGTAGCCGAGGCAGCCTAATTTTTCACCAATATCACGACCCAGACTCCGTACATAGGTGCCTTTTCCGCAATCCACCTCGAAGATAGCACGCTCCGAATCGGGGCAATCAATTAGGCGTAAATCGTCTATTTGCACCGTGCGCGCTGTCATTTCGATGTCTTTATCTTCACGCGCCAGCTTATAAGCGCGTTGCCCATCGATTTTGAGTGCAGAATATTTGGGTGGAATTTGTTCAATCGCCCCGATGAACTCGTTCAAGATGGCTTCGATATCAGTACGTGTCGGGCGGTGTTCAGAGGTCGCGCTGACTTCACCTTCTGCATCATCGGTGGTGCGGCTTTCTCCCCAGCTGATTTCAAAACGATAGGTTTTGGTGCCGTCCATTACATAAGACACCGTCTTGGTCGCTTCACCAAAGGCAAGGGGTAGAATGCCTGTGGCTAAGGGATCAAGGGTGCCGCCATGACCGACTTTTTGGGCTTTGGTCAGCCAGCGGGCTTTACCGACCACATTGTTGGAGGACATTTCCAATGGTTTATCGATAATCAACCAGCCATGAATGGGAATGCCTTTTTTCTTTCTGCCCATATTTCTGCCGTCATTGTTTTCCTGCGAAACCAGGAACTTTTATCAAAAAGGCCCCTGTTTTCACAGGGGCACCGAACTCTTTAATCTTTTTCCTCATCATCGCGATGGAGGTCAGCCTGAACTTTGGGGTCTTGTAGAAGCTTGTTGATCTTTAAAGCCTCATCCAGTGACTCATCGCGTTTGAAACGGAATTTTGGAATATATTTGGTGGTGGACAGGCGCGAATACTCATGACGTACATGACCACTTGCTCGGTTGAGGCCCTCCACAACCGCGTCCGTATTATCGCCGCCCAGATCAGATACAAAGACGGTTGCATTACGCAAGTCAGGGCTGACACGCACCTCTGAGACTGAAATCGACGCATCAATCAGGTCGGGGTCGCGAAAATCAGCGCGTGCAATAATTTCCGCCAAGGCATGACGGATTTCCTCACCCACACGTAATTGACGTTGGGTCGGGGCTTTACCGGATCGTCTGGTCATAATTTATCACTCATGTTTTCCTGTGCGAAGCAGGAACCTGTGTCCGTGAGATCCCGGCTTTCGCCGGGACACACTCTTTTCTTAGATCTCTTGTTCGATCTGTTCCATTTCAAAGCATTCGATTACATCGCCTACTTTGAGGTCATTGTAGTTTTCAAAGGACATACCGCATTCAAAGCCGGATTTGACTTCTTTGACGTCGTCCTTGAAACGTTTCAACTGGCCGAGTGCCCCTTCATGGACCACAACGTTGTCACGCAGCAAGCGAACTTTTGCGCCACGTTTGACAATGCCTTCTGTGACCATACAACCCGCAATCGTCCCAACGCGTGAGATGTTGAAGGTTTCGCGGATTTCGGCGTAACCGATGAATTTTTCCTGATAAACCGGGTCCAGAAGACCGGACATCATACGTTTTACATCGTCCGCAGCATCATAGATGATGGAGTAATAACGAATATCCACACCATCGCGTTTGGCCATTTCACGCGCTTGCGGGTTGGCACGCACGTTAAAGCCAATAATCAATGCGTTGGACGCACGCGCCAATGTGATATCAGATTCGTTGATGGCACCGACTGCACCATGCAGAACCTTCACTTTCACATCATCGCGGCCCAGTTTGTCAAATGTCCCGCTCAAGGCTTCGATAGAACCCTGTACGTCACCTTTGATCAGAACCGGAAGTTCTTTGACTTCCCCTGCGGCGATTTGGCTGAACAATTCTTCCAAAGTACCACGACCACTTGCCGCCGCTTTTGCAGCTTTGGATTTGTTGGTTCGGTATTCAGAAACTTCACGGGCTTTGGCTTCGCTTTCGACCACGATCAACTGATCCCCAGCGGATGGTGTACCTTGCAAGCCCAGGACTTCAACCGGAGTTGCCGGACCAGATTCTTTCACATGCTGACCATGATCATTCACAAGCGCACGTACGCGACCCCATTCAGCACCGACAACGAAGATGTCCCCGATGCGTAAGGTCCCGCGCTGGACCATGACGGTGGCAATATTACCACGACCACGTTCTTGCTTGGCTTCGACAACGACACCTTCGGCAGCGCGGTTCGGGTTGGCTTTGAGTTCCAGAATTTCAGCTTGAAGCAAAATGGTTTCTTCAAGGTTTTCTAAGTTCAGGCGCTGCTTGGCAGACACTTCAACGTCCATGACGTCACCGCCCATGCTTTCAACCTGAATTTCATGTTGCAGCAATTCTGTACGGACACGCGTCGGGTCAGCACCCGGCTTGTCGATTTTGTTGATCGCAACAATAATCGGCACTTCGGCGGCTTTGGCGTGACGGATGGCTTCGATGGTTTGTGGCATAACACCGTCATCTGCGGCGACCACAAGAACAACGATATCTGTCAGTTGCGCCCCACGGGCACGCATGGCGGTAAAGGCTTCGTGGCCCGGTGTATCAACGAATGAAATTTTCGCCCCCGATGCCATTGTGACCTGATAGGCCCCAATGTGCTGGGTGATGCCACCGGCTTCTTTATCCACAACGTCGGTTTCACGCAAGGCATCCAAAAGGGATGTTTTACCATGGTCAACGTGACCCATGACAGTCACAATCGGCGCACGTGCAACACGTTGCGATTCTTTATCTTCCGGACCTGCCAGATCAACTTCCACATCCGCATCAGACACGCGTTTGACGGTGTGACCAAATTCTTCCACAACAATTTGTGCGGTATCGGCGTCAATGGTCTGGTTAATGGTGACCATTGTTCCCATGGTCATCAGGGTTTTTACAACAGCCGCTGCCTTTTCAGACATACGGTTCGCAAGTTCCTGAACGGTAATATGATCCGGCAAGACCACTTCGCGGGTTTGCTTGGAGGCTTCCTGTTTCGCTCCACCTTGCTGCTGTTTTTGCTTTTGGCGGGCACGTTTTACAGAAGCCAGTGAACGTTGGCGTTGTTCGCCATCGAAGTTATCGATAGACAGTTTACCTTTACCGCGACGGCGATCATTGCCGCGTTTGGAGGCTTCCTGTTTTTTAACTTCTTTCTTTTTCACCGGTTTTGCTGCGGCAGGTTTTTCGTCTTTTTTGCCTGGTTCAGCACGACGCGCCCCGTCTTTTTCTGCACGGGTTGCAGCAAGTTCAGCTTCTTCGGCTGCTTTGCGTGCTTCTTCTTCGATGCGTTTTTTGGCTTCGGCTTCTTCTTTAGCCTTGCGATCAGCTTCAGCTTTGGCTTTACGCTCTTCGGCTTCTTTTTCGTCTTCGCGGCGCTTGGCGTCTGCTGCTTCGCGTTTGGCACGCGCTTCTGCATCAGCTTCGGCTTGTTTTTGAATTTCTTCTTGCGCTCTTTGAGCGTTTTGAAGAACTTCTGCGCGTTTTGCCAATTCACTCTCTGTCAAGTGAGTGTCCGCGTTCGAGTGAGCCGCTTTTTTGAAAGCAGCTTCAGCAGCTTCTTTTGCTTCAGCGGCAGCTCTTTCTTCTGCGCTGATTTCGGTCATGCGGCCAGATGCGTCTTTAGGAACGAATGTTCGTTTTTTGCGCACCTCGACAGCCACGGACTTGCTGCGTCCATGAGAGAAGCTTTGCTTCACCTGACCTGCTTCAACCGTCTTTTTCAGTTCAAGTTTGCCGGGTCGATTGAGGCTGAGCTTGTTGCTGTCGTCGCCTTTTTTATCTGTCATATCCGAGCTGTGCCTGTCTTTCTATAGTTCTACAATCAGTCGCGAAACCCTTGCAAACGCAAAGCTTCCACTTGGAAACGCCTGGCCATTTTACCCGGCGCCAGTCCCATATGGACCACATGGTCCCGCCCAGCAGCTTTCCCCAATTCCTCTGCATCGAAAAGTTCGATCAAAGGCAGGTCACCTGCCAAGGCTTTAATCTTTGCCCGACCGTCATCGGCCCCATCTCTGGCGGCTAAAACAACGGCGCATTTACCGCTTTTCAGCCAGGCGCGGGTTTTTTCAAACCCGAAAATTACCCCGCTGGTCCGGCGCATCAAACCGATCAGGGAAAGGCTGCGCTGCACCAAAAGGGCTTCTATTCTGTCCGCCAACCCCTCCATAGGGGTGACGTTTTTGCGGGCGGCACGATTAAAGGCCTTCTTCGCGCATGCAGTGTTTACCACATTTCGCGAGGAGCTCAACCATAAACCGCGTCCCGGCAGTTTGCCATCCACATCCGGGACGACGATATCGTCCGGTCCAACGACGCACCGGATCAGTTGTTCTTTGGGAAGAACCGATCCGGTGACAATGCAACGGCGTTCCGGGCTATCGCCCTTATGCGTCTTCATCTTCGAACCAATGCGCACGCGCTGCCATGATAATTTCATTGGCAGCCGTTTCACCCAGGTTCTTTTCACCGACATATTCGCGCAGTTCATCCCCAGCCAGATCGGCCAGATCGTCCAGCGTTTTGACATCGTTTTCACCCAAAGCGACAACCATGGCTGCGCTTAGGCCTTCAACGTTGAACAATTCGTCGGCAACACCAAGTTCTTTGCGTTTGGCATCCAGTACCTTGTCCTGTTCTTCCAGGAAGGTAAGGGCGCGGGCACGCAGTTCTTCGGCTACATCCATATCAAAGCCTTCGATCTCTGCCAGTTCGGCACGCGGCACATAGGCCACTTCTTCGATGGAAGAGAAACCTTCGGTCACCAAGAGATGCGCGATCACGTCATCCACATCCAAGGCTTCGATAAACTGGTTGGAACGGGCTTTGAATTCTTCCTGACGACGCTCAGATTCTTCAGCTTCTGTCAGGATGTCGATATCCCAAGAGGTCAGTTGTGAGGCCAGGCGCACATTCTGACCACGACGGCCAATCGCCAAAGACAGCTGGTCGTCCGGAACGACAACTTCAATACGGTTGGTTTCTTCATCCAGAACCACTTTGGCAACTTCGGCAGGTGCCAGTGCGTTTACGATGAATGTTGCGGGATCTGCAGACCATTGGATGATATCGATTTTTTCACCTTGCAGTTCAGACACAACAGCCTGAACGCGCGAACCACGCATGCCCACACATGCACCCACCGGATCGATGGAACCGTCAGAAGACTGTACAGCGATTTTCGCACGTGACCCAGCATCGCGGGCAACGGATTTAATCTCGATGATGCCGTCATAGATTTCAGGGACTTCCTGTGTGAACAGTTTGGCCATGAATTGAGGGTGAGAACGTGACAGGAAGATTTGAGGTCCACGGTTTTCACGACGTACATCAAAGATATAAGCGCGGATACGGTCCCCGTTTTTCACATGTTCGCGCGGAATACATTCATCACGGCGTAGCAAGGCTTCTGTGCGACCCAAGTCAACGATTACGTTGCCGAATTCCACACGTTTAACCAGACCGTTGACGACTTCGCCAACACGGTCTTTAAATTCATCATACTGACGGTCGCGTTCGGCATCACGTACTTTTTGTACGATGACCTGTTTAGCCGTTTGGGCAGCGATGCGACCAAAATCAATCGGCGGTAAAGGGTCGACCAGAAATTCACCGAGTTCAGCATCGCTCTTACGCGCGCGTGCCTGATCTACGGTCATTTGCATGTGTTCGTCTTCGACCTCTTCGACCACTTCGATGTAGCGTGCCAGTTTGATCTCGCCGGTTTTACGGTCGATGTTGGCACGAATGTCGTGTTCTTGGCCATATTTGGAACGACCTGCCTTTTGAATGGCTTGTTCCATGGCTTCAAAAACTTGGTCGCGTTCAATCCCTTTATCGCGTGCTACCACATCGGCAACTTGCAGCAATTCAGGGCGAGGCATTCCGCTCGATTGTTCCATTTTTCCTTACAATCCTTGTTCTTTGGACGCTGCAGCAAGCAGGTCATCGGTTAGGACCAACTTGGCTTTTACGATATCTTCGAAAGGAAGATCCTGGGCCACACCGTCCACGAGAATTTGTACATTACCATCCACAAGCCCCACAAGGCGGCCTGTGAAACGTTTGCGGCCCTCAATCAGGTAGGACATTTCTACCTTGGCTTCGAAACCGGCAAAGCGATCAAAATCTTCTGCCCGAACAAGCGGGCGATCTACGCCTGGGGAACTCACTTCCAGAGAGTAGGCTTCGTCAATAGGGTCATCCACATCCAGAAGCGGAGACACAGCGCGGCTGATTTTGGCGCAATCTTCCACATCCATGGTTTTGCGATCGGCACGTTCAGCCATAATCTGCAACGTCGGGCGACGATCACCCTGCATTTGCAAACGTACGATAACGTAGCCAAGTTCTGTCAGGGTGGGGGCAATGATTTCTTCAATGCGCTGCATTGGCGAAGACATAATGCTTAGTTTCCCTTTTTAAAGTCGATCACAAGGACCCATCAACAAAAAAAGCGGACCGCCAGGCCCACTTCAATATAGTCCACGTAAAGTGGTTATGTATTGAGTTCGCCGTCTTTATACGCTTCTTTTTTTAAAATGCAAGTTTTTTCTAAAATTGCCACTGACGCAGGACCCCATAGGTTTCCAGAACAGGTTGCAGGGCATTATTATTTTTAAGATTATGCAACAGGTCTTCTAATTCTGTCAGTTTCAAAGGTGATTCTTTAGCGACAAGGGCACGCAGTTTGTAGACTTGGGCAAATTGTTGTGAAATGACATAGGTCAACAGGTCTTGTGGGTTGTCGTGAAAATATTGTTTCAGGAACGACAGGGTGACCACCGCGATATCGACTTCCCCGCTTTTGACAGCTTTCAGCATATGAGGGTGAGAATTGGTGAAGGCGATGTTGAAGTTGGATTTGAGCCAGTTTTGATCGGCATTCATATCGGCAAAAGTATAGTGATATCCTTCGTAAGCCATGATTCTGCGATTTTCAATCTGCTCGAAATCAAAGCGCAGTTGATCTCGGTGACGTTTGGCGACGTAGACTTCGCCGCCTTTCAGCAAAAGTTTGCTGAACTGGACATTGTTTTCATGTTCCTGCCAGTTCCATTCGGGCATTTCAAATAGCATCATATGGGCTTTGCCGGACAGGATCGGTTGATAACGTTCCTGTGGTTTCACGACCATGAGCTTAAAGTCGAAGCGGGATTGGTTTTTGTTGAACAGCTTGATGATATCGGCTGTCAGTCCCGTTTTTTTGTCATCATTCAGAAAAGGCGGGAACGGATACGCCAAAACATTCACCACTGTCGTTGCCATAACAGAATTGGCAAGCAGGAGGTAGATAAGGCTAGCAATGAACAGAAGACCGCGTGGCATGACTTTTGTAACTTCTTGTTATGATGGTCAGTCAGATGATCATATCAGAAATTACAACGTCTTGAGAGTTATTTCCGTCTAAAACGTAAATAAACACAGAGCTTGCCCTGACGAATGGCTTTTTGTTCATAGCGTGTTGGCGGCCAGTCATCGGGACGTACGCGCCAGTCACTCGGGCCTTCACATATCCATTCAAAGTCCGGGTGTTGCGACATATGTTCAAGGGTCCAGTCGATATAAGGCATATGGTCGCTGCCCACGCGAAATTCTGCCCCTGGCTTTAAAACACGCGAGATCAGTGGCAGATTTTCAGGTCCGACAAAACGGCGTTTGGCATGGCGTTTCTTGCGCCACGGGTCAGGGAAAAGCAAAAACAAACGATCAATGGAAGAATCGGGCATCACATCCAAGAGTGGTCTGGCGTCATCGGGTAGAATGCGCACTCGGTCACTTAAACCCCGATTGTCAATGTGATTGAGTAACATAGCAACGCCGTTGATAAAGGGTTCACATGCCAGCATGCCCACATCCGGATTGTCTTCCAATTGTTGGGCGCAATGTTCCCCACCACCAAAACCAACTTCAAACCAGACTTGCTTTACGTCTGTTTTGAATAGGCTTTTCGGGTCCATAAATGATCCATCTTCACTGGGGGTAATTTCCAGTTTGGGGAGTAAGTTGTCTACCAGTTCTTGCTGGCGTGGCTTGAGCTTGTAGCCTTGGCGGCGGCCAAACGTTTTCAAGCGGGTGGTATAAAGATCGGGATCAGTCATGGGGGTGTCTCAAGCGATAACAAAAAAGCCCGACCTTATAGCCGGGCTTTTTCGCTGATTTCAACAGTTTTGATTTAGAACTGACGTTTCAGTTCGTCCACAAGGTCTGTTTTTTCCCAAGTGAAGTGACCTTCATCTGTTGGTGTGCGGCCAAAGTGACCATAAGCAGATGTTTCTTTGTAGATCGGCGCATTCAGCTTGAGGTGTTCACGAATGCCGCGCGGCGACAGGTTCATGATCTCAGACGCGATTTTGGCGATCTTTTGTTCGTCCACTTTGTTGGTGCCGGCGGTGTCTACATATACAGACAACGGCTTGGAAATCCCGATAGCGTATGACAATTGGATGGTACATTTGTCAGACAGGCCAGCAGCCACGATGTTTTTTGCAAGGTAACGGGCTGCATAAGCAGCTGAACGGTCCACCTTGGTTGGGTCTTTACCAGAGAAAGCCCCGCCACCGTGTGGTGCTGCACCGCCATATGTATCCACGATGATTTTACGACCTGTCAGGCCAGCATCCCCATCAGGACCACCAATGACGAAACGGCCTGTCGGGTTGACGTAGATTTCATCGTCTGCAGGCAACCAGCCTTCGGGCAGAACTTCTTCAAAGTAAGGCAGGACCAGTTCACGAACATCACCTAGAGACAGGTTTGCATCGTGCTGTGTGGACACAACCAAAGACGTGGCGCGGACAGGCTTGCCATTTTCATAAGCCAATGTGACTTGTGATTTGCTGTCCGGGCCAAAACCGACAACTTTGCCTGAATGACGATCTTCAGCCATACGACGCAAAATTTGGTGTGAATACATGATCGGTGCGGGCATCAGTTCCGGTGTTTCGTTACAGGCATAGCCAAACATGATCCCTTGGTCACCAGCACCTTCTTCTGTGTCCGTCCCTGTGCCTTCGTCAACGCCTTGGGCGATATCAGCAGACTGGCTGTGGATCTGTGAGGTGATTTCACAATCTTTCCAGTGGAAGCCACGTTGTTCATAGCCGATTTCTTTGATGGCTTCGCGGGCCAGTTCTTTAAACTTGTCGTGGTTCAGGTCGTCCGGACCGCGTACTTCACCAGCCAACGCCACAAAATTTGTGGTGACCATGGTTTCAACGGCAACACGTGAATAAGGATCGCGTTCCAGGAATGCATCAATGATGGTGTCGGAAATACGGTCGGCAACCTTGTCCGGGTGCCCTTCTGATACGGATTCAGAAGTAAATAAATATTTGTCGAGTGCCATTACAAGCGCCTTTCGATCAAAAAGTTAAACGAATGGACCTAGGGCGTATGTATTAGCCCCACTTAGCGGCATTTTTTGGTGTGGGTGCGCAAGCAGTCCAAATCCCCCCACAAACCCTAGGGGTTCCCTAGAGTTAAGTCGGCGCGATTTGTAACAGAAATGTCGTTTTGGTCAAGTATTATTGTCGTCATCAGAATCGTTGGAGAGGACTTTGGTCAGCTCAAAAACACGACGACGTACACTGGCGCTGGTGATCTGATAGTAGTTGCGCACCAGTTCAAGAGTTTCACGGCGCGTCATATCATCTACTTCAAAAGCCGAGACATCTGTACTCAAGTGATCATTAATATCTTTGTATCGTTCATCACTTAGTTCAGTTGGCATTTCTTCGAAAAAATAGGAAATGGAAACATCTAGTACGCGACTAAGGTCATAAAGGCGGCTTGCCCCGATCCGGTTGGCACCACGTTCGTATTTTTGGATTTGTTGGAAGGTCAGTCCAACGGTCTCACCCAGTTTGCCTTGACTCATCCCTAGCAGGGTGCGGCGACGGCGCAAGCGTGCCCCAACATGAATGTCAATCGGATTCGGCTGCCCTGGTTTTTTTTTAGGCAATCCCACAGGTTTTGCGACCGCTTCCATTATCTTCCCCTTTTTATTTGTATTGCTAGTTGAGGCTTGTAATCTTTAAGAAGTTTTTTGGATTATAGCAAAATAAATTTTCCAAGAACAACTAAGGTATTTTGCGGGGTTGAGGGGCTAACTTTGGGTTGATTTTTTCTTCATTCTTACTTGCAGATGGAGCGTGTTTAAAAGAGAAATAGCGATTATTAAAACAACCCAAACAGTATTTGGATATGTTGCGGAAAGAGGCATTTTTTCCAAAGGCTTATGCAAAGCGATATCTACAAAACCCTCAGTCCCATAGGGGATGGCAGTCTGCATACGTCCATATGAGTCAGTCGCAGTCGTGACCCCCGTGTTTGCAACACGAACAAGGGGTAAGCCCTCTTCTATACTGCGCATGCGCGCACTTATTAAGTGTTGATAGGGGCCGGGGCTATTCCCATACCAGCCATCATTTGTCAAATTAAGCAGCCATTGGGGGCGATTTTTTTTGTCTAAAACAGCATTTGGGAAGATTATTTCGTAACAAATTAAGGGGCTAAAGGGGGGTAAGCCATCGATTTTGATCGTTTTTTGTCCTGATCCAGCAGAAAAATCGACCATTCCGGCGGTGAGTTTGGGAATCGGGTTCCAGGCGCGCAAGGGGATATATTCCCCAAAAGGAACCAGATGGGATTTATCATAGCTGGCAATGACGTGTGCTTTGTCATTTACGACAATCATCGAATTCCAGACCTGAAATGGCTCTACGCCGCGATCAGTCATGCGCGGGGTCCCTGTCAGAATGGCCCCGCCTTGTGGGGCCACAGATGAAATGGCCTGCAAGACGTTGGGGTAACGATTGGCAGCATAAGTCACGGCTGTTTCCGGCCAGATGGTATGGGTGGGCAATTGGCCATTTGGTCCCGCTTTCAGGCTGAGTTCCAGATGTTTGTTGAAATGATCCAGTTTCAGCCCCTTATCCCATTTTGTTTTTTGGGGGATGTTGGGCTGGACAAGGCGCAGGGTTATCTCGTCATGGACATCGTTTTGGGCATTCATCAAGCGTAAATAACCGCTTAGAAACATTAATCCCGGTAAGGCAAGCACCATGAAAAGTGAGGCCGCTTTAAACCGTGGAAGGGCAGCCCCAAAGGTGCAGGCAAACATGGTTAGAAGGCTTAAACCAAAAGCACCGACATAGGCCGCAGGCTGCATCATTTCATCACTAAAGCCCCAGATGGTGCCGATTAAGTTCCACGGGAACCCTGTGAATATCCAGCTGCGTACCCATTCCATCACTGTCCAGATGGCGCAAAATAAGAGGATGCGTATCCAAACAGGTCCGTTTTTTTGACCAAAGGACCAAGCAAGGTAACTAAACAGGCTGGTAAATCCGTTAAACAGACCGACTGAAATGGCCAAAGCGGGCACGGCAATGGGGATCAGCCAGCCATGTTTGTCGGGATGAACCAGAAAGGCATTGGTCAGCCAATAAAGTCCGGCGCCAAAAAAGCCGATGCCGAACATCCAGCCAATTATGAAGGCTTCTTTTTTAGAGGTCGCGCGATCCAGAAAAAGAAACAAGCCGGACAAACCGATAAAGGCCAAGGGGAAGATATAAACAGGCGGCAAGGCCAGAACGACGAAAACCCCAAGCAGGATTAAAATTAAGGCCCGTTTGTAGCCCTTGGTTTCAAGAATTTTTTGCAAAATAATCTTCCGCTAATTGTAACCCGTCCGGTGTGCCCACATGTAACCAGTCGCCTTCGTGAATGAGGGCGCGGGCACGCCCTTGTTGAATGGCATCCTGATAGATTTCGCGCAAGGACCATTTTTGTTGTGTTTTTTTGTCAAAGGCTGTGCGGGCCAAAAGCTGAACCCCAGTAAAGACATACGGCGCTGTTTTGCGATCATCGCGAAAGTCAGGCTTACCCACGTCATTTATATAAAAATCACCAGCCCCATTATACCCGATGGCTTTGTCTTTGGGGTGAAGAAGCAAGAGAACGTCCATAGCCTCTTTATCCCATTGCTCTGTCATTTGATTAAGCGCAAGGTGGGGGCCATTGACGAGAACGGCATCCCCATTCATGACGCAAAAAACATCACCCTTTAAAAGAGGGAGTGCTTTGACCACACCGCCGCCTGTTTCTAAAGGTTCATTTTCTTCACTAAAAGAGATGGAGAGATCATTGCGTTTGGAAAAATGCTCTTTAATCTGATCGCCTAAATAGCTGATATTCAAAACAGCGTCTTCAATCCCCGCTTCTTTTAAACGATCCAGACAATGATCCGCCATGGTGCGCCCGGCAACTTTGATCAGGGGCTTGGGTGTGGTCAGGGTCAGCGGGCGCATACGTGTTCCTAAGCCGGCCGCCAGTACCATGCCGGAGGTTACTTTAACAGACATGCGGGAATGCCTCTTTTATCTTTTGGAATATGGCTATCGATCCAGATTTTTACGTCTTTCAGGATGGGGTGCTTTAAGGACCGTTCCAACAGTTTCCAAACCCGTGGGATATGATGGAGATAGATCGGTTTATCATCGCGCATACAAAGGCGTGCGAAAATGCCGATGACTTTGGCGTGACGTTGCGCCCCTAATATGGCAAAGGCAGCTTCAAAATCATCGGGTTCAAGATCGGTAAAAGAACTTGTGTAGCGCATTTTCATTTCTTCGATTAGGCTGACTGTGATATCGCGTCGGGCATCTTCAAGCAGGCTGACTACATCGTAAATGCCGGGCCCCAAAACGGCATCCTGAAAGTCTAAAAGACCGCATGCCGCATAGCTCTGGCGATTATCTAAAAGCAATAAATTATCCACATGATAGTCACGCAACACCAGTTTTTTTGGGTGACGTTGAACGTAATCAAAAGATTTTTCCCATGCTTTTAGATAGGATTTGCGCATATCAGCGGTGACATGGCCCTCGCCGAATTCTGCCTTCATCCACCAGTCGGGAAGCAACAGGGCTTCGGTTGCCAAAAGGTCATGGTCATAATGTGGCAGGTCGTCGGGCAGATCGGTGACGTCTTCATGTAAATCTACCAACACATCAATCGCCAGCTTATAAAGGTCACGTTCATTGGCGCCCTGTTGCAGCATGCGGGTATAGGTATTGTCGCCTAAATCTTCCAGCAGGATAAAGCCGTTTTCAGCATCGCTTGCGAGAATTTTGGGGGCGCTATAGCCGTTTTGGGTCAGAAACTTTGCGATTTTGACGAAGGGTTTGACCTGTTCAGGCGGCGGTGCATCCATCAGAACAACCGTATCCCCTCCTTTTGTCAGGCGGTAATATTTGCGAAAGGAGGCATCGCCTGCCAAGAGGGGGCAATCCACATCACCCCAGCCGTGTTTTTTTAAAAATGCGTTTCGTAAATCTTGGCGGTCAGTCAAAGTTAATCTCCTCAAGGCGGCTCATCCATTGTCCTTGGGATGAAAGGGTTATGACGCGGCTTGTGTCATCTGCACCGGGCGCAATCTCAATATTCAAACAATCCCATGGCAAATAGTTGCCCAGTTTTGAGGGCCATTCGATCAGGGAAACCCCGTCACTAAAGGCTTCTTCAATACCTAGCTCCAGAGCGTCATCCGGGCTTTCCAGGCGGTACATATCAAAGTGATAAATCTCACTGGCCTCTGCCTCGTAAATCTGCACAAGGGTAAAGGTCGGGCTGGGCACTTCTTCATCATCCGTTGTGAGCTCACGGATAAAGGCGCGCGAAAAGACGGATTTTCCAACACCCAAATCCCCATACAAGGCAATGACATCACCGGGTTGCGAGATGTGGGCGATGCGTTGGGCGCAAAGCTCGGTCTGGCTTTGATTTTCAATGTTTATTTTCATGGTCATTTTAATACTAGACTTTGGCAGCAATTTCATCGCATTTTAGGGCCAATTGGTTCTCGAATTCTTAAGAAGGTTTGGATAAATGACAGATTCCCACACAACTGATGTTGCCATTATCGGTGCTGGCCCGACCGGACTGTTCGCAGTCTTTGAATGTGGCATGTTGAAGATGACCTGTCATGTGATTGATGCGTTGGATATGATCGGTGGGCAATGTACCGCCCTTTATCCGGAAAAACCGATTTACGATATTCCCGCCCATCCGTCCATCACTGGGGGGGAATTGATTAATAAGCTGGAAGAACAGGCAGCCCCTTTTAATCCGACCTATCACCTGTCCCAACAAGTGACCAAACTTAAAAAACAAGCCGATGGCACCTTTGATCTGGAAACCAGCAAAGGCACCAAGATCAATGCCAAAGCTGTTATTGTTGCCGCTGGTGTCGGCGCCTTTGGCCCGAACCGCCCGCCACTGGAAGGCCTCCTTCAATATGAAGGCACCTCTGTCTTTTATATGGTGCGCAAACGTGAAGACTTTCGTGACAAACGCGTTGTGATCGCAGGTGGTGGTGATAGTGCCGTGGATTGGGCGCTGTCTTTGTCTGAAGTTGCGAAATCCGTTCAGGTCGTGCATCGTCGCCCGAAATTCCGCGCGGCACCGGAAAGTGTTTCGCAAATGCAGCAACTGGATAAAGACGGCAAGATCGAACTGGTCGTGCCTTATCAGTTGGAAGGCTTAAAAGGCGAAGGCGATCAGTTAAGCGCGGTTGTGGTCAAAGATTTTGACGGTCAGACACGTGATTTGGAAGCTGACGTGCTCTTGCCTTTTTATGGTCTGTCCCAAAACCTTGGCCCCATTGCAGATTGGGGGCTGGATCTTGAAAAGAAACACCTCAATGTCAATCCAACCACCATGGCGACCTCTGAAGACGGTGTTTTTGCGGTAGGTGACATTATTACCTATGAGAATAAACTGAAATTGATCCTGTGCGGATTCTCTGAAGCAGCCATGGCAGCACGTGCAGCCCATTCTTATGCTTATCCGGATGAAGAACTGCACTTTGAATATTCCACATCTATGGGCGTACCTGCTTAATTTTTTAACAGTGCCCCTGCGTAGGCAGGGGCCTCATAAATATTATGCTTGTCTTTAAAAGTTTCCTGCTTGCGCAGGAAAACAGTAAAACCATTTGACAAGCAGCTTTCATTACGCTTTCATGAACGCATAAGGTTTAACGACAGGTTTTAACAATGACCGTTTTGGAAATCAGCACCGCTATTTTAACTGCCGCTTCTCTAAGCGCCGCAGTTGCGTTGCGTATTTACGGTCAAGAACGCCTCTCTCTCCTCCTAGCACGACTTACTCGCCCCTGAGCGAGCTTTGCTTCTCGTCTGATTTTGAAAAAAGTGACCTGAAGCGAGCGTTCAGGGGACAAGGCCTGTTGCAATGTCGGGCCGATTTCATTACTTACTATTGAAATGTTATTTCTAGGACGAGAATAATGACAACCGATTCTAACCGCGTAATCATCTTTGACACAACTTTGCGTGACGGGGAACAGTCCCCCGGTGCTTCCATGAACTTGGAAGAAAAACTGCGTATTGCTGAAACTCTGGAAGATATGGGCGTTGATGTCATCGAAGCCGGTTTTCCGATTGCATCAGAAGGCGACTTTGAATCTGTAAGCGAGATTGCCAAACGCGCAGACAAATCTTCTATCTGTGGATTGTCGCGTGCGTCAAAGGGCGACATCCAACGCTGCTATGATGCGATCAAACATGCCCCGATCCATCGGATCCATACATTTATTTCCACATCGCCTCTGCATATGAAATATAAATTGCAGATGGAACCGGATGCGGTTTTGGCCAAGGTCAAAGAGTCTGTCGCCTTCGCACGTTCCTTGGTGGAAGATGTGGAATGGTCGGCTGAAGACGGCACCCGCACAGATGCAGACTTCCTGTGTCGGTGTGTCGAAGCAGCCATTGATGCTGGCGCTTCTACGATCAACATTCCTGACACTGTGGGCTACACCGTGCCGGAAGAATATTTCAAGATGATCGACATGTTGATGAACCGGGTACCGAACATCGATAAGGCGCGTATCTCGACACACTGTCACAACGACTTGGGCTTGGCGGTTGCGAATTCTTTGGCGGCTGTTCAGGCTGGCGCGCGTCAGGTGGAATGTACCATTAATGGCTTAGGCGAACGCGCAGGCAACGCGGCCTTAGAAGAAATCGTCATGGCGTTGCGAACGCGTCAGGACTTCCTGCCCTATCAAACGGGCATTAAATCTGAATTGATTACGCGCGCATCGCGCATGGTATCGGCTATTACCGGCTTTAGCGTACAGCCGAACAAAGCCATCGTCGGTAAAAACGCCTTTGCTCATGAATCCGGTATTCATCAGGACGGTATGCTGAAACATGCGGGTACGTACGAGATTATGACCCCGGAAAGTGTCGGTCTGAACGATGCGAACAAAATCGTTTTGGGCAAACACTCTGGCCGTCACGCTTTTAAAGACAAATTGTCTGCCTTGGGCTACGAGCTGGGCGACAATGCCTTGAACGATGCCTTCAAACGTTTCAAGGATTTGGCGGATCATAAGAAAGAAGTCTTTGACGAAGATATCATCGCCTTGGTGGATGATGAAGTTATGCGTGTGAATGAACGTGTGAAACTGAAACACTTCCAAGTGACTTGTGGTACCCATGTAAAACAACAAATCGCAGCTCTTGCGATTGAGGTTGATGGCGAAGAACGTAAAACCATTGCCGAAGGTGATGGCCCTGTGGATGCGGCCTTTAAAGCGATTAAGGAAATCGTTCCTCTGCCTGATGCTCATTTGGAATTGTATCAGGTCTCAGCTGTTACAGGTGGGACAGATGCGCAAGCCGAAGTGACCGTCCGTTTGGAAGAAAATGGCAAAACGGTTAATGGCCGTGGGGCGGATACAGACACGATGGTCGCATCTGTCACGGCCTATCTGAACGCTGTGAACAAGCTGTTTACCAAGCGCGCCAAAGGCAAGCCGGAAGATACAGGCGGGATTTAATTATCTTAGCTGTTATGTAAAAAGGCCTTCGGTACATGTGATCGAAGGCCTTTTTGTTTTCATATCTTTTTCTTCGTCATTCCCGCGAAAGAGAGGCTACCTCACCACCAGCTTCACAGTCTCGCCAGCTTGCAGACCGTCTTGTAGTGTGTCCTGATTGAGCACTTTAAACCAGTCCTGTTGCATCTTTTCTACCTTCATGCGTTGGGCGATACTGGCAACGGTTTCGCCACTGCTGACACGGTGAAGGTCAATATGCAGGCCCGTAATGCGCTGGGCTTCGCGTGTGGAAAGGCGGCGGAAGGAATAGGTTGTCTTGCGAAAGGGCAGTTCCATCTGCTGTGTGAGATTGATCGGCGTTAAAAAACGGAAATGGAAAATCTCATTCCCATCTGCGATTGCGAGATAACGAATATCACGCACGCCGTTATCGGTGTTCAGCCGCACGATCCCGGTTGCGGCTTCCAGCCCGCTGACGGTTAGGGCTTGCACGTCACGTAAGTTATATTTGCTTGCCCAAATATCATCGACATATTGCACCATAGGCACACGGCCGACCTTGGATCGTGTCATTTCAAAACGCAGCGCACTGCCATTTTTATGGGTGGCGGCAACATAGGCCGGATTGTTGATGAGGGTGAACCCTTGGGGCACGCTAAATTCAAAACGTAAATCGGGATGAATAAAATCACGCCCCTCAATGATGCCTTGGCGGATACTCGGTCCATAATCCAGCCCATCGATTTGGGCAAGGAAGACCCCTCGATTTGTAAAGTTGATGTCAGCCGGATAAGAGCGTGCGATTTTTTCAGATGCGACAATGCGCGACTGGGTGTCGGGGTGGGAAGCAAAGATGCTGTAGTGGCCTTCGGTTTTTTTGCCATTCATACGGGCTTGTAGTTCGGTATGTTGGGCAAGTTTTTTAAAGAAACTGGCAGACGCTTTGGGGTCATAACCCAGTCTGGTCATATAGCGCATGCCCAGCATGTCGGCTTCCATTTCATGACCGCGGGAATAGCTGGCAAGATAGGCCTGACCTGCAAAGTTGGCGAGATCACCGGCCGGACCACCTACAACGATGCCCAAAACGGTTGCACCGATCCCGGTCAGGACGGATTTGCTATAACGTTGGGCGGTGTGACGCGCGGTGACATGGCCGATTTCATGACCAATTACAGCGGCCAGTTCGGCTTCATTTTCTGCCAGACCAATCAGCCCGCGCGAGATATAGATATAGCCACCGGGAAGCGCAAAGGCGTTGATAATCGGGTCATCCAAAACCGTAAAAGTCCATTTTAAATCAGGCAGTTCGGAGACTTTGGCAAGGCGCTGACCCAGGTCATCGACATATTGGCTCATGGCCTTATGGTCGTAGGCGCCACCAAATTGTTGCAGGATTTTGGGATGCTCCTGTTTGCCGACCTGAAGTTCTTTTTCTTCGGACATTAGCCCCGTGAAGCTGCTTTGCCCGGTTGCCGGATTGACCGAACAGCCGGAAGTGGACAGGGCAAAAAAGCCAAGGGTGAAAAGTGACGCAAGAAATTTCATCGAATTGGACCTAAGAATCAACTACAGGATCAGCATAAAAAAAAACGGCACAAGATCATAGCCCCATTTCGTGCTATTTTACTTGAGGGCCTGTCTAAAACGCGCTACACCGCCCCTTGCTTTATGACTGACACATTGGAAATATCATGATCCGCTATCAACTGCTTTGCGAACATAATCACGAATTCGAAGCATGGTTTCGTGACAGCGCGGCCTATGATGAACAAGCCCACAATGGCGAAGTGCAATGCCCATTTTGTGGCAATGACAATGTGCGTAAAGCCGTGATGGCACCTGCCATTGCCACATCACGTAAAGAAGAAGTCCAGAATGAAAACCAGCAAGTTGCCATTGAAGCTGCTGAAAAAGCAGCGGATGATTTGCGTGCAGGCACTGACCCGCATGAGGCCGCACAGATGTTTATGGATGTGGTCAAAAATCTGCAAAAACATGTTGAAGACACATGTGATTATGTCGGTACTGACTTTGCAGAAGAAGCCCGCGCCATTCATTATGGGGAAGCGGAAGAACGTGGTATTTACGGCGAAGCGACACCCGAACAAACCGAAGAACTGCGTGATGAAGGTATCGAAGTTGTGTCCTTGCCAAAATTAACCGACAAAGATCAGAACAGCTAACAACAAAGTAGCTTGTCTCTATACTAAAGGCGGGATGACAAAGGGATTAATCGTCATCTTCCAGCAAAGCTTCATACGCTTTTTTGTCGGTTTTCTTCATGGAGACAAAGGAAAGTTTGAGCAAAAGCAAGAGAAAGATTGTGCTGCCAAGCCCGATCATGAGGATCAGTTCAAGCGATGCATCACCAAAATTGAAGAGTGTTTTAAACTGTTCCAGTTTATCTTGAAGATCGATCATGGGGTTGTTTTTTCCGATTGCTGGACTTTTGTCCAAAGGGACTGTGCTCCCACATATGCCATATCAACACTTAAGCTGTCCATAAGGCTGTCTGTTTTTTGATGGTCAAAATTTTCCCCAAACAAATCCAGAAAGGGGGTTTTGGTCCTCACGGTTGCGCAATGTTCCCCCCATGGGGCATAGAGTTTTTCCTGTGTTGGGCCAAATAGGCCTAAGGTGGGGATTTGGGCCGCGCAGGCCATATGCATCAGGCCGCTGTCATTCCCAACATAGAATGTACAACGTTTCAAACAGGCATAGACGGTGGGCAGATCAAGGTCACCGATCAGGTCGATCTTTTGATCATTAGGTAAGTTATCGATCAGTCCTTGTGCGGGTTCGCGTTCAGAAATATGACCGAAAAGCGCAATTTTGGCCCCCGGTAGAAAACCGTCTTGTGCCGTCATGCGCGTAACCAGTTCCAGAAAATATTCAGCCCGCCATGTTTTTCCACGCCAATTGGCTGTGGGGCCGACGGCTAGAATAGGTTCACCCGCAGGAAGAAGCTGGTCGGCCGCTTTTTCATGTGTCGCATTGGTCCACAGGGTCGGGCCTTGGGGTTGTTCAAGCTTTAACAGGTTTGAAAAGAGTTCCACCCGATGAAGTGTTTTATCGTCGTGATGCAAATGACAGCCGCGCAGGGTGGGGAAAAGATAAGTGATGGGGCCGTTGCGCAAATCTATCACCCGATGCCACCAGGTCAGACCGCATTCTTTCCACAGTTCGATCCAGTGCATGGACCGTTTTTTCTTGGTCATCACATGGACGCGTTCAACTTGTGGCGTTGCTTCGAATAAGGGGGCTGCAACCGGACCACAGGCGATGGTGAATTTAGCGTTCGGATGGGTTTTAATCAGGTGGTTTAAAACCCCGGTAGAAAGAACCGCATCGCCAATACGTGTTGAGGTGATGAACAGAATGCGCATCAAAAATCCATTGGTTGTGATGAAATTTGCCCGACAATACGTGGAAAAAGTCGCGCTGGCTAGCCTATTTTACTTTCCCTTTACGTAAAGGTGAAAGGATTGAAAAAGAACGAATTTCTTCGATTCGTTTTTAGGGGGGAATGGATTTTGTACAGCCATAGAGTCAATTGTCCTGATTTAAGTAATTACAAGGTGATTTCGTCCTTCCTTAACGGCGTTTGAGAAAAATATTCACGATATTTCGTAAATTTTCTTCTATTTACTTGAAAACTGGTAAAATTCTCCTAGCCTTTAAAGGGAGGGGAAACGTTTCTCCTCTGGTTTGAAGACCCCGAAACAGGGGCGTTACAGGGAATTTAGGGATGAATAAAAAGCTCTCCAAATCAGAACAGCAAAAATCTGATCTGATCGCACGTGTCGCAAAAATTATCAGCGAACGTTTACCCAAGACAGAAGCCGCCAGTGCGGTAAAGTTTACAAAGCAATTTTTTGCAAAAGTCCCTCCGCAGGATTTGATTTATCGCGCAGAAGAAGAAATTTATGGCTCGGCCCTCGCTTTCTGGCGGTTTGCGGCCAAACGTGAAGACGGCCAAAGTCTGGTAAGGGTTTATAACCCTAATCTGGAAGAGCATGGCTGGCAAAGCGACCATACGGTTGTTGAAGTCTGCACCCAAGATCGTCCCTTCCTTGTTGATTCTGTTGCCGCTCAGTTGGTTGAACAGGATATGACCATTTACCTGACCATTCACCCTGTCATCAAATTGTGCCGTGATGCAAGCGGGCGTCTGGTTGGTACATTGGATGAAGGCGAAGACGCTCCTGCCAGTTGGGAGCAAGCCTGTCAGGAAGAATCCTATATGCTGTTTTTGGTGAACCGCCAGTCGGGTGGCGAACAATTACAGGAATTGGTTGAAAGCTTGCGCCTGTGCCTAAAAGATGGCGATGCGGCTGTGCGTGACTGGCAGAACATGCGTTCTCTTGCACAAGAAACAGTAAATGACCTTGCGAAAAATCAGCCCAAGCCCAAGTCAGAAATAGCCAAGGAAGTCTGTGACTTTATGCAGTGGGTTCATGATGACCATTTCACTCTGCTTGGGGCATGTGATTTTGATATTAAAGGCAAATCCGTTGTGCCGGTTGATGAAAGTGCGATGGGGATTTTAACCAGCCGCCAAGACGATATCTTAACTGAGATTAGTGATCTTGCGACCCGGCCTGCTTCTGATAAAGGCAAATTCACTGAAGATGATGCAGCTCTGATGATCGTTAAATCATCCTATAAATCGACAGTTCATCGCCCGGTTTATATGGATGTGATTTGCCTGAAACGTTATGGTGCCAAAGGTAAGGTTATTGGACAGCGGGTCTTTATCGGCCTGTTTACCTCCGCAGCCTATAGTCGGGCGCCGCGTGATATTCCGCTTATGCGTTTAAAATGTGCTAATATCATGGACCGTGCGGGCTTTGCTCAAGGCAGCCACAACCGTAAAGCTTTTGCCCATATCGTTGATACTTTCCCGCGCGATGAGCTTTTCCAGATCAATGAAGAAGCGCTTTATGAAATGTGCATGGGTATTTTGCATTTGCAGGAACGCCAACGTGTTGCCTTGTTTATGCGCGCCGATGACTTCCAGCGTTTTGTTTCTTGCTTGATTTATATTCCGCGCGACAGCCTGACGACACGCCTGCGACGAACCATGCAAGCTATTTTGGAACGCGCCTATGATGGCGAACTGATGGCTTTTTATACCCAGATCGGGGATGCCCCACTGGCGCGTTTGCATGTTCTTATTTCAACACCAAGCAAGCCTAAAAAGAACGTTGATATCTTCGAGCTGGAAAGCTTGTTGATTGATGCTGCACGCAACTGGTCAGATCAGTTACGCGATCAGCTTGTGATCAGTAATGGCGAAGAAAAAGGACTGGTACAGTATCGGCGTTATGCCAATGCTTTCCCGTCCGGATATATCGAGGCCAACAATGCAGCCATTGCGGTGTCGGATATTGCCAAGCTTGATGATGTGATTGAAACGGGGGAACTTCAGCTGAGCCTCTATCGTCCGATCGAAGCGGGCGAAAATGTGGTGCGGTTTAAGCTTTACCACCCCAATGGGGCGGTGCCTCTGTCCCATGTTCTGCCTATGCTGGAACATATGGGCTTGCGCGTTATGGATGAACATCCCTATCCGGTGCATCTGGATAGCCCCGATATGGATTTGATTATGATCCATGATTTTGGTCTGGTTACGGCCACCGGGGCCGGAATTGATCTGTCGGCCATTCGTCAATCCTTCCAGGAATGTTTCCGTCAGGTCTGGAACGGCCTTGTGGAAAATGATGGCTTTAACCGGCTGGTCATTCAGGCCGGGATTAAGCCTTGGCCGGTGATGCTGTTGCGTGCCTTTTGTAAATATCTGCGTCAGGCCAATATCACATTCTCGCAAAGCTATATGCAGCGGGCGCTGGCCTCTAACCCCAGTGTGACACGTTTGCTGGTTGACCTGTTCTATCAAAAATTTGATCCAAAGATCGATCTGGATATGGATAAGGTCAATGATATCCGTAATCAGATTTATGAAATTTTGGATAGCGTGCAAAACGCCGATGAAGATCGCATCTTGCGTCGTTTCCTGAATTTGATCGATTGCACCCTTCGCACTAACTATTTCCAGATGGATCAGGAAACAGGACGTGAAAAGGCCTATGTGTCTTTCAAGTTTGATTCTACCCAGATCGAAGATTTGCCCCTGCCGCGTCCATGGCGGGAAATTTTTGTGTATAGCCCGCGCGTCGAAGGTGTGCATTTGCGCGGTGGTCCTGTGGCTCGTGGTGGCTTGCGCTGGTCTGATCGTCGGGAAGATTTCCGCACGGAAATTCTCGGCCTTGTGAAAGCCCAGCAGGTGAAAAATGCGGTTATCGTGCCTGTGGGATCAAAAGGTGGCTTTGTCATGAAACAGCCCCCGAGTGAAGGCGGGCGCGAGGCTTTCCTGAATGAAGGGATTGAATGTTATAAAACCTTTATCCGCGGCCTTCTTGATCTGACCGATAATTATGTGGGGGGCGATGTCATCCCGCCTAAATCGGTTGTGCGTCATGATGATGACGATCCTTATCTGGTGGTCGCAGCTGATAAAGGGACGGCGACGTTTTCTGATATTGCCAATGGGGTGTCGGAAGAATACGGTCATTGGCTCGGTGATGCTTTTGCGTCTGGTGGCTCGGTCGGTTATGACCACAAAGCCATGGGGATCACAGCCAAGGGTGCGTGGGAATCTGTAAAACGCCATTTCCGTGAAATGGATAAAGATATCCAGAACGAAGATTTTACCGTGGTCGGTGTCGGCGATATGGCTGGTGATGTGTTCGGTAATGGCATGTTGCTCTCCAAACATATCCGTCTGATCGCAGCCTTTAACCATATGCATATCTTTATTGATCCGACACCGGATGCCGCAAAGACCTGGGAAGAACGCAAACGCTTGTTTGACGAGGTTAAAGGATGGGATCATTATGATAAGTCTTTGATCTCGAAAGGGGGCGGTGTGTTTGAACGTTCCGCCAAGAAAATCGAGATCACGCCGGAAATTCGAAAAGCTTTGAGTCTGGCACCGTCGGTGAGTTCATTGTCACCTAACGAACTGATCCGTGCGATCCTGAAATCCAAGATCGAACTCTTATGGTTTGGTGGTATCGGGACTTATATCAAAGAAAGCCATGAAAGCGATGCGGATACGGGGGATCGTGGCAATGATGCCATTCGTGTCAATGCAACGGACTTGCGCTGCAAAGTGATCGGCGAAGGGGCGAACCTGGGTTGTACGCAAAAGGGCCGTATCGAATATGCCCTGCATGGCGGTCGCAATAACACGGATGCAATTGATAACTCGGCTGGTGTGGATTGTTCGGATCATGAGGTAAATATCAAGATTTTGCTAAACCAGGTGGTTGCCGATGGCGATATGACGGTGAAGCAACGCAATAGCTTGCTTGAAAAAATGACCGACGAGGTATCCGCGCTGGTCTTGCGGGATAATTACCTGCAAACTCAAGCGATTTCTATTGTGGAAGACCGGGCTTTTGATCTGTTGGATCATCAGGGACGTCTGATGAAATATCTGGAAAAGCAGGGCCGTCTGAACAGGGATGTCGAAGTGCTGCCGAACGAAGAAGTGCTGACGGAACGGGCCTCCCACATGCGTGGGCTGACCCGTCCTGAAATTTCCGTTCTGCTGCCATATGCTAAAATCTGGCTGTATGACGAGCTTTTGGCTTCAGACCTGCCGGACGATCCTCGTCTGGAAGATGATCTATTGCGCTATTTCCCCACCCATCTGCGAAAAGATTTCAAGACGCAGATTACGAATCATATGCTGCGCCGTGAAATCATCGCAACGGGGATCACCAACTCGTTGATTAACCGGGTTGGCGGAAGCTTTATTACGCAGGTGATGGAAAATACCAATGCCACACCGGACGATATTGCACGGGCGTATCTGATTACGCGCGATGCCTTTGGTTTGCGTGATACCTGGGCTGAAATTGAATCGCTGGATAATCAGGTTGCAGCAAAGGAACAAATCCGTATGCTCAATCAGGCGAATAAACTGATTGATCGCGGAACGAAATGGTTCCTGCGCAATTGTGCCCGCCCACTGGAAATCGGCAAAACGGTAGAAGCTTTTGCAAGTGGTTTGACACAATTGGCAGAGCGTCTGGAAGAAGTCCTGCCAAGTGCCGTGATGAAAAACCATCTCGCCCAAGCCCAAACCTTTATCGATAACGGCGTGCCGGAAAAACTGGCCAAGCGCATTGCCGGGAAAGTGGTTCTGGTCTCTGGTTGTGACATTGTGCAGATCGCGCAAAGCCGCAACATGGATGTGGTGGATGTGTCTAAAGTCTATTTCGAAATGGGATCACGATTTGAAATGGGCTGGATGCGTGCGACGGGCGAACAACTTGGCTTGAAAAACCACTGGCAGAAACTGGCTGTCGGATCGTTGATCGAAGACCTTTATAGCTATCAATCCGATCTTACCCACAAGGCGTTGGACGCCTGTGGCAATGGCAAAGATGCCATGAAAGGGATGAAAGACTGGATTGCAGCCAATGAACTTGTCATCGAACAGACAGATCAAATGTTATCAGAAATGAAGAAAGCCAGTGTTGATGTGGATTTTGCCATGCTCACTGTGGCAGCGAAACAATTGCGCGACATGATTGAAAAATCATAACTGATACAAAAAGACGAAAATAAAAGCGGTGTCCCAGAGATGGGGCACCGCTTTATTCTGGGTCCCCGCTTTCGCGGGGATGACAATTTTTCTAGATCGTTAAGCCGTTTCCTTTGTTTCCAGCATTTCACCGATTTTTTTCTGTTTCATTTTTTCGCGCGCTTTGGCGTATTTGTCGTCGTTCCAGAACATCAAACAACCGTTACAGCCCTTACCACAGCAGCTATCAATGCCTTGTTTGGGCGCACGATGGCCTGTGTTGGCTTTCATGGAGATGCGTTTCCCGAGTAGTTCCGGATCATCCATGATCTTGCGGTATTCTTCTTCGGTGATCAGCCCGCGTTCCAGTTCTTGGGCGCGGATTTCTGATAGGCGTGAAACGCGTTCTTCTTCGCTCATTGGGGTTTCACGCCGGGCAACGGTCAGTTCAGGAATGCGTTCTTTAATAGAGGCCGGGTTTTCTTTGTCAAAGGCACTGGCCGGGACACGGATGGCTTTGCCCTGTCCTGGGTTGACTTTATCAGTAATGTCACCTGTTTTGGCATCGACAAATTCATACAGACGCAGGCGGATCGGTTCGATCTCTTTGGGAGGCAAGAATTCGATCACGTCACCCGGCAACAAGAAGTTGCGGATTTCGAAAATCATGTCGTCGCCATCCCATTGGGTGACGATCCCGCCATATTGCCAGCCGCCCACAGGTTTGGTGCGGTCATAGTTATGGGCCACGCTAGTCAAGCGGCCTTCATGGAAGCCCATGGTGAAGCCACGGTTTTGTAGGGTGTAAAGTTCTCGCAAATAGGGTTCCGGGTCCCAGTTTTCCGGATCGTTATACCAATCATCAATGGCCAGACGATAGGCGCGCGCTGTGATGGCGGCATAATATTCAGACTTGTTGCGCCCTTCAACCTTGAGACTGTCCACGCCCAATTTCAGATATTCCGGCAAAACCGGCATGAGACAGAGGTCTTTTGAGTTCAGAATGTAAGACCCGAAATTGTCTTCTTCGATGGGGAAAAGTTCACCGGGGCGGAATTGTTCTTCCATCAAAAATTCGAACAGATCAGCATTTTGATCGGTGATTTCGATGTTCTTGTCCGTGCCGTCTTTCAGTTTAAGATGCAGCTTATATTTCCAGCGGCAATTATGGGCACAGTTCCCTTGGTTTGCCCCGCGTTCCGCCATGAAGTTGGACAGCAGGCATCGACCGGAATAGGTCATACACATGGAGCCTTGAACAAACGCTTCCAGTTTGATGTCAGGCTGTTTTTCACGAATTTCAGCTAATTCTTCAAAGCTGGTTTCGCGGGCCAGAACGACCAAAGAGGCCCCTTGATTCTTCCAGAAATCAACGGTCAGCCAGGAACAGACATTGGCTTGTGTCGATACATGGGCTTCAAGGTCGGGTGCATGTTGGCGCACAAATTGGAAAACGCCCGGATCAGCAATGATGACCCCGTCCGGTTTCACCTTGCGGATGGTTTCGATAAAAAGCGGCAGTTTTTCAATATCTGAATTATGTGTAAACAGGTTCAGCGTCAGATAGATGCGCTTGCCGTGGGCGTGGCAATATTCCACCCCTTCGACTAGTTCTTCCAGTGTGAAAGATGATTGTGTGCGCAAAGACAGATCAGGTGTCCCGGCGTAAACCGCATCAGCGCCATAAAGGATGGCGGTTTTCAGTTTGGTCAGAGACCCCGCAGGCATCAGAAGTTCTGAACGTTCAGGGCGGGTGACAACGGGGAGATTGGGCATAGACATCAGCTGGCAGCCTTTCTGGCTTCGGCACGTTCAACGATTGCACGGCGTTCGTCATCGTTCGCAGCGCGCCAGCCGACGATTTCTTCACGGGTACGGAAACAGCCTTTGCACAGACCATCTGCCAGACGGCAGACATTGACACAAGGTGATGCAACAGCAGAGTCAGTCATGGGGGATCCTTAATATCTCACTAAATTTGTCGGTCATATATCATATGGTCACGGATTTAGCGACCATTTCTTTGCAGAAAAGTGCCGTTTTTCTTCAACCAGTGGCGTCCTTGTTTGGCATTTACGCCCAGACTGTCCACACAGGCCCAAAAGGCTGGACTATGATCCATATGTTTAAGGTGCGCGACCTCATGGGCCACCACATAGGTTAAAATTTCGGGTGGAGCCATGATTAAACGCCAGTTAAAAGACAGATTCCCGCTGGAGGAACAGGACCCCCAACGCGAAACCGTATCACGTACCGAAATACGTTTAATCTTCTTGTCCAACTGTGCGGCCAGCGTATGGGCTTGTTTTGAAATGGTTTCTTTGGCTTGTTTTTTGAGCCAGTCGGTTAAGCGCCGTTCAAAGAAATCAGCCTTTCCTGCGACAAAGATGGTCTTTTCTTCCTGCCAGACGGTGCCGCGCGCATCGGGCATGTGTTTTAACAAGTGGAACTGGCCTTTAAACATTAGCTCGCTGCCATCTGCAAAGGCGGTAGGTGTGGGATGTTTGGCAAGCTGGTTGGCAATCCAGACTTTATTTTTTTCCACCATCTTCAGCCCGTCGCGTTTATGTACACCTTCGGGCAAGGTGACAATGACGCCATGACCTTTGGGATCGAGTTTGAGGATCATCCGTTTGGCACGGCTATGCCATTTCAAGGTAATGGGGATCGTTTGACCGTCAAGTTCGAGAAATTCTTTCAATATTTTGCCTCGACAAAATAAAGCCCACATGCAGGCGCAGTTTCGCCGCCTTTGGCACGATCTTTGGCTTCAAGGGCGGTTTTGACATCACTTTCCTGCCATTTGCCTTTGCCTACAAGGGTGAGGGTGCCGACGATGTTGCGCACCTGATGATGCAGGAAAGAACGCGCCCGGCATCTGACATGAATTTCAGCCCCGACTCGTTCAACGCTTAATTCATCTAACGTGCGCAAGGGGGAATTGGCCTGACACTGGCTGGCACGGAAGGTTGAAAAATCATGTCGACCCACCAGATATTGAGCTGCCTTGTTCATGGCATCTACATCCATATCGCGCTGAAACCACCAGACACGTCCTTCATCCAAAGCAGGTCGGCCTGATCGGCACAAGATACGGTAGAGATAGGATCTTTCCAGACAGGAAAAGCGCGCATGAAATTCTTCATCCACCAGTTCGCTGTTTAAGATGGAAACACGAGTCGGACGGACAAAATGGTTGATGGCTTGTTGGACTTTGTCTTCTTTTAACGGTTTGTCCATATCAAAATGGGCAACCATGCCCAAGGCATGCACACCAGCATCGGTTCGCCCCGCTGTATGCAAGCGTACCTCTTGGCCTGCGAACTTGGCGATGGCGTCTTCGATGGTCTGTTGAACACTTGGCCCATTGTCCTGGCGCTGCCAGCCGACAAGTCCGGTGCCATCATATTCTATTGTGAGTTTATATCTGGGCATGAGGCTTTATATCAAAATTGAGTGAGGGAAATTATACTTTTTCTGTAAAATATTTGAGGTTTTTTTCAATTTATATGTAATTATATGCTAGGTATATACGAATGAGTAATTTAAAGACGAACTAAGGGACAGGTTTAGTGGCTAAAAAAGGTGTCCGTCTACCGGAAATTCACAGAGATTATGAGGCCGAGGACCGCAAACGGGTTCAGGAAGATATGGACTCGCTCTATGCGGTGCCCTTGTCAATCCTCCCCTTGGAAACCAAAGGTCTGACACGCGCACGTATGGTGAAGAACGTCAAACTTCAAAGCGCGATCGAAGTATTTGCGGATAAAGAAACCGGCTCGGGTCAATTAGACGTGGAAGATTTGCCCGCCGAATTTGACTGGCCGGAAGACAAAACCCATCCCGATCTGATTATTCTTCGCAAACTGTCGGTTCTGTCCAGTTACGATATTTATTCATTGCGCATTACCTTGCGCGAGCATGGGATTCCCGTAAACGAAGATGTGGCCTTGAAACTGTCTGATGATAAACAGTCGGAATTGGCAGGCTATATGCGCAATTTTACCATGCCTTTGATTATGCAGATTTATGGTTCGGATGATGTGTCCATCCAATCTTTTTCTGATGTGGTTGGATTGTTTAAAGATCCGGATGTGAAAAAAGCGCGCGAAAAGCTTCAGCAGATGGCAGACAAGCTGCAAATTGACCTGATGGAAGTGCCGCGGTTCCTCGAAGATTACGGTGATATCTTCTTGTCTTTGTCATACTATCGCAACAGCCTTGATGCGATTATGCCTGTGGTGAATGAATTCCTCGATTCCATGGAAGGGATTCGGTCAAACTGGCAGTTGCGCAATGATCCGGCTTTGATGAAAACCTGCAAAGTCGTGGAAAATACGGTAAACGGAACTTGTGCGTCCATCTCGGGTCGCTTTGAAGATTTTAACAAGGCGTCAAAAACTATGTGGAATAATCTGGATGCGGAACGCTTCCAGGCGGTTAAAAACATGATTGAAAGCTATCACACTGTGATCGGTGGGGTGCTGTGTGGCTTGACCGTTAAGATGATCCACTGGAAACGCCTGTTCCCGGACCCTGATCTGGGCGGACCTGTGCGTCGTTCAGAATTTATTATGTCTGAAATGAAGCAAGGTCTGGAACGCATGCGCGATCTGGAACAGGCCAAGCCGATTATGTCTGTGCTTGGCGACTGATCCAGACCTTTTTCGCTTTTTACTTTTTCATCATCGCGATCATTTTTTCGACCGCTTCCATATGCTCGTCTGAATTATGACACATGCCCTGAAAACAGGCACAGAGATCCAGAAAATCTGGCAGTTCCATACGTTGACCCATCTTCATCAGGCGTTTGGTGAAGCGCATAGCTTGTGGTGGCTTGGCAGCAATTTGTGCGGCCATTTCAGTAGCTTTGTTCATCAGTTCATCCGGTCCAACTACATCCAGAACAACACCGATTTCTTTGGCTTCTTCTGCGCCGATGATGCGACCAGTAAAAGTCAGTTCGGCAGCTTTTTGATACCCGATCAAACGTTGCAGGAAATATGCCCCGCCATCACCCGGGATGATGCCTAGATTAACAAAGGTTTCGCCGAATTTTGCTTTGCTGGAGGCAAGGCGGATATCACACATGTTGGCAAGATCAAACCCGGCCCCGACAGCAGGCCCGTTGACAGCAGCGATAAGAGGGACTTCGCATGTATTCATGGCCACGGGGATGCGTTGAATGCCTTGGCGGTAACGGGTCTGGACTTCTTCGACATCCCCGGCAAAATCACCTGCGCGTTCTTGCATATCTTTTACATTACCGCCCGCGCTGAAGGCGGCGCCATCCCCGGTGATGATCAGCACGGAAACCTCGTCCTTGGCCTTATTGGCCCAGTTGATGGTGTCGATAATATCATCAATTAGGGTCGTGCCTGTCAGCGCATTTCGCACATCATTTCGCATAAAGGTCAGGGTTGCGATACGGTTTTCCAGTTTCAGATCGGCATCTGATAATGTGGGGAGATTGGGCATGCTTGGTGTTCCTTTAGTCAAAAAAAATGCGGACAAACCATAAGGCAAATGTCCGCATCAAGTTTTACTTACACCTCTAGGGAGTGCAAGAGTCTTTTCAAGACTTGTTATACAAAATGTTCGCTCATCGAACATGATAACAATTGTAAAGAAATGTGAGGCAAGCCTTATCCGATCAAAACAGTATTGACAGTGGCACTCAATTATTGATATTAATAATCATTATCATTTAGGGAGAGAGGCTATGAAAGCAATGAGGTATTTATCTGGGTGTGATCACTTTACATCCGTGAATGACACAACCGATCTTTGTGTATTGGGTGTTTTGTTTGATGATGCGCGCACGATCAACAGTTTAGTGTCTGCTGTGCGCATATTGGACACAGCACAATGGACTCCAACCCGCGAAGTATTGGAATTTTCCATCAAACGATTACTCGAAACTGGCGCATTGGTAAATCTTGCAAGTGGGAATGAGATTTACTATTCCATCACAGGTAAAGGCATCAAGCGTTATTTTACTTTGATGAAATTGCCCTTGGGGGCTTATTCATTGAACACGCAAAGTACATTGGCTCTGAAGTCAGCTTTTTTGGAAAATGTGCCATCCACAGTGCGCACCCAGACGGTTCGCGAACTGATCAGCTATTATGCGTGTAAGCTAACTTGTCTGGAACAGAATTGTGATAGCTGCCTGCAAAATTCCGGTCGTCAGAAGTTGAACCATAATATGCAAATTCAGCAAATTAAGACGGAATTGGATTGGTTACAGACAATGACCTAGATTTTTTAGGTTATATCTAGGCCATATGCCTCCAATTAAAATGAGAAAAGGATAGATATTCCCTACCCATTTTCCTCGTCTATTATTCAGTCTGTGTATTTTTGATCGTTTGTGCAGTCACTTCGGCAAATTTTTGATACAACCAATCCATGCGAGTTCCATCTAGGCCGCCAACAAGTCCACCGGCTGCATAAGAAGCATCAACATTAAAACTGTTGATAACCTGTTCACCTTTCTTTAAATCAACTCGACCTTGAATACTGTCAGCCCCAGCCATAAAGCCAAACATAACTGCGGCCCCTGTAGAACGCAGGTAGACACTGTCTATGTTGATCTCGATGGTATGATTACTCGCTTCGGTCCCATCTAATAGGTTTTCTGCAGTTAACTTACTTAAAATTACTTTTTTTAGGACGATCTGGTCGAATTTTTCTTCTTCTTGGTTAATTTCTCTTGGTACCGACAGAGTAACTTTGGCGTATTGTTCCCCTTGATAGCGATAATCATCGTAACCAGATATGTTTTTAACATTGCCTGAGCAAGCCGATAACAACATCATAATGGTAAAAGCTGCAAAAGTTTTAGTATATGTCATAATTCCCCCTTTATCTAAGCGAGAACAAATTTAAGACAAAGACACTCTATAGTAAATGCGTTTTTCAAAAATCTAGATCTGCATAATGACGTGATGGCTGGATACCGCTGACCACATCATTTAAAATGTCGCGCATGGATGGGCGGGATTTAAACCGTGCATACCAGTCGTGGGCGCCGGGATGATCGTTCCAGGGGATGTCCCCAAGATAATCCACGCAGGAAATATGGGCCGCTGCTGTGATATCAGCCAGACTGAGATGCTGTCCGGCTAGCCAATTGCGCTGTTCACATAGATAAGCGATATAATCCAGATGATAATGGACGTTTTGCTTGCCGGCACGAATGGCATTTGAATTTGGGGTGGCTTTGCCAAAAAAGCGTTTTTCAATTTTTTCCCCGACCAGATTTTTAGTAACTTCGGCACCAAATTTTTTGTCAAACCATGCAATGAGGCGACGCACTTCGGCTCGTTGCTCGGCTGTTTCCCCTAAAAAGGACGGGCTGGGATAGACTTCTTCGAGATATTCACAAATGGCGTTGTCGTCCCATAGCGGCTTGCCTTCCGGTTCCACCAGCACGGGGACAGCACAGGCCGGATTCAATGCCAAAAAGGTGTCGCGTCTTTCCCAGACAGGTTCGACCTGACAGGTAAAATCAAGCTTCTTTTCAGCTAAAAGAAGTCTGATTTTTCGGCTTAATGGATCAAAGGGAAGGTGGTAAAGACGTCTCATTTGTTCTCGGTTTTTGATATTATGCGATGCACAATTTCAACTGACTTACACTATTTATTACAGAAAAAAAAGGCGGAAAGTGTAAAACCTTCCGCCTGTGAGTTTTGGTTAGGGATGAATACCGTTGCAGGTATTCAAAGGAATTAAACGACCGTCCCTGATCGTCCAACCCCAAGTAAACAAGTCACGAGAGACTGTAACTTGCTTTTCGGATGCGTTGTGGTCCTTTAATAAAACCACAACGCAAATTCTTTAAGCTGTTTTCTGGGCTGGCGCTTCCTTTGTGACCGGAACCGCCAGTTTGTCCAACATTTCCTTAGGAACAACCTGCCAGATTTTGCCTTTCTCCATTTCCCAGTCCTGCAACAAAGTCTGGGCATATTGAGAATGGGTTTCTTTGACATGTTCTTGGATCAGACCTTTAAGAAGGTTTTCGTAATGATCCACCTCGATACGTTGCCAGACAACATTTTCAGGGTTTACACGATGTTCAAAGGTGTTGTCTTCGTCATAGACAAAGGCCATGCCGCCAGTGAAACCAGCCCCGAAGTTCGCGCCGACTTCACCCAGAACAACCACGGTCCCGCCTGTCATGTATTCACAACCGTTTGACCCGATGCCTTCAACAACAGCTGTTGCACCGGAGTTACGAACCGCAAAACGTTCCCCACCTTGGCCAGAGGCAAACAGTTTTCCGTTCGTCGCCCCATAAAGACAGGTGTTACCAACAATAGTGTTCTCATTGGATTTCAGCGGGCTGGATACCATCGGGCGCACAACAATTGTGCCGCCGGATAGACCCTTACCGACATAGTCGTTGGCATCGCCAAAGATTTCCAGCTTCAGGCCCTGTACGATAAAGGCCCCAAGGGAGTTCCCGGCAGAACCGCGCATGCGCACGGTCAGATGGTCCGGCTCAAGTCCGGTCATGCCGTATTTACGGGTGATGATGGAACTGGTGCTGGTCCCGACAGAACGGTGTGTGTTCTTGACGGTATAGAACAGTTGCATTTTCTCGCCACCTTCAAGGGCGTTTTTCGCATCCTTGATGATTTGCGCATCCAATGTATCCGGCACAGGGTTACGTTCTGTTAATGTGCAGAAACGTGGTGTGTCGCCTGTATCGGCTTGGGCAAGAAGCGGGTTCAGATCAAGGTCATCGAGGTTCTCACGACCACGGCCAACCTGTGTTAGCAAGTCACAACGACCAATGACATCTTCCAGTTTTGAATAGCCGAGGGAAGCAAGAATTTCGGTGACTTCTTCAGCAATGAAAGTGAAGAGGTTGACGACTTTTGCCGCAGAACCTGTAAATTTTTTACGCAGGTCGGGGTCTTGAGTACAAACACCAACCGGGCAGGTGTTGGAGTGACACTGACGGACCATGATACAACCCATGGCGATCAGAGATGTTGTCCCAATGCCAAATTCTTCGGCACCCAGCATGGCAGCAATCACAACGTCACGACCTGTGCGGAAACCGCCGTCGGTACGCAGTTTAACGCGGTGACGCAGTTTGTTAAGGGTCAGAACTTGATTGACTTCGGATAGCCCCATTTCCCACGGCAGACCTGCATATTTAATGGAAGACTGCGGCGATGCGCCTGTCCCGCCATCATAGCCGGAAATGTGGATGGTATCTGCACCAGCCTTTGCAACACCTGCTGCAATGGTGCCAACGCCAGAACGGGCCACCAGTTTCACACAAACGCGGGCATCCGGGTTGATCTGCTTAAGGTCATAGATCAACTGGGCCAAATCCTCGATAGAATAAATATCGTGGTGTGGCGGTGGTGAAATCAAAGTTACACCCGGTGTGGAGTGACGCAACTTTGCAATTTCCATCGTCACTTTAAAGCCCGGTAACTGGCCGCCTTCACCTGGTTTCGCGCCTTGGGCGACCTTGATTTCAAGTTCCTGACAGTTGTTCAAATATTCAGCTGTCACACCGAAACGACCAGAGGCAACCTGTTTTACAGCAGAGTTGGCGTTATCGCCGTTTTTACGCGGCTTGAAACGTTCACGATCTTCGCCCCCTTCACCAGAGTTGGATTTCGCACCGATCCGGTTCATGGCAATCGCCAGTGTCTCGTGGGCTTCACGTGACAGAGCCCCCACAGAAATCGCAGGCGCACACAGACGGCGGCGAATCTCAGTGATGGATTCAACCTTATCAATAGAGATCGCATTACGATCAGAGGCAAAGTCCAGAAGGTCGCGCAGCATCATTGGCTTGCGGTTGTTCACCCCATCGGCATATTCACGATATTTGGAATAGCTTTCGGTTGCCACGGCATCTTGCAGTTTGTGGATCAGCAATGGGTCATGGGCGTGACGTTCACCTTTCGCACGGTAGCGATAGAAGCCGCCTTGCGGCAGTGGTTTGTTTTCTTCAAAGGCACGTTCGTGCATTTCCATGATCTTGTCTTGCAGACCTTTCAGACCAATACCGGAAATACGCGATGTCATGCCGGGGAAGAATTCGGCAACAACTGAACGCGACAGACCCACAGATTCAAATGCATAACCGCCACGATACGAGCTGATAACACCGATACCCATCTTGGACATGGTTTTCAACAGGCCTTTGTTGATGCCTTTTTTGTAGTTTTCAACAGCCTTTTCGAAGCTGATGTCACCATAGATGCCACGGGCATGCTGTTCAGCAATCGCTTCTTCGGTAAGGTACGCGTTGACTGTTGTCGCGCCCACACCGATCAGAACCGCGTAATATTGAACATCCAAGGCTTCAGCAGAACGCACGTTAATAGATGTAAAAGTGCGCAGTTGCTGGCGAACCAGATAACTGTGAACGGCACCCGCTGCTAAAATCATCGGGATCGGTGCTTTTTCAGCCGAGATATGTTCATCGGTCAGAACGATATGTTTTTTGCCACCACGAACGGACATTTCAGCTTCGTGGCGAATACGTTCAATGGATTCACGTAAGGTTTCTTTTTGCGGATTAAATGTACAATCCAGCTCGACCACATCATCGCCGAGATATTTTTTCAGCGCATGAAATTCGGTCGAATTCAGAACCGGAGTTTCCAGCTGAACGACTTCACACTGATCTGGGCCTTCATCCAGGACGTTACCCAAGTTGGATAAACGGGTGCGCAGAGACATCACGCGGGTTTCGCGCAAGCTGTCAATCGGCGGGTTGGTTACTTGTGAGAACGCCTGACGGAAGAAGTGATGCAGACCACGGTATTGATCGGACAGAACCGCTTGGGGTGTATCATCGCCCATGGACCCTGTGGCCTCCTGACCGGTTTCCACAAGCGGACGCAGGATCAAATCCATATCTTCTTCGGTAAAGCCAAACAGTTGTTGCTGACGACGCAGTTCTTCGACCGGATAATAAACAGGTTTCGGTGCATCCGCTTTGATGATCTGGTCAACTTTGGTGATGTTTTTCACCCACTCGCCGTAAGGCTTGCGTGCAGCAGTCCAGTCTTTCAGTTCTCTATCATGGTAGAATTTACCTTCGTGCAGATCGATACCGATCATACCACCCGGACGCACATGACCTTTTTCAACGACTTTACTTTCGTCAATTTCAGACATGCCTGTTTCTGAGCCGACAAGCAAAATGCCGTCGCCAGTGATGCTGTAGCGAAGCGGGCGCAGACCATTACGGTCCAGACCTGCAACGATCCAGCGACCATCTGTTCCACAGATAGCAGCAGGGCCATCCCATGGTTCCATGACCGAATTACAATAAGAGAACAGGTCTTCATGTTCTTTCGGCATCAAGGCGTTTTGACCGATTGATTCAGGCACCATCAAGGCTTTTACAGATGGGGCAGAACGGCCCGCACGGACCAGAACTTCCCAAACTGCATCCATGGCGGCTGAGTCAGACGCGCCATTGGCGATCAGGGGTTTGATATCTTCAATATGACCACCAAAAACAGGTGAAGCCATGCAGGTTTCATGCGCTTTGGTCCAGTTGATGTTTCCTGTGACCGTGTTAATTTCCCCGTTATGGGCGATCATGCGGAACGGTTGGGCCAAGCGCCATTGCGGGAAAGTGTTGGTCGAATAGCGTTGGTGATAAATCGCAAAGTTCGACACGAACAATTCATCATTCAGGTCCGGGTAGAATTCTGTAATTTCCCCGGCCATGAACATGCCTTTATAGATGACGCTACGGCAAGACAAGGAACAGAAGTAAAATTCAGTCAGATTTTCTGACAGGCATTGGTTTTCAATGCGGCGACGGATGATATAGAGATCATTTTCGAACTCGTCATTGGGCTTGCCCAATGTGTTGGCAATCATGATCTGTTCAATTTCCGGGCGGGTCGCATTGGCTTTTTCACCGATGACTTCGATGTTAACCGGAACCTGACGCCAGCCGTAAATACGATAGCCAAATTTCAGAACTTCAGCTTCGACAATACAGCGGCAGCGTTCCTGTGCGCCAAAATCGGTTTTCGGCAAGAAGACCTGACCAACCGCAATGGCGCTTTCATCTGGCTCGTGTCCGGTGCGGCGAATGTGACGTTTGAAAAATTCCTGCGGGATTTGCACGTGGATACCGGCACCATCCCCGGTTTTACCATCGGCATCCACCGCACCGCGGTGATCAAGCGCGCGTGTGGCTTGAAAGGCATGGCGCAAAACTTCGCGGTTGGGCTTGCCATCGATGGCCGCGACAAGGCCAACGCCACAGTTGTCACGTTCCATATTTGGGTCATACATGCCGTTTTCAGCCAAAAACTGTGCGGCGCGTTGATAGTCTGATACGTAAGTGTTTGTCATTTTTATACTCATGCCCCCTTATTCTGCAGCAACGCCTGCGCGTGCTTGCGCACGGAGGTATTTATGAATTTGATCAGATGCATCGCGTGCATCATTAATACAGCTAACCACCAGTGAAGCGCCGCGCTCGATATCGCCAGCGGCAAAGACGCCATCCAGATTGGTCATCCATGTGTCTTTATCGACTTCAACCGTGCCCCAGCGTGTGACAGCAAGTTCAGGTTCACCAAACAAGGTGGGGAGGTCTTCTGGCTCAAAGCCCAAAGCCTCGATAACCATATCGGCATCCAACTCGAACTCAGAACCTTCGATTTCTTTGACGCTTTGACGACCAGAGCCATCGGCAACACCCAAGTGCATGGAGATGGCTTCCACTTTTTGAACTTTGCCAAGCCCCTTAAACGATTTCGGGGCGGACAGCCATTGGAAGTCGACACCTTCACCTTCGGCGTTACTCACTTCGTTTTGTGAACCCGGCATGTTTGCGCGGTCACGACGATAGAGACATTTTACAGATTTGGCACCTTGACGGATAGAGGTCCGCACACAGTCCATCGCCGTGTCACCACCGCCGATGACAACAACATTTTTGCCTTCAGCGTTCAGCGTACCATCATCAAATTCTTTGACGTCATCGCCAAAGCTTTTGCGGTTGGATGCGGTCAGGAAATACATGGCCGGGAAGATGTTTTCCAGGTCCGAGCCCGGCACATCCAGTTTACGGCCCGCATAAACACCGACACAGATCATGACGGCATCATGTTTTTCACGTAAATCTTTTAAAGAGGCATCACGACCGACTTCGAAGTTCAGGTGGAACTGAACGCCACCGTCTTCCAACAATTTATGGCGGCGCGCAACAACGTCTTTTTCCAGTTTAAAACCTGGAATCCCATAAACCAGCAGACCACCGACGCGATCATGACGGTCATACACATGAACCTCATAGCCTTTGCGGCGCAGACGATCAGCAGCAGACATACCCGCAGGACCCGCGCCGATGATGGCAACAGATTGACCAAGTTCTTTGATCGGTTGCGGTGGTTTGACCCAGCCTTGTTCCCACGCATTATCGGTGATGAATTTTTCGATAGAGCCAATGGTCACGGCGTTATGTTCGGATTGTTCCAGAACACAGAGGCCTTCACACAAACGGTCTTGCGGACAGATACGGCCACAGATTTCTGGCAAGGAGTTTGTTTCTTGCGAGACATGATAAGCATCTTCCAGACGGCCCGCAGCCACAAGGCGCAACCAGTCAGGGATGTTGTTGCTGACCGGGCAAGCGACCGAGCAATAAGGAATGCCGCATTGTTCACAACGCGAGGCTTGTTCCTGTGCTTTTTCAATGGTGAAGCGCGCGTAAATTTCGTTAAAGTCTGTCTTGCGCTCTTCGGCAGTGCGTTTTTCGGGGTAGTTTTGCCCGATACTGACGAACTGCATCATTTTCTCAGCCATCTTTGTCTCTCCAATCCCTCTTATAAAGAGTATTTCTTTTGACCTGTGTGGGACGAAATTTTGTCATGTCACAAGCAGGACGTTACCCTCTCGATAATGTCTTGTGCGTTGATATGCGATATACTGTAGCAGAAATCAAGGAAAAAACAACATATAGGTAAGTAATGCTGACCTATATAGGAAAAAGCAGGCGCTTAGAGAGAGTTGACAGGAATTATCTCTGCGGGATTTTTTGTGACAATAGTACCAAAAATGTACTATATTAGTTTTTGGGGCTCGAATCCTTCCATGTTATATAGGCGTGTCAGTAAAAAGAACAGGCTTTGGGGATTTCTAAAAGGTGACTGAACTCCATATTCTCGTGCTCGCCCTCGTCCAGGGGATAACCGAGTTTCTACCTATCAGCTCGTCCGGCCATCTCGTCTTAGTCCCCATTTTTGGTGGCTGGGCAGATCAGGGATTATTGATGGATGTCGCGGTCCATGTCGGCACGTTGGGCGCCGTGATGATTTATTTTTGGCGCGACATCTGGATCATGCTGCGTGGCATCATCCGCTTCACCAAGGGTAAACGCGATCCAGGTGCTCGGTTGGCTGCGCTTGTGATTCTTGCCACGCTCCCTGTGATCGGTGCGGGTTATTTCCTTAATGAATTTATAGGCCCGGCTTATCGCACAGTGGAAGTTATCGGCTGGACGACCCTGGGTTTCGGACTCTTATTATATATATCCGATAAAATGGGCCTGACCATTCGCCGGGTGGAACATACCAATATTACCGATGCGCTTATCATCGGTATCTGCCAATGCCTTGCCTTGATCCCCGGCACGTCACGTTCAGGGATCACGATCACGGCTGCACGTTTTCTTGGTTATGAACGAATTGATGCCGCACGCTTTTCCATGCTGCTGTCCATCCCTGCGATTATCGGGGCGGGTACCTTAAAAGGGTGGGAACTTTATCAAAGCGGTAATGCGCAGCTCACCAATGATGCCTTAACAGCTGCCGGCCTTGCCTTCATCGCTGCCTTCATCGCTATTGCCATTATGATGGCGTGGCTCAAGCGCGCCTCTTTCACCCCGTTTTTCATTTACCGCCTCATCCTTGGCTGCGGCCTTCTGTATTTCGCTTATTTTGTGTAGGAGACTAGACAGGATTATGGAAACGTTGCTGTTTTCCTGCGTAGGAAGGAGACTGTTTCTATATTTATGAAGAAAGGTTCCTGTTCTTGCAGGAACACGTTAATCCAGCACCTTGATCTGGATCTCGATCTCGTCCTCAAGATTGATTTTCTCTTTCTTTCTCACATCGGCTTTGAGCGGTAATATATAAGAGTCAGCTTCCTTGGCGGGGAAGATGGAGGTTTTCCAGTTTGTGTCACCGATGGTCACGGATACGCGCACACTGCCAAATCCGGCGCGGCGTTCCCGTGTGAATTTAATTTGTCCGGCGATGTCTTGGGGCAGGGTGACAAAATGCCAAGCGGCTTTTTCAGCTTGCCAGAGCCAGACTGTGGCTGTGAAGTTGAAATCAAGGTCGATCATTCTTTTAAGTAGGCGCGCAGTTTTTCTTTCATTTCATCAGATAAGGGCAGGGACTTTTCGTTTTTGGTGTCAGCCCAGACCAGTATGTTTTCACAGGTGGCAAAGCATTTCCCATTGCTAAACAGGCCCTGTTCCACACCGATGGACGAATTGCCGATGCGTCTGACGACAGTGCCGATCCGAACCGTCCCCGGATAATAAGCCGCAGCCAAAAAGTTGACGGTGAGTTTCGCAATGACCCATCCTACGCCGTTGCCACCCGTTGAGCCGGGATCAACTTCTTCTAAAAAAGCGACACGTCCGCTTTCTGAATAGGTGGCAAACATGACGTTATTGACATGATCCAGACGATCAAGGTCGGCAAAGCGAATGATTTCGTCAGTCCAGTGAGGGAAGTTTTCAGGATTGGTCAGGTCAAGTTCTGTCATGTTTATCAGTCTCTTAAAATTACATTTGAAACCTTTTTAACAGAAGGTGTGGTAAGATGTATAGGTTCCAAACAACAGGCAAAGATGTTTTGTAGGTTGGTTTCCTGAAAAAACTGCCTAAATTCTATTAGAATGATGTTTTTTGAGGCTGGTCAAAGCTTGCGTTTTCCGTTAGTGTCCGCCCAAACTAATTTCAATTTCATGACCAAGGCCGGAGACGAGACGTGAAGTCTATTAAACCTGTAATCATTTCTGGACGCGAAGTTCACCCTATTATTGAAGGGGGCAAAGGTGTTGCGGTATCTAATGGCCGCAGTGCAGGGGCGTTTGCCGCAGCTGGTTGTGTCGGAACTTTTTCGGGTGTGAATGCCGATTCATATGACGATCAGGGCAATCCTATTCCGCAGGTCTATAAAAGCAAGACTCGTAAAGAACGGTTTGAAGAACTGATTGCCTATGCCATCGAAGGCGGCATTGCTCAGGCACGCATTGCCCATGAAGGCTCCAACGGGAATGGCCGCATTCATATGAACACCTTGTGGGAAGCCGGGGGCACGGAGCGTGTGATCCACGGTGTTCTGGAAGGGGCAAAAGGTCTGGTCCATGGGGTGACTTGTGGGGCGGGTATGCCATACAAAATGGCAGAAATTGCGGCGCAATATAATGTCTATTATTATCCGATTGTGTCCAGCATGCGCGCTTTTCGGGCCTTGTGGAAACGGTCTTATTCAAAACATGCCGGTCTTTTGGGGGGCGTTGTTTATGAAGACCCATGGAAAGCCGGTGGACATAATGGTTTGTCAAATGCGGAACGTCATGATGAACCCCAAGACCCATTCCCACGGGTTGCTGAAATTCGCAAATTCATGAATTCGGTTGGTCTGAACGATGTGCCGGTCATTATGGCTGGTGGCGTTTGGTATCTGCGCGATTGGGACGAATGGTTGTATAATCCTGAAATCGGTCCGGTCGCGTTCCAGTTTGGATCGCGTCCGCTTTTGACACAGGAAAGCCCGATCCCGGACAGTTGGAAAAAACGTCTTTTGAATTTGAAAGAAGGCGATATTACGTTAAATAAATACAGTCCGACTGGTTTTTATTCATCGCAATTGAATAATGACTTCCTAAAAGAGTTGGGCGCACGTGCTGGCCGTCAGGTGGCTTATTCACGCAAACCAACAGATGAACTGACAGGCGAGGTCAAAGTGGGGGCGCGTGGTCGCTCGATCTTCGTTCCGGCTGACAAGGTTGCTGATGTGGAAGGCTGGATTGCAGCAGGTTATACAGAAGCTATGCGCACGCCGGATGATACGATGATCTTTGTCGCCCCGGAACGCGCACAGAAAATTTTGGCAGATCAGGCGGCTTGTATGGGCTGTTTGTCAGCTTGTGCTTTTTCCAACTGGGCGGATAATGAAGAAAATACAACGGGCCGTCTGGCGGACCCACGTTCTTTCTGTATCCAAAAGACACTGCAGGATATTGCCCATGGTGGATCTGTTGAAGATAACCTGGCTTTTGCCGGTCATAATGCGTTTAAATTTGCGGATGACCCGTTGTTCCAGTCTGGTCATGAGGGTAAATTCCCGACTGTTGCAGAATTGATTGATCAAATTTTAACCGGAAATTGAAAAAAAATCGCCCAAGTTTGACTTATGTCAAGTTAAAGGCCAAGTTTATCTGACATATTCGGCGCAAAGTTTAAACGTTCTAATTAAAAACTAGAATGGCTTCGTTAAAATTTGCGAATATCTTAGGTGAATATCATGGATAAAGTACGCCCTTTCAGCCACGCATTGGATCGCTTGCGCGATGCAGGTTTACGTCCGACCCGCCAACGTCTGGCTTTGGCAAAACTGCTGTTTGATGAATGTGATCGCCATATTACGGCTGAACAGCTTCACACCGAAGCTTTAGCTGGCAATATCCGTGTATCTTTGGCAACTGTTTATAATACGCTGCATCAGTTTACCACTGCGGGCCTGCTGCGCGAAATCGTTGTTGATGCAGGGCGTTCCTATTTTGATACGAATACCACAAACCACCATCACTTCTTTGATGAAAGCAGCGGTATGCTGTCTGATGTTCCGGACGGTCAGTTGCAGGTGACAGGTATTCCCACACCGCCAAATGGCGCGGAAGTGGAAAGTGTTAACGTCGTGGTGCGTATTCGCACCGCGTCATAATTCGATCGAGCTGTCTCTTTCGAATTATTAAAGCCGGGTTCTGGGGGGGACCCGGCTTTTACTTTATTTATTGTGAGACATCCATCTTTTCCAGATTGAGCCTTGCGGTTTCTGCCGATGCACTGGTGGGGTCGATTTCAATAACGGCGATCCAGTCTTTTCGCGCCTGATCGTTTTGCCCGCTGATACGATAGAGCATGCCGCGTTCTAACAAGGCTTCGCCATGTGCAGGGTCAAGGGCATTGGCCCGTTTAATATCGGACATGGCCGCGTCAAAATTTTCCAAAAGACGGTAAATGGTGCCGCGGAAGACAAGTGCATCAACGTTGTTATTGTCTAAGGATAGGGCCGTATTCAGGTCAGATAGAGCATCATTCAAGGCATGTTGGGCACTGCGCATCTGGGCGCGATCCACATACAGTTCAGCTGAATTTTCATCCAGTGAAATGGCTGTGGTTAAAACGGCGCGCGCGCGGTCCACCTGATTGGCAAGAAACCAGCCTTGTGCGGCCTGTGCCAGAATTTGTGCTTTGAATTCTTTGCTGCGTCTTGATGTGTCGGCCAGCTTTTCAAGACGATCTGCCCCTGTTTCGTAGCGATGCATAACGATCAGGGCGGTTGCGATGCAATGTTCTGCCGCTTCCCCGCCACCTAAGCCTTTCCATGTCAGGCCTGCATCAAAAGCCTGTTCAGGGGCTTTATCGACAAGCTGCATGCAGGCATCATACTGTTCAGCATGATTGATAGCTTGGGCCTGAAGCGGGCTTGTGGCACATAAAATTAGAAATGCGACTAGTAATCCCTGACGTTTCACCTTAAATCCTTTAAGCTCTATAAACTGAAGTGATGGCGTGGACAGGTAGATGAACACACTCTTTGTATTTGGTCTAGGATATTCAGCAGGTTTTTTTGCGAGACAAGCTGCGGAAAAAGGCTGGCGGGTCATGGGCACGATGCGCAACCCTGTAGAGATGGACGGGGTTGAGGTTTTTCCCTTTGACGGCACCCGTCATTTTGAAGATTTTGCGGGTCGTCTGGAAAACGTCACCCATGTGCTTCATTCCATCCCCCCTCATAAGGAAACAGGCGATTGCGTTTATAATTTACAGCGCAAACATTTTGCACGGCTGAAACATTTAAAATGGATGGGCTATCTGTCTACCACAGGGGTCTATGGCAATTATGATGGGGAAACTGTGTTTGAAGACAGTCCGCGCCATCCGTCAAGTGCGCGTTCCATTGCTCGAAAAGAGGCTGAAGATGCTTGGCTGGGTTCGGGCTTACCCGTTCATATCTTTAGACTCGCCGGGATTTACGGGCCGGGGCGTAGTTTGTTTGATCAAATCCGAAAAGGGCGTGCACGCGCAATCGATAAACCGGGCCATGTATTTTCGCGCATCCACCGCGATGATATTGCGGGCGCGCTTTGGGCATCCATTGAAAAACCAAACTCCAAGGCATCTTATAATTTATGTGATGATGAACCTATTGAACCTGTCAAAGTTTTGGCAGAAGCCTGCCGGATCATGGGGGCTGAGATGCCGCCTGTTCAGTCTTTTGAGGAAGCGTCGCAAACCATGTCAGCCATGGCGAAAACTTTTTGGCTCGATAACAAGAAGGTGGATAACAGCTGTTTAAAAAACGAGCTGGGGTATCAATTGAAATATCCAGGGTATAAAGAGGGCTTGAACGCGATTTGGGCAGAGGAACAGGAGAAATGAGCATTGATCCGATCTTTGTTCTGGCCATGATGGGAACGGCTGTTTTTGCCCTGTCCGGTGCCATGGCTGCAGCACGACAAGAGCTGGATATTTTTGGTTTTATCATCGTCGGTCTGGCTCCGGCGATTGGCGGGGGGACTGTGCGAGACTTGTTGTTGGGGGCAGAGTATGTTTTCTGGGTGAATGATTTAAGCTATATCTATGTGGCTTCAGCTATTGCGATCATTGCTTTTTTTCAGGTGCATCGACTTGATGGGAAACGCTATGCGCTTTTAACTTGGGCCGATGCGTTAGGGTTGGCGCTTTTTACCATCATGGGTACGCAGATTGCCGTCGATCAGGATTTGCATCCGGTTATTTGTGTCATGATGGGGATGATCACGGGAACCTTTGGCGGTATGCTGCGCGATATTATCTGCAATGAAGTGCCGTTCCTGCTGCAAAAAGAAATTTATGCCTTGGCAGCCATTGCGGGAAGCTGTGCTTATTTGTTGTTGATCTATCTGGGACTGGACGATCAAGGCGCGATGGTGATTGCTATGGCGACCACTTTTATTGTGCGCGGTTTAGCAATTGTGTTTAGTTGGAGTTTACCACCATATCGTCCCAAGGGGTCTTCTTAAGGCAATTCTTCTTGAATAAAGCCGGCATAAATTGTCCAGAGTTTTTCAATAATATCAGGATACATATTGTAAATTTCATGACGGATTGGCAAGTGGATATATGTAATCCATAAGGCCGGATCAAGACGGCGCACTATGAGTTCGCTACCGGGAATTTTAGAAAGAACATAAGGGGTTGCTTCTTTGGGGTAGACATACCCTGTCAGGCGCCCTTGATTGAGTTTATGAAACCCATCCACGGGGCTAAGGCTTTCCGTCACGGGGACATGTTTTTCTTGCAACATGCGAGTGATGATAAAGCCCCGCGGGGAGCCAATGGTAAAACGCGATGTTTCAAATTCAAACCCGCCTTTCCATTTCAGGGGATTGTTGCGGTTTTCATAGAGATGATAATGGACAGCGGACATCGCCCGCTTGTTATCAATTTTACCAGTTTTATTTTTGGGAAAGCGGGCAATCAGGGCACGTTCATCTGTATGGACAGCCCCGAGCAGGCTATCAAATTGTTTGGCCTTAAAACCAGCAAGGCAGCGTTTCCATGGCAGACGGTGCCAGTTAATTTTGATATGTAACTGATCGGCGGTTCGGTCAAGCGCATCTGCGAAAATACCACGTTTACCTTTTTCGGGCATATCGGTTGTCGTACCCAGATAATAAGGCGGTTGATGATGAACATGTGTGCAGACATCCAACTCAAGCTGTCCTGCAAAACTGATGGAAGGGAGCAGGATCAGAAGTAAGCTTAATTTGAACATGATGGTTATTCCATCACACGACGCGCTGATAAGGCGGCAGACAGGGTGCCATCATCCAGATAATCTAGCTCACCACCAACCGGAACCCCATGGGCTAGGCCGGAAATTTTGACATTACAATCGGCCAGACAGTCAGCAATATAATGTGCCGTTGTCTGACCATCGACTGTGGCACTGGTCGCAAGAATGACTTCTTTAACGGCCTGGTTTGAAGCACGCCCTACCAATGTGTCAATTTTTAAATCTTCCGGCCCGATGCCATCAAGGGCAGAAAGCGTGCCGCCGAGCACATGATAGCGCCCCTTGAATGTGGCCGAACGTTCCAAGGCCCACAGGTCAGCCACATCTTGAACGACACAGATGATACTGTCATCCCGGCGCATATCCGTGCAGATGGCACATGGGTCGCTTGCATCAATATTGCCGCAGACTGAACAGTTTTTGACATTGTGCTCCACCCGCACAAGCGCTTGGCTTAAGGGGGTCATCAAAATGTCTTTCTTTTTTACCAGATGCAGGGCCGCACGCCGTGCTGAGCGTGGGCCCAGACCGGGCAGCTTGGATAGAAGCTGGATCAGTTGTTCAATTTCAGGCGCGGCCATAATCGGTCCTTAGAACGGCAGGGACATGCCGGGGGGGAGTTGCAACCCGCCTGTAATTTCAGACATACGTTTGTTGACTTCTTCTTCCATTTTGGATTTGGCGTCTGCCATGGCGGCAACGATCAAATCTTCCAAAACTTCTTTATCTTCCGGATCAACCAATGAAGGATCGATATCGATCTTTTTCAGATCGGCTTTACCGGAAATGACAACATTGACCATGCCACCCCCTGCGGTGCCATAGATTTCCAGATCGGCGAGACCGTCTTGGAATTCCTGCATCTTGGACTGCATTTTTTGGGCTTGTTGCATCATTTTAGCCATGTTTTTCATGGGGCTTACTCATCTCCGTTTGTATTGTCGGGATCTCCGGGCGTGGCTTCAATTTGAATGGCCGCATCCACCTGATCCAGTTTAATTTCATGCACTTTTTCCACCACACTACCCGGGAAGGAGGTGAGGATTTCATTCACCAACGGATGTTGGGATATTTCATGCTTGCGCTTGGCTTCGGCTTCATCGCGCACTTGGGCAAGCGTGATGTCACCAGCGGCATGGCGTGAAATACTGACCGCCCATGTGCGCACGGTGTGGGTATCAAGAAACTTTTTTAAATGACCTGCCAATGTGTCAGGGGCCAGATCACCGGGGCGAAATTCGATTTTGCCCGGTTCAAATGACACCAGATGCACATTGTTCATCAGGTTGGTTTTCAGGATCATATCCAGCTTTTCTTCGGCTAAGGCAACCACGTCCTGAAAACTTTGCGGATCCGCTTGGGTTTCATCCTGCACTTTGGTTTGCGGGTTCGGGTCTGTCAGACCACCATTGACTACGCGCATGGCTGTTGGTGCATGACCCGCAGGCCCCGCTCCATTTCCCATGGATGGCGCCCCAACTGCTTGGGCCATCTGGCCACCACCGCCGCCACCAGATGGGCCACTACCACTGGGACCCCCTGAGGGACCGCCTTGGTTGGCTCGCATCATCTTGATGGCATCTTCCGGGGTCGGCATATCGGCCACATAGCATAGACGAATAATGACCATTTCGGCGGCTTGTTGCGGATGCGGGGCATTGCGAACTTCGCCCAGACCTTTCAGTAAAACCTGATAGGCGCGCGCCAGAACGGACATAGCAAGCGTGTCGGACATTTCTTTACCGCGCACCCGTTCCATTTCGGAGACAACCGCATTTTGCGCGGCATCGGGCACGACCTTAACGCGGGTCAGCCAATGGGTCAGTTCCAGCAGATCCTGTAAAACCACACTTGGGTCAGCACCCGCCGCATAAAGCGTATCCATGACGCCAAGGGCAGCGGCGGTATCGCCTTTCATGATGGCATCAAACAGGTCAAACGTGCGCCCGCGGTCTGCCAGACCCAACATGTCGCGCACCTGTTCTTCGCCGACTTCACCGTGGCAATGGGCGATGGCCTGATCTAGCAAGCTAAGCCCGTCACGCACAGAGCCATCTGCAGCGCGTGCGATCATGGCCAGGGCCGTGTCATCGACCTTGGCCCCTTCATGTTCAGCGACCATTTTGAAATGGCTGGACAGCAGGTCCTGATCGATACGGCGCAGATCAAAGCGTTGGCAACGTGACAGCACGGTAACGGGGACTTTGCGAATCTCGGTCGTTGCGAAAATGAATTTAACGTGCGCAGGTGGTTCTTCCAGTGTTTTCAAAAGGGCGTTGAAGGCCCCTTTGGAAAGCATGTGGACTTCGTCGATGATATAGATTTTATAGCGCGCCGAGGTCGGGCGATAACGCACCGATTCGATAACCTCGCGGATATCATCCACACCTGTGCGTGAGGCGGCATCCATTTCGATTACATCAACGTGGCGATCTTGAGCGATGGCAACACATTGTTCACATACACCACAAGGGGTAATGGTTTCTGTGCCTTGGCCATCTTCGCCTATGCAGTTCAGCGCGCGTGCGACTAGTCGGGCGGTCGTGGTTTTACCGACACCACGCACGCCTGTCAGCATAAAGGCCTGGGCAAGGCGTCCCGATTCAATCGCATTGGAAAGGGTGCGCACCATGGCATCCTGACCAATGAGTTCTTCAAAGGTCGAGGGGCGATATTTACGGGCGAGGACGCGATAAGCGCCTTGATCTTCTGTGTCGGTCATAAAGGGCCAAATAGATATGGTTCATCTTGCCCCACAAGTTAGCAGGGCCAAGCGCAACATGCCAGACTGGAATGCAAAAAAGCGTACAGAAAATATGTGGGAAAAGCTAAGGTGAGAGGTTGAATGCGACCCGAACCGAAAAACTCGTTACGGCTGCTTCCTTCCGGACCTGACCGGGTTGGCGAGGAGCTCGTCCGCACCAACCTCTCAGGGGCGCTTTCTATACCTAGAAGGCGTTGACTTCAAGGGAAATCTGACTCTACGATGACCCATTCTAGAAAACCGTCTGTCAGGACATGCCCAAATGGTCGAAGCCGTTGAAATCTATATCTGCAAAAAAGGTCAAAAAATCGAAGAAGGACAAATGGTTATGTCCAATGATATCGATTGTAAAGAAGCCGCACAGGAAGATGCTGAAAAACGTTGCAAGGTGGTGACGTCCATTGAAAAGATTGTTTATTATGATGTTTCGGGCGGCGGTTTTCGCGTGCTTTATTCTTATACCAACCCCAATTGCAAAGAGATGAAGAAATCTCCAAGGCCTCTAGGGAGAGGGAACGGACCTGCCCCGAAGAAAAAGAAAAAAACCAAACCAAAGCCAAAAGGCTTTTGGCAGCAAGTGAAAAAGACCTTAGGTGTATGATGCAGTTTTATTCGCACGATCTTTATTATGCCACATCCGGCATGGATCGCCGTTCCCCTGATCGGGTGAATGAGGAAAAGATCAAAACCGCGCTGATGTCAAATCGGGCACGTTTTGTGATTCTATCTGATAGTGAGAACTTGTTTGAATTGATCGAAGGTCAGCATCATCCCATCTCTTTTTCCTATTGTGAAATTGCGGATTATCTGGATCATCATCCGTGGGCTTTTTTGGGGATGTATGAAGAAACTCCGCTTTTTGTTGTTGATTTATCCGAGTTGGAAAATCAGGTGATTTTGGACGGGTTTTCTCAAGAGGTTGCGTTCGAAGATTTGCGCCGCGCCGGGCCTTTGCAACAGCGTGCACAAGCTTCCCAAATGGCTTATGCACGTGGTTTGATGTTCTGGCATCAACGTCATCAATATTGTGGGGCTTGTGGGGCACCGACGAAAATGACCCATGGTGGGCATGTGCGTAAATGCACGAATTCAGAGTGCGGACTTGAGCATTTCCCCCGTACAGATCCGGCCGTGATTATGTTGATTACACATGGGGATCATTGTTTGTTGGGTCATCATAGTCGCTTAAAGGATGGCATGTATTCCACCCTCGCCGGATTTGTTGAACCGGGGGAAACATTGGAAGATGCTGTGCGTCGTGAAGTTTTTGAAGAAGCAGGTATTCGGGTGGGTAAGGTCAGCTATGCCGCATCACAGCCCTGGCCGTTTCCCACCTCCTTAATGATCGGTTTTTATGGAGAAGCCGAAACGACCAAAATTTCTTTTGAAGATGATGAACTGGAAGATGCCCAATGGTTCAGCCGTGATGATCTGAAAAATTTTGGAGATCAAGGCAAGCGTTTGCCCAGCCATGACAGTATCGCGCGGAGCCTGATTGAGCATTGGATCAAAGCAGCTTAAATCGTGAGGCAGCTTCTTCGCGGATAATATCGGCCATGGCTTGTGCTGCGCGGGTCAAAGGATAATCTTTTGACCAGGCAAGGCAGGGGACACGTTCAATTTTTGGTTTGACTAAATCAAGCGCGATCAGTCGGCCTTTCGCGATATGGTCAAAGCAGGCAGTTTTAGGCAAAATGGTACAGCCCAATCCCCGACAAACTAGTTCGGTATGAACCATTAATGATTCTGCTTCGACGACGACCTTTAAGGGCTTGTCGATTTTTGCGGCCTGTTTTTCGATAATATCACGCAAGCCATGTTTGGGACCGGGCAGAATGAACGGTTCATCCAATGCTTCTTCAAGGATGATTTTTGTGCGGCCTTTCCATCTGTCATCCGGTTTAATCAAAAACGACATTTCTTCGGACCACAGCCGTTCACTGCGTAAAACCGGACTGACGTTGCCTTCAAACAGGATGCCGATATCCAGATGACCATTGAGTAAATTATCATGGATAGCCCCACTTAAAAGCTGGGTGATGCGTAGTTTTACATCCGGGTATTTTTGATGGAACTTTTCTACAATGGGCGCGGCCATGACGGAACCTGAACTGGGCGGCAGGCCAACGCGAACTTCGCCACTGATTTCGCCAGCAAAGGCGGTCATGTCGGTTTTTAACCGTTCCATCTCTTCGGCTAGAATACGCGCGCGCGGCGCCATACGTTCACCGGCTTCGCTTAAGATCACACCTCGGCCTGTGCGCACAAAAAGTGGAACACCGGCATCATCTTCCAACATCTTGATCTGACGGCTTAGGGCGGGTTGGGTCACGTTCAAGCGTTGAGCTGCTTTGGAGAGCGATCCGGTTTCGGCCACATGCAGAAAGATACGTAATTGTTTGAGGTCCATGGAAAATCCAGAGATATAACGAAAACTGATATCTTTTAGAATAATATTGAAATTGGTTTATGTCATCAAAAAGCGTATTTAAAAAGTAGAACCATTTGAAAGTACCAAGTCATGATCAATCAACAAAGCGACTCAACCGCGATTATCTTTGTCTTTTTATCGACAGTCGCGCTGGCCTTTAAAGGAGTCTTTGCCAAATTTGCCTATATGGCGGATATGGGCGTCGATGCTTTGTTGTTGCTGCGGTTTGGGATTGCCGCGCCGTTGTTCTGGCTTGGGGTTTACTTTTTAGCGCGTAAATCCGCACCGCTGACTTGGGCGCAATGGAAAGCCTGTGGCTTTGCCGGCGTGATGTTTTTCTGTGCGACATATTGTGATTTTACCGCGATTTCCAAAGTTGGCGTAAGTGTCTCACGCTTGATCCTTTTTACCTTCCCCATGATCGTAATGTTGATCAATGCGGTTCTGTCCAAACGCATGCCGAGCCTGCATCAATGGGGTGTTTTTGTGACGACCTACATGGGCATTTTGTTGGTAATGATGCCCGATGGTCTGGCCGGGCTGGACGGGTTTGACTGGGGCGGTGCCGCATGGGCTATGGGGTCTGCCGTGACCTATGGGCTTTATCTCATCACATCGCAGGAAATTATGAAATCCTTGGGCTCTGTGCGCTTTACCGCAGCTTCAGGCACAATAACCTTAGGCATCATGCTGGTCGTTATCCCTGTTTCTGCCACATCGGGCAGCATTACCTTTCCAACAGATGGGATCTTTTGGGCCGCGATGATTGCGATCTTCTGTACCGTTTTGCCGTTCTTCATGTTGTTTGAAGGCATTAAACGGTGCGGGGCGACACAGGCCAGCCTGATCGCTTTGGCCGGACCGATCCTGACCATGATTGCGGCCTGGCTGATTTTGGATGAAACCTTAAGCCCTATTCAAATCTTGGGGGCTGTCATTACCATTTTGGGGGTGGCGAGTCTGAAAGCCAGTTGGGCACGTGATTTGATTAAACGTCTATTTGGTTTTTCGTCCCCGCAGAAAGTGACTGACGCGTAAGGCCGGGCCGACCATAAAGCGCGTGCGGGTCCGCAATACGGGTGTATTTGCAGAATTGTTGCTGTGGCTTTCGCGAAAGACGATGTACATCCCGCTTAAGATAATCACGCCTGCACCAAGGTAGGTGATTTGGTCGGGCAGTTCGCCAAACAAAAAATAACCTAAAATCGTTGCCCAGATGATCTGTGAATAAAGCATAGGGGCAACGATACTGGCTTCAGCATCTCTGTAGGCTGCGACAATCAGGTTCAGCGCAATCAGGCCAAGAATAGAAACAGCGGCTGTTTTGCCTAAATCTTCGATGGGCATAGGGAGATAGTTGATGGGCAATAGCACTGCCATGGCGATAAACATGCCGAGCATGGGAAAAATCACCATGACGACATCGCGTTCATCGCGTCCGATTTTTCGCACGATGATGGCATTTAAGGCCGAACAAAATGCCCCGACCAGGGCTGCGAGATGTCCAAGGCTAAGCTCTTGTGAGCCAGGACGCACAACGATCAGAACGCCGACCAAACCTACCAAAACCGCAAGGCCACGGTGCAGCCCGACCCGTTCCCCAAGGATTGGTACAGATAAAATAGTGACGGTTAATGGTACGGAAAACAGGATAGAATAGGTCTGTGCTAAAGGCAGGACGGAAAATGCATAAAAGACGGATACGGTTGTGATTAACATGCTGGTCATGCGCAAAGCCACCCACCAAGGGTGACGCGGGCGCAGATTAGCCGCTTTTGTATCGCGGATCAATTGCATGGAAATGAGCGGAAAACCGAACAACATACTGAAAAACAGAATCTGAAAAGGACTATAAGCCGCCCCTAAATCTTTTACCAACGCATCATGGCTGGCATAGACGGCATAGGCCATAAGGCCCAAAAGTATCCCTTTTTTGTTGTTGGTCATAAATCAGTGCACCTCATTATTGTTCTATATTGATGATATGGTGCGCTGCACAAAATTTGCAAATAAAAAAAGGCCGAGCAATGAAACTCGACCTTTTTATTAAGCTGATACTGTCCGACTACATGTTCGGGTAGTTCGGGCCACCTGTACCTTCTGGTGTGGTCCAGTTGATGTTTTGGGTCGGGTCTTTGATGTCACAGGTTTTACAATGCACACAGTTGGCAAAGTTAATCTGCAAGGCAACATCATCGCCTTCACCAATATATTCATAAACACCTGCCGGACAGAAGCGGGCTTCCGGGCCATTGTATTTTGCCCAGTTAACGGAAACTGGTACAGTGTCATCTTTTAACTTCAGATGGCACGGCTGGTTTTCTTCATGTGCTGTGTTGGACAGAAAGACAGAAGACAGTTTGTCAAAGCTGACCACGCCATCCGGTTTCGGATAATCGATCTTGGGTTGGCTTGCAGCAGGTTTTAAGGCTTCGTGGTCCGTATGTGGATATTTCAGCGTCCATGGCTCGCGTCCACCTGTCAGGTAAGTGGTAAAGCCGGAATACATCAAGCCACCTAAGAAACCCCATTTGGCAAAGCTTGGACGGATATTACGGACTTTGTAAAGTTCGTCCCAGATATAAGAAGCTTTGATGTTGTCGCTATATTGTGTCGGTTCAACAGCGGCATCGTCTTGCTGACAGAGTTCGAAGATTGCATTCGCAGCTTCGATACCGGATTGCATGGCGTTGTGCGTGCCTTTGATTTTCGGCACGTTCAGGAAACCAGCACCACAGCCTGTCAGACAACCGCCCGGGAAGGTCAGTTTCGGCAAAGACTGGAACCCACCTTCAGCCAGAGCACGTGCGCCATAAGCAATACGGCGGCCACCTTCAAAGGTCTTGCGGATTTCAGGGTGTGTTTTGAAACGCTGGAATTCATCAAATGGGGACAAGTGCGGATTTTGGTAATCCAGACCCACAACAAAGCCCACAGCAACCTGATTATTATCCAGATGATAAAGGAAAGACCCACCGTATGTTTTTGTATCTAGCGGCCAGCCAGTTGTATGGACGATCTTGCCTTCGTGATGCTTTTCTGGCTCAACTTCCCACAGTTCTTTAATGCCGATCCCGTAGGTTTGGTGATCTGCATCTTTGCGCAGGTCAAACTTGGCTTCCAGTTCTTTGGTCAGGGAACCGCGCACACCTTCGGCGAAGATGGTATATTTTGCGTGCAGTTCGACACCCGGTTCAAAGTTTGGACCTTCAGAGCCGTCTTTTTCACGACCCATGTCACCTGTGGCGATGCCTTTGACGGACCCATCTTCGCGATAAAGAACTTCGCATGCAGCGAAACCGGGGTAGATTTCCACGCCTAGTTCTTCGGCCTGTTCCCCCAACCAGCGACAGACGTTCCCCAAGGAAACGATGTAGTTACCGTGGTTATGCATTTGCGGCGGGGTTGGCATTTTTTGCGAACCAGTTTTTGTAAGAAAGATGAAACTGTCATCTTTGGCTTCGACGGTCAGTGGCGCACCTTTTTCTTTCCAGTCCGGGATAAGGCTGGTGAGCGGGCCTGTTTCTATGACAGCACCGGATAAGATATGGGCACCGATTTCGGAACCTTTTTCCACGACACAGACGGTCAGTTCTTTTTCATTTTCCTGCGCAAGTTGGCTAAGTTTGATGGCTGCAGACAGGCCTGACGGGCCTCCGCCTACGACAACAACATCAAATTCCATGGATTCACGTTCCATAGTCCGGCTTCCTTCCTCAAAGTTTCCAGTGTCAATTGTTCAGTTTGCGAACATTGTTATCACTTTTATGCATTGCAACATAGAAAAAATGAATAAACTTGTGAACCTTTCTGTTCAAATTAAACGAAGTTTGCTAGTTATTCTTTTATGAATCAGCGTATAGACAGCACTTATAACGATCCTTTTGACCCCGCAGCACTTCTTAAGTGGTATGTGGAGATGGGCGTGGACGAAACAATAGGGTGCGAATCCATTGATCGCTATGCCTTAACTGCTGAAATGCTTGCCAAAAGACAGGCGTCACAGGCAAAACCTGCGGGCCGGCCGGCCCAAGCTTCCGCGCCAGCTCAGCCCCGTGCCGAGGTGAAAGCCACCGATGAGATGGTGCAGTTGGCTGTGTCTATGGCGCGCAAGGCCGAAACGATTGAACAGCTGCGCGAAGCTGTTTTAGCTTTTGACGGTTGTCCTTTAAAAAAGACGGCGACGAATATGGTTTTTGCCGATGGTAACCCGAAAAGCGACATTATGTTTATCGGTGAAGCTCCGGAGACCGAAGAAGATCGTCAAGGCAGTCCTTTTGTCGGACCGGCGGGGCAGTTGCTGGATAAAATGTTGTATTCCTGTGGATTGGCAGACGCGGTTGGCGATCGTTCCAAAGTCTATTTGAGCAACGTGCTCTTCTGGCGTCCACCGGGAAACCGTCCCCCAACCTTAAGTGAAATATCTGTTTGTCTTCCTTTTGTGGAACGTCATATCGAACTCGTCGATCCCAAAATGGTGGTTTTGCTGGGCGGTGCGGCGGCTAAAGCGGTGCTTGGTCATCACGAAGGTATTTCACGGCTGCGCGGGCGCTGGTTTGATCATGCCTCCCCACAATTATCACGTCCTGTTAAAGCAACGGCCCTCTTCCATCCGAATTATCTGCTCAGATCCCCTAGTCAAAAACGTCGGGCCTGGAGTGATCTTTTGAATATGGTTGAAAAATTGGCAACTTTATAAACACCTTTTAAAAGTGCGGATTTCTTGCGTATTTTATGAAAATGTATTAGGTTGCTGACCAATTGTTCAACAAGTGTGAATTGATCAGGTGAATCAAGCGCGTATGCGGCAGTTGTTGAGAGCTCAATATTTTGTGGGTATAACCGGACTAGATTGATAGATATGGTATTTCATCTAAAGAAAGCAGTGGCGTTTCTTGGACTTGTTGTTGGTCTGGTCTATGCCCAATCAGGGATTGCGAACGAGGATGTGCAGCTTGCAGCCTTGCCGAACCTGAATGAACAGCAGTGGGAAACTGTGTCCGTTCTGGATGGGGTAAATCAATCGATCTATGAAGAAATATTCGCGGTTCAAGAACGCGGGCAGTGGAAAACGGCAGACAAGCTGATTGCAAAGCTGACAGATCGCACTTTGATGGGACATGTCATGGCCCAGCGTTATTTGCACCCGACAAAATACCGTTCGCGCTATAAAGAATTACGTCGTTGGTTGCTGAAATATGCGGACCATCCACAGGCCAAGCGTATTTATGATTTGGCGAAAAAGCGACGACCGAAAAATGCGCTGAACCCCAAACGTCCAACGGGACAATATCTGAGCGGGTCTGGTTATGATGCCACGGGTCATGCTTCTAAAGTGTATGCCCCACGAAAACGTCTGAGCAAGGCTAAAGCGCGCAAGGCCGCAGGCTATACCCGTAAGATGCGCTATTATACCCGCAAGGGATGGACCAAATCGGTTAAACGTCTGTTGCGCACGAAGGAAGTGCAGCAACTGCTTCATCCCGGTCAACTGGATCAGGCGCGCACATGGCTGGCTGCGGGGTATTATGCAGATGGACGGGATGACTGGGCCTATGACTGGGCAAGTAAAGCAATTAAACGATCAGGTAAATATATTCCCACCGCCCATTGGGTTGCGGGGTTGGCGTCCTGGCGTTTGGGTAAATTAGAACAAGCGGCCATGCATTTTGAACAAGTGACACAATCAAGCTATTCCTCAGATTGGATGGTGTCTGCCGGGTCATATTGGGCGGCGCGGGCATATTTGCTGGAACGTAAACCGCAGCTTGTGAATAAATGGTTGGTCAAAGCGGCTGAACATCCGCGTACTTTTTATGGGTTATTGGCAAATCGGGCCCTTGGCTATGATGCGGTGTTTGACTGGTCTTTACCCGAGATCAATGATCTGGAAATAACAAAACTAAAATCTGAAAAGACCGGACGACGTGCCTTGGCTTTGTTGCAGGTTGGCCGAGATGATCTGGCAGAAAAAGAATTTCGCAAAGCTTATGCACAGACAGACGTAGATGGTCGTAAAGCCATGTTGGCGATTGCCATTCGCAGCAACATGCCGTCTTTTAGCATGCGTCTGGCTTCCCAGTTAAGTCGTAGTGGTGTGGATGTGCCCGATGCAGCGCTTTATCCATTGCCGAAATGGCAACCCAAAACGGGTTTTAAGGTGGACCGTGCTTTGATTTTTGCTTTGATGCGCCAAGAATCAGGATTTAACCCGATGGCAAAATCCTATGCAGGGGCCAAGGGGCTGATGCAATTGATGCCGGGTACAGCCAGTTTTGTCGCACAAGACCGCCGCATGCGCTGGAGTAAGAAATTGTTTGAGCCGGAAACCAACATGCATTTGGGCCAGAACTACATCAACATGCTGATGGATGAAAAAAACATTGCGGGTGATCTTTTCCATTTAACCGCAGCTTGGAATGGTGGTCCTGGTAATCTAAACCGATGGAAGCGCGGGATCAAACATGATGATGATCCCTTGCTGTTTATCGAGAGCATTCCTTCGCGTGAAACCCGTATTTTTATTGAGCGTGTGTTGACCAATTTCTGGGTCTATCGTGATCGTTTGGGGCAGGAGGTTCCAACACTAGATGCGATCGCATCAGGACATTGGCCGCGCTATGAAGGGCAGGACCCGACCAGTTTGGCGATGGCCAAATAATCTTTTTAAGTTGACCGTTGTCAAAATCTTCTGAAAATAACGTTCCTAAATAAGACAGTCTTTAGATGAACGGGGAAAACCTATGTCCAAAATTGAGGGGGAACGTCAGTTCCAGTCATTGAATATCGCTATTATTACGGTATCTGATACCCGTACCTTCGAAAATGATAAATCCGGGGATACCCTTGCTGCACGGATCGAAGGGGCTGGGCATAAGGTTTATGAACGTCTGATCTTGAAAGATGATGCAGACGTACTGGCAGATCAATTGCGTACCTGGTCCAATAATCCCGAAATTGATGTGGTGATTACAACAGGGGGCACGGGGGTGACGGGTCGCGATGTCACACCGGAAGCCTTTAAGCAGGTGATTGAGAAGGAAATCCCCGGTTTTGGTGAGATTTTCCGTATGTTGTCCTATCAGAAGATTAAAACATCCACCATTCAATCACGTGCCATGGCAGGTGTGGTTAATGCGACTTATATGTTTGCACTACCGGGTTCAAGCGGGGCGGTGAAAGATGGCTGGGATGACATTCTTGTTCATCAACTGGATGCGCGCACGAAACCCTGTAATTTTGTTGAACTCATGCCACGATTGAATGAACATCTCTAACGCCGAGGTTGCTGAAGTATTTTGAAACATTCGGTTTCTTGCAATTTTTTTAGGGTCTTGCAATTATGATGCCTTAACAAGGCATAAGAGAAGATCGTGGCTGATCAAACCGAGAAAAAAAACGGGCTTCCAGATATCCAGACTATTGTGGAACTGGGGCCGGCTGTTGTGTATCACTGTAACGAATATTGGGAATATGGCATCAATTACATTAGCCCCAACGTCACGAATATGTTGGGGTGGTTACCGGATGATTTTTTAGATGATGCTGAATTTCGTCATAAGCTGATCCATAAGGACGACTTTCATGACCTGTTGATTGATCTTACTGACCTATATGAACAAGGGCAGCAAAAGCATGAATATCGCCTCTGTCATAAAAATGGTCATTACGTTTGGGTGTCTGATGAGGTGCGTTGTCTATATGACGATGATGGCAAAGTCATCGGTATTGTTGGCTATCTGAGCGATATCACACAAAGTAAGAACAAAGACCGCTATCTGAAAGAAAGTGAGCTGCGCTATCGCGCTATCTTTGAAACGGTGCTGGAAGGTATCATCACGATTGATGAGCAGGGCATCATTCAGGACATGAACCGGATTTCTGAAGACATCTTTGGGTATAATCGTACAGAACTGATCGGGCGAAATGTATCAATGTTGATGCCCTCGCCGGATGCAGAAAATCATGACGAATATCTACGAAAATATATGGCTGGGGGGGTTCGCACAGATCATTGGAAAGGGGCGAGCTGTCAAAGGCTTGCGCAAAGATGGCGATGTGTTTGACATGCATTTGTCGGTGAGTGAATTAAACTTGCCGACGACAAAGAATTTTGTGGGTTGTGTGCGCGATATTTCAAAACGGATTATCGCGGAAAATAAGTTAAAAAAGAGTCAGGAGCGTTTACGTAAAAGTCAGCAATTTGCAAAAATCGGATCCTGGGACTGGCATTTGGACACGGATCACTTTTACTGGTCAGATCAGGTCGCGCCTTTGTTGGGTCTGGATGGTCAGATAGAAGAATTGCGTAAGGAAAGGTTGGGGGATTGGGTTCATCCTGATGATCGCGAAAGGGTGAAAGCAGCAATTCACGAATGTTTGGAAAATGGCGTTGAATATAACAGCATCCATCGGGTTCTTTGGCCAGATGGAACCGTGCATTGGGTTCATGAACAAGGCAATAGTGAACGTGATGAACAAGGGCGTGCTGTACGCATGGCCGGTGTCATCCAAGATGTGAGTGAAGCCAAAAGGCGCGAGGAAGAACTGGATCATGCCCGCAAGCAAGCTGACGAGGCCAATAAGGCAAAGTCGGAGTTTCTGTCCCGTATGAGTCACGAGTTGCGCACCCCGCTTAATGCTATTTTAGGATTTGCGCAACTGCTGGGCTTTAGCCGAAAACATCCACTGTCAGACAGGCAAGCACAGCAGGTAACGCAGATTGTGGCGGCCGGGCAGCATTTGCTGGAACTGATTAATGAAATTCTTGATTTAGCAAAAATTGAAGCGGGACGTTTAAGTTTATCCATGGAGGCGGTGCCCATTAAGTCCGTCGTGGATGAATGTCTGGATTTTTGCCAAAGCATGTTGCTTGAGAAAAACATTACGATCGACGTGACAATACCGATAGATCACAGGGTTTATGCGGATCGGACCCGCTTAAAGCAGGTTGTTTTGAACCTATTGACCAATGCCATTAAATATAACAACGAAGATGGTCATGTCTGGTTGAAAGTTAAATCGGTTGATCCGGATCGATTACGTATCAGCGTGAAAGATGACGGTATGGGGATTGATCGCGAACACGAAGATCAAGTGTTTAAACCGTTCAGCCGATTGGGTGCTGAAACCTCGCAAATTGAAGGAACCGGGATAGGTTTGACCTTGACAAAGCAGCTGGTGGAATTGATGAATGGGACCATTAATTTTGAAAGTGAGCTGGGGGAGGGAACCCATTTTTGGGTGGATTTCGAGAGTAGCGACATCCATGACCATGCGGTTGAAAAAATGTTCGAATCGAAGTTGGCTTTATCTCAACCCAAAACAATATTCTACATTGAAGATAACCCAGAAAATATAGAACTGATGGTTCAGATCATTAATATGGTCGATTATCTAAAGCTGGTGACCTGTAAAAAACCGTTTGAAGCTTTGCAGGACGTTCAGGAAATTAATCCCGATCTAATAATTGTTGATTATAATCTGGAAGAAATCAATGGCCTTGAACTGGTTAAAAGAATACAAAGTCTGGAAGGATATGTTGTCCCACCTGTTGTTGTATTAAGTGCCAGTGACGATGAAAATATACAGGATGATGCGGAAAGTGTTGGTGTCTATGAATATTTCATGAAACCTTTGAATATCAGACTCTTTTTGGAAAAAATATCATCCCTTTGGTCGGAGGAAGACTAAATGAAACCGGAGATTCAACAATCAAAGATTCTTGTTGTCGATGACAAGCCGGCCAATGTGATGTTGTTGGAGCAATTGCTGGAAGAAGAAGGCTATACCAACATTTTCTCGACCATGGATTCACGCAAAGTCGTTGAACTTTATGTGAGTGAAAATATAGATATGATCCTGCTTGATATCCGTATGCCGCACATGGATGGGATCGAGGTCATGGAAGCCTTGAAAGAAGTGATCGGGCCGGATGATTACTTGCCCATTTTGGTGCTGACTGCACAAACCGATATGGAAACCCGGCAACGTGCCTTAAGTGTCGGTGCACGGGATTTCTTGACGAAGCCATTTCAGCCTTGGGAAGTATTTCAACGTATTCATAATATGTTGGAAACACGGGTGTTTTATCTGTCGCAACGCAGCCGTGCCAATGTGCTGGCAGATGAGGTCTTTAAGCGAACGCAGCAAATTCGCGAAACCCAGTTGGAGGTGGTACGCCGTCTGGGGCGTGCCGGGGAATATCGCGACAATGAAACCGGTGCCCATGTGGTGCGAATGAGTAAAAGCTGTAAACTTTTGGCACTCGCTGCCGGGCTTGATCGGGAATTTGCAGAATTGATCTTGCAAGCCAGCCCCATGCATGATGTGGGAAAAATTGGGATTCCGGATAGAATTTTGTTAAAGCCAGGTCGATTGACGCCTGAAGAACGCGTGATTATGGAAACCCATGTTGAAATTGGCGTTGATATTATTGGTGAATTTGAAAGTCCGATGTTGGAAATGGCACGCAGTATTGCGGCGACACATCATGAAAAGTGGGATGGTAGCGGATATCCAGATAAATTGTCGGGGAAGGATATTCCCGTCGAAGGGCGTATTGCGGCAATTTGTGATGTATTTGATGCATTGACGTCAGAAAGACCTTATAAGGAAGCATGGCCGCTGGAAAAAGCTGTGTCGTTTTTAGAAGAAAATGCCGGTTCACATTTTGATCCGGATTTGGTTCAGTTATTTATTTCCATCATCCCGGACGTGGTTGCCCTGCGCGAGCAGCATCCCGACGAGGAAGAATAAGGATACCACCCCCTATGATGTTAAAAACGTGTCTATTTGCTTTAATCGGCTTGATGACATTTTCTGGTTTTCACTCGGTTAAGGCCAATGATGAATTTCGCCATGCCATCCGCATTGTTGGATCATCCACGGTTTTTCCTTTTGCAGCCTTTGTGGCTGAAAAATATTATCGCAAAACGGGCGATCGGTCGCCTGTTGTAGAATCTACGGGCTCTGGCGGCGGGATCAAGCTGTTCTGCGGTGGTGTCGGGGCAGAATTTCCTGATATCGTGAACGCTTCACGCCGGATGAAAGTAAATGAAATCCGCAATTGCGCGGATCATAAAGTGCGCGAATTTTCAGAAGTCATGATCGGCTGGGATGGGATTATTCTGGCGAAATCCAGAAAAAGTTCTGGTTTTAACCTGACGCGCCGTCAGCTCTGGACCGCGTTGGCTAAGCGTCTGCCGTTTGATGGTCAATTGGTGGATAACCCCCATACGCTTTGGTCCCATGTTGATCCACGCTTACCTTCGACCCCCATTCAGGTCTTTGGTCCGCCGCCGACTTCAGGGACTCGTGACGTTTTTGTTGAAGAGGTGATGAACAAAGGCTGTCGAGGAACAAAAGTTATTGAACAGATGGAACCAGAAAAACGCAAAATCGTTTGTGGCGAAATGCGTGAAGACGGGGTCTATGTGGAAGCCGGGGAAGATGATGATTTGATCGTTCGTCGTCTGACCAGTAACCCTGATGCCCTTGGGATCATGGGGTATAATGCCTTGGAGCGTCGTTCAAGTTTGATTACGGCTGTCAGTATTGATGGTGTGGAACCTGGCTTTGAATCTATTCAGGACGGGGTTTATCCTTTGGCGCGTCCGCTGTTTTTATATGTCAAAGATGAACATATTCATATCCTGCCCAGTATTAAAGCGTATCTCGATGAGTTTCTAAGCCCTGATACGATCAGTGAGGAAGGTTACCTTGCTGAAAAAGGTCTTATTCCCTTGAAAGACCCATCTGGCAAGGCTGTTGCTGCCCGCATTACAAAACTCACCTTATAAGTAAATTTATAAATGCCGGGACTTTACAGTGAAGGAACGGCAGCTTATAAGCTTGCATTTGAAACTAACTGGTGGACCTATGTTACGCCCCGGCAGCTTATTCTTTACTGTTATCTTGACCGCTCTTGTAGCTTTTGGTCCGTTATCAACGGATATGTATCTTCCTTCTCTCCCAGCTATGAAGAAGGAATTTGGCGCGAGTGTTTCAGATGTTCAACTGACCTTAAGTATCTTTTTGGCCGGGTTTGCTGTTTCACAATTATTGTATGGGCCGCTATCTGATCGATTTGGGCGACGCCCTATTCTTTTGTTCGGGATTACCATTTATGGGTTTGCAAGTGTTGCCTGTTTTTTATCCCAAACAATCGAAATGCTGATCATTTCGCGCTTCTTTCAAGCGTTTGGAGCCTGTAGTGGTCCTGTATTAGGTCGCGCTATTGTGCGTGATGTTTATGGACAGGAACGGGCCGCACAAGTTCTGGCCTATATGGGGTCTGCCATGGCGCTGGCCCCGGCTTTTGCCCCTTTGTTTGGGGGATATCTGCAAGTCTGGTTTGGTTGGCAGGCAAGTTTTGTTTTTCTGGCTGTCTTTGCTTTTGTGCTGGTCGGCCTAGTTGGTGTTTTGATTCAGGAAACCAATAGTCATATCAACCCTTATGCCATGCAGCCGGGCAAACTTGCGGGTAATTATGCGGCTTTATTAAAACATCGCGGTTTTATGGGCTATGTGCTGTTGAATAGTTGTGTTTTTTCCGGCTTGTTTGCATTTATCTCGGGTTCCTCCTTTGTCTTTATTGATGTGTTTGGCTTAGAGCCGAACCTTTATGGCGTCTGTTTTGGGATTGTGGTCTGTGGCTATATCACAGGAACGTTAATCGCCGGACGGTATTCACGTAAATTTGGCAGCGAAACCATGTTGCGATATGGAAGTTTCTTGTCCATTTTGGGTGGGTGCTTGTTATTCGGTGTTGTTTGGGCGGTCCCGGGGCATGTGGCAAGTGTGGTTGCGCCCATGTTTGTCTTTATGATCAGTGTCGGGGTCGTGATGCCGAACTCCATGGCAGGTGCTATCGGCCCTTTCCCCAAAATGGCTGGGGCAGCTTCTGCCTTAATGGGGTTCATTCAGATGGCCATTGCTGCCATTATTGGTGCGGGTGTGGGGATGATGCACGATGGAACGGCCCGTCCCATGACAGTGGCGATTGCATTGATGGGCGCAGGTGCCTTTTTGACTTATGCTCTGATTATTCGCCGTAAAGCGGATTAAGATTTTTTCGGGGCTTGGGCGGTTTGGGCTTGTTTCCAGTAGCCTAATTTTTTTAAGTGCTTAACAATGGCAGACCCCGCCACTGCAATCCCTTGTGATTGGCCTTTTTTGGTTGTGGCGACATGGATGTAGCCGACTTTGTAAGTGCCCTTGTCTTTATAGAAAATCGGGGATCCTGAATCTCCATGAACCGCATCACAGGTATGCACAGCGATGTTCAACATTTTATTATAAGACTTCATCGGACAGTCTTTGTTCACGCTCAGGATATGGGATTTATCCTGACTGTATCCGGCCTGAATGAAATTGGTTTTGGCCGCGACCAGTTTTACAAATTCATTTTTGCCGATGGGTGCAACTGCCATGGTGCCGACCAGATTACTCATATCTTTATCCAGTTCGATAAAGACCCAGTCCTTGGCCGCGACATTTAGGGTTTTGCTCTTATTTGGGTTATAGGTGGGGGAGAGGTGATATTTCACTCCCTTGGCATGATCGATAAAGCTACCGCGTCGATATCCGGCGAGGAAATGGATGGTATGGGGTTTCAGCCAGACCTTACGACGTTTGTTCCAAACACAATGAGCCGCGGTTAAAACCAGCTTCGGTGCAATCAGGGTTCCGGTACAAAATCCGCCGCTTTCCTTGTTGATGCGACCGATGGCACTCCAGGGGTATTGGTAATTTTCAATGAGGATGCGATCATCATTTCCTTTGATTCCGCGCAACTTAATAGGTTCTGCTGCCCAAAGGCTGTTCAAGGAAAAGACGAGAAATGTAAGTACCAGAAAAATACGCAACGCATCCTGCCTTATTGATAAATAGAAAGATCTGTGATGGTCGGACGGGTACCACATAATGGACATCCACTATCACGTTTAACTTTTACGTTGCGAAATTCATTATGCAGCGCATCGTATATCATAAGTGTTCCGGACATGGATTGTCCAATATTCATAATTTCTTTTAAGATCTCTGTGGCCTGTAAAGACCCCATGGTACCGCAAATGGCACCCAATACCCCGGCCTGTGAACAGGTCGGGACCTGCCCTTCGGGAGGTGGTTCGCGAAAGATGCAGCGATAGCAGGGCTTGTCATCGCCGTCTTCGTGGGCTTTATAGGTCGATAACTGCCCATCAAAACGCAGGATCGCGGCAGATACCAACGTTTTTTTGGCAAAATAACAGGCATCATTAAGCAAGAATCGGCTGTTGAAATTATCTGTACCATCGGCAATCACGTCATAATCCTGAATGATGTCCATGACATTTTTGGCGTTCAGGCGGGTCTGATATGTCATAATGTCCAGATGAGGATTGATGGCCAGAAGTCGTTCCTTGGCGCTTTCGACTTTGGGGTGGTCAATGCTGTTGGTGTTATGGATGATTTGGCGCTGCAGGTTGGATAGGTCCACATGGTCATCATCGACCAGACCAATGGTGCCAACACCTGCGGCCGCCAGATACATTAAAACAGGGGCGCCCAAGCCACCAGCACCCACGACCAGAACCTTTGCCTTCAGTAGTTTTTCCTGTCCAATGCCACCGACTTCGGGCAGCAGGATATGACGGGCGTAACGGTTGAGCTGTTCTTCATTAAAGGTCATGGGGGGCCTGTTTAGATTTATTTATTTGAGGAGATTTTGACGAGGTTTAGCAGGTAATGCAAGAGGGGGGCCTGTTATTTCTGTTCAACTCTTGGAGCGAGGAATGTTTTCGTTTGATCGAAATAAAAAGAGGGGGCGCAAACATAAGCTTGCGCCCCCCCCTTTTTTCTTTGTCAGTTACGAAAAAGCTTATTCGCTGACCACACCGTCAAACAGGGCTGTAGACAGGTAGCGTTCTGCAAAGGACGGCAAGATAACAACGATGTTTTTGCCAGCATATTCTTCACGCTGTCCAAGTTCAATAGCAGCGGCCAAAGCTGCACCAGATGAGATCCCAACCGGAACGCCGTCTGTTGCTGCGACTTCGCGCGAGGTGGCAAAAGCGGTTTCATTTCCGATTTTTAAAATTTCGTCAATCAGACCTGTGTTCAGGATGTCCGGGACAAATCCGGCGCCAATGCCCTGAATTTTATGGGGGCCCGGTACGCCACCGGACAGGACAGGGCTATCTTCCGGTTCAACGGCGATCACTTTGATGTCCGGGCGTTGTTCTTTTAACGCACCACCTGCCCCGGTGATGGTTCCGCCTGTACCAACACCGCTGATGAAGGCTGCAACTTCGCCGCCCGTATCTGTCAGGATTTCGTGCGCTGTCGTGCGGGTGTGAATGGCGGGGTTCGCTTCGTTTTTAAACTGTTGCGGCATAAAGGCATCAGGTAATTCCTTGACTAGTTCTTCAGCGCGTGCGATCGCACCGGACATACCTTTGGCAGCGGGTGTCAGTTCCAGTTCTGCCCCTAAAAGCGCAAGCATTTTGCGACGTTCCTTAGACATGCTTTCCGGCATGGTGAGGATTAAACGATAGCCACGCGAGGCACAGACAAAGGCCAGCGCAATCCCGGTGTTGCCGGATGTCGGTTCAACAAGAACCGTCCCTTCTTTGATTTTGCCTGCTTTTTCAGCTGCTTCGATCATGGCAAAGCCGATGCGGTCTTTCACAGAAGCCAGCGGGTTGAAGAATTCACATTTGCCTAGAATATTGGCTTTGACGTTATGGGCCTTGGCAAGGCCGGAGAGGTTAACCAACGGTGTTGCGCCAATGGTATCAATGATGCTGTCGTAGATTTTACCACGCGTAGGGGCAGGAGCTGTAAATTGTTCAGACATGTCGATTCTTTCTTATGTACGTCATTTATTTGTTAATTGGGGAATATATCTTCCCTATTTGTATGGGGTGCCACACAAAACTTGTCAATATGCAATACGCCTAAAGTTGCGGAAATTGCATGTAATTAACAATAATACAATGTTGTATGGTGAATTAGATGGTGAAATCCAGGTTTTGACGGCCTTCGCTGACCAGTCCGGCTTCATTTGCGCGGGTGCAGAGGTCGTCAATGCTGACGTTATCCAGTTCGCACATCAGTTTTTCCTGCATTTCCATCCAGACGGGGCGTACGACCTTGTGACCCAGTTCAGACCCGGCTGGATCGTTGAGCGGGTCCTCTGCTGTTTCCATCTTGCGCACAATGCGGACAATTTCACCGACAGTGATGCGGCGACGTTCACGGGCCAGACGGTAACCGCCGCGTGGTCCGCGGACACCAACCAGAATACCTTCGCGCACCAATTGCTGTAGACCTTGTTCCAGATAGCGTCGCGGGATTCCCTGACGGCGGGTAATTTCGCGGCTTTGGACGGGTTGGCCGCCACTGTGATATGCGATGTCGAGGACGGCCTCGATCGCAAAAAGCATTTTCTTGGATAGTCGTAACATGTCGTTTCTTCCCGTTATTTCTTTAACTTTTAAGTTTATTTTTTATTTATACCCGTAGAACCAAATCCGCCGCTGCCCCGCGCAGTATCAGGCAGGCTGTCCGTTTTATCCCATGTGATCGTTGTTACTGGGGCAACGACCATCTGGGCGATGCGCATGGCACGTTCAATCACAAAATCTTCCTGTCCCAGATTGATTAAGATGACCCCGACTTCGCCGCGATAATCCGCATCAATAGTCCCCGGTGCATTGGCAATAGTGACGCCATGTTTGGCCGCAAGGCCGGAACGCGGCCGCACCTGAGCTTCATATCCAACGGGCAGAGCAATGCTTAATCCGGTGGGGATGATTGCACGTTCCCCCACTTTTAAGGTGACAGGGGCGTCTATGGCGGCCATCAAATCCATCCCGGCGGCATGTTCTGTCGCGTAATGGGGCAGGTCAAGATCGGCGCCATGGGGTAATTGGACGACACTGACTGTTACATTGCTCATGCTTGTTCTTCTTTCATTTGGTCTGCGATATAGTGTGCCAGACGTTTGGCAACATCTGATTTTGTAAGTTTCGGCCAAGCCTCGCATTGATTTTTAGCAATCAGGTGAACTGTATTTTCATCACCGCCAAATGTATTGGTGGCGGGCGACACATCATTAGCGATGATCCAGTCGCATTTTTTGCGCTCACGCTTGGCTTGGGCATGTTCAATAACATGTTCGGTTTCTGCTGCAAAACCGATCACCAGAGTGGGTCTTTTGTCCGGATGCTGGCTGATGGTTGCCAAAATGTCTGGGTTTTCAGTCAGTTTCAGGTCCGGAATTTGCCCTGTTCCGTCTTTCTTTAGTTTTTGTTCGGCTTCCAGATCCACGCGCCAGTCTGCAACAGCGGCGGCAAAAACAGCAATGTCACAGGGTAGGGAATTTTCACAAGCGGCTAACATGTCACGCGCTGACTCAATCTTGATGACCTTGACGCTTGTCGGGTCCGGTTGTTGTGATGGGCCGGATACAAGCGTCACATCAGCCCCCAGTTTTGCGAGTTCAGCCGCGATGGCATGGCCCTGTTTGCCGGATGATCGGTTAGCGATATAGCGCACGGGATCAATGGGTTCATGGGTCGGGCCACTGGTAACCAGAGCTTTTTTTCCTGTAAGCGGGCCGTCCTGATCGAAAAAGTTTGTTACGGCGTCAACAATGTCCATCGGGTCAACCATGCGGCCCATGCCATGTTCCCCACAGGCCATATCCCCTTCCTCGGGTCCGATCATGGTTACGCCGCGGCTTTTCAAGGTTTGAAGATTATTTTGTGTGGCCGGATGATCCCACATGCGCACATTCATCGCCGGTGACATCATCACAGGCTTATCTGTTGCCAGCAAGGCCGTGGAGGCCAGATCATTGGCCAGACCTGTGGCCGCTTTGGCGATTATGTCAGCTGTTGCAGGGGCGACAACGACCAGATCAGCATTGCGTGACAGTTGAATGTGCCCCATGTCGGAACTTTCATCCAATTCAAATAAATCCTGATAAACCGGATTGCTACTGACAGCTGACAAGGCCAAGGGGGTCACAAATTCACTGGCTGCTTTTGTTAAAATGCACTGAACATCGATGGAACGTTCACGCAGTCGGCGTACCAGTTCGGGTGTTTTATAGGCTGCAATGCCGCCCGTGACGATAAGAAGTATTCTTTTCTTCTGATACACGATGCAATCCCCGTCGTATTACGCATAAATTTTGTAGATAACCTACGCACAGCATTGCTGGGGCGCAAGCAAATAATAGGTTTATTCAATAAAAAAGGGTAAATGATTGAAATTCTTGTGTACAGGCATAATAGCGTCACTAAAAATGAGCTGTAAATCCACCATCTACTGTTATGACCTGTCCCGTAATATAAGACGAGGCTGCAGAGGCCAGAAAAACACAGGCACCGCTAATTTCATGGGGTTTGCCCCAACGTTGCAAAGATGTGCGACTTTCCAGAAAAGTCTGTATATCAGGGTTTTTCACCATGGCGGCATTGGTCTGTGTGGCAAAAAAGCCGGGCGCGATGGCATTGACGTTAATGCCGTGCGGGCCCAGTTCAGCTGCAAGTGCCCGGGTCAGCCCGGTCAGCCCTGCTTTGCTGGCCGTATAGATCGCATCACCAGAGCGTGCGATCGTGCCTGCAATGGAGGTGACATTAATAATACGTCCGCCATTACTCATCAGACGGGCAGCTTGGCGGGATAGTTCAAACGGGGCGACCAGATTGCTGTCTAACAGGCCGCGCACATCTTCCAATGAGAATTCGTCCATGGTGCGCCGATCACGTTGTCCGACGTTATTCACCAGAATATCCATTTTTTTCAGGCTTTCTAAAGCAGTTTCGATGCGGTCCGGGTCGGTGATGTCAAAGGGCAGAGGCTGTGCGTGAGACAGCTCCATACAGGCCTTCTCAACTGATTCCTTGTCTCGCCCATTCAAATAGACGTGGGCACCTGCGCCATCCAATGCTTTTGCCATTTCAAAACCAAGACCGCGGGTCGCGCCTGTCACAAGCGCGGTTTTTCCTGTCAGATCAAATGGACCGGTCATGGGTTCTCATCCTCCGTTGCCCGAAAATAGTGAGCGTATGGTTGCGCTGAGTCCCCGCCTAGGCGGGCAAGACATCTAATCTAAATATTCAACCACCAACGCCACAGCTAGTCCCGCAGCGATAATCCAACCAAGCCAACTGAAATTAAGACGAGAAGAAACATGGTTTGAACGTCCCGTATCCAGCTTCAAGCCGTTTTTGGTAACATCATCCAAGGCTTCTTCAATGTTGGCGACGATACGGGGCAGGCGCAATAGGGTATCGCGTGTTTCATCTGCCACGGCTTTGACGCGGGCCTGTGGGCCCAAGTTCTGACGCATCCATTTTTCAATATAGGGTTCAGCCAGAAACCACATGTTTACGTTAGGGTTCAGATTGCGACCAACCCCTTCGGCAATCAGCATGGTTTTTTGTAACTGGATCAACTGTGGCTGCGTTTCCATCGAGAAATATTCGGTGACTTCAAACAATTGTGCCAACAGGCGGGCCATGGAAATTTCATTCTGTGGCAAGCCCATGATCGGTTCGGCAATGGAACGTGCTGCTTGTGTAAACAATTCGACAGACTGGTTCATCGGCACCCATCCCGCTTCGAAATGGACGTCAGCTACCCCTTTGTAATCACGTGTGATGAAAGCCAGCAGCAGTTCACCCAAATGGCGTTGGGTTGTATGATCCAACCGTCCGGTGATGCCGAAATCAACAGCCGCGACCCGACCATCTTCAAGCACAAACATGTTGCCCGGATGTAGATCGGCATGAAAGAAACCGTCACGAAAGACCATGTTGAAAAAGGCGGTAGAGGCCCGTTCTAGAATTTTGTTGGGATCATGGCCCGCATCAATCAGTTTTTGTGGCTCATCCACATTCAGCCCATGAATACGTTCCAACACCATGACCCGTTTGGCGCAATAGGCCCATTTTACTTCGGGGATGTAGAAATAATCATCATCCTTGAAATTTTCACGCATTTCATCGGCAGCGGCGGCTTCGAAACGCAAATCCATTTCAAAGCGCACTGTATCTTTCAAGGTTTTGACCGATTCTGTCATTTTCAGGCGTGCAAGATCGGGTCGGGCCCGTTCAACCCATTCCGCGATGGTTTCCATCAATTCGAAATCGGCCTTAAATGCACGGCGGATGTTGGGTCGCAGCACTTTAATCGCGACTTCTTCCCCATCAATGGTTTTTGCAAAATGTACTTGCGCAATGGATGCTGCAGCGACGGCATTATCATCAAATTCGCTGAAAAAATCTTCGATCTTGCCGCCCAAGTCTTCTTCGATGATGCGGCGGGCTTCTTTTCCAGAGAAGGGAGGCAGGCGATCCTGAAGTTCACTTAAATCTTCTGCAATTTCGTCACCCATGACATCGGGGCGGGTCGACATGGCCTGACCAAGTTTGATCGCGGTGGGACCCAGATCATGCAGGGCGCGCGCCAGTCGTTGACCAGGGCGCATTTTCTTCACACCACGCGCCCGTCCGACCGGAATTAGTCGCGCCAAAAGGACAATACCCGGGGCAATGCCCATGCGTTCAAACATAAACAACACGTCATAACGTGCCAAAGTCAGAGCGACGCTGAGAAGACGTTTTAATATGGTCAAAGAGCGCATCATTAAATATTCCACCCGGTATGGATAGCCGCAATCCCGCCTGTAAGGTTGCGATAGCTCACATTATCAAAGCCTGCATCGCGGATCATTTGTGCAAATTCTTCCTGTGGCGGAAATTTGCGAATACTTTCAGCCAAATATTGATACGAATCGCGATCCTTTGCCACAACCGCGCCAATTTCGGGCAGCAGTTTGAAGGAATAAAGGTCATAAATTTTATCCAGAACAGGCATGACGACTTGAGAGAATTCCAGGCACATAAATCGGCCGCCCGGTTTCAAGACGCGTTTGGCATCACGCAGCGCAGCCGGGATATCGGTGACATTGCGGATACAGAAAGCAATTGTATAAGCATCCATGGAATTGTCCGGCACAGGCAGTTTTTCAGCATTTCCGCATAACCAGCTTAAGCCTGAAAGGCGGTTTTGATCTACTGCACGGCCACGCCCGACCTTTAACATTTCATGGTTAATATCGGTGACAGTGACGTGACAATCGCCGCCTTTTTTGGTGACGCGGTCCTGAATACGAAAGGCAATATCGCCCGTACCGCCGCCCACGTCCATAACGTTCCAGCCACTTTGCGGGTTTAGCCAATCGACCATCTGGTTTTTCCACAGACGGTGAATGCCTGCACTCATCAGGTCATTCATAATATCATAGCTGGAAGCTACGCTATCGAAAACGCCACGCACCATTTTTGCTTTTTCTTCTTTTGCAACAGTGCGAAAACCGAAATGTGTCGTATCTTGATCGGACATGCCTTAAATTCTTTCTTTATAAAGAGTGTGCCCGAAAATAGCCTAAGGCAGCGCAATAGGCTAGTTGAAAAATAGGAGAGCGAGTTTGCCGGAATTACCCGAAGTCGAAACTGTACGATTAGGACTGCTTCCTGCTTTGGAAGGGGAGGTTATTAAGGAGGTGATCGTGCGCCGCCGCGATTTGCGCACACCTGTGCCCGAAGACTTTGAAGAGAGGGTGCGTGACCAAAAGGTTCTTCGGTTGGATAGACGCTCTAAATATGTGCTTATTTTGCTGGAAAGCGGGGAAAGTATCATCATTCATCTGGGCATGTCCGGGCGAATCCGTATTGAAGAAGGCAACCCGCCGGAGCCGGACAAACACGATCATATCGAATTTGTGACGGCAGGGCGCAAATGTATCCGCTTTGGCGATCCGCGCCGTTTTGGCTTTGTCGATTTAATCGAAGCTGGAGGGGTTGACGTTTATCCGGCGATTGCCAAGCTGGGACCGGAACCGCTGAGTGATGAATTTGATGCGACCCTTCTTATCGATAAGCTTAAAAACAAAACGACCAGTATGAAAGCCGCCCTGATGGATCAGCGCATTGTTGCGGGTCTTGGTAATATATATGTCAATGAAGCCCTATATCGCGCCGGCATTTCCCCGACCAGAAAAGCGGGTAAGCTGACCAAGCCAAAAGCAGTAAAATTGGTCGGCGTTATCAAAGAGGTACTGGTTGAAGCGATTAAATCCGGTGGATCATCCCTTAAGGATCATCGTCAGACTGATGGTGAATTGGGATATTTTCAGCATTCTTTTCAGGTTTATGGACGTGAGGGGGAAACCTGTAATATGTGTGGAAAAACGGCTATAAAACGCATTGTGCAACAAGGCAGATCCACTTTTTACTGTTCTGCCTGCCAACAATAAGGTATGAGCATAGGTATGTTGAACGCATTACGCATAGGCTTAATGGTCGCCCTGATGATGTTTTCTGTGAAAGCACAGGCTGACGATTTGGAATTCTTATCGGTACTGCAAGACGTGCCTTTGATGGCGGGTCTGACAGAATCGTCAGATGGGGCCGTGCGATTTGATACCCCTCAGGGACGCATTGTTGAAGCCTATGCTGTCGGCACTGTCACAAAAGCTTCTGTTTTATCTTACTATAAAGACAGCCTACCTTCTTTGGGCTGGACGCGAACCGCCCATGGCAGTTACATGCGTGAGGGGGAATATTTAACCATTTCGGTCGAGATGGAAGATGAAAGTGCCATTGTGCGGTTCTCTCTATCGCCGGATGGAAAATAGACGTTACAAGAAACTCAATCAATATTACTTAGGATTAGGGATATGGCATACGAACATATTATTGCTGAAAAACGGGGTCGTGTTGGCCTGATTACACTCAACCGCCCCAAGGCTTTGAACGCTTTATGCTCACCACTGATTGCCGAACTCGGCAGTGCGCTCGAATCGTTTGAAGGTGACAGCGATATCGGGGCGATTGTCCTGACCGGTAGTGAAAAAGCCTTTGCTGCAGGCGCGGACATTAAAGAAATGGAATCGAAAGATTTCAACGATGTCTATTCCAATGACTTCATTACAGGTGATTGGGAAGTTGCTGCAAAATGCCGTAAACCCGTTATTGCAGCTGTTGCAGGCTATGCGCTGGGTGGCGGCTGTGAAATGGCTATGATGTGTGATTTTATCATCGCTGCTGAAAATGCCAAATTCGGTCAGCCTGAAATTACCATCGGTACCATTCCGGGTGCAGGCGGTACACAACGTCTGACTCGTGCGGTGGGTAAGGCAAAAGCCATGGAAATGTGCCTGACAGGTCGCATCATGGATGCAGAAGAAGCCGAACGTTCGGGTCTGGTGACCCGCATTGTTGCGGTTGATAAGCTGGTAGATGAAGCGATTGAAACAGCTGAAAAAATTGCCAAACTGTCTATGCCCGTTGTCATGATGGCAAAAGAATCGGTCAATAAAGCGTATGAAACGACGCTGGCAGAAGGTCTGATGTTTGAACGCCGCGTCTTCCATTCTACCTTTGCCTTGGAAGACCGCAAAGAAGGTATGTCTGCGTTTGCTGAAAAACGTTCACCTAACTTTGAACATAAGTAAGCCTGAAACCATGTCATCCCGGCATATTGGCTGGGATGACATCTTCTTTTATGGGGTTGATTGCAATATTTCTGCAATTCTTCCTTGACGCAAGTAGGGTGAGCCCTTATAAGCCCCCAACCGATTTTAGAAATTAGCTTTTTCAGGAAAACCGATGGCTAACACCCAAAACGCAAAAAAACGTGACCGCCAAATCCAACGCCGCACTGCTGTAAACACAGCCCGCGTTGGTCGTATTCGTACCTTCATCAAAAAAGTTGAAGCTGCGATCGAAGCTGGTGATAAAACAGCAGCTGCGGAAGCTTTCAAAGTTGCAATGCCTGCAATGCACACTGGCGTCTCTCAAGGCGTTGTGCATAAAAACACAGCAGCACGCAAACTGTCTCGTTTGTCTGCACGTATCAAAGCTCTGGCTTAAAACGTACAGATAAATTCGGGATTCGAATTTCTGACAAAAGGGTCGCAAGCGCTTGTATTGCGACCCTTTTGTCGTGCCTGAAACTCAAGGTTTCTACTTGTCTTGCACGCTTGTTCAGTCAAGCTGTTTTTTTGCTGATTTTGCGAATCAAGCTGTAGACTCTTTGCGTGTAGATAGATAAAGTTATCCACAACTTTGATCGAATCGCAAGCGGCCATTTCTTTAACGCGTCGCATCTAAATAAATGATTCGATCTGTCATGAAAAATGCGACTTTTTTCAGTCGTTTTCTCTTTGAGGAACAGCAATCAAGCAGATCAAACTGCCTGACGTCTGTTTTTTTGTGATAAAGGCTTGAGAAACGATAGGGCAAATATAGGTACTGTTTTTGTGCATGACAAAAGCGGGTTAATAAGAATCGGGTAAGGATCGAAGTTGGGCACCTCAGACGTAAATGTATCATCGGCTATGGATGGTGAATGGGCACAAGTATGTTCGCACATGCGCGATGAAATCGGCGATGCGGCTTTTGATAGCTGGTTTAAGCCTATGTCTGTACGTTCTGTAGATGGGGGGGTGGCGATGATTTCTGTGCCGACCCGTTTCATGCGCGACTGGATTGCCAATAACTATCTCGAACAGATCCAAGCACTGTGGTGTGCGATCAACAAGCAAGTCACGAATGTTGAAATCAGTGTTGGTAATGCGCAAGGGGGCGGGATTCTCTCTCAGGCGAGTGCACAGGCGCAAAAAGCGCCCCCTTCATCATCGTTTTCTGATAGGCTGGTTCAGGCCTCGCGTGCTTCTGTTTTACAGAATCCGGCCGAAGAATTGGGGGCACCGCTTGATCCGCGCTACACCTTTGAAAATTTCGTTGTTGGTAAGCCTAACGAATTTGCCCATGCGGCTGCGAAACGAGTTGCCGAAGCAGATATTCCGCCCTTTAATCCGCTCTTTATGTATGGCGGTGTTGGTCTGGGTAAAACCCATCTGATGCATGCCATAGCCCATCATATGCGAGAAGTTCATCCCACGCGCACGGTGGTTTATCTGTCAGCTGAAAAATTTATGTACCGTTTTATCCGGGCATTGCGCGAGCAAAAGACAGTGGATTTTAAAGAGCAGTTTCGCAGTGTCGATATGTTGCTGATTGATGATGTGCAGTTTATTGCAGGCAAGGATTCTACTCAGGAAGAATTGTTCCATACCTTCAATGCACTGGTGGATCAGGGGCGCCAAATCGTCCTGTCTGCAGATAAATCCCCTTCTGATATCGAAGGGTTGGAAGATCGGCTAAAATCGCGCTTAAATCATGGTTTGGTGGCAGATTTACATGCCACGACCTATGAACTGCGTCTGGGGATTTTACAATCTAAAGCCGAGCAGCTGGGTGTTGAATTACCGATCAAGGTAACTGAGTTCCTCGCTCATAAAATTGCATCCAATGTGCGTGAGCTGGAAGGTGCGTTAAACCGCGTTGTCGCTCATTCACAGCTTGTGGGACGTCCGATCACGTTGGAAACTTCGCAAGAGGTGCTGCATGACCTTCTGCGCGCAAATGACCGTCGTGTGACCATTGAAGAAATTCAGAAAAAAGTCGCTGAACATTTCAATATCCGTGTGGCGGACATGCATTCAGCGCGGCGTGCCCGTTCTGTGGCACGTCCCCGTCAGATCGCCATGTTCCTGTCCAAACAGCTGACGTCCCGTTCCTTGCCGGAGATCGGACGCAAGTTTGGCGGGCGCGATCATACAACCGTGATGCACGCGGTTAAAAAGGTCGGGGAGCTTTCGCTTCATGACCAGGATTTTGCCGAGGATGTGGAGCTTTTGCGCCGCATGCTGGGCGGTGTTGGTTAACAACGTAAAAAACCTGCAAAAAATCAGTAAAAAACAGGAAAAAAGCTTCGAATTCTCGCAGGCTTTGTTATAATGGCGAACCGATTTGGTGAGGTATCGGCTAATGCTTTGTAAATCCTTGTAAAATTGGCGCTCTCAAGGGCCTGTGAGACCCTACTGCAAACCCTATTGGAAAACGATAAGAACGTCATGAAGATTACTATCGAACGCGCAAGCTTAATGAAGTCCTTGGCTCACGTGCAAAGTGTGGTGGAACGCCGCACCACGATCCCGATTTTGAGCAACGTTAAACTGGACGCACATGGCGGTCGTTTATCCTTAAATGCGACCGATATGGATCTGGATATTGTGGAAACCGTTGAATGCGAAGTGGTGACTGAAGGTGCCACGACTGCTCCGGCCCATATGCTCTATGATATCGTGCGTAAATTGCCGGACGGATCACAGGTTGAACTGGATAATGGTGCCAATGAAGAATTGCTGACCTTACGTGCAGGTCGTTCCAAGTTCACTTTGGCGTGTCTGCCAACGATGGATTTTCCGGTCATGTCCGGTGGCGAGCTGGATCATAATTTTGCGCTGCCTGCGGGCGAGCTTAAAGGTATTATTGATCGCACCCGTTTTGCTATTTCTACCGAAGAAACACGTTATTACCTGAACGGTATCTACGTTCACGCTGGTGAGAATAATGGGGTGCCGGTCCTGCGTTCTGTTGCCACAGATGGTCACCGTCTGGCGAGCGTTGAAGTGCCGCTACCTGAAGGGGCCTCTGATATGCCGGGCGTGATTGTCCCGCGCAAGACCGTTGCCGAGCTGCGAAAGTTAATTGATGAAACCAACGATGATGTGTCGGTTTCTCTGTCAGAAACCAAAGTTCGCTTTGCTTTTGGTGAGGTTGTTTTGACCTCCAAGCTGATTGACGGGACTTTCCCGGATTACGAACGTGTGATCCCGACAGGTAACGACAAAATGATGGAGCTGGACTGCAAGAGTTTTGCTGCAGCTGTGGATCGTGTTTCTGCCATCTCTACAGAAAAGTCCCGTGCGATTAAACTGGCGATTGCACCGGGTGCACTTGTTCTGTCTGCCAGTAGCCCGGATGCAGGCAGTGCGACAGAAGAAATCGAAGTCTCTTATGCAGCGGACAATATCGAGATTGGCTTTAACTCCAAGTATCTGTTGGATATTGCCCAGCAGGTCGAAGGGGAAACAGCCCAGTTTATGTTGTCTGATGGGGGATCCCCTACCATCGTGCGAGATGCGTCGGATGCTAGTGCTTTGTATGTCCTGATGCCGATGCGCGTGTGACGGACTGATCGACCAAGGTGCGTGAAGCAAACGAAACATCTGCTGTTTCTCAGGCGAGTACAATCGCTGTGACCCGGCTGACGCTGAGTAATTTTCGATGTTACGATTTTCAACGCCTTGATCTGGATTCTCGCCCGGTTGTGCTGTTTGGTAAAAATGGGGCGGGCAAGACCAATATCCTCGAAGCGGTGTCTTTGTTGGGGCCGGGACGGGGAATGCGCCGGGCTAAAGCAGGGGATCTGGCACGGCGCGATGCAGGATGTGAAGAAGATAGCGGTCGTGCCTGGGGTGTGGCCGCAACGGTTGAAACAAATGCAGGTCCGGTTGATATCGGCACCGGGCGCGAAGAAACAGGACGCACAGGCACGCGTGAACGCAGGGTTGTGCGCATCGAAGGCGAAACGGCACGTGGTCAGTCGGTTTTGGCGGATTATGTGGATGTGGTGTGGTTGTTGCCGCAGATGGATCGTTTGTTTCTGGACGGGGCGATTGCACGCAGGCGGTTTTTGGATCGTTTGGTTTTTGGGTTTGATCCCAGCCATGCGACCCGGATGAACGCTTATGAACATAGTCTGCGCGAGCGGGCGAAATTGCTGAAAACAGGCCGTAATGATGACCGCTGGTTATCGGGTCTGGAAGAGCAAATGGCGACTAAGGCGGTGGCTGTGGCGGCGGCGCGAAAAGATATCGGGGCGCGGCTGAATATACTGGCTGTTGACGGCTGGGGGCCGTTTCCGGGGGCGCAACTGACACCAACGGGCCTGATTGAAGGCTGGCTGGATGAATTTAGCGCGCTGGAAGTGGAAGATAAATTCCGTGCCTTTCTGGCTGAGCATCGCATGGTTGATGCAAAAGTCGGCGGGGCCAAGGATGGGGTACATAAAAGCGACCTGTTGGTGCGCCATGTCCCCAAAGACCAACCGGCGGAAGTTTGTTCTACCGGGGAACAAAAAGCCTTGTTGACCGGCATGGTGCTGGCCAACACAAAAGCATTGGCATTGGACCGGGGGCGCTTGCCGCTTCTGCTTCTGGACGAGGTGGGTGCCCATCTTGATGAAGATCGTCGCAAGGCGTTGTTTGAAGCCATATGTGATTTGGGGGCACAAGCCTGGATGACGGGGACGGATGCAGCATCATTTGATGCGCTGAAATCTCAAGCCAATTTCTTTAATGTAGAAACTGGCAGCGTGACCCGGGTGAGTTAAAAAGATTTTGAACGTGTAATTAGGCAGATCGAGCATGAGCGAAGAAAACCTGACCAATGGTGAAAATGGCGAAGATTACGGTGCGGATTCCATTAAAGTCCTGAAAGGGCTGGAAGCGGTTCGTAAACGCCCCGGTATGTATATCGGTGATACGGATGACGGCACAGGCCTGCACCATATGGTTTACGAGGTGGTGGATAACGGTATCGATGAAGCCTTGGCGGGACATTGCGACATCTTGATCGTGACCTTGAATGGCGATGGCTCCGTGACTGTTTCAGATAATGGACGTGGCATTCCGGTTGATATTCACCAAGAAGAAGGTGTCTCAGCTGCTGAAGTGATCATGACCCAGCTGCACGCTGGCGGTAAATTCGATAGCAACTCTTACAAAGTATCCGGTGGTTTACACGGGGTAGGGGTATCGGTTGTAAACGCCTTGTCTGATTGGCTGGAATTGCGCATTTACCGCGATGGTAAAGAACATTATGTGCGCTTTGAAAATGGTGAATCCGTTGCACCGTTGAAAATCACAGGTGATGCGCCGTTGAAAGAAGATGGAACGCCGGAAACAGGCACGTTCGTGACCTTCCACGCATCCGCCGAGATTTTTGCCATCACCGATTATGATTATAACACGCTGGAACATCGCTTGCGCGAGCTGGCTTTCTTGAATTCTGGTGTCCGTATTTTGTTACGTGATGAACGTCATGCGGAAACAAAAGAAACACCGCTTCATTATGAAGGTGGCTTGATTGAATTTGTGAAATATGTTGATCGCTCCAAAACGCCGATTTTGCCCGAACCTGTGTATATGACTGGCTCGAAAGATGATAATAATGGCGATGAAGTTGGCGTTGAAGTGGCCATGCAATGGAACGACAGCTACCACGAAAATGTGATGTGCTTCACCAACAACATTCCGCAGCGCGACGGCGGGACACACTTGGCGGGTTTCCGTGGGGCGTTGACCCGTACGGTCAATACCTATGCCCAGGAAAGTGGTCTGGCGAAAAAGATGAAAGTTACGATTTCCGGTGAAGATATCCGCGAAGGCTTGTCGGCGGTTGTGTCTGTTAAAGTGCCGGACCCGAAGTTTTCGTCCCAAACCAAAGACAAGCTTGTCTCTTCAGAAGTCCGTCCGGTTGTTGAAAACCTGACAGGGGAAGCGCTTAAGGAATGGTTTGAAGAGCATCCCAACGAAGCCCGCCAAATCATCGGCAAAATTTGTGAAGCCGCTGCGGCACGTGATGCGGCGCGTAAAGCACGCGAACTGACCCGTCGTAAAGGCGTGATGGATATTTCCTCGCTTCCCGGTAAACTTGCTGACTGTCAGGAACGTGATCCTGCAAAGTCTGAACTGTTTATCGTGGAGGGTGATTCCGCGGGGGGATCTGCCAAGCAGGGCCGTGATCGTAAAAGTCAGGCCATCCTCCCGCTCAAAGGTAAAATCTTGAACGTGGAACGTGCACGTTTTGATAAGATGCTGTCATCTCAAGAAGTCGGCACGCTTATTACTGCTATGGGGACCGGGATTGGTCGCGATGACTTTGATATCGAAAAATGTCGTTATCATAAAATCATTATTATGACCGATGCGGACGTGGATGGATCGCACATCCGAACTTTGCTTTTGACCTTCTTCTTCCGTCAAATGCCGGAAATTATTGAACGCGGCTATCTTTATATCGCGCAACCACCGCTCTATCGCGTCAAGCGCGGGAATTCTGAAGTGTATCTGAAAGATGAAAAAGCTTTGGAAGATCATCTGGTTAATTTGGCCGTTGATGATTGTCTGCTTACCCTTCATTCTGGCCATCAGGTTGGCGGTGAAGATTTGCGTGACCGGATCAATAACGCCCGCCGTGTTAAGGCGTTGCTGGCGAAACTATCAGGTAAGGTGCCGTCCAGTATTCTGGAACAGGCGGCAATTGCCGGGGGCTTGAACGTTGAATTGTTACAAGACGAAGCCCGTGCTTTGGAAATCGCCAAAGACGTGGCAGCCCGTCTGGATGCAAATGAACCGGATCTGTCACGCGGTTGGGAAGGCAGTGTCACCGATGATGGCAGCTTGAGCTTCAGCCGTACGTTGCGTGGGGTGAAAACCACCCATGTTCTGGATCACGGCATCCTGCGTTCCGCAGAAGCGCGCAGCTTACATAGCTTGTGTACAGAGTTACATGAAAGCTTTGCAAAAGTTGCAACGCTGGTTCAAAAAGAAAAAGAATATAAAGTTGATGGCCCAGTTGCTTTGGTTGATACCGTGACCGAATTGGGCAAAAAAGGCATGAATGTCCAACGCTATAAGGGACTGGGCGAAATGAACCCGGAACAGCTTTGGGAAACTACATTGGACGAAAGTGCACGTTCTTTGTTGCAGGTCAAAGTCAATCATACCGATGAAGCCGAAGAAGTCTTCTCCACGCTTATGGGCGATGTGGTTGAACCGCGCCGTGACTTTATTCAGGATAATGCCTTGAAAGTATCGAACCTGGATGCTTAAGGTTTTGGACTTTGTGTCAAATGACTCATAAAGTGAGAAACCTGACACATAAAATGCGAATTCTATGACGCATAAAATGAGAACACCCCGATTTTTTTATCAGGGCGTTCTCATTTTAAATTCTATAGCTGAGAGTTTTTAAGCTAAACCGTAATCTTTGATGCCTTGGCGCATAATTTCGTTCATTACGATATTATATCGCATGGGTTTTTCACTGCTTTCAGGTTTGCGTATGATTTCTAATCCTGATTTAGGATTATACTCGATTATACCAATTTGCTGGATAGCAAGCTCATCAATGGCTGAATTGATTTGATCTAAAGGCCATGGAGAACTGTTTATCGAATATAGCCACAAGTGCCGGAAGAAACTTGATCGATAATCAATTGTGGCTAATAGTCGCTGAAATGCGCTATCTCTTTTCGGAGCTTGACCTTTAAGAATAAGAAAACCGTCCAAATTTGATATTTGACCTTCTTCACCATGTTGAAGTGCTACTGCGTCAATACTCACATAGCGAAATTGGAAGTGGTCAAAATAAATACTGACGTTCTCGCTTTCATAAATAATGGCTTTTTGCTGTTCAAGCGCAGCTATTCGTTCCCTTTCTTCGCTGGCCTTGTTTTTATTGTGACGCCCATAAAATGTATGTGTTGGTGTATAAGGCTCGAAGGTTGGGTTTTTATCGAGGAGTCGACTTAATATATCACGGATTTTATTTACTGAGACAGGTTCTTCCTGCATTCTTTTAAGAAGTTTAATCGCTTCCATTGGATCGTATTTATAAATTCGGAAGTATAATTCCATTTTAGGGAATTGACCAATTATCTCAGCAACAATTCCAGGCTTCCATTCTTTCAAGCCTAACATTTCTTGCAGGAAATCTTTTTCCGCTTTTTCGTGGTTTTCTAAGAGACGTTTTGTTGTGCTTTGTCGTTGTAGGGCATTTCGGCTGTATCCTGTTGCTTTTTCCACATCGTTCCAAAAAGCTTCTCTATTCGGATACACGCTCAAGAGTTCTGGGCTTTGAAGCATTTTCTCTACACATGAAGCTAGCTTCAGCCAGTCCATTCTTTTAGCTTTTGCGCCTTGAATTTTTTCAAATTGCTCAATGAAGAACTCAGAACTCATAAGTGTTGCTCGTTTAATAATGCGTTTCATATGAGAAGTAGCATAAAATTAATCGTTGCACAAATTATGAAATGTTGCATAATATTAATTATTGCATAATATGAAACGTTTCATAATTGAGGCATAATTTGATAGAGCTTGATGTTAATGCACCGCGTACCAGAAAAGTTGTTCGGCGAACAACTCACCGGGTCGTTGGTCGATCCCCAAGTTTAAAAGTGGGCAGAATGATCCATTGGGAGTCTCAGATTGAACGAGACATGATCAAGCTTCTTGAGTTTGATCCAGCGGTTCTCCGTTATGCTGAACAGCCGACGCCTATGAAATATCTAAAGGATGGTAAGCAGCGCCAATACACTCCGGATTTCTTGGTAGAAACGCGCTCAGGCCTATCTGTTATTGAGGTGAAACCTGCTGCACACCTGACAAAGGAACCTTTTTGCAGTTTGCTGCCTGTTATTAGAGAATATTATGATGGACAGAATATTCCCTTTTCTGTGATGACTGATGTTGAAATTCGCAGAGAACCGCGTTTAGCGAATATTAGTCTAATTTTGCGTTATCAAAGACAAAATGTTTCCTCGCTTAAAATTCATAAGGTGTTGGATTTATTGATGCTTCGCCCATACGCAGCTGATGAACTTTTGGATCAATTGCGGTCAACTGAGCTCACATTTTTTGATCTTTGCGCATTGATTGCAAAAGGTCTTTTGTTGACAGATATAGACCAAAAATTCGACGCAAAATCTGTTCTCTATAGGCCGGACGGAGGGTAGCATGAGTGCTGTTAGAATTGGGATCGGTACTGAATTATCAATTAAAGATAAAATTTTTGCAGTTCGACAGAACCTTGGGAATGGAATCCTGCAACTCGAAGCGAAAATGGACGGTGAATTACAGCGTATTCCCCGAATTACATTGGCGAATGCATTGGTTGTCGGAGATGCGCAAATACATTCAATAAAAAATAAAATTGTATCGTCCCCAAAGGCAGATCTTTCGGCGTTACCTCAGAAAGACCAGAAGGAGGTTATGCGCCGTTGGGAATACATCAAATTGGTTGAATTCCCTCAAATTGCAGAAACCGGGAAGAAATTGGTGAAAGCTGTAATTCCCTTAGCTGCAGAAAAAATGGGCGATGTTAATCCTCCAAGCTGGCAGCAGTTATATAGATGGCTGAAGTTATATCGAGATGGTGGTTGCGATATATGTGCGTTGATTCCAAAGACGAAGAAAAGAGGTAATCGACGTAGTAAGCTCCCTATCGAGGTTCATCAATCAATCCAGGAAATTATCAAAGAGAGGTTTCTCATAACCACCCGTCCACGAGTTTCTGATGTATACAGTGCCGTAATTGTAGACATTAAACGCCAAAATCAAATGCGCCCTGAATGGGAGCAGCTTCCAACGCCAAATATTCGAACGCTTTATCGAGAGATTGCTAAGCTTGATAAGTATACATTCCTTGAGGGCCGTTATGGGAAGGCGATTGCACAAAAAGAAACACGACATATAGGTAAGGGAGCAGAGTCAACGAGACCTTTAGAACGTATAGAAATTGATCACACTGTTATGGATATAATGGTTGTTGCTGCCGAGAATGAGAAAATTGTATATGGCCGTCCGACTTTGACTATGGTCATTGATCATTTTACAAGAATGCCTCTTGGCTATTATGTGGGCTTTGAGCCGCCAAGCACAGCATCAGTTATGATGGCCCTTCGAAATGCATTTTCCCCTAAAGATTGGGTGAACGAAAGATATCCTGATATCAAAGGGAAGTGGCCTTGCTATGGTGTGCCAGAAATGTTGGTGACGGATAATGGTGCTGAATTTCATTCAAACGATTTAGATCTTGCGTGTGCACAGTTAGGCATTTTGATTCAACATAACAAAGTTAAATCACCGTGGACTAAGGGTACCGTAGAGAGGTTTCTTGGAGAAATTAGTCGGTCTCTTTTGTCTCAAGCGCCTGGCAAAACATTCCATAAGGTGGATGCCAGAGCGGAATATAAGTCCGTTGAAGAAGCCATTATTTCATTAGAGAAATTGGATGAAGTGATCTGTCAGTGGATTGTGGATGTTCACGCTGTTCAGATGCATGAAGGAATAAACGCTATTCCTTTGGAGAGATGGGAAGAGGGAGTGGAAATTTTTCCACCACGCTTGTTCTCATCATCTGAAGATTTAGATATTTTACTGGCAGGCAATCAACCTCAGAGAAGGCTTCATCCCCAGGGTATTGTGTTCAATCGCCTCAGGTATAATTCCCCAGAATTATCAGTGATGAGAAATAGCCTCCCGCAAGGAGTAAAGGTTGATTTTAAATTTGACCACATGGATCTTGGTCAAATTTATGTTTTAGATCCTCGCACAGAAGAATATTTACCCGTGCCTGCACTTGAACAAGATTACGCGAAAGGTTTGGGATACTGGCAACACAAAGTGGTTAGTAGGTATTATCGTGAATTACGAGAAGCAGGTATTGATACCCAGACGCTTGCCGAGGCGAAAGAAAGCATTCATCGCAAAATTCGGGAAACATCTGAGAAAACAGGTAAAAAGAGGACGCAAAAACGTTTAGGGCGCTTTAATGAAGCCGATGGTTCAAAAAGCTCCGATGCGCGCGTTCTTTCTAATCCCATAATACCGGAAGAGCGTCAAAAGGTGCCAACGTTAATAGCTGATTGGCAATTTGAAGATTTTGATGATGAAGACGATGACGATTTCCTGACGCATGATATGCAACGGGTACAGAATGCCGTAAGGGAAGAGAAATATGACTGATCAAAAAGAAGTGAAGTTGCAAGAAGTTCAAAAAGTTCTGGATAGTGTTTTTATTCGTCATAGTGCCTTTAAAACAATCAAGAGCCAGTTTGATGAATGTTTAAATTCATATACTGGACATGGTGAGCCAATCTGTATGTTGGTACATGGACATTCCGGTGTTGGGAAAACAACGTTGGCTTCTTCTTACTTAGCTGATTATCCTCCTGTTTATCTAGAGGAACGAAAAATTGTACCAGTTTTGAATGCTGTCATACCTGTTCCGGCAACAATGAAAAATATGGCATCTGAACTGTTGGAAAAATTGGGTGATCCATATTCTGATCGTGGCACATTAGAACAACGCACTAAGCGTTTACGGAAACTGCTTAAAGAATGCAAAACAGAACTTATTATTTTGGATGAGTTTCAGCATTTTATCGATCGTAAAAGTGAACGTGTTATTTTAGATGTTTCTGATTGGTTGAAAAATTTAATTTCCAACACGTCTATTCCTGTGGTGTTGGTTGGGTTGTCATATTCACGCGAAGTCCTGTTTGCAAATGAGCAGCTGATGCGTCGCTTTAGTTATCAAGCGGAAATGAAGCCGTTTTCTTGGGATGATGAACATTCTCGCAAGGAATTTGTCAAAATCTTGAGCGTGATTGATAGAGAACTCGAAAACGTCTTTGGCAATAAAGCGGGCTTTACGAATTATGCAAATCGCTTTTATGCAGCCACTAAAGGGCTGATTGCACTTATGATTAAGTTAATCAGAGGAAGCGCGCGTGAAGCGGTGGTCTCAGCGTCTGATCGTATTGAACTGAGACATCTTGCAAAAGCCTATAAGGATAGATTGTTAACAAATAATGAGATGGCAAATCCGTTTTCAAGCAATTGGGATGGGGAGTATGCAGATCCACTCCCAGAAATACGTCATTTAGGTGGAAATATGGCTGCTGCGCGTATGCTTGAAAAGAGGAGCCTCAGCAATGTGCTCTCTACACGCTAATCCGGTTGATGAACTTAGCGCGATTAAGCCGCTTCTGATTACACCTCGCCCCCATAAAGGAGAAAGTTATCAGGGGTATATCCTCCGTATTTCGTATGCAAATGGATACCACAGTCCAACCTGGATGATGCAGCAACTGGGTATTAGAAAAAATCGTTGGATTTTGAATGGAGAGATTAAAAGGGCTGCGGTAGCTTTTAATATTTCAGAAGACATACTGAGGAAAATGGTTGGTGTGAAGATGCTGAACCAACCAAAATGGTCTCGCATAATGGGGCATGAGATACATAATTGTACCTTCGAAAGCCGATATAACAGAATTTGTCCGAAATGTTTAAAAGATCATGGTTGGAGTAAATCTGTATGGGAGCTAAAGCCCTATATTTGTTGCCCCGAACATGGCGAATATTTGGTTGAACGGTGCCCCAAATGCGGCAAGCCAATTTCTTGGAACCGCGAACAGTTGATAAAATGCAAATGCGGACAAAGGCTTGACGAGATCGTTAGCAAACAGGCAAGCAAACCCTCAATTCAAATGTGCAAACAAATTGAGGCTTTATTTAATGGTAAAGATCTGAATTGCCTTCCAGAACCGTTTGCGAAATTAGATCTATCTGAAATGCTTAATTATCTGCTCTTTCTTGGTACATACTATTCAGGGAAGGGAACAGGAATGGGCCGACGTTTTATGTCTCGACTTACAAGTGAAGCATTAATTGAAGTGTTCGAACGGGTTGCAGCGGCTCTATTTGATTGGCCAAATAGTTTTTATTCATTGTTGGATGATATTCGTCATCATAGTGATAAACGCGCTAATCAAACTGGTTTAGAGGCTGAGTTTAAGACTTTCTATACGAGCCTTTTTGGTAAAGCAGAAGAAGCCCAACAGTTTCAGATTTTAAAAAATGATTTTGCCGATTATATCTCCGAGCACTGGGCTGGAGGGGCATTGACATCAAAAACAACGCGTTTGAACATGGTTTCCATGAACGTAAAGCGTTATCTGACATTGGCAGAAGCTGCAAAGTTTGTTGGTCTCCACCCCGCTGTATTGAAGAAGGATATTGAACGAGGCCATTTGAAAGCCGTCAGCCGTAATATGAAAGGTCGCACTTTGCGAATGATTTGCCGGGATGATCTTGAAAGATATCGAAATGCACGAAAACAGTTGGTCGATAAGGTTATTGTTACTAAGCGTTTAGGGGTATCGAAGAATTCATTTATGAGATTGGTAAATGATGGGGTGTTGAAGGCTGTCAGAGGGCCAAATGTTGATGGGAGTAGTTTTTGGTTTTTTGATGTAAAACAAATAGACAACCTCTATTTTTCTTTGTTATCGGGCTTACCAAAACGTAAACAGAAATTAGATGAAGTGACTTTTAAGGCTGCTGTGCGCAAGGCAACGGCAAGAGGACTCACTATTTCGGATTTAGTTCAAGCGATGTTAGCAGGGACTTTAAAAGCTTCCTGTCGGCTAAAAGAAGCATCTGGTATTAGCGGCCTTTGTTTTAATGAAGTCACACTTCAAGAATATTTCCTAAAAAACAAAAGATCTGTAGACTGGGGAATATCAATAGAAAAGGCTGCTTGTAAGTTAGCTCTTAATGAAGAGGCGACACGTGATCTGGTACGTGTAGGCCTTCTTAAAACAACCCTGAGTCAGGAGACAGGACGTTTAAATCGGTTGATTTCCTTTGATGCGATAGAAAAGTTTAAAGAAACTTATATTTCCGCATCTGAACTCGCGATTTATAGAAAGACTTCACCTAGGGCAGTGGTTGAATATTTGCACGAAAGAGATGTCGACCCGGTCACTGGTCCATGTATAGATGGTTGCCGGCAGTATTTTTATGAAAGGAAACAGGTGATGCCATATTCAAAATGACTATACTTAAAGGCGAATACATATTTTAAGTAATTCTCAATTTATCTGTCGCAACTAAAATATTTATTATTTTATTTCAATAACTTGACATGAAATATGATAATCTCTTTGACGCATGATTTGAGAATATATAGCGATAAGCTATATGGCTCGCGGATTGTCATATGACTCATAAAATGCGAATTCATTTTCTCAAAGGTAACGAATTTCTGCAATTCTACGACATATAAAATGCGAACAAAATGACACATTACATGTGAAATATCTCTATGCCAGTCCGCAACATCCAGCAAGGCTTACAAGCCATTCATTTTTCGGTTGATAATCCCTGATAAAGACTTCGGGATTAACAACTTAAGGATTGAGGCCCAATTGTTTCATCTTAATAATTAATTGATCTAATCGTCTATTTAATCTGGGCTCTACATCATCCGGTGATCTCATTTCAGATTTAATAACATGTAAGATATTTAATTTTTGCTTTTCCCTGCAATACTCTATTGCTATTTTTGCACTTTCTTCTTTTTTCTTTTCTTTTATCTCAAACAATAGAAACTCTTGAAAAAGATTCATTGCTTTTAGGCAATTTCCTTTTTCAAAAGCAACCTTCCCTTTGGTGTATATGAAATTTGCCCCTTTACCATTGGCATAAGAGGGAGTAATGAACAGGAAAGTGGACAATAAAACGACAACAACCTTATTCATCGAGTACTGGTTTTTCATTTTCTACCTCTGAACTGTATGACGTAAAGTTATAATTAATTCCTTCAAAAACTGTCCAACATATTATGATGGCCCCGAATAAAGCAAATAGAGTCCCCGGAGCTGCTCTCCTTATAATTAATTTGATGTTTTTATATTCACCCTGAATATCGCCAGACTCTCCCCATTTACCAAATACAAACAGTTTGTATCCCATAAAAACGATAAGAGTTCCTGACAAGAGGCAAGTAATTTTAAAAGCAGCTATTCCAATAGATTGAACCACCAGCAAATCAAGAGCTGATGCAGCTGTCTGCATATCTATCATAAATCCCTCTATCACCATTTAGCCGAAAAAATAAAATGTCAAATTGAACCCCTGTATAAAACAACATTATCCACTATCACCTATCAGAGTAAAACTTGCCCAAAACAAAGGGTGCGCATAGCTATATATTTCTTTCCCATCCTTTATATAGACACCAGAATTTATCATATCGGAAATCGCATGCTTAAAAGCCTCAGATTTTCCTCTATAATCATTCTGTATAAAATAGTTCGATGCCGAAATCATAAGCTGCTTTGTAGCCCCCGAATGGACAGCCCAATTACTTACGACTAAAGATTTTGCACCCGCAAAGAAAAAAGAACGAGCTAACCCTGAAAAAAACTCAGCGTCATTATGTGTTCCTGTTGCAGTATTACAAGCCGAAAGAATAATCATATCGGCGTTTAAATTCATTCCTAAAACTTCTTCAGAGGTTAAGAAACCATCATCATCAGTATTGGTAACCTCAGGCGCAGACAGCGCCAATGCAGGGTAATATAGCCCATTCATTGTTCCTGCATTTAGACCATGCGTTGCAAATGATATTATCCTATATGATGATAAATCCAGGGCTTTCACATTTGCCTCGCTAGCTCGTTTACCTAAATACACCGTTTTATCCAAAGAGAGTTTCAATGAATTTGCAATGGACACTAACTCAATTGAAGTGTCTGGCAAACGAGATAGCTCCCCAATAGTCGGGAGCATTTTTTCATTTAACTTTGGTATAGATCGTAACCCGAAAGCCTCTTTGATAACCCCTTTTTTTGCATATTGTTTTTGTGCTTCCTTCATTTGAGCAGAATTAAAAAAAGGGTCCCCAAACCCGATAAATGGTTTCAATTTTTTCTTATATATTAACTTTTTTGACCGTAATGCGATCAACGCACTTATTGAAGGAATTTTGGAAATTGCATAGGATTTAATTAACCAGTCAACATGACGGTATCGATCAAATAAAATTTTCTCATCCCTATCTATTGTCTTATCAGTCATAGCTAAAAGAGAAAATGGCAGCTCATTCAATACACCATTCGCAACAACTATTATACTTCGCATATTCGTATGTTTTTTAAGAACGGGTGCTAAAAGTTGTTTATAAATAAAATAAGACTCAGTTAAATCAAAGTCCAACAAACCTCCAAGAGAATTAATATTCAAATCAAAAGGGGATCTAATTTTTTTCACTCTACGTTTTAGCTCATCTTTGCCTAAATCAGCTATATGAAGAGATATCCCACCAGAAGAATCAATTCCCCAAACAAAAGTCGAATTCTTTGTTTGAAAAATCGAAACCGCTAATTCATCATCAGCAAGATGTTTTTTGATACTTAAAACATTGTTTGGATTAGGTTTTAAAAAATTACTATATTCAGGGAATTGATCAAAAATTTCATTCTCCAAACTCCTTTGAGCAATTTGCAGCTTCTCAACTTCTTGCTCAAGCCTTTTTACATTTTTGTCAAATTTTCTATCACCTTGAGACACATTAGAAAGCAATTCATAAATTGCACTGATTTGCCTTCTTGTATCTTGCTCACGACGAACTAATTTTTGAATTGATGGATCTAAAGTCTTACTGCGAGCAACTGACGCGGATATTGTCGTCAAAACAGAGGCTTCTCTTGCCGTTTCCGCAATAATTAGACTTTCTCTCATTATTTTCTTTTTTTCTGTCAGGCTTGTTCGGTTGTTCCTAAAGTCATTACTCAACAATTCCAAATATGTACTAGTAAAAAGATTAAACCGTCTTGTAGATTCAGCACCTTGTGCCACAAGATTCATTCTTCTTTCATTTTGAAAAACAGGATATAGCTCTCTAAACAGCTTCAACGCGGCTTCATTATTACCATTTTCTTTTTCTGACATGGCTAAAACAGCTTTTGCTTCCGCTATTTCGTATGTATTGGGTCCATACAAAGCCAAAGCTTTATTAATATAGTTATTGGCAATTTTTCTTCCTATTGATGGTGACCCTGCTTCTATTTTTGACAATGCCCAAGATAAATTCCCTTCTAAAAAAATTCTTTGCAAATCAGAATTTTTACTAAGAACTGACGCAGCAACCTCAAAAGCTTTGTGAGCCTCTGACCAACGATATTCACTAACATACAATTCCCCTTTTCTTTTGTATGTTAATGCTAAAGGAACTGAGCGTTGCGCAATTTTTTTACTTTCCAGCAATTCACGTCTCACATTTAATAGACGAATTGCATCATTAAAACGACCTTTTGCAGCCATTACCTTTTCAAGTACATTCAAAGGAGAAAGTAAAATATCTGTCCCAATATCAGAACTATTAATTCCCCCTTTGAGAGCCAGACGAGCAATAAATTCTGCCTCTGTTAAACGGTCTTGTCGTAATAAATTGTATGATAAACTCGTATAAAATGTGATCTTAGACTCGTTAAGGTACTTACTAACCTTTTGAGAGGAGGCCTTTTCCTTTTCTATTTTTTTTAAAGCCCTGCGCCGATAAGCTTCAGCTTCTTGATAAACACCTCGAATTTCCAAAATAGTAGCAAAGATCCCATCAATATCTGCTGACCAGAGGTTTTCCCATTCTGCAATTTCAGGTAAAGCTTTTTTCAGTTGGTTCAATAACCTCAAAGCTTCTTCGGTTTTCTCCCAAGCAGCATCTAAATCGCCTGATTTCACAAGACCTTGAAGCATTGCAATGTTGATAGATTTTTCATCTCCATTAGATGACATTATCAAATCAATACCTCGGCCATAGTTACCCGCATTAATTTCCATGCGAGACAATTCAATATTAACATCGTTTTTTAATTCAACTCGACCTTCTGCATTTCTCAATAAAGAATAAGCCCGCCGCAAATCATTAAGTGCACTTGCCCAATCACCAATCTTCCAAAACCATTTACCTCTTTTAAAAAAATATTCAGCATCATCTTGCACCTCAGACTGATCAGGTGGAGAAAATGAAACGCTTCCTTGATTTCTCTTTATTCTGCCTAGTGATACAACAATATCATCAATGGAACTAGGAGGGGCTGTGTAATCTTTTTTCTCAATATCATGCGTATATTGTTTTGCTTTTTCGATTGAAACTGTCTCAAGTTGCGGTGTTTGACAGCCCTGCAAAAATATTAAAGAGATGAAATAAATTTTTATATTTAGTTTATGTTTTTTTAAGAGGCACATACCACAACACCGAACACCGTCAAAAAGATTACTAATATAAATTAATACCATTTTAAATTGACATTTTAAATGGAGAATGAGAAATTACCTGTCAACTTTTAGGGGAATTACATCATGCATATATTAAGACTACTTTTTTTTGTAACAGTTCTTAGCATTTCAACAAATGCATATGCTGGTGGTGGAGCTGGCGGGGGAGGAAGCGCAAGCTCATCTCCAACTTCTATCTCAACAACTGTCGCAGGCCCAAATGCTGTAATTGCAGCTGTTACTGTTCCATTAGATATTTCAAAAATGGCTTCAAAAGCACTTGATGAAAACCAAAACAGCTCAGAAGGCCAGGACCAGTGCACAAGTCGGTATTGTTTAGAAGTTAAAATACTTATTGAGCAGCAAACTAAAGCACTTCAAAAATTATTATCTGTTTCTTACATGGTTTCTCAAATGAGACAATCAGATGATATTACAAACACTGTATTGTCCAGCTCAGTAGTTGCTGAACTTGTAACTCTTTCCAAACAAGCCATAAAATAGGAATTCGTGATGATTCATAAAATAAATAAATGCCTTCTGAGCCTTGGGTTTGTTGGAATATTGACTGCTTGTGTTACAGCACCAAATCCAATGGTTTCCGCAGAGCAGAAAATGTCATTACAAGAAAAAGCACGAAGCATTTTCTCTGGAAGCATTACTAAATATCAAGCTAAAACAGAGAGCGAGAAAGAAGTTCTCAATGTAATCACAAACAAAATTAAAGTGTCCTATGACACCTATGCACCTTCACTTATGAAAGATATTTTAAGTGAGGAATTTCAATACCGCTACAGCATTACCCCAAATAAACTCGCAATCGGTACCAAAAATGATTATATCACTGTTATAGAAAACTGGACAAAAGAAGAAAAATCCGGTCGCACGATGCAAATTGCCATTAACTCAATGGATGTGAATGAGACATTAAAACTCGCTATTGTAACGGCTTTTGTTTCTTATCGGTCCGAAAATTTTGAACCAAAGTTCCTTGAAACATTTATTTTTAAAAAGCCTAAAAAGAAATGGCAGCTCCTTCAACGCACAGCTCAACCTGTCAACCCTTCAAAGCCAGAAATGCATGATGTAAAAATCATCTTTACTGATCAATTTGAAAGTTATGAGGTTAATGAGATTCTTAAATTGTCACAAAATCAGCAACCTGAAAAAGCAATTGCATTAATCAAATCACGAGAATTAACTGAGAACCCCGTCGCTCAAGGACGGCGCGAAGGAATGCGTGCAAATTACTTTGTAATTTTCAAAGAACCGCCTGTGGTGAAATCTCACATTGAAACCCCATTAACAATATACAGAAACACTCCTTCTAACCCTATAAAAACCAAGCACGTTCCAATTAGTTTTGATATTGAAACTTCAACCCCTTACGTAATTGCCTTCGGTGGTGCTGGTTTCGGCCTCCCATGGTACAAAGGTTTTTATATTGACGTGATCATCAATAACCAGTTAATTGCAAACAAAGCATTTTAAGAACGTCTGAATAGCCCCTAGTTTCCTAGACGCCTTGTTCTCTCGTTTTGTACTGTCGTTCAAAGTCATTAGGTGACAGCATTTTGTTCCTAACATGTTTGCGTCTTGGGTTGTAGAACATTTCGATGTAATCAAACACGTCCTGCCTAGCCTCTTCCCTTGTTTTGTAGACTTTTCGCCTGATGCGTTCACGTTTAAGTAAATTGAAAAAACTTTCAGCAACCGCATTGTCATGACAGTTTCCACGACGGCTCATGGAATGTTCTAAATTATGTGCTTTCAAAAACGATGCCCATTCAATGCTGGTGAACTGCGAGCCTTGGTCTGAATGTATGACGACTTTACCTGTCGGTTTGCGTCGCCACACAGCCATCAATAAAGCCTGCAAGACAAGTTCTGTTGGCTGTCTGTTTTGCATAGACCATCCTACAACTTTCCTTGAATAAAGATCTATCACGACGGCAAGATAGGAATATCCCTCTGTTGTTTTGATGTAAGTAATATCAGTGGCCCAAAATTGATTAGGCTGAGGAACGTCAAATTGTCGATCAAGCGTATTGTTAACGACAACAGATGGCTTGCCCCCATATTTACCTGGGCGGCATTTATACCCGATCTGAGCAGAAATTCCTGCAAGGCGGGCCAACAGTGCCACGCGGTTAGGGCTTATGCATTCACCAATCTCACATAAATCATCATGTAATTTACGATAGTCATAGATTTTGCCACTTTCCTCCCAAGCTTGTTTGATCAAGGCCGTTTGGCGTTGGTCTTCAAGGGCCCTTTTGCGAAGACCCTAGCGAAGTCAGGACAGTGACGCCGTGGCCTTTTTAAAATATCACGCTCCTCAGTAACACGAGCGTGTTTTTTTAAGTCGAGCAATCTCAATAGATTGATCAGCGGCTTCTTGGATGACAGCCGCAGGTTTGGAAAAAGGTTTACGCCATTGGTAAAGTGAATGTGTGCTCACGCCTAAACGTTTGGAAACTTCTGCTACTGAATAGCCGCGTTCCGTAATCTGCTTTACAGCATTTATTTTAAATTCATCAGTGAAATGTGGTCGGGCCATTTGTAAACTCCTTGCCTCAATTTGTAACCGACAAGGTGTCTAGAAATCTAGGGGCTATTCAGTCGTCGTGAAAAGCGAGGATAAGGTTCTTATAAAAGGTAATCTATAATGTCAAAAAACTTTATATTTTCCCTCTTTTATTGTCTAATGCCATAGGTCAAAACATGTAAATTCCGGAAAAGAGAAACTATTAGTGTCCAGTCATTTAGATATATTAAAATCGATTGTAAGGGGAGCAGACAAAAAAGCAGAAGCATTTACTTCCGCTCGAGAAAAGGCTTCATTTACTGAAAAGAAAGCTCTCTATCAATGGATACATTCGCAAACTCAATCACTGGATCAACGAGGTAAATGGCCCGTCATTTCTGTAGACTGGCCTTCTAACATCATGTTTCTGGGCCGAAATTTCCAGTTGCCGCCAACCGAAATTAAACACGAACTAGAGTGCTTAATTGCACGGCTATCCATTAACTCAGAGGAAATACAAAAATACCTTGAGTTCCGATCATCCTACATAAAATATTTACGCTCGGAAGAATGGGATAAATGTAAAAAAACTCTGATTAAAATTCGGGAAAAACTCGGCGCTTCATTCTGGTTCATTGAAAACGAATTATTAGTGGAACGCCAGTTAGGCGGTGAAGAAGCACAGAAACACATTCGCTCCATCTATCACAACAATAGAGAGCTTTCACGCAGAACAAGGTTTCTAGCATCATTCTTTTCTGAACGCCTTGAGCCTTTTACCCTATTTTCAGGCTTTATTTCAAGAGTTCATAAATCCATCGATAACTCTAAATCTGCTCCCATTCTTGAACATCTTTTAACAAAGAGAATTCCTAAAGAAGAGGATAAACTCGCTGAACTATTATGTCAGCTGAACAGTGTGCCAATCATTGACGCATATGAAAGCTTCATAAAAATTCTGAGTTGTCGGCTTCATGTCTTTGGTGAACATATCACAGTACTAAATCATATATATGAAATCGATGACCCCCGCTTAAAGAAACTAGCTACAATCATCAACATCTCAAAGGAAATTACAGCTAAGTCCAAGGAGTTAGAGATTTATGAGTTACTAAAATCCTTTGACGTAGAAGCCTACAAATTTAACGACCCAAATGAAGAAGAGGCGTCCTCTTGGTGCTACTTGAACCCAAAGAATAACGGGTTAAATCACTTTGCTATAAAATTTGAAAATGAGAAACACGCTAGCATTAAAATATCACCTAGTGATGTAATTAATTCAGCTCATATTGTTATGCGTACTGAAGAAAATGAAAAAGAAATTTCTGAATATCTAAAAACAGAGATGTCTAATTACAGTGAAATTTCTGAAATATGGACCACATTTTCTACAATTAATGAGTGTTTCTGTGAAAAAGACCCTTTTTCTTGCTTTAATGTAATTGACGTTAATCTAAGTCAGAAAGTGACGCCTATCGAATTAGGGTTTGCTTTAAATTTGAGCAATCAAGATGAGAAATATATTACTCAGGGAAAAATTAAAAATACTATTCGAAAGATATTTTATAGTAATGATAATTTCATTCAAGATATCAATAGAATGTTTTTTTGCTATAACTATTTAAATGCAGAAGAGACATCAACTGTCAACAAAATATTAGAGGATATACCGCTCACGAATCTTCCTTATTTAGTCACTTCTATAAAAACTAGTCGATTGATCAGCGAAGGGAAATTGGAAGACTGTTTCTACTTAGCATCCGATTTTTCACTAAAATATGATAGCAGCTTCATTCAATCTATTTTCAAAGAAAAACATGAGAAACTAGAATGGCAACACACAAAGAAATGGAAATCTAAGCTAGATTTAAGCATTGGCATTCAACAATTAGGCATTAGTAAACCAAATTCAAAATTGCAATCTGCTAAAAGGTTTGCAGCACTTTCATTTCTAAGATCAAACTCTTTTAACGTTCCTTCTGAAGTAGACCTAAAGCGAGTTGAATGCGAGCCATTTAAAATTGCATATTTTTTAAGAGAAGTTTGCACTACTGAAACAATGGACAATATGCCCTTGGGTTTCCAAACAAACCTTGAGCAACTACAGGAAAGAATGAAAATCTGCGAAGGACTGATGGGATATGACGCGCACAACAGTTCTTCTATTCAAACAGAAATTGGTGAGCTTTTTGGTCAAATCAAACTTGGCAATGCAAGAAGAACCCTAAATCGTACCCGTCTTTACGTCGATGTGGCGAACTTATCCGATTTTTTTGAACGCACACATAAAGCTGATTATAGTCGAATTAGGCGTTTGTCATTCGCTCAAGAAAGTAACGAAGAGGAAAAAGAAACAGAAGAAATAGTAGAGAAGTTTTTAAAAGGGGAACAAGATCTTGGCGATCTAACTCTTGAACTAGACAATGAGTCAAATGCAGCATTTCTACACTTAGTAAAGAGCTATAAAGACAATTTTCTTGAAAACCCTAAATATGGCCTAAACCACTATTTAAGCGGTAGAGTCCGCCATGGTTCGTTTGAATCACCGTTTCACTCCATATTCAAAGAACTTGGTATTTGGCACACCTCTACCGACAACATTGACGTTCTACTTTCTAAACTAGAAAAAAATAACGTTAATCTAGACCCTTCGATTCATATGCAAGTTGTTCGTCATATCGAACGGTTCACAGTAGTTGTGTACAAAACTTTAAGAGATATTAGGCTCCAAAATTTACAGATTAGAAACACTTCACATCCACATGGTTTCTTCTCAGTGAATATTAATCAATTATCGCTAAGACTATTAAAACAACACGCTCTAGATCATTCGGAAATATCCTCTTGGACCAGATTAATGAACCAAATCATTTGGTCTTCACTGGAAGAGGAATTTCCTAAAATGCAAAGCTCACTAAAGGTCCTTCTTCAAGACAACATTCTTCATAAACTGGATAACCTTGAAAACGAACTACTGAAGATCATAAGCAATTCAGAGCAGAAAACTGCAATAAGCAGGTTATTTGGTAAAGCACGATCTCAATTTAATAAGGCTTTTACAGAAATTTCTCTTTGGTTCCAAAAACCCAAGTCTACAGGCATTTCAAAGTACTCCCTTGACGAAATGTTTGATCTCTTCCTGAAACTTTTCTCAAAAGCCCACAACATTGAAAAAATTAAAATCTATAAAAATTTTGATGAAGGAGAAACCGTACAACATGACTTCTCTGTGATTTATCATGTCTTTTTCAACATCTTTAATAATATCTTCAAACTAACAGAAGACCGAACCGTACGTAATGTAATTGTGAAAATTTCAATGCATTTTATAGGCATAAATCTTCTAAAAATAAAAGTCACAAATACTATCCCAGATGTCTTTTTACAGTCATCCAGAGAGATGATTGAAGAAAAAAACAAAATCATCAGAAGTCCCGATTTTATTAAGGAAGCAACTAATGAAGGCGGATCAGGGTTGATTAAACTATTCATTGCATTGGGGTCAGATGTAAATCGATACAAATTTTTTATAAATCAGAATAATGAATTTGAAATGGAATTTGACATTGATGTTTTGAGGGCCGAATAGAGCGATGAAAATATTAGTTGTAGAAGATGAAAAATACAAAAGAGACCAAGTTCTTGAAGCCTTAGAAACCATGGATTTTGATTTTGAAATTGTCATTTCCATATCTTTCAATGACGCAATTTCCAAGGTAGATACTGATCAATTTGATCTCTTAGTTCTGGATATGTCTCTTCCAACCTATTCGCACCAGAACGAAGATGGCGGAGGCTCTGCTCAAAGCTTTGGTGGAATTGATGTTTTAAGACATGCTGAATTTGCAGATAACTTAGCACCAGCAATTTTTATAACACAATACAAGCATTTCGATCAGGGTGAAAACGAGTTAACTCTTGAGGATCTTCGCAGGGATTTACACGAAGAATTTGAAAGAGCATTCGTCGATGTTGTCTATTACAGATACATAAATGAAACTTGGAAAGAAACATTCGTCAATTTAATAAAAGAACAATTAAGCAAGATGGGAAGACTGATATGATTAGAGTTCATATACTTGAAGATACTGACGAGAAGTTTGACAAAATTCAGGACTTCATCACTTCATCACACATAAAAGATACAATAACAATTACCCGATCCGTAGATGCTACAGATTGTCGTAATTTCCTCAGTAAGCATGAAGCTGATGTTTTACTTTTAGATATCATAATTCCACACCTAAAAGATGCAGAGCCTCAAGCATCAACAGGTTTTATGTTTTTAGATGAAATTCAGGAGGCTGAATATCTCAACAAACCTAAATACATCGTCGCAATTACTGCATTTGAAGAAGCCGAAGAAGAATTTAACGATTTGTACGGAAACGACGTGTGGTCGGTATTAAGAGTGAATGACTTAGATAGTAAATGGCAAGACGGATTACTAAGACTTTTTTCTCATATTAATTCCGCAAATAAGGATGCCTTTAACGACAGCATCGACGTATTATGGGTTTGCGCATTAATGCAACCCGAACTTTCCGAAGTCTTAAACCTTAATTGGAACTGGCAGAAAATTACTAAATTCGGCCGAAGTTACAATCTATATGCAGGAAAATTCATAGATAAATCCGGCACTGAAAGAACTTGCTGGGCAGTACCAGCCCAACGTATGGGAATGGTCTCAACAGCTGTAATGACGCAGTACCTAATATCTAAAGTTCAACCTAAAGCTATTGTAATGTCCGGTATCTGTGCGGCATTGCCAGGAGAAGCAGACCTTGACGATGTAATCGTATCTGATTGTTGTTGGAACTATGAATCAGGTAAATGGAAAAATGGGCAATTTGAATACTCTCCTCATCAGATAAGTATAGAATCATCCTCAAGCGCCATGCTTTCAGATTTCATCCTTCACCACTTTCCAAACGAAGGAAACAAACATGATTTCAATGTTAAAGCAGGCCCTACAGCTTCTGGTTCCGCTGTCGTTGCGGATTCAAAAAGGGCACAAGAGCTAATAAAAACACAGAACCGAAAAGTGTTAGGGTTAGAAATGGAAATATATGGCCTATACGAAGCGGCTAGTGCGACAACCAGATATGCTCCATTTTTCTTGGCTGCAAAAGGAGTATGCGATTTTGCAGATGAGAAAAAAGGTGATGATCACCAACTTTCTGCATCAAAATCTAGTGTTACGTTCATGAACGAGTTTTTGACAGAAAAGTTCCCTGAGATACATTCACACTTCACTGTGACTTAAAATACGTAAAAAGCATAAATCAACTCTGGCATCCCACCGTGATAAACGCTGCTAAACTGTCCAACGATCGTAGACCACCTTTCAGAGGAGCAAATCGCTGTAGGTAGTACTTCGGGTGTGAAGCGTAAAATGTAGTGTTCAATCAATCCGAAAATAGTAATTTACTGGTATCGAATGGTATTCTGTTTGGGTGGTTGAAAAGAAAAGTCAATGGCTTAGATTAGGTCTAAATTATATACTTGACCAACCCATGATTCTGATTTATGTTGTAGGTCGAATCAGGCGAGAGTGTCATGAGTTTCAATTTTGATGATGAGCAGGCGTGTATAGATCATTTGGCGAAAATTCGCTGGAAGAATGGTGTGGTATGTCCTCATTGTTTGAGTAAAAGAAAGATTCATAAGTTTTCAGATAATCGCCGATATAAGTGTGCTGATTGTCGTAAGCAGTTCACTGTTCGGGTGGGAACAATCTTTGAGGATTCGCGACTGCCTTTACAGAAATGGTTCATGGCTTTTCACTTAGTCACATCTCAAGAAGCAGGCGTTTCATCGCTTCAATTGTCGAAAGAGATATCTGTGACACAAAAAACAGCTTGGATGATGTTGGAGCGAATTCGTCGAATTTTGCAGGTGAACTCGTTTAACAAGCCGCTTTAATTTTGGACTACTCAGGAAGTTATCGAATGCCAGATCGTAAATACAATAAACCTTTGAGAGTTGATATGAGTATGGATGAGTTAATTCAACGATCGGTGCAAACAGATTCCAACGAATTACGAGCCTTGGAGAAAGCTTCTTTTTCAGAGGATACAATTGATGACCTTATACAAAGGTTCGAAGAGGCTGTTCATGCAAATGAATATGATCAGGAATATTGGTATGCTAGAGAATTGCAGACTTTGCTTGCTTATGGAGGGTGGCAAAAGTTTTCAGAGGGAGTGATTCCCCGTGCAATAATTTCTTGTAAAAATTCCGGAGTTGATCCAGATGACCATTTTATCCACGTGGATAAAATGGTCGGGATTGGGAGCGATGCCGAACGGACAATTGGCGATATAATGTTAACGCGCTACGCTTGTTACCTTATAGCCCAAAATGCGGACGCTCGTAAGAAACCAGTTGCTTTTGCGCAGACCTACTTTGCAATACAAACAAGACGGCAAGAACTTGAAGATCAAAAAAGTGTTGATTTCGATAATTTGTCCGAGGATCAGAAACGGCTTTATATGAGAAATCAGGTTACTGATTTTAATAAAAAACTTGCTAGTGCGGCAAAATCTAAAGGCGTGGAGACAGATAAAGACTTTGCTATCTTTCAGTCTAAAGGTTATCAGGGACTTTATGGTGGAAGAACGGTCAAAGAAATTAGAAGTTACAAGCAACTGCCACAGAAGGCAAAAATACTTGACCATATGGGAAGCGTCGAATTGGCGGCGAACCTTTTCCGCATAACCCAAACGGAACAGAAACTTAGAAATGACTCAGATATTCGGACTAAAGCCCAAGCGAACAATACACATTATGATGTAGGGAAGCAGGTTCGAGATGCCATGCTGCAAATCAGTGGTACATTGCCAGAAGATTTGCCAGTCGCTCGAGATGTTAAAAAGCTTGAGCAGAAAAAAGGCAAAAAAGTAATTGCATCTAAATCAACTCCCGTGATCGAAAATAAACCGATAAATCTTAGGAAAGAGTTGTGGAAATATACTTTGCTTGTCATGGCTAAAGAGCCAAATGGCGAAATTTCTACGACTAAAGCAATTGAAGAATTACCGAAGTATATTGTAATCCCAGAAGAAAGTAAGGCAATTCTGGAAGGTCGGAAGGATAGCAAATTCTCACAATTGGTCAGGAACTTGAAATCCCATAAAACCAGCAAAACTAATTTCATCTATCAAGGGTATGCAGAATCTATTGAGCGTGGATTTAGAATTACACAGAAAGGCTTGGAATTTGTGAAGAGCGAATTTTCTGACAGGATTTTATAAGTTACAGATATTCAGGCAAAGTCTTCTTATTTATTCCATTGTCTTTTGTGTAAGTTTTGTCAGGAAACAGAGAGATAACTCGAGCATCTTATAGATAGAAGGCATTAATAATCGAGGTTCAAAACTTTGTAACAAAGACAAACGGGTATTTAGTGAAAAAATGGCGTTGAGAATTTTTTATGGAGACCAGGTTAAAGTCTTTCCTATTGCCGTAGGAGAGAATATTGTTTGGATGAAAGCCCCATATAGAGATAGAGGCTATATTGTATGGTGCGACCCGAAAAGATTGAAAATTCTCTGGAAATATCATTGTGTTGAATACCAAAAAATTTCAAAAATGAAATACTGGACAAAATTGCAACGGGAAATGGTCGACAAAAGTATGCTCGGCAGTTCAGAACAAAATCCTGTGCCGGTTGCTGATGTCTCAATGACATTTCTCTCACGGCTTCAATATCGGAATCCTGCTCATCGAAAGCTTCAGAACTTTCTGGAAAAATGGGGCTTGCACCACTTCACCGTTAAACCGGTTTTTTCCTTTGTTGACGGTAGACATCGATCCGCTTGGTTAATCGAAAACAAGGCTGATTATGTCCCACTCTATGTTGAATCTTATGAAAATTCATGGAACCTTGAAAGATTCGCAGGGGCAGATATATGCCATATTGATCTAGCTGAAATATCTTGAAAGCCAAAACATAACAGAGGCTTTGAGACTGATTTTGAAAAAAAACTTCACTCCTACACACTCCTAAACTAATGTGTCCTTGGAGCTGATACGCACAGCTCTGGGGCGTAGTAACCCCGATACAAGCGGTAAGAAGCATTGGCCGGTAAACAATGCTGAATCCTTGACCTCTATGGTCGGGGAGCCTGTGGTGTATGTCCAGGTTCTCCGAACTAAAGACCATAGGGACCTTTCTTGTATCGGTTTACTAACTCCCCGATCTCCAGAGTTCAATTGAGCACAACCTTCGCGGGGGCGTACCGCGGGGTTAGGTTCTAGAGAGAGGGGGAGGGTAGAAATGGTCTCGTCGACAAAAGGTAAACGCTGTAAAGCAAACTCAGCAATTAAATTTATACTATTCACGGTCTTAGTATTGTCATCAAATCAAGCATATGCAGGTTTCATTGATGAACTATTGCAAAGCAGTAAGAAGATTATTGGGTCTATATCGGGAGGAACGGGTACAGACGTATTTGAAGTGACAATGAAGGCTACTGCAGTTTCGGACAGTCAGATTGCCAAGGATAATGTGGACATACTTAACGCAAAATTCACATGCGATCTTCGTAAAGCAGAGAAACGCATTTGCAGTTATAAAAATCGTTTGTATTTCCGGTCTATGATGATGAAAAATAGGCAGCGAGGTTTTTACGATTTTGTTATTGAGGGGTATGAAAGAGAGCCTGAAATACACGATGCTTATTTTGTGATGAACAAGGATTGGGCAAGAAGCTACGGTTTCTCTGTAGAGAAGAATAAACCCTTCACTTTTAATTATGATGAACTTCCACTTGATAAAAACAATCCAATGAGGGCTAGTTTACAATATAAGGGAGTGGATGTTGTTAATCTCGAACTCTTTATCAGGGAAATTGAACCGAAAAAATGAATGATTTATAAGCTTTACTCGGTGTTGGGACCTAGCATAGGAATATTTCTCATGTAATGTGTCATTTCATTCGCAATTTATATGTCGTAGAATTGCAGAAATCCTCTGCCTTTGAGAAAATGAATTCGCATTTTATGTTTCATTTGACACTTTGGTTTGCATGTCTCATAAAATGAAAACGCCCCGATATGATGGTATCGGGGTGTTTTTCGTTGTGAAGTGCTGGTTTCTATAGTTTTAACATCGGTCTTATAAAGTGCTGCCGTCTCGTACATTTCTCATCCTAGTTTCTATCGTTTGTGGTTCGTGCACGGCGTTGTATCTGGCATTCTTTTCTTATTATAAAACCGAAGAAGTCTTAGCCGCGAAGGGGAGACTTGCGCTTTATAAAAGTACACTGGAAAGTGAAATTGAGCGGGTCTCCTATTTCCCCTATGTACTGTCAAAAGATGCCCATGTGATTGCAGGCACCTTACGTAAAGACCGTCAGGCTTTGAATGAACGATTGGCTGAATTTGCCCGACGTTCTCAACTGGATGCCATTTATCTGATGAATACGGACGGGGTGACGATTGCCACCTCCAATTATAATGAGAAGAATTCCTATCTTCATAGTAACTACAGCTTTCGTCCGTATTTTAAAGAGGCGATGAAAGGTCAAGTGGGGGAATTTTATGGGATCGGGGTGACGACGTCCTTACCGGGTTTGTTTATTTCTGCCCCCGTTTATGCACCGAACGGTGAAATTGCCGGGGTGATCGCCATGAAATTAAACCTGCGCCGTCTAGAAGAAGCTTGGATGAAAGCCGGGGAAAATGTGCTGTTAAGTAATGCGGATGGCATTGTGTTGCTCTCGTCCAACCCGCAATGGAGATATAAAGAGCTATATGACATTCCACCAGCACGTCGTGACGAGATTAAAGCGGTGCGCCAGTTTGATAAAATCCAATTAATGAAATTAAACTGGTCTCGTACGAGCGAAGATCAGGCAACGGTTAATGAGGTGCCATACTTGATGGTGAAACAAGATCTGCCCGCGCGTCAATGGACCTTGCATTTTTTTGCCAGTGAACGTTCAATCCAGGTACAAGCCTGGTCATTGCTTATCACACTGATCGTGATTGGAAGTCTGATTTTTGCCGCTTGGCAGGTGAAAAAGACACGCAGTATTGGAGCGGCATTGCGGGAATCGCAAGCTGATTCTGCTGACCTTCGCGAAGCCAACCGTCTGTTGGCTGTAGAGATTGAAGATCGTAAACAGGCTGAACGCCGCCTTCAACGTACGCAAGATGAATTGTCGCGTACCAGTCGACTGGCTGCATTGGGCCAGCTTTCAGTTTCAGTGACTCATGAGTTGGGACAGCCGATTGCCGCGATGAAAAATTATCTGACAGCGGCAGAGATTTCGCAACACCCCCCAAAAGCCAGCCTTATAACTCAAATGTCCGCTCTGGTGACCCGGATGGAAAATATCACTAAGCAGTTGCGCTTTTTTTCTCGCCCGGGTTCCAAGGAATTTGAACCGGTCAATCTGCAGGATGTTTTAAAGGGCAGTGAGGAATTATTGGCGGTGAACCTGAAAGCTGCCAATGTCCAATATGAATGCCACTGTCCGGATCAAGCTGTTATCGTTCGCGGTAATCGTTTGCGTCTGGAACAAGTTCTGACCAATCTGATGCGCAATGCAATTGATGCAATGGCGGATGAAGGAGTCCCTGTTTTGACGGTAACCATATCGGCAGAAAAAGATCAGGGGGTTGTGAGGATTTCCGATTGTGGACCCGGTATTGGACAATCCACAATTCGTGACCTGGAAGAACCGTTTTATACCACCCGCGCCTCAGGTGAAGGCATGGGGCTTGGTCTTGCTATTTCAACGGAGATTATTAAAGAGCATGGAGGGACAATTCATGCTGAAAACAGACAGCCAAAAGGTGCCGCTTTCATCATTGAAGTCCCTTTAGAACAAGAGGTCAAGGATGCCTGATACGTCCATTAGACATAAGATTATTGTGATCGATGATGACCGTGAAATGCGCGAGTCTCTGACGCATTTGTTGCAAGCGGCCGACTGGCATGTAGATGTGTTTTCACGCGCAGAAACCGCTCTTGAACAAATTGATATGTTGCAGCCTCATGTGATCCTGAGTGATGTGCGTATGCCCGGTATGAATGGGATGGAATTGTTGGATCAGGTGACGCAGCCTTCCTCCCCGCCCGTCGTGCTGATAACGGCACATGGCGATATCCCTATGGCGGTGGAAGCCATTCAGAAAGGGGCCTATGGTTTTATTGAAAAGCCGTTTGAACCGCGCCGTTTGTTAATGGTGTTAAAGCATGCTGCGGATCAACATTGCATGAGCGCCGATACCCAACGACTTAAAGCCCGACTTGCCCGTCTGTCCGGTCTGGACCGGGTATTGATCGGTCAAAGCGATCAAATTCAAAATCTGCGCGAAGAGATATTGAACCTGACGGAAATCAATGTGCCCGTCATGATTTTAGGAGAAACGGGCACAGGTAAAGAACTGGTCGCCCACGCGTTACATGATCTGAGCCCACGTGCGAACGGTCCGTTTCAGGCGATCAATTGTGCCACCATTCCGCCAGAACATTTCGAGATCACTATGTTTGGGGAACTTAACCAGCAACGTGGCATGCTTGCTCAGTCTGATGGCGGGACTTTGTTTCTGGATGAAATCGGCACGTGCCCCTTACCAATCCAAGCCAAATTGCTACGCATGATCGAAACACAGGAATATACGCCCGTTGGCTCAGATAGGGCGGTTCCGGTGGATATCCGCATTTTGTCTGCGTCGAACGAAGATTTAAGTGCAGCCGTGCAGCAAAATACCTTTCGCGCAGATTTGCTTTATCGCTTGAACACAGTGGTTTTGACATTGCCGACATTGCGTGAGCGAAAAGACGATATCATCATGCTGTTTTCACATTTTGTTGAAAAATTTGCTCATGTTTATGAAATCGATACACCTGCTTTAACGACCGAAGATATGTCTGCTTTAATGGGACATGAATGGCCCGGGAATGTGCGCGAATTGCGCCATGTGGCGGAACGTAGAATGTTGTCGGCACGCTGTGGGCGCGGGACAGTGGCCGAAGCGATTTATCCCAGTCAGCATATCCCCCAAGAAGTCCCTGATACCCTGCGCGAAGCTGTGGCTGCCTTTGAACGTGAACTGATAGCAAAAGCGATTAAAGATCATGAAGGGCGCATGGAAGCGGTGGCAAAAACACTGGGGATTGGCAGAAGAACCTTGAATGATAAAATTGTGAAATTAGGTTTAGATAAGAATGCCATTTTATGAGCACGCGGATTTCCGCACATAACAGATAAATAAGCGCGCGGTTTTCTTCATAGGTCATAATTATAATATGTGTATTCTAGGGGCCAAGGCACCTACAAAGGTGTTTTATCTTTATCAGGGAGTATTACTATGAAATCACTTTTCGGAAAAGTTGCGTGTACCGCGCTAGCATTAACATTTGCAGGCGAGGCTCTTGCAACCGACTGGAACGTTTCTGTGTGGGGCAAACGCCGCGCATTTACTGAACATGTTGAAAAATTGGCGGAACTGGTAGAACAGAAATCCGGCGGCGAATTTAAATTGAATATTTCTTATGGCGGTCTGTCCAAGAACAAAGAAAACTTGGATGGTATTTCTATTGGCGCGTTCGAAATGGCACAATTCTGTGCTGGTTACCACCGCGACAAGAACCCGTCACTTACCGTTGCAGAATTGCCGTTCCTGGGTGTGTCCACTCTGACTCAAGAACGCGAATTGTCTCAAGCCCTTTATAAGCATCCGGCTGTTGTAAAAGATCTTGCGCGCTGGAATGCGACTTTGTTGATGCCGTCACCCATGCCACAATATAACATTGCAGGTGTAGGCGATGCGCCAAAAGAACTGTCTGGTTTTGAAGGTATGACTGTTCGTGCAACAGGTGGTATCGGCGAAGCGATGAAAGCCGTTGGGGCAATCCCGACTTCCATGTCTGCGACTGAAGTTCGTCAAGCCATGGATAGCGGTGTTATTAAAGGTGTTGCTTTTGCCCAACATGCCCACATGGCATTTGGTACCATTGAAAATGCAAAATGGTGGACAGAAAACCTGAACCCCGGCACCATTAACTGCCCGGTTGTTGTGAACACAGATGCCCTGAACAGCCTGTCTGATAAAGAAAAAGACATTCTGTTGGGTTCTGTTGATGAAGCGCTTGATCACTACATCAGCAACTATGAAAACAAGACCATGAAAAAATGGGGCCCGGAACTTGAAACACGCGGCATCGAAACCATCACGTACAGCGATGATGCGATTGCAGGTCTGAAAAAAGCTGTGGCCGGTCCTGCTGCTCAAAAATGGATCGAAGAAAACAAAGCGAAAGGTCTCCCTGCACAAGAACTCTATGATTTCTTTACAGGCATGATCAAATAAATCGCCTTTGTCGAAATGAAAAGGATGTCTGATACCTCTCAGGCATCCTTTTTAGCAGGAGTATCCCAATGGCAGGATCAGCAAACGTTCTTACCGATGACAGTCTACTTAGTCGTGTCGACCAAGCCTTAAACTCACTGGGCGAATTCCTCGCCTTGATCAGTGGGTTGGCTGTTTTTTCCCTTATGATTTTGGCCGTCCTTTCTGTGGGCGGGCGCAATATATTTGACCAGCCTTTGTCCGGTTATATTGACTGGATTGAACAGGCTATGCCCCTGATTGCTTTTATGGGGGTCTCTTATACCCAGCGAAACGGCGGTCATATTCGCATGGACATGGTGGTGGGCAAATTAAGTGGCCGTGTGCTTTATGCGGTTGAATTGATTACCACACTCGCCATTCTTGCTGTCATGGTGTTAATCGTGTGGGGAAGCTGGGCGCATTTTGAACGCAGCTTTGATTTTGGCTCACCGTTATGGAGCCGTGATAGTTCAATGGATATTGGTATTCCATTATGGCCGGCTAAGCTTTTGGCACCGGTCGCATTTTCCGTCCTGTGTCTTCAGCTTGTTGTGCAAATCTGGGGCTATATTGCAGCCCTGATTTCCGGAACCGACGAACCGGTCGCCGTTCCGTTAATTGAAGATGTCGCCGCCCAAGCCGCACACGAAGCTGAGCATCTCAGCGGTCATGATAATTAAGGAAAAGTCTAATGGAACCTATTGATATTGGATTGATCGTCTCTGCCGGGATGCTCGTATTTGTCATCTTTGGGATGCGCGTGGCTTTTGCCGCGGGTCTTGCCGGGATGATTGGCCTGATCTGGATTTTCTGGGCGAAAAAGGGATATGACCCCGAAGCCTTTATGTGGGCCTTGACCGTTTCTGCCAAAATTGCAGGACAGGTACCCCATTCCAAAGTTGCCAGTCAGGCGCTTTCTTTGATCCCGACCTTTATTTTGATCGGGTATCTCGCTTATTACGCAGGTCTGACAAAAGCCCTGTTTGATGCGGCAAAAAAATGGATTGCCTGGGTGCCGGGTGGTTTGGCCGTATCGACTGTATTTGCCACAGCTGGTTTTGCGGCTGTGTCTGGTGCCTCGATCGCAACATCTGCCGTCTTTGCTCGTATTGCCATCCCCGAGATGTTGAAGGTCGGCTATAATAAACAATTTGCTGCAGGTGTTGTGGCCGCGGGTGGTACGCTTGCCTCGCTCATTCCACCGTCGGCGATCTTGGTGATTTACGCCATCATCGTTGAACAGGATGTGGGTAAACTGCTTTTGGCTGGTTTTATCCCCGGTGCGTTTTCGGCCTTGATTTATGGTGGCTTGATTATTGGCATGGCTCTGACCATTAAAAATTTTGGTCCTGCTGTTAGCGGCTTTACATGGAAGGAACGTTTTAAGGCGCTTCCGCCGGCATTGCCGATTTTCTTTGTCGTCTTCATTATTATCGCCTTTATCTACAACCCGTTTGGCGGCGATGCCTGGGGGACACCGACAGAAGGTGGTGCCTTGGGGGCGTTTGTGGTCTTTTGTATGGCTCTTTACAAGGGCATGCGCTGGGATGAAATGAAAGATGCGCTTTTAGAAACAGCCAAGCTTTCGGTGATGATCTTTACCATCATCTGGGGTGTGTTGATCTATGTACGTTTCTTAGGCTTTGCGGATCTGCCGGGTTTCTTTGCCGATTGGATCACATCATTGGATCAAAGTCCGATGCTGACCCTTGTGCTGATCTTATTGGCCTATGCGGTGCTGGGGATGTTTATGGATGCCATTGGCATGCTGCTGTTGACCCTGCCTGTAGTCTATCCGGCTGTGATGGCACTTAATGGCGGTGAAATGGTTTCCGCTGCGGATAGTGCCTTTGGCATGTCTGGTCCGATGTGCGCTGTCTGGTTCGGGATTCTGGTTGTGAAAATGGCTGAATTCTGTCTGATCACACCGCCGATTGGCTTGAACTGCTTTGTGGTTGCAGGTGTACGCGATGATTTAAGCGTGCAGGATGTCTTTAGAGGTGTCACACCTTTCTTTATCGCGGATGCTGTGACGATCGCGTTATTGATTGCATTCCCTTGGATTGTGTTGTGGTTGCCAAGTCTGGCCTAGCGATAACCGTACTTCATAAAAAAGCAGGGCTTCTTCAAGTCCTGCTTTTTTTTGGTTCTCAAGCACGCGGGCAGTTTACGTGTTATTTTTGTCAGTAAGCGCTCATTTATGTATACAAAAAAACCGCGCTTAAGAGTACGGTTTTTCATAAATTCTGACGGACAGGGAGTCCTCTTTATATCTATCCATTGATATTCATTGATATTTTTTAACATGCTGTAAATATTGTTATATTTTTTAATTACTGTCTATCTATGTCCATTGGTTTCTGCTAAAATCCACGAATTAAGTATGGGTAGAAATATGGGTATATGTTATGTCGAGGTCTTTAAACCGCTTATCTGCACTCGCAGTAAAATCTCTAGATAAGCCGGGCTATTATGCTGACGGGGGCGGGCTTTACTTGCAGGTCAGCAAGGTGAAGACCAAGTCTTGGGTTTTTCGATTTACACTTCACGGAAAAAAGCGGGAAATGGGCTTAGGCTCTTTGCAGTATCTTCCTTTGACCAAAGCCCGAGAAATAGCTTCAAAATTGCGTGTTATGACTTCTGAGGGCATAGACCCCATTGAGGCGCGCAAGGCTGATAGGCAGGCTCAAAAACTCAATGCAGTAAAATCTATTACATTCAGGGAATGTGCAACGTCTTATATCGAAGTTCATAAGGCGGGCTGGAAAAATGCCAAACATAGTCAGCAATGGGAAAACACTCTCGCAAAGGACGTTTACCCCACCTTGGGCGATTTATCCGTTGGCGATATAGACATGGGCCTTGTCTTGAAAGTGTTAGAACCGATTTGGCTTAAAAAACCGGAAACCGCAAGGCGGGTGCGTGGACGCATTGAGAATATTCTGGATTGGGCAACGGCGCGGGAATATCGGACAGGGGAAAACCCCGCGCGCTGGCGTGGTCATTTGAATAAAATCCTACCAAACAGGGATAAAGTTCAGAAAGTTAAACACCATAACGCTATGCCTTATGAACAGATTGGAGAATTCATGCAGGCACTAAGGGCGCGATCTGATCTAAGTGCAAAGGCTTTGGAACTCATTATTCTGACAGCGACCAGAACCAATGAAGTAATTGGCGCGCGTTGGGATGAAATTGATCTGGAAAAGAAAATCTGGATAATCCCGGCTGAACGTATGAAAATGGATAGAGAACATCGCGTCCCGTTGTCTGATCGTGCGATAGAAGTTATCAAGGACTTGCCACAAATCAGCGGGGCAGAATATTTGTTCCCCGGTAATGGCAAAGCTCCCACTATGTCGAATATGACTTGTCTGAACCTGTTAAAGCGTATGGGGCATAAAGATATTACCGTTCACGGGTTTCGCTCGACATTTAGGGATTGGGCGGCAGAAAGAACAAGCGTTCCCCGTGAAGTCGCAGAAAGCGCGCTCGCCCATAGCATTAAAGACAAAGCAGAGGCGGCCTATCAACGCCGTGATTTGTTGGAAAAGAGACGGCGATTAATGGAGAATTGGGAAAGTTTTTGCTCTCTTGGTAATAATACCGCGACTGTTACGCCTATCAGGAAAGAGGTTTATTAGATTATGTCTGATAAGGATGGAAAGAAGCAAAAGCTGAAAGAGTTTGTTGAGCAATTAAACTCTTTATCGTTTCCAAGTTCACCAATATCAATGGAATTGGTCGAGTATGTTTCAGAGAGTTTCAGGAAATACATAGACAAGGAAAAACGAACTCTTGATCAAGCTTTCGGTTTGACGGGGAACCGTAAGAAACCGAGAAAAAAAGAGCTTCATTTTCAGATTGCAAAAATAATCCATCAATCCAAAAAAGAGAAAAAAACTTGGAAAGAGATTTTAGACCTTATTCCCACTGATTATGGTTCTGGGGATACACCTGATAAAAGAGAACTGCAAAAGCTCTATAAGGAATTGAAGCCAGAAATTGAAACGGAGGAAATTGTTCAAGCAATTTTGTGCTATTTTAAATCAAATGATAAAAAGCACGACTTAGACTAAGTTTTTAGGATGGGGGAAATAAATATTTTCTACCCCCATTTTAGTACACAAAGAATTGTGTTCTTTTAAGGGCACGGGTGGTTTTACCCGTGTTGTATAGGAGAACAAAATGTTAAATCCCAAAGAAGCCATCCGTCTTTCTTACGGTATCCGCCAAGCCTGTGAAGCAACCAGTCTTGGACGGTCTTTCCTTTATCAAGAAATCTCAGAAGGTCGTTTGCCTACTTTCAAGGTAGGTGCTCGCACCCTTATTGCTGCCTCTGATCTGGAGGCATGGCTCAATGTCCATCGTAACAAATCCGCTTAACCCCAAAATGCAAAAAGCCGCTTTTCAGTCTGGAAACGTGAAGCGGCTTTTCGCGTTCCCGATTAAGGAACTCTATATAATGAAAATACAGATATTTGATAGTTGGGGCAATCCCCCTTTTCAAAAAATCGAGGTCAAACATGGCTAAGACAATCAAACTAAAACTCATTACTGGTGAAACTGCCCTAATTGATCGGACTGATTATCACTTGGTCAAAGAATACGTTTGGAGACGAGGCGGGACTGAAAACCGCTATGCAGCCTCTTTGCTTGATCTAGGGGATACCATCACAACGATTTATCTTCACCGCCTTGTAATGTGTGCCGGGTCGAAGGATATTATTGATCATATTAACGGCAATCCTCTTGATTGCAGGAAAGAGAATTTGCGCTTTGTCACAAGTTCTCAAAATGCAGCAAACAGGACTTTTACCAATAATCCCTTTGGTTATCGTGGCGTTTGTTATTTTCCGAAGAAACGGAAATTTCAAGCGCGGCTAATGGAAGGGGGCGGCGTATTTAGAAGCCCATATTACAAAACCCCTGTAGAAGCTGCCAGATATTACGACAAATTAGCGCGTGGGTTGTTTGGTGAATATGCGACCTATAACTTTCCAGAAGAAGGGGAAAGGGGCGTAATTCCAAAAAAATCAGATAATGAAGACAGCGAGGATTGAGATATGGAAACTCAAAACCTTTCAACTAAGGCCGCCTCAGATTGGCTAGGTATTTCAGTCAGGACGTTAGAGCGACATAGGCAGAACAGAACCGGGCCAATATATTTGCGACTTGGTAAGAAGGTGTTTTATCGCTTGTCTGATTTGACGCGCTGGCAAGAAGAAAACCGTTTTGTTTGAGAGTGAGTTAGAGGGGAGAGAAAGCTCCCCTTTTTCTCAATTCCTTATCCCGCCATATACCGACAAAAACATTTCCACAAATCCAAGGGAAAAACAGTTTAAGTCACTGAAAAGTTTAGATAATGGCGAGAAAACAAAGGAAACTCTCTCTTATATATAGTTTTGGTCAATTATTATGAAGCTCACAACATACATTCAATACACAGAAGCGATTAAATACATGGAGGCCGTTGAGCGCGCCCCTTACACCCTAAACACGTTGGTCACAATCAACATTGAAATGCTAGGTGTTCCGGCAAAGAATTGTTCGGCCTATCTTAGAGAAAGCCTACAGCGTTTAAAAAAGCTATTGGCAAGGCGCGAATGCCCTTGGTCGGCTGTTTGGGTTTTAGAGAATAGCCTCAAATCAAAAGTTCATGCCCATGTGATAATTCATCGAAATGAATTTTTTCTTAGAGATCACTGCTATTTTAGGCGGTTGCTCAAACAGGCTCTTGGCTTTGTCCGCTATCCAGCGAAAATGCTTCAATTTACAGCGTTTCGAAAATATCTTCCCTATGCGCTCAATCTCGAGAGGGTGATGAATTACAGCCTGAAAGGAATCCGTCCAGAAGTCGCAAAATCACTTTGCCTGTATTGGAAGCCTCAAGGCAAAATCTATGGCAAGCGAATTGGCTGGTATCGTTACGATAAAGAAGAAAGGATTTCTCATGCCTGCTAAAACAAGCGGAAAACAGAACAAAGGCTTTAAACCCGGAACATCCGGCAACCCTTCTGGGCGGCCTGTTGGTTCACGTAATAAGGCAACATTGGCGATTGAAGCCCTTTTGGATGGTCAGGCAGAGGGTTTAACTCAAAAGGCGATTGAACTCGCGCTAGAAGGCGATCTGGGGGCTTTAAGGCTATGTCTTGAAAGAATATGCCCACCAAGGAAAGACCGCCCTGTCAGCTTGCATTTACCAGACGTTCAAACGGCAAGTGATTGCGTTCAGGTCATGGCGGAACTTTTAAAGGCCGTTGGTGCTGGAGACATAACCCCAGAAGAAGCGCCAAAACTATCGACCCTTATCGAAATCCAGCGCAAGACACTAGAAACTCAGGAATTGGAACAACGGATTAGTGATTTAGAAAAAGGCAAAGGAGAGCATTATGCGATTGCATCACCGTATCAAGAAACTTGAAGACAACAGCGGGTCAAAGGAAAAAGCTGTAGTCGTTTATCGAGTTAAAGAAAAATCCCGTGAACAAGCTTTGCATGAATGGGTTGAGAAATACGGCTCATTGGGAAAGCGCGATCCTTTATTTGTGGAGATCATGACTTTTGCGGATGAATGAGATCAATGCCTACAAATGAACGAACATGTATGGGTAGGAGTATGGGTAAAGAAAAACGCGCTTAAAATAATTATTATATTTCAGCGCGTTAATCTGTAATTCTGGCGGACAGGGAGGGATTCGAACCCTCGATGAGCGATTAACCCATACCCGCGTTCCAGGCGAGCGCCTTCAGCCACTCGGCCACCTGTCCACAATATTGTCCAATTGTCTTGAGCTTGTTCGATGAAATCGGTCAAGCCCTGCTGGAACGAGGGCGAAAACTAGCGAAGTCCGTCAGTGCTCGCAACTGTTTTTTTCAATATTTTGATTTTCTTGTCGCTTTCTTGGTCCAGAGCAAGACTTTACGCCTTTTTTTTGTTAAACTAAGCACGAAATGAAGTCCTGTCCGAACTTAACTTAAGCAGGGAGAAAGACGATGAGTGTTGACGTCCAAGGTGTCATTCAGGCTTTATCAAGAGCCGTAGAGGTTTCACCATCTAATGCAGAAAACACCCTTCATCCGGTGATTACCATCTCGCGTGATTTGGGCACCGGGGGCGAAGCGATTGCCAAATTATTGGCCGAACGTTTGGAGTTGGATATTTATGACGAAGACATCATGGATTCCATTGCACAACGTTCGGAGGTCAATAAAAATGTGTTGAAAAACCTTCATGAAAAAGTCGCCTCGGCGAGTGATTCCTGGCTGTATGCTATGGTTATGGGGAAAAATGTGTCACGCGATGAATATGTAAAGGATCTGGTGACCGTTATTCGGGCGATTTATCATAAAGGCGGAATTATTATGGGGCGTGGTGGACATGTTGTCTTGGCGGGCCGTGATATCTTGCGGGTTCGCTTGACGGGATCAAAAGAAGCCTGTGCCAAACGGGTGGCCCATCGTGACCATTTAAGTTTGACCGAAGCCAAACAAAAATGTAGCGAGATCAATAAAGAACGCGGTGCCTTTGTTTGGAACATGTTCAAATCGCGTTTGAACGACCCGACCAATTTTGATCTGACGATCAATACCGACCACTTTGCCCATTACGAACAAATTGTCGAAACCATTCTGCGGGCGATGGAAATGATGGGCTATACCAAACGTCGTACCGGCACGTCCAATCGATAATCCTGAGTAAAAAATGACAAAGCTGTGTCTCGCCCCTTTACATTAAGGGGCGGGCGTGGCAAAGACTCTGTTGTTTTCTCCCCTCAATGGATGGATTTCCCCCTAAATGATGTATGTGTTAATCGCAATCGGTTTTGTTCTGCTTCTGGGCGGGGCTGAGTTTTTGGTCAAAGGCTCGGTTGGTCTGGCGCGGCGCTTGGGCGTATCGCCTTTGGTGATCGGCATGACGGTTGTGGCTTTGGGCACATCTGCGCCTGAATTTGTTGTCAGTCTGGACGCCGCACTTGAGGGAGTAGCCGGGATTGCAACGGGTAATATCATCGGATCCAACATAGCCAATATTTTATTGATTTTGGGCGTGACGGCGATGATTAAGCCGATCCAGAGCGATCCGGGCACTGTCTTTCGCGATGGGGTGATTTTGGTTTTGTGTAGTGGGGTCTTTACCTTGCTGTGCATGATGGGTGTCCTGGATTTAAAAGCCGGAATGATCCTGTTTGCCATGTTTATTGCTTTTCTGGTCTATTCATATTGGCGAGAAGCCCATGGGGACGATCCGGAAGTGGCTGAAATGCATGCCCATGAAGCAGAAGAAATTGAAACACCGGATAATCCCTGGATGTTGCTTGTCATGACATTGGGCGGCATTGGTGCGGTTGTGTTGGGCGCGGAGTTTCTGGTCGAAGGTGGCACAACAGTGGCGCGCCAGTTTGGCGTCTCTGAAGAAGTCATCGGGCTGACGATGATTGCAATTGGCACCAGCCTGCCGGAACTTGCGGCGTCTGGTATGGCAGCGCTGCGTGGCCATACTGATGTGGCCTTGGGGAATGTTATCGGGTCTAACCTGTTTAATATTTTGGGCGTGCTGGGCGCGGTTGCAATCATTCAACCTTTGCCGGTCGCCCAACAATTGTTGAATTTTGATCTTTGGGTCATGATGGGGGCAACGATCTTGTTGGTGCCCTTTATGTTGACGAGGTGGCGCCTGTCACGTTTGGAAGGTTTTATCTTTGCGGTCGTCTACATTGCTTATATTAGTATTCAGGCCTATGGCGTGGATGGTTTTCTGCAAAAAATCGGGGCTTAATAGATGCCTGTTGCACTGATCACAGGGGGTGCCCAACGGATCGGGGCGCATATTGCACACGCACTGGCCAAGGCGGGTTGGCAGGTGGCAATCCATTATCATGGGTCCAGCTCCCACGCCGAAGATTTGCGCAAAGATATTCAAGCTGCGGGCGGGGGGGGAGAACTTTTTGCCGCTGATTTTACCACTGAAGAAGATGTGCAGGGATTGCTGGGCACTGTGTCTGATCAGATGGGCCCGGTGACTTGCTTGATCAATAACGCCTCGATTTTTGAAAATGATACGGCGCTGAACGCCACCAAAGACAGTTGGGACAGGCATATGGCGGTGAATTTACGTGCGCCGTTTGTCCTGTCGCAAAATTTTGCCAAGGCGCTGGATGGGGCAAACGGAAGCATTATCAATATCATTGATCAGCGCGTCTGGAACCTGACCCCGCATTTCACAAGTTATACGGTATCCAAATCTGCCCTATGGACCTTGACACAGACGCTTGCGTTGGCATTTTCGCCAAATATCCGGGTAAATGCCATCGGTCCGGGGCCTACTTTAAAGAATGTTCGTCAATCAGAAGAAGACTTTAAAGCACAATATGAAGCGGTCGCCTTAAAAAAACCCACTGATCTTGTGGAAATTTCCAACGCTGTGTTGTATATCCTTAGCGCACAAGCCATGACCGGGCAGATGATTGCTTTGGATGGCGGTGAACATCTGGGCTGGGCCCAGGGGGATAATCATACCCCGCCAAAAGAATAGGAAACGCCGATGACTGGTTTTCAAGCCGATAATGTCCAACCGTTGCGTATTGCGGATGCCAAAGCATCTGTACGTCATGTGTTTATTCGTGATCTGGTGCTGATGTGTTCCATCGGTGTGTATGACCACGAACATGTTGCCCCGCAGCGTATTCGGGTTAATCTGGATCTGACGGTGAGTGAAAGTCACCATAACGACAATATTGACAATGTTGTTTGTTATGAGAAGGTTTCTAACAAGGTGCGCGATATCGTAAATGGCGACCACACCAACTTGTGTGAAACTCTGGCTGAGAAAATTGCGGCCAGTTGTCTGGAAGATATTCGCGTGCGCTGTGCGCGCATCCGGGTTGAAAAACTGGATGTGTTTGAAGACATCGCTAGTGTCGGTATCGAGATTGAACGCTTTAACACCTCCCTCTAAGGCGTTGGCATTATGTAGGGAATCCTTATCTGATTTTGCATATGCAAAAAGAATCGATTTTTTGCGAATCCAAGGGAATCCGTCAGAGGGGTTCCTGCAAAGTTTTGCACATTCTGTAAAGAGAAAAAATGCATTGCAATTTTATGTCTCTTTAGTGACGAGTTTGTAAGACGATAAAAATTTGCGATAAATAATTGTTTAAAATCAATAACTTGAATAGGTGCATAAAAAATAGGCAATCAGAAGAAAAGGGCAGTTTTACTGGCGTCTTGACTTATCTCCAAGATTAACCCACAAACTTATCCACAGGCTTCGTGGATTAAAAAATTGACCCGCAGAAGACATAGGATTCTCACCTGATTGTGCAAAAATTGATAAAAATTCCATCCCCTAAAAAAATATTTTTTTGGATAAATTGACGCAATATGATGACGGATAAAGAGATCTGGATTTTTGGTTATGGCTCCCTGATGTGGCAACCGGGATTTGAGGTTGTGGAAAGTCAGCTTGCGGTTCTTTCTGGTTATCATCGTGACCTCTGTATCCTGTCTTACGTCTTTCGTGGTACCCCTGAAGTTCCGGGTCTGGTCATGGGGTTAAATCCCGGTGGAACCTGTCATGGTCGTGCCTTTCGCATTCAGCCAGAACAAAAAAAACAGGTTATGGCTTACTTGCATGAACGTGAAATGATCAACAATGTCTATGAGCCAAGCTGGCTTGATGTGCGTCTGGCAGATGGGCGATGCCTTTCAGCCTATAGCTTTGTTGCGGTTCAGGATCATGATCAGTTTGTCGGTCATTTCAATGATGAAAAAAAGGTCGATTATATTTTGCAAGGCATCGGCAGTGGCGGCACGTCTTTAGAATATCTGGAAAATACCTGTGCTCATTTGCGCGCGTTATCCATTGATGATCCGGGATTGGAAGCTCTTTTATCGGCCGCGAAAGCCAAAAAGCAGCAAAAAAGCTAAAATATAAGGGAAACTTGCGTTTTTTCGAATTGACAGGGCGAAGCACTATCCTGATACTCGTCCGCTTTCCCAAATGGGAAAGATGTATGAAAAATCTGTGGTAAAGGAAATCCCATGACCCAGTCTGTCATGAAAACCTATGCCCCGGCTGATGTCGTTTTCGATAAAGGCGAGGGGGTATACCTATTCGCTGAGGACGGCAAACGCTATCTCGATTTTGGTGCTGGTGTGGCGGTGACCTGTCTTGGTCATGCCCATCCCCATCTGGTGGCGGCATTAACCGAGCAAGCGCAAAAACTGTGGCATTGTTCCAACCTTTATAAAATCAAGGGACAGGACCGGTTTGCACGACGATTGGCCGAACACAGCTTTGCCGATGTGGTTTTTTCATGCAATTCAGGTGCGGAAGCCAACGAATGTGCAATCAAGGTGGCGCGTAAATATTTTGCAGCCAAAGGGATTGATAGAAATCGGATCCTGACCTTTGCAGGTGCATTTCATGGTCGCACCATGGCAACTCTATCTGCGGGCAAGCAGGCAAAACATTGCGAAGGTTTTGGCCCGCTTTTGGATGGTTTTGATCAGGTTGCGTTTAATGACCTTGATGCGGCCAAAGCAGCCATTACCGATAAAACTGCGGCCATTCTGGTGGAGCCTGTGCAGGGTGAAGGCGGGATGCGTCCGGCGGATATCGACTTCTTAAAAGGTTTGCGCGCCCTGTGTGATGACCATGGCATTTTGTTGATGTTTGATGAAGTCCAAACTGGTGTGGGCCGTACAGGTAAATTGTTTGCCCATGAATGGGCCGGTATTACTCCGGATGTGATGGCGATTGCAAAAGGCATCGGTGGTGGTTTCCCTGTTGGTGCATGTCTGGCGACAAATGAGGCAGCAAGCGGTATGGTTCCGGGCAGCCACGGATCGACCTATGGCGGTAACCCGCTGGCGATGGCTGCCACAAATGCGGTGCTGGATGTGGTCTTGGAAGACGGTTTTTTGGATCATGTTCAGAAAATGAGCGAAAAATTACAGGCCCGTCTGGCAGATGTTGTTACCGCTTACCCAACCGTGGTCAAAGGGGTGCGTGGTCGAGGTCTGATGGTGGCGCTGGAATGCGTTGTGACCAATACGGACCTTGTTGCCAAATGTTTTGAAAATGCGCTCCTTTGCGTGCCGGCGGGTGACAATGTGATGCGCCTCTTGCCGCCGTTGATTGTTCAGGATGAACATATCGAAGCCGCGATTGAAATTTTAATGCGCAGTTGCGCAGAACTTTCGGAAATAAAATGATGAAACCGAAGCATTTTTTAGATTTACATCTTCTTGAGGGAGATGAGCTCCGTCATATTTTAGATCTCGCGGCTGGTTATAAGCGCGGGCTGAATGTCGCGGGGGGCGAAGCACCCTTGGCAGGCAAGACCCTTGCCATGATTTTTGAAAAACCATCGACCCGCACCCGGGTTTCTTTTGAAGTCGGTATGGTGCAGTTGGGTGGTCATCCCTTGGTCATGCAAGGTGATAATTCCCAATTAGGGCGTGGTGAAACGATTGCCGATACTGCGCGCGTGCTGTCGCGCATGGTGGATGGGGTGATGTTGCGCACAGACGCCCACGACAAACTGATGGAAATGGCTGAATATTGCACGGTTCCGGTGATTAATGCCTTAACCGATGATAGCCACCCCTGTCAGTTGATGGCCGATATCATGACCATCGAAGAGCATCGTGGCCCCATCGCAGGTAAGGTTGTGACTTGGGTTGGTGATGGTAATAACATGACCAACAGCTATATCCATGCAGCCACCCGTTTTGGGTTTGAATTGCGCCTGTCATGTCCGGATGAATTGATGGTCGATGATGACATTCTGGATTGGGCAGCCAATGAAGGCGGCAATATTTCTATTGTGAAAGATCCGAAACAGGCGGCAAACGGTTCCGATGTCGTTGTAACCGATACGTGGGTGTCCATGGGTGATGAAGATTATGATCGTCGAATTGAACTTTTGACCCCATATCAGGTCAATGAAGATATGATGGCAAATTGCGAAAATGACGCTTTATTCCTGCACTGTCTGCCTGCACACCGTGGCGAAGAAGTGACGGATGCGGTTCTGGATGGCCCAAATTCGGTGGTCTGGGATGAAGCTGAAAACCGACTGCATGCCCAAAAAGGCATTATGGTCTGGTCAATGATGTAATCACTGACTATATAAAGAAAAATTTTGATTTATCTGAGCCTCTATCTCCATGCGATAGGGGCTCAGTACGTTAGATGGATTAAAAATTATGACTGTACAATTGTTGGAAGATCGCATCCTGCCGTTTCAGGTGGAAGGTCTGGATGTGCGCGGCCGGGTCATCCGTTTGGGCAAATCTGTTAAAAAAATTCTCGATGCCCATCAATATCCGCAACCCGTTGCTGATATTCTTTCAGAAGCCATGGGGCTGACCGTGGCGTTGGCGTCTGGTCTGAAATATGACGGCATCTTTTCTTTGCAGGCGATTTCTGAAGGCGATGGTCCCGTGAAGGCCCTGGTCAGTGATATTACTTCTGAGGGTGGCTTGCGCGGGTATGCCGGGTTTGATGCAGATAAACTGGCTGCTTTGGGTGATAATGTGGATGTGTCGGTCGATACATTGCTTGGCACCGGGCGTTTGGCCTTTACGGTGGATCAGGGCAAACATATGCAGCCTTATCAGGGGATTACGGCTCTTGAAGCGGGCACCTTAAGTGACTGTGCCCATCGCTATTTCCAAACATCAGAACAATTGGACAGTGATTTTAAAATCGCCCATGGCCCTAGCGGTATCTGTGTTGTGATGATCCAGCGTCTGCCTGATGAAAGCGGTGATGAAGAGGCGGCGAAGGAAAAATGGAACCACGCGACCATTATGCTGAAAAGCCTGACCGAAGAAGAAATGCTGGATGCAAGCCTTGGGCTTGCCGATCTACCTTATCGTTTGTTCCATGAAGACGGTGTGCGGGTTTATGAAACTAGTACGGTCCATCAGGAATGCCGCTGTTCAGAAGAACGACTGATAAATACCTTAAAAGGTTTTCCCATGCCGGAACTGAACGATATGATTGATGAAGGTGGCACGACAGTGACATGCCATTTCTGTTCCACTGACTACAAGTTTAGTGCGGAGCGTCTGGCTGAACTGCGGGATGAAAAAGAAGCCGAAGAAGCGCTCAAGCATTGACAAAAGCTTGAGCGCGACCACACATTAAAGCCTTGATTTATAATAATGGAGGTCTTAATGAGACAGTTAATTGCCGGATTTCTTGTAATTGTAGGCTTGGCCGCCTGTGTGCAAACCGCCCCGCCTGTTCAGATTTTACCGGAAATTACCTTTGTCCATCTACCTCAATTGAAACTGGATGTGGCTGCGATTGATGTGGTTAATGAATCTAAAGCATCATCAGAAGGACGTGATGTGTCCTTGCAGTTCCCGACCTCACCTGCAAAAGCGATTAATAACTGGGTGCGTGACCGCCTTGTTCCCGCGGGCGATCAGGGTGTGGCACGTGTCACCATTTTAGAAGCAACCGCCCTTGAAACCAAGCTTGATAAAGCAACGGGTGTGAAAGGGTTGTTCACCACCGATCAGTCCGAACGCTATTCGGTGACAGCCAATGTACGCATTGATGTGTTGGACCGAAACGGTAATGTACGCGCATTTTCATCGGCACAAACAAATCGCTATACCACGGTTGCTGAAGATATCAGCCTGTTGGATCGCGAAAGAGCCTGGTTTAATCTGGTAGAAAAATTAATGACGGATTTTAACGCTGCGATGGATGCCAACGTTAAAAATAACCTGCCGCTAAAATAACAAGGCTTAGCCGCGCCAGAATGTTGGCATAAATAAAACCAATACGGTAAAGAGTTCCAACCGCCCGAGCAGCATGCCAAAGGACATCAGCCATTTGGCGCTGTCGGGCAAATTCTGGAAATTACCACTGGGGCCTGTGTGTTCCCCAAGAGCCGGACCCACATTGGCAATGGCGGTTGCGGCACTGGAAATAGCAGTCACATAATCAAGCCCCACCATGCCAAGTGCCATAGCTAAAAGGGCAAAACATACCCCAAAGATAAAGAAGAAACTTAAGACCGAGGTCAAAACCTCTTCCGGGATCGGGCGGCGGTTGTAATAAGGAATAAAGACGCCGTGGGGTTCCAACAGACGTTTGATCTGTGTTTCCGCGCCGGCATAAAGAACCTGAAAACGGAAAATTTTAATGCCGCAGGTGGTCGAGCCGGAACAGCCGCCAATAAACATGATAAAGAAGAAAATCGGCCAGGCGAAATGTCCCCAAAGCTGATAATCCGTGGTGGCAAATCCGGTCCCGGTAATGATGGAAACTGTGTTAAAGGCCCCAAAGCGTAAGGCTTGAATGGGGTCTAGGCCTTTTTGCACCCATAAAAACCCACTGGTCAGCATAATCAACATCACGATGATGGCTAAAAACCATTGCACCTGACTGTCATGAAACAGGGCCGTGAAATTACCGCGCAGACATCGTAAATAAAGCATAAATGGAAGCGAGCCAACAATCATGCCAAGGGTGATGATCCCGTCAATGGCACCGCTGTCAAAATGTCCAACCGATCCGTCAGAGGTCGAAAACCCGCCTGTTGCAATGGTGGTCATGGCGTGGGTGACGGCTTCAAAGGCTCTCATGTCGGCGAACCAAAGAGCAATGGCCCAGATCAGAGTAAGCCCAACATAGATAGCCGAAATGCTGGCAGAAATCTGTGCCGCCTTGGGAAGTGCCTTGTCAGATGTTTCAAACGCTTCCACTTTAAAGAGCTGCATCCCCCCGACATGAAGCATGGGCATGATTGCAACCGCCATTACAATAATCCCGATCCCGCCAAGCCATTGCAGAAAAGCGCGCCATAATAAAAGACCGGGCGGGGCATAATCTAGCCCGGTGATAACGGTGGACCCGGTGGTGGTGATGCCGCTCATGGCTTCGAAAAAGGCATCTGTATATGTCATGTCCAGTTCGCTAAAGGCAAAGGGCAGGGCCGCAAAGATAGTCATGACTACCCAGCTAAAAGTTGCCATGATGAAGCCTTGACGGATGGTAAAGGTCATTTTCTCTTTACTACGTCCGGCAAAAATCAGGGCAACGGCAATAAAGGTTGTCACCCCTGAAGAAACCATAAAAACCTGCCAGTCTGCATTGCCTTCGGCCAGATCGACGATCATGGGTATAAGCATCCCGGTGGCCAGCGTCATCAGCAGCAAACCGATGATAAAATATATGGGACGCAGATCGAGCTTCATCTTACTTGTATTTTGCCTTACGAATTGAAAGAGTGGGGATTCTTGGCTCAAATGGATCAGAAAGTCCACGATTAATTCAAAATCTCAACTATTGTGAGGTTGATTTTTAAACTTATGTCTGATTTACATTCATAAATGCTAATTTTTTATGAGCGCCCCTTTCTTATGAAATTCCTTACCCATATTTATCAGGAAAAACTGCCCGGTTTGCTGGCTGCGTTGATGATTGCCATTACCTCTGTTTTTTTATCCAACCATTATGGTGGGCCGACCATGTTGTTTGCCTTGCTTTTGGGGATAGCTTTTAATTTTCTGTCGGATCATGAACGCTGCAAAGACGGGATTGATCTGGCTTCTAAAAAGATTTTGCGTCTGGGTGTGGCCTTACTCGGATTTCGCATTTCTGTGGATGCGGTGGTCGGACTGGGGATCGGCCCAGTTATTTTGGTGATCGTCGGGGTTGCTGCAACGATTGCGTTGGGCCTGTTTCTCACCCGTGATAGTCAGGCCGACAGTGCCTTTGGTTGTTTGACCGGGGGATCGGTTGCTATCTGCGGAGCCTCTGCGGCGATGGCGCTGTCATCAGTCTTGCCACAAAATGAAGATAATGAAAGAAACACCATCTTTACCGTTATCACCGTTACAGCCATGAGCACCATTGCCATGGTGGTGTATCCCATGGTCGCGGCCCTGTTTGGACTGGATGAACAACAGACCGGGATTTTTCTAGGTGCCACCATCCATGATGTGGCTCAGGTCGTTGGGGCGGGATACAGTGTGTCTGACCCGACAGGCGATACGGCAACCATTGTGAAATTGTTGCGCGTTGCCATGTTGCTGCCCGTTGTTATGGTGGTCATGATGGTGGTGCGGACCCATAGCCGAAAGGCACAGCAAAGCGGGGCTGCGAAATTGCCATTTCCATGGTTTGTGCTGGGTTTTGTTGTGTTGGTAGGGTTGAATAGTACAGTTGCGATCCCTTCTGAAATCTCAGCCTTTTTTGTGGATATGTCACGTTGGGCGATTGTCATGGCGGTCGCGGCCTTGGGGATGAAAACGTCCTTTGGTGCTTTGATCAAAGTCGGTTACTTCCCCGTGGCCGTGATTGTGGCTGAAACCGTGTTCTTGGCTATTCTTTGTCTATCCGCAATCTTCGTCTTTGGAATGTAAATCGTCCCTATTCCAGGCTCTCGCCGGAATAGACGCCCCAGAATTCAGCTTTGCGCAACCAACCAAGATAACCGTCGGCTTCGATTTTGCACCAAGTGGTCCCGTCTGGACACTCCAGAAGGCGAGCAATGACGCCTTCTTCCAGTTTCGCCGATGGGTTGGCTGCGGTGTCTGGTTCGCTACGAAGGGTGCGCAGGTCCCCTGTGACGATGATGCTGCGTTTACCGGACAACATGCCCTGATGAACCCAGCCTTGGGTGCCTTGCCAGTCGCGAATCTTGCGCCAGGTGTCATATTCCGCCACCACTTCGACAGGAAGGTGGCGTTTTTTGTAGACCCATTCGACTGGATAGCGCACACCGGGACCAGCACGTAAATTGACTTCACCGGAACGTAAAGTCACAAAACGTGGTAAAGGCAGACCCGAGCCACTGCGGGCTTGGGCAACGGCTGTTGTAATGCCTAAAGTGATTAGGCTGATCAACAGAAAGGATGCGATGAGTCTCTTCTTATTCATGGCAAAAATCGTTTATTTCAAAAAAAATGACGAAAAGGTGTAAGTTCACTGTACCAATGAAATGGTTGACGTATTATAAACAAAGCTAAATATTTTGCCCGATGCCTCTATAAAAAGAGGCTAACTACAAAAAAACCCCAAGGGAAGTCTAAAATGGTCCAGAAAAAACCTGTTGTTGTTGTTACACGCAAACTGCCCGATGCGATTGAAACCCGCATGATGGAGTTGTTTGACGCGCGTCTGAATATGGACGACACACCTATGAGCAAAGCTGAATTGGTCGAAGCGGTCAAGGAAGCTGACATTCTTGTGCCGACGCTGACAGATCGAATTGACGCAGGCATTCTGGCGCAAGCCGGACCGAATCTGCGCCTGATCGCAAACTTCGGGACGGGGATTGACCATATTGATTTGAAATCTGCGCGCCAACGCGGCATCACAGTAACAAACACACCGGGTGTTCTCACAGAAGACACGGCTGATATGACCATGGCTTTGATCCTGTCTGTGCCGCGTCGTCTGGTCGAAGGTGTGCATATGATCGAAGGTGACGAATGGGACGGCTGGGCGCCGACGTCCATGTTGGGCCACCGTATCAATGGTAAACGGTTGGGGATCGTAGGTATGGGCCGTATTGGTCAGGCGGTTGCCAAACGCGCAGCTGCTTTTGGGATGTCGATCCATTATCACAACCAGCATCGCGTTCATCCTGATCTTGAAAATGAACTTCAGGCGACCTATTGGGAAAGTCTGGACCAGATGATGGCCCGTATGGATGTGATTTCTGTGAACTGCCCGCATACACCTGCCACATACCATTTGTTGTCAGCGCGTCGTTTGAAGCTGTTGCAAAAACATGCCTACATCATCAACACGGCCCGTGGCGAGATCGTGGATGAACCGGCCTTGATCCGTATGTTGGAAAAAGGGGATCTGGCGGGTGCAGGTTTGGACGTGTTTGAAAACGAACCGGCGATTAACCCGAAACTGCGTAAGATGCAGAATGTGGTTTTGCTGCCGCACATGGGCTCTGCCACTATCGAAGGACGTTTGGACATGGGTGAAAAAGTAATCATCAATATGAAAACCTTCATCGATGGCCACACTCCACCGGATCGTGTAATCGACGCGTTTTATTGATTAAGAAAAAGCCTCCCATGAAAATGGGGGGCTTTTTTATGCTTTTTGCCGGGATGATAAAAAATCAGTGCACCTGCGAAAGCAGGTACCTCTTTTGAAAGATATGTTGTTGTGAAGAGGTCCCTGCTTTCGCAGGTGCACATGAGACCTAAATCCCGGCTCCGGCTTCGATCAGGCCTGTGAGATGTTCAACCCGCTTCAGCAGCTCATGCAGCGCTTCATCCGCATAACCATGGGCTTCCAGTTCGCGCACGCTGTTAATCAGGTAATCGCGGTTTAGCCCGGTGTTTCCTTCTGCCTGCATGATAATGGCAGCAGATTTGTCCAGCCCCAGATCGCCTGCATAAAGTGCATGGTCAGGGTCTGCAACAAAAGTGTAGGCGTCAACCGTTGTGTGGCAATCCAATTCTAACGTGTGGGTTTCCGCCTTATAGGCATAGCCGCATAATTCGCGTTCCGTCAGATAGGCGATGACGGCAGCTTTATTTTCGTTGGCGACCTTGAAGGCAACCCCGCGACAGCTGGCATCGGCTTGTGGGTCCAGTCCGAGAACAAGACCGGGATTGGAAGGTGTGCCGCGGTAATAGTGGGAATAGATACAAAACGAGCGCGAAAAACCATGCAGAGTCGCGGGCTGGGCATCAATATAATCAAAGCCCGGTCGCCACATCAGCGATCCATACCCAAAAACCCAAAATGCATTTTTCATCTGTAAAACCTTCTTTTGGACAGGTCTAATCCTGTGCGCTTGAAAGATCAAGGATGGAAAAATAGTTTCATATGATACAAATTTGTGTATTTTACATTTCTTGAATTTTCATACGGCCTTTTTTTGATATGGTATGGCCAACATAATTTTGTATCAGGGAAGTTTTAAAAATGAATAGTTGTTTGTGGACCCCCAGCCCCGAGCGTATTGCCAATTCCAACATTGCAGCTTTTATCAAAGCGGTGAATGAGGCATACGGTCTGGATGTGCAGGACTATAATGGTCTTTATGAATTTTCGATTTCAGAAATTGAAAAATTCTGGTCCCTGTTAAAGGATTTTGCCGGATTAAAAGCCCAGACATGGGGGGAGCGTGTCTTGATTGACGGTGATAAAATGCCCGGCGCAAAATTTTATCCTGATGCAAAATTAAATTTTGCAGAAAATCTGTTGTCGAAAAATGACGACAGCGAAGCTCTTGTGTTTTGGGGGGAAGATAAGGTCAAGCGGTCCTTGTCCTGGAAAAGTCTGCATGAAGAAGTTTCCGTTATGGCGCAGGCATTGCGTGCCCAAGGCATTACAAAAGGGGATCGCGTCTGTGCCTTTATGCCCAACATGCCGGAAACCATCACAGCAATGCTGGCAGTGAGTTCCATTGGGGCGATCTGGTCATCCACCTCGCCTGATTTTGGGGCCAATGGGGTGCTGGATCGTTTTGGTCAGATCGAACCGAAAATTCTGATCGCAGTAGAAGGGTATCACTATAACGGTAAGTCACATGACTGCCTGGAAAAGATTAAAACGGTGGTTGATCAGATGCCGTCATTGGAAAAGACGATCATTGTTCCTTATACCCGAGAAAACCCGGATATTGCGCCGATTCAAAATGCCGTTCTTCTGGATGATTTTGTTGCGGCCTTTGATCCCAAAGAAATCGAATTTGAATATGTGGAATTTAATCATCCGCTTTATATCATGTTTTCTTCTGGGACCACGGGGAAGCCGAAATGTATTGTTCATGGGACGGGCGGAACCCTGTTTAAACAGGTGGGCGAACATCTGTTGCATTGTAACAATGGTGAAAATTCTCGCGTCTTTTACTTTACCACCTGCGGCTGGATGATGTGGAACTGGGTGGTGTCTGCGCTGGCCTGTAAGTCGACGTTGCTTTTGTATGATGGATCGCCTTTCTATCCCAATGGGAACATTCTGTTTGATTATGCAGATGCCGAAAAAATGACCATGTTCGGGACTTCGGCCAAATATATTGATGCTTTGAACAAAGCAGGTTTGAAACCCAAAGAGACTCACGACCTATCCAGCGTTCTGTCCATGACATCAACCGGATCGCCCTTGGTTGCGGAATCTTTTGATTATGTCTATCGCGACATCAAGGAAGATCTGCATCTAGCCTCTATTTCCGGGGGGACCGATCTTATGGGCTGTTTTGTTTTGGGCAACCCAATCGCACCGGTTTATCGTGGTGAAATCCAATGTCGTGCCCTCGGTATGGCGGTGGAAACCTTTGATGATAAGGGCGAACCGATCCGTGGAGATAAAGGGGAGTTGGTCTGTCTTAAGCCGTTTCCATCTATGCCAGTAAAATTCTGGAATGATCCGGATAATGCGCGCTACCGTGCTGCCTATTTTGAGGAATATGACAATATTTGGTGCCATGGGGATTTTATCAGTATCGACAAGGAAACCGGCGGGATTGTGATTTATGGTCGATCAGATGCGACTTTGAACCCCGGTGGCGTGCGAATCGGCACAGCGGAAATCTATCGTCAGGTAGAAGCTTTGCCGGAAATTCAGGAAAGTATCGTCATTGGTCAAGACTGGAAAGATGATGTCCGCGTGGTTTTGTTTGTGGTGATGAAAGACGATCACAAACTGGATGAAGATTTGATCAAAACCATTAAGACAAAAGTTCGCACAGGCTGTACGCCCCGACATGTGCCTGCAAAAGTCGTTGCCGTATCCGACATTCCACGCACAAAATCCGGTAAAATTACTGAGCTTGCGGTGCGTGATGTGGTTCATGGCCGTGCGGTGAAAAACAAAACGGCTTTGGCCAATCCGGAAGCATTGGATCTTTATATTGATCTTCCTGAATTGCAGGAAGACTAGGTCCTGACCCTAATTTGTAGGTTGACTAAATACGCATGCAAGGTGGATAGAAACATATTGAAATATGATTCGATAAAAATCTCATTCAAATGAGGGGCGCTTTACTTATATATTAGATGGTACAAACATTCCTCTTAAGATATCGGGATTTCGAACCATATGGATAAAGCAGTCTTAACAGACCCAGAGGTCAAAACTGCAAATAGAACAGACATCTTCGTCATTTCTAGTCATGCCAAACATTTGCATGATATCAGCAAGGCGTTGATGTCGTTTTATATTGTCCATGCTTTTAATGATGTTGGTCAATTGAGTGAGGCCCTAAGTGCCTTTCATCCCACAGCTATTATTGTGGATGATGAGGTGTCGCGCATGGGCGGACTTGACCTTATTCAAAAAATGCGTCGAACCCCCAGCTTGAACCTGATCCCGATTGTCTTTACGGCAAAGAATACGAGTTTAGAACAGGTCACCATGTCACAAGCTATGCCTTTGGTGCGCACGCTTGTGAAACCGTATCGTTTCAGCGCCTTGTTGAAATCAATTTCCGATCAGGTGAATGCCCATGTGGAAGCCCAATGGGAGATGATGGAAACCACGCAGAAAACGGCTTTGGAAAATACATTGTCGTCTTTTAACTCGGTTGCTGACCTGATCGCAGAAGGTAAAGAACTGCCTTATAATGAAATTCAGCAAAGCTGCGAGCCATTGGTGACGGCCGTTCAAAGCGGTAATTTCAAGGACTTGTTGCAAGGGGTGAAAGGGCATGACAACTATTCCTATGTGCATTCCTTAAGGGTGGCAACTTTCCTGTCTTTGTTTGGGGATCATCTTGGCATCAAAGGCAATGATATGAGCATCCTTGCCACAGGCGGGGTCTTGCATGATGTCGGGAAAATGATGATCCCGCATCAGGTGCTCAATAAACCCGGCAAGCTGGATGATGATGAACTGGTGGTCATGCGTTCTCACGTCACCGAAACCATCGATTTTCTGAATAATACGCCGGGCTTGCCGCGTGGTGTCACGATTATTGCCGGTCAACATCATGAGAAACTGGATGGGACAGGTTATCCCTATGGCCTGAAGGGGAAAGAGTTGAACGAGCTGGCCCGTATGGCTGCTATCATTGATGTGTTCAGCGCTTTAACGGATCGGCGTTGTTACAAAGACCCTATGTCCCCGGTCAAAGCGATGGATATCATGGAAGATATGGGGGCAGGGCATTTGGATCAACATTTCCTGCTTGCCTTTAAAGAATTGTTACTGGATGCTACATCTGAAGCAGACATGCATTAGGTGTGAAATGAAGATCAGGCAAATTCTAAAAACAATAACTGGGTCAATGGGTGTCGGCCTGTTTTTAATGGGGTGTGCAGAGGCTGAAACGGATCTGGATAAATATAAAGATGATTATCCCGGCTGTGTGACGATTGTTAAAAATCAATTGGCCCTTTTTGGACCGGAACAACAGATCGCAGTGATGCCTGCGTTGATGAATGCCTGCATGTCGGGACGCCAGATCGGGGAAAAACGCACCAAACAGATGTATGATATTCCGAAAGAAACAAAGCCCAAGAAACAATCGAACTTCAAAGTCAACGTGACGCCCCCTTCTGGTTTGAAGCAAGACTCGTTTGAAGTTCAGTATTAGGCTGTATCATGGCTTTTATCGAAAATTTATTTCTGTCACTGGCCGAACATATTGAACGTTATGAACATCAGGATTTTCTTGAATCTGTAACAGGCGTCTGTGCGCTGGTTTCTTCTTCTAATGGTAATGTCGGTCCACAGGAACGTGCGCGATTTAAAGAAGTCGTCCGTTTGCTGAGCCGTTTGAAATGCTATGAAGCTGATGATGTGCTGGATCAGTTCAATCAGGACCTGAAAAATATTAAGAACAATGCAGCTGATGCCGAAAAGGCAGTGCTGCAAAAAGTCAAAGGCACGATTAAAAGCAAAAGCGATAAGGAACTGATCTTGAAAATCTGTTGGGCCATGAGCCGGGCAGATGGTAATGTGGACCGCAAAGAAGAAGTCATGATTGAAACCATTGCCAAAGAACTGGGGCTTAATCAGCGCGATATTTTTAACAGTTATTGACCCTTATTAAATTCTAAAAGGTTTTGTCTCCTGTTTCCCTGCGAAAGCAGGGATCTGATTGGTACAGTGACTGTTTCAAAAGAGACACCTGCTTTCGCAGGTGAACGGGTGGATGTCTTACACTGTTACCAGCTGATTTTGCTAACCGGATCATAATAAAAACACCATATAGCCAAGGTTAAAATCAATCGTTGCTACGCACCCGGACTCCTGCTATACGAAGGCCACTTTTTCCATATAGCAGGATGATTGCCATGGCACGTCGTCGCCAGATTTATGAAGGCAAGGCAAAGGTTCTTTTTGAAGGACCTGAACCGGGGACCATTGTTCAGTATTTTAAAGATGATGCAACTGCGTTTAACGCAGAAAAGAAAGGCACCATCACGGGTAAGGGCGTGTTGAACAACCGTATTACCGAATATGTCTTCACCAAGCTTGCCGATCTTGGCATTCCGACCCATTTTATCCGTCGCTTGAATATGCGCGAACAGCTTTGCCGCCAATGTGAAATTGTGCCGCTGGAAGTTGTGATCCGCAACATCGCGACCGGGTCTTTGACCAAACGTTTGGGCATTAAGGACGGAACCCGTTTGCCCCGTGCGTTGGTGGAATTTTATTATAAAGACGATGCGTTGGGTGACCCGATTGTTTCTGAAGAACATATCACCGCGTTTGGTTGGGCCAATCCGATGGAACTGGAAGAAATGACCGGCATGGCGCTGCGCATTAATGACTTCCTGTCTGGTCTGTTTGCCGCTATCGGCATTCAGTTGGTTGATTTTAAATTGGAATTTGGCCGTATCTTTGATGAAGACGGCATGCGTCTGGTGTTGGCTGATGAATTCAGCCCCGATAACTGTCGTTTGTGGGATGCAGAAACCGGTGAGAAAATGGATAAGGACCGTTTCCGCCAAGACCTTGGCGGGGTGGGCGAAGCCTATCAGGAAGTCGCGCGCCGTCTGGGCATCACGCCCGAAGGCGATGGGCCCGGCGACCACAAAGGTTCTGAAACCGTACAGTAATTTTGATTTGAAAAAGGTCCCGCTTCCATGGGGCCTTTTTCGCGCTTTAACTTAAATGTGAAGGAAGCGAACAGTGAAAGCTAAAGTCCACGTAACCCTTAAAAACGGCGTACTCGACCCCCAAGGCAAAGCCGTAGAACATGCGCTTGGCACCCTTGGTTTTGATGGTGTTGGTGAAGTTCGTATCGGTAAATATATCGAACTGGAACTGACTGACGCGGCTGAAAAGACCAAAGAAAATATCGAAAACATGTGTAAGCAACTGCTGGCCAACACAGTGATCGAAAACTTTGACGTCGAAATCGTCGAGTAATAGAACGTTTGTGTTCCGCACTTGATGCGGAACCTCAGAGGCACTTGTTTTCACAGGTGCACAAAGTAAAGGAAGAGGTCTTTCAATGAAAGCCGCTGTAATCGTTTTTCCGGGTTCAAACTGTGACCGTGACATGATGGTCGGGATTGAACATTCTTTGGGCCGCAAGCCCGAAATGGTCTGGCATAAAGAAACCGAACTGCCGGACGTTGATTTTATTGCTGTACCGGGCGGGTTCTCATACGGGGATTACTTGCGTTGTGGCGCGATGTCTGCCCATTCCCCCATCATGCGCGAAGTGGTAAAAAAAGCCAACGCAGGCGTGCGTGTCCTTGGTGTGTGTAACGGTTTTCAAATCCTAACAGAAGCAGGCTTGCTGCCGGGTGTTTTGATGCGCAATGCCAAGCTGAAATTCATCTGTAAGGATGTGCATTTGAAAGTCGAAAACGCCTCCACCGATTTCACTAGCAAATATAGTGCAGGCCAGGCCATCCGCATTCCGGTGGCGCATCATGATGGGAACTATTTTGCCGCAGACGATGTTCTTAAATCTATCGAAGACAACAATCAGGTGGCGTTCCGCTATTGCGACGAAGCAGGCAATGTTTCTGAAGAAGCGAACATCAATGGATCACGCAACAACATTGCGGGCATCCTGAACGAAAATAAAAATGTATTGGGCATGATGCCGCACCCGGAACGTCTGTGTGATGCACAGCTCGGCGGGACCGATGGCAAGCCCCTGTTTGACGCACTGGTGGAGGCGCTGTCATGAGTGAGATTACACCTGAAATCGTTGCTGAACATGGTCTTTCTGAAGACGAATGGAAGCTTTGCCTTGAGATCATGGGGCGTGAGCCAAACCTGAATGAGCTTGGCATTTTCTCTGTCATGTGGTCAGAGCACTGTTCTTATAAATCTTCCAAAAAATGGTTGAAGACCTTGCCGACCGAAGCCCCATGGGTGATCTGTGGTCCGGGTGAAAACGCTGGCGTTATTGATATTGAAGATAACCAAGCGATCATCTTCAAAATGGAAAGCCACAACCACCCGTCTTACATCGAACCGTACCAAGGTGCGGCGACCGGTGTCGGCGGTATCTTGCGTGACGTCTTTACCATGGGTGCGCGTCCGATCTGTAACCTAAACGCGCTGCGTTTTGGCGATGTGGATCATGAAAAGACTCGCCATCTGGTGTCCGGCGTTGTGTCTGGTATTTCTGGTTACGGCAACTGCGTGGGTGTACCGACTGTGGCTGGGGAATGTGAATTCCACAGTTCTTATAACGGCAACAACCTTGTAAATGCCATGGCTGTTGGTCTGGCCGATGCGGATAATATTTTCTATTCTGCTGCGGCTGGTGTGGGCAACCCGGTTGTTTACTTCGGTTCCAAAACAGGGCGCGACGGTATTCACGGCGCGACCATGGCATCGGCGGAATTTACCGAAGATAGCGAAGAAAAACGACCTACTGTTCAAGTGGGCGATCCGTTCACCGAAAAACTGGTGATCGAAGCCACCCTTGAGTTGATGCAAACAGGCTCTATCGTTGCGATCCAGGATATGGGTGCGGCGGGCTTGACCTCTTCTTCCTTCGAAATGGCGTCCAAAGGCGGCGTTGGTGTGGAACTTGAACTTGATCAAGTGCCTATGCGCGAAGAAGGTATGACGCCATATGAACTGATGTTGTCAGAATCCCAAGAACGTATGCTGGTGATTTTGAAACCGGGTATGGAAGCCGAAGCCAAAGCCATCATGGACAAATGGGACCTTGAATTTGCTGTCATCGGGAAGCTGACTGATACAGGCAATATGGTTCTGAAATGGCATGGCGAAGTCGTGGGTGATCTGCCCATTGATCCGCTGGCGCTGGCCTCACCCGAATATGATCGCCCTTGGGTAAAAACCGAACGTCCAGCCGAAATTGACGCCGCAAGCGTTGAAAGCAATGTTGGCCGCATTGATGCGCTGAAAACATTGACCGCGCATCCGAACTTTGCCTCCAAACGGTGGATCTGGGAACAGTATGACCATATGGTGATGGGCGACACAGTGGGCCGTCCCGGTGGGGATAGCGCCATTGTACGTGTGCATGAAACCAACAAAGGCATTGCGGTGACATCTGATTGTTCCCCGCGTTATTGTTACCAAGACCCGCATGAAGGCGGTAAACAGATCGTTGCGGAAACTTATCGTAACATCACAGCCGTTGGCGCAACGCCATTGGCGGTGACCGATAACTTGAACTTCGGTAACCCGGAACGCCCAGAGATTATGGGTCAGATTGTCGGCTGTATCGAAGGGATCGGTGAAGCGTGCCGCGCATTGGATTACCCGATCGTGTCTGGTAACGTGTCTTTGTATAACGAAACCAATGGTCAAGGCATCTTGCCAACCCCGACATTAGGGGCTGTTGGTTTGATCAAGGATATCGACAAGGCGGCATCTGTTGCTTTCAAGAAAGACGGTCAAGCGATCATCGTTTTGGGTGAAACCAAGGGTTGGTTAGGTGCCTCGCGCTACCTCGAGATTATCTGCGGTCGTGAAGAAGGTGCCCCACCACTTGTGGACCTTGAAGCTGAACTCAAGACTGGTAACTTTGTGCGTGCCGAAATTCTGTGCGGCGTTGATACTTGCCATGATATCTCTGATGGCGGGATTGCAGTTGCGGTTGCTGAAATGGCCATGGCAGGCAACATTGGTTGTTCCATTGATATTCCTGCTAATGTTGAACAGGCCTATGCATGGCTGTTCGGTGAAGACCAAGGCCGATATATCGTTACGGTGGATGCGGATAAAGCTGATGCCTTTGTCGTTAAAGCTGGTGAAGCAGGTGTTACAGCTAACATCATCGGTCAAACAGGTGGTTCAGACGTTGTTCTGGGCGGTGAAGGTATTGGCGTTGCTGAACTGAAAGACCTGCATGAGAACTGGATGCCGGACTATATGGCTGCTGGTGAGTAAGTTCTGATCTAACAGAAACAAAAAGGGTGCCTCCTTGGTTGGGAGGCACCCTTTTTTATGGATACTATTCCCTGTGTAAGCAGGGGGACTTGGATTATTCAGAGATGAATTCGACAAACAGTTTGTCATATTGCATCGTATGTTCTTTCACCCAGCTGGCCATATAGTTTAATAGATCACTGCTGACGTCGTTTCCTGCATCATGCTGGGATTTGATGGCGGTGAGCTTGTCCATAAAGTCATCGTGGGATTTTTTATGGGCAGCAAATTCAGGATAGCCCACTTTCTGCATTTCAGTTTCTTCATGGGCAAGGTGGGTTTGCATGTAGGTGAAGAAATTATCCAACATTTCATCAACCATTTCAGTGCCTTTGCCGGACATCATTTGCGAATAGGCAGTGTTCAGCATCTTAATGAATTCCTGATGTTCCGTATCAATGGTAGGATTGCCGGTTTCAAGGCTGCTATCCCATTCCATAAGCTTCATGGTTGAATTATCGCTGCGCACCTGATCAAGGAAGCGTTTGACTTCTTCGCGTAAGATTTCAGCTTGCTGTGACAAGTCAGAAGAGGCGTTGGAAATCTGGGTGGCGGCAGCTCCGGTTTCACCGGCAGCTTGTTCAACAGACTGGATGTTGATGGAAACTTCGGATGTTCCTTGAGATGCCTGTTCCACATTGCGGGCAATTTCACCTGTGGCTGCGGTTTGTTCTTCCACAGCAACAGCGATGGAATTGGCAATCTGGTCGATCTCGGTAATGGTGTCGCCAATGCTGGAAATGGCTGTCGCCGCTTCATGGGTGACAGACTGAACTTCACCGATTTGTTTGGCGATTTCATCAGTAGCTTTGGCGGTTTGGTTTGCCAGGTTCTTGACTTCACTTGCCACAACGGCAAAGCCTTTGCCCGCATCACCTGCGCGCGCGGCTTCAATGGTTGCGTTCAGGGCCAGAAGGTTGGTCTGTTCGGCAATATCGGAAATCAGGCTCACAACGGCGCCGATTTTACCAACTTGTTGCACCATATTTTCGACAGTGGCCTTTGTTTCTTCTGCCTGATGGGCGGCGTGATCGGCAACTTCAGATGATTTATGGACATGGCGGCTAATTTCACCTTCGGAACTGGCCAGTTCTTCGGCAGCAGACGCCACGGTTTCGACGTTGGCTGAGGCTTCTTCTGCCGCTGCTGCGACGGTGGTAGCCTGCGAACTTGTTTCCGTTGCAGTTGCCGACATCTGGCTGGAGGATGCTTGTAGTTCGGTGGCAGCTGACGTTACCGTTTGCACGACTTGTCCGACATTTGCTTCAAACGAGTCGGCCATCTGGATCATGGCGGCCTTACGCTGGGCATCGGCTTTGCGTTTTTGTTCTTCCTGTTCTTCTTCCAGTTTTTTCACTTTGATCATTTGGTCTTTAAAGTGATGGACGGATCCGGCCATTTCACCGATTTCGTCGCTTTTGTCTGTATAAGGCACATCAACTGACAGATTGTCCTGAGCCAGTTGCCCCATCACATCGGTCATGGCATTGATGGGTTTGGAAATAGAACGAGATAGGAAATAGCCAATAAGCCCGACGCCTGCGGCGATTAACACAATGACAATCATTAAAACAGTGCGCAGTTCTAAGACGGGAATGTCGACTTCTTCCATGTCAATTTCTGCAATGACGGCCCAGGTGACACCTTTAAAGGTGATTGGTCCATAGGCAGCAAGAACGTGTGAGCCATGATAATCCGTGCTGTCGATAACATCATCTTTACCGGATAAGGCAAGTTTGACGGCTTCTGTTTCGACCTTTTGTTTTAGGATTGTGCTCTCGCTTGAAAAACGTGAATCACTTCTCATGAAGTGGTCTTGACCGACAAGGTAGGCTTCACCCGTTTCGCCCATGCCGATACTATTTTGCATGACCGCATTGATTTTTTGAATGGGCATCTGAAAGATAAGGGCACCATGAAATTCCCCATCATGTTCATAAAGCGGGGTGGCCATAAAGCTTGCTGGCGCATTGTGACTTGGGCCGTAAGGGGCAAAGTCACTAAAAGCGACTGTGCCTAAAGGTTTGTTTTCGACCTGTTTATAAACGACGGCCAAATCTGTTTTGGACCATTTCCCATCCTTTAGGTTGGTACCGAAATCATCTTCTTTAAAGACGGTATAAACCACTTCGCCAAATTCATTGACCAGGAAAATATCGTAATAACCACGGCTTTTCATCAGCTGTGAAAACCAAGGGTGATAATGGGCATGTGCTTTGCTGTAGTGCGATCCGTCTTTAGCATCAACCAGTTTATCTTTTTCACCGACCTTGTTGGGGTTTTGGGTAATATAGAGCTCACGTACGGTCTGATCAGCTTGATCGCCTAATTCTTCATAAGCTGTTTCTATTTCCGTGACAGCATCAATGGCCATGTCGTTGGTTGCAATGATGCGTAAATCTTCCTGAATGGCATGAAGGTTGTTTTCAAGCTCTGCAATGCGGGCTTCCTGCACGGCTTCGAGTTTACTGAAAGCAGCTTGTTCCAAGGCGTGCTCTGAGCGTGTGAACGAGATGACGCCGGTAATCAAGACGGCAAGGATGGACAGGCCAATGATTACCAGTGGCAATTTGGTTGAGAGTTTCATATTCACGGATTAATTCCTTCTAAACCCCATGGTCTCTGAGTGGTAAGACCTTATACTATTTATGCTCAAATATAAAATACATATTTATAATGTTGATAGCGCTGGTTGAGAGAAAGGTGCCCGTTTTTCAGTCTATTATTTATAAATTACAATATATTATAGAATATTTTAGAACCTAGCATTTTGAAAAATTAATTATTGTTTATTTTGATTAAATTAGAATAAATTTCTAATAAATGGTCATTTTAGCAAAATAATAAAATAATCATTCCCGTACATTAGTCTATTATGGTTTATAACTTTTATGAATGTAAATTATGAGTTTCTGCCATGATGAGAACTGAAACCACCTCTCTTACTTATCTTGATATTTTGCGTGAAGAACTTGTCCCGGCGATGGGCTGTACCGAACCGATTGCACTGGCTTATGCTGCTGCAAAAGCGCGGGCGGTTTTAGGGGTTTTACCCAGCAAGGTTTCGGTACAGGTCAGTGGAAATATCATTAAAAATGCCAAAAGTGTTGTGGTCCCTCATACTGGGGGATTGAAAGGGATGAAGGCTGCGGTTGCGGCAGGTCTGGTTTGCGGCGATTCAAAACGCCGTCTGGAAGTTTTATCTCAAGTTCATAAGGATCAATATAAAGAGATTACGGCTTTTTTGGAACTGGACAGTATCACTGTTGAGCCGTTGGAAAGTGATCTTACTTTTGATTTAATCCTGACCCTGTGGGCCGGTGCGCAGAAAGTAAAAATCCGTCTGTCGCATTTTCACACAAACATTGTCTATCTGGAAAAAAATGGTCATACGCTGATCGAAAAAAACATCCAGAAGGCCTCTGCAGGTACATCAAAAGACAGTCGTGAGACTTTGACTATATCTTCCATTGTGAACTTCGCAGAAAATTTGAATGTCGAAGATGTTAAAGACGTTTTGGAGCGCCAAGTTACCTATAATAGCCGGATTGCTGGAGAAGGTCTAAAAGGGGCATGGGGGGCCAATATTGGTTCTGTTTTGCTTAAGACTTGGGGCAATGATGTGAAGATTCGTGCCAAGGCTATGGCAGCTGCTGGGTCAGATGCACGCATGGGCGGATGTGAGCTACCTGTTGTTATTGTAACGGGCAGTGGTAATCAGGGTATGACAACGTCTTTGCCCGTTGTAGAATATGCTAAAGAATTGGAGAGCAGCCCGGACGATTTGTTCCGCGCGCTTGTGGTCGCCAATTTGGTCGCGGTTCATTTAAAAAGCGGGATCGGCTGGTTATCGGCCTTTTGCGGTGCCGTCAGTGCCGGGGCAGGGGCCGCCGCCGGGATTGCGTGGTTGCATGGGGGGCGAACGGATGTGATTTCCCATACGATTGCAAATACGTTAGGGTCCGTTTCGGGTATGGTTTGCGACGGGGCAAAACCTGCTTGTGCATCAAAAATCGCAGCTTCAGTTGAAGCCGGGATTTTAGGTTTCCATATGGCGCAGCAGGGACATAATCTGAAAGGCGGAGATGGGCTCGTCAATAGCAGTATTGAAACCACGATTGACAATATCGCCCGTCTGGGCCGCATCGGTATGCGTGAGACAGATAAAGAGATTTTGCAGATGATGCTGGAAGGCGATCAAGTTGAACCAGCATCAAATTCTCAGGTTATCTGATCGCACGCACGGCGTTTAAGAAATCTTCCACAGTTTGCTTCAAGTGTTCCGCACGTTCTTTCAGGTCTGTGGCAGAATTATAGACGGTCGAGGCCATGACCCCGGTTTCTTCTGCGGCTTTTGCAACCCCCGAGATATTACTGGAAACCCGGTTGGTGCCATCGGATGCATTTTCCACATTGCGCGCGATTTCATCTGTGGCCGCGGTTTGTTGTTCAATGGCCCCGGCAATGCTTAAGGAAAGCTCGCTGATAGATGAAATGGTGCCGGAAATCCCTTGAATGGAATCGACGGCGCGGTGTGTTTCGCTTTGGATGCTTTCGATCTGGCTGGCGATTTCTTCAGTAGCGCGTCCGGTTTGGTTAGCAAGGTTTTTGACTTCGCTTGCCACAACGGCAAACCCTTTGCCAGCTTCCCCTGCACGGGCTGATTCAATGGTTGCGTTTAGCGCCAGAAGGTTGGTTTGATCGGCAATGTCACGAATGAGGTTGATGACTTCGCCAATACGGTCAGCGGCATTGGCAAGCTGGCCTATATTCTCATTGGTGTCGCGTGCCTCCCCCACAGCTTCTTGGGAGACTTGCGAGGCGCGCGAGACTTGTGAGCTGATTTCCTGAATAGAGCTGCTGAGTTCGGTCGTTGCTGAAGAAACCGTCTGCACATTTTCTGAGGCACTGTTGGTGGCTTCTGATACATTGGCTGTTTGTGCGGATGTTTTTTCAGCCGTGCTGGACAGGTTATCGGCTGCTGTATGCAGGTCATGAACGGCACCCATCACGGCTTCGATAACGCTGGTGATGGCGCTGTCAAAACCATTTGTCAATTCAATCAACTTCTGTTGGCGAAGGGCATTGGCTTCCTGGTTTTTGCGGTCTTCTTCGTGCATGCGCTCGCGTTCAATGGCATTTTCTTTAAAGACAAGAACGGCTTGGGCGATACGACCGACTTCATCTCCGCGTGTCGTTCCTTCAACGTCCACATCCAGATTTCCTTCTGCCAAACGGGTCATCACTTCGGTCATTTGATTAACCGGTTTGGAGATGGCTTTGGACAGCATAATGGCAAAGACGATGGATAAGACAATGGCAAAGGCAGATATGATCAGTGAGGTTAAAAAGGCTGTCTTTTGATTTGCGATCATCTTCGCATTCAGCTCTGCACTTTTTTGTTGGATGAGGCTGGATAATCCTTCGATTTTAGCACTCAGGTCTTCAAATACATAATGGGCATCGGTCATCAACATAGTTGCCAAGAAGGTGTCGATAGCGATGGTGTCCAGAGTTTCAAGGGAAATTTTTTGATAGTTTTTAATTTCGTCTTCAATTTTCTGAATTTCTTTTGGGTCTTTCTGGATCAAAGACAAGTCCAGTTTCTTGAACTGGTTTATGGTACTTTTAATTTTGGTTTTGGCCTGTTCTGTGGATTCTGCCACTTTTTCCCCATCCACTTGGGCCTGTTGCCAGCTTACGGTTCTAAAAAGGGAGGCATGAGCCTGCGCCATGGTAATGACCAGACTTTTGGCATCATTCACAGTCTGGGTGGCATGGGATGAATTTTCTATCTGTTTCTGGCTTGTCGTGTAATTGATGAACGCAGAAAATGTGATAACCAACAACATTGCACAGGCTACCAATGGGGCGATCAGTGATTTTGTGGTAATGGAGATATTATTAAACATGACCCAGCCTTTTCCCGGTTCTAGTAATTTTTTGTTATTGATGAGAACGCACAAATACTTGATTTGCGCGTTCTCACGATAGCTTCTTATTTATACGCGCCGACACCGACAACATAGTCACCTGTATTGATGACGTAGCTTGTTTTGGCTTCAACCTTGTTAGTGACAGGGTTTTGCCATTTGTAATCGACCCAGCCTTTATCCTGTACGGACACGATTTCTTTCAGGAAGAGTTTACCATCCACATCACGCAGTTTGGTCAAATCACGACCTACCAAAGCGTCTTTGGCGCCATGGATCAATGTGATACCTTCAGGGTTAAAGACAAAGACATAAAGGTCGCGATCATGCCATGGGGCACCCGGCGCGTGGAAGGCAGCCTTAGAGGCTTCAATTCCGTTTTCTTTTAGAAAGGCAGCCGCTTTTTCACAAAGTTGCTTTGCCTCATCTGGTGTTGCACGATCTGTAGCCTGTGCATTTACGCTTAAAAAGGTAATGCAAAGAAGGGCAAATAAAAATTTTGACGCTTTTTGGAGCATGGTGAAGATCCTCTGTTCTAACTTATATTTTTATAGGGAATGTATATAACATGTGATTTCAACGCGTTGTGATTATTTTACGTTTCATTACAATATCACGGTTTCTTTATCAAAATATGCCTATAAAATAAGCGATTATAGAAAATTGATTAATTTATATGCTTTTCTTGTATCTTTTCATTTAACTTAGACAGATTAAATTTACCTAAGGTTTTGCATACAAAATGCGATCAATTTATAAATAAAAATCCGAGAATATTTTAACTATATTTGAGTGTAGGGAGAGGTGGGGTAAGAAAAGAAAAAGCCAGTTCCTTAAATGAGGAAACTGGCTTTTTAATGTTGGCTGGGGCGGCAGGATTCGAACCTGCGCATACTGATACCAAAAACCAGTGCCTTACCGCTTGGCGACGCCCCATTTGTGTTGTGGCGCGGAACATACGAGGAAATTTTCCAAAGCGCAAGAGGGAATTTTCAAAAAAGTTAAATAATTTTCCCCATGTCAATCCACCAGTCAGAATGACTTGTTTTGATGCACTTAATTGCCCGTTCCGCAGCCTGTTTCTCTTTAAAAATAGCATAGCAGGTTGCCCCACTACCGGACATGCGACAAAGGGCAGCATCTGTTTGCTGATTGAGGACATTTAACACAGTCTGAATTTCCGGGGCTAGTTCCAAGGCAGGGGCCATCAGGTCGTTGGTCCGTATCTTAAGGGCATCAATAAAATCGTCAAAGCTATATTCAGCGATCATGGGATCAGGGGTATGAAAGGCGCTTGTGCGTTTATTAAAGACCGCAGGGGTGGAAACCGCGACCATGGGATTGACCAGAACCATCCAGCAGTCGGGCAAGGGGGCAAGCGGGGTAATGACTTCCCCAATGCCACCGACATGGGCGGCGTGTTCTTTTAAGCAGATGGGCACGTCGGCCCCTAATGATAAAGCCAGTTCTTGCAGACCTTTTGGATCGGGAAAAACATTCCAGAGCTGACACAGACCTTTTAATGTCGCAGCCGCATCACCGGAGCCACCGCCGATCCCTGCTGCAACAGGCAAGTGCTTTTCCAGTGTGATGGTTGCGCCTTTTGTGACGTTGCAGAGTTTTTGTAAACCACGCGCAGCCTTGAGAACCAGATTGTCATCTTCCCCATCCAGAAAACGGGCCATAGGGCCAATGATTTTAAGGCTGATTTCATCGCTGTCTGCAAAGGATAGAATGTCCCCACATTGGGCAAAACAGATCAGGCTGTCCAGTTCATGATAGCCATTTTCACGCTTGTTCGTGACATGAAGGTAAAGGTTGACCTTGGCATATGCCGAGCAGGTGATGGGCATCAGTTTTCGATAAGTCCGTTTTCAAGTTTTTCTTCAATGATGTTCAATATCTCTTGATCGGGCTCCAGACTTTTGGCCCGTTTCCACTGAAAGCGTGCTTCGCGGTTGCGCCCGACTTTCCAGTAGACATCGCCTAAATGATCGTTGATGACCGGGTCAGAGGGTTGAAGCTCAACAGCACGTTCCAGATGGGGGACAGCTTTTTCGTACTCCCCAATGCGGTAGAGCACCCAGCCAAGACTATCGACGATATAACCATCGCGTGGGCGTTGGCGGACGGCCTCTTTAATCATTTTTTGGGCACGCTCCATATGCATGCCTTTTTCAATCCATGAATAACCGAGATAATTCAGCACAAACGGTTGATCCGGTTCCAGTTCCAAGGCTTTTAGGAAAAGTGGTTCGGCTTCGTCCCAACGTTTAAGGCGTTCCAGTGTGATGGCACGCGAATAAAACAAGTTCCAATGGTGTGCGCCGACTTGATCACCGATCAAGTCCAGTGCTTTGCCATAAGCTTTTGCGGCTGGGGCAAAGCGTTCGCGGTGACGCAAGATATCACCAAGCGTGATATGGGCTTCCAGACGTTTGGGGTGTTGCTGGATCATTTTCTCCAGCACCTCAACAGCGTCGTCTGTTCTATCCATATCATCCATGTTTAAGGCCATGCGCAGACGGGCCGACCATGAAAAGGGGTTTGTCGCCGGGATAGTGGCATAGACTTTATTGGCATCGCCAAAGCGTTGATCTGTTTCTAAAATTTCAGCAACTAAAATTTGGGCGATGGGGAAGTCCGGTTTGATATGAAGGGCAAGCTGTCCCATAATCAGACCCGCCTGACGGGTGCTATGAGATCGCAAGGAAGACGCCAGTCCAAAAAGTGTTTCGGCCAAACCGTCGCGAATAGTCAGGGCTGGGCGCTTGCTCAGGGCACCATTGTCCAGTTCATCGAGCATGGCCTGAATGTACAGGGAATCAGGGTGGGCTGTCACATATCCCTGATAGACGTCTTGTGCATCTGCCATACGGTTTTGCTTAACCAGTAAAGTCCCATAAAGTTCAGCCAGTCGCAGGGACATGCCGTTGGGGCCTTGGGCCGCTTGTTTGAAGTGGGTTTCAGCAGCTTTTTCATTGCCGCCAAATTGATGGAGCAAGGCACTATGTAAATGATAGAGCGCTTCCAGCCCTTTCTGGCTTTTCATGGTTTCCAAAGATTTCAGCGCAGGTTCTGCCCCTTGATTAGCGGCAATGATCCAGGCGCGAACCAAGGGTTTGACGTAGACGCCGAGGCCTTGACTTGTCATCTCGTTTACATGTTTTAACGCAGCTTCGACATTTTTTTGATGAACATCACGAACAATCTGAACCAATTGCCCCATTAGATCATTGCTGTTTATTTTAGCAGCAATGCGTGCGGCTTCTTCAATGCGCCCTTCACCGGCCAGAATGGTGAAAAGTTGACGTTCCAGACTTTTATTCAAGACTTCCGGCAGATTTTTCTCTTCATCGACTTTTAACAAGAAATCTGCAGCCTTGTCCATTTGGCGATGACGTACAGCAAACTGGCCGATCAGGTAATTAGAATAGGTTGAACTCCCCGGTTTGATTGGTGGAGTGTAGGTTTCATTGGCCGTGGTGCAGCCTGCGGCAAACAGGGGGACACAGATAAAGGCACTAAATATTGTATTTTTAAGTGTGCGTGCTGACATGTTTTTTGAAACCTCATCCTTCATTGGTCCCACAGTGTAGCCGAGCGTTCATATAAATCACAACCAGTGAATTGGTTTTTTCTTTGTTATCAGGTATGTTAACGACATAAAAATATAAATTTGGTTATGCCGTGACAAAAGAAACCGCATTTGATGCTTTAGATCAATATTCCCTCGACCTGTTATGTGTCGCCGGAACAGATGGCTATTTTAAACAGGTCAACCCGGCCTGGAAAAAGACTCTTGGATATGAAGATAGTTATCTTCTGTCGATACCCATTGTTGACTTGGTTCATGCTGATGACCGTGCAGCCACCCAGATGGTGCTGGAGGATTTAGCCTTTGGGAAAAAGGTGATCGATTTTGAAAACCGCTATAAAACAAAAGATGGGCATCATGTTTGGCTGCAATGGCGCGCCCATGTGAGCGACGAAAATTCTGATTTGATTTATGCGGTTGCACGCGATGTGACAGAGGCAAAGAACCGCGAAATCCGGGCGCAAAATGATATCCGGTTACTGGAAATGGCGGAAACAACTGCGCGTGTCGGGCATTGGCATCTGGATATTTCCAGCGGCTTTTTGCAATGGTCGAATGAAGTGTTCAATATTTATGGGCGCAAGCCAAATAAGTCGCATATTACGCTGGATGATTTTATCGATGCTTTTTTTGGCGAAGACCAGACCCGTCTTTGGGAACTGATTCAGGAAGCAATTCAGGAAGGAAAAGAAATTGATACCGAAGCCCGCCTGCTGCGTAGTGATGGGGGCATCAGCAATGTGGTGATCCGTGCGGTCTGTGAAAAAAATAACATCAATGCCGTGCAGGGATTATTTGGCATCATTCAGGATGTCACCATAGAACGCCAGCATCAGGAACGTTTGCGCAGTAAGGAAGAAATTATGTCCATGGCGTTTCGCGCGACATCAGACGGGATCTGGGACTGGGACTTACGTACAGATCAAGTCTGGTTTTCCCCGCAATGGAAAGCGCAGTTGGGCTATGGTGATGATGAGATTATTAATCGTTTTGATAGTTGGGCGGACTTGGTGTTTGAAGAAGATCGCCTAAAAGTCATGGATGGCATTGAGCGTCACTTCAGAGGGGAAACGGATCGTTTTGAAATGGTGCAGCGTATGCGCCATAAGGACGGTCATACGGTATTTGTGCTGGCTCGCGCAGAAGCTTTACGTGATGAAAAGGGGCAGGCCATACGTTTGGTGGGTGCCCATACAGATGTGACCGAACTAAAGCGTTTGGAACAGGCGAAATCAGAATTTACCTCAATCGTCAGCCATGAGTTACGTACCCCCTTAACGGCAATTCATGGTGCCATTGGGCTGCTGAATGGACATTACGGTGGGGAACTGTCCGATCAGGCAAAGTCACTGGTGCAGGTGGCCAATAATAATTCCAATCGTTTGGTTTTATTGGTAAATGATATTCTGGATATGGAAAAGCTGCAGTCCGGGCGGATGGATTTTGACTTGCGCCCAATTGCGTTGGGAGAATTTTTACCCCAAGCTGTAGAAAATCATCAAGCTTATGCAAAACAGTATAATGTGACGCTCAGTTACGATCACGATGGCGATGATTTATCGGTTATTGCCGATTCGGATCGTTTAATGCAGGTCATATCCAATCTTTTGTCCAACGCGATCAAGTTTTCCAATGAAAATGATACGGTCACAATTCGCTGCAAACAAGTCAGCGGTAAAGTGCAAATTTCAATCGTTGATACCGGGCGGGGTATTGCTAAAGAAATGCAAAATCGGATTTTTGACAAGTTTATTCAGGCAGATAGTTCCGATCAACGCAGTAAAGGGGGGACCGGACTGGGGTTAAGTATTTCTAAGGCTATGGTTGAAAATATGAACGGAACTATCAGTGTACGTTCTGAACTGGATAAAGGCTCCACCTTTACAGCGACTTTCCCAAGCGCATAATGTCTTGAAATCAATAGGTTCGCCATCAATTTCAGAATTGTAGTGCGCGACATTAGGGGCTGTCAGCTATGGCCAGTTTTTTAAAAACTCTTACGGATCGATTATTCGGGTATCAAGAAGATGAAGAGACGTTGCCTGATGACGGTGGCTTAGGCGAATTTGCCAAACAATTTGCAAAACAGTTGGAACGTGAAAAGCAGTTCGGAAAAGGGCCAACCGTTTCAGCTGATAATGTTTTAAGTGTGCAGCAGGGCCGGCATGGCTCGAAATCCTACCTGTTAGACACCAGCGATTTTAAAAAAGCCATCATGGCGGAACTGCGCGATAGTGTCGCCCCGGTTTGCGAAGGGATTTTAAAAACCCGGTGCGGGGAAAAGGGCACGGGGTTTATGTGTGTGCGTTCGCTTTATATTTTCCACGTTTATAACAAAGATCCCGTGGCTGAATATAACGCAGCCATGGATATTATTGATGATATTGGGGAACGTTTGCTCGGGGATCGCTACATCACCGGAGAACGTCGTATCAATGTGCCCGTTGCACAAATTGAACCGGACGAGATGTTTAATGAAGATGGCAGCTTTAATTTCAGCAAAGCCAAAAAAACCATCAAATTCGTGCGTGAAGCCAATATCCATGGTCCGGTTAATGTGGATTGGGAAAAAGGCGAAGTGGTTCAAGCCCAAGGGTCTGATGAATGGGTTGAACAAAATATCGATCAAGATGATGTTGACTTGGGGGACTGGAAAGAACAGGTCCATCAACGCAAAGAACAAACCCAAGGGCAATGGCAGAAACTGGAACATAACAACCCGATCAAAGAAAAAATTATGCAGCATGAACAACCAGCCAAACCTGTTCTGGAACAGCAGGACTGGAAATCAGATGATGGGGTTGATCATAAAAATGATGGGGTAACTGAGGTCGCCTGGGGGGATTTTATCACCGATAAAGCTGTAGGGAAAACAGCCGAAACCAGAGAAAAACCCAAACCAAAAGCAAAAGCCCAGGAACCGGATGCAGTGAAACCCAATCCGGTTGGTACGCTCAGTCTGGTTTTTCGACCCTGTTGGGATCGTGCGAGCCGGGCTATCAATAGCTATGCGGGATGTCCATATCGTAAAGACCTGCATGGCACAATCAGTTTTGGTGACAAAATCTATGAGGGTTGTCCAGATCCTATGATTGAGGAAATGGACGGTATCCTTGCAAGTCAAGCAGCCCGCCATATTCAGGCAACAAAAGATATTGAGCAGAAAGTGATTATCCTGCCCTTTCATCTGCATAGTCTTCTCGCACCAAAACGAACTTCGCCCTTAAAACCATTGCGTCAGTTGCAGGGTGATTTCAGGCAGTCTGTTCAGATTGAAATCATCGGGATTAGATCGAATACTTCACTTCAGCATATCAAGTCTGCGATCAAGGCCCATCAACACAAGTTCAAGGTCTTTGGTTTGCGATGTGAGCTTGGTGACCTTAGTCGATCTCTGGTGAACAATGCTGGATTACAGTTTTTAAGCTGTGACGTACAGGCATCGGCGACAACAGGGTTGCAGGTACGAAAAGTGAAACAGGATCTGGCTGATCTTCATCAGTTCGCGGGCGAGCACGGGGCCTCTTTTTATGCATTTGGCCTGCGTGACCAAAACGATTTACAGAATGCCTTACGTGAAGGGGCCAGTTTGATTAATGGTCGGGCGTTGGCCAAAGAAGTTCGTCGTCCGGGCAAGGTTATCCCTGTTTCCCCGGAAAAACTCATCACCCTCTAAAAATCATCATGTTCCCCCTTACGACCGATGGTCATATCACGGTGAATGGAAACACTTAGCAACAGACCAAAGCTGAACAGGATAGAAATCATCACCGTTCCACCATAGGAAATTAGCGGCAACGGCACACCGACAACGGGCAATAAACCCATGACCATGCCAATATTGATGAAAATATACAGGAAGAATGTCGTTGTTACACCCAGTGCAACCAGTCGGCCATATTGACTTCTGGAACGCATGGCGATGGCATAGCCATAGATCAACAGTAACAGATAAAGCCCGATGACAGCCAATCCACCAACAAGCCCATGTTCTTCGGCCAGCATGGTAAAGATAAAGTCGGTTTGTTTTTCTGGCAGAAAATTCAAGTGACTTTGTGATCCTTGTCCAAAACCTTTGCCCATCATGCCGCCGGACCCAAACGCAATCTTGGATTGCATGATGTGATAACCAGCCCCCAAGGGGTCGTTTTCCGGGTTCAGGAAGGTCAGGACCCGCTTTTTCTGATAGGTGTGCAGGAATTGCCAGGCTACCGGTATAGCGGCCAGGGCTGACACCCCGACAAGGGCAAATTTCCATAAACGCACACCTGCTAAAAAGAAGATGACGCCACTGCCCAAAATCAACATCAAGGTTGTGCCCAGATCAGGTTGGCGCAGGATCAGGACCGATGGGGCCGCCACCATGAAAAGCGGTACAAACAGGTAAGGAATGCTTTGAATCTCTTCCAGGGATCGGCCATGAAAATAACGCGCTAAAGCCAGAATGATGGTGATTTTCATGAGTTCAGACGGTTGCAATTGGAAAAAACCCAAACTGATCCAGCGTTGCGCCCCCATCCCGATGGAACCTTTGACTTCTACGCCGACCAACAGGCCAAGGGCGATAAAGTATAGAATGTAGGAATAGCGTAGCCATATCCGAATATCAGTCAGGGCCACCACGAACATAATGACAAGCCCGCCCCCAAAACGGATTAACTGGCGTTTTGCCCATGGATCCCAGCTGCCGACGGAACCGGGGATCGAAGGGTCACCGGGGGCTGCAGAATAAAGCATGGCAAAACCGACGCTGGCGGTTATGATCAGCAACAGCACGAAGCCCCAGTTCAATTCCAGAATTTTGCGGCCAATGGTTAATTTATCCTGACCGAGGCGATAATGCGTTATCATGGCTTATGCCTCCTTCTCAGTGGTTGGGGCAGGTTTGGTCGGGACAACGGGTTCCCCGCGAGCGGATTCCCGGCGCTGGGCTTCCAGTAAGATATCACGCACAATGGGGGCTGCGGCTCTTGACCCGGACCCACCATGTTCCACCACCACAGATGCCGCATAGCGCGGATTATCATAAGGGGCAAAACCGACAAATAATGCATGATCGCGTAATTCCCACGGTAATTCTGAATTTTTCAAGACGCGTGTGTCACGTTCAGCCTTTGAAATACGTCGGACTTGCGCTGTTCCGGTTTTTCCGGCCATGGCAAATCCGGCTTCTTTGATGCGTGAACGATAGGCGGTACCACCGACCACATTGGTCACGGCGTTCATGCCTTCTTGAACAATTTTTAAATGATGGTTGGAAATGCCGAGGGATTCAAAATCAGGGCGCACCGGGACTTCAACCCCATCAGCCGTGGTGATTTTACGGGTCAGGTGCGGCACAACCTTTTTACCACTGACCAGACGCGACGTCATAACGGCCAGCTGTAACGGGGTTGCAAGGACATAGCCTTGACCGATCCCGGTAATAAGCGTTTCCCCACCTTGCCACGGCGCCCCGATGGTCGCGAGTTTCCAGTCACGCGATGGCATCAAACCTGTGCGCTCGCCCGGCAAGTCAAGCCCGGTTCGATCCCCGATACCTAAGCGTTTAGCCATGTCATGGATACGGTTGATACCTGTTCGTTTGGCGATTTCATAAAAATAAATATCGCAGGAATGCATATGGGCTTCGACCATGTTCATATGACCGTGACCCCCGCGTTTCCAGCAGTGAAAGCGGGCATTGCCCAATTCCATATGGCCGGAACAAAAGACTTTTTGGGACGGGGTGATGACCCCTTTTTCCAAAGCGGCCAAAGCAACGACCATCTTAAAGGTCGAACCCGGTGCATATTGTCCGGCAATTGTTTTGTTGGTTAAGGGACCGCGTGGGTTGGTGATCAGGTCTTGCCATTCTTTATGGGATAGGCCACGGTTAAAGGCATTGGGATTAAAGGTCGGACTGGATGCCATGGACAGGACTTCGCCGGTGTGGATATCCATGACAACGGCGGCTGCGGCTTCTTCGCCCAGACGTTCTGCGACCATCTGCTGCAAGCCGGCATCCAGTGTCAGCATAATTTCTGCGCCAGGTTCGCCTTCTTGTCTTTCAACTTCCTGAATGACCCGGCCCAAGGCGTTGACTTCCACTTGGGATGTCCCACCAGTACCGCGTAGTTTCAGGTCATGTAGTTTTTCAATACCGGATTTACCGATTCTGAAACCGGGTAATTCTAACAAAGGATCATCTTTGGCATCGCGTTCCGTCACCGCAGCCACATAGCCCAGTACATGAGCAGAATAATTGCCCTTGGGGTAATGGCGCGTTTGCCCAACATCAATTTCACTGCCCGGTAAGTCAGGTGTATTGACCTCGATCTGTGCGACTTCTTCCCATGTTAAATTTTCACGCACGGTGACAGGAACAAAGCTGCGCTTGCGCTTGATTTCTTTTAAGATTTTCTTTTTTTCTTTTTCGCTGATTTCAATGACCTGCCCCAAAGTGTCCAGTGTCTCTTTGGGCTTGCCGTTGGTGTCTTCAGCAGTGATGATAACGCGGTAGTTTTGTTCATTGACCGCCATTTCTTCCCCAAAGCGATCAATGATCTTGCCGCGTGGTGGGGGTAACAGACGAATGGAAATACGGTTTTCTTCCGCCATGGTCTTATAGCGGGGGGCTTCGACCACTTGCAGGTAATACATTCGTCCGGCCAACGCTGACAGCAAAACAAGCTTACCCCCGCCTAGAACAAAGGCGCGCCGGTTAAAAAGTTTTGATCTGTCCGTACTGCGATGCATAAGAATATGATTACCTTTTTTATTTCAGGATTGATGTCTGCCAGTGGCCCATCATCCAGGCCAGAACCGGATAAAAGCCAATGCTCATGAGATATTGAAACAGGACCGGGGCCGGGGTCAGCACATGGACATGATAAGCTGACAATAGTAGCCAGGCCTGTAAGGCCGCACCTAAACAAATGATGCTAAAGCCGAGCCATTCCACCAAAAAGGTTTTACCAAGAAAGAAACGTCGCTGACTGAGAACAACACCAAAAACGGTCAGATAGACGAGTGTGTTCAGCCCCATCGGTGCGCCAGACAGGCTGTCTTGCAAAATACCGATCCCAAAGACGGCGAGAATTGGAAAAAGATCAGGGCGAAAGACCGTCCAGTGAAAGACACCCATCAAGGCCAGTTGCGGCACGATGGAGGCATAGCCCGGCAGATGGGTCGGTATGACACTGATAAGAATAAGAACAATCGTCAAACCGACCGGTGAGATATTGCGCGCCCAAAGATCTAGTCGCTGCCAAAACGCCGGTTTCATGGTTCTGACGGTCTCCTTTCCGTTCCCGGCTTGGGAACAACGGTGCGCATGGGTTCGGATGTGGCTTGCGTTTGTGATGGGGCAGGGGGGATATCATCTTTTGGCAGGTCGGTGCGCAGACGATGACGGTCCAGAATGCCATCTAGTCCATAGTCAACAATGCGCACGATTTCCAGACGTTGGGAATCCACAAATGGGGTGATTTCCACAAGTGCATCATTCACAGCCGTAATCCGCCCGACCGGAATCCCTTGTGGGAAGGCCCCGCCATGACCCGAGGTCACGATCCGATCGCCGGGCGAGACAATAGTGCCCGGTGGTAATTTAGTCAAAATCGGTTTTTCTTCGTTGCGTCCAGCCAGAATGCCACGGGCACGTGAACTTTCAATCATTACCGGGATGCGGCTGTTTAAATCCGTAATCAGCAGAACCCTTGCAGATCGATAGGCCACACCTGCAATGCGCCCCACCAGACCTTCGCCCGTGGTGACCGCTTGACCGTTATTGACGCCTTCGCGTTTTCCGGCATAGATCAGAAGGCTTTCAGAAAAGGTCCCGCCATCATCGGAAATAACACGTGCGGCAATATAGCTGGCTTCGGGCCCTGTCTGGAAATTCAGGAGATCACGCAATACAACATTTTCAGCTTCCACCTTGCGGGCAACGGTCTGCCATTTCAACAGGCGCTTGTTTTCTTCGCTCAGGCGCAGGTTTTCCTGATGGAGGTCTAAAAGTTTACGCCCTTCATCTAGATAGCTGCGCACGGTTTCAGCGGGTTCGGCAATAGCTTCAAGGATCGGGGCAAAGGCATCATTGATGCGCGCACGGACTTCTTCGACAATAACCGTTTCGGCCTTTCCCAACATCATCAGGCCAAAGGCGGCCACAACTAACCCGACATACGCAAACCTTTGAAGATATTGGCGTATGGCATCAACGCGTGTGGGTGTGCCGTGTCCTTGTTTAGCCAACGAGTTGGTCCTCTTGCTTTAAAAGGCCAAAACGCCCTGTGGATCAGAGCGTTTTGCGGGTGTTAGTACATGGAAGAAAGAACGTGCTTGAGCTTTTTCATTTCTTCCAGAGAGCGCCCGGTGCCGAGCGCCACGCAGGAAAGCGGGTCATCGGCGATAGAGACAGGAAGACCTGTGGAATGGCGCAAGACGAAGTCAAGATTGCGCAACATACCAGCCCCACCTGTCAGGACGATCCCCTTATCTACGATGTCCGCGGCCAATTCCGGTGCGGTGTTTTCCAAAGCCACCTTACAAGCTTCGATGATCGCGCCAACAGGTTCGGTCAAGCTTTCTGCGATTTCACGTTCAGAAATGACCAATTCTTTCGGCACGCCGTTCATCAGGTCGCGGCCTTTAATTTCCATGGTGCGGCCTTCGCCATCTTCCGGTGGGCAGGCAGAACCAATTTCTTTTTTGATACGTTCCGCTGTACCTTCCCCGACCAGCAGGTTGTGTGTCCGGCGAATGTAAGCGATGATGGCTTCATCCATCTTGTCACCACCCACACGCACAGAACGGGCATAAACGATACCGCCCAATGACAGGACAGCCACCTCGGTGGTACCGCCACCGATATCAACAACCATGGACCCTGTCGGTTCTGTCACAGGTAGGCCTGCACCGATGGCCGCAGCCATGGGTTCTTCGATCAACATAACTTTACGGGCGCCTGCATTTTCAGCAGAATTTTGAATGGCGCGGCGTTCAACAGCCGTAGAACCGGATGGAACGCAAATCACAACCATGGGGGCAGCGAACGAGCGGCGGTTATGAACTTTACGAATGAAATGTTTGATCATTTCTTCGGCAATTTCAAAGTCCGCGATCACCCCGTCGCGCAACGGGCGGATAGCTTGAATGTTGCCCGGTGTACGACCCAGCATCATTTTGGCTTCTTCACCAACGGCCAGAACCTGTTTTTTACCCATATTATCGGCAATGGCAACAACGGATGGTTCATTGAGAACAATCCCTTTACCCTTGACATACACCAGTGTGTTTGCCGTCCCCAGATCAATTGCCATGTCAGCGGACAGAACGCCGAACAGTTTTGAAAACATTGTGCCTCAACTCTTGTGTTAAAAATAGGCCAAGCCTGTACCTTACCAAGTAGCCTTTCGAATCTTCATTCGAAAAACCGATTAACCTTTATAAGAAGTCATGCACGCTTATGCTAGTGCTTATCGCGAGTCGCAGACATTTTTTTTGCGATTTTCAGACTTCTTAACTTTTCCATACTGTACAAAAGAAGTTAACAAATCGTGAGGACGCTGTTTCTAAAGAAAAATTGTCTTTTACCGACGTAAAAACACCAGCCGTAATACCGTGAGCAGGGCCCCTGATAGATAGGTCAGGGCAGCGGCACGCAAGACCGATTTTGCGGGTTCGATGTCGCTTGGCGGCAAATAGCCATTTTCCAGAATCGGCAGGGCCTTTGAAAAGCTTGCATCAAATTCTACATTCAGATTAATCATCCGTACGGCAAAGGACAGAACGCCCGCAAACATAAACAGAAAAAAGATGACAACGCTTAACAGTGGGATGCCCTGCATGATTGACCCGAATAAGGTGAGTACAGCAAGCCCCTGAACAATGCGGATCATGATTTGTTCAAACTTCACCAAAGACAGTCTGCGCACAAAGGGTGGGTAGCCATCGCGGTCCTGTATGGCGTGACCAACCTCATGGGCGGCAATAGTTACGGCACTGAGGGAACGCCCGTTATATCTATCCGGTAAAAGCCGAACAGCCTTATCAATCGGGTCATAATGGTCGCCCCTGCTGGTCGTTTCCACTTTCACATGCTGTAGCCCCAGTTGATCCAGAATGTGACGGGCAAATTCGCCACCGGTTCCGGGATAATCAGACCGATCTGTGCTGTGGCTACGGATAACCATCTTAACCCAGAGAGAGGGACCAAAGAGAATCAGAAGAAACAGGAGAATGGCGATAATATGCATGATCTGGTCAGACTTTAATGAGTTGAGCACCTTGAATAGCCAAGATTAATTGAAAGAGCTAAGCGTTAAAAGGATGCTCTTTATAATTGCGATCTACTTTAGCAGGTATTATTCAATTCATACTCTAATAAGTTAGGAATAGAATTAAAATGTTAAAATCAATTAACCGTAGAAGCATGTTGCCTGTATGCCTTTTGGCCTTTTCTGTTGTTTTGAGCGGTTGTGTTACAAAGCAGAAAGCTGTGTTAACGCTCAACGCAAAGCAAGTTATGAAATCGGGTCAACTTGTGATGTCAAATGATCATCCGGAACTTAGCGCTGATATCGAAGGAGCAAATTCTGGCCAAGTCATGGGGGGCCTTTTGTTCGCCATGGCGGATGTGGCCATTATGGCCAAGCAAGAAAGTGATCAAGAAGATTTGATGGAACCGATTAAAGAAAAAGTGAAGTCCATTAATCTGCTGAGTTACACAAAAGATAAAATCAGTCCAGTCATTGCTGAAATGCAAAAATTCCAACTCGCTGATCAAGATGTCCATAGTGCTGCGTTTAACGATTATGTCAAAGTCCATGCCGATGAATTTGACGGTATAGGCGTGCTGATACCAGAATTTCGTTTCTCCGAAGATTTTGCGAGCCTGCAAACAAGCTTGAAAGTTCGATTTATGCCGACATCGCCTAGCTTTAAAACAGCCCTAGGCGTGAGCGAAGATTTTGAAGGCACAGTTGTGGATACGGAACTAAAGCATTTTTATAAGCCGGAAAAGACGAAGGCAGCCTTGCCACGCAGCAAAGCCCTGGCAGCAGAAGCTAAAGAAAACATTCAAGAAAAGCTGTTGTTTGCCTATCCCTCTCAGATCAATAAAATGATCAATGATGAGAAGCGCAAGATTCGGGGTAAACGTAAACCGGAAAATGCCAAAATTTGGGCTGAAAATGACGGGCAGGAAATAAAAAGAGCGTTGAAGGAAGCAACAGAAAAACTCAGTCAACAATTGAAAACAACTTTGGTTGTAATGTTTCCCAACGAGATGAAGAGCGCGCAAACAAAATCGGCGACAAAGGCTCATTGATCTGATGCTTTTTAATCAACAAAAAGGATTATTCCTGGCGCTTTGCCTTTTGCTTGGTGGCTGTCAAACAGCCACCGACTATGTTAATTATCAAGATTTACTTTCCCACTCAAAAGGGCCTTTCTTTCAAAATGAACAAGAGGCCCTTGGTTTTGAGAATGTTCAGACACTGGAACCACAGACGCTGCAAGTTGCCGAGCTGAGGGTGACTGGTCCGGTTATGAAATCTCAAGGTTTCTTGAGTACTTTTTCCCTCTATGAAACGAGTGTGCTTGATCGTGCGACCTATGGGATTGAGGTCACAAGCCGCTGTTTCAGTTGTATTGGTTTGCATAAAAACATTGCCGTGCCGCGATTGATCTTGTTTGACCAGGATGGGGTGGAAATTCCAACGATGGCAGAAGGAAATGGCGTTTTTTCGAGTTTGAATTTCACACAGTATTTTAATGTGATGACGCCACAGTCCGTGAAAATTATTGTGACTTCGGATAATAGGTTTGATGGCGGGTCGCACCTTGTCTTTCCTGCGAATCAATCGAATTCAATTCGAATTCCGGCTTCATTTCATTATGGGGCAGAAGGGAATATCACACTCCAGCTAAAGAAGGTGGAATAGTCTGTCGGCCAATGTTTCTTTGGTTGATGTAGGTATTGTGTAATGGCCTAGGTAGGAGGGCTGTGAACGGATTGCCCAACCATTTACACATGGCTTCTGAAAAGTCGGTGCTTGTGCCGAATCTTTTATGATTAATGACATTGCGTTGCGTATCTTGAAAGCTTCTCCAGCAAAATGCAGGGCAACATAGGCTGATAATAAAAGACTAAGGATTAAAGCTATCAATAAATATATGTTGTCTTTGAAAAACAATGGCTTGAACGAATGAGATGGCGTTAAAGTTTTTAAGAGATGTTAATCAAGCTTTTATCAAGAAAGGAATATAAGAAAATACGGTAACTATATTTTTGCATCAGCGTAACTTCGCGACATAAAAATATATGCATTTTTTGCATATCTGGTAGGGAAAAACAGTGCTCCTTTTCTAACTTGGGCAGGCGTATAAGCCCCTCCCGAGCCGAAATGCTCATGGGAACTAGAGAGATTAAGGATAATCATTATGACCGCTGTTACACTAAACCATATGCCCGCCGGTCACAACACTGGCTCAGGCTTTAAAGCCCCTAAAAACTTCTTCAATATGCTGATTAAGGCGATTGTGTCTGGCATTAAGCAAGAACTCGCTGCACGCAAAGCAATCCGTGAGCTGAGCGCACTTACAAACGCCCAATTGCATGACATCGGTCTGACCCGTTCAGAAATCGAACACGCTGCACGTTGCGGTCGTTAAGATATAGATTTTCGTTTCCTCCAAGAAACAACAAAAAAGGCTCTTCGCTCTCTCCCGGCGAAGGGCCTTTTTTGTGTTTATAGATTCGTAACCCGCACATGTTGCGGGGTGACAAAGTGAGACCTGTTTTCCTGCGGAAGCAGGAATCTTATAAACATTATACTCAATCGTAAAAAGGCCCCTGCTTTCGCAGGGGCACAGTGTCTTTCCTTAAGCGCGGAGTTCGCCGCCTGTATTTTTGGCAACGCTTGCGACGACCTTGTCGCTGACGGCTTGGATTTCGTCGTCCGTCAGAGTGTCTTTGGTCGGTTGCAGGGTGATGGTGATGGCGACGGATTTTTTACCCTCTTCCATATTATCCCCTTCATAAACATCAAACACAGCCGCATCGGTGATCAGTTTTTTGTCTGCGGTTTTGGCAGATTGAATGATTTTGGCGGCAGGCACGTCACTATCGACCACAAAGGCGAAGTCGCGTTCGACAGACTGGAATTGGGACAGGACCAGAAGTGGACGCAAGGCCCCCGTTTTCTTGGCTTTCGGCGCCGGGATGTTATCGATATAAATCTCAAACCCAACCGCAATCCCCTTATAGCCCATCTTGGCCAGAACACCGGGGTGCAGTTCACCAAAGTAAGCCAGCGTATTTTTCGGACCCAGTTTCAAAGCACCCGAGCGACCCGGGTGATAGTGCGCAGGTGCGCCTTCCGGATCAACTTGCAGGCTATCAACCTTGGCACCAGCGGCTTCCAGCACGGCGAGAACATCGGCTTTGGCGTCAAACACATCGACACGGCGTGGTCCTTGCGCCCAGTTGCGCGGGCCTGTTTGACCTGTGCGCACACCACCAACCACGACGGGCTGTTTGTCGGCTTCATCGCCATCAAACTGTGGCCCAACCTCGAACAGGCAGCCGTTTGGCATGTTACGATCATTGTTGCGCTGACAAGCCGCCAGAAGGTTTGGCAGCAGGCTGGGGCGCATAATTTCAAGATCAGTACTGATTGGATTTGTCAGGCGTAGGTTTTCGTCTGTCCAACCGAACAGCTTGGCTTGTTTTTCTGGCAAGAAGGCGTAAGTCACGGCTTCGGAAACGCCACGTGCAACCAGTGTGCGGCGTGCCGCATCGCGTTTTTGCTGCATAGGCGTCAAAGCGACTTGTGGCAGGTTGGTTTCACGTACCAAAGAGACTTCTTCGATATGTTCATAGCCATAAACACGGATGACTTCTTCGACTAAGCAGGCTTCCAGTTCAATGTCAGAACGCCAGCTGGGTGGTTGCACGTCAAACGCATCGCCTTTATCGGTAAGCTCGCAGCCAAGAACCTCAAGAATGCGAACCATTTCACTTTCCGGCACATCCACGCCTGTCAATTGCTTGACGCGGGCTTTGCGCAGGGTGATGGTGCGTTGCCATTTGGGCTCTTCACCAGCGACAACAAGTTCAGAGGGTTCACCGCCACACAGATCAAGGATCAGCCGTGTTGCCATTTCGGTCATCTCGACCACACCAGCTTCATCCACACCACGTTCAAAGCGGTAACGCGCATCGGATAAGATATCCAGTTTGCGACCTGTCATGGCGGTGCGGATAGGATCAAACAAGGCACATTCGAGGAAGACGTTGGTTGTGTCATCCGTACAGCCGGAATTTTCACCGCCCATGATACCACCAAGCGCGTGCGGTGTGGTGTCATCACAAACCACGGTCATTTCGCTGTCGAGTGTGTATTCTTTTTCATCCAACGCGAGAAGGGTTTCGCCTTCTGTTGCCAGACGTACATTGATGTTACCGTTCAGTTTATCCGCATCAAACACGTGCAAGGGGCGGCACAGACCTTGGGAGAAATAGTTAGTTACATCCACAAGGGCAGAGATGGGACGCAAGCCCACGGCCAATAGCTTTTCTTGCAGCCATTTGGGGGATGGGCCATTTTTTACACCACGGATATAGCGCCCGGCAAACTGCGGACAGGCTTTTGTATCGGCAATATTGACCTTGATCGGGCTTTCATAAGCACCCGCAACCGGATCAGTATTGATAGATTTTAGCGTGCCATATCCAGCCGCAGCCAGATCACGTGCAATACCACGCACGCCTGCACAATCCCCACGATTGGGGGTGATGGCGATTTCGACGATCGGATCGGTTAAGCCCATCACGTCTACAGCGCGTGCGCCAACTTCCACATCCGCAGGCAGATCAACGATCCCGTCGTGATCTTCAGACAGGTTCATTTCTGCTTCGGACATCATCATGCCTTCAGAGGGAACGCCCCGGATTTTTGTGGGCTTAAGGGTTACGTCCAGACCGGGGATGTAAGAACCGGATGTGGCAAATACACCTTTGAGTCCGGCGCGTGCATTGGGCGCACCGCAGACCACATCATATTCTTTTTCCCCGTCGTTTACTTTCAAGACTTTCAGCTTGTCGGCATCCGGGTGTTTTTCAGCAGAAACGATTTCCGCGATCTTGAACGTTTCCAGACCTTTGGAACGGTCTTCCACGCCTTCGACCTCAAGGCCGATCATGGAGAGTTTATCAACGATTTCGTCAAAGGTTTTATCTGTGTCGAGGTGCTCAAGCAGCCAGCTATAAGTGAATTTCATCGGGTCAGCCCTCCCACCATGGATGGCACATCCAGAGCTTTAAAGCCGTAGTGACGTAACCATCGTAAATCTGATTCATAGAATGTGCGTAGATCGGGGATGCCGTATTTCAGCATCGCAATGCGTTCAATCCCCATACCGAAGGCAAAGCCTTGGTATTTGGAAGAATCGATACCGCAGTTTTCCAATACTTTTGGGTGCACCATGCCGCAGCCTAAAATTTCGAGCCAGTCATCGCCGGCGCCGATTTTGAATTCGCCACCTTCACGGGTACAGCCGATATCCACTTCGGCGCTTGGTTCTGTGAACGGAAAATAACTTGGTCGGAAACGAACGGGAAGGTCATCCACACCAAAGTAAGCTTTACAAAAATCAATCAGGCAGCCTTTAAGGTGACCGAAATGAGTCTTCTCATCGATGACCAGACCTTCGATCTGGTGGAACATCGGGGTGTGAGTCGCATCATAGTCACAACGATATGTGCGACCCGGACAGACGATACGGATCGGTGCGCCTTTTTCCTGCATGGAACGGATTTGTACAGGTGAAGTGTGTGTGCGCAACACCATACGGTTGCCATCTTGTTCGCGCGGCAGATAGAAGGTGTCATGATCCTGACGGGCCGGGTGCTCAGGTCCAATGTTCAGTGCCCCGAAGTTACGCCAGTCATCTTCAATGTTTGGACCTTCAGCCACTGTAAAGCCCATTTCCCCAAAGATCGCAACGGCTTCGTCAATGGTTTGACTGACCGGGTGGACGGTGCCTTGGCTTTCAGGACGTGTAGACAGGGTCACATCGACTTTTTCCGCCATCAGGCGTGCGTTCAGTTCCGCATCAGCCAGTTCTGTTTTACGTGCTTCAATCGCTTGGGCGACTTCACCTTTGACAAGGTTGAGCTTTTGGCCTGTTTCTTTGCGTTCTTCCGGGCTTAGATCCTTCATGTTTTTCATCATGGAGGTGATAGAGCCTTTTTTGCCGAGCGCGCCAACGCGAATGTCGTCTAGGGCTTTGGAGTCTGTAGCGGCCGCAACGGCGCTTAAGACATCTTCTTTAATCTGATCGAGGTTTTCCATAATCCGTTCCTAAAATGGAAATGTGGGTGGGCAAGCAAAAGGGGACTAAAGCCATAAGGCTTCAGTCCCCTTTTCCAAGATATTCTAACGTAAAGCAAGTGGCTTTACATGAGCGTTTTATTACTTGGCAAGAGCGGCCTGAGCCTGGTCTACCAAAGATTTAAACGCTTCCGGCTCGCGTGCAGCCAGATCAGCCAGAACTTTACGATCCAGCTCGATACCAGCCAGCTTCAGGCCGTTCATGAATTGTGAGTAAGAAACACCGTACTGACGCGCACCGGCGTTGATACGTTGGATCCAAAGCGAACGGAAGTTACGCTTTTTGTTGCGACGGTCGCGGTACTGATACTGAAGGCCTTTGTCGACCTTCTCCATAGTTACGCGCAGGACGTTTTTATTACGACCACGATAACCTTTGGCTTGTTTGAAAATTTTCTTGCGACGTGCGCGTGAGGCAACTGCTACTGTAGAACGCATTTCTATATACCTTTATCTAAACTGTGCGGGACTTAAACGTAGGGCAACATACGTTTTGCAGTGCGTGCATCAGCAGCATGCAGAATGAATGTACCACGTGCTTGACGTTTCATTTTTTGAGAACGTTTGCGCAGGTTGTGAGATTTAAAGGCGTAAGCACCGCGCACTTTACCAGTGGCAGTGAGTTTAAAGCGCTTCTTAGCACCAGATTTTGTTTTCATTTTAGGCATTTCATTATCCTTTAGATATCTACATTAAACCCGACGGAGAGGCATGCCTTAGCCATACGCGTCATCATTTAATGCCTTTAACAAAATAAGCGCCACAGACGAAAATATGTCGGTGACGAGGTAGCGGGTTATAGACTCATGTGATCGTCCTTTCAAGAAGATTCTTTGGAGAGTCTGATAATTTTCGATCATGTGTGCCACTGCGATGAGGCGTTTGTGTTGTAGGCTTTATAATGATGGAACGGTGTTTGGTGCAATTTGAAAAGTTAGTTCAACTAAAATGAAGGAATGTTCTGGCTTCAAAGGCTCTGAAACGATAGAAGTCAATAAGTGCATAAAATTGGATGATTTGTTTTGAATTCTGTTTTTCTTCTGATTGGGTTTGTTTTGATCTGTCTTGCGTTTTGCGCGGGATGGCTGCTGGCGCGTCGAAAATATGACAAGCTGCCGTTTACCGAAGATCGTGAATTGATTGAATTTATTATCGATTCTGTTGACCGTTTGCCTGATGGGGTGGCGCGTTTCAACAAGGATGAAAAACTGGTTTACTGTAATGCGACCTATCGCGCTTTAAATACCGTCATTGAAGACCTCTGTATTCCTGGAACCTCGTTTGAAGAACTGGCCCGTGGTAAAGTCATGCGTGATTGGCAGGGGGATAAAGACGGTTTGACACAAGAAGAATATATCGCAAAACGGGTGGCGACTTTCCGCAGTGGCAAGCTGGAATGGGAAGAAGAATATGATGATGGCAGTTGGGTTCTGGCCCGAGACCATCCCACCGATGATGGGGGGCGGGTGTGTCTGCGTCTGGATATTACAGAACGTAAAAAAGCCGAAGAATGTATCCGTCATATGGCAAATCATGACCGCCTGACGGGGCTGCCCAGCCTGCGTCTGGCTGAAGAAAGTCTGCTGAGTACACTTAAGTTAGCAGATCGGCACAAGTGGAAATTTGCGGTGTTCTTTATTGATCTGGATGGGTTTAAATCCATCAATGATCAGTTCGGTCATCAGTGTGGTGATCATGTTTTAAAACAGGTGGCAGATCGTCTGAGCCATTGTTTGCGTCAATCTGATCTGGTTGCACGTATTGGCGGGGATGAATTTCTGGTCATCCAGAATGAAGTGCATAAGCAGGAAGACTGCACAGACGTGGCTGAAAAAATTATTGCAGAACTATCGCGCCCGTTTGACACACTAAATGATGTGGCGACAATTGGTGTCAGCATCGGGATTGCAATTTATCCAGATGATGGAAAGACCCCTGCTGAACTTATCAAGGCCGCAGATCAGGTCATGTATGAAGTGAAGTTTGGCGGTAAAAATAATTACCGTTTTGCCGTGCCATGACCTTGTTGGCTTAAATAATCTCGTCTTCATCAAACAGTGGATCGGCTTCGACGTCTTCTTCCATCAGGGTGAGTTTTTCCTCGGCGAGGCTGACTTTTTTCAGAAGGGCAATATGGAATAGGGCATCACCGGGGTTGACGATCGGCAGGTTGGTGCGCCCGATAATGACGCCATCCAAAGTGCTGAGCACCAGCTCTTCTTTTTGGCCGAAGGGGTCACAGATATAGCCGAGAGTATCGCCTTTTGTGACAACATCGCCAATGGTTTTTACCGCGCGGAAAATGCCCCCGACAGGGGAACGTGACCATTTGCTGCGATGGGCGAGAACAGATTTTGCACGTGTCCCGTTTTTCTTTCGTTGCTTGATCATGTCAAGATGGGCCATGACGTTTAAGATGCCACGAACGCCAACACGCACGGCATATTCATCAAAGCGCAAAGCCTCACCGGATTCATAAAGTAAGACATTGACGCCAACTTTGGCGGCTTCGGCCCGCAGGGAGTTTTCTCGCAAAGGAGCTTCCAGTGCAACCGGGGCACCAAAGATACTGGCCAGTTCGGCGACTTCGGGGGTATCGGCATTATAGCGGATTTGCGGCAGGTTCACCCGATGGGTGGCGGCGGAGTGCAGGTCAATCCCGTAATCACACCGTTTGACAATTTCAGTCATGAAAACATGGGCGAGCTGTCCGGCCAGTGAGCCATTGTCCGCACCCGGGAAGGATCGGTTTAAATCGCGTCTGTCCGGCAGATAGCGACTGTGGCTGATGAAGCCAAAGGTATTGACCACGGGGATGCAAATTAAGGTGCCTTTTAAGTGAGAGAGCTCCCGACTGACAAGCAGGCGGCGCACGATCTCGACCCCAATGATTTCATCACCATGAACAACACCGCTGACGAACATGGTCGGGCCTTCGCGGCGGCCATGGATGACCTGTACAGGGATATTGGCAGGCATATGGTTGCTGAAAGACCCGACACTAATATCGACGGTCTGGCGGGTACCCGGTGCAATTGAAATGTCACTGATAACAAAGGGTGCCCGTACCATAGACGTTATCCTTTACCCTTGGTTTTTGTTTTTCCGGCAACTGCACTTTTTTCAATAAATTCAATGATTTTGGTCGCCACATCAATATTTGTTGCGGTTTCCACCCCTTCCAAACCGGGGGAGGAATTGACCTCCATTACCACTGGGCCATGATTGGAGCGGAGCATATCTACACCACAGACATTTAACCCCATGGTTTTGGCGGCGCGAATGGCTGTGCTGCGTTCTTCCGGGGTGATCTTAATCTTGCTGGCCGAGCCACCGCGATGCAGGTTAGATCGAAAGTCACCTTCGGCACCTGTGCGCTGCATGGTCGCGACAACCTTGCCCCCGACCACAAGGCAACGAATGTCAGTTGCACCTGCTTCTTTAATAAATTCCTGTACCAGAATGTTTACGTTGGCGCCGCGGAAAGCTTCAATAACCGACTTGGCGGCTTTGTGAGTTTCCCCCAAAACAACCCCGACGCCTTGGGTGCCTTCTAACAGTTTGATCACCACCGGGGCACCGCCTGCACGTGAAATAACTTCTTCCGTCATTTTTGTGTCATGGGCAAACATGGTGACGGGCAAACCAATGCCATCGCGGGCCAACAACTGCATAGAACGTAGCTTGTCGCGTGATCGTTCAATCGCAACAGACTCGTTAACCGGATAGACGCCCATGGTTTCCAATTGCCGCAACACAGCTAACCCATAAAAAGTCACGGAAGCGCCAATGCGCGGCACCACAGCATCATAGCCTTTGATCTCGGTTGATCCAAAAAACAGTTTCGGGCGATGGGCGGCAATATCCATATAGCATTTCAGCGGATCATACATATTCAGCTCATGACCTCTAGCTTCCGCGGCTTCTTTTAAGCGCTTATGGGAATAAAGGTTTTGGTTCCTTGCAAGCATAAGGATTTTCATGAGCATCTCCTGTAAGGCGCCAAAAGCGCCACGGGGGTTTTATGATTGGGATTGGATGTAAGAATGGGCACAATCAACAAGGAAACGGCCTTTGATTGCTTTTCGCCCAAGCAACATTCTAAAACCCATTTCATCGCGGTTTGTGAGGGTTAAGTCAATAGGATAATCATGTTGACCGATAATTCCTGTTGTGCGGATAGTATAGCGCGATTCGATCTGACCATTTGAACTTTTAATATCTTTTTTGGTCACAACCTTGGCTTCACATTGCTGTTTGCCTTCTTTTGTCTTTTGATTGGGATGGATTTCAAAAGACACCCAGTCTTCACCCTCTTTTTCAAATGGCGTTATTTTCCATGCATGTAGCGCAGATGTGTCTGCCCCGGTATCGACTTTGGCTTTGATGGTGCATCCGCCCAATTCGGGGAAATGAACATGTTCGCACCATCCAATTATTGCAAATGGGGTTTTCAAAGCAATAATCCCTGTATCTTGTGAAAAACTGTCTTATCTTTTCATAAGTTTAGGGCTTGGGCAAATTAATTAACCGTGCGCGCCTCAAAGGGACTATCAAGGGAGAAAGTCGGCACCACAACATGAAGCCGTTCTCCGACTTCGCTAATCATTTCATAGGACCCGCCCATAAAGCCACTGGGTGTCTGTAACGGTACGCCACTGGTATATTCATATGATCCGCCCGGTTCCAAAAGGGGTTGTTCCCCGACCACGCCTTCGCCGCGGACTTCCTGTACACGACCCAGCCCATCGGTAATTTTCCAATAGCGCGAGATCAACTGTACGGCGTCTTCACCTTCATTATCGATACGGATCTGATAAGCCCACATAAATGTGTTTTCTGTCGGCTCAGACTCCTCTTCTAAAAAGATAGGGTTGACCGTGACGGTGACCATACGGGTTGTCTCTGAAAATTGCATGTTGCCCATGTCCTCTTTTTTAGGATGATTCTAGAATTATAACATGGGGCGATGGGGCCATTTACGCAATAAGGAAATGTGCATGTCCACAGGCAACCGGGCGATTTTCATCATCTTGCCAAGCCTGAATACGTACATTAACCACCCGTTTTCCCTGTTTATAAACATGGGCACGGGCAAAGGTATCTTTTAGAAGGGCCGGACGAAGATAGTCGATAGACAGGTTGATGATCCGCGATGTTACTTTCAAATCTTCCAATTCGTAAAGCAGGTGAAACGAGGCGGCATGTTCTAAAAGACCACCAACCACGCCACCATGAATGGCTCCAATGATTTCATTACCGATATTATCTTGTTGGGCGGCAAGGCGTGTGATTATACCTTGATCGTCTTCTTCAATATGCAAGCCCACCAGATCAGCATAGGCGATCAGTTCGTTAAAGTCCTGTAGTTTTTTGAGTGACGTTGTCATGACGGATCCTTTTGAACGATCAGCTGGAAGGGCCCATTCACCATGAAAGTGCCTGTGGCCTTGGCAACAGGTTCGTCCGGATTATCTTGCCAGGCCCAGCCACGCACATAGGCCACATCATCATTTTTGTGAAAACATTCGGCTTGTCCATAAAGCGGTTTATCCCCGGCCATGGTGGTTAAATGGTCCAGTCGCAGGTCAAGGGTCGCAACAGTCCGCCCGCCGTCATAGGCACTGGAGGCCACGGCACCGCATAATGTATCCAGCACAGTCGTGGCAATGGCACTGTGAAAAAATAGCCGTTTTGGATTACCGATAAAAGCCGGGTTGGGCCGTAACATGGTCGCGCCGGAACCTTGATTTAACCGGGTGATTTCCAGGCCCAGCTTCTTGCAATGGGGCAGGTTCTGAACCGTTTCGGCAATATAAGATAGAATATCTTGCACATCATTAATCCTTACAATTTTAAATACTGTAGGGGTGACGAACAATAAATGCAAAATTAAATTTTACGGTTTGTTTATTATTTGTCCCTATGGTTAGGTTGCAACCAAAATTCTGGGAATTGGAGTCCTTGCTGTGGCCAATTTATTAATCGTCGATGACGACATTGCGATTTTGCTGATTATGAAAACCTCTCTGATCGAGGCGGGTTTTCAGGTGCAAAGTGCTGAAAATGGTCATGATGCGCTCGGTATGTTGAAACAAAGCAAGTATGACTTGTTAATCACAGATATTTTGATGCCGGAAATCGATGGTTTGGCGGTGATCGATAAGGCGATTGCAAAAAACCCCGATATTAGTATTCTCGCCATTTCAGGGGGTGGGGCAGATAAAGATGGTGGCGATTTGCTGGATGCGGCGCTGACGAGCGGGGCCGATGCGATTTTGCAAAAACCGTTTCGCCCGGATGAACTGGTGCGCACGGTTCGCGCTATTTTAAGATAGTGGCTCCAGACGATAGAGCCCACCATTATCATGGTCTGTCAAAATATAGATAAAACCATCTGGACCGGTTTTAATGTCCCGGATGCGCGCGAAACCTTTCAATAAAACCTCTTGCTCTACAACTTGATCACCTTGCATAACAAGGCGTCTTAAATGACGTTGGGCAAGCGCACCGACAAACAGGTTGCCTTGCCAGTTGGGAAAGGCAGTGGCGTCGTAAAATTCCATGCCGCTTGGCGCGATGGACGGATCCCAATAGACGATGGGCTGCTCCATTCCCTGCAGATGCGTTTTATCTGAAATGGTGGCCCCGCTGTAATCGATGCCATAGGTGATGGCAGGCCAGCCGTAGTTGGCTCCGGCCTTTAGTTTATTAACCTCATCGCCGCCACGGGGTCCGTGTTCATGTGCCCATATAGTGCCATCAGATGGGCGCATCGTCAGGCCTTGCGGGTTGCGGTGTCCAAAGGAAAAAATTTCAGGGCGATAGGTGGGGTGTTTGGCAAAAGGGTTATCCATCGGCGCGCCACCGTCATCGGTGATCCGCATAATGCTGCCGAGATGATTGGCCGGATTTTGTGCTTCATTCATGAGATTATAGCGATCTCCCACCGTGATATAAAGCAGCCCGTTTTTGTCAAATTGCAGGCGCGAGCCGTAGTGGGCGCTCCCCCCTGTCTTGGGTGTGACGCTAAAAATCGTTTCCAGATGTTCTAGTCTGTGATTCACTAGTTTGGCGCGGGCGACTTCTGTTCCAGCCCGACCTTGTTGACTGCCTGCATACGAAAAATAAATTAGGCGATTTTGTTCAAAGTCAGGGTGAAGGGTGACATCCAGCAATCCCCCTTGCCCGGACGTTTTGATATGATCCGGCAATCCTATAATCGGCTTTGGATGAAGCTGTCCGTTTGAGAGCAGTCTTAAAGCGGGTTTGTCACGTTCCGTAATCAGCATGTCCCCGTTGGGGAGAAACGCAAGGCCCCATGGATGGCTTAAGTCCTCTGTTATGGGGACCAGTTTGAAGTCATGTTCCTGTGAACGATAAACTTCATCTGCTTGGACAGGTGAAAGGCTGAAAAAAAGAACGGTGAAAAGGGCCGCAAACTGAAACATTAAAATCCCCTTTAGCATCTTGTATTCTTATAGATGTAGGGTGACTTTTAAAAATCTAAAGGTGCTTTATGGATATTCTTCAATCCCTGAAAATCATATATCACGTTGCGACTTTGTCTAACACGTCCTGTTTACCGTAAGTTTTGAATTTTTCCATCACTTCGTCCATTTCTTCATCGGACAGGATATGCGGTACCCCGACTTGAAGGGCGGTGAGATATTGTTCACACAACAATTCAATCTCATGGGCAATAGCCAGTGCTTTTTTAAGGCTTTCAGCCGCAACGATCATCCCGTGATTTGCCAGCAAACATGCTTTTCGATTTTGCAAGGCATCGATTGCATGATTAGACAGTTCTTGCGTGCCAAACGTCGCATAGGGCGCGCATCGCACATTCTTGCCCCCTGCCACCGCGATCATATAATGAAAGGGCGGTAATTCACGGCGCAAACAGGCAAGGGTCGTTGCAAATTTTGAATGGGTATGGATGATCGCCTGAACGTCTGCGCGTGCTTCATAAATATCGCGATGAAAGCGCCATTCGCTGGATGGTTTCAGATTACCCTGATAGCTGCCGTCCATTTGTAGATTGACAATATCTTGAGATTCCAGCTTGTCATATTCCACCCCGGAAGGGGTGATGAGAAAGCTACCTTCATGACGTGCAGACACATTTCCGCTGGTGCCCTGGTTAATCCCCAAGGCATTCATTTTCAGCGCGATATCTATAACATCCTGACGCAGCATCAGACTTTATCCGGAAATAAAGCGGCCAGACCTTCTTTGCTTGCAGGCGCCACACCGCGTTCTGTGATCAAGCCTGTGACATATTTACGAGGCGTGACATCAAAGGCATAGTTTCCAGCCTTGCAGTTTTCAGGCGTGATGGTGATGGTTTCGATCTTGCCATCCTTGGTGCGTCCGGTCATTTCGGTCACTTCAGTGGCGTCACGTTCTTCGATGGGGATATCCTTCACCCCGTCATCCACCGTCCAGTCAATGGTGGGCGAAGGCAGGCCGACATAAAACGGCACGTCGTTATCATGGGCGGCGAGCGCTTTCAGGTAGGTGCCGATCTTGTTGCACACATCCCCACTTGCCGTGGTGCGGTCTGTTCCGACGATACATAGGTCCACCTCGCCATGCTGCATCAAGTGACCGCCAGCATTATCCACGATCAACGTATGTGGAACGCCATGGTTGCCAAGCTCCCACGCCGTTAGCGAAGCCCCTTGGTTGCGCGGGCGTGTTTCATCCACCCACACATGGATGGGAATGCCAGCTTCAAAGGCTTTATACATGGGCGCTGTCGCGGTGCCCCAATCCACGGTCGCCAGCCATCCGGCGTTACAGTGTGTCAGGATATTGACCACGCCTTTTTTGCCCTTTTTCTCCCAAATTTCTTCAATGATCTTCAAACCATGATCGCCAATGGATGAATTCTGCGCCACATCTTCATCACAGATATCCGCAGCCAACTTATAGGCCGCTGCCATCCGTTCACCTTCTGGAAGTGGAAAGATTTTCGTCTTCATCTCATCCAAGGCCCAACGCAGATTGACTGCTGTCGGACGGGTGGCATAAAGGTCTGCATAGGCCTTTTCAAAGCCTGCATCCGTTGCATCATGATAAAGTGCCAACGCCATCCCATAGGCCGCCGTCGCCCCGATCAAGGGGGCCCCCCGTACCAGCATGTCTTTAATCGCAACACAAGCATCATTCAAATCATTCAATGTCACAATCTCATAGAGATGTGGCAGTTTCGTCTGATCAATAATATCAACCGCCCAGCCGTTATCATTCAGCCAGATCGTGCGTGTCGGGGTGCCGTTTACTTTCATGGGGATTAACCTTTCAACACACGGCCTGCGACCGCATCCAGTTTCTTTAAGACTTCCGGGTCACGCGCGTCTGGCGCGGTGATCAGGGCGTGTTCAAGGGCGGTGTGGCAGCCGGAGGGGCAGGGCAGGGGGGCAGCGGCGATTTTGGGTGCCGCAGCTTTGACAAGGGCGCGACCTTTTTCGGCATTACCGATGAGAACCTGAATGACCTGTTCAACGGTGACATCATCATGGTCTTCGTGCCAGCAATCATAATCTGTGACCATGGCAACGGTGGCATAACCCATTTCGGCTTCGCGCGCGAGCTTGGCTTCGGGCATGTTGGTCATGCCGATGACGGAACAGCCCCAGCTGCGGTACAGGTTGCTTTCTGCTTTGGTGGAAAACTGCGGGCCTTCCATAGCTAGATAGGTGCCGCCGCGGGTATAGTCGATGCCGACTTCTTTTAAAGCCTCTTCCAAACAATCGACCAAACGTTTGGAAACCGGTTCCCCAAAGGCGACATGGGCAACGCAGCCTGAGCCAAAGAACGATTTTTCACGTGCAAAGGTCCGGTCGATATAATCATCTGCTAAAACAAAATGCCCTGGTGGCAATTCTTCTTTTAACGACCCACAAGCTGAGACAGAAACAATGTCGGTGACGCCTGCACGCTTCATCGCATCGATATTGGCGCGGTAGTTGACTTCACTTGGTGAAATTTTGTGACCGCGGGCATGGCGCGGCAGAAAGCGCATTTGCACCCCGTCCAGTTCACCAAACAAAATATCATCTGAGACTGTGCCGAAGGGGGAGGTCATGGTTTCCCAACGCACATTTTCCAGTCCGTCGATTTCATAAATGCCACTGCCGCCGATGATGCCGATGATCGTTTCTGACATAATTTTAGATTCTCCAAACTCAAAGAACTATGATTCGATTGTTTTTTGCCACGGTTTGGTCAAGAAATCCAAAGGAAATGAAAAAAAATTACAAACTTGTCCTTCTGGTCAAAAAATAATCATGCAACGCACAAAAAATAGCCCTTTCCCACAGTGCAACGCACCATCACGCCTTAAATATATTCATCATCGATAAAAAATACCTACTACTACGCAGTTTTCTTATGTTTACAGTCAAAAAATTGAATTTGACCATGAATTTGGTCTTGCCAAGCGGGGCAATACGGGTAAAGCTGAAACATGTGCAAATGAAATTAACCTTTTGGTTCATTTGTACACACGGGTTAACACACAGGCGAAATCTTGTGTCACATAAACATTTCGAGCCAGAGAATGAATTATTCAAAAACGATGTTAGGGATTCTTTGGTATCGAAAACATAAGAACGCATCATTCTAGCAATAGAGTTTTGTGTTTTTATTTATTCTTCAATTTACGGGAGATTTATAAAATGAAGAAAACAATGTCTGTCCTGACTGGCGCACTCGTTGCAACAGCCGTTACAGCTGGTGCTGCCTCTGCAGCAGATACTCTTGAGACAGTAAAAGCACGTGGTGAGCTGATCTGTGGCGTGTCTACAGGCCTGCCGGGCTTCTCTTTGCCAGACGAAAAAGGCAACTGGACTGGCTTGGATGTTGACACTTGCCGTGGTGTTGCTGCTGCGGTTCTGGGTGATGCAACAAAAGTTAAATTCATTCCGCTGACTGCGAAAGAGCGTTTCACAGCGTTGCAATCTGGTGAAATTGACATGCTGTCACGTAACACCACATGGACACATACCCGCGACACGTCCCTGGGCCTGAACTTTGCTGGCGTTAACTTCTACGACGGTCAAGGTTTCCTTGTTCAAAAAGAACTGGGTGTTAAGTCTGCGACTGAACTTGACGGTGCATCCGTATGTATCCAGTCTGGTACAACGACTGAATTGAACCTGGCTGATTATTTTAAAGCCAACAACATGTCTTTCAGCCCGGTTGTATACGATACATCTGACCAGACGGTTCAAGGTTTTGCTGCTGGTCGTTGTGATATCTTGACATCTGATACGTCCCAATTGGCTGCGCTGCGTTCTAAGCTGGACAACCCTGATGCAGCTGAGATCCTGCCAGAAGTAATTTCTAAAGAGCCTTTGGGTCCGGTTGTACGTCAAGCTGATGACGTTTGGTTCAATATTGTTAAATGGACATTGTTTGCACAATTGAACGCTGAAGAACTGGGCGTTACCTCTGCAAATGCTGATGACATGCTGAAAAGCGAAAATGCTTCTATTCAGCGTCTGTTGGGTACGAACGGTGATTTGGGTGAAAAACTTGGTCTTGGTTCTAACTGGGCATACAATGCCATCAAACAAGTTGGTAACTATGGCGAAATGTTTGAAAGAAACGTTGGTCCGAAAACACCTCTGCAAATCCCACGTGGCGCCAATGCGCTGTGGAACAAAGGTGGCTTCATGTACGCACCGCCAGTACGCTAAGCTGATATAGTGTATTGCGAATGATGAGTGAGCGTGTTTTTGAAGAAGGTTTCTTCATAAGGCACGCTCACTTTTTTTATAATTAAGTTTGGAGTGTGTATATGTCGCAAAATCAATCCGACATCACCACCAAGCCCAAGCAATCGTCATCGGCTTTCAATGATCCGCGTGTACGCGGGGCAGTCTTTCAGGTTCTTCTGGTTGGTTTTTTGGTCTGGTTCGGCTGGACAATATTCCAGAACACGCTGCAGAATATGGAAAGTCGTGGCATTACCACGGGCTTTGATTTTTTAAGTAATCCCGCAGGCTTTGAAATTCTTATGAGCCTCGTCCCTTTTGACTCCAGTGATACTTATGGCCGCACCTTTATCGTCGGTCTGTTGAACACGGTTCTGGTCTCATTTGTAGGGATCGTTTTAGCAACGATTTTGGGTTTTATTATGGGCGTGGCCCGCTTGTCCCAAAACTGGTTGATCGCCAAGGTTGCCACCGTATATGTGGAAACGTTGCGTAATATCCCGTTACTGTTGCAGATTTTCTTTTGGTATTTTGCCGTTTTACAACCTTTGCCATCGCCCAGAAAAAGCCTGGAACTGGCTGAAACCTTTTTCGTGAACAACCGTGGTCTTTATGTCCCGGCCCCTGTATTTGGTGATGGGTTTACAGCTGTTGTCGTGACCTTTTTTATCGGCATTATTGCCTCAGTCGTTATGGGTAAATGGGCCTTTAAACGCTTTGAAGCAACAGGGCAAACTTTCCCGACATTTTATGCAAGTATCGGTCTTATTATTGGTTTGCCATTGGTTGTTTTTGCCGTGCTAGGGGCCCCGCTAAGCTGGGATTTGCCAGCTTTGAAAGGCTTTAACTTCCGTGGCGGTGTACAAATTATCCCTGAGTTTATCGCCTTGTTGTTGGCGTTAACGACTTATACGGCAGCCTTTATTGCCGAGATCGTGCGTTCAGGTATTATGGCCGTACCGCATGGTCAAACCGAAGCCGCTGAATCGCTGGGGATCAAGAAAAGTGTAACTTTGCGCTTGATCATTATCCCGCAAGCCATGCGCGTTGTGATCCCGCCGCTGACGAGCCAGTATTTGAACTTGGCTAAAAACTCATCGTTGGCTACCGCCATCGGTTATCCTGATATCGTGTCGGTCTTTATGGGAACAACCCTGAACCAGACCGGACAAGCTGTGGAAATCGTTGCGATGACAATGGCCGTTTACCTGACCATCAGTCTGACTTTGTCGGTTTTGATGAACTGGTATAACAAATCAATGGCCTTGAAGGAGCGTTAAGATGGGAAAATATGTAGAAAAAGAGGCGCTCCCGCCACCCGTTTCAACCACGGGGCCTGTTGCGTGGGTGCGTCAAAACCTGGTTTCAACACCATTAAACACGGTATTGACATTATTTGCTCTGTATTTGATATGGGAACTGCTTCCACCCATTTTAAATTGGGCTTTTTTTGAAGCAAACTTTATCGGTGATGACGTATCTGCCTGTAGTGGGGCAGGGGCGTGCTGGGTCTTTATCAAAACACGACTTGGGTTCTTCACTTACGGTTTTTATCCGGATCCAGAAAGATGGCGTGTGGATATCAGCTTCCTGCTGCTGGCTCTTGTCATTGTGCCGCAATTTATCAAAGGCTTCCCTTATAAAGCCTGGATCGGTGTTGCCGGTTTGACCATCTTGCCTGTTATCGTTGGTATCTTGTTGGTCGGTGGTATGTTTGGCCTGAACCATGTGGAAACGCACCAATGGGGTGGACTGATGCTGACGTTGGTTTTGTCCTACGTGGGGATTGTTGCAGCCTTGCCTTTTGGCGTGATCTTGGCCTTGGGCCGTCGTTCTGAAATGCCGACGGTGCGCTTGGTCTGTGTGGCCTTTATTGAACTGTGGCGTGGTGTGCCGTTGATCTCGGTTCTGTTTATGGCGTCTGTGATGTTGCCTTTGTTTCTGCCGGAAGGTTGGGACTTTGAAAAGCTGCTTCGGGCCTTGATCGGAATTACCATGTTCCAATCAGCCTACATGGCTGAGGTTATTCGTGGGGGCTTGCAAGCCATCCCGAAAGGTCAGTTTGAAGCCGCAGCCGCTTTGGGGCTCGGTTACTGGCGCTCCATGGGGCTGATTATTTTGCCACAAGCTTTGAAGCTGGTGATCCCCGGGATCGTAAACACCTTCATCGCTTTGTTTAAGGACACCACACTGGTGTTGATTATCGGCCTGCTGGATATTCTGGCAACCGTCCAATCATCCATCGTTGACCCGAAATGGGGCGGCGTTGCGACCGAGGGCTATATTTTTGCAGCATTTTGTTTCTGGGTTTTCTGTTTCGGCATGTCGCGATACAGCCAAGCACTGGAACGCAAACTTCACACCGGACACAAACGCTAAGTAAATCCCGAGCAATCGATTTTCGATTGTGACGACGCATTTACGACAGAGATAAAGAGTAATGAGAAATGACGAAAGATCCTGATGCAATTACAGATACCGTGACCGAGGCCGAATTGCGTGCCGGTCACAATCTGGACCATGAAGTAGCCAAAGAAGACGTCATCCAATTGATTGGTATGAACAAATGGTACGGCGATTTCCATGTGCTGCGTGACATTAACTTAAACGTCCATAAGGGCGAACGGATCGTGATTTGCGGACCTTCGGGTTCGGGTAAATCCACCATGATCCGCTGTATCAACCGTTTGGAAGAACATCAACAAGGCCAAATCATCGTCGATGGTGTGGAACTGACCAATGATCTGAAAAACATCGATACCATTCGTCGCGAAGTGGGCATGTGCTTCCAGCACTTTAACCTGTTCCCGCATTTAACCATTTTGGAAAACTGTGTGCTCGCCCCTATGTGGGTGCGAAAAGAACCGCGCAAAGTCGCTGAAGAACGCGCCATGCATTACCTGGAACGGGTTAAAATCCCTGAACAGGCCAATAAATACCCCGGCCAATTGTCTGGTGGTCAGCAACAACGTGTGGCGATTGCACGCTCGCTCTGCATGGAACCAAAAATCATGTTGTTTGACGAACCGACCTCTGCGCTTGATCCAGAAATGATTAAAGAGGTACTCGATACCATGGTGCAACTGGCCGAAGAAGGCATGACCATGCTGTGCGTCACACACGAAATGGGCTTTGCCAAAACCGTGGCGGACCGTGTGATCTTCATGGCTGATGGTCAGATTATTGAGCAAAACGAACCGCATGAGTTCTTCAACAACCCGCAAGAAGCCAGAACACAAGACTTCTTGAGCCAAATCATCGGGCATTAAGAAGACTTAAAGCGAATATTGAAGCCGTCATCCCCAGTTAACCTGGGGTGACGGCTTTTTTATGTCTGCCCGTGTCCTTGTAAACCGAAGGCCAACGTAAGATAAAACAAGGACTTTTGAGACCAAGGAGGCTCCTGTTTTCACAGGCGCACAGTTTTTACTCAATCCCCATAATCTTCTTAATCGGTTTAAAGCTTTTGCGGTGATGGGGGCAGACGCCGTGCTGGGCGAGGCCTTCTTGATGCAGTTTCACGCCGTAGCCGGCGTTTTTCTCCCAGCCATAACCCGGAAACTGTTCAGCCAGTTTTGCCATTTGCTGATCGCGGGTGACTTTGGCGATGATGGAAGCCGCCGCGATGGAACAGGAGAGGCCGTCGCCTTTGACCACCGGATGGCCGGGCACGCCGAGTTCGGGCGGGAGTTTATTGCCGTCGATTAAGGCGTAATCCGGTTTTGTTGATAACCCAGCTACCGCGCGGCGCATGGCGAGGAAGGTGGCTTGCAGGATGTTCAGTTCATCAATTTCTTCAACGCTGGCTTCGCCCACCGCCCAGATACTTTCGGCCTTGATCTGGTCAATTAAAGCTTCGCGTTTTTTAGCTGACAGCTTCTTTGAATCATTAAGGCTTTGGGCCAGCACCGGTGACAAAGTGGATTGGTCGAAAATAACCGCCGCAGCTGTCACAGGTCCGGCCCATGGGCCACGTCCGGCCTCATCAATCCCGCAAACTTGGCCCGCATGCTCGTTTTCCAATGAAAAGTCTGGCATATTCATACTCATGTGTGTTCACGCTCACAGCCTTGTGTCTTGCATTTTGTCAGGCTAAGTGCCAGCGTAGAAAAATAATAAAAGGCAGAGGCCATGTTAAGCATTGTGATCCCGACCTACAACAGTTCTGTTGGATTAAAACAGACGGTGGATAGTCTTGTCCCACCGCCTTATGCGCGTGAGATTGTGGTGGTCGATGGTGGTTCAACAGATGACACCTTGGCGGTTGCACAAAGTCTTGATGTGCGGATTGTAAAATCACCAAAGGGTCGGGGGCATCAGCTCGCAGCAGGGGCACAAGCAGCTGTGGGGGACTGGCTTTTGTTTCTCCATGCCGATACGGTTTTGCCAGAAAATTGGGGGCAAGAAGTCTGTTCCTTTATCTTGGCCCATGGGGCGGGGCAGGAAGAAGCCGCATATTTTACGTTTGCGCTGGATGATGAAGATGAAAGGGCCGAACGGCTGGAAAAGATTGTGTCCTGGCGCTGTCGTTTGCTCGGCCTTCCCTATGGGGATCAGGGCTTGTTGATCAGCCGTAAATTATATGAAGAAGTCGGCGGCTTTCGTGAAATCCCTTTGATGGAAGATGTTGATATTGTGCGCCGTATTGGGAAAGACCGGCTGTGTCAGTTACCAACACGCGCGGTGACATCTTCTGTGCGGTATCGACAAAATGGCTACATCAAGAGAATGTTACGTAATGTGACTTGTTTGACGCTCTATTTCTTGGGAGTATCCCCGGAACGGATCGTCAAACTTTATGGATAAAACGTGCGCAATCACCTTGTTATTTTTGTCAAAGAACCCCGCATTGGTCGGGTTAAGACCCGTCTTGCCCGTGATATTGGAAAAGTTCCGGCGTGGCGGTTTTATCGTCAGATGTTGGGGACAATCCCTGCACGGCTGAAAGGTAAGGGGCCATGGTACACGGTCATTTCATATAGTCCTGACGGGTTGAAGCCGGGTCTGTTGCAGGCGCGCGCAGATAGTTATATGGCGCAAGGTTCAGGTGATTTAGGGGAACGGATGTACCGTCCAGCCCGCACATTACCAGCTGGTTCTTTTGTCGTGATCGGAAGCGATATTCCGCATATTACCCCCGCCCATATTAGAAAGGCTTTTAAGCTGTTAGGTCATAATGATGCAGTGTTTGGTCCGGCTGATGATGGGGGCTTCTGGCTGGTTGGCTTGAAACGACATCCGATTTTAAGCAACCCATACAATAAGACGGTGAGATGGTCCCACCCTGAAACGCTAGAGGATTGCGTGCGAAACTTGAAAGGCAAGAAGGTCGCATTTTTAGAGACTCTAACAGACGTGGATGACGGTCCCTCATTTCGCCGTTGGCGCGAGAACCTGTAACGGGTGTTCATCTAAGCTCAGTTCCACCGGAACCATTCCCGCCAGATCACCATCTGCCTGAATGGGCAGGCTGTTGGGGCTGTCAATTTTAACATGCTGCGCACTGGTGATAATCACGTCTTTTAAATAGGGAAGCCGCCCGGTGGCAAGGGCGATACCGTATTTCATCGCGGCCCAAAAGCCTTTTTTCTTCATTAGGATCACATGAAAGTTTTTATCTTCCAAACTGGCATTGGGGGAAATCACAAATGGTCCGCCATAAAGCCGCCCTAAGGTGACAACGACTTGGGACGCTTGATATTCATCCCCGTCGACTGTGACCAAGAGATCCAAATCCTGCATGCGCTTTACCGCTTTGAAAGCTGCAATTATATAAGCGGCCGCACCAATTTGGCGTTTCAGTTTAGAATCAAGGGCGGCGACGGCCAGCGAGTCAATGCCGACCCCAACCATCATAATGAAGCGGCGTTCATTGATTATGCCGGGATAGACGGTTTTGACTTTTAACGTTTCAACCATGGCAGCGATTTTACGCATGTTGGTACCCAGACCAATTTCGCGGGCAAAAACATTTGCTGTACCAAGCGGGAGAACCAATAGCGGATTATCGCTGCCGCGCATGCCATTTGCGACCTCGGCTATTGTGCCATCACCGCCCGCCGCACAGACGATATCGTAGGGTTTCTTCTTTTTACGGTTAAGGGCCTTGTCGGCGCGTTTAACCCCGTGACCTGCATATTTAGTCGGGCTGACTTTGACTTTTTTTGCGTGTTTTTTTAAGGCTCTAAGCGCAATTGCAAGGCGTTTTCTTTTTGACCCACCCGCAACCGGGTTATGGATGATTTTAATGCGTCTTTCTGAAATACCCATCGTCAACCTTCGCAACTGCAACAAAAAATTAAAATTTACGACATAAAGCGGTAAGCCTTTGCGCGTACAAAAATTGCCAGCTAATTGTTTCGCTTTTAATGCGGTTTTATTGCGATAATGGAAAATGTGACGGCTGATATGGATGCTGGCGTAAATCCCCGAAAATTTAAATCGATTTTTATCTCCGATATCCATTTGGGGACGGCTGGCTGCAAGGCAGATTATTTGTTGGATTTTTTGAAAGAGACAGAATCTGACAATCTTTTTCTTGTTGGGGATATCATTGATGGCTGGCGTCTTCGTCGGTCATGGTATTGGCCGCAGGCTCATAATGATGTGGTGCAGAAGGTCTTGAGAAAGGCACGCAAAGGTACCAATGTCATCTTTATCCCGGGCAACCATGATGCTTTCATTCGTCCCTATGTGGAACATGACTTTGGCGACATTCAGGTTCACGACGAATTTGTCCATGAAACAGTGGATGGCAAGAAGTTTCTGGTGATCCATGGCGATGAATTTGATGTGGTGGTGAAATACGCTAAATGGCTGGCCGTTCTCGGGGATGGCGCCTATAGCGTTGCTTTAAAAATCAACGATTATTTCAACTGGGTACGGACCAAATTTGGCTATGGCTACTGGTCTTTATCAGCTTATCTGAAATTTAAAGTCAAAAATGCTGTGCAGTTCATTGCTGATTTTGAAACGGCGCTGGCTGAGGTTGCGAAAAAACGTGAAGTCGACGGGATCATCTGCGGGCATATTCACCACCCGGAAATCCGAGATATCGACGGCACGCTTTATTGTAATGACGGGGATTGGGTAGAAAGCTGTTCAGCCCTTGTTGAACATCTCGATGGTCGTTTGGAAATTATTTACTGGATGGGCCAACCTTCTTATTTGGCCAAGTCAAAAGAGGCAGAAAAATGCGACTCCTCATCGTCACCGACGCGTGGCTCCCGCAAATCAATGGCGTTGTTAGAACGCATCAATCCCTTAAAGCGAACCTCGAACGCCAAGGTATAGAGATCAAGCTGGTTACACCGTCGGATTTTAAGACAATCCCCTGTCCGTCCTATCCTGAAATTCGCCTTTCGCTGTTTCCAAACCGTAAGGTTGCGCGTTTGATCCAAGACTTTAAACCAACGGCGATTCATATTTCGACCGAAGGTCCGTTGGGAATTGCGGCACGTAAATTCTGCATGAAACACAAACTGCCTTTTACCACAGCCTTTCATACCCGTTTCCCGGAATATGTGGAAGCACGCACCAAAATTCCGGCTCGATATACCAATCTGATTATGAAATGGTTCCATGGGCCGAGCCGGGCGATCATGACGGCGACAAAATCTTTACGTGATGAGTTGCGATCCCAAGGTTTTAACAATGTGGTGACATGGACGCGCGGGATCGATACGGAACTGTTTCACCCCCGTGAAAAAATGTTCGCCGATCTGCCTCGTCCTTTGTTTATGTATGTTGGCCGGGTTGCGATTGAAAAAAACATCAAGGCCTTTCTGGATTTGGATCTACCCGGATCAAAAGTCGTTGTCGGCGGGGGACCACAGCTGGAACAGTTGAAGAAAGAGTATCCGCAAAGCCGTTTTGTGGGCATGAAAGAAGGCGAAGAACTGGCCCAGCATTATGCCTCGGCCGATGTGTTTGTCTTCCCGAGCCTGACCGATACTTTTGGTCTTGTTTTATTAGAGGCGCTGGCAAGTGGGGTGCCGGTTGCGGCTTATCCGGTCACAGGACCCATTGATGTGATCGGTGATGCGCCCGTGGGTAAGTTACATGAAGACTTGAAGCAGGCTTGTCTGGATGCGTTGGGTCATGATCCGAAAGTCTGTCGTGAATATGCGCTTAAATTTTCCTGGGATGCATGTACGCAGATGTTTTTAGATAACCTGTCACCTTTTGAACCAAAAGAATACGCCTGTTTTACATCTTAGGGCGTTTAAAAAAGCCTTCCTGGATCATTTGTGCAAACGCTTTGGAAAGAATATCCACCGAGGTTTGCGATCTTGTGCTTAGTGCGCAGTGCAGGTCGCGTTCTTCCACAATGAATGGGGCAATGCTGAATTCCTCTGACATGTCTAAAGAGGCCATAATGTCCAGAGCCGTTGATCTGGATGCAATAATAGCATCCACGCGACCAGCTTTTAGCATTCTAAAATTTTGTTTGGCTGACGTAATGTCGTGGCGGATTGCAAGGTTCTGTTCGAACAAATAGTCTATTGTTTGATATGAATATCCTAAAATCGTGCCGATACGAAAGCCTTTCAGGTCTTCAGCATTTTTTAGAGTTGGGCTGATTTCTTTTTTTGAAATAATGACGTTTTGAACGCTGAAAAGTTTTTGGGTCCATTTGATAACCTCGCTTTTCTCGCTCCAGGCCGGATTGGAAAAACAATATACGTCTATCTTGGCGTTATTGAGATAAGATGTTTGACGCTTGCGTGCGACTGGAATGGTGATGACAGTTTTATTTATTTTTTGTTCAAGCGCTTTAGCCGTATCAACGACCCACCCACCAGACAGTTTTCCGTCTACCATAATGGTGTAAGGCACACCGAAATGTGGGCCATAGCCCAATAAAATTACAGATCCATCAGCAGATGCTTGTGGCAACAGGCAGGAAAGATAAGATGCAAAGCAAATGATGATGGTGCGAAGGCGCATAAAATTATCCAATAAGTTTCATAGAAGGTAAACTATTTCATAGAAATAGCTTGTAGTTAAGTCGTAGGCCCTGTAAATCAATAAAAAGTATTGTTTTTAAATCTTTAAGTTTAAGGTAATGTACCTAATGCAAAAGAACGTATGAGTTGCCACTTATAAAGACTTTTCTGCCTCCAAGCAGGGATGGTAAAAAAGTGGCGATTCTTTTTGATGATAAAGGTTTGATCCGTGAAAGTATTACTGGCTGACGATCATTCGATTGTACGCACAGCCTTGAAATATATACTTCGTGAACTTTCTCCCGAACTAAATGTGGTGGAAGCGCGTAACAGTGTCGAAATTCAGACCGCTATCAATGCAGATGCATCGGGGTTTGATCTTATCATTCTTGATTTACGTATGCCCGGCATGGTGAACCCTGTTGAAGGCATTGCGCATATCGTCGAACAGGTTAATGCCACACCCGTTTGCGTGTTTAGTGTATCTGAAGACCCCAACGAAATGCGCGCCGTGCTGGCTGTTGGGGTGCGTGCCTATATCCCCAAAACAACCGATGATGCGTTGATCGCAACTATCTTGAAATTGGTTTTATCCGGGGGGTCCTATGTTCCGCCTGTACTGGGAGGGATGGAGACAGAACATAACTTTTCATCTGCTGTTACTCAAGCCAGTACATCTGTTGCGACAAAAGAAATGTTCCCGCAATTAACCCGTCGTCAACGTGAGGTCCTGGCCCTGTTGGCAGAAGGTTTGTCCAACCAGGAAATTGGGCAAAGGCTGGACTTGAACTTGAGCACCGTCAAAAGTCACGTTACGGCGATTTTACGTTCCTTGAATGTTGAAAACCGTACGCAAGCCGTGTTGAAATTTCAACGCGCATTGGTTTAAGCGCAAATTTCCATCAGTTCTGATAATTTACAAACGTCAAATAATTGACTGATTTGTTCATTCGGGTTTTTCAGAGTGACGTTTCTATTTTCCCCGGTGATTTCATTCGCAACGATCAAAAGCCCCAGACCTGAACTGTCTATCAAGGAAACATTCGACAGGTCAAACGTGATGGTTTGTGGTGGCTGTTTTTTTAAATCGAATATAAAACTTTGTAATTCTTGAAAATTACCAAAGAGAAGTTTGCCATCCATTTCAATCAGTAAATTTTTTTCGGCGTTGTCCGTCCAGGAATGTTTGAAATACATTTTAATGACCCCTTGTTCCTATCTGAAGTTGAACCTACACCGCTTCTAATAATAATACAATTCGGTAATCTACGTATCTATTTGTAGTAAAATTGTAAAGCGAGACCCTTTATCAACGTTTGATTGGCAATGCACGTCCAGGTTTAAGAGTTTGCACAAGCGTTTTACGATCGCTAGTCCCAGTCCGATGCCTTCACTGCGGTCACGTTCGGGGTCATCTAGTTGAGAAAATTCGGTGAAGATATTTTCCATACTGTCTTGGGGGATGCCTAAACCCGTGTCTAATATGTCAATAGCAATATGACCGCCTTTGCGACGACATCCCATAAGAATGCGCCCTTCTTTGGTATAGCGGACCGCATTGGATAGAATGTTGCGTAAAATGCGTTCCAGCAGTAAGGGGTCGGTTGTGACGTTCAGGCGGGTCGGCACCATGATAAAGGCCAGCCCTTTTTGCTGGGCGATGGCGCGATATTCTTGTGTGAGTTGGTCAAACAGGGGTTGCAACGCAAATGTCGTTGGGATGGGTTCAATGACGCCGGCTTCCAGTTTAGACAGGGAGAGGATGGAATCTAGCAAGGATCGCATGGACCGTTGCGCATTATGCATGTCTTTCATAATGGCGCGGCTTAAATCATCAGGCATGCGTTTTTCTAGCATTCCTGAAAACATGCCGATGGCTTCTAGTGGCTGTTTCAGATCATGTCCGGCAGAAGCAAGAAAGGTGGACTTGGCCTTGTTGGCGTCTTCTGCAATTTTACGTGCTTCGTCGAGCTGTGCGGTACGTCTAATGACACGTGCTTCCAGTTCCTTGGAAAAATCTTTGATCCGCTGCATCTGGGTCGAGACATGATAGACCATGGGGCGGAAGATAAAGATCACCTCCATTGCCAGAATGAAAATTGTCAGGCTTAAGAAGATGGCTTCGAGTTTTTGTAAAAAAGCAAAGGCGCTTTCACCGTCGTGCTGGTAAAATTCGACCATGGCATCCAATGCGTCCAGTAATTCACCAGGCGCTGTCGTTAAAACAGAGTGTACCAGTGGATGATCCGGCGTGAGTTCGCCATCGGTTAGATTAAGGATTTGATGCAGTGTTCTGAGATAATCTTGCATCTGTTCGTTTAATGGATTGGCCCCTTGAAAATAACGTTTTTGGGCTTGGGGTGACATTTTAATCGACACATTGATTGTATTGTTCTGCCCCGTCAGCGCAAGATGGGCCTGTTCCAGCAGTTGGGTGGCTTTTTGTAATTCTTCACGATAAATCTTTTGTGCCGCTCTATCTTTGGTATGGATCAGTTGTGAAACATATAGGGCGGTGCGTTGCGATAACATACGTTGGCGCCCGGAGATATTGACGACGGACAGTGTGCTTTTATGTTCAGCGATTAAAAGACCAACGGTCCCAAAGGCACAAACCGCGATCAGGGCAATGGCGACAAGGGCAAAGCTATAGCGCTTTGTCATCCATAAACCAGGATTCGATTCGTCAGGTTGGAATACACGTTTCATCTTTTCCTTATACGGCAGAACGAAATGGGAGGAAAGAACAGAGCATCTGCTCATCGATGTTGTCTAAGTCCACCCTTGTTCCCTTTATTAATCTATCTTGGGGAGTGTTGGTGCCTTTTTCTTGTTTAAAAAAACTGCGAAGAAGGCTATATCACTATCGTCATCCCGTACTTGATACGAGATCAAAGGTCCTTGCCTTTGCAGGGATACAGTAGGGCTTGCGTTCCCCTGCGAAGGCAGGGGTCTCTTGGGCTCTTTTATGCGTGATTTAAATGATATCTGCCTTGGCAGGAATGACGAAAGTGAAAATATGCTCCCGATTTTGACGCCGGATCGCTCACTCGATGATGTTAGCGTTCGTTTTTTAAAAGCACTGGAAGATAGTTCTTTTAAGGGGGAGATATACGCTGATTATCCCACGCGTTTGTTGAGTGCGACTGATAATTCGGTGTATCAGGTGATGCCTCAAGCCGTTGTTTATCCGGTCTGTGAAGAAGATTTAAACATTATTGCCGAACTGGGTGTCCAAGAGGAGCATCGCGGCATTTCATTTGCGCCACGTGGCGGTGGGACCGGAACCAATGGGCAATCATTGAATTCTGGCGTGGTGGTTGATACCTCCAAACATATGAATAAAATTCTGGATTTCGATGCAGAGAAAAAACTGGTCACGATCCAGCCCGGTGTGGTTCTGGATCAACTGAATGCCTTTTTGAAAGAAAAGGGCTTCTTCTTTCCGCCTGCGGTTTCAACGTCGTCACGCGCCACATTGGGCGGCATGACGGGGACGGATGCCTCGGGGAAAGGATCGCGCATTTACGGCAAGACATCCGATTATATTGAAGAGATGGATGTGGTCCTGTCCGGCGGTCAAAGCTGGACCTCCAAGCCTTTGTCAGCCAATGAAATGAAAGAGGTGATGGGACGAGAGGATATTGTCGGCGATATTCACCGTCAGGCCTATAATTCCATCATAGAAAATGAAGAACTGATCGAAAAGACCTTCCCCAAGATGAACCGGGGGCTGACCGGCTACAACCTCCAACATGCGCTGGATAATAACGGTACCTTTAATCTGTCTTATCTGCTTGCCGGGTCGGAAGGCTCGCTCTGTTTTACCCAAAAATTGACCTTCCGCGTTATTGATCTGCCCAAATGCAAGGGGTTGGTCACGGTGCGTTATGCGACCTTTAATCAGGCATTGGAAGGGGTGCAGCTGATCCTGAAAGCGGACCCGGCTGCGGTTGAGGTCGTAGATGATAAGATCATGACGCTCGCGCAGAATGATATTATCTGGGATCAAGTCGGGGACATGCTCGGCGGTGAAGAAGGTGAACCGGAAATCCTCGGCATGAACTTCGTAGAATTTGTTGGCAATACGCGCGAAGAAGTCGATGCTCAGATCGCTAAACTTGAAACCGTGTTAAATGAGGTCCGCAATCTAGATGGTCAAGCTACGGGCTGGCGTTCGACATCGGATCCGGCGCAAATTTCAGCCCTGTGGGAAATGCGCAAAAAATCTGTTGGCTTATTAGGAGCTTTACAAGGCAAACGTCGTGCTATTCCGTTTGTAGAAGATACCGCCGTGCCACCGGAAAACCTTGCACCTTACATCCGCGAGTTTCGCTCCCTTTTAGATGGACATGGGGTGGATTACGGCATGTTTGGTCATGCGGATGTGGGCTGTCTTCATGTGCGCCCGACCCTTGATCTCACAGATGTGATGGACGAACCAAAACTACGCGAAATTTCGGACGGGGTTGCGGACCTAACGCTAAAATATGGCGGGTTGTTGTGGGGCGAACATGGCAAGGGATTTAGGGGGGAATATTCACCAAAATTCTTCGGTCCCGAACTTTATGACGAGCTGCGCAAAATTAAATCGGCCTTTGATCCGTACAATCTATTTAACCCAGGTAAGATCGCAACACCTTATACCATGCCAGAAGTCGAACTGACCGCGATTGATAAAGTCCAGATGCGTGGCCAATTGGATCGCACACTGGATCAAGTTTTGAAAGACGCTTTCCCTAAAGCAACATTGTGTAATGGGAACGGGGCGTGTTTTTCCTGGGATGTCTTTGATCCTATGTGTCCGAGCTATAAAGCCAGCCGTGATCGTATCCAGTCCCCGAAAGGTCGGGCAGGTATGTTGCGCGAATGGCTGCGTCTGCGCACCATTGCTGAAAAAGCGGATGCACCAAAAGCCCTGACGGAAGGCAAAGATTTTAACATTGATGTTTATGAGGCGATGAAAACATGCCTGTCATGTAAGACATGTGCAACCCAATGTCCGGTCAAGGTTGATATCCCTGAAATGAAAGCCCAGTTTCTGGAAGCTTATCATGAACGTTATGATCGCCCGAAACGCGACCATTTGGTGGCAAAGTTGGAAGCCATTGCCCCTTGGACCGTGATCTGGCCTGCCTTGACGAATGTGGTGCAGTCGCTGCCGCCTGTGAAATCTTTTATGCGTCACGGTTTTGGTCTGATTGACCTGCCCAAGGTTAGTTCAAAGACGGTTGCCAAGGGGTTGAAAGAACGTGCTGCCCCAGCTTTTGATCTGGCTTACATCAAAAGCCTGCGCGACAAACAAAAAGAAAAATCGGTCATTTTGATTCAAGATACGTTCACCACCCATTATGACAGTGGGGTTGTGCTTGCTCATTATGATCTGCTGGTCGCCCTTGGGTACGATGTCTATGTCGCACCTTATCGTCCCAATGGCAAACCGTTGCATGTTAAAGGCTTCCTTAAAGAATTTGATGAGCTGGCTCGCAGCAATGATGCCTATTATCAGGAAATTGCGACCTACGGTGTGGATATGGTCGGCATTGAAGCTGCCGTGACCTTGATGTTACGTCAGGAATACGATCAACGATTGGATAATCGCCCGGTTTATGTGATCCATCAGTTCAATGAATGGCTTTTTGACAAACTGGAAGGATTGGAAATCTCGGTAAAAAGATCTACCCAAGATTATGCTTTGTTTGCGCACTGTACGGAAAAAACCTCTTTACCTACAACGCCAAAGCAATGGACGGCGATCTTTAAAGCCTTTTCTCAGAACCTGCGCATCGAAGACACAGGGTGTTGTGGTATGGCCGGGATGTATGGTCATGAGGTTGAAAATGAAGCGACTTCAAAACAGCTTTATGACATGAGCTGGAAAGACAAGGTGGAACAAGCTGGGCCAGAACAAATGTTGGCAACTGGCTTTTCGTGTCGCTGTCAGACCAAACGCTATGGCAACTTCAAACCCCGTCATCCGGTTGAAGTGTTGGTGGAGCTATTGAAGTAAAAGCACTTTTTGTTTGTGTATTTAGGGAATAACGCCATAATGGCGTCTACAAACGCGACGATCTGGATATCTTGCTATGGCTGACGGGCTTTTGAAAAAGGAAGAACTTCTCTTAAAAGAGACAGAAGACATGCTGGCGCGTCAGGATGAGTTTTCCAAAGAAGAATTATGTACTCAACTGGATAAGCTTAAGTCTTGTTTTGAAAAAAAACGCAGTGACACTAGGCATCTGATTGAAGAACGCACAAAAGAGCTGGATTTCGAAAAAGCCAAGCTCGAACGGCTTGTCACCCTTGGCATTGCGATGGCGGCAGAACGCGAAGAAGCCCGTCTTTTGGAAATGATTTTAGACGGGGCCAAACGTCTTGCCAATGCGGACGGCGGGTCTTTGTACCTGCGCGATGGGGAAGACAAACTAACCTTTGAAATTGTCAAAACGGACAGTCTTGGCTTTTATATGGGTGGGGCAGAAGGCGGCGATGTCACCATTCCACCCGTTTACATGTATAATACCCAAAATGGGATGGAAAATCATTCCAATGTTGTCAGTCATTCAGTGCTGACACGCGAGACTGTACGCATTGATGATGCATATGACCCCTGTTCGACGGACGATTGCGGGTTTGATTTTTCGGGCACACGCTTTTTTGATGAAGCCAACCATTATCGCTCCACCTCCTTTTTGACTGTACCGTTGATCCCGCGCGGGGGCGAAGTGATTGGCGCGCTTCAACTGATCAATTCACAGGATGAAGAGGGCAAGGTCGTGCCTTTTTCAGAAGAGATTGTCAGTTTCGTTGAAGCGATGGCGTCGCAGGCTGCCGTTGCGCTGGATAACCAACGTTTGATGGAAGCTCAACGCATCTTGATGGATAGTTTCATCGAATTGATTGCAAGCGCGATTGACGCCAAATCCCCATATACGGGCGGTCACTGTGCGCGGGTGCCGGAATTATCACAGATGCTGTGTGAAGCTGCCAGTGACAGTACCGAAGGCATTTTTGCGGATTTCCATTTTGATACAGAAGATGAATGGCGCGAATTCAAAATCGCAGCTTGGCTTCACGATTGCGGTAAAGTCACCACACCGGAATATGTGGTCGATAAAGCGACGAAACTGGAAACCATCTATAACCGTATTCACGAGGTCCGTACCCGTTTTGAAGTGTTGCGCCGGGACGCAGAAATCAGTCATTTAAAATCTTTGTTAAATGGCGAAGATGAAAATAGGGCGATAGAACAGTTTCAAAAAGCAGTTGCCCGACTGGAAGACGACTATGCATTTGTTGCAGAAAGCAATGTGGGCGGTGAATTTATGTCCGAGGAGCGCATTGCGCGTCTGGCTGAGATTGCGGACATTAAATGGATGCGCTATTTCGATGATCGGTTGGGTTTGTCCCAGCAAGAAGAACTGGCGCTGGTTGATATTGATCCAAAGCCGCTGCCAGTTGAAGAAAAGCTGTTAGCCAATAAGCCTGAACATGTGATTGCCCGTCAGCCCGGTATGGCGGAATTTTTGCGCGATCATGGCTTTAAAATGCCCGTCCCTGATGCGCTTTATGATCGCGGCGAACTTTATAATCTACAGATCAGCCGTGGCACTTTAAGCGAGGAAGAACGCTTCAAGATTAATGAACATATTATTCAGACCATTTTGATGCTGGAACGTCTTCCCTTCCCCAAACATATGGAACGTATCCCTGAATATGCAGGTGCCCATCACGAAACCATGATCGGCACGGGTTATCCGCGTAAAATCGGTAAAGAACAAATGTCGATTCCGGCGCGCATTATGGCTGTTGCGGATGTGTTTGAAGCTTTGACAGCTGCGGATCGACCCTACAAAAAAGCCAAGACTTTAAGCGAGGCAGTCAGGATTATGGGCTTTATGGTGAAAGATCAGCATTTGGATAAAGACCTGTTTGAGCTGTTCTTAAAGGCAGGCTTACATCAGAGGTATGGTGAAATGTTCCTTCGCCCCGATCAGATTGATGAGGTTGATATTTCGGCTTATCTGTAAGCTTTAACTGTCATTCTGGCAAAGTCGGGGTCTTAAATCTCTTCATCCAGACCACGGCTAACTTCGCCATATAAATTGACATAGCCGGTTTCTAAGATCGGGATGGCGCGGAAGGTGATAATCTTGTCGCCACAACGCACATCCCCATAAATCTGTTTGGCATCCTGAAAAGATTTACGGATCAGTTCTGATACAGCAGGTGAAACGAATTCCCGAGTGTCATCGCCGAAAAGCGGACTTAAGCTTCGCGCGGGGCCATTGGCATACATAACTTTGCGGTTAACAGAACAACGGATCAGCGGATAAGGTGTTTCTTGCAGAAAGCGTGCCTGAAATTCAGCCTTTTCCTTTGCTTTCAAAATTTCGGTGCGCAAGGTTTCAATCTGTTCACCCAGCAGTTTGTAATCCGGATATTTTTTAAAAAGGTCCTGTGGTAAAGCCGTGGTCGCGTATTTGGCGTTGTGATCCTTAAAATAATCATTCAGCTTTTCAAGGGGACGCCAAACCCCACGCCCCATAGTCCACAAGCAGATCAGTCCGGTTAAGAGGGAAATAAAAATGGTTGCAAACACTTTCAACATCATTGGGTACACTGATGTCGGGCTGAGCTTGTTGGTATCAAGTCGCATGACGATCTGATCAAAGGGTAGGCTCTTATCCAGTTGGAAGGCAATATCAAGTTGGGTTTTATCCACGCTCCATTCCTGATAATGCGAACCTTCAAACTTTAAAGGAGGAAAGCCTGATTTTGTATCCCCGACGCTTAACGGTGTGTCCCCGTCTTTATGCAGGCGCAGCCCAAGGACGGCATCTAGCGTCAAAAGGTCATTGACCTTTAAGAGAATGTCATCGGCCTCCCCGCCAGAACTTAAGGTCGTGGCGGCAAGACTACGGGCAAACTGGGTCAGGCTGTCATTTCGCAAAGTTTCATTTTGATTTTCAAAATAAATCACACTTGCAAGACATAGCAGGAAACATCCCAGCATAACGGACAGGACCACTTTCTTGCCGATGGTTTTGGACCAAGCAAGTGCGACAGGTCCGATTTTTTTGTCCCTGATTGCCAATGTGATGCTCCTTCTCCGTGTTTGGTAATTCAGTCCTTAAATACCAAAAAAGTCAAGTAATACTTGTATCTAGAGAAGTTTAACCGGGAAGTGTTGAAATCACCGAGAACGGTTGCATATAATAGTATAGGCACCCAATCAGAGATGGCGGCCAGCAATAAATAGGGATGGTCACAAGAAAAAATGAAAAAAGGCTTTCATCTGTCTACATATATTCTTGGGTTGTCCTTTGGCTGCATGCTCATTGCTTCGGCTGTTTTTGCATTTAGCATTTATCTGACAGGCCAGAAAATCGAAACATATGAGATTGAACAATCATTTGATTATAGACATCGTCTTTTACAGTTAAGCCTGCAGGACCGTTTCACCCTTGTTGAAAGCCGACTGCGCGAATTGGCCTTGAAGCCGGAACTGCACAGGGCCCTTGAAGCAGAAAACCGCAATCAAGTTGAATTGCTTCTTTATGATAAAATCCGACAAAATAAAGACTTTCTGGTTCAAGATTTGTTTGTTCGCACAACAGGGGGAAAGACTGTTGCAAGAGCACTGTCGGTTGGTGCAATGCTGGAAACTGAGGCGGAAGGGATTCTGGATGTGAACGAATACCCGGATAGCCATTGGGAATTCTTTTCCATTGAAGCAAAACAGCCGGGGATGCAAGAAGATCTGTTGGTGTATAAAAACCCCGTTGGACAAAGCGAGTACTTTTTGCATGGTGTTGTACGCCTTGATCATAACCGCCAGATGCTGAAAAGTTTGTGGGAGGTGGCAGATGCCTATGATGTGTTGTTGCTAAATCAACACGATGTGATTGCCTCGGCACGCGGATTGTTAAGTAAAACGTTGCTTGAAGAGATTGAACAGGCCGGAAATTCTCTAACGCAAAGTGATGACTTGTTGATCTCTTACCGAAAAATGCAACTTGCACAAATCAAAAACCATGATTTGTCTTTTGCGATTGTGGTGAAACGTGATCGTTTTGCCGGCTTGAATCAATTGACGCTTTATAGTTGGCTTATGCCTTTTGTGGTTATGTTGTTACTTGGGCTTGTGTTCGCCTTTATCTTCAAAAGTCTTGTCGCCAAAGCGGCTAGAAGCTTGATGTCATTTGTAGAACGGGTTCTGTCAGGGGATCGCAGTGTCCATTTCTACACCGGGCCAATTTGGGAACTCAATAAGTTAGGCGATACCATCAATCAGGTGATTTCCAGTAAAAATCAAAATGAACGCTATTTGACAAATTTAATCGAACGGGCCAGTTCGCCGATTTTGGCTTGGGATGGGGCAGGGCGCATTACCAAATATAATCAGGCGGCTGAAAAGATACTAGGTATTGAACAAGATGTGGTCTTGGGGCGTTTTGTCAAAGATATCATTCCAGAGATTGGATGGGCAGAAGAAAATCAACGCAGCGTGCTGGAATGTTCATTAAGCGGGTCTGTGATTGATGAATGGGAAATGAGCCATACCAACATTGAAACATCGCGCGAATACCACATCAATTGGAGCATTTCCCCGGTTGACTACAATGAAGGTGCAGGTGTGGAAACTGTGTTGGCACAGGGTCAGGATATTACCCGACGAAAAGCGGCGGAAGAAGATTTACGTCATATGAATGAAGAACTGGAATTTCGTGTCCTGCAGCGAACCCACGCGCTGGAACATGAAATTGATGAACGACGCCAGATGGAAAAGGAGCTTCGAGAACGCGAAGAACGGTTCAAAATAATTGCTGAAGTCAGTTCTGACTGGTTTTGGGAAATGGGACCGGATTTACGTTTTACCGCCATGTCAGATCGTGCATTGCAAATTACAGGGGTGCCCCCCAGTTCCGTTTTGGGCAAGTTGCGCAGCGAATTGGTTATGCCAGAATCCTATGAAGCAGAGAAGGAAAAATGGGTTGCCCATGAAGAACTTCTCGAGCGACATGAGCCTTTTCGGCGGTTTGAGTATCTCATTCAAGATAAGGGTGGCAATACGCGTATGTTTCGTATTAGCGGCCAACCCGTTTTTGACCCAGAAACGGGCGTCTTTGCCGGATATCTTGGTTCGGGTCGCGATGTGACGAGAGAGTATGAGCACGCCAGTGAATTGAAAAAAGCCAAAGAAATGGCAGAAAGTGCCAGTCGGGCAAAATCCGAATTTCTATCATCCATGAGCCATGAGTTACGTACTCCGTTAAACGGGATTTTAGGGTTTGCACAATTGATGCTGCTGCCCAGTGCTCAGAAACTTGGGGAAAAACAACGCGAATATATGTCCCAGATTGTTCAGGCTGGGGAACACTTGTTGAATTTAATTAATGATATTCTGGACTTGTCTAAAATTGAAGCAAGCAACATCGGGGTGAGCAAAGATCCTGTTGCGCCTGTTGATGTTTTAAAAGATGCTCATATGTTGCTGGAAAACATGGCCATTGCTAAAGAGGTCACGCTGAAAAAAGATAACTGTGCGGCCAGCCTGCCCATGGTACGGGCTGATTATACCCGTTTGAAGCAGGTGTTGGTTAATCTGGGGTCAAATGCGATTAAATATAATCGCCCTGGGGGGGAAGTCGAATTATCCTGTCAACTAGATGAAACGGGGAATAAACTAGAGTTTGCAGTCACGGATACAGGCACCGGATTTGATGAAGCGCGTATCGACGAATTGTTTATTCCCTTTAACAGATTAGGGGCAGAACATAGCAATGTGGAAGGAACCGGGATCGGACTGACCATTACCCAAAAATTGGTTGAATTGATGGATGGGGAGTTAGGGGTAGAAAGTACTATAGGCGAAGGCAGTCGTTTTTGGTTTAAGCTACCACTTTACGAGCAGGAGTATGACCTGATGGATACAGAAACATCTGGGGGAAAAGCGATTTCTTTAACATCTCTGACATTGCCGATAAAACCCTACGAAATTCTTTATGTCGAAGACAATCCACAAAATCAAAAATTGGTAGAAGAGGTGTTTTCAACGCAAGAAGATGTGCATTTCACGGTCATATCGACGGCTGAAGCCGCAATGAATCATCTGGCACAGCATGTTGTTCATATGATTTTACTGGATATTAATTTACCGGGCATGAGTGCTTGGGATATGATGGTTATTATGCAGGAAGATGATCGTCTAAAACATATTCCGGTGATTGCTTTAAGTGCCCAAGCCATGAAAGTCGATATAGAACGCGGTGCACAAGCAGGCTTTAAAGCCTATATGGCAAAACCGTTGAATATTGCAAAGCTGTTGGAGGTTATTCAACACGAAGCCCATACGCAGGCAGGGTCACTTTAAATTCTGCCCCGCCATCGTGGTGGTTGTAGACAGAAATTTGTCCGCCATGGTCCTGCACGATCTCGTAAGAAATCCACAAACCTAGCCCAGTACCTTCCCCGACAGGTTTGGTGGTATAGAAGGGATCAAAAATTTTATGGATATCATCGGGGTTCAGGCCCGGTCCAAAATCCCGGATCAGAATTTCGATTTCTTTATCCTGTTGATGACAGTGGATTTGAAGGTGACGATTTCCGGTTTCCCGTGTGGCATCCAGGGCGTTTTCAACAAGGTTCAGGATGACCTGATGTAAACGGTTGGCAGATCCTTCGATATAGGCGGTTTCATCAAGGTCAAGGTCCACACGCGGGTTGCAATCCCGGCCTTTGGTGGCAAACAGGATAGCGGTCTTAATGACGTCAGCAACATCCACCTTATCTTTGCTTTTACTTTCGCGAAAAGACAGGCGACGTAGGTTGTTGACAATGTCGCTTATCCGTTCTGCCCCTTCGCGCGTGCCATCCAGCAAGCTGGGTAAATCTTCCAGCAACCGTTCAATTCGTAAATCTTCGTCCAGTTGTTGGCGTTTTTGCGGGGGCAGTTCGTCGCGCAAGGTTTCAATGTAGCGACGCATTTTTTTGGCATAGCGTTCCATGGAATGAACATTGCCATATAAAAAACTGATGGGGTTGTTGAGTTCATGCGCGACGCCGGCGACCAGACGCCCGATAGAAGCCATTTTCTCTGATTGTAGAAGCTGGCTTTGGGTGGTTTTAAGCTCGCTATGGGTTTGGTTTAACTGGTCGTAGGCTTGGCGTAATTCACCGATAGAGCGCCCGACGATGACCAAGCCATCAACAATCCCTCTGGCCGTTTTATGAAGGCTACAGTTTAAAGAGACCGGATCAACGGCCTGACCTTTTTTATCCAGAAGATGGACTTCATAATCATTGAGACCATTACGCTGTGTCGGGGGGATGAGCTGGCGAAATGTTTCTTCAAACTCTGCCCCTAATAAAATGGAGATAGGTTTGCCAAACAGGTCTTCTTCATCAAAGCCAGTTAAATCCAAAAGGGGGCGGTTGACCTTGACGATCCGTCCGACCCGATCACACACAATCAAGATATCGCTCATGGCTTCCATGATGCTGTCTATAAAATCGTGGGCTTCTTCCAGTTCGGCGTTTTTATTTTCCAGATCGACTTCGCGTTCAAGCAGGTCGGAATAGACCTCATCCATTTTCTGGATGACCTCTAACCAGGCACTTTCCTGCCCATCGTTGAATTCCAACGGATTATGTGGTGCGTGACTTTGTCCCATAGTTGCTATTCTTTACCCGTTGGCGATGTTTGGCAAGATAAAGTGGGGTGTGCGATTTGACTTCTCGTAAAACAAATTTATATCGGGCCACATGATAGCTCGGATCAAAACCAAAGAAATTCAGCTTCATACGTTCTAATTCTTCGGCGCGATAGTTAGCCAGTGGCTTTGCAGCTTCATCTTTTTCACGTTGTAGAACTTTATCAGCAATGATTGTTTCGTGTTCCAGCATTTGCACCTGTTCTTTCATCAGGGCTTGAAAATCCGTGAATGTTTTACCAAAGCAGTCATCAATCAGGCCTAGCTCCACCGCTTCAAGCGCACCAATAGGCAGGCGGTGTTGCATGACTTTATCTTCGTTACCTGAACCGATCCGTTTGGGCAAAAGGTAGGTCCAATATTCTGAACCAAACAGGTTGCCCATATTTTTATAATGCGGGTTCAAAATCACGCCACTTCGTGCATAAATACGATCACACGTGAGCGCAAAAAACACACCACCGGCCCCGGCATTCCCGGAAAGGGCGGCAACGGTGACTTTGTCGGTTGTGGTGATGATGGCTTCACACAGATCATCCATGGCATTGATATTGGCCCAGCTTTCTTCTGCCGGACGTTCTGCGGCTTCAATTGCGTTTAGATGAATACCATTGGAAAAGAAATCATCACCGCCCATCAGGATAATGGTGTGGATATCTTCATGGCATGCATCTTCATAGGCATGTAGTAAGCGTTTACATTGATCTGTATTCATCGCCCCATTATGAAAGGGGAAATGCAGATAGCCGATTTTATCTTCGATCTTTAGGTAGATATCACGCTCACCCAATTGATCATTCAGTTCCAGTACGTGTGTGGCAGGCAGTTTGAAATTGTCTTTGCCTTTTTTGCGCAAATGTCCAATCCAGATCGCCCCATCAATCGTGCCTTTACAAATCGCGCCGTTACATGTTGCAAGGATTTCACCTGCGGGTCCGCTTAACCCGTCGTCGATTTTTGCGTTATGCAGATAATAGTCCCCATCCAGTACACCGGGTGTGCCGTCGGCTGAATTGATTTTACGCAAGATGGTGGCGCTATCGTCTTTTTGCCAGTTGATCTGACGGGTTGCCTGTTTCATCAGGTCCTGCCACATGCCTTTGCCTGTCAGATATTCTGGTTTAAAGGTCGGATCATCAAATTTTTCAAGGGCTTCCAGCACACATTCCACCGCCATTTCGGTGACTTCGTTGCGATAAAGGCTGCTTTTGGTCGCTGTTCGCATGGGGAAGGTACGATGCGCCCAGACGGGACCTGCATCCATTTCCGCTTCGGCCTGCAATAGGGTCACGCCCCATTCTTTGACCCCTTTGAAAATTGCCCAATCAAGGGAGGATGGCCCGCGATCCCCCAATGGTCCGGGATGCACAATCAGGCAGGGGACCGATTTATAAACGCTTTTCGGGATTGCGCGTTTTAAAAAGGGAGCGATGATCAGGTCGGGTTGAAACAGATCAACCGCTTCGATTGTCACATTGTCATGGATGTCAAATTCCACGGATAAATCATGACCCAGTCGTTCAATTTCAACATAGAGACGTTGGCTCAGGCTGTTGAAGCTATGGGTGAGAAGCAAAATCTTCATATTATTCATCTTTGTTATCTTGCGAAGGCAGGAGTCTCTATCAGGGGATTCCTGCCTTCGCAGGAATACGTGCAAAAAAGGTCAACAAATCCTTGGCAGTTGTTCACCCGCAATCCAGTCGACAATCCGCGATCCGCCAAACCCGGTTTTTAGTTGAACAAAACTGTTTTTATCTTCAACAACTGTCCCGATAATGGCTGCATCTTTGCCCAAGGGATGGGCGCGCATGGCGGTTAGAAGTTTGTCTGCATCTTCTTCGGTACAGATCGCCAGAAGCTTGCCTTCATTGGCAACATAGAGCGGATCTAGGCCTAAGATTTCGCACGCGCCGCGCACTTCATCGCGCATCGGGACCTGGTCTTCCACCAGTTCCATGCCCACACCGCTTTGCTGGGCCAGTTCGTTCAAGGTCGCAGCCAGTCCACCGCGTGTCGGGTCACGCATCACATGGATATCAGGGGCGGCCTTGACCATATCGGCAATTAATCCGTTTAAGCTAGCGCAGTCACTTTGGATGGTGGACTCGAACCCTAAGCCTTCGCGCAAGGACATGATTGCGACCCCATGATCTCCGATAAAGCCATTGATCAGAATTTTATCACCGGGTTTTGCGCGTTCACCTGAAATATTAATCCCGTCAGCCACAACCCCGATCCCGGTTGTATTGATATAAACCCCGTCACCATGACCGCGTTCCACGACCTTTGTATCCCCTGTGACGATCTGAACGCCGGCTTCATTTGCGGCGTGTGCCATACTTTCAACGATGGTTTTCAAATCTTTTAAGGGGAAGCCTTCTTCCAGAATAAATCCGGCTGTCAGATAAAGGGGGGTGCCGCCCGATAAAGCAACATCGTTTACTGTGCCATGGACGGCCAGGTTACCGATGTTCCCCCCAGGGAAAAATAACGGGGAGATGACAAAGCTATCCGTGCTGACCACCATGCGACCTTGGGGCATAGAAATGCTCGCCTGATCATTGCCTTGGGCAAGAATATCATTGGCAAACGCATCGGCAAAAAGTTGATCGATCAGTTGGGCCATGGCGCGACCGCCACCGCCGTGGCTCATTTCCACCACACCGTTTTTTAAATCTAATGCGCGGCTATAGGCTGTTCTTGTAGACATATTTTAAGCTGTTTCTCTAAATCGACCGTAGGAATAATAAGCCGCACAAGCCCCTTCGGCAGAGACCATGCACGACCCCATGGGGTTTTCCGGGGTGCAGTGGGTGGCAAATAGTTTGCAATCCGTTGGTTTTTTCATCCCACGTAGGATCGCCGGGCATTCGCATGCCTTGTTTTCATGCGCAGGCGGCACATCAATGGGGATTTGGACTTCGGCATCAAAGGCGGCATATTCTTGTTTGATGCGCAAGCCAGAATAAGCAACTTCACCAAGGCCGCGCCATTCAAAGGTGCGGCGGAGTTCGAAAATTTCTGCAACGAGATTTTTGGCCTTGGCGTTTCCTTCAAAGGTGACCGCGCGGCGATATTGGTTTTCTACCTCGGCGCGCCCCTCGTTTAATTGACGCACCAGCATCAGGATAGATTGCATCACATCCAGGGGTTCAAAGCCGGAGATGACGACCGGACGTTGGAATTCTTCCACAAAATAGTCATAGGGTTGCGAGCCGATCACCGCACTAACATGAGCAGGGCCTAAAAACCCATCAATAGGCACGCTTCCCAGATCACGCACATCGGGGCTTTCCAGAATGTTCTGGATGGCCGAGGGGGTGAGCACATGGTTAGACAGGATAAAGAAATTTTTCAGTCCCATGGCCTTGGCCTGTTTGATGGCAAGGGCAGTGGGTGGGGTGGTGGTTTCAAAGCCAATGGCGAAAAAGACGATCTTTTTGTCCGGGTTGTTTTTAGCAAGGTCCAACGCATCCAGTGTGGAATACACCATGCGCACATCCGAGCCTTCTGCTTTGGCTTTCATCAGGCTGGTGAACTTGGACCCCGGCACCCGTAACATATCCCCATAAGAACAGAGGATCACATCCGGTTCGCGGGCATAGGCAATGGCCTGGTCAATGCGCGATATCGGCAAGACACAGACCGGACAGCCCGGACCATGGACCATTTCGATATTATCCGGTAACAGGTCCTGTATGCCATAGCGAAAGATCGCATGGGTATGGCCACCGCAAAATTCCATCAGACGATAGCTGCGATCCGGCTGAACCTCGCGGGCAATGGTGGCGGCGAGTTTTTGGGCGGTCTGGCCATCACGATATTCATCGACATGTTTCATGAAACCGCCTCTGCCCCTTCGGTCATTTCAGCAAACAGGGCGAGGGTCTTTAAGGCTTCGTCTTCATCGACCTTAGAGAGGGCATAGCCCACATGGACGATGACATAATCACCGGGGGTGACATCTTCCACCAGACCGAGGGAGATGGTCTTTTTAACGCCGCCCAATTCAATAACGGCCATATCGTCTTCTAACACTTCAACGACTTTGGATGGCATGGCAAGGCACATGACTTAATTCTCCCGTTCCAGATAGAGCTGCGCAAGATAGGCTTGTCCCAAGGATAATCCTGCATCGCTTAAAGGGGCTTGTTGGTTAAGATACGCATCAAGCCCGGCCTTTTGCAATTTTCTTATGAGACCTTGCGATAAAATTTGATTGAGGAAACATCCCCCTGAAAGCGCAACCGTGGTGATCTTTTCACGCGCACAAGCTTTTTCAATCCAGTCGGCCAAGGCCGCGATTAAGGTGCCATGAAACAGATTGGCCCCACTTTGTGCATTCAAATAGCTGACTTTATCCAGCAGGGGTAAAAGGTTCAGGTTGTCTTCGTGAATATTCCAACCTTCTGGATCGATATCAATTTTACTGACCAGACTTTCCAGCATCATGGGGGCATGGCCTTCAAACTGGGAGGTCTCACAGATATCCAGCAGCCCACAAGCTGCATCGAATAAACGTCCGGCACTGCTTGTTCGGGGCGCGTTCAGGCCTTTATCCAGCATCAGCATTAAGGTCTTGGCATCTTTATCGGGGTAGCGTGTTTCAATTTCATCGGCGCGGCCTAATTGATGCAGCACACTTGCCCCCATGCGCCAGGGTTCAACCGCAGCCTTGTCACCACCGGGTTGGGCCAGCGGCGTAAAATGGCCGATGCGGGCCATATCCAGTCCATCGACACGCAGCATCTCTCCCCCCCAAGACTCCCCATGATTGCCCAGGCCAAACCCGTCAAGGGCGACACCGATGACCGGGCCTTTCAGATGATGTTCGGCCACTACCGAGGCAATATGGGCATGGTGGTGTTGGATTTGAAAGATGGGGAGGTCCATATCCATTGCTTTGTGGGTGGTGGCAAAATCTGGATGCAGGTCACAGGCCACAAGCTGGGGTTTGACTTGTAGGATGCCGCACAGATGATCAATGGTTTCATCTAGAAAGGCACGCGTGGTTGCGCGATCCAAATCCCCGATATGTTGGGACAGATAAGCCTGTTTGCCGCGCGTCACACAGATGGTGTTTTTGAGGTAGGCCCCAAGCGCGAGAACGGATGGCCCCTCAGTCTTTAATGTAATGGGGCAGGGGGTATAGCCGCGCGCACGTCTTAAGAAGGTGGTTTTGTTGCCATCTTGACGAACCACACTGTCATCCACACGGATCAGAATATCGCGATCATGATCAATAATGATATCAGCAATACCAGCCAATCTGGCTTTGGCTTCATCATTACCAATCACCAGAGGTTCACCGCCGGGGTTGGCACTGGTCATCACAAGGGGACGTGCGCCCAGTTCATCCAGTAACAGATGTTGAATGGGGGTGTAAGGCAACATGACGCCGATATGATTTAGGTTTGGCGCGATCGTTTCTGGTAGGCTGTCATTGATTTTTTTAAGCAAGACAACGGGTCGTGCTGCCCCTTCTAGTAAGCGTCTTTCATCGGGGCTGATATGGGCAAAAAATTCGGCCTGTTCAGGATGTGCGACCATGATGGCAAAGGGTTTGGCGGCGCGTTGTTTGCGCTCTCTTAACAGCTGGACCGTATTTGCGTTTAGCGCATCACAGACGAGATGAAACCCACCTAACCCTTTAATGGCAAGGATTTTTCCTTCGCGGATATAATGGGCAATTTCTGTGATTGTATGCGATAGGCTAGGCCCACAGTCGGGACAGCAGGTCGGTTGGGCATGGAAACGACGATTTAACGGGTCGTGATATTCTTGTTCGCAAGTCGGGCACATGTCAAAACCTGCCATGGTGGTTTGCGCACGATCATAGGGCAAGGACTTGGTGATACTGTAACGTGGCCCACAATGGGTGCAATTGATGAACGCATAACCATAGCGTCTATCAAGCGGATCTCGCATTTCAGCCAAGCAGTCTGGACAGGTGGCGATATCGGCCGGGATATCACACACAACCTCGCCGCCCTGACTTTCTTTAATGAGAAAAACTTCTTCCAGTGAAACGGGCGTTACAGTTTTTACTTTAATCTGGTCAATACGCGACAGGGCCGGGCGCTGTTTATAAAGGGCGGAAGAAAAAGCCTCACAATTGATCCCTTGGATTTCCAGCAAAACCCCTTCGCCATCATTTTTCACCCAACCCGTCAGGCCGAATTCTTGCGCCAGACGATAGATGAAAGGGCGAAAGCCGACGCCTTGCACCAGACCGGTTATACGCAGTTGTTGGCGTTTAATTTTTTGCAGCATGGACACCGGATTTGATCCATTCATACCAGTCATCCAAGCCTTCGCCATTTGTGGACGATAGTTGGAACACTTTTAAATCAGGATTGACGCGTTTGGCGTAGTCAATGCAGGTGTCCACATCAAAATTCAGATAAGGCAAAAGATCGATCTTGGTCAGGATCATGATATCAGCGGCGGCAAACATATCTGGATATTTGATCGGCTTATCTTCGCCTTCGGTCACGGATAGGATGGCAACCTTGTGCGCTTCGCCCAGATCAAAGCCTGCGGGGCACACAAGATTGCCGACATTTTCGATAAATAAAACTCCAGCCTTGGGCAGATCAATACGGTCCATGGCCTGCCCGATCATATCCGCATCCAGATGACAGCCTTTGCCCGTATTTACCTGTAAAGCCTGAACACCGGTTTCGCGGATACGGTCTGCATCATTGGCGGTTTGCTGATCGCCTTCAATCACTGCAATGGGCAGGTCTTTTTTCAGATCGGTAATGGATCGTGTCAGTAATGTGGTTTTACCTGAACCGGGTGAAGACACCAGGTTAAGCGCAAAGATACCAGCAGCTTTTAACCTTTCGCGGTTATGGAAGGCCAAATGGTCATTTTTCGACAGGATGTCTTTTTCAATTGAGATCAGGCGTTTTTCATCCATACCAGGTACCGATACGCCCGCGTCATTGTCGCCAAAATGCATATGGTCGTGATGATGGTGGTGGTGCCCATGGTCATGATTGTGATCGTGGGAATGAGAATGGCTGTGGTCATGGTCGTGATGATGATGACCTTCTTCCACTTTGGATGTGCCACACCCGCAGACTGTACACATTATTCGACCTCCAATTCTTTGACACGCATCTCATCTCCGCCAGAGATATGCAGTTTGTAGCTGCCACATTCGGGACATTCGGCAATGCGGCTGGTAATTTCCATTTGTTGACCACAGTCCGCACAGATGGCTCTGCCCGGTGTTTCAATAATTTTCAGCTTGGCCCCATCAGCGAGGGTGTCTTTCATGACGCTATCAAAGCAAAAGGCCATGGCATCAGGTTGCACATGGGACAATTGCCCAATTTCCAGCCAGACGGTTTTTACGCGGGTAAAGTCATTGTCGCGCGCGTAGTCTTCCAAAATATTTAAGACCCCTTGGGTAAGGGAAAGTTCATGCATCTAGCCTGCCTCCGATAGCTGGATATCATAACCGATGCAGGGATCAAGCGCCAGAATAGCAAGTGCAGCTTTTTCTTTTAAACCATCAATTGATGCCCTTCTCAGGGCTTTAGACAAGGCCCCATGGGGGTGAAAATTCCATTCTGTGGGGGCCAAAATACGATATCGTTTGATGATTTCTGTCTCTTTATCCAGCCATACCCGATGTATCAGTTTTCCGCGCACAGCTTCAACACAGCCTGTGCCTTTATAAATGGCTTTGGTGTGGAAAAGCTCACGATCTTCTTCTAAAGCTTCAATAGTTTTAGCCATTTGAATGTTCAGCGCCGCCAAATCGACAAGGCGTGCAGCAAGGCGTGCCAGCGTAACATTGTTTAGTGATGTGATTAAAGGATGTTTGAACTGGCGCATGATCGGGCCTGTCTCAGCAGGGGTGTTATTTACATGAGGCTGCGCGATAAAGCTGTCGGCATCGCCACCATCTAAAATTTCTGTGAGGCTTTCGCTTTTAAATGAGATAGGGGGGGATAATTCCGGCCAGTTGATGTCGATTTTACCTTGTTTCATCCATGTTGTTAGGGATTGGGCGGGCAGGGTGGGGCTGGTGTTGCACCATTCATTAAAAGCGTTTTGGCTGGATAGTTTTAAAAAATCAGCAAGAGGTATATGGAAAATCGTTGCGACCAGTTTTTCCCTAAGCATGACCAAATGGTTTTTGATGCTGGCAAGGTCAAGGCCGAGCGGCGCGCCCCCGACTTTGTCATTTTGCCCGTCTTTAAACAGGTGGTTTTTAAAGCTGCCGCACAGATTTCTGACATCGCGAATGGTGTTAAGGTCGGGCGCCAGTCCTGCCAGTTGCGGCCAATCCATCAGCAAGCGCATAACATGTTCGCCCATACTTTCTGCCTGTATCAATAAACGGCGCACGGCTTTATGGGCGGCACTGGGGATATATCCCAAGGCCTGTTCGAAGGCTTGAAGACCGGCTTGAGATTGGGCGGTGCCACACAGGCTGAATAAAAGCGGGGTCAGGGCGCAGGCTTCAGAGATGGATTTTCCCTCCAACATGCGCGCAGCCATAGCGCTGCGATCAGACGTAATGGTAACGTCTTGTACCAAGTCTTTATCGATCTTTAAGGTCAGGGTTATTTTTTCCGCGCCTATGGTCATTATTATGGATGTACCCTTTAATCATGATGATCCATAAATACCGCAAAAGCTATGCCATGTTGTCATGATTTTGTAATGTCTGTGGATTCAATAGACTAGCCCCTCTTTTGGGGAATTTCTGAAGGCCAAAGTGGACTCTCTTCTTCCAGATGTGAAAGGAAAATAACCACTTAATGGACTGTGCAAGCCATGCAGGGGTCGAATGAACGCACGATATGCTGGACACTGACCGGATCCTCTTCGCCGTCATAAATCGGGGCATTCATCAGGGCGTTTTCCAAAGGGCCTTCCTGACCCGCTTCATCGCGTGGTGAGAAATTCCATGTGGTTGGCGCGATGATTTGATAATTTTGAATCCGATTATCTGCAACGGTGATCCAGTGGCCGAGTGTCCCGCGCGCTGCTTCGACAAAGCACAAGGCCTGTCCGCTAGCAGGAAGGGGCGTTTCTTCATAGAAATCACCGTCTGGATCAATCATATCAACCCATTTTTCCATTTCTACGACCAGTTTAGCCATTTCCCAGACACGGGCAAAGATACGGTTTTTGACGGTGCTTCCTTGTTTATCGAAAGAAGCTTTAAACATGTCATGACCATTTATGACATGACGGGCAAGGGCACCGACTTCGCAACGCATGCCTTTGAGGCGCGGTGCCTTGCACCAGCTATAAGCGGCTTCTTTATCGAGGTAGGGATCCGTCTTTCCATTAAAGGGAAATTGTGCCACATCGCCTGCCATAAAACTGTGGCTTATATCTTCATAAATATCATCTTGAGGCAAAGGAAAGACGGCATCATTATGATAAATGCCTTGCTGGAAAAAAGTCTTATCTATCACAGGATAACCGCCACCGCTTAACAATACAGATCTTGTGCGACCGATTTCATTTAAGCCTAGGTCTTGTGCAGTTTTTAGGAAGAAACCAAGATCACCGGAAGTGATGTCTTCAAAGGCGCTAATCGCCAGCGTTTCTTCCAGTGAAGCGCCATAAACATGGGTTTCCAGAAAACGACGAAATTGTGTGAGGATGGAGGATAGTTTCAGTTTCTCCACCGTCTTGATATTTTGCGTCGTCCCGCCCGGGCGGATGGTCAGGGTATGGGGCCATTTTCCGGCCAGGATACCCATAATATGTAACAGGCGGGTGCGCGCTTCTAAGGCTTGGGCCTGCGCAGGACCTGTTTCTGATTTAAAACGCAAAGCGTCTTGATGCCAGTTGTGCGACTGGTAGATATCGCGGGCAAAGTCCGGCATGAAGAATAGATAAAAATGGGTTAGATGATTGGACAGAACCTCACACCCCAAAATCAGGTTGGTAATCAACTGACCATTTAGAGGGGGGTGAACACCTGCCAATTCAGCCAACGCTTTAGCGGCGGCCACAGATTGAGAAACCGAACAAATACCGCAGATCCGTGGGGCGATAGTCAGTGCATCCATAGGTGCGCGGTTCAGCATGACCGTTTCCATACCGCGAAACATGGGGGAATTGACCTGTGCACGGGTGACGATATTGCCAGTGCGTTCCAGTTCAATTTCCAGATGTCCTTCCACACGGGAAAAAGGGCCGATCAGTCTTTTTGTCATTAATTCTTGGCCTTTTTGCGGGTCGGTTGATGGACGATTTGGGATTGATGGGCATTTTCACGCACGCGTTCTGGTGTCGCAGATTTGGAAAGGGCAGCCAAGGCAACAAACCATGCTTTGGGCATATCACTGGGCAGGCCGACGGGGATGCCGGCAATCTTAGCAGTTTCCAGAAAAGGCGCGCCGGTATCTTCAAAGCCGGGCATGGTACAGGCAATACAGGAATAGCTACCTTGTAGGCAGGAACCTGCCCCATTCCAACTGCGGATATTACAATCGCCGAGGGCTTGTGTTCCCTTGCAGCCGAAGTTTTCCATCAGACAGCCTTGATCGCTTTCTTTGGCGGCGCTGGCTTTAAACTCGTAATATTCGTTACGCGGACAACCATGATGGGCAAGATGCCCAAAATAGGCTAGGGGTCTGCCTTCTGGGTCCAGATCTTTGGGCTGGATGTGATCCTGGGCAAGGAGACAGAGCGTTTCCACAATCCAGTCCGGGTGCGGCGCACATCCGGGAATATTAATCACCGGAAAGTTGGTGCGTGATATGTATTCACTGCCAAGTAATCCACCAATTTGATTGTTGTGATATTGTAATCCAGTGCCTTCCAGGAGATCATCACCGGCTAGGGGGATGCCGCCATATGTGGCGCAACTGCCGACACCAACGGTATATTTTGCGTGTTCGGCCAGTTCAATTAACCATTGCATCATGGGTTTATCAGACCCACTCATCATCTGAAAACGACCGGTGCCATTAGGGCCTAAAAGCGGGGTGCCTTCCACGATCAATAAATCAAGTGGCGTTTGACCTGCAAGGATATCATCCAGTATATCGATAACGGCTGGGCCGGAGAGTTCACTAAAGACAGGATGCCATAAGAAGGTGATTCCGGCGTCTTTGAAAACGTCAGGCAGGCTTTGACCTTCCACACCTAACATGGACATGGAACAGCCCCCGCAGGCCCCGCATTGCAACCAGAGTGCATTCGTGTTTTTCATGACGCTTTCATGGCCTAAGTCAATTGCATTCAGAAACGAACATGTTACTTTATAAATTATAATCAATAACAATGTCTATTAAAGGAGGCAGGTCATGAAATATCTGGGCGCAGACACAGCCTTTTATATCATGATGAAGGCGCGGGAATTTGACGTGAAGGTCGACCCGGAAGGCATGGATCGTGAATCTGATGCGGTGGATGATGGCTGTCAGGAAATTCTGGAAGATTACCCTGATGATGCGACAGAAGACGAACTTCATGAGGCATTGGCGAACCTGAATGCAGACCAGCTTCATGAACTGGTTGCCCTCGTTTGGCTCGGCCGTGGTAGCTATAGCAAAGAAGAATGGAAAGAGGCCTTGCAAGAGGCAAAAGAGGCTGATCCAACAGCGAAATCTTCACCGGAATATCTGATGGGCACACCTTTGCTTTCAGATTATCTGGAAGAAGGTCTATCCATGATGGATGTCTCACTCGAAGAATTTGAAGTGGGGCGGCTTTAAATAAACGTGCCCCTGCTTAATGCAGGAGCACGGTTTGTTAAGCAGATTTAACACCACTTAAGAAGCTTTGCACGATGCCGCGCAAGGTGACAGATTGCTCATTCAATTGATCAGAGGCATCAAGAACTTCTTTCGATGCCCGGCCTGTATCATTGGCAGCTTCATTGACATCGATGATATTGCTACTGACTTCCTGTGTCCCTTGGGCAGCCTGTTCGATATTGCGGGTGATTTCCTGTGTTGCAGCACTTTGTTCTTCAATTGCGGCTGCAATGGAATTCGCAATCTCGTTCATTTCTTCAATGACATGATTAATTTCGTCAATCGCTGTAACTGTGGCGTCACTTACATTCTGGATCGCATGTACATGTGTGCTGATTTCTTCAGTGGCATGGGTGGTTTGGGTGGCTAGTGATTTAACCTCACTTGCGACAACGGCAAAGCCTTTCCCCATATCCCCTGCACGGGCAGCTTCAATGGTAGCATTTAAAGCCAGCATATTGGTCTGATCGGCGACTTCGTGGATCAGTCGGGAAGCTTCGTTAATTTGCTGGGCGGTTTGGGACAGGCTGTTGACTGTTTTTTGGGTCAATCTGGCTTTTTCAGCAGCTTTTTGGGCAATGTTTGTCGACACGATAACTTGACTACCAACTTCACCAATAGAGGCTGATAGTTCTTCAGCAGCGGCAGCAACTGTTTGCACGTTGGCAGAGGTTTGTTCAGACGCACTGGCAACGGCTGTGGCTTGTGAACTGGTCTGTTCAGCCGTACTTGACATGCTATTTGCAGTTATGTCTAATTGTTTAGCCGCCGATGCAACAGATTGAAGCGCCGTATTCACCCCAAGGTCAAAGTCTGTGGCCAGTTTTTGGATCAGGGCTGCTCGTTCTTTTTGTGCATCTTCTTCTGCGCGTTGTTTTTGGGCAAGATGTTCATTTTCAATCAGCTGATTGCGGAAAAATTCCACACTATGGGCCATATCGCCCATTTCATCACGACGGTCCTGCAAAGGCACAACGTCGGCCGTTTCCCCATGTGCTAGGGATTTCATTGTGTCTGATAAGATTGAAATACTGTTGCGGATATCGCGTGATACAAAGAAGATGAAGATGGATAGAATCAGCACGACTGCGACAAAGACAATCGCGACTTTAGTCGCTTCTTTGATGAAGGTCGTTTGAACAGTATCAACATAAACCCCCGTGCCGAGGACCCAGCCCCATGGTTGAAAGGTTTTGATGTATGATATTTTATCAACAGCTTTTTCCTGTCCAGCTTTGGGCCAGACATATTCGATGGAGCCTTCGCCCTTTGTTCTTGCGAGTTCAACAATCTCTTTAAACAAGTACTGGCCGGATTCTGTTTGAAAATCAGACATATCAATGCCATTCAGAGATTCTTTTATGGGGTGATAAATGATGATCGCTTTCATATCATTAACCCATAAATAATCATCATCAGCATAACGAATGGCTTTGATCACCTGTTTTGCTTCTGCCTGGGCATTTGCCAGACTAAGGGATCCCTCATTTACTTGCTGATTCAGGTCTTCAATGACCTTGACAACGGCTTCTACCATATTGCGTGCCTGTCGCTCACGTTCGTGCATCAGGTTTTCGTGCAGGGCGCTTAGGCCAATGTAAGTGGTGAGGATCAGGCCTAATAAGGCCATACCCATGATGATGCCTAATTTTTTGGCGAGACGAATGTTTCCGAGTTTCATTGAGCTGTGCCTTTCATAGTGTAGGCTTAACTTATGATTGAATTTTATTTTTGAAATATTTCGAAATATTTCAGTATAGAGTCATTATAGATTAACTGTTGAAAAGCACAATCAGAAAAGAGAATTTTGGTTTTTGTGATATATGATAATAATAAAGTTACATAATTTCTATTTTTATGAAATATTATTCTAAATTATATGAATTATATAAATTTTTATTGTTTTAAAATCCAGCTATCCATGATGCCTTTGTCAAATGCCTTGGCCATCGTGTTACGGGCTTCTTCTTCGCTGGTGGGGCCGACGAGGACGCGTTGATAGGTCTGCCCATTAACATCTACAGGTTTAGTGAAGGCGTCATTTATCCCGATCAGTTTAATTCGATCCTGTGCAAAAGCGGGTTCAGCGAAGCTGCCAAGGACAAGGTAATATCCTTCTTCTGTGGAAGCAGTGCCCAGTTCAATAGGTTCGCTGGGATCACTTTCCGGCGCGAGTTCATCGCTAAAAGGGGCACCATGGGCGGCTTCAAAAGCGGCCATATCGTTATAGCCCTCAGGGCTCCCAACAGGCAGGTTGGCTTCCAATTGCATGGGGGCCATGTCGTCATAGGGTGAATATGTTGGCATTTCGCTCATTTGCGGAGTCTGGTCTGCTTGTTGAGGCGCGATGGGTTTGCCATCAATGATTTGTTTCAGCAAAGGGTTGCGATCAGACAAAGCGGGTTGAAGGCGGGCTTCAACAATCAATTGGCCAATATTTTTTTGATTAAGTTGTCCTGTCGCCAGTAATAATTGGTAATTTGCCAAACGGTGAGCATAATCAGCAGAAGTAACGGCAATGCGGACATTAAGCAATTCTAGGGCCGTATCGAGCACGTTGATAATGGTTTCTTTTCCAGCTTGCATCATTTGATGACGGGCTTTAAAGGCTTCATCGGCGATCAATTCGGCTTCTTGTAATGTGCGAAAACGGCGTCTTTGGGTTTCGATCATAGCGTAGGCGTTGCGCACGCGTTCTTCATTTTGCAGATGCTTGTGGCGGCTGTCCATGAGCGCGGCATTATAACGCAGGTTGGCTGCCCGGGTCTGGGATTTTACCCGTTGTCCGTCAAACAGGTTCCAGTTCAGTTTCAAAAGGACGCTGCCTTCATTTTCACTGCCATCTACCCCATCGACATTATATTTGGGCGCCGCTGAAGCTTCCAGATCAAGGCGGGGCAGGCCGTTGCTTTCGATTGAGCCCACGCGCGCCTGTGCCGCTTCGGCCAGAAGTTTCGAACTTTTTAAGACGGGGTTATGTTTGCGCGCAACCCGGATGGCTTCATCTAAATTTTCCGGGACAATTTCGGTTGGGGCCAGCGGGTCTTGCATACGTCCTTGTTCCGGGACGCGCTGGAATAATTGGAAATAGCGGTTTTGTCCCTGACGTTGCGATCCTTGATAGGCGATCAAGGCTTCTCTAGCCTGGGCAAGGCGGGCACGTGCCTGTAACAGATCAGCTTGCGACATACGCCCGATGTTGGATTCAGCTTCAATAAAAGTTTTGATCTGTTCAACCAGCTTGACGTTGGTCTGTGAAATTTCCACCAGTTTATTCTGCATCACAAGGTTCAGGTAGGCTTGAATTCCCTGAAAAATCACCTGGTTTTGCGCACCTGAAAGATCAGCCATACTGCTTTGATGGGCGACTTCAGCCCCTTTAATCTCATACTGGGCAAATTGACCGTCATATAAAGTGTATGTTGCCGTCAGGTTTCCTTGGACACGGTAGTCGTCTTGGCTGGGCTGGTCGGTATGTTGATATCCCGTATCGCCGGATAGATTAACATTCAAGGAATTCAGACCGTAGGCCGCAGCGATATCTTCACGCGCGGCATCAGCGAGGGAGGCTTTGGATTTCAACGCTGGATAATTTTCCAATAGGTAAGTCAGCTCTTCTGCCAGTGTGTTGGCCTGAGCCGTCAAAGCGATAGTCATCATGACCATGGCGCTGCTACTTGCCTGTAAAAACCGTTTAAAAGCCGATCCCATAAACTTGCCCTAAATGTGACTCAGATTCCCTAATACTGCATCAGCATAAACGCCAAGGTTTAAAAATGGATTAACGCTCTCTGAAGGCTTCGTCCTTTAAACGCAAAAGCGGGCGCAGGAAAAATTCAAGCACGCTGCGATGACCGGTGATGATATCGACTTGTGTTTCCATACCCGTTGTAATCGGAAGTTTTGTATTTAGTCCATCCCCGAGATATGTGCGTTCTGTGGCGATAATGACTTTATAGTAAGGGATGCCGTCTTCGGTCTTATCGGTGTCCGGTGCAATCTGAATGACCCGGCCCGGTAAGGCGCCATAGCGGACAAAATCATAAGCTGTCACCTTGATTTTAGCTTCCAACCCTAATTGGATATACCCGCGGTCTGTAGGGCTGAGCTGGGCTTCCACCACCAGATTGTCGCGCGATGGGACCAGTTCCATAATGGCTTCACCAGGGCGCACCACCGCCCCGACATTGGTGTATTTCAAATTCTTCACCGTGCCGCCGATGGGGGCACGAATGATGGTGCGTTTTTCCTGTTCGTTGGCTTGGCTTAAAACTTTTTCGATGCGCGATATTTCACGCGCGACCTTACTGAGCTGTTCAGAAGCTTCGCGTTTATATTTTAACCGGATTTCATTTAAGCGCGCGCGGGCTTCTTCGATGTCTGCGCGTGCTGCCGGAATATCGGCATCAATGGTGCGAATTTGCCCCAACAGATTTTCAACCTCGGTGCTGAGCTCGAGATATTCAGAGCGTGTTCCCATGCCCTTATTCATGGCATCTTCGGCCAATGCCTGATTTTCTTCGGTGATATTCAGTTTATTAGAGGCTGAATTGCGCCGGGCACGCAGTGATGCTATGGCCAGTTCTTTCTGTTTAATCTGTTTTTGAATAACGCTGATCTGTCCGGCAAGTTCAGATTTGCGCGCTTCAAAGGCGGTTTTTTCCTGTGCCGTAATATTGGGGCGACGCGCTGCACTTTCTTTAGGGAAATTGACAAAGGATTGATTCTGACTTTGGGCAAGCAGGCGGGCTTCGACCAGACGATAACCATCCAGTTCGCTTTGCAGTTCTTGTCTGTTCAGCTTGCCTACACCCAATGTCAGGGTCATAAGCGGATCACCCGCCGTGATGGTCTGGCCTTCGGTGATGTTCAGTTCCTTGATAATCCCGCCTTCCAGATGCTGCACAGTCTTGACCTGACCTTGAGGCACCACCCGACCAACCGCCACGGCAACTTCATCCAGAACGGTGGTATGGGCCCAATATCCAAGACCAACCAGCAATAAAATGATAAAGCGCGAGGGATAGAGCCAGCGGGATTTCTTTTTATCCTTGATCAGGCTTTCAAGCTGGCTCATGGCATCATCCCCTTTAATTTCGGTAAGATGTCTTTCGCCTTGCCCCCGCCTTTGATTTGTCCTTTTTCAAGGACCATGATGCTGTCACAGGCTTTCAACAAGACCGGGGAATGGGTGACCATGATGATGGTGCGATCTGAAGATAGCTGTTTTAACAAGTCTGCAAGACGTTGCACCGCCATTACATCCATATTGTTTGAAGGTTCATCCAGCAATAAGACGGCTGGATCAGCAACCAGACTACGCGCTAAGGAAAGCCGTTGACGCATGCCGCCCGACAGGCTTTCACCTTGTTCACCGACTTGGGTGTTATAGCCGTTTTTCATGGCAAGGATATCGTCATGAAGTCCGGCAAGTTTGGCAGCATGGGCGATATCGCTGTCGTCAGGGGCATGCATGCCCATGGATAGATTGTCTTTAACAGATCCGCTCAACAGTCGGGTTTCTTGCGGCATATAGCCAAACCATTTCAGTTTTTCGGATTCGCTGAATTGATGCAGATCACCTTTGTCTAAAAGAACACGTCCTTGTGAAGGCGGGTAAAGTCCACGCATCAGCTTTAACAAGGTGGTCTTGCCACTGCCATTGGGGCCAACCACCGCATGCAGTCCATGGGGGCCGACGCGCATGGACAGGTTTTTCAAGACAGGTTCACTGTCAGCATCCCCAAAATGGAAGGAAACCCCATCCAGCGTGATCCGTCCGTCGGGACTTTCCATTTTCATAGTGGGGTTTTGCTGATCCTCAGGATAATTCAGTACCTGTTTGACCCGACCATAGGATTGACGCGCCGCACTGATGGATTTCCATTGCAGGACCAGTTGGTTTAAGGGTTGCAGGATCCGTGACACCAGCATGTTGGCCGCAATCAAAGCCCCAATTGTCATTTCCTGATTGATGATCGCCAATGCACCAAACCCGGTCAAGGTGACCGTGGAAGATAACAACAGGGTTTTGCCCAGATTATGATAGCGATCGGCTCGCGCGGCTTTGATGATGGCACTGTCGATGGTTTTTGCCTGACGTTCTTCCCACAATTTCCCAAGATGTGACCCAAGGCCCAAAGCCTTGATAGTGGTGCGATCTGTGATCATTTCCGTAATCAGACTGTCCCGACGCAGCGAGGCGTTACGTTCCGCAACGGTTGAACGTTTGGCAGACAGGCTGGAGGCAAGGGCCAGCAGGATAAACAGTGGTACAATAATCAGCATGGCCCAGGCCAGTGGTTTGGCAATGGCGACGATCAGTATGATCCCGATGGCGGCAAATGGAAGATCTGCAAGCAAGATCGCGCCAATTCCGGCAATGGCTGTTCGGATATTGTCTACATCTTTAAAAAGCGATTGCCAGAAAGCCGATGGTCTGCGTTCCAGAATGCGCAAAGGCAGGGCGGTGAATTTGGCAAACAGGCGCTTGGCAAGACGCGCATCAATGCGCATGGCGGCATCTTGTAATAGCCCCGATCTAGCCTGACGCAAAATAAAATCAAAGATGATGACTCCGACCATCCCGATGATGAGTCCTTGCAGGGTGGAAAGTCCGGCTTGGGCAATCACACGGTCATAGACCTGAAGGACGAAAAGCGGCACAGCAAAAGCCAGCACATTGATAACCAATGTTGCGGCAAAAATTTCCCCTAAAATTGGGATCAGGGGGGCAAAGACGTCCCTGAATAATCCTTTTTGCGTCTCCGGTTCCATCCGTTCTTCCCTAAACCTCGCTTTTATTCAATTCTTTGGTCGTTCGGCATTGTTTTTGCGTAATTTTAACCAAGAATTGATGAATCTTGCGTAAAAAGGTACACTACCTGAACGTCTTTTGTAAGGATGAACTATGCCCGAAGATATTCTTTTTGATCTTAAAGCTTTCGGTGATCGCGGGGTTGAACTTGCACAGCTTGCCGGAACGGCAGAAGCTGCTGGCCGTGTTGAAACTTTGACGGGCAGTATTACCGTGCGCCGATTAAGTGGTGATGTTGCCAATTTGGCCGAAGGTGATGAAATCTTTATGGGCGATACCCTTGAAGTGTCAGATCAAGGCAGTGTCGGGGTGATCTTTGCTGATGATACCACGCTTTCTTTGGGCGCGGGTACTGAGATGGTGATCGATGAAATGGTGTTCGATCCGGCCAATGAAAACGGCTCCCTCGTTCTAAGTGTGGCTGATGGGGTGTTTTCGTTTGTTTCCGGGCACATCTCCAAAACACAGGATGAAGCCATGGTCATCAACACCCCGGTTGCAACCATTGGTATTCGCGGGACGAAAGGCGCAGGCTTTGCTGCACCAGAAGGGTTTGAAAACCGTATCACCTTGATGTCCGAAGAGAATGGCCAAACCGGGGAACTTGTTGTTCGCACCAATGCAGGTGCGCAGGTCCTGAACCAACCGGGACAGACCCTTGCCTTTGACAGCCGCTTTGCTCCACCTCCTCCGCCGATTTTGATGTCCGAAGGTGATATACAGGCCGCATATGGTCCAGCGTTAAATATTTTACCGCCGCCCCCACCACCGCCAGACTTTGACAATCGCCCAACGGGGCAGGGTGATACCCAAGACCAGCAAGGCGATGGCAATCAGGATGATCCAGTTCAGGCAGAGCAAACTACACCGGAAGAACTTGTCGCCGCCGTGGCCGCAGATGGGGAAATTACCCAAGAAGAAGCCGCTGCGATTGAACAGGCGTTGATGAATTCTGGCGCCTTTGGGGATAATGAAGAAGCTGCGGCGGCCGCAGTTGAAGCTTATGCCGCAGCTATTGAAGCCGGGGCCACCTTGGATGAAGCTGTCGCAGCAGCCCTTGCAGCCGGCCAATCTGTGATGGATGGGCAGGCAGCGGAACAGGCGGGTGATGAACTCTTGCAGGAAGTTGCCAATAACATTGATGGCGATGCCACAGATGAGGGGAATACAGGTCTGTTTTCCAATGCGGTTAATGGGTCTTTGGATGATGCCAGTCAGAATACCGATAGTGCGACTTTCAGTAACGATGTTGGTGAATTAGGCGCCCAAAGTGAAGAGTCAAAAGAAGAAGATAAACAAGAACAGCAGAGCGTGACAGCCGAGCTGGCCGCAGAAGATACACAGGAGCAGGGCGAAACGGCTGATGAAGAACAGCTGGATGGTGAAGATGAAGATCTTCTGGAACTGGATGCGGGTGAAGATGTTGGATTGGCAGGTTTTGCCTCCGGTGATGGTAGCTTAAGTCTGGGTTTTGGTGATATTGGCTTAACTGATCCCGAAAGTTTATTGGGTGATAATAATGACGGCGATTTAGGCTTTCAAGAAGCTGGCATTGTTCAGGACACGCAAACCGATACAAATAACACGCAAACAGAAACGACATCGACACCAACGAGCAGCATAAATGTGGTTACAGGAACGGCTGCACATGAGCAAATTCTGGGTACCACAGGGGATGATCAGATCACTGGTTTAGCCGGGCAAGACTGGATCCTTGGCGAGGCCGGAAATGACACGATTTATGGTGGGACGGAAGATGATGTCCTCTTCGGTGACGGACCCGTTATTGGTCGGGTCTCCAGTGATAGTTTGGGCTTGGAAGTCTCTGGTGGGACTTATTTATCGAGCCATGGGTACAACCTGACAGCAGATAATAAAAACATCGTTGCTTTCGCGACGAGTACCTCGGTTGATAGTGCGGATACGAATGCACTAAGCGATGTTTATTTAAAAAATCTGGAAACCGGGGCCGTTCAGTGGATTTCACATAAAGGCGATGGCACGGCTACAAACACGGGGACTGCGATAGACGTAACATTATCCGGAGATGGGAAATATGCTTTCTTTATAAGTACGGCCAGTGACCTTGCTGTTTCCGCAGCCGGGGGTGGGGCGTACCAGCTTTATCGTGTGGATATTGCAAATCAAACTTTGGAGAAAGTATCCGTAGATGCCTCTGGGACAGAAGGGGTCTATTCCGTATTAAAATATTCTGTGTCTTACGATGGAAATGTGATCGCGTTTTCTTCGGGCTCGACGTACGGGGATTCGGATGATTTGAACAGCGTTTCTGATGTTTTTGTGCGTAACATGAGCGCGAACACGACGACTTTGGTGAGTAAAGAAGTAGGTACAGGTCAATCAGATTCAGGAATTTTGTCTTCGTTTGATCCGGTGATTTCCGGCGATGGAAATTATATCGTCTATTATTCTTCGGCAGATGATCTGGATGCTGTGGATGGGAATTCACAAGACGATGTCTTTGTTTATGATGTCGTAGGACAAACAAACACGCTAGTGTCTAAATCTGATACATCGGTCATTGGTGATGCGGCAAGCGGTCTTGCAGATATATCATCAAACGGGCGTTATGTTGTTTTTGAAAGCAATGCCAAAAACCTGGTCGATGGTCAAACAGATGCCCTTTCCAATTCGGACATTTTCCTGCGTGACACCGTTAGCAACACAACGGTTAAAGTTACGGAAAACTATTCGGGGACAGAGTCTGATGGATCATCCTTCAAACCTTCTGTTTCGGATGACGGGCGCTATGTGGTGTTTATTTCGGATGCAACAGATTTGATCAGTTATGATTATACAGGTTCCGGTGAAGATATCTTTATCAAGGATATGACCACAGGTGATGTCAGAACAATTAATAAACCATTCGCCGGTGATGCGCTGTCTGATTCAAGTATGATTGCCCAGATTTCGGCAGATGGGAAATCAATCATTTTCATGACAACCTCATCTTTAACGCCGGGGGAAAGTGCGGCTGTTAGTGATGTTTATGTGACGTCTAATCCGTTTTTAAGTAATGGTATTGCCGGAAATGATATTCTTGATGGTGGGGATGGGAATGACACCCTGTGGGGCGGTGAAGGTGATGACCAGTTAACAGGTGGGGCAGGAAATGATATTTTCTATTTCCAGCTCGATGATGGGAATGATCAAATCCTGGATTTTTCAAGTGCGGATGATCAAATCTATCTTGATGGCGCAAGCTTTGGCCTAGGTATTGATGCGACGGTTTTAAATGTCATATCGTTTGAAGATATCAGCGGCACGGGCGCCTATGATGGTTCGACACTTACTGCAACGGCGGGCAGCAACGTGATTTTAGACAGTAATGGCGACCTGTATTTCGATGCGGACGGCCCTGAAACAGCAGGGGGCTATTCCGTCATTGCCAATGTCGGTCAAGGAACCACCGTTGTTGCAGGGGATATCGAGGTGGTCGATTAAAGTTTCGACCATTCCGTCAGAACTTTGGCAATCGTGCCTGTGATGTGATCAAGTTCATCATCGCTGATAGTAAACGCCGGTGTCAGATAGATGATATCGCGGAACGGGCGCAGCCAGACACCTTCTTCGACAAAGCGTTTTTTCAACCAGTTGGCATCCTTGATATCCCAGACTTGCACGACGCCAATGGCACCGAGGATACGGATATCCTTGACCCCTTTGATGGATTGCATGGGCGTTAGGGCATTGCGCAGTTTTTGATGGATATGTTTAACCTGTTTCAGACGAGGTTCGGTTTCAAACAGATCAAGACTGGCATTGGCAGCCGCGCAAGCCAGCGGGTTCGCCATATAGGTTGGACCATGCTGTAGCGCATCATCAAAACTGTCGCTTAAGAACGCTTCATAGATATGGTCGCGCGCAACCGCGCAGGCTAACGGGCAGGTCCCGGCGGTTAAGGCTTTGGACAGGCAGATAATGTCGGGAACGATATCGGCCTGATCGATCGCAAACATAGTCCCTGTGCGGCCAAATCCGGTGAAAATTTCATCAACGATAAACAACAGCCCGTGTTTTTGTGTAACTTCGCACATGCTTTTTAGCACTTCGGGGCTGAACATTTTCATCCCGCCTGCACCTTGGACTAACGGTTCGGTGATGACACCTGCAATTTCATGTTTATGTTTGGCTAGAAACGCATCAAATTCTTTTAATTGAGCCGGGCTTCGCGGGATATCAATAACGAACTGGTCAAACAAGACATCGTTAAAGACATGATGCATGCCTTCTTCCGGGTCGGCAATGGACATGCAGCCCAAGGTGTCGCCGTGGTAGCCATCTTTAAAGGAGACAAATTTGGAATGGCCTTTTTCACCCTTGTTGATCCAATATTGAATACACATTTTCATGGCGACTTCGACGGAGACAGACCCTGAATCAACAAAGAATACCCGATTAAGGTCGCCGGGCAGCATATGGGCCAGACGTTTGGCAAGTTTTAGTCCCGGTTCATGGTTCAACCCGCCAAACATAACATGCGGCATGACATCCAGCTGGTGTTTCATAGCTTCAATGACATGAGGGTGGTTATAGCCATGACAGGCCGTCCACCACGATGCAATGGCATCCACAAGTTTGTGTCCGCCTTCCAATGTAATGGTGCAGCCGTCAGTTGAAACGGCTGGCAATGGTTGCGGGGCGGTTTTCATTTGGCTGTAGGGTAACCAGATATGTGGCAGACCGTCGGTTAACCAGCTAGGCGTCGTCATGAATTTTCCTTAAACATAAAAAAAGTCTCTGGAGCTGAATATAACAGCCAAGAGACTTTTTTAAATGGGTGTCTTTAGATTTTATAGATGATGATCGCCACCCAATGCTTCGGGATAGTCTTCACGGAACGATTGTTGCGCCTGAGCTAATGCATCGCTGAGCGCGGCCAGAAGGTCATCATTGGAGACGTCTTTACCTGCATCATTTAGGTCAGCTTTGACTTGATCAATCAGATTGTCATCACCAGCAGCTTCCAGATCCAGCTGGGTGGCTTTCACCGCATAAGCATCGGCTTCTTGACCGGTCAGGCCCAGCTGCTGGGCGACCCAAGTGCCAAACAAACGGTCACGGCGCGCACGGATTTTGAAGTTATGTTCTTCATCCAGTTTATATTGCGCTTCAAAAGCCTGTTCACGTTCTTTGATGGTGCGGGCGATATCGCTCATATTTTTCCCCTGTGTTTGAATAACTTAAAGCTGCTTTTCAGGAATTTACATGGTTTATGCTGGTCAAGACAAGAATATATGCGATAAAGAAACATAAATTTTATGGAAGTTTTATGACATGTGTACCGTCGTTATCCTGCGTCGCCCGGACCACGATTGGCCTTTAGTGATAGGGGCAAACCGTGATGAAATGAAGGATCGCCCCTGTTTGGGACCCATGCGCCATTGGCCGGACCGCCCTGAAGTGATCGCCGGGATGGATGAACAGGCAGGCGGGACATGGTTGGGGATGAATGACGATGGTCTGGTTTCTTGCGTTCTGAATCGGGTTGGCACTCTTGGTAGCCATCCTGATTTTAGAAGCCGAGGCGAGCTACCACTGGAAGCACTGGATCATGCTGAAGCGGAAATTGCAGCCGATGCCTTTGATAATTTAAATCCGGAAGCTTACCGTCCGTTTAATATGGTGATTGCGGATTATATGACCGCTTGGTGGATTAAAAATGACGGGCTCGCCATTCAAATCGACGAAATCCCCGAAGGTATTTCCATGCTATCTGCCCATGATTTAAACGATATGAAATCAGACAGGATCAAAACACACTTGCCGCGTTTTCGAAGTGCACCTGCGCCAGACCCGGACAATGATGACTGGATGGCGTGGCAGGCATTGATGAGCAGTCGCAAGAGTGTGACGGACGCACGTGGGGCCATGCAGATTGAAACGGACACGGGGTTTGAAACCGTTTCTTCCAGCCTGATTGCTATAGCTAAGCCTTGGGATAAGCCGCGCAAAAACATTTGGAAATATTGCACGGGTAAACCGGGCGAGAATGATTTTTATGATGTGGCATTGGACTAAGTGAACGGCTTTCACTTTTCTGGGTTCCCGCTTTCGCAGGAATGATACATTAGGCTTCAATCCAAATCTGCGATTTTCATTACATGGATTTCAAATTCCTGCCAGACATCACCTTTGGTGTAAGGATCATCATTTAGCCATTGTTGCAGGCTTTCACGGTCTTCAATCTCGACATATAAACTGGAACCGATCATTTGATTATGTTCGTCCAGAATGGCACCACCCATCAATAGAACCCCGTCTTTTTTGGCTTTTCGGCTGCGTTCAAAATGGGCAGGGCGGGCGGCAAGTCGTCTGTTAAGGGCATCAGCATCGGTGCCATCTTTGGCAATGACAAGAAATTCCATGAGTTTATCTTTCTTAAAAGAGTGCTGGCGAAAACATAAGGATCGTTCTAAATAGCATATATGGATCATTTTTCACCGACAACCCGGGCTGCCCTTTGGATGGTATTTTTTTGTGCGACGATGGCATGCCTGTCGGGCATGATCCGCTATTTGTCGGATGAAATTCCCGCTCTGGAAATGGTGTTCTTTCGTAATTTCTTCGGCTTAGTTTTTATTTTGCCATTTGTGCTGAGCGCGGGTGTTGCTACGTTGAAAAGTAAGCGATTGAAAATGCATGGGTTGCGGGCGATCTTTGGTACAGCGGCCATGTCCTGCTGGTTTATCGGTTTGACTTTGTTGCCTTTATCAGAAGCCACGGCCTTAAGTTTTACCGTCCCGCTTTTTACGACACTGGGCGCCGTTTTGGTGTTGGGCGAAGTGGTGCGCATTCATCGATGGGCAGCCTTGGTCATTGGTTTTTTCGGGGCACTAATTATCATTCGCCCCGGTATTGAAGAAATCGAGGTGGGCGCGCTGGTGGTTCTGGCATCGTCCTTTTTTATCGCCTGTGCTTTACTGACGGTGAAATCATTGTCACGTACGGACCATCCCACAGCCATTGTGTTTTATATGGGGCTGTTCATGACGCCACTTTCTTTATTTGGGGCCGTGCCTGTCTGGGTCTGGCCGGAGCCTGAGCATTATCCTTGGTTGATTGCCATGGGCGTCTTTGCCGCCAGTGGACAAATGGGAATGACACGCGCGATGAAGGCGGCCGATGCATCTGTGTCCATGCCTTTCAGCTTTACCAACATGGTCTTTGCCTCCATCATCGGTTATGTATTTTTTGCTGAAACGGTTGATTTGTGGACATGGGTCGGGGCCTGCGTCATCTTTTTATCAACCATGTATATTGTCAGACGCGAAGCGAAGCTGAATAAAAAAGCGAAAGAGCTGGCTTTAGGAGCCTAGCCCCGGATCAGCGATATCATCGCTTAGGGCTTCGATTTCCTGTTCCGGCACGGTGGACATTTCCATAAAGTAGGCGAGGAACCATAAAAGTGCGACCCCCAACAGCCAGAAAGCGATTTGCCACGCCCAGATGGAAGGCACGCCAAAGAGCCAGCCTTCGCGTCCCGCATCCGGTGCGCCAAATATATCATTGCCCACCACCACACCGGGACCAACTGCAAAGAAAACCCACAGGATCGTTGCCCCCCAGGCCACAGGGATCAGTTTGCGTTTATTGGGGGTTAAACCGGCATGTTCCTTTAAGAAGGCATGGAAGCTTTCTTTATGGCTGGAATGAACCTTGTCTTTTTCTTGATCAAAAGCAGACACAGCAATGCACACTATAAAGTTCAAGGCAATGCCCCAACCGCCGCTATGGATCGTCAGCGGCCAGCGACCCCAAAAATCCAGTCCGATTAGATGCAGCAGGGAGATGCCTGCCTTGTCAGTGAAAAAGACCGCGATCAGCCCGACAATCATGCCTGCGGCAATGCCACGGGCTGTAAACCATTTGAGCCAACAGACCCCTAACAAGGCGGGCCACATCTGCAAGCCAAATGCGACTGCCATGCCTCCTAAAAGCACAAGCGCATCCTTGTTGATCAAAGCGACCACAAGCGCAGCCAGCAAGATAAAGAGAACACAGATGCGGGCGAAAAATTTCTGGATACTGTGCCCGGCCTGTGGCTGGATTTTATGTTTATAGATGTCACGTGTAATCATGGCACCTGCGGTGGACATATAAGCCGCCCCGGCTGACTGCATGCCTGCCAAGGCACAAACACCTAGAAAAGCGGTCAACCATGGCATTTGTTCCTGCACAATGGTCAGGATATAAGGCACCAACGTGTCAGGTGTATCTGAAATATCAGTGGGAAGGCTCCAATCCACCGGGACACCACTGCCAGCCAATGAAGGTGTGGCCCCTAACAAATGGGTGCTCATCCCTTGGGCGGTGGAAACGATAAACAGTAAGCCGCCCAGCAGCAGGCCAGACACCCAGACCTGTTGCGGGGCAAAGGGTTTGGGGGAATTGTTGCCAAAGGACCACATGGAAAAAGCAGGCGAGGCCTGAACCCCCATCATGGCCATTAAAAAGGTCAGGATCATCATGCCCGTCCAAGGCCCACCTGTGTAGGTGGTTTCTGCCACACCACTGACCGGCTGCATGATACCGGGAACGGCAAGGTAAGAGTTATAATTGCCCCCACCTAAGCCTTTGGTAGTCCCCCAAAGGCCAAATTCGGACGCCCCCATGCGTTCCAGCCCGGTCAGCAATATATCGATGCCACCAATGGCGTGGATGGCAATGCCGCCCGTTAGAATGACCCCAAGGGCAAGCAGGATACACTGGATACTATCCGCATAAGCCACCGCACGCATCCCGCCATAGACCACATAGAGGAAAACGGCGCATGCGAGTAACAGGGTGCCCATGGTGGTGCTGATCAACCCATCACTTAAGACGTTGAACAGATACCCCGCTGCGCCCAACTGGACGCCCATGAAAGGCACGGTGAACAGGACCGCGACGATGACGGTGAGGGTGCGGATTTTATCGCTTTTATAATAATCGCTTAACATTTCGCCGGGGGTGACATAGCCAAAGCGTTTGCCCAGCATCCATTGACGCTTGAGAAAGATAATCCCGGTCAACGGGATCAGGATGGTAAAGAAAGAGATATAGGCATAGGGGAAACCATCGCGATAAATCATGGCCGGGTGGCCCAGGAAGGTCCAGCCGGAAAAGGAAATGGCGGTGGCAGCCAGCACAAAGACCCAGACCGGAAGACTACGCCCTGCAATGAAATAATCACTGGCGGTGCGTGCAAGTCGGGCACCGCGAACACCAAGGTATATACAATAGGCCCAATAGGCGGCAACGAAACCCAGCAGCCATAACAGCTTCTCGTTCAAGACATTACTCTCCCTAGTTTAGGGCCTTTGCATTTTGTTGTAAAAGGTCCCCGCCATCGCCTTATTTTTTATTATGCGACGTTTTCGAACAGATTGTTACCCAACCCGAGGCAGAATGCAACAAAACTTATATTATTGTTTGATCCGATTTCTCTTGTTTTTTGTAATATATAGAGTCATATGATTGGGGATTAGAGGTGGTTAAGTATGCATAAACAAACGAAAATATTTGCCAAACGTGTGGTGGATTTCATGCATACACCCAAAGTCTGCATGGAATTAGGCAGTTTTTGTGAAACGGTGATTACGCATATGGCGGATCAGCAGGCACAATGCTGTATCGTGTTGGATAGTCATGGCAAACTCGCCGGGATTTTGCGCAAGGATGATATTTTGTCGCGCATCGTCTTTAAGGTCGGTCCCAATGCCCTGATTGATGATGTGATGGATGATAAGGTCCAGACCATTCGCCCGGACGAATATCTCTATCATGCCATTGGCCGGATGCGCCGCCAGAATGTGCGCGAGATTGTGGTGGTCAATGAGGCTATGCAGCCAGTCGGCATCGTTTATTTGCGCGATGCAATTGAAATTGCCGCCTCTCATTTAATGGAACAAATTGACCGTTTAAGCGCCGAAGGCGACATTGACAGCCTGCGTGAAGTCAAGGCAGCTCAGGTTGATCTGGCGGCTGATATGTTTGAAGATAATCAGCCCGCTACGGCCATTCAACAGCTTTTGTCCCATGTGAATAATGATATTTACAGCAAGATTGTGCATGACAATATCTGCCATATGGATGCCGAAGGCTGGGGTAAGCCGCCTGTTGAATTTTGTGTCATTGTGATGGGCTCCGGCGGGCGCGGGGAAAATTATCTGTATCCGGATCAGGACAATGGCTTCATTTTAGAAGATTATGACGATAACGATCACACCCGGGTGGATGAATATTTTCGCGAACTTGCCAACCGCATGTGTCGCGATTTAAACGAGGTCGGCTTTCCCTATTGTACAGGGGATGTGATGGCAACTAATCCGCTGTGGCGAAAAACCGTGTCGCAATGGGTGGAACAAGTCAGTCTGTGGGGGCGTAAACGCAACAGTCTTGCCTTGCGCATGGCGGATATCTTTTTTGATTTTAAACCTGTGTGGGGGAAAAATAGTCTGGCAAAAGATTTACGTTTTGCCTTAACCGAAATGTTGAAAAGCAATCATTTCTTTTTGCAGGAAATGTATAGCCAGCAAGTCGATCATAATGTCGCGATCAATATCTTCGGGCGCCTGCAACGCGAAGAAGAAGGCGACCATGTGGGCAAGGTCGATATAAAATATCGTGGGACTTTACCGCTGGTCGAAGCCGTTCGTTTATTGTCTTTTAAACATGGTTTTGAAGAAACCGGAACTTTAGCTCGTATAGAAAGATTGCACCTTGCTAAGGTCTTAAGTGATGCTGAGAAAGAGTATCTGGAAACAGCGCTGACTTTTCTGACAAAACTCTTGTTGAAAAACCAGATACGGGCCTTTCAGAAAGATCAAACCGTTACCCGTTTTATAAACCCCAACCACATCAGTCAGGCAGAAAAAGAAGAATTGCTCCGTTCCTTGCGCCATATCGAAGCCTTTCGCAAACGCATGAAAGGCGAATTCACCGCCGATGTGTTTTAGGGTAAGGACCCTAATTTAAAAAGCCCTTCTCAAAAATTGAGAAGGGCTTTTTTTGTTTTATCTGCTTAATTACTCGTTATCAGCTTTTAGGGCATCTGCAAGCAAAAAGGCCATTTCGAGAGCTTGGTTGGCATTCAGACGGGGATCACATTGGGTGTGGTAACGATTACCAAGGTCGCCTTCTTTGACTTCATAAGTCCCACCGACACATTCGGTCACATCCAGCCCTGTCATTTCAAAGTGCACACCACCGGCATGGGTGCCGGCTGCTTTATGGGCGGCAAAGAAGCCTTTGACTTCGCCTAAGATACGGTCGAAGTGACGGGTTTTATACCCCCCTTCTGCCGTAACAGTATTACCGTGCATCGGATCACACGACCAGACCACATGGCGGCCTTCGGATTTGACACGTTCCAGAAGCGGGCCAAGGCCTTCTTCGATTTTGCCATCGCCCATACGGGTGATCAGAGTCAGTTTCCCGGCTTCGTTTTGTGGGTTGACGGTATCAATCAGTTGGATCAGCTCGTCCGGTGTCATGGTCGGGCCGACTTTACAGCCGATGGGGTTGGCAATGCCGCGCATATATTCAATATGTGCTTCATCAAGCAGACGGGTACGTTCGCCGATCCAGACCAGATGGGCAGAAGTGTCATACCATTCTTCGACATCGCGGGTGCTGTCTACACGGGTCATGGCTTGTTCATAATTCAACAGCAAGGCCTCGTGGGAGGTGTAGAATTCAGTTTCACGCAAAGACGGTGTTGTTTCTGCATTGATACCACAGGCATCCATGAAGGTCAGAGAGTCAGAAATACGTTGGGCGAAATCCTGATAACGTTCGCCTTCCGGTGTGCCGGAAACAAAGCCCAAGTTCCATTTATGCACCTTGTTCAGGTTGGCATAACCCCCTTGTGACAGGGCGCGCAGCAGGTTCAGGGTTGAAGCTGACTGGTTATACATCTGGATCAAACGGTCCGGGTCAGGAATGCGGGCTTCTTCGGTGAAATCCATGCCATTAACCGCATCACCACGGTAACTTGGCAGGCTGACATCACCTTTGGTTTCCATATCGCTGGAACGGGGCTTGGCAAACTGTCCCGCCATACGGCCGACTTTAACGATGGGACAAGATGCCCCAAAGGTCAGCACAACAGCCATTTGCAATAAAACGCGGAAGGTATCGCGGATATTGTTGGGGTTAAACTGTTCAAAAGATTCTGCACAATCGCCACCTTGCAGCAAAAATCCATTTCCCATGGCAACTTGTGCCAGTTCAGCCTTCAGGCGGCGGGCTTCCCCGGCAAAGACCAGCGGCGGATAGGTAGATAAAGTCGCTTCGACTTGTTTTACCTTATCAGCGTCCGGATACGTCGGGACCTGACGGATCGGTTTTGCGCGCCAACTGTCGGGGGTCCATGTCTGTGCCATGATGGGAATCCTTAATTTACGTATTTATGTGTCTTAAAAAAATCAGAACATCCCGTATAAGCGGGAATCATTAAGATTTCCAGCAGAAAACGTCCCTTTTTTATGAAAATCGTGTGAAAGGGTGAAAGATTATTTCGTGAGGGGCTTTTATACTGTCACCCCGGCGAAGGCCGGGGTTCCGATAGAGTATAACAATCTTACCCGCGTTTTTCCCGCATCGTCACGAATTCTTCAGCCGCGCTGGGGTGAATGCCGATGGTGGCATCAAACTGGGCTTTGGTGGCGCCGCATTTCATGGCGATGCCGATGCCTTGCATAATTTCGGCTGCGTCCGGTCCCATCATATGTGCACCGATGACTTTGTCGGTTTTCGGGTCCACAATCAGTTTCATGAAGGTACGTTCATCGCGGCCCGACAAGGTATGTTTCATTGCTTTAAAGCCAGAGGTGTAAACATCGACCTCGCCATATTTCTCAATCGCTTCTTGTTCGTTTAAGCCGACGATACCCAAGGGCGGTTGGGAGAAAACAGCAGAGGGGATGTTTTCATAATCAACAGCTTTGGTTTCTGTGCCAAACAGGTAATTGACCAAGGCCATCCCTTCGGCCAAAGCAACCGGGGTCAGGGCCATGCGGTCGATCACATCACCGATGGCAAAGATGCTGTCCACATTGGTGCGGAAGTTTTCATCGACAACAATGGCACCATTTTTAGCCGTTTTAACACCAGCTTGTTCAAGGCCAAGCCCACTGGTTTTTGGGGCACGGCCCGTTGCATACATGATGCAGTGGGTTTGAAGCGTGTCGCCATTGCCTAATGTCAGATCATAATGATCGCCATTCTTGGCGATGGCTTCAATGGTGGTGTGGGGCATGATCTTGATGCCGCGCTTTGTCATTTCGTTTTCCAACTGGGTGCGCAGGTCCTGATCAAAGCCACGCAGCAGATGATCGGCGCGGATAATTTCTGTAACTTCGACGCCCATGCCCGCGAAAATCCCGGCAAATTCAACCGCGATATAACCACCGCCGACGATGACGATGCTTTTGGGCAGCTCGGGCAAATCAAGGGCTTCGTTTGAGGTAATGGCGTGTTCGATACCGGGGATTTGCGGCATGCTGGGCCAGCCGCCAACGGCGATGAGGATATGTTTGGCCGTATAGTGCTTGCCGTTGACTTCAACCGTATGGGCGTCAACAAGAGTGCCACGTCCTTGAATGGTTTCAACCCCATTGCTGGACAGGATGTTGTTGTAAATGCCGTTCAAGCGATCCAATTCGGCATTCTTTGTAGAAATCAGCTTGCCCCAGTCCATATTATGTTCACCAACGGACCATCCGAAACCCGCTGCATCATCGAAATGTGAGGCGTATTCAGAGGCATAGACCAGCAGTTTTTTCGGGACGCAGCCCCGTAAAACGCACGTTCCACCGACACGATCTTCTTCGATTACGGCAACGCGGGCACCTTTTTGGGCTGCCATGCGTGATGCGCGCACCCCGCCGGAGCCACCGCCGATGGTAAGAAGGTCGTAATCGTAATCCTGTGACATGTCGGGCCTCTATGAGTTGAGAAAAGTTAAGGTTGAAGATAAGCACATCGCAAAAAGCGTCAAGGCTAAAAGCCTCAACGCTTTTCACAAAGCTGTGATCTTTTGCTGTGATCTTTTTATGAATCAGACTTTTTCAGTTTTGCCAAAATCTGATCTTTGTAGGTGTCCAGCACATCAAATCCACCAATCAAGTGACCATCAATGATGACCTGAGGGACGGTCTTGGCACCGGGAATCCGTTCCTGCATGGCCTTGAAACGATCCACTGTGCTGGCGTCAATTTCTTCAAAAGGGATGTTGTTTTCTGTAAAAAGGGCCTTGGCTTTTTTACAGAACATGCAGTTGTCTTTAGTGAAAATTTCAACAGCCATTTTCTTATCTCCTTACTTAAGCACCGGGGCCACAGTCGATGCAGCGTGCAGGTGAAACGGGACCCATATTCAGGTTGGCATTCAAGTCACGAAGGGCGGTACGTACCCCTTCTTCCACAACGGGGTGATAAAAGGGACGATCCAGCATTTCTGAAACCGTTAGTCCCGACTGGTGCGCCCAAGCGAGCAAATGTGCAATATGTTCGGCCTTGGGCCCAATCATTTCCGCACCGAGGAAGCGACCTGTACCACGTTCGCCATAAACCCGCAGAATACCATTGTTCACCAACATAACCCGTGAACGACCTTGTCCTTTAAAATCAACGGAACCAATCGCAAAATCAGCATCGCGCTCCGTCAGTTGCTTATGGCTTTCACCGATCATCATGATCTGGGGGTCACTAAACATCACGGCAATCGGCGACGATTTAGTAAAGGCGCGGATTTCCGGGTAGCGTGCGGCATTATAACCCACGATCTTTCCTTCATCGGCCGCTTCATGCAGCAAGGGGATATTGTTGCCCGCATCGCCAGCAATGAAGATATGGCTGACACTGGTTTGACCTGTGGCGAGCACGAATTTTGGCACACCACGATCATCGAGTTTCATGGATGTGTTTTCCAGCCCGAGCTTGTCCACATTGGGACGGCGACCTGTGGCAACCAAAGCGTATTCGTATTTTTCCGTGATGGTTTTGCCGTCATCAACATAATCGATTTCAACGCCATCACCGACATTTTCCATACGTGTGACATCACCATGAGGGTGGAAAGGAAATTCTGACATGAAGGTTTCACGGGCTTTGAATTTCACCACATCGTCACTTAACGGCCCCACCAGATAGTCACGTCCAAACAGGGAGGTGCGCACACCAAGACGGCTTAAAGCCTGTCCCAGTTCCAGCCCGATGACACCTGCACCAAAGACCACAACGGATTCTGGCAAATCATCCCAGTCAAACACATCGTCATTCACAATTAAACGATCACCAAAAGCTTTAAAGGGGGGCGGCACGAATGTGCTGGACCCTGTGGCAATCACGATCCGGTCTGCTTCGATGATCTGACCATCACTGAGTTCCAGCGTGTGGTCGTCAATGAACTTGGCATAGGCACGAATGCGTTGGTCTGCGTTCCAGTTTTCAACATCTTCTTTGACGAAGCCGACAAAACGGTCGCGTTCATCACGGACCCGTTTCATGACGGCCTTACCATCAATAACAGGTTTTTCGTACGTGACGCCGAAGGGCTGAGTATGTTGACCAAAATGAGCGGCTTCTGCAGCTGCAATCAATAATTTGGAGGGCATGCAGCCGACCCGTGCGCAGGTGGTTCCATATTCACCACCTTCAATCAGCACAACACTGTCTGTCCGTTTGAGCACTTCGCGATAGGCACCCATGCCTGCGGTACCGGCGCCAATGATGGCGACATCTACTTTTCTATTAGTCATTGTCTTGGGCCTTTTTGGGGTGGTTGGTATAGAAAGAGAGGAAGAAGCCTAGGGGAGAGATACGAGGGGGATCTGACTTCTTCCTCTCGGACACACTAAACTCGGGGAAGTTTAGCGGTTTTTCAGGTAGTTCAGCATAGTGTCAGCATCAGACACTTCAAACGGGTCGGTCGGGCAGTTGTCTTCATAGCCAGGCTCAACAAACATTTGCTTGATCTCGCCATTTTCCACATACATGGAATAACGCCAGCTACGCATACCGAAACCGAGGTTGGATTTGTCAACCAACATACCCATTTTGCGGGTGAATTCTGCGTTACCGTCTGGCAGCAAGAAGACGTTTTCAGCATTTTGTGATTTGCCCCATTGGAACATCACAAACGCATCGTTCACGGACAAGCAGACAACGGCATCAACGCCTTGGGCTTTGAACTCTTCGTAAAGTTCTTCGTAACGGGGCAGGTGAGATGTGGAACATGTTGGTGTAAAGGCACCCGGCAAAGAGAAAAGAACAACGTTTTTGTCTTTGAAGACGTCGTCTGTAGACAGGTCTTTCCACTCAAACGGGTTAGGACCGCCCAGAGCTTCGTTGCGAACGCGTGTTTTGAAAACGGTGGAAGGAACTTGTTTAGTCATGAAACTGAACTCCAGTTAAGTTGTGAAAATTGTGTGTTCGTTTTGTTGAGAATGAATATAGGTCAGCTGAATAAATTAGTAAAATGAGTTATATCAATTTAACTAATAAATTTTTCCTATTTATCATAACTTCCTATCCATCCTACTGTGTGCTCGGCTTTTAAAGGAGTGAATTTAAAATGATGAATTGGCATGATCTCTTGTCCACAAAACGCATTGGCGTCAAAGGTGACGGAGTGGTCGGTCGCGAAGAAAGCCCGTTTCTGCTAGATCTGGACCGGATCACCTTTTCTTCTTTTTTTAGACGCCTGCAGGATAAGACGCAGGTTCATCCTTTATCTGTTGGTGGACGTGTAAGGTCACGTTTGACCCATAGTATCGAGGTCGCTTCTGTTGGTCGTTCCTTAGGGTTTGGTGTCGGGCGTCAGTTAATTGAAGGCGGCAGCGATATTCCTGATTATATTTCACCGCATGACTTTGGCTATATCGTTCAGGTCGCCTGTTTGTCTCATGATATCGGAAATCCACCTTTTGGCCATGCGGGTGAAGCGGCTATTCAGCAATGGTTTTGTGATCATGGCGAGCGTGTTTTCAGTCCTGATATGACAGAGGCACAAAAGAAAGATTTTACCGAATTTGAAGGCAATGCGCAGGGCTTTCGCATATTAAATCGACTGGATTATTTTCGTGAGAAGGGTGGTTTTCGCTTGTCCCATGCTACGCTTGGGGCCTTTACCAAATATCCGGGTGATGCCAGCCCTAACAACCAGAAACGGATTGAAGGTAAAAAAGCCGGTTTTTGTCAGTCGGAAAAAGATTTGTTTGCAGAAATCGCGGATAGTCTAGGATTGATTAAACGCGATGGGGATACATTATGGTGTCGTCATCCCTTGGCATTTTTGATGGAAGCCGCAGATGATATTTGTTACCGGGTGGCCGACCTTGAAGATGGGGTGACCATGGAATGTGTGTCTTTCAAGGATGTGGAATATCATCTCGCCCCGCTTGCATGGTCGCACAAACATGGCAAAACGGTTGAAGCTCGACGCCAGGACCTTATGGAACAAGGCTGGTATCAGGCCATGTCGGAAAATGAAAAGCTGGGGTTCTTGCGTTCCAAAGCTATAGGCAATCTGACCAAAGCAACGGTTGATGCCTTTATCAAACATGAAAAAGAACTTCTATCTGGACATTTTAATGAAGAATTACTGGCTGTTACACCGTTTGCAGATGAAGCACAGGCCTGTAAAAGGTTTGCCGGGCAATCGATTTTCGGCACCCGACGAAAATTGGAGATTGAAACCGCAAGTTTTGATTTGATTGGCGTTTTATTGTCCAATATGTGCGCGGCGGTTCTGGATTTGGAAGCCCAGGCTGGTGAGGTCCAGAGTGTGTCGCCTAAGAGTATGAGATTGCTGAAAATAATGGATCCGCCTGCCTTTCAGCCAAGCAATCGCTATGAATATCTTTTAATGGTTACGGATTTCATTTCTGGACTCAGCGACCGGGCCGCTGTAAATATGACAAATATATTAAAGGGCGTTTCTTTATGAGGAATGTAACTTATGCGTTCGCTTATTGTCCTATTGGTGTTTTTGACTTTTGCTGAAAAAGCGAAGGCCGATCGGTATGACATTGCCGTTGCACATATCCCGCCATATGCGATGATGCGAGATACTGGACCGGAAGGGATTTTGGTTGATATCGTCAATGAAGCTTACGGGCGATTGGGCCATCATGTGCGTTTTCACTTCCTGCCGTGGCCACGGGCCATTCGGTATGTAAAACTGGGCAAGGTTGACGGGATAGCCCCATTTATTAAGTCAGAGGAACGTACCAAATTTGTTGATTTCTTTGAGCCGGCCTTGCTGGATATGGAACTGCTGTTCTTTCGAAAATCGGGCAGTTTGATTTCGGCATCCACTGTAGAAGAGGCCCATCCCTATCATGTGGCAAAAGTTGCCAGAGTGAATTTGGGAACGAATTTTGAAAAATTTGAATCAGAAGAGTTGTTGCAGGTTGATTATGTGAATAAAACTTTGTCAGGTATCAAGGTTTTGATGAACGGCCGGGTTGCTTTATTTGCCAGTCCGAAACTGATCGCTGAATATGCGGCGGCAAATGCCGGGTTGCATAACATGATTGAACCTGCAGGCGAACCTTTTGATAGCCTAAAAACCTTTCTGGCTTTCTCTAAAAATGGAAAAGGTCAGAAGATCGGTGAACAGGTGAGTCAAGAAATCGCAAAGATGCATAAAAACGGGCGCATTGAATATCTCATGCGTCGATATTTGTCTCATATGAAGTTTTGATCTAAAAATTAGTGGGTCATAAGATCCGGCTGGAGCCCTTGTTCTGACAGTTTATCCAAAATGTTATGATAAATGTCAAAGACTTTGGACATATCTTCCAAGCCAATTTCCACTTCAATTGCACCCATCAGGATGGCTTTAAAGTCAGTCATGGTTTGTGCCCCGCTTTCATGGAGTGCACAAAGAAGACGGTGCAAAGACACACCATATAGTGTGTCGTTTTCGCAAAACGGGCTAGCAACCAATTTGCCACAGATTTCCAGATATTGGCGTGATTGATACATGAGGGGAAGCCAATTAAACAATTTCTGAATGTAATAGTCTCAGGATATTACAATCAGTTCTACCATGTGGCATCCCTCAAATGGGTGAGATACATCGTTTAGGTGTCTGTGTGATTTGGGTGATCTGGTTGGGACTGTGTGTCGTTTTCGGGAAGAAAATCATCCAGAAAACGTTTCATAAACCCTTCTAATTCTTCAATTTTGTCGCGAATATAGGGTTCGCCCGTTTTTAAGCCGATGTTTCCTGCACACTGAGCTTCAGCAAGGCCACATTGAGCAACGCAGGCGGCTTGGGAGCCTGCGGTGTCCTTTTCCAGACAGGCTTTGCTGCAAGTTTCATGTTCTGCAAGGCACTGTTCAATGGAGTCGCTTGCGACAGCGGGGACGCTGATCAGCAGGCCAATCAGGAAAAATGAAGTCAGAATAAATTTTGAAAACATATCGTCAGTCCCTTGAACTTGTTGTGCTTCTGTTTTGAATATATGATATTTTTTGAAAAAGAGAAGGGCCATCCGTTTGGTCTTGTGCATTCTTGGAACAAACATGGATATCACCCTTGCCAAAACATTTTTAGCCATTTCTGAACAGGGTAGCTTTGCCAAAGCGTCGGAACAGCTTTATGTGACTCAATCGACCATCAGTACACGGGTGAAGCAACTGGAAGACCTGTTGGGGCAGACCCTGTTTCATCGGTCAAAGTCCGGTGCGGTTTTAACGCCTGCCGGTGCGCAGTTTAAGCCTTTTGCTCAAAAAATGGTGCAGACCTGGGAACAAGCCTGTCAGGAAGTGGCTTTACCCCAAGCCTTTGAAGCGCGTTTAAGCGTCGGGGTGCAGTTTACCTTGTGGGAACGGCTGATGATTGACTGGCTGCCCTGGATCAAAAAAGCTGTGCCGGATTATGCCATTATGGCCAATGTGGGGGCGTCTGAAAATTTGATGCAGCAACTGGTCAATGGCCTTTTGGATCTGGTGATTACTTATACACCGCAAAACCGAACAGGCTTGGTGGTGGAACAGATTATGGAAGAAAGTTTGGTTCTGGTCAGTGATTCTCTGACGCACTATGGCCCGGATGATCGTAATTATCTTTTCATCGATTGGGGGGCGGAATTTAAGATGGATCATGCTCGCCATTTTCCGGATCGTGATATGGCCCGACTGACGACAAATTATGGTCCCTTGGCAGTGCAATATCTGTTAAGTCAGGGGGGATCTGCTTATCTCCCCTTGCGTATGGTACGTCCTTTCATCACAGATGGTCGCCTTCATCTTATTGAAAATGAAGCAAGTTTCACCAGAAGTGCCTATTGTGTCTTTGTCGATGGGGAAGATAACGCCCGGTTTGATACCGCCCTTGAAGGTTTGCGTCTTGTTGCGGCCACAGAAGAAGATCGTTGATGTCTTAACTTCAATAAAATCGATATTAAACATCAATAAAATTCGCTTTTCAAAAGTATAAATTCCTCTCTAAATGATGCAGGTCCTGATTGTCGGACCCCTTTTTTGGAGAAGAATATGAAGACTGGTGTATCTGTTTTAGCTGTTGCTGCAACTGTTTTTGCTTGGGCAACTGTGTCAAACGCAGCAGATGTAATCAACGAAGATGAAGTCGCACATGTCGTTTTGGTGAACGGTGAGCAGGAAGTAACTGTCGAAGCTGGTTCCAATGTTTTGGAGATTTGCGCCCAATGCAGCATTCAACTGCAAGACAGTGCAGACGCTGCATTGAATGTTGCAGAAGACACAACTGTAATCATCAGCGATGGCAAACTGAGTGTCGAATAAAGACCGACGTCGCTTATTGTAAGGAATAAGAAAATGAACCAGATCGTTTCAGTTCAATATCAAAATGCGTCGCTGGATGATTTGACTGAATTGATGAGTCTTGAAGACATGTGTTTTTCAAGAAAAGAATCATATCGTAAAAGTCTGAAACGCTATTTCCTCTCACAGGTGGCCCATTGCATTGTGGCCAAGATGGGGGATCAGACGGTGGGATATATCTTGAATGTGTTCACCCCGAATATGAAGACCGCCACCATTTTGGCCATGTGTGTCCATCCGCGCTTGCGTCAACATGGTATTGGGGAAAGCTTGCTTTCCTGGGCGGAGATCGAGGCTATGCAATCCGGTGCGAGCCAGATCAACGGGGAAATTCCTTTCGATAATGCGGTCATGATGCATATGCTGTCTGAAAACGGTTATATGGAATGTCGTGATGCGCTTACCCTGATCCCGGCGGGACGGGACGGCATTAAGATGCGCAAACGTCTGATCGAAGAAGATTACGATCTTCAAACACAACACAATATTGCCGAGATTGAACTTTCGGCCCTGAATGTCGATCATTTTAACGTTGTAGCAAACTGATTGATATAGCCCCTGGCCCTAACTTAAGCCGACCCTGATGATAGAAATTGTCAGGGTCGGCTTTTTGTTGACACTGTGTCATTGGAAGCGTAATAAATTCCTCATGAAACAGATGAGCGCCAAATTTGTAACTTTTTATTATCTGCCGTTATCATAACGGCGGACACATACCTTATTGTTTAACCGCTGCGTTTTCCCAGCGGTTTTTATTTTGGCTTTTTCGGACTTCGCAGCACGTTTAGTGAAGAAAATGCGATGTCAAATTCCCTTAAAATAAATTCAATCGGCTTGCTTGGCTTTGGGGCCTTTGGTCGGATAATCCACCATCATATTAAAGATTTTTGCCCTGTGCAGGTACATGATCCGCATGTTGAAGGCTCATGTGATATCAAAACTGTTGCACGATGCGATCTGATTATTCTTGCTGTGCCTGTTCAGCAGATGGCTCACACGATTTTGCAGATAAAACCTTTTTTACGTCCGGGGCAGATTGTTCTGGATGTGGGGTCGGTCAAGATCAAACCGGTTGAAGTCATGACGCAGCATCTGCCTGAATTTGTCGAAATTATTGCCACCCATCCACTCTTTGGACCGCAAAGTGCCAAGGACGGTGTGGCTGGGCATAAGATGGTTCTGTGTCCCGTGCGTGGGGAAAGCTGGAAAGCACTTACGGTATTTCTAAAACGAAAACTTACCTTAAACGTCATTGTCCAAAGTGCGGATCAACATGATCGTGATATGGCCTTGGTTCAGGGGATGACCCATATGGTTGCCCAGATCCTTCATCGTCTGGAGCCATTTCCAACAGAATTAACGACACCAAGTTTTGACCTTATGTGTCAGGCCCTTGAGATGGTGCGCGATGATTCTGCAAATGTTTTTCAAGCGATTGAGCGAGATAACCCCCATGCAAAGACCGTGCGCCTGCAGTTCTTTGAGATGACAAAAGCGGTGTTGGCTGAGATTGATCAGCCTGACCAAACGCGGTCATTAGCCGGCTGAAGTCATTAGAAAATGCATAAACCAAAGTTATAAAAGCCCCTATTACTCTTGGGGTTGATTGTGAACTCTCAATAAACCGAGCAGATTTGTCCTATCGAAACGCCCATAAGCGAAGGATAGGACATGAACGCCCCACAAGAAAAATCCCCCATCATCTGGGATTTACCACTTCGGTTTTTTCACTGGTCGATGGTTGCAGTTGTTTTTACAGCCGCAGTTACAGGCTATTTCTTTGAGGAATGGTGGTTGGATGTGCATGTGTATGCCGGATATGCCTTAACCTGCCTTTTGATCTTCCGGTTGATCTGGGGATTTCTCGGGAGCTATTACAGCCGATTTCATACTTTCCCGTTATCACGTAACGGTGTTGTCACCCATCTAAAAAACCTTTTGAAAGGTAAGTCAGAACAACACGCCGGGCATAACCCTGTGGGTGCTTGGATGATTGTGGGATTGTTGGCAACCCTGTGTCTGTTGGTCGTGAGCGGTTTCATTGTTTGGGGAGGTCAGGAAAACAAAGGGCCATTGGCATCACTCATCGGTTATCAGTTTGGTGAATGGGGGGAAGAAATCCATGAAACCCTAGCTGGAATTTTGATGTTTGCCATCTCCATTCATCTTCTGGGGGTTTTGGTGGAAACGTTTATCTTCAAACACCCTATCGTCCAAGCCATGATTACAGGCAGAAAAGAGGGGGTATCTGCAACGGGTAAACCTGTTTCGATCTGGCATTCACTGGCAGGTATGTTGATCCTGATCGGTGTCGGGGCGGCTTTTTCCTATTGGATCACCACAAAACAACAACCGCCTATGGCAATGTCATCAAATGAGACCTATCAGCAGGAATGTGGGGATTGCCACCCTGCCTATCACCCCAGTCTGCGCAGTCAAAATGACTGGCAGCAGATTATGAATAATCTGTCAGATCATTATGGTGAAGATGCCAGTCTGGATGCCACGACTTATCAAGAAATTACAGCTTTTCTGAATTCACAGAATGCCAATACGTTTGACACGGAAGTTGCCCATAAGGTCGGGCGTCATGACACGCCAAATCAACGCATGACGCAAACACGGTACTGGCAAAAGAAGCATGATGAGCTGACAGAAACGGATTATAGCCATCCTGACATTGGCTCCAAAGTGAACTGCAATGCGTGTCATAAAGATGCGGACAGCGGTCGCTTTGATGATGATCAGATCAAACTTCCCAAAGGAGTTCACTCATGAAGAAAGTTATTTGTTTGACCGCAATCGCCGCTGCTTTTGCTCTTGCAACTCCGGCTTACGCCTCTTCCATACTTGATGAATATCGCAATCAGGCCCAGCAGGAAAATCCATCGTTTAATGGCTTTTCGGCTGAACGGGGTAAAGCCTTTTTTCTCACCCAACATGCAACAGGCAAAGCAGAAACACCGGCCTGCACATCCTGTCATACAAATGATCCAACGCAATCCGGTTTAACCCGGGCAGGAAAGAGCATTGCACCGCTTGCAGTGTCGGTTTCGCCGGATCGATATACAGATCAAAGAAAAGTCGAAAAATGGTTTCGTCGTAACTGCAACAGCGTTTTAGGGCGCGCCTGCACGACAATCGAAAAAGGCGATTTCATCACTTTCATGCAAACCCAATAAATCAGGAAGAAAACAATGTTGAATAAAAAAACTCTATTCGCAGCCGCACTTGTTATAGTAGCGGGGAGTTCCGTCGCCCATGCTGATGAACGCTATCGTCCCATCAGTGATGAGGTCGTTAAAAAAGAATGTGGTGCTTGCCATATGGCGTTTCAGCCGCAGATGTTACCCAAACGTTCATGGATAAAAATCATGGACACATTAGATGATCATTTTGGTGAAGATGCCTCTTTGGATAAAGAAACCAACGATGATATCAAAAACTATCTTGTAGAGAATGCATCAGACAGTGGCTGGTGGAGCGGTAAGTTCCTGCGCGGGGTGGCGGATGACTGGACACCACTTCGTATTACGGAAATTCCATATTGGGTGCGTGAACATAACAAGGAAGTTCCCAATTGGGCCTGGTCTGATCCTAAAGTGAAGAGCAAAGCAAACTGTGTTGCCTGTCACCCGCGTGCTGCAATGGGTAATTATGATGACGACTGATCACTTTCATCGTATCTTGAGGTATCGAAAGCAAGGGGACAGAGCGTATGGCAGACCAAAAGAACCGTTTTGAAGTTCAGGGATTGATCTTTTCCTTTATCGTCATTGCCATTTGCGAAGCTTTTTTCCTGATCGATGTTTATGCGGATTTATTCCGCATAGATATTGATACGACATGGATTGACCATGACCAGATCGAATTATTTGCAGTTCTGACCCTGACCTTTGCTTTGCTTATTATCGGTTTACAGATTTTTCGGTTGTTGAAAAAACATCGCCAAATCGAAAATACGGTGGAAGTGGCGTCCGGTGAGCTTTTTAAGGTTATCCAACGCCATTTTTCGCAATGGAAATTGTCACCTTCAGAAGCCGAGGTTGCTTTGTTGTTGATTAAAGGCATGTCCACGCAGGAAATTGCAGATATTCGACAGACAAAAATCGGTACGGTCAAAAGTCAAACCAGTTCGATTTATCAAAAAGCAGGCGTAAAGGGCCGCAATGAACTGGTTGCCTATTTTGTTGAAGACCTACTTGCCGGTGAAATTGTCATTGGGGGTGAAAATGGCATCAAGTGAGGATAGTGTCTTTGAGGCCCCTTATCCTCTTCAAAGCAGGTTTCGCAAGATTATCCTGCCGAGCGTGTTGTTTTTGACGGTGCTGATCGGCGTCATCATGAGCAACGGAAGTTCGTGGCTTACAGAAAAAATCTATCTGGAAATCTCTGAAAACAGGGCATCAATTATCCATCGGGCATTAAGTGATAAAGACAGACAGGCATGGGAAAGCTTACAAGAGTCAATGTCACCAAAGGATGTTTATGCCACACCCCAAGGGCAACGGCTTCTGAATACCTTACGTGATGAAGTGAAGGAACTGGGGCTGTCTCATCTTAAAGTCTATGGAAAAGAGGGCCTTTTGCTCTATTCCAGTGAAGAAGACAAAATTGGGACACTGGATCCGAGTACAGCATATAAACAGGCCCTAAAAGGTGTGCGCAGCATTGTAGAAAAAATACTTCCTGAAGGTCATAAGCTTTACGAACTTTATGTGAAAGTTCCCGCCACGACACATCCTGTTGTCATGGAACTTTATGAACCTGTTGATTATCTGGACGCGATAACGCTGAAGGTTATTATACCTGCAACCATTGTTCCTGTTGCTGTGTTGGTGTTTTTGGCGATTGCGATGAACCGATTGGTTTATCATGCGCAATCTGACATTAATTATCGTACGAATTTGTTGACGGAATTTCGAGAAAAACTGCAACGTTTGGTGTCGAATGAAGCGGTCGAAACTATCCGTGCTTCGGCGGGGAAAGGTGATGTGACTTCTCGCAGAATTCGCGCAACGATCCTGTTCTCAGATGTGCGGGGGTTTACTGATTTTTGTGAAAATGAAACGCCTGAAAACGTTGTCTCTTTTCTTAATCAATCCTTGGGCATTGTGATTGATGCAGTCAGAGAACAGGATGGCGATGTGGATAAGATGATCGGTGATGCTGTTCTTGCCCACTTCCAAGGTGACGAGGCAGAAGGAAGAGCCTTAAAAGCAGCCCGTCATGCGCTGTTAAAAACAAAAGAGGCCAACTTGCCTAGAGGGATTGGTATTGGCATTTATACGGGTGATGTCGTCGTTGGTACTATCGGGGCAGCAAACAGAATGGATTTTACGGTGATTGGTGATACAGTCAATGTTGCCTCCCGTCTATTTCGGCAGCTCATGCCTCTGAAATTGTCATTGATTGCAGAACAGCTGATGGTGCGGACACAGACATAAGTCAGCCCTCTGAAAGCGTAGAAGTAAAGGGGCGAAAAACGCCTTTGCAAGTTTATCGTTTCAGGGAATAACAGGGCAATTGCTTTTGTATGTATGTTTTCTAATAAAATAGATTCTCATCCTATATATAACAAAAGGTGAATATGAGAAAATTTATGAACTAAATAAGTTCGGAATCTATATCGCCTATAAAGTTTCTTTTTCTAACAAGAGGCTATCATTACCAAGCAATAGAGCCGTTTCATGGCTGTCTGTTCATCTTCAAATGGATATGTAGCTTGAAACGCATGGACACTACTATATTATTCATGGTCTTAATGAATAGGTTTTAAAACTAAGGATTAGAGACTGAAAAGGTAAGGAGGAAAAAGCAAACTCTTCAGCCTAAGACAAGGTTTCTACATCTGAAAATGAATAAGTGGTGCGCTCCCTATGAAAATGTCATTCCCTTTCTTTTTTGCGACTTTGTTTACTCTGTGTTCGCTCGTCATTACCCCCACTCATGCAGATGATCTCAGCGGGCGTCAAATCATGGATAAAGTTGCAGAGCTGCATGAACGCCCTTATGAGTTTGAAAACCACACGATGTTGCTGGTAGATCGACAAGGCGGGGAAGAAAAACGTGAAACACGGCGCTACACACTTGATTCAGGTGGGGGGGAGAAAAAGTACCTTGTCTCGTTCCTGTCACCACAAGGGGTGCGCGGGGTCGCTTTGTTGACATGGCAACATGACAATGCCGCAGATGAACAGTTTCTCTATCTGCCTTCACAAGGCAAGAAAATGAAGCGAATTGCCCAAAGCGGTAAGCGTAATTATTTCATGGGCACCGATTTTACGTTCGAGGACCTGATTAGTGAATCGCGCGAAAAGTTTGAATATCAACGCCAAGAAGATGGGGAACGTAACGGTAAACCTGTCTATATTATTGATGCGTTGCCTAAAACCGACGATATCAAGCGTTCAACCGGTTATAAATATCGTCGCCTGTATGTTCAAAAAGACATTTTCTTTGTCGTTGAAACTGAATTTTTTGATCGCCGGGGTACTTTCATCAAACGTCAAATCACCAAAGACCTACTCGACATTGGCGATGGCGGTTTTCGCGCTAAAACGCAAATTGTTGAAAATGAAGCCAAGAACCATAAAACCATCATAACGGTCACCCACCGTTCCTTTGATAAAGAGCTGGTCAACGAAAAAGTGTTCCGTCAGCGCTATATCACGTCTGGGCGACATGTGCGTTAGGCCATCCTGTCAAATCGCAACAATGTTTTTAAATAAATAATAATGCCTATGGTGGGACCACTTGATGCATGCTGAAAAAATCCTGGAATTTGGTTATCGCCATCAATTTATAACGCTCATGCTGCTTAGCTTGCTAAGCATTGCGTCGGTTTTTGGTATTTTCCAACTTAAAACCGACACCAGTTACGAAAGCTTTATTTCTGAAAATGATGCGGGCTGGCCGATTTATAGTGAAACCGTTAAAAATTTTGGCTCAGATAATACCACTATTATCTATATAAAAGACGAAAAAATCTGGACGCCTGAAAAGCTTCTCGAACTTGAAAACCTTGTGAGGGACCTTGAAAGCTTGGAGAAGGTGGAAAAGGTCGAAAGTTTATTTAGCGCCCTATCTATTCGCGATGAAGACGGCTTTCTCAATATTAACCCCTTAATGGATATTGCACCCTATGATCAGATGGAAGCCGATCAGGTCAGGGAAAACGCGCTTTATTCACCATTGGTTAAAAACAACCTTCTTTCCGAAGATGGAAAAACCCTTGCGATCAACGTGACGGTTGACAGAAGCCAGCGTGATCCTGAATTTAATCTGTCATTCTATAAACAGCTGGACGAGCTACTTGTTCCTGTCGAAAAAGATTTTGACGAAGTTTTCCAAGTGGGGCCACCACGTTTGAATGTTGAGATTGAACGCTCGATGTTTGAAGATATTCGTCTTTTGGTGCCGCTTTCATCGTTGTTTTTGTTTGGCACAATTCTCTTCTTCCTAAGAACGGGGTATGCCTGTTTTATCCCTATTACAACCTCGGCGCTTTCCATTCTATGGACGTTTGGGTTTATGGGGTTTGCAGGCATTCCTTTTTCTCTGCTGACTGCGATTGTGCCCTCTTTAGTCATCGTCATCGGGTCCACCGAAGATACGCACATGCTGACGTCTTATATTCACGGGTTGGATGATGAGAAGCCAGATCGTATCAAAGCCTTGCGTTTTATGGTCAAGCATATTGGCTTGCCGATTTTTATCACCGGCTTTACCACGGCAATCGGCTTCTTTTCCAATGCGCTGTCTGAAATTCCGTTGATCCAGAATTTTGCTTATGCGGCATCCTTTTCCATGGTGGCGAACCTGATCTGTACAATCCTGTTTGTGCCTTTAGTCCTGTCACGCACAGGCCCCTTAAAAAATAATCTAGGGGATGAAAGTGGTGAACCGACGGGACTGATTGGTAAAATTGTCAAACTTCTCGATAGGGTTAGTGATTTTCATGGCAGCAAGGTCATTATCACGACGGCTATTTTATTGATTGGCTTGGGCTATGCTTCGACAACCGTGCGGGTTTCCAACGATCCTTTAAGCTATTTCAAGGGGTCAAACACCCTTGTTCAAAATGCCGATACCTTGCATGACACGCTTTCAGGTATGCAGATTTTTTATCTGACCTTTAACAGCAATAAAGATCATTTTTTTCAGGAACCTGAAAACCTGAAAGTCATTGAAACAATTACCGACATTTTGCGTGAGAAAGAAAATACGGTTTCAAAAGAAGGCAAAGCTTTTGATAAGGTCATTGCGCTTTCAGATTACGTTGCACTGATGAACCGGGAAATGAATGAAGCGGATCCGGCCCATTACCGTGTTCCGGATACCCGCCGTGAAATTGATGAACTTCTTTTAATGTTGCAGCGTGACGATGTGGAACGGTTTGCCACATACGACTATTCAAAGGTCAATATTGTGGTGCGCCACAATATTTCGGACAGTCATGAACTCAACGTTATTCGCGATGAATTAGAGAAAGAAATTCGTCCGTTGTTACCTGAACAGATCACCTATCACTTTTCCGGTGAAAACCTGATGATTAACCGGGCGGCAGAAAGTCTGTTTTCCAGTCAGGTCAGCAGTCTGGCTATTTTGATTGTGCTGATCGTTGTCATTATGACGATGGTATATACCTCGTTTATTGCGGGGTTGATCTCTTTAATTCCCAACCTTATTCCTGTGATCTTTAACTTCGGTATTATGGGGCTGCTGGACATACCGCTTAACCCAGGTACAGCAACGGTTGCCGCAATTGCCATCGGGATTGCCATTGACGATACAGTCCATCTCATGACGCGCTACGCTGAGATTTGTCGACGCGAGACAGATCAGCAAAAAGCGGCCAAGCTTACCATTCACAGTCAGGCCGTTCCGGTCATTTCAACGTCGATCTCGCTTGTGTTAGGCTTTAGCATTTTTGCTTTCTCCAATTTCCAGATCGTTGCCCAATTTGGTGTTCTTGCAGCAGCGACAATGGTTTATGCGCTGTTGTCTGATTTACTTGTGACCCCGATTGTTCTTCGCAGTGTGCGCATTGTGGGGCTTTACGACATTATTTCCCTGCAGATCAGCAAGCATATTCTTGAAAGCTGCCCTTTGTTTGAAAACATGACCCCTTATCAAATTAAAAAGGCGATCTTGCTGTCCCAGCTTCATTCTTATGATGAAAATCATGTTCTGTTGCAACAAGGTGAGGTAGATCGCAAACTTCTTGTTGTGCTGGAAGGAAAGGTAGAAGTTATCCGCCAGTCCGATGGAAGCGAGACAAAACTTGCGGAAATGGGACCCGGTAGTGTCATCGGCGAAATTGCTTTTATCAGACAAGGTGTTGAACGCACTGCAACTGTTCGCACGCTTGAACCTGTGCAGGTGATGTCTATGGAATGGGAGTCGACGAAAAAAGGGCTTCGCTTCTACCCCCACATCGCTGCGATGCTCAATTCGAACTTGGCTAAAATCATTGGGGAACGGTTTATTAAAACCACAGAAGACCTAGATGAGGCCCGTAAGCTTGAGGGCTCGCTCGCCTCATGATCTTTAAGTTTAAGCAGGTTTGTCTCATTCCACTGTTTGTTTTGATCCTGTCAGGCCCCAGTCGGGCAGACGGTCTGTTGGATCAGATTGCTGATAATGCTGTTTATAAACTTAAAACCACCTATACGGTGTTCAAACATCCGGTTGAAAATATTGATGTTTCGAATTCGCAAGTCAGTACCTTGGAAAGGCTGCTGAACCGTACGTTTAACCGTCCCTCTTCGACCGATCTGGATAACTCGCGCCGCGCGATCTATTCCACTTTGAATATGGAAACCGAAGCCATTTTAACCGAGGATGATTTCTATTCCTGGGTCAATCTGGATCTGGTGGCGATGTTTGGAACGTTACCACAAGTCGGCCGCGGTGTCTTTCGCCATCCCAATGACGAACAAGCCCAAGCCCACTGGTTGGATGCAAAGCGTGTTGCTTATCATGCCGAGGTCATGGATGGTGATGCAGAACTGATTGTCGGTAAAGAATTGATATCTTTGGGTCTGAATGAAATTTACTCACCCACAGACCGTTTCGGTATGGCCGTTGCCGTTGACCCGTCAGAGGCCGAGGAACATGGTGTCTGGCAAATGGGGTTTAAGTTTTTTTCAGAAGATGACAGGTTTGAATATCGCTTTATTCCCTTTCATGAGCGTGGCGCCGTTGCAAATGGCAAAAACCGTTGGCAAGGTCTTATGTCTCAGACCGGTGAAGTTGTTGTGGCGCCTTTCCAATGGCGCAATGTCGGAAACCTCATCAGTTATAATGCTGTTCGCCAAGGTTACGATTGGTTTGTCCTCGCACATCATGGGCAGGCAGCTTATCCAGTTCCTATGCAAGGAAGAAATAGTTCCATTTCGGGGGCTATGGACCTGCCGGATCTGGTGTCGCCAAATGCATGGTCCTTTGGGGGTGGTTTTGCAGTTGTTGAAGGCAAATGGAAATTTTTTGGGGAAACCCTTGCCCAAATCACTGACCATGATCTGGATCAGGATTATTTGATGTATTCTCTGGGTTTTAGCTACCGTGAAACCAACTGGGCCAACAAAATGGGGCTGAATGAAATCACTTATTATCTGGAATATGGCGGTGAAGCTGTTCTGGATAAACAAAAAAATCGAAACTATTTGGTTGGGAATTCATACACCTATCGACAAAATCTCGACACACTGTTTCCCAAAATGGAAATGCGCGTGAGTGACACATGGTCTGGTGTTCTCCAAGGTGCGATTAATCTGCGCGATAACGATTACACCTTTGGAGCAGGCGTTGAATATAAATATTCAGATAACTTAAAATTCAGGGCCGGATATACCGACTTTAATGGCGGACGAGACACAATCTACGGCAACTGGGATCAGAATGATGTTATTAAAGCTAATCTGGAATATAAATTCTAAAAACGGTCCATCAAACCTATAGATTGCTTTATCTTATCAAGTTTCACCCCCTAACGAATCATTCCACGGTCGAACATGACGCTACATCGGCATCGTTAATGACTCGATTTTCAGATGATGTCACGAATGCGCACCCCGTAAATTGAGCGTTGATGAAAACACAATCAATAAATTTACAATTATGAAAATTTATGTTGAAGAATTTGAAGTTGGAAAAGCGGACGTTCTTAAAAGTTTTATTCTTAAATTGCTTGTTTGGAGTCGGAGTGCTTTTACCATTCAGTCGGTCTGGGTAAACTTCCGTGTATTCTAAAAGGTCATGTGTTGATAAATGTGAGATGAGTTGAGAAGCATTGCTGAAAGACTGCTTAACTTCATCTATTTCAAAAAAGTTCTTTAACATTATTCCCCCAACCCGATGGGAACAAAGAATACAAGTAATCGCAAAACTATGGAAACGTTTATTTTTTTGCTAATTGAATTGGGCATCATTCAAGCATGAAACGCCGTCAATGACCCAAGCCTTATCCTGTTTCACAACTGAATACGCCGCCAATGGTTTCAATTGTCCCTGCCATGTAGTGGTTACTGTGGCAACACCTTTTGATTTACGCTCAGTCCTATATAGATATCCCTGCGCAGGATCATCTTGTGCGCATGTCAGTGGATTGAAGCCAAGACCACATTGTTCTCCTTCAATATATTGACCGTTACAGTTCTTCTGAACCTGATTTCGTTCAGCCGTGCGCCATGCTTTTGTTAATGCTGGTGTGAAGAACTGGTCATATAGGTGATCGAAATTAGTTTTACGGTTGGGGTAGCCAACCATATAATCCATGAGATCGCCAAAACGGCGATCTGATGATGCAAGGGTGTCATATGTCAGGATCGCATCGACAGCACGTTCGGCATCGCTTGTGGGTGCAGAAAAACCATTGGTGTTTGCAATAATATCTGCATCGGTCAGCACAGGAGGCGAGGTGTCCGCCTCCTGTGCATATGCGTTGAACGATACGCATAAGCCGATCAAAAGAATGCTAACGCACCTTGCGATAGATGACATGGGGTGGCTTGTGTTTGCGATAGCCCGGTCCTGCCCACATATCACGTTGTTTGAAGTCAGAAATCCATTGTTTGCCACTGTAAGCAGCCATGTGTCCGGCTTTGTTCCCGCCGGGATATGGCTGAATAACCACGACATCACCTTTTTGGGGGGCGTAATTGTCGGGATTGACTGGCACGAACCCGTTCTTTTCCAGTGTTGGTCCCCAATCCTTTGCATTTCTGGGGTGTCCTGAACTGTCAAGTCCACCTGCTTCCAACGCTCTTCTGACATATGCCGCACATCTCCCCTTTGATTTTGATTCTGCGTTGTCGGACAGACTATCAGCAAAATTATCTGGATTGAACTTACTTTCCTCGTCTGATTGATATGAATGATCCTGAGGCAATTTTTCGGATGTCTCATCAATTTCATCGTCCGTATCATTGGCAAATTGATTATTCAATCGTTGCTGCACATCATCTGATAGCGATACAGGTTCACCACTGTCATCATAGTAATTGCCGTTCATGTCCACTTGATATTCTTTGCCTGTTGAGGGGTCTTTGACTGGGAACATGTCATTGGCATCAGGTGAGGCATCATTCATGGTTTGAGAGTTGCTGGCGACTTGAACCTGCCCGGTTTTATCATCTCGTCGAGTGACCCAATCAGGCACGTCTGCTACAGGCTGACCATTCAGGTCAACGAAGGTACCGTCACCTTTGTCGATAACAGTTTTTGGTTTTCCATCTTTGCCAAAGAAATGGATCGGTTTGGCATCTGTCGTTTGGGCAGGGGTATTCTGTCCATCGGTTGATTGTAACCCATAACCTTGAGCCACAGTTTCTTCATTTTGGTCATTGAACATCTCCATTGATTTCAGTTCACCATCAGGATCAAACGGTTCAACATCCTGTGGTTGGATGGCAGTGGTGGGCTGGATCATCTTGCCCGTTTCGTCATATTCCAAATTGCCCGGATAAGCGTTTTGGAACTGCTTCTGCACATGTTCACGGAGACGAGTGTCGTGTTTGTCACCATAACGTTCGTCAGTCATCATGGAACGAATGCGTTGATCCACTGTGTCGCCCTGTGGGATGATCGCCGTCATCGCCTTCTGTTGCTGCATTTTGGCGACTTCTTCCCATTGCTTTTTCGTCAGCATTTTACCTTTGGGTGCGGATGCCAGTGGGTCTTCCAACCCGGTCATCGGGTCGATCTTTGGCAGTTTCGCTCTCGAAGGCTTTGGAACCTTACCAAGCGGTGAAGATGCCGACCATGATGTTTGTGGCGGGGAAACGGGTTTCGGCATATCTGGCGTTGGTGTGATGGATGGTGTCTTCACCTTTTCCATCATGTCCGTTGTTGAGATGCCCTGATTTGCCAAGGTCTGACCCAAGGCATTTTCTGTAGGACCACCCGGCTTCATCACGCCGTCAACCTTCAATCCGTTGTTGGCTTGAAAGTTCTTTAATCCGTCAATCATGCCTGTATCGGGAATGTCAGTGATACCAAAGTCAGGCACATCATAACTTCCCACGGCATTAAGCGCGGTTTTAGTTTTCAGAACGTCATCAGGCTTGATGTTGCTTGATGTGCTAACGGTGCTGCCGACATTGAAAAAATCACCAACGCCGTCAGCGAAATTGGACAGACCCGATGTCAGGCTGCCCCAAAATGAATTTCCACTCATGGGAAAACTCCTGTTGTTAAAAACGAAAAAAGCCGCCCTCCAAATCAATGGAAAGCGGCTTGCTCAAATAGAAAACGGGACAAGGAACCTTTCGGTCACACTTATCCCGTTGACTGATGAAGAATGTAATCTAACTGGATGTAGAAATCAAGAACAAATAAAGAACATATATATTTTTATAAGTTGAATTGGTGATATCTTATATGGTTAATTGTTGTGTGCATATGAGGGTAAATACATTACGCTGCGGCTGTTTAATTAGTTTTGTTAGGAAACGAGGAATGAATTCACGCACAATTACGGGAATAACACTTAGTATCCTTTGGTTAGTACCTTTTATATGGCTTTTTCATAATTCGTTTGAAAGTTTATACGCTGTGGATGAAAAGACACACCAAGCGTTAAATTATTTAGACTTTAGTAAAGTTGGAAGTTTTCTGGCTGGCGTGATTTCTCCCTTAGCCTTGATTTGGTTCGTCATTGCGTACTTGATGCAAAAAGATGAAATGGTGGCGACGCAACATCAATTAGAAAAACAGGCGAAAGAGTTAAAAAAACAGAATTTTGAAAGTACTTTTTTCTCATTAATTAATTCATTTTCAAATATTGTGAATACGATGAGCGTTACGGTGGAGCATGAAGAAATAATCGACACAAATACTTTCACGCGTCGTATAGTTCTCAAAGAATTAAAGGGAAGAGATGCAATAAGGGAAAATTGTAGAGAAATATCAAATTTGTTTGATCCCGTAAAAAATCCTTTAACCGTTGGTGAAGTCTCCCCTCTCCCAAATGTTCAGGATTTTGAGTCTTCCTACAATGAACTTTGGAATGAGAGAATTGCAAACTGCTTAGGTCATTATTATAGAATGATGAATCGTATCATTGAGTTTGTTGATGGTGATGGATATTTTCACTTTCGAGCAAAACGAAAATACGTTGTGTTTCTGCGTTCTCATTTATCTGATGATGAATTGTTCTTGTTGTTCATGAATACATTGACGGAGAAAGGCAAGCCAATGATTGAGTACGCCGTGAAGTATAATTTGTTTGATAATTTTTCCGAGAATATATTTATAACTCCGCCACAGTATATTTATAATCACTTTTATGACATTAAAAAACGAAGTGAAATGATTAATGAACTTCTAAATAAGCAAGAAAGTAAAATGAATGGTATTAGCGATTACGAACCTTTTAAAGACAAAAAATTTCTAAGAATGGTCAACGAAGTGTCCGTTAAATCAAAATACTATTTAGATTATGAGAACCAGAAAGATGAACTGGATAAGTCTATTTCGGAACACGAAAAAGAAACGGTCGTACTTGACGGTAATAAAGTTGACGAATTTGTTAAATGGGCAGAACAACATTATTCAATTTTGAACAAACAAATCTCAGACACTATGCCATGCTTAGTTACAGTGGGACTGAAAAAGTAGCCCGAATGACTCCCCCAATGACGTTTCCATCGGGCGAGGTTGGATAAAAACTGTGTCGGGTGAAATCCCCCCCTATCGGGGGTGGTCTAAGGTTATATTAGTGAGGGGTAGATAAGGGGGGGTTTCTGATCTGGTCAGTTCTGGACTGATTGGGTTGGTTATTTCTTGTGGAGTTCTTTGTTAAGAAGGAACAAGAAGGGTGATAGGCGAAGCCGACCATACCGCCCGACAAGTTTCTACATTCCATAACCTACCGGAATCCGGCTTGTTTCCGGGGTTTTTCCGGCATACCATCATTCTGTTTCAAAACCCCTGCTATCACGATGTCCATTAAAACCGCATTTATCTGCCAATGTGACCTACCTGATTTTAGGTGTTTCTAAACGCACTGATATTGAAACAGGAGATCATTATGCGGGTTGCCCTATACCTTCGTGTCAGCACCGATGACCAGACCATTGAGAACCAACGCCGTGATCTTGATGAAGTCGCCGCCCGTCTTGGATGGAACGTGGTTGCGGTTTATGCTGATGAAGGCATTAGTGGTGCAAAAGGTCGCAATGAACGACCGGGCTTTGATCAGATGATGATCGGTGTTGCGCGTAAAGAATTTGATCTCGTCGCCAGTTGGTCTGTTTGTCGGTTAGGTCGCTCTTTGAATGACCTTGTGGGCTTCCTGTCTGACATCAATGATCGCGGTATTGATCTCTATCTTCATAAGCAAGGTCTGGACACCAGCACCATCGCAGGGCGCATGCTGTTCCAACTGCTTGGAGTATTCTCAGAATTCGAACGCGCCATGATCAGTGAGCGCGTGAAGGCGGGGCTTGCCCGAACTGATAAAAAGATCGGCAGACCGCCAGTAGGTGACTGGAAGATGAACCGAGTGAAGAAACAACTGCGTGAAGGTCATGGTGTTCGCGCCGTGGCAAAGATGGCGAATGTATCTCCCGCAACGGTATCACGCATCAAGAAGCAGATGGCTGCTGATGAAGCCGCCTAAAAAATTTTGCCCAATAATATGACCTAATATAACCATCAATTAAAACGGAATAACACATCAACAAAGGAAGAAGGGTATGGAACTGAAACTCTCCAAGAAACGCAAACCATTAAAAGCGATCACACGTCGTCCTACACCGCGTCAGGTGGTTACGAATGGCATTATTCATCAATTGGGTTTACTTCGCGATCCATCATACAAAGTAGAACGTTATCGCTACTGCACAGAAATCGAAGATGGTGAACCTGTTCGTAAAAAGCGTCTGGTTAAATCACCACCACGTAAATGGTATTTTGAAGCCGATGGCAAGTGGTACCTTGAGGTCAGGTATGGATCATCATACGTTCTGGAAATCGAACCGGGTTGTCCATCTATCGAATGCGGCAACACCCAAGAAGATGTAATCACCGTTCTGGAACATCTGTTGGATATGGTTGAGAATGGTGATCTGGATGATCAGATCAATACACTGAAAGAAAAAGCCAAGCGTCGTGAAAAGGCGTAAATGGGGGTGATAGCACCCCCACCATCAATTACGCATTCACAGCGTCTTTAAGACCTTTACCAGCCTTGAACTTAGGCTGCTTGGCTGCTGCAATCTGGATTGTCTCACCAGTGCGCGGGTTACGACCTTCACGTGCTGCACGTTCTGAAACGGCGAATGAACCAAATCCAACCAATGTAACGGTATCGCCGTCTTTAAGTGCGGCAGTGATCGCATCGAATACAGCATCAGTAGCAGCACCAGCATCGGCTTTAGTAAGGTCGGCAGCGGTTGCCACAGCAGCCACAAGATCGTTTTTGTTCATGGTAAAATCCTTTAACAATAAATTGGTTGCGTTTCTTAGTCGTTACGGCGTGAATGTTCAACCACGTTCGTATGGTTCGTAAAATAAATCAACATTAGAAATACTAATCACTGGCGGACGTAGAAAACGGGCATCCCTAATCTGCCGTTTTTTATGAATGCCGTGGACGTGCCGATCCGAGAATGTTTTGCCCCGTGGTGTCAGATGATTGTTGTCATTGAACCACTGTGCGATCCATTTGAAAGTTCTGCCGTCATCACGGAATTCTGCGATCTTATCTGTTAAGAACTTTTGGTACTCGCTATAATTGCTGACCCAGAACGACGTAGAACGTATTTTAAGGACGAATTTGATGAAGATTTTGGCGTTAAAATTACGATCAATATTACCGTTAAAATTGCCGCTTAATTTACCGTGTAAATTGCCGTTTTGGGGCGTGGTGACATCATCTGAAAAGTGGGTCGTTATCAATGCCGATGAAGCGTCATGTTCGACTGTTGAGTGAAATGTTCCGTATCGATACGGTAGTTCATCCATACCGGGCGCGACCATTACGCCCAATTCATCATCTGTGAATAATGGTACCTTCATTGCCACGGAAACCTCATGTTCCTTGGCATCGTGAAGGTATCG
>JABXIG010000023.1 GCA_013373205.1 Methylocystaceae bacterium | reverse complement strand
CGCCTCGAGATCGACATAGCTGAACAGCGACCCGCTCGTCTCGTCTGCACCGCGCATGTCTGTCTCCGCCGTTGATCCGCGGCAGATGAATCATGTTCCGCAACCGGCGTCGAGGCCCGACTATTTCAGCACCCTGCTAGCCCCGGTCGACCATTTCCCTGCCAGGGGCTTCCCGGCGACCGTAGAACTGGCAGATGCCCTTCCGATCAAAGAGGGCGACCGGCTCGTGGATATAGGCTGCGGAATTGGTGGCCCAGCCAGATACCTGGCCAAACGATTTCGCTGTCATGTTGATGGCCTCGACATAACGGCTCCATTCTTGGAGGCTGGCAACAAACTTTCTGAGCTTGTCGGGATGGAGGGCATGGTAGTGTTTCGCCACGGCGACGGTCAGAAACTCCCTTATCCCAGTGAGACATTAGACGGCGGATACACGCAGCACGTTACGATGAACGTGCCTACGCGTAATTCATGACAGCGGTTTGCCTGAGCACAGATAACATCTGCTCGCACACGTCGGCGAGGACCGGCCGCAAAGCGCAGAAATCGGACCTTGATCTGCCGCTCGAGGGCCATCTTCCGGATGCATGTTCCCAATGATCCCGCCTCTTGCGTCTTGCCAGACATTGAGCAACGAATGACATTGGGGTTCGCAGGATAGTAAAATTGGCGAAAGCTGCGCGCCGCCTCATGCAACGGGTAAGGATACTCTGCTCAACCGCCTCTTGGCTTAACAGGTTGCTGAAATAGTCCTGTCTCGACAACGATTTGAGAACATGATTCACCCCCAGCACGGTGACGGCGGGGGTGAAGGTGCGTGGGACGGACGAGACGAGCGGGTCGCTGTTCAGTTATGTCGATCTTGAAGAGCGCATCCCGCCGCGACACCCGCTTCGCAAGATCAGACAGGTCGTCAATGACGCGCTTGCCAGCCTCGATGCCGAATTCGAGGCGCTTTACACCGATTTTGGCCAGCCTTCGATCCCGCCGGAGCGGCTGATCCGGGCGAGCCTGCTGCAGATCCTGTTCTCGATCCGGTCCGAGAGACAGCTGATGGAGCAGATGGCCTATAACCTGATGTTCCGTTGGTTTGTCGGCGTCGGGATTGACGATCCGGTATGGGCACCAACCGTGTTCACGAAGAACCGCGACCGGCTGCTGACAACGGAGATGTCGCGCAAGGTGATGGCGGCAATCCTGGCCCACCGTGAGGTCACGCCGCTTCTGTCGGACGAACACTTCTCGGTCGATGGCACGCTGGTGAAAGCATGGTCGTCGATGAAGAGCTTCCAGCCGAAGGCCGAGGCCGCCCCGCCTGACGATGATGGACCTGGCGATCCTCCCGCCCCAGAGGCCACGCCCAAAACAGCGCCTTCCGAGACCCCAGCCGAGACCGACCCGATGCCCCGCAACACACATCGCCGCCGCAATGCCAAGATCGATTTCCGGGGCGAGCGGCGCTCCATCGCCACCCATGTATCGATCACCGATCCGGACGCGCGGCTCTACAAGAAATCCCCCGGCACCGGGGCCATGCTGCGCTTCATCGGGCACGCGCTGATGGAGAACCGCTCGGGCCTGATCGTGCAGGGTGACCTGACCCACGCTGACGGCCATGCCGAACGCAAGGCCGCCCTGGACATGATCCATCGCCATTCCCCTGGATCGACCCGGCAAATGACGCTGGGGGCTGACAAGGGTTATGACGCGTCCGGGTTCGTTTCCGACCTGCGCCAAGCCTGCGTCACGCCGCATGTCGCCCGGAAAGCGAGATATTAAGCGATTGATGGCCGAACCACACGGCACGACGGCTATGCCCTTTCGCAAAAACATCGAAAGAGGATCGAGGAACCGTTCGGCTGGGCCAAGACAGTCGGCGGCATGGCCCAAACAATGTATCGTAGCGTCGAGCGCGTCCGTTCGCGATTCATCCTGACAATGGCCGCAAACAACCTCGCAAGACTACCCCGGCTGCTGACCGCGTGATGCGCGAGAACGACACTTGGCGCGCAAGTAGAGCGAGCCCAAAGACACGGCGATCGCGCAATCCAGCCCTCATGACGGGACAACGTTCCGGCGCGGGGACTATTTCAGCGACCTGTTAAGCCTTGCTATGCGGGAGCCATCCACACAGGACATTCGACATGCGCGAAAACCCTTGACTGGGACGCCCCCGTTTCCGAAGTCCTGAGCCTATGAGAGAATGTGGCTTCGAGTGTGCGACGAACAGATAGAAACTATTTCAAAAAAGTCGCTCCGGAAAGAGACCAGAAAAGACTCTGAAGGGCGACCGAAGGGTCTGCCGACGATTCACCCTCAATGAAAGTCGAGTTGTAAGCCGAAATAAGAAGGCTGTTACCATCAGATTCTTTCGCGGTGACTTTCGATTGGAGTATTTGAAAAAACTCCAATATTAGCTGTGTATTCGTTCCTGTGGCAGTCGGAGAGCGTCCAAATATGCCGTACCTCTCCTGCGTGAATGTCCTCGGCTCAATTACGGCATTGCAATTCGCCACATTTGAAACTTTTCTTCTCAGTATGTCTATGTCACCGACATAATAAAGCACTTTCCCCGCGCAAAATTCATCTGCAAGTTCAGTGTGAGTGTCGAATTTTCGGATTATCGGGATACCAAACTCTTCACACGTATCAAGAAATACTTCGTTCGCGTCTTTTCCATTACCTATCTCGGCCAAAGAAAATTCGATTTGTGCAGAAAAGGTGCTCCAGCTGCCTGAGTTAAGTATCGCCCTGACTCCATCATCCTTTGAGGTCGTGCCGCGCACCGTACCTACACGAGTAATGCAATCAATGGCATTTGGAAAAGGGTGCGGAAAAGCAAAAGTCACACCGGAAATAAAGACCGGAGAAGATGCAATCAATTGGTTGGCGCGAACCGCGTTGATACTTGCGGGATCACATAGAATATCGATCTGATTAGATCTGTCTTCTTGATCTCGCCCGTTCTCTTCAAAGCCGAGTGCCTTAAACCGATCCGATGCGTGCAATTCCTTGACTGTCACCGTCAGATTTGGGCGACGCAATTTTAAGGCGACCAATGTCTGTCGGCAAAGTTCAACCATAAATCCACTATGATCTGGGATTGGCAGGGTGTTAACTGGAGCTTGCTCGGAGCCCTTACGGTAAGAAAACGGCGCCGCGTCTCCACGAACGCCAATTCGGACTAGATCATTCCCTTCTCCGCCTGCTTGGGAACCTAGCAATACCGAAGCCACACATAGCGCTAGTCTCAAAATTTTCAATTGCGCTCCCCCGTAAACTTCTCCGACACTTCAGTACCAACGGAGAAAGCAACCAGATAGATTGAGAAAAACGTTGCCAATACGAGAGTTTCTCGAATGAAGCGATTTGTATCGAGACTAAAAATGCTTGCAAAAAAGAAGACATCGATAAGAAGCACTACAACTGACACACCAACAGCGATTGATATCGTTACCCAAGCCCTAAAGTTGTCATGAACATCACAAATAATAAGTACCGACGTTGCAGAAACTAGCACCAACACCAATCCAATTGCGAAATATGGCAGATTATTAACTGTAACAAAGCTCCAGTTAATAGTTGCCCCAGCAAATACATAGGGATATGAGGAAAGAACAACGAGTGTAAAAAGATAGACAAAACCGGTTAAGAAGACGACAGGAAGGACAATACCCGCATACCCGTGAATGGGACCTTTCCCTTTTCCATTGACTTTTAATCCCTCCCAAGTTCCCGACTCCCATTGCAGCTTGCGGGCATTTAGGGCAAAGAATCCACTCAGGATGAATAGGACAAAATAAGAAAGCCAACGACTTGTAGTTAATTCCAGGACGCCTCTTGCGAAATCGTGATTGCAAAGTGACGAGACCCACCCTTCATAATTACAAGCTGAAGGTGAACTTGTTAGCAATACGTGGAGCAATAATAATGCTGGATACGAGAGCATAAGCGATAGAACGGCGGCACAGAAATATACAAGGCTATGGTAATCTCTTAGCTTTGTCTGGATGTCCTCAACGACAGATGCAGTAGGCTCTGGCAGTTCTGCAACTGGCGAGCCATTCTTAATAAATAGAACTGAGAACAATCCAATTAGATTCTCTGCTTGCGCCGAAGAAGCAGCGCTCAGTTCTCTTACAGACTCTGTTCTTGGCTCTAATGCAGCAATCTTGCTTTTTAGCGGCTGAAGGAGCTGTATCTGTTCTTGATCCAGTGCTTCTGTTTCGCGAATGTTATTAAGTGTCCAAGTTGTTGAATACTGGTCTCCCTCGCTAACCGCCACTCGGCCAAGAAGGTCTATTCGGGACAATGAGCGTCGAATTCTCTCATCGTCTTGTCCGTTTACTTCAAATTCTTTCAACGAGCGCTTCGCGGTTTCATAGTCTGTGACTAGTGGGCCATTGTCTTCTGGTACGTAGTCTGCCAAGAAGCGTTCCAGTCGGCCTGCAACACGGTATATTCCGTCAGGTACGCCCGCGCGTGCATGGGCGAATCTTCGCACGACGCTTTCATACCTTTTTGTGAAGTCCGCCGATATTAATGCAACTAGGAAAGTGGCAACATAGATAGGGCGCGCCACTCCTTCCTGATCCAAGAAGAAGACGTTCTCATCAAATTTCAAAGGAGGAGCCTCTGGCAAGCCAACCAAAGGCCGCCCGGAAGGCCCGGCGGTTTCGGTCAATACTCCCCATACAACCAAAAGAAAAATGTACGCCAAGAGGTACAAGGACACGTAGATCATAAGCCCTCGCCTCAGTACTTGACTGCTGGTAATCGTATGTATCTCAACGCCACTAAGAATTTTGAATCGATGCTGGAAATCTATCTCTAGAGGTTGATTAAATGATTTTACGGCTTGAAAGAAAACCATCATGAATCCGATGGCGTACAGCCCTAATTTCAGAGTGATTTCTTCAACCGAGCCAGTCAACATCAAGGTACGTACCCAAGATTGCCGCAATATAAATCAAGTTAATTATTGCCGAATAGAGTAGAGCGACGCGCTAAAAAAGGCTAGCAAATTGAAATGTTAGGATCACACGCATTTGCATTTGCCGCAGAGTGCTCGATCGACCAAGAGGCTGCAGACAATATGATCAATGTGGAAATAAGAAAAACAGTTTTCATTTGGCTTTCTCCACTGTGTAGACTGCATGGTAGAGCATTTTCAGGCGAAAAACAATCCCCTCGCATCCTTTCGGTGAGTTTCCTGAACTAAGAATACCCGACACCGTTTCTGCAAACATGCCGTGCTGTAGGAGCATTTGGACACAATATCTTGTTCTTCTGCGAGAGCTGCCCCAGTTTGCGGCTATGGGCGGATCTGCGCAACCCATCGGGACTGGCTCTGATGCACGTATCCTGTGAGGGATTCATCTTGTGATGTCTAGAGCGCGTCGCAGGCTTTAAGATTCAGAGATCCCGGGTTCCACGGGATATGTTTCCCTGCTGCTGAGGCAGATATGGGGTCGCAGATGGGCACGCCGTATCCGATAGAACTACGAGCGCGGGTCGTTTCTTATGTCGATGAGGGCCACAGCCACCGCGAGGCGGCGCGGCACTTTCGTGTGTTGCCGAAATTCGTCAACGATCTGATTAAGCTCCGGCGGCAGGGCAATGGCGGCGGACACGGCAAGCTGGCGGCCGTGACCGATTGGATCGAGGCGCGCGTGGCGGCCAAATACAAGATCACGCTTGATGAATTGGTTGCAGAACTGGCCGAGACCCATGGCCTCGTCGTTCACCGCGGCACCGTCTGGCGGGTCCTGCGCGGTCTGGGCCAGTCGTTCAAAACCTCTGGCCCGCCCCTCTGCAAGAGGTTTAAAATCGGCACCTGACGGGTCTGCGCAAACCTATCCGGTCTCACGGCGCTCGGCCGTGGCCAAGATGGAACTCCGCGCGATTGGGTCCTCATAGAAGACCCGGCATCGATGTGCCGTTTTTTTGTGGCAGGTTTCCGGACCGCCGATCGACTGTCAGGCCATCTCCCTCACCTTCCTGCAGAACTCTGGGCGCCGCCGTTCAGGCGGCGTGGCCTGCGTCGAACGGGGCGGCCCCGCGGAGCATCGCCCAGGCGATCCGGGCGAGCTTGTTCGCCAGCGCAACGACCGCGACGTTGCGATGTGCTCTCCCGAGAAGGCCGCGCAGCCATGCTCCGATCGGCGTTTCGCCCTTCGACATGGACGACAGCGCCGCCCTCGCGCCATGGATGAACAGCATCCGCAGCTGCTTGTTGCCCCGCTTGCTGATGCCGAGAAGTCTGATCTTGCCGCCGGTGCTGTGATGGCGCGGCAAGAGTCCGAGCCAAGCGGCGAGATCGCGCCCCCGCGCCGGAAGTCCGCACCGTTGCCATTCGCGGCGATCAGCGCCGTCGCGCCCAGCACGCCCACGCCCAGGATTAAGAGCAGTCAGCGCGCCGCCTCGTACTCGCGTGCCTCTGACGTGATCTCACCTCGAGCAGCCCCGCGTCGATGGCGCGGCGCACGGTCTTCTCGGACACGTTGTCCTCGAAGGCGACCTGTTTCACGGTCTTGAGGCGGGCGAGAGTGAGGAGAGCATCATTGATCCGATCGAGATCGGAGGCGGTCTGCTGTCGAGAAAAGGGAGCGCGTGTCATGCGGTGACCATGACAGCGCGCTCAACATCCGGCACATGGGGTCGGACGAATTTGAAAAACGATTGCTACCTCTGGACTAGTCTACGTCTTCGACAGGGCCGGTGCCGAAGGTTGCATTCGGCAGGTGTCAGCCCCGAGCTGCCCTTCAACTCGATTGTCGCAGTCCGTAGAAGCGAACCTTCATTCGGCAAGCGAGGGCCGCGCAAGGTGCGGGGCCTTTCTGCCGTTCGCCGCACCTATCAATTCATGCAACTCCCGCGACATCACGAGGAAGCTACGGCGGTTTGGCGGTATCCGTTCATCGTCGCTCCATCGCTGACGCGTGCGCTTTTGCTTCAAATGGTTCGCCGAGGTTCAATTTTCACCTTTTGTTTCACTTTCAACTGTGCTCCATTCTATTTTCCTTTTTTCGATTGCCCTGTATGGCGCACAATTATTTATACTCGAATTCAAGTGAGAAGCCGGAGGCCTCAAGAGCATCTATCTCGATGATAAAAATTTGGCCGTCGTTAGTATTCAACGAGATTAAATCCGGATCGGTGCCGCCGTTCCCGCTAGCGCCGAGAATGTCACCTAATAGGCTCGTCACGGTGAGGTCCATATCACCTTGGGTTGGGCGTAAGGTGATGGTGAGCAGCCCGGCACGATCAGCCGTTAGGCGAAACCTCAGCTGCTGGCCAGAAGGCAGTGTCTCGCGCGTCACCACTTCACCAATGCGCACTTCAGGCAGCGCCTCAACGCTCTCCCTGACATCGGCTACCCGTAGCGAGTAAGCTGAAGTTCCGAGCGCCGAGACCTCGACGATCAGCGGAGCGCCAGCGTTCGCGTCAACAGTTACACTGTCTACCGCCGGCCCTGAAGCTGTGCTCGAACCGAGATCGCCGCCCTCCGCATTCCGCACGCTCAGGTCTAGGTCCTGACCGTCAAGCGGGGTCAAGATCACCTCCAAAGGCCCATCAACCTGGGGCTCCACGAAATGCAAGCGGGTGGTCCCACTCTCCAGCGCGTCGAAGCGCTCTGCAACGCCTAGCGGTATCCGACGCGACGCAGTCGGATCAATTGTCACTCGCCCACCAGCCGGGCCCGTCGACAGCGCGATAATGATATCGCCTGCAGTAAGGCTTGCAGTGCTGCCGACATCAATCTCCGAAAGCGGGCGTTCCACCGTTGGATCGAAACGGAAGGCCTGCATGTCGCCCGCTTCCTCGATCGTGTAGAACCCGTCCTCCGCGATCCGGGCCGCTGCGACCGGCGGCGCATCCGGCGTCAGGAAAACAGACCTTGTGGGGTCGACCATAGCTGCCTCCGAGACAGCAACGCGCAGCATCTCTTCAGTGACAGCAGGACCATGCTTCAGGCTGACCTCGAGCGAAGACGCAGTGAGTTCCGCATCCTCGTACGGCTGCACTTCGAAAACGAAGTCGCGCTTCGGCGTGACAAGCAACGTGACCGTTTCTCGGGCCGGTGCTTCGGACGTCCCAGCCCCGCTACTGTCAGTCCATTCGACTGTGTCCGAAGAGCCGCGAGCATTCGCCTCCAAGAGGCGCACCTGTATGTCGGCCTCTGCCGCCGCCGTGAAAGCAACTTGGGCGATGCCGTCGCTCCGGAACGGGCAATAGAGCCGGTTTCCAGGTGCTGCCTCCACGCGGTAGGGCGCAATGTCCTGGCCTGACCCCAGTATCTGAACGATGCCTACTTCCTCCGGCGCCTCGTGCGTGCAGAAAATACTCGACCGCACCGTGAGGCGGACCGTTGTGGTAGCGGCGCTCGGATCGTCGCGCAGGGCCGTGACCCAAAGTGTGTAGGTCCCGGCCCGCAAGACATCAGTCTCGACGGTGAAGGTGCGGGCATGCGGAACGAAAGCATCAGCGACGACACGACCTTCTCGATCCGAGGTCTCGCGCACTTCCAGACATAGGTCGCTTTCTGCCCGCCCAGTCAACACGATCCGCCCTGTCTCTTCAATCTCGAGGTTCAGGGTCTCCCAACCGAGCTCCCCCGCAACCGGCGCATCGATCGGATCGCCAACGCGGGGCGTGAGCACGACGCTCCTGCGGGACTCGGCGATGTCACTCGCTTCCGTCCCCAGCAGCAGCGACGTATCGGTGCCAGAGAGCAATGTAAGCGCCCCCTCCCGAACGACCTGGTCAAGCACAGTCAGGCGCTCACCTCCTTCCTCGCGTGGTCTCTGGTGTACGAGCCGTAGGTTTTCGCTTCCGTAGTCGATTAACAGGCCGTCAAGCGGTGTATTCCCGTCAACTCCCATGTCAATTCTGTAAGAGCGAGCGCGCACGTCATCGTGAAGCCGTCCTTCTCCGGTTTTGGATAGGCCAATCTGGCGTGTACGGCAGCGGCCTTCGGTGTGACTAATGTGAACGCCGCTCAGGTTCGCCTCTGCCCCGCCCCCCGCGCGAGGCCTAGCATCGGGCGCCGTTGAAGTAACAGTATCGAGACCAACATCGCTCTGAAAAATCTCGACCTCCGTCAGAAAGCTTTCAAAATCAGCCGCTTCACCTGGCGACCATGGCGACTCCGGCGCGGATCGTCCGTGCTCTAGTGCGAGATACGGGTTGATCGCGAAACGGATGTGGGATTGGGACGGACCAAAGGCGGAATCGACGGCAGGATCGTCAGATAAAGGCTGGATCTCAATCTCAGAACCCGGATGCCCGCAGAGAGACAGCACGCATCGGGCGACATTGGCGTGTCCGCCCGAAAACGCGTAGCTCAATAGCGGCCGCGGCGGGGCACCGTCTAGATTTCTAAGTGGGATCGGATCCTCCAGCCTCTCACAGAGTGATCGCTCTGCTTCGTTGCCGTTCTTGGACCCGCTCTCTATTGTGGCCTCATCGCGAACGTGGGGACGTTTCGTGAAGCACATGAAACCGTTCACCTCATCGGCGGCCAAGAGTTGACGCCACGGGTTTGGATCCGGCTCCACACGAAAGAGGCGGATGAACGCATCGATCCGGCCACATGCCTCCCTAGTTTCGGCCTCGATTGCCTCACGCTCCGCTCCGCTCCGTTCATCGAGCGCATCCTGCGCACAGAGGAGGTCGTCGTTTCCGTCGATCCGCGCGAGGATCGAGGTGATCAGAGGTGCTTCTCCAGTGAAGTCAGTTGGCGCGCCGAGCGCATCGAGAATATCATCGTCGTCCACATTCGCTTTGCGGAACAGTTCGACAGATCGCGGAGAAATGAGGTATAGCGCCTCTTGAAGCGACGTCATCGAAAATTCGAGGCCGCCCCGCCGCAGTTCCTCCTGTGCGATGTCTCCTTCGGTCAAAGCCCGTACACGACCAGTCGAGACAAGCAGCAGCATGACCGCAAAGACCCCCATCGCGACCACGACTGGAATACCTAGCCAGTGCGGCCAGACTCGTTCCGGCTCATCCGCGTCTGCCCGCCATCGCGGCACCGCGGGACAGGCAGCACACGCGACGGCGGTTGCCAGAAGCGCGCCGAGGAGAAAGGTCAACCTCTGGTCCAAGAGCACACCGCTTAGGTTCAGCCGCTCCACAGGATGCGCTTCGGGCAGCATCGCTGCGGCGAGCCAACCGATGAAACCGAGCAGTCCGAGTATCGTCGCAAGGAAGCCGAGGAGCCAGCGCTGATAGCGATCACCCTCGGGCCTCAACGGACCTGGCGCGATGTGCCACACTACAAACGAGCAAGCCGCTCCCGCAACAAGCCAGCCAAGCCCGTCAAGATTTCGCAGGAGCAGCGCGTAGAATGGGTCCACGCGAAGAAAAATTTCAACAAGACCCCAGCCGCCCAAAATGACGCCACCGGAATAGGCTACTGATTTAAAAACAACAGTATTCTCGGCTGTCATAATATTATCCCCTAAAATGAATCCAATATGCGCCACCTCTCCTCAATAAGCAATCTTCTGGAGGGCAACGATCCTTAGACAATGCGACTACTAAAGGCGCCTCCAGTTTCTTCTTCCCTGTCCCCCAAAATTTCGAAGCGCTACTCTCCGCTTGAACCATAATCGTCGGTTGTGTTGATGTACGACACAGTGTCCTACGGTCCTTGATCGAATCGAAAACCAAAAGATCTATAGACCCGTTATTCGCCATTCACTAAGCACATCCTGCGGCTGCAAATGAAAACCCGACTCGGAACGCCTCGGTCAATTTGACCCTTTGGAGCCTATCGCTGCGCTCCGCCTGAATGGAAGATTTCGGGACATGAGCTCACCGGAGCGACGCTGTCCAGTTTGACTAGGTCAGTGCGACGATGTCCGTTTTCGCTGTTGTACTGTCGATCAGGTCAGCACGCAGACCGGCAGCTTGCTGCGCTTTGCGGCCGGTCCTCGCCGACGTGTGCGAGCAGAAGTTATCTGTGCTCAGGCAAACCGCTGTCATGAATTACGCGTACTGGCTGTTCGGCTCAGGCCAATGCGTGCTCCCGCAGTCAAAAAAGAACAAACGATATCATAGACTTGAAGCTGGATTCGGCCGATCAAGTTTTTGATGTCGCGTTTTACATCAACGCCACATCAACGTTTGAAGAGCCCACCAGGCGGAACCCGTCAAAGTGGAAATGAAGGCGGTGAGTTTTCCAACCTTCCCCGTTGCGCGGCAACTAGTTGGTCTGACTTTCGATCGGTCGATGTGTCGCCAAAGACTGCGTTCGGATATTGCCGACAGATCAATTGCTTGTTGTGTGGTCGTCTTGCGTTAGTATCGGGCCATTGATCCCAAGCTATCCTACGAGGCGTCATGATCCGACAAGTCGCCCTTTTCTTAGCCATTGGGCTCACGCAACTCGCTTGTAGCTATGGCGCGACAGAGTTCCAGATCTACGACCAGGCTTTCGAGACGCAGTATCTCGAAAGCGCTAAGGTCATGGACCGGCTGGGCCAAGCCGAGCGCACAATCGTACGTCGGCTTCCTGACCGTCAGTTGGTGACGCGCGATTTCGACCCAGATGAGGCGGCCTATGTACTTGACGTGGGCGACCCGCCGCTTACCGGCGCGGTTCGTGTGTCGCTGGACGCGCTCAAGGCCTACAACGACGCATTGTCGGGATTGGTCACGGGAGACTCGGCTGCCGCTATGGCGGCGGAATTGGGTTTGGTGAGTGGCAATCTAGAAAACAGCATCAACGCGCTTACAAGCGTCACCGGTGTCGCGCTAGGTTACGGCAGCGGGCTGGCCCAGGCCATGGCCCAGGTGTTGCCGGTTTTCCAGTTGGCCCAGACTGCGCGCAGCCGGCAGGAGTTTCGTAGGCAACTGGTCGCAGCACATCCTCACATGAGGGCGCTGCTACTCGAGATGCGAGCGGGCACGCTGCAGATGTTCGCCGTCATGCGTCGATCGCGCGAGGGGCGGCGGGTGCTCGGATCGGGAGGCAGTTCGTTTTCTGCCGAGGCGCTTCAAGGGCTCGAGTCCGACCGCAAGCTTCTAGCGGGTTGGGTGATCCTCCTGGACAAGACGTTGGTGACAATGGAGACCGCGGTGGCGGCGGTCGAGGCCGGCGCAGGCAGTGCCGGCCTCTCTGACCTCCTGGCTGCGACCGTCGATCTGAAGGCCACGGCCCAGGCAATCGAGGCGGCGCGACAGTAGACGGGACACGGGCGATAGTCGGGGAGGTGATCATGACCAGTACAGAGATCGAAAGAGAACTACGCACGATGCAAAATTCGCTGGAGGCGCCGTTCCTCAAGGCGCGCGCCGCCGGCGATCAGGACGAGATGGACCGTTTGCAGGGTATTGCCGACGAAATAGACCTTTTGCTGGACCAGGTGGTGCTCATTGGGTTGGCGGAACTTGCCCTGCGCGTCGCCCAGATTCGTGCCCGGATCGAGAAAAAGGCCGCAGAGATACAAGATTTCAATACGATCACTCTGGCGGAAGTGAAGGAGAAGCTAAAAGAAATCTTGGACTTCTCCTCCGAGGATGAGATCGCCGCCGCGGAAGCTGCACCCGCTTCAGGCCCTGCGCGCGACGTTCCTGTGATAGCCGAGCCGCCGGTGGCCGATGCGGGCGGAGCGCTGATCCTGACCGAGGCGCATCTCGTTGCCCTGTGGCGCCGGTCGCTGTTTCCCATCGACGACAGTCGGATTGTGGTTTTTGGCCTGAGGGGCTGCCGACCAGTGGACTTCGGCGGCACGGACTTCGTTGCGGGGCATGAGATCGCGATGACGCCAGTCGACTACCTGAACATGAACTGCACCATCGGCCAGTGGCGGCCGGGGCATGGGATCGCGCTATTCCCGGGCTCGACGGTACCCTTTGGAACTGTGATTCAGCAGCTGATCCCAGCCGGGGGACAGGGTGTCAATCGGATGGGGCGTGGCAGGATGAAGCGCTATCGTGCAGGCTGGCACAAGCGGCGCGAGCGGGAAGCCGGGCATTGGGCATTGATCCAAGAATGCGCGATCACCATCCAGCGCACGGGAAACGATCCGCTCTATGACGACGACGACCCGTGGGAGGCCGGTCGGATCGCGGGCGACAACATCCATTGCGCATTCCATATGGGAGTCGATGGCAAGGTGGCCGACGCGCCGTTTTCGTCCGCCGGGTGTCAAACGATCGCGGGCACAGTGAGGAAGGGCCAGCGAAGCACTGAGGCTGGCCCGTGGAAACGCTTCATCACGCCTTTCGCGCGCCAACTCGGTAGCCAGAAGGAATGCGAGTACATCCTTCTCGACGCCGAGGAAGTGCGGATGATGATTCGTACACACTGTTCCGGCAATACGGTGATCCTACGCTTCGGATCGGAAGGTCCGCTGGTTAGGCAGCTTCAGGTTGCGCTTAATGCGAAGGCAGGGGCAGCACTGGCAATAGACGGCGATTTCGGTCCAAGCACCTTCCGTGCATTGGTCGATTTTCAGGATGCAAATGTCGGTATCCATGCTGATGACGGGATCGTCGGTCCGATGACGGCGTCCCTGCTGGGTATCGATTTGCCAGCATTCGATTTTAACGGTGCCATCGGAGGCGGAGCGGGGCACGCCGGTCCTACAGGCCTCGGGACGGTGCCCGCCTCGAGCGTTCCGGGTGCCACCGCCGTTGCCCCAATGATGTCGCCCGGTGCCCCCCTGGCCTTCGGAAAACTTACCCGTGCCAAACATGGGCAGGTCTTCAACGACAAGGTAATCCAGATTGCGGCTCGGCTCGGATGCGACCCGAACCACCTGATGGCCGTGATGGCTTTCGAGACCGGACAGACCTTCGCGCCGGACCAGAAGAACCATGCAGGAAGTAGTGCGATCGGACTGATTCAGTTCATGCCAAATACGGCCGCGGGATTGGGTACCTCAAGCAAGAAACTCGCTGGAATGAGCGCCATCGAGCAACTTGATTTCGTCGAGAAGCATGTCGCCATGCATAGCCGCGGCAAGCCACTGGCATCGGTTAGCGACGTCTACATGACAGTTCTGCTTCCCGCTGCGGTTGGCATGCCCGAAAGCCACATTCTGTTTCAGAAGCCGAGCAAGGCCTACGAACAAAATAGAGGATTGGACCGCGATGGCAGCGGCACGATTACCAAGGCCGAGGCTGCAGCCCGCGTCGCCGACAAACTTGTTGTCGGCATGAGGCAACACAATCTCGGCTAAACCCAGGTTATTCACCGGAATGGGCGGGGATTGGTTGCGTGCGCCTGAAAGCGTTGAAGATTCAATCTTCTACACAAGGTCTTCCAGCAGCATCCGACGCACGCATGGGTGAAACGCTACAGCCGGTCACGACCGGATTCAACCGCGCCGTGCGCGTCGAAAGCCGCGCGATCGGCTAACCGGTGATCCCGGCGCCGTCCTTTTTCGGGACGTTCCAGAGCGGAGCGGCATCGTCGCTGGATGGCGGGGCGACTGACGGTCCCGCGCAGCCAGGTGGACGCCACGCACGACTTTGCTTCGCTCAACCGCGTCTCGCGGCTCAACCCCGAGAGCGACTGGGTCGTCCAGGAGGTGCCCGAGTGCGCATCATCACCGACCAGCTCTGGGCATCCGTGAAGGAGCGGCAGTCTAAGATCGACGCCACGCCCGCGGTTCAGGGCATCAGGAAGAGCAGGTTCTGGGAGAAGCGCCGCGGCACGCACCTGCTCACCGGCAAGCTCGCCTGCGCCTGCTGCGGTGGCACCTTCGCCGCCGTCGGCCGAGACTACCTCGCCTGCTCCAACGCGCGCAAGCTAGGCGCCTGCAATGCCCGCACATCGATCAAGCGCGCAGTTCTGGAAGAGGCGGTGCTCGACCTTCTGCGGAACCGCCTCATGCAGCCCGACGCCGTCGCCGAATTCGTCTCCGCCTTCACCAGGACGGCCAATGCTGAGCGCGCTTCGGAGACAACGTCCAGGCAGCAGGCAGCCAAGGCGTTGAAGGAGACCGAGCGCAAGCTATGGGGTCTCTACGACGCGATCGCCGACGGCTTCCGCACGCCGGGCCTGCTGCAACAGCTCGAAGAGCTGGAAGCGAAGCTAGGAGAACTGGAGACAGAGTTGCAGGCCCCCTCCCCTGTCCCGGTGCGCTTCCATCCCGGGCTGGCCGAGCTCTACCGCAAGAAGGTCGCGGAATTGTCCGACGCGCTGCGCGACGAGGCGATCCGCACGCCGGCGCTGGAGGTTCTGCGCGGCCTGATCGAGCGCGTCATCGTCCACCATGAGGGCGGTACTCTGGTTCTGGAACTGGAAGGGGCGACCACGGCGATGATCGATCAGGCGCAGCCGGGTGCGCTGCGCGGTGTCGATGCGTGTTCGGAAACGATGGTTGCGGGAGTAGGATTTGAACCTACGACCTTCAGGTTATGAGCCT
>JABXIG010000029.1 GCA_013373205.1 Methylocystaceae bacterium | reverse complement strand
GGTCACATCCGTCAAGCTGGTGTAATTTCCCGGATGGCCTGAGGGCATTATCAGGCGACTTTCGTTGTGATGCTGAGAATGGGGTCGAGCTCCTCCTTGTCGATCCGGGCGAAGGCCCCGACCATCCTGTAGCGGCTTGCCGTCTGCCACTTGATGGCATGGACCACCTCGTCGACCTCGCCGCGATGTAGGCTGGTACTTGCCGTCAACCAGGAGCTTGCCATGTCCGTCACGACCATCGGCCTCGATCTCGCCAAGTCCATTTTCCAGATCCACGGGGTTGATGCCCGTGGAAATTCTGTGCTGAAGCGCCGTGTCCGGCGCGGCGAGCTGCTCGCCTTTTTCGGAAGCCTGCCAGCCTGCCTTGTTGGCATGGAAGCCTGCTCGAGCGCCCATCACTGGGCGCGGGAGCTGCTGGCCCTCGGCCACGAGGTTCGCCTGATCCCGCCCCAATACGCAAAGCCCTATGTGAAGCGGAACAAGACCGATGCCGCCGACGCGGAGGCGATCTGCGAGGCGGTCGGACGGCCCAACATGCGCTTTGTCCCGGTCAAGTCCAGGGAAAGTCAGGGACTGCTGACCCTGCATCGTGTCAGGTCACTCGTGGTCCGACAGCGGACTGCCAGCGTGAATGCAGCGCGCGGGCTGCTCAGCGAGTTCGGCATCACCGCACCCAAGGGCATGTGCCGGATCGCGACCCTGCGCCGGGACATGGAGGCTGCGACCGAAGATGTGCTGCCGCGGGAAGCCAGGGCTGCGCTCGATGTCCTGTTCGAACATCTCGATGATCTGACGAAGAAGCTCGACGCTGTCGACCGGGACATCCTTGCCTGGCACAAAACCAGCGAGGCAAGCCAGCGTCTGGCCACTGCGCCCGGGGTCGGGCCGCTCACGGCGACAGCGCTGATCGCGGCAGTGGGAGATGCGTCGCAATTCGCCTCGGCCCGCCATTTCGCTGCCTGGCTCGGCCTCACGCCGCGCATTTCCGCGAGCGGAAGCCGGGAACATATCGGGCGGATCAGCAAAGGCGGGGACCGCTATCTCCGAACGCTGCTGATCCATGGCGCGCGGGCGCTGGTCGGCACCAGTTTCAGGCGCGGCGTGAAACCGCGGCCCTGGCTGCAGGCACTGATCGGGAGGCGCCCGGTCAATGTCGCCTCGGTGGCCGTTGCGCACAAGACTGCGCGGGCGCTCTGGGCCATGATCCGGCGTGAAGAGGCCTACAGGCCTCCGGCGATATTCATGGCCGCCGTCTGACAGGGATCAGCGCCGCTCGCACAGCGGCGCTGGCTTGCGAGGGAAACATGCGATGATGGCAGACCCGGGCAACCGGGGTTCGGCAAAGGTCCTTGAAATGATGCGAGCCTGCGTGAGCTCGTCCATTTGTCTGGCCGTCGAACCGCGGAAACCATCAAGGCCAGCGACGGCAACGTCGTACAAACAGGCCGGATACACGACTGCAAGCACCGGCATCGTCATGATTGCAGAAAATTCCTTGCAAGGACGAGGTGGTCCATACACGTCATTCTGTTCGAAGAGCACCGCGCCGATCGGGCGCATGATCGAGGCCTCGTTGGCGAGTGACGGTGCGACTGCAACCGATCCGAAGGAAGGCCCGAACGCCCACGACATCGGCGCGACGCCTCACCTCTTTGTTAAACCTTTCCAATGATTTGGTCGAGTGCAGCTTGGTCCCGTGCGGACGAGGAAACGACATGTAGGCCAGGACATCATGCTCGCTGGCGTCCATGAGATCGGCCAGCTTGGGCCACCGCGGGCGGAGCTGTTCTGCCACCTTGCGTCAGGTCTCTCCGGCTTGGGAGCGATCGGGCTGATCGAAGGCCTGCCGGATCGCGGCGGCGACGACGGTATGCTGGCCGCGCGAGACATGTGCCAAGGCGTTCCTCATCCAGTGAACGCGACAGCGCTGCCAGGTTGCCTCGAACACACGCGAGATGGCCGCCCTGAGGCCGGTATGCGCGTCGCTGATCACCAGTCGGACGCCTCCGAGGCCGCGGGCCTTGAGGGACCGCAGGAACTCCGTCCAGAAGGTCTCGACTTCCGAGGGGCCGATGATCTCGCGCCGCCCCTCCGTGTTCGCTGCGACGGCGATTATGGCCGCGACGGGCACGATGCGCCCGCCCTGACGGACCTTCAGGTATGTGGCGTCGAGCCAGACATAGGGCCACTCTCCGGTGACCGGGCGGTTCAGGAACTGGCCGACGCTCTCGTCTATGTCCTTGCAGAGCTTGGACACCGTGCTCTTCGAGATGCCACTCAGCCCCATCGCCTGTACCAGATCGTCGACGCGCCGGGTCGAGACGCCTCCGATCCATGCTTCCTGGATGATAGCGACCAAGGCTTGCTTTGACGTCTTCCGGGCCTCGAGGAAGCCCGGGAAGTTGCTGCCCTGCCGCAGTTTCGGCACCCGCAGGTTCAATGTGCCAAGACGGGTATCGAGGGTGCGATCGCGGTAGCCGTTCCGCCAGGTCGTGCGTTCGCCGCTGCGCTCATGACGCCCGGCACCGATCAGGCCCTCGACGTCGGTCTCCATGATCAGTTGCAGCACGGCCTCGGCGATCGTGCGCAGGAAGTCACCCTGATTGCCGTTCCGTCACGGCTTCGGGGGCGCGAGTCGATGAAGCTTCGCCGAACTTAATGCAAGGCTTTCTCTCAGCAACTTTGGCGGTCGACGATCGTTGGCGTCGGAACGTTTCTCATCGATTGTGGGGTGGGAGCTGACAGATGGACCCTTTCTCGCATAGCGCCGGATGGCGCGACAGAAATCATGAGTGCCTACCTTGTCATCCTGCGGGAACTACAACTAACGTGTGCTCCGCATGGTGGAGTTCAACGAGGGTCCTGGTGAGAGATCAAACTTTTTCCGCCCGAAATTTTCAGGCAATCTCAGATGAGGAAAAGCGAAAAGGTAGGGTCAAAGACCTTGATTTTTCCCATCAGTGAAAAGAAAGACTGACGTTCTACGTGATACTATTCGCGAGGCGAAGGACTTTAAGAGATCGCACCGCGGTAAATACTCACTTTCCGACCAGGCGATATTTGATGATATAAGGCGTAGGCGGGAAGAGGCTCGCGTTGATCGAGATAGTACATTGCTCGCCGAGTTGGATAGGGTGGCACGAAATATTTCAAGGAAGTCCTTTGAAGTAGACTTCTCATCCCTTAGTGGTCCGGGTGGCAAGGCTGTCTATGTTATTCCTGATGATGAGCCTGACCCGTACTATGCCTTAAAAGCCCTCGATCGAAATCTCAGGGCGCTGTATAAGATATCGCCTGCGAATAGAAATGTAGTCGTCGATCAGCTTGTGGGATTTATTGGTGACGGATTTCCCTACCATATCGTGCGCGCTGATATTAAGAGCTTTTTCGAAAGTATTCCTCATGACGGGCTATTGCGAAAGCTGAGGGACGACCAGCTACTGAGTCAAACCTCAATGCGATTGTTGTCTCAGATTTTACATAGCTATGGGAGGAAGTCCGGGAGTTTGGGTGTTGGTTTGCCGCGTGGTCTGAATATTAGCTCGTATCTTTCGGAGTTGTATATGAGGGATTTTGATCGGCGCATCAAGGATATAGACGGTGTCGTGTTCTACGCCAGATATGTTGATGATATAGCCGTCGTGTTCGCACCGTCTCCCCAGACTGACGCAAGAGATTTTATTCGTGAATTGGAGGCAGGCGTCATCGCAAAGGGTTTGTCTTTAAATCCCACAAAGACATGCGAATCGCCGCTCGATAATAATGGCCGGGTTGAAGAGAGAAATGGTTGGTTTTTTGAATATCTGGGTTACCGCTTTTCCTTCAGTCCGAAGCTAAAGGTGACAATGAGTGGCAAGCGGCTCGCTCGATACAAAACCAGAGTTGATGCGTCTTTTCGGCGATATGAGTCCCAAAGAGCGAGAAATGCGAGGGCGGCGTACCGGCTTTTGGTAAAGAGGGTTCGATTCATTTCCGGAAACACGCAGCTATCGCACAACAAGAGTAATGCTTACGTGGGTATTTACTTCAGCAACCCTCATCTTTCCGAGGAGAGTGATCTGAAGGAACTTGATGTGCACCTTCGAAAGTCGATAGCAAAGCTGACCAGTCCGAGTTTGAAGGCAAAGCTGTCTCGTTTCTCATTCGTGCGGGGATACAGAGAACGAACCTTTCGAAGATTTCATAGAAGCGATGAGTTTTCGGAAATCGTAAGGGCTTGGAAATATGAGTAAAAGGTTAAAGAGAGTAAGGATCACGCCTAAAACACGATATCAGAGGCCGGTCATAACTGATGTGCTTCCGTTTGAAGTGCCGCCTTCGTTTTCAAATGGCGGCTTCTTCTACTTTCTGTCCAAGTTCAACGTAAGGGTTACGCGGAGAGGTGAAGAGAACTGGCTGAGCTGGGATGCAAGCGGGTCAATAGCGGATCCCGCTCTTTCTGTCATTTTTAACTTCGATAAGCATCCGGCAAGGGTGGATTCAGAAGTTCGTGATGGGGTTTCTATTGCGGTTCGGTCGAGAAAATTGAAGAGTGCTAAGACTATGCCGTTCAACTTCAAGATTTCGCACAAAGATACTGAGTTTCGGCGACTATCAATCCCGCATCCGCAAAATCAAGTCTTGGTCGCTGGCTTTTACGATAGATACGGGGCGATGATAATATATGGGTGTGAGCGCAGTTCGTTCTCTATCCGCAAGCCTTCTAATGTCGCGAAGACCGCTCGCTTCCGTGACAGACTATTTAAAGAGAGGAGCGGGGGGCGGTCTGAAGGCGTTGAGCTTCAGGGCAAAGAGTATGAGGCGATAGGTTCGTATTTCGCCTACAGAGAGTATAGCAACATCTTTAAATTCTACGAAAACTACTCGTATTTGAATGCCGAGAAGAAATATTCGAGACTACTGAAATTGGATATCTCTGGTTGCTTTGATAGCATCTACACTCATTCTATTGCGTGGGCGGTGATAGGACATGAGGCTACTAAAGAAAATCTTGATGCTATAAAGAAGACATTCCCAGAAGCCTTCGATTCGTTGATGCAGCAAATGAATAGGGGTGAAACGAATGGTATCTTGATTGGGCCGGAGTTTTCAAGGATCTTCGCTGAAATTATACTTCAGGATGTGGATTCCAAGCTGGAGGCGGCTCTGTTTAGAGAGCATGATCTGCGAAATAAGGTTGACTATCAAATATTTCGATATGTCGACGACTACTTTGTGTTTTCGAATGATCCGGCTGTCGAACTCCTGATTAAGGGGCACTTAGCGACATTTTTGAGAGACGTGAAGCTGCGTCTTAGTGCCGAAAAGTCGGAGGTGATAGAGCGACCAATAATTACGCCTCTCACTATTGCGAAGAATCGGATAAGTGAAATTTTCTCCAATAGAATTTCGGTCGAGGAACTCGAGAAAGTTGATCCCGACAATAGTGCGGCTACTGTCAAGCATTTCCGTCTTTCCGTGAAGTCAAAGCCTCTGATCGTAGACTTTAAAGCGGCGATCAGGGAAACTGGCGTTCGATATAAGGATGTGCTAAACTATGCGCTCGCTTCGATTGAGAGGAGGGTTGGAAAGTTTTTCCTCTGTCACGCGCGAAATCACTTTCAGTATCGAAACGATAGGGAGCTGATGCGCGCAATCCTTGAATTGCTCGAATTTTCGTTTTTTATTTATGCAGCTGAGCCTCGGGTCAACTTTTCGGTACGCCTTTCAAGAATAATTTCGACTGTCGTGGACAAGCTTCACGAGCTTGGTTTCGACCGTGACGCAAAGGATCACATTTTTAAGTACATATTTGACAATCTTTTCCAACACATAAAGCATACGCCTCATGATCGATTCCATGAAGTGGAGACGCTTTACTTGCTTTTGGCAATCAACAAGTTGGGCCGAGCCTACACTCTTCCCGAGGAAGTCTTGGCGCGGTTTTTGGGAATTGACGTAGGTCCCGATGGTAGCTTCAAGCGCAGTCGTCGGATGTCGTACTTTTCAATTTCTGTCTGCTTGCTGTATATAAGGAATAGGCGAAGGTTCTCTGGTCTAAAAAGGTTTATCGAGTGTGAGATTTTACAGAAGTTTCGCGAACGAACAGCGTATCTTAAAGTTGATACCGAGTTGGTTGTTGCATTTCTTGACTTGCAGCGGTGCCCATATGTTTCGGTCCCTGTAAAGAATAAACTCGCGGCTATGTATGGTCTTAGTGTCCATGATATACCCTTTCTATCGAAAGTTACCCCTCATTGGTTCACAAATTGGCTTAACTTTGATCTTTCGATTGAGCTTGACAAAAAACGTGCGCGTGAGGTTTATTAGGCTTAGAGCTGCGTCCAACCTTGATTGCCAAGCTTGTTTTCGACAAGCGACTGCGGCACACACACAAGCTCCGCGACCCAGCCACCTATGAACGGTGGTGGTCTAAGCCGGTGGTAGGGGCGAACCACCGGCTGCCCTTTTTGCGTCTGAGAAGGCTGATGTGAGGTTAATGAAAGCTCTCATCGCCTGAAAACGAACTCGCGATGAAATGCCAGATACGGGAGCTGATCAGACCTGAAAGCTCCGTACTTGCCTGCTGGTTTGATCCCCCAAGCGATCAGCGTGTCGATATCAAACTTCGGCGACACCATTAACGCGCCGTCGTCAAAAAAAAAGGTGATAAAGCCCTTATCAAATAGATGGTCGATATGCGGGCTCAACAGAAGTCCATTGTTTCCATCGAGCTTCTCGTAGGTCGTTGAAGCGCGCCAGGGTTTGATGTGACTGGCGCGAAGGTGTTGTCCATTGGTTACTCCCGTGATTCGTCAGGCTTTCTCGAAGCATTCCAGGTTCTGCCGGTAGATACCCTGCCCACGCCGCGACTTAACAATTTGTAGCTTCGCGGTCTCGTCGAGATCGGTTCGGTTGAGCAACTCGCGCTCGATTTCCGCTTCTGAAGCCTCGATCGCCTCAATCAGGAGTGCGGGCTCGATGGTGGCGCGACGGTCAACTTCGGCCCAACGAGGCCCCATAAGATCGATGACGGCTTGGGCCATCGCAACCGGCACGGCAGCCAGATAAGCGCCCTGGTTGCCGTTTCCATTCGCTTGAATGGGAGAATATTTTTTCGGAAGTGTGGGCCGCAGGAAAACCATATGCTCCTTGGGCCGCAGCGGACGGCTAAGCCGGGAGAATTCTACTGTAAGACGCCATCCTTCGTTGCTCCATGCATCGCCGGCCGCACCAAACTCTCCGGGCTTCGGCGCGAGGATCGCAGGAGCGGATCAGACACCGACGGCCTTGACCGCGCCCCCAGCGAAAGCGAACACGATGTCGCCGGGGCGCACGCGCGTCATGTTCTCGTAGAATTCGTTGCGCCCCCCTATCGCTCCGCTCGGTAGGTGACCATAGATAGTTGCCCCCGATCTCGTGGCTATAGGTCTGCTCGTTGTTGACCCACCAATAGGCAAACCCTTCTGGTGAAACGTTGTCGGCCATAACAAGGCTGGGCGGGACCGCAGACACCTGAACCTCGAAGCCCAGTGAGCGAAGTATTCGCGCGACAGTTGCCTCGCCGCGGCTGAACTGCGTTGGCGAAATTGGGCCCGATCCATAGCCCAGATACCCATGTGCGACTCCAATGATCGCTTTCGAGTCGTAAAGCTTGTCGCGATACCGAAGCAAGTAGGCACGTGAGCGGCCAAACCCATGCCGCCGCAAGAATGTATCCCGGCCGAGCCGGTCAAACTCTTCGATGGCATCAATCACCGCAGACCTATCGATGTCTGCAAGCGCCATGCTAACCTCCTCGCCGCCACCCCTGTGGCTCCGGTTTGCACGAAAGCAGATTTTCTATGCTATTTCAAACTATTGCCGCTGGTTCTTTGGTGAAAATGAGGTCGGGCGCGAGTGATCGCACCGTCTTGTTCCGCTGACATTGGCAAAGGCGTTGTCTCAACATGCACTCGCAGTGAATGGCCGGCTCGACAGGCGCACCGTTTCAGAAAGCAATGGCAGCGGAACGATGGCACAAGGCCGGTCAAACCAGTATGCTGCCGACGTCCAAATGGCAGCTTGGTTCCAAATAAATGATTAACTCAGGTCGCCGATATCGGAGATTTCTTTGAAATGAGAGGGTTGTCCCCATCTCCCGTTAGTCAAACGCGTTAGACTAACGGAGAACCGCCCATGACCGCCCAAATAATCAACATTGACCCGAAACTCGAAGCAGCTATCCGCGGTGGAACGCTCACAAAGATAGAAATTACCGAGGCTCGCATGAAGCTCTCGGACGGAGTGTTGACGTTACATGCCAAGGACCTGTTGCCGCAGCGTGAAACTTGCGATGCGGACGGGATTCCGACGAAAACCAATAAGGAGCGGCAGCACGCTTTTGCTCAGCGCAAGAAGGAGGCGGGCTTCAAGAAAGATTGGCTGCACAGTAGCATTGCCCTCTTAGCTAACCAAATAGGCGGACAGGAGAATATTTCTGCCGAGATTGAGAACCTTCGTGTCCGCGTAAAGGAGGCTGAGGAAATGGCCGCCTTCGAAAGATCAAGGGCAGATGCGGCGCAAGCAGAGATTTCACGGCTGAAGTCGCGGTCTTGGTGGCGATTTTGGCGGTGATACTCTGCGCCTTCGGCTATTCTCTCAATCGGCAATCGCTTTTTCGTTTTTGACGCTGCGGGTGGGTACCTGCATGCTCGACATCATCGACCTTCCCACGTTTACGCAAGGCAATCCCACGTCTCACTGCGGCCTCGATCAAAGCCACCTCGCTATCTGTCAGAAGGTTGTGGAAATCCAGCGACGACATGCCATCAGTTTGCAAGGAGAAGAGATCAGCTGGCGTATACGTGCGGCTTTCCACTTCAATTGGCAAATCCCATGGTTCCTCATAAAAGAACGGCTTAAGTTGAAGAGAATAATAGGCCAGGCGATCTCGCCATTTTACAAAGTGAACCAAATGATCAGGGACCCTTAAGCTGCTGTAGTATCGCGACTCCAGTTCCTTCATAAATTTTTGCGTAGCTTTCATCTTTGTTCCTTCTTTTCAGATATGTCCTGGCTTTCAATTGCCCCGTCGATAATGCGATTCAGAGGCCGTGATACCCCCTGTCCGCTTAACAGGGTGCTGAAAAAAGTCGGGCGAGCGGAATTGTTTTTCGTCTTGCTAGGCGTGATGGCGCGATCCTCCGGCCGTTCCTTGCCCTCGGCCAGCGCGGCGCGGCGCCCGCCGTATTCAGATGGCCAGCAACCGCGGCAGCCGGGCAAGGTTTGCCG
>JABXIG010000045.1 GCA_013373205.1 Methylocystaceae bacterium | reverse complement strand
TCCAGAATGCGCGGCCGTAGTGCTTCGTGGCGCGTAGCGTCTCGTTCCGCGCCTTCGCTGCCGGGCCGTCTTCCTTCCAGGCGCGCCCGTTTCAACAAGACGGCGACGATGACAGATGAGCCAAAGACGCACCTTAACGGTCGACTGGCAGCACGGCATGAGTTATCTATAATTCATGAAACACGCTCCCGAAGAGACCCAGTCCGTACGCATCGCCCGCACCCTCGCCGACCGCATCATCTCGGGCGAGATTCCGCCCGGCGCGCGGCTCAGGCAGGACCACATCGCCGCCGAGTTCGGCGCCAGCCACGTCCCGGTGCGCGAGGCCTTTCGTGAGTTACAGACCCAGGGTCTGGCAGAGAGCGAACCAAGGCGCGGCTTTCGCGTCACCGAATTCGACGTCGCCGAACTGCGCGAGGTGGCCGAGATGCGCTCCAGCCTCGAAAGCCTCGCCCTGCGCCGCGCTGCGCCCAATATGACGCGCGCCATTCTGCAGGAAGCAGAAGAGGTTACGCGCCACGGCGACAGTGCCAGCACGGTGCGCGACTGGGAGGCGGCGAACCGTCATTTCCACCGGCTGATCCTTGCCCCCTGCCGGATGCCGCGCCTTCTGCGGACGATCGACGACCTGCAGGCCGCCAGCGCACGGTTCCTCTTCGCAGCCTGGCGGCGCGACTGGGAGGCGCGCACGGATCACGACCACCGCGCCATTCTCGACGCGCTGCGCAAGGGGCAGACTGACCTCGCCTGCGCCACGCTCGCGCGCCATGTCGGCTGGATCGGCAAGCGTAAGACTGCGGTGAAAAATGCCGATATGAGGGAGACTTACGAAGTTCCCGGATAATTATCTATAAATCTTGTTGCCCGCATCACCCGATGCCTTCGTAATTATAGATAGATTCGATGCCTATCTTCGGAGGACAGACCCATGGCATTTCTCACCCCGTCTCTGACCCGTCCCGCTGCGCTCGGACGCGGCCTTGCGCTCGCGCTCGGCGGCGCGGCGCTGATTACTCTGGGCGCCAAGATCCAAATCCCGTTCTGGCCGGTGCCGATGACGCTGCACACACTGGCTGTGTTCTTCCTCGCCGCCACGCTCGGGCCGAGGCTCGGCTTTGCGGCGATGGCTGCCTATCTGGCGGCGGGGGCTCTGGGGATGCCGGTCTTCTCGGGCTCGCCCGAACGCGGCATCGGACTGGCCTATATGGCCGGACCGACCGGCGGCTACCTCGCGGGCTACCTGCTGGGCGCGGGCCTGACCGGCTGGCTGGCGCAGGGGCGCGGGTTGATCGGGCGCTTCCTGGCGATGCTGGCGGGCCTCGCCGTGGTCTATGCCCTCGGCCTTGCCTGGCTGGCGCTCTATGTCCCGGCGCAGGGGCTGCTGGCCGCGGGTCTCACGCCCTTCCTGCTCGGCGATCTGGTCAAGCTGGCGCTGGCCTCTGGGCTGATCACCGCGCTCACACGCCTCAAGGCCCGCGCGCAATGATCCGCACCGACTGGACCATGGAGGAGGCGCACGCGATCCACGCCCTGCCCTTCGCCGACCTCATGCACCGCGCCCAGACCCTGCATCGCGCGCATTTCGACCCCAACGCGATCGAAACCGCGAGCCTGCTCAGCATCAAGACCGGCGGCTGCCCGGAGGATTGCGGCTATTGCTCGCAATCCGCCCATCACGAGACCGGGGTGAAGGCCACCAAGCTATTGGGAACCGAGGAAGTTCTGGCCGCCGCCCGTCGCGCCAAGGCCTCCGGCGCCCAGCGCTTTTGCATGGGCGCCGCCTGGCGCAGCCCCAAGGACCGCGACATGGACAAGCTCTGCGACATGGTGCGGGGCGTGTCCAAGCTGGGGCTGGAAACCTGCATGACGCTGGGGATGCTGTCGCCCGAACAGGTCGCGCGGCTGAAGGCGGCGGGCTTGGATTTCTACAACCACAACATCGACACCTCGCCCGAGTATTACGCTCAGATCGCCAGCACCCGGACGATGGAAGACCGGCTCGACACGGTCGAGCAAGTCCGCAAGGGCGGCATCAAGGTCTGCTGCGGCGGCATCTTGGGCATGGGCGAGACCGAGGAGGACCGCATCGCCATGTTGGTGACGCTGGCCACGCTCCCCGCGCATCCCGACAGCGTGCCGGTGAACCTGTGGAACGAGATCGAGGGCGTGCCGGTGCAGGCGCGGGCCCAGTCGGTCGATCCCTTCGCGCTGGTGCGCATCGTGGCGCTGGCCCGCATCCTGATGCCAGCCTCGGTCGTCCGGCTGTCGGCCGGGCGCACGGGAATGAGCGACGAGCTGCAGGCGCTGTGTTTCCTCGCCGGGGCGAACTCGATCTTCGTGGGCGACCAGCTCTTGACCACCGGCAACCCTGCGGCGTGGAAGGATCAGGACCTGCTGACCCGGCTTGGCATGCACATCGCCCCCGCGCAGGCCCGGCCCCGCGTCGCGGCGGAATAGGGTCAGCCCGGAACGCTTCGGGCGAGGATCTCCACCGCCCGGGCGATCTGCCCCTCGTCCAGCGCCGCAAAGCCCAGACGGAAGGCCTGCGGCGCCGGGCCCTTCAGCACGAAGCGCGTACCCGGCAGCAGCGCCAGCCCCGCCTGCCCCGCAGCTTCGGCCCAATCCTCGGCCGACCCCTCACAACGCAGCCACAGCGCGAGGCCCCCGGCGGGCAAATCGAACGCGGCCCGCCCGGCCAGATGCTCCCCCAGAAGCGCAGCCAAAAGATCCCGCCGCGCCCGGTAGACCCGCCGCGCCTTGCGGGCGTGGCGGCCCAGATCGCCGTCGCGGATCAGTTCCGCCAGTGCTGCCTCCAGTGGCGCGTCGCCCTGTCGGTCGATGGCGGCGCGCGCCTCGGCCATACGGGTCAACAACGGCTCGGGCGCCAGCGCATAGCCCAGCCGGATCCCCGGTGAGAGCAGCTTCGACAGCGAGCCCACATAGATCAGCGGCAGGCCTTCGGGCGCACGGGCGGCCAGCGGCAGCACCGGGCGGCCCTCGAACCGGTATTCGTGGTCGTAATCATCCTCGATCAGCGTGAGCCCATAGCGCTGCGCCAGTTCCAGCAGCTGCAGCCGCCGCGCCGCGCCCATCGTCACCGTGGTCGGATACTGGTGATGCGGCGTCACATAAACCGCCCGGATGCGCGGGTCGCGGGCCAGCGCGGCCTCCAGCTCGTCGATCCGGAGGCCCCCGCCATCCACCGGCACGCCCCGCACCTCTGCCCCCGCCGCGCGGAACGCTTCCCAGGCGAGCGGATAGCCGGGTTCCTCCACCGCGATCACCTCGCCCGGCGACAGCGCCGCCCGCACGGCGAGAAACAGCGCCATCTGGCTGCCCCGCGTGATCAAGAGCCGCGACGGCTCCGCCAACACCCCCCGGTCGGTGGCGAGATAGCCCGCCAGTGCCTGCCGCAATGAGGACGTGCCGCGCGCATCGCCGTAATCGGCCCCGGCGCGGAAGGCGGGCGACAGCAACGCCCGGCGAAAGGCCCGGGCCAGCGCCTTGTCGGGCACCAGCTTGGGGTCCGGCGCGCCATCCGTAAAAGCGAGCCCCGCGGGCGGCGCCTCCGGGTCCATCGGCGCGGGCACGGGTCTGCGCGCCATCATCCCCTGCGGCAGATCCTGCGCAACGTATGTGCCCCGCGCGGGTTCGGCCTGCAGCCAGCCCTGGGTCAGCAGCTCCTGATAGGCCGCATCCACCGTGTTGCGATGCACCCCCAGCTCGCGCGCCAGTGCCCGCGTGCCGGGCAGCCGCGCTCCGGGCTTCAGCCGTCCGCGGGTGATGTCACGGGTGATCGCTTCGGCAATGGCGAGGAAAAGCGGGCCGTCGTGGCCCGGCTCCATCTCAAGGGCAAGAGGTTCGCGCATGTCGAAAACCGGCCTATCTCAAACTTCAGTACTGGCACTTTCGAATAGGCCAGTTTTTTGCCACAGAGGCCAAAAACGCAAGAGGCTTCGACGATGAAATCCGCCCTGATCCTGCGCCACCTGGCTTTTGAAGACCTCGGGACCTTTGTCCCGGTTCTGAGGGGAGCCGGCTACCAGCTCAAAGACATCGAGGCGGCGGTGGACCCACTGCCCGACCCGCTGGAACCGGATCTGGTCGTGGTGCTGGGCGGGCCGATCGGCGTGATTGACGGCGCCGCCTTTCCCTGCATGACAGAGGAGCGAGACTGGCTGGCCATGAGGCTGGCGGCGGATCGCCCGACCCTCGGCATTTGCCTCGGCGCGCAACTCATGGCCGCAGCCCTCGGCGCCCGTGTCGCGCCCATCGCCGAAAAGGAGATCGGCTTCGCGCCCCTGACCCTAACCGCGCCCGGCCGGGCCGGCCCACTTGTCCACCTCGCGGACATTCCGGTGCTGCACTGGCACGGCGAGGGCTTCGGCCTGCCTGACGGAACACAGCGCCTCGCCGCGACCCCCGCCTGCGAGACGCAGGGCTTCGCCCGGGGCCGCAACATTCTCGGCCTGCAATTCCATCCCGAGGCCGGGATGCTACCGGATTTCGAGCGCTGGCTGATCGGCCATAGCGCCGAGCTGGCGCCAGCGGGGATTACCCCCGAGGCTCTGCGGCAGGATGCCAACGCACATGGCCCGGCCCTGCGGACCGCCGGTCAGGCCATGCTGAAACAATGGCTGCGGGAACTGGACGGATGAGGCCTATCACCCTCCTGACAGGTCGCGCCGCTCCCCTGCCCGGCACCACGGCATTAAGCGGCATCGACAAGCGGCCCGTCACCCGGCCCCTTACGCTCGGCACGCAGGGGTTCGAAGGCGACGAACAGGCCGACCGGCGCGTACATGGCGGCGTCGAGAAGGCCGTGCATCACTATCCGCTCGATCATTACAGCGACTGGCGCGCGGAACTCGGTGACCTTCCGGCGCTGACCGCTCCCGGCGGGTTCGGCGAGAATATCTCGACCGCCGGGCTCACCGAAGCGGAGGTCTCCGTCGGCGATACATTCCGGCTGGGCGGTGCGCTGATCCAGGTATCGCAGGGGCGCCAGCCCTGCTGGAAGCTCAACCACCGCTTCGGCGTGCCCGACATGGCGCGGCGCGTGCAGCAGACCGGGCGCACGGGATGGTATTACCGGGTGCTCCAGACCGGCACAGTTGCCCCCGGGGACCGGCTGGAGCTGATCGACCGCCTGGCACCGGACTGGACCTTGCGGCGGCTCTGGCACGCGCTCTATGTGGACCGGATGAACCTTACGGAACTCGAAGGCATCGCCGCGCTCGATGTCCTGGCCGAGGGTTGGCGCAAATACGCGGTCCGACGGTTGGAAAGCCGCCGGGTCGAGGACTGGAGCGCAAGATTGGACGGTACACAATGAAACGCCCCCCTTTCGTCATTTCGATCCAGAGCCAGGTGGTCTTCGGCCATGTCGGCAATTCCGCCGCGCTCTTCCCGATGCAGGCGGCCGGGCTTGAGGTGGCGGCGATCCCCACCGTGGTGTTCTCGAACACCCCCGATTACCCGACCCTGCGCGGCCGCGCCCTGCCGCCCGAGTTCTTCTCGGACCTCCCAATCGTACGCTGCGCTGCTAGCGGACTCCTACGGCGTTCTTTTGCGACGGGATGCGAACGACGCCTTCAACCCGGTCTCGAGGATCGCGCGAGTTCCCGTGCGAGATCGACGAAGACCTTGAAGGCCGCCAGCGGGTTTCGTCGGCTGGGATAGTAAAGGCAGAGCGGGGCCAGCGACGGAGTCCAGGCGTCGAGAACGCGCACGAGCCGCCCCGCCTCGATGTCCTCGCGCACGTCCGCTTCCATGAAGAACCCGATGCCGACACCGTGGAGCACGGCCATGCGGGCGAGGCTGGCCTCGTCCAGCGTGATCTGCCCGTCGACATCGACCTGCACCGGCTGGCCCTCGGCTTCAAACTGCCAGCGAAAGAGCGCACCGTTCGGCAAGCGTGTCCGAATGCAGGCATGCGCCAGAAGGTCGGACGGTACCTTGGGCAGCTCCCGGCCCTCGAAATAGGCAGGTGTCGCGACCACCGCGTAACGCCGTGCAGGCCCGAGCGGAATGGCGATCATGTCGCTGGGCACGAGGTTCCGGCTGCGCACGCCGAAATCGAAACCGTTCGCCACAATGTCCACGAGGTTGCCCTCGGTCACGAGGTCGATCTGCACGCCCGGGAACCGCCGCAGGCATTCGAGGATGAGCGGCGCCAGGATCTCCCGGCCCGCCGTGGCGAAGGTGTTGATGCGCAGAGTGCCCGTGGGCGTCTCTTGCTGCGACCGGACCGTGTCGAGCGCGCTGTGAATGTCCTTGAGCGCCGGGCTGACCTCATCGACGAAGCGTTGCCCGGCGCTGGTCAGCGACACGCTGCGGGTCGTGCGGTTGAAGAGCCGCACGCGCAGATGCTCCTCGAGCTTCGAGACCGCGCTGCTGAGCGCGCTCGTGGACATCCCCACGTCCACCGCGGCCGCCCGGAACGATCCCCTGCGGGCAATCGCCAGGACCGCCTCGAAATCGGCCAGCTTGTAGATCGCCATTATCCCGAAAGCCAAAACTCCACATCCTGAGTTATCCCGCTTATCCGGATTGTGTCAAAGCCTTAAATTCAGGCTCGGGGCGCCGGTCCCGATCCCGGCCGAGAGGTCAGGCGGCGAGATCGGTCGCGACCACCGATCCCTACCCAGACAGGAGAGCCATCATGAGTATCGAACTGCCAGACGCAATTGAGGCGTATTTCTCGGCCGACAAGACAGGCAACGCGCAGGCGATCGCCGAGCGCTTCACGCAGGACGCCACCGTCATGGACGAAGGCAACACCTACACGGGCCGCGACGCGATCCGGCGGTGGATGGCGACGGCCTCCACGCAATACACCTACACGGTCGCGCCCTTCGACATCGCGGAAGACGGCCAGCGCACGATCGTCACCAGCCACCTTGTCGGAAACTTCCCCGGAAGCCCGGTCGACCTACGCTACTTCTTCGTCCTCCGCGGCGACAAGATCGCCGAACTGGAGATCGTGCCATGAGCCCCTTCCTGACCCTCAAGGGAAAGCGGGCCCTCGTCACCTCCGGAACGCGCGGTGCCGGAGGGGCGACCGTGGCCCTGTTCAGGGAGCTTGGCGCCGACGTCTTGACGACGGCGCGGACAAGGCCGCCGGAGATGCCGGAAGACCGGTTCGTGGCGGCGGACCTGACCCGGGCCGAGGGGTGCGCCAAGGTGGCCGGGGCCGTGCGCGAGAGGCTGGGTGGCCTCGACATCGTCGTCCACATGCTCGGGGGGTCTTCTGCGCCTGCCGGCGGTTATACGGCGCTCGGCGACGACGAATGGCGGCGCGAGCTTGATCTGAACCTGATGCCGGCGGTGCGTCTTGATCGCGCGCTCGTTCCAGAGATGGAGACGCGGGGCAGCGGCGTGGTGATCCACGTCACATCCATCCAACGCGAGCTACCGCTGCCCGAGGCGACGACCGCCTATGCCGCCGCCAAGGCGGCGCTGTCCACCTACAGCAAGAGCCTGCCAAAACAGGTCTCGCCAACGGGTGTGCGCGTTGTGCGCGTCTCTCCGGGCTGGATCGAGACCGAGTCCTCCGTCGCGCTGGCGAAACGCCTAGCGGCGGAGCACGGGGTCGACGTCGAAGCGGGCAAGCGCATGATCATGGATTCGCTTGGTGGGGTGCCGATTGGGCGTCCGTCCACACCGGACGAGATCGCGAACCTGGTCGCCTTCCTTGCCTCTGATCGCGCGGGAAGGAGTTGAAGCAAAGCCGGCGGACCTTCACGAAACCCAGGGAGAAGAAACCCGATGACGATGGCATACTTCGCTACCGGGCAAGCAAGGCGGATTGCGATTCCTGCGAGCTGAAAGCGCGCTGCTGCCCCAAGGCGCCGTCGCGGAAAATCCTCCGGTCGATCTTCGAGCCCTCCCGGGATCGGGCGCGTGCGATTGCTTAGGCGCTCGACTACGCGATCTCCAGCAAGCTCCGAAAGAAGGTCGAGATACTCTTTGGCCAACTCAAACGGATCCTCGGCCTCAACCGGCTCCGATTACGCGGCCCATGCGGCGCAAACGACGAATTTCTCCTCGC
>JABXIG010000039.1 GCA_013373205.1 Methylocystaceae bacterium | reverse complement strand
TTCTTTTTATCGCTGGATATTCAGGTTATCACTCAATCACATCAACTCTTGATGATCTGTTGCACGAGATATCGCTCAGCGACCCGGAACTGACAAGAAAAGTCCATATTTTGACTGATTGTGTAGTTCCAGAGTTTGCAGCAGAATGTGGCTTCTGTTTCTCACCGTATGAAAAGGCAGGTATGAACCTTGTGTGTTCAGGGTATCCCTGCATGAATACATGAAGTTACCCTGAAATATGAATTTAATCATAAAACAACGCATTTTGTTCTGGTTCATTTCATTGACAACAGAAGTCTTTAGGGACTAATTTGCGAACTGGAGAAGTTGTCCAGTTTGGAGATTTAGTAATAGTGTCTATCGACGATCTAAGTTCGGTTCAGTTTTCAGGTCATGAAACCTTTCCGTTGCGACACGGTTGGCTAACCAAAGCCACGGCTGAAATTTACAAAAACAGCACCGATAATCGAGGTATTTTTTCTGATGCTGACGCTATTGTTAGATTTGGTGTTGGTAAAAATATGGTGAATTCAATTCGCCATTGGGCTACTGCAACACAAATCATTGAGAACCAAAACAACACATGGAAGGTCACTGAATTAGGTGATTTTTTATTTGGTGAACGTGGCGTTGATGTTTACGCGGAAACGCACTCCACATTGTGGCTGCTACATTGGAAACTTTGCTCCACTCCAAACAAAAGCACCACTTGGTATTGGGTCTTTAATCAGCTTTTGGAAGATAAGTTTGAAAAGCATGATTTAATGTCATCTTTGATGACATTTTGTGCAGATAAAAAGATCTCCCGAACATCAGATAAAACAATCGAAAATGATGTTACTTGTTTCATCGGCTGCTATGCGAAAAAACGCGGTAAAGCGGCAGGAGATGATCTTGAATCAGCACTCGGCGATCTAAACATTATTCAACCTATCAAGAATGGATCACGTTACGTCCTTCAAAAAGGGGACAAACCAACGCTTCATTCCGCCATTTTTAATTTTTGCTTATACGAATACATCAAGTCGTCAGGCTCATCGAACACGATTTCTGTCGATAAGATTGTTTATGGCGAAGGTTCTCCCGGGCGCGTTTTCAAGCTTGATGAACAATCTGCCGTAAGTCGCTTGGTTGATATTGCTGAGACTTCAAATGGAGTTTTTGAATGGTCTGAAACCGCCGGGTTGCGACAAGTCGCTTTGGTGAATGAACCTTCATCGTCAATCGAGTTATTACGCCCTGCATTCGAGATTTAAAATGCCAAAAGATAAATTAAACCATAGTGTTAAAGTCGTTTCCCGTTTTCAGAGGTCCATCCGTGTAGACACGGACATGTATGATGCCGAAGCTTTGGAAGGATACGTATGTCCACCTTCTGCTTCCAACGCTTTAATATCAATTTCTAAACAAGTCGCTTCTGGCCCACAGAGAGCATTTACACTGACAGGCCCATTTGGTGGCGGTAAATCAAGTTTGGCTGTGGTATTAGGAAGCTTGTTAGGTCAGAAACAAGATAACCATAACAAAGCCCGTTCTGTTTTAGGCGATAAAACAGCAAATGTTATCTTGAACAACTTATCCCGAGATAAAAATGGTTGGATTACTCTTCCAATAATTGGTTCTCAGCAAACACCCGACGACGCAATCGTAAATGCTCTGATTAAATCCGATCTTGTTACAGAAAAAGACCGTGAGAAAGGCGCGATTGCGTTATTAGAAGAAGTTGCCAACAAAGTTTCGAATCAAAGCGGTATCATTTTACTTATTGATGAAATGGGTAAATTCCTTGAGTATGCAGCAACGAATTCTGGAGACCTTTTCTTCTTTCAAGAACTCGCAGAACGTTCTGCCCGTCATCAGAAAAAAATTGTTACTGTTGGCTTCCTGCACCAATCATTTGACCAATATGCCCATAAACTAAGCCAAACAGCACGAGATGAGTGGGCAAAAATCCAAGGTCGTTTTATAGATATACCGTTCATCCAAACCCATGATGAAACTGTCGATCTCATTAGTCGCGCAATTGAAGCAAATGAAACTCCAGCGAAATTCCAAGATGTCACTGATGATGTTGCCAACGAAATCATTAAACGCCGCCCGGGGACAACTGCGGATTTATCTAATCGACTATATGGGGCATGGCCGCTTCACCCGGTTGTTACAGCTTTGCTTGGTCCAATTTCTCGAAGACGTTTTGGTCAGAACCAACGCAGTACATTCGGCTTTTTGACTTCGGGTGAACCGGGGGCGTTTCAAGAGTTTCTCAATAAATTCAGCATTGAAGATAATCAATCGTTCTCCCCATCAAGGCTTTGGGATTACCTTCAACTGAACCTTGAACCACTTATTATCTCCTCTCCTGATGGACATAGATGGGCGACCGCGAGTGATGCGATTTCGCGAGTAAACAGTTTAGGTAGCGATCTGCACATTTCATTGGCAAAATCAATTGGATTGATCGAAGTCTTCCGCGGACAAACGGGACTTGTTGCATCACATGAAATCTTGTCTGCCTGTCACCCAAATTTTACAAAAAATGAAGTCGAGGAAGCCCTCGAAGACCTTCAAAAGTGGTCGGCTGCGGTCTACCGGAGGCATATTGGGGCATTCGCATTATTTGAAGGCAGTGACTTTGACATTGAAGCTGCAATTGAAGAAGAAATTCGTAGTGGGTTGGCAATTGAATTTAAAAAGCTTGAAAGCCAAGCCAACCTTCGCCCTGCCGTAGCAAAGAAACACTATATCAACACGGGGGCATTAAGATGGTTCCAAGTTGAGCTTTGTGAATTTTACGAATTGAAAAAACGTGTTTCTGACTTCACGCCCTCGGCTGGAGAAATGGGCCTCTTCTTGCTTGCACTAACAACCGAAGATGTGGAGCAAGACAAAGTTATTTCTGAAATAACCAAATTGACCAAATCAAAAGCAAACTCTTCCATTTCGATTGCTGCCCTCCCCAATGCGGATCAAATCCGTGCGCTCTCCAAAGAAAAGAGCGCGTTGGAAAGTATTCTTGATAACCATCCTGCATTACATGGGGACAGCATTGCACGAAAAGAGGTGGATACACGAATCAGCCAAACAGGACAGGCTCTTGCCGAAGCCCTCAATAGCTCAATTTTACATGCGGACTGGTATTGGCAAGGCAAATCTCAAGGCATCAAACGGTTGGACACACTGAGCCAATTTGCCTCTGAAATTGCCGAGCATTATTACAATCAGACTCCTATTATCAGCAGTGAATTGTTGAACCGGGGCAAACCATCATCAAGTGCGGCATCTGCGCGTCGTTCATTGATGGAAAAGATGCTGGAAAACGAGCAAAAGGAAAACCTTGGATATGAAGGTTTTCCTGCTGATGCGGGTCTGTATTATACTGTTTTAAAAGCTACCGGGTTACATTCTCAAGATTTAGACGCGGTTTGGGAATTTTCTGAAAAACGTTGCTCTGACAAGAACCTCCAAAAGTTATTTAAAATGACAGATAAGCTTTTGGATGACGGGCAACTGACAGATTTAACAGAAGTTTATAACGAATGGACTTTGCCGCCTTTTGGTCTGGCAAATGGTGTTCTGCCTGTGTTGGCACTGACCTACATGCTGTCACGCCGCTCTGAACTGGCGATTCATTTACACGGGAAATTCAGACCACGTTGGGAGCCGATCATTGTCCATGACATGTTAGCAGACCCCAAACTCTTGTCTGTGCGCAAAACCAAACTGAGTGGCTTTCGCGAAAAGGTTCTGATCAACCTTCATGAAACGATGGAACGCTTGAGTAACAGGAAACTTAAGCGTGAAGCTTTTGATGTCGCAAAAGCAATGGTGTCATTCTTTATGCGTTTACCTGAATGGGTACACGCAACCAATGAACTGTCCCAAGATGCGAAGATGGTCCGTTCAATCCTCAAACTGGCATCAGACCCCAACAAATTATTGTTTGAAGACTTGGCATCTGCTTTTGAAGATGTAGAAGCGGAAAGTGAAGATATGGGCGCACAAATGATTGCCCAAAAGGTCGGTGATGCGCTATCTGAAATGTCACAAGCCTATCCCACGATGGTTCAGGGGCTTAAGCAACACTTGTTGATTGAGGTCGGTGCCGAAGGGGATGGTTTAACTGACCTTGCTGACCTCCAAAACCGAGCAAAAGCGGTCGAGCACGAAACAGGCGACCTTCGCTTGAAAAGCTTTGCGTCTCGTCTTTCTCATTTCTCGGGTGACAACAATCAGGTTGAAAGCATTGCTGGACTGGTTGGTGAAGCGATCCCTAAGAAGTGGCGCGATGGCGATTTAAAGAAAGCAAAGATGGAACTGACCGCTATTGCAACCCAGTTCCGTCGTGAAGAAGCTTTGGCGCATGTTAAAACAGACATGTCAGAAGGTCATCAGGCGATTGCTGTTGTCGTTGGAACGGGTAAAGAAGCAGAAACCCACATGGAGTCAGCTAACCTCACCAAGCAGCAAGCAAAAGACGTTCAAATGTATGCTGAACAGTTGAATGATTTGCTCAGCAAACTATCTGATGACAGAACCATTCAGATCGCAACACTGGCCGAGGCTGGATTAAAAATCATTTCGAGTAGATAAATTATGTCAGAAAAAAAAGAAGTCCATGTTTTAGGTTTATCTGGCGGTCGCGATTCTGCGGCTCTCGCCATCTACATGCGCGATAACTACCCTGACATTCAGTTACAGTATTTCTTCACTGACACGGGCAGTGAATTGCCCGAGGTTCATACCTATCTTCACAAGCTGAGTGGTTATTTGGGGCAAGAGGTCAAGCAACTAAACCCTGATCATGATTTTGATCATTGGTTGCGCCGCTACAACCACTTCTTGCCCTCAGCGCAGACCCGGTGGTGTACGCGCCAATTAAAGCTCAAACCATTTGAAGAGTGGGTCAAAAGTGAATATTTGGAAAAAGGCTACACCGTCTATTCCTATGTCGCCATTCGCGGCGATGAAGATTATCGAGAAGGATACGCGGCCACTGACCCCAATCTGAAAGTTGTCCTGCCATTTCGTGATGACGATATTGATAAGGCTGGTGTTATTGATATTCTCGATTCATCAGGTGTCGGGCTGCCTGACTACTATCGTTGGCGTTCACGCAGTGGCTGTACTTTCTGTTTCTTCCAGCAGAAGATTGAATGGGTTCGTTTGATGCGGGAACACCCAGAAGCGTTTGAGCATGCCAAGAGCCTTGAAAAGAATGCTGCTGACCACGGGTGTCCATTTACTTGGTCTCAAGGTGAACCTCTGACTGACCTTGAAAAGCCTGAACGTATTCAATCTATCGAAGATGACTTTGCTAAACGTGTAGAACGTGAAAAGAAGCTGCGCGAACGCTATCCCAACCCTCTTCTTGAGGATTTGGACCCTGAGTTAGAAATTGACGAACTCTATGGTGTAGATGAAGGAGCTGGAGCATGTATTATCTGTCATAAGTAAATTTTAGTTGAGCCAAGGCCAAACGTGGTCCCAACACAATTCCGCTATATTGCGTCCACGACTTACAACAATATTTTTATTCCACTCTTCAACATTTTCCAAAGGCTGCAACAGCGTTAACCGAGTTCCTTCTTGCATCAATTTTAAAGTAGATTTTTTAAAAACTATGCCAGCAGCTTTTGCTTCTTCAACCCTGCGCTGTTGTTCCTCAACAGTTGCCGCCGAAAAAGCCGAATAGAACTTTTTCTTCTTTTCCCAACTATCATTACCAATAGCAGAATTCTCTTTTGAAGGTAGTAATGCTAAATTACCGAGGGAGTGGCGTAGAATATTATCAGAATATAATTCATCTGTATTCCATCCCCGCTCAGGCATAGTATCTGGCGCAATATGTTCGACTGTTGCATATGTTTTTTCACACCAAGTCTTATAATTCAAAAAGTTGTTTACATTTGTGTCGTGTCTAACTCCCTCTTTGCTCCATAATCCTTCGTTTATTGGATCGGGCATCGCTTGGTGTGCCGCCGTTAGCACCATGAATCTTACAAGTTCACGAGATTGTTCATATAATGGATTCGCTATTGCTTGACTTACCCATGTTTCTTTGCTTAGAGACTTGATTTTATGCTCCAATAAAGTTCTAAACGCTGCTTTTAGATCGTTTGGAGACAGAAGAGGGTTTGAATGATCAACTCCGGCATAGAGACCGTACTTACGTGTTGCTCCTCTACCCGTTTTGGGTGCCATAATGGCTCTGAAATCACTGTCAATGCCTGCGGTTCCCCCGGTAGCCGCCCTTCTCAATACCAAAAAAGCAGTCAACGATTTTAGAACTTGCACAAAATCATTTTCACCATTTTCTTTTAAATCAGGATTCCAGTACCGGAACAAAATTGGTAGAGCCAAGCTCGTCTTCATATCACGTATTAAAGACATAAGGAGTTGAACTTCATCAAGGGAAGAAGCCTGATGGTATCGGCTCAGTTCTTCAATGCCATTTGGTTCCCAATAATATCGTCTGAATAATGCCGATTGAGCTACTGCGTCAACGAATTTACGAGCTGAGTTAGTACCATTTCTTGTAGCCCCGTCATAACTTGTTCTTAAAAAATTTCTTTGTGCGGCAAGGTCCTTTGGAAGCTTTTTACCTTCAAGGTATAAAGCAAATGTAACAATTAAGTCTTTTGTTTCATTTTGCTTTTTTGAGGTTTCAGAAAAACGCTTATCAATATATTTTTCTATTAACTGGAAAGCTTCTTCTGATTGAGACCCTGCATATGTTCCATCTTTATTTTCAAAATTGATAACCCGAGGTTTTAAGGTTTCTAATGCTGTCAGTGGTTCACCTGTTGTATTAAGAGCATCAAAAATATCAAAGGCAGCAGACTCATCCTCTGTTATCACTCGCGTTAATACAATGCACTTACAGAAATATGCTGAGTAGAGTAATGTTCTAACCAATGGATGTAATTTTTCATTTGAAATAAGTTCTTCAATGGCCCTGCTTGCCTCAGCATCACCTTTCATAAAATCCGTTAAACGCCCCAGAAGTGTCCTGCATTGACCACGACGGAGCCAATCAATCTCAAACTGTTCACATTCGCTATCGTCCGAATACCAAGTGGAATTGTTTAACTGGCTAACTAAATTTTGGATAATATCATAATTTAAAGCGAGTTTTTCCGCATCAGTCCCCATTCCCAATGCAGGCGGAGTATAGATTGTCTTGTCGCTATCAAAATAGCCTGCAAAGCCTTCGAGGAATTTTCCAAGCGGAGAAGTATATTCCGAATTCGCTGTACTTTTACCTCGAACATCACATTTTCTAACCATTCGCGGGAAGGGAAAGGATTGTGTTGAACTTACTCGCTGTGCACCTATTGAGCATTCATATAAATCGTACAGTCTTGTGTTTATCTCTTCATTGAGCCAGTCGTTAAGCTCAGCAGGGTCAATTAAAGACTTTTGGTGTCTTATTTCAGCAATCAAAGCACATGCAAAAAGCATTAAAGTAGTCAGCCGTTGTTGACCATCAATCACCGCGACCGACACACCTGAGAAATCGCTCTCTTGATTTTGTTCTTCCACTAAAATCAAGGTGCCGAGAAATGTAAAAGCATTAGCATCTCCACTTTCGGACAGCCTGTGGAAACCATTCAATGAATCAAAAAATAAACGTCTAATATTTTCTTCCGCCCAATCATATTGGCGTTGATATTCAGGAACCACAAAACCAACGCTTCCATTGTACAACATAGCGGTTTCTAACGGACTTGATGCTTGAGCTTTGAATAAATCCCCTACTTTTTTCATTATTCCCCCCCCCACTCATATGCAACACCTTTGTTCAATCTTCCCAGAGAGAATTATCATACCAGCAAGAGTAAGGCCAGTTAATACACGTTCTGATAACCAAAAAATATCAAACTACGACCTTCTTTTCTCCAACGCATCAACCAACTCAGCAAGCACTTCAAGGTCTGCATCGGGAAACGCCTTTAAAGCATATTGAATTTTTTGTGCAGCTTTTGTGAGTTCTGTTTCAGGAACCGGAAGTTCACAATCTT
>JABXIG010000037.1 GCA_013373205.1 Methylocystaceae bacterium | reverse complement strand
TTCTTCTGCCTGACGCAAAATAAAAGCAATTTGGCTTTCATTGAACTTTGATCGTTTCATCTCAAATTCTCCTCTTCAGATTAAAAATCTAAACGAGAATTTTCTCACTTAAAACGGTCCAGTTTTTTGGAAGCAGATCAAGTGAAATACGCACTGTATTGCTGTGTGAATCCCGCCATTCAATTTTCTTCTCAGAAAACCAAAGTTCAGCAAAATCTGCAAACAGTGGTATATCCCCACGCATCATCCGTGCGGCACTTTCGTGGGTGGTGAATTCTGATGTTCTTGCACTGTTTGGAAAGTACTTTGAATATTCAAATGTCCCAAGTGTGATTTCGGCTTCAATACGCTTCAGCAGGTTGGACAAACGGCGTTTGTTTTGTGGTGCGTCTTCAAGAGTTGTACCCTCTCGGCAGCGCTTAACTTTATAGCGAAAGTCGACATAGAGCCGCCCCCCTCTGGTGATTAAAGTTGCCATGAATTTTTCTCCTATTGAATGCTAGCGATGAGGGTGTCGACAGAGAAGCCTTTAATCATGTCTTCTTCTATTTTTTCCCAGATATAGAGAATTTTGCGGCCACCAAAGGGGCGGAAATAATGAACGCCTTCCAAAAGAACAGAGTCTTTTAAGCGTTCGCGAATGGTCCGGGGGTCGTATTTGATCCGAGATGAAGGCTCTTCTGTTGTCAAATAAGTTTGTGACATTACCTGTCTCCTGATGTAATATTTTTACACTGTAAGGAGATGAATTAATCTCCTGTAGATCACTGTAGGCGCAAATGGTTATTTGCAAGCTTTTTTGTTCTTCAGGAGGTCAAAATGGTTTAAATTATGATAAAATGTCATTTATCCCGCCTGATGGGCGAGAAAAAATTAAAGATTGCTGATGTGGCCCGAGATACCGGTATTAATCGAGGAACAATCACGCGCCTCTATCATGAAACGGCAGAACGCGTGGAGCTTGAGGCCATGAGCAAATTATGTGAGTATTTTGAGTGTGAACTTGGGGACTTGTTTGAGTATCAAGTGTCAAGAACGGACTAGTGGAGAGAAGGGGAATTTATCTAAGTAAAATTGACGTTTTTGGGCATACAAATATGGGGTGAAAGAAAGTAGCTAGGTGTCACATTTCCCATATATCACCATTTACCACCAAAACAGGTTGGACCCAAAAAAGACCCAAATTGGACACACGGCTTTATGGGTGTATATTAGGCAAACAAAAAACCCCTTGAAAATTCAAGGGGTTCTATTGGTCGGGAAGAGAGGATTCGAACCTCCGGCCCCTGCCTCCCGAAGACAGTGCTCTACCAGGCTGAGCTACTTCCCGTTACCAGTTTATCCGATGGTGAGTGTGGTCATTCGGGACACCAATCGAATTTGTGTGGGCGGTATATAGCCTTTCGCAAACGGTGAGGCAAGCCCTTTCGTTAAAATTTTTAATAGGCCCGTTCAATGCAGAATTCGACGATGCCTTTCAGGGCTTCGCGTGCGGGTGTATCAGGGAAAATATCCAAGTCTTTAATGGCCTTTTCACCATATTCGCGCGCTCGTGTCACGGTGTCTTCCAAGGTGTTGTGCTTGGTTAAAAGGCTTAGGGCATGGTCTAGGTCACCATCCTGAAAGTCCTGTTCTTCCTGTGTGCGTTTCCAGAATGTTTTTTCTTCGTCATCACCACGGGCGACAGCCAGAATGACGGGTAGGGTCATTTTACCGTCGCGAAAGTCATCCCCGACAGCTTTACCGAGTTCTGCCTGCTTGGCGGAATAATCAAGCGCATCATCGATCAGTTGGAAGGCAATACCAAGATTATTGCCGTATGATTGCAGGGCGTCTTCCTGTTCTTTGGTTGCGCCTGCGACAAGGCCGCCGACATGACAGGCCGCTGCAAATAATTGCGCAGTTTTGGCCTGAATAACTTCAAGGTAGGCTGTTTCCGTTGTATCTGCATCATTTGCGGTAATCAGTTGCAGGACTTCGCCTTCGGCAATGACGGAAGAGGCATGGGATAAAATTTCCATAACTTTCAGACTATCGGCTTGCACCATCAGCTCGAAACTGCGGCTGAACAGAAAATCACCGACGAGGACGCTTGCTTTGTTGCCCCAGATGGCGTTGGCGCTGTCCTGACCGCGGCGTAAATCACTTTCGTCAACTACATCGTCATGCAGCAAGGTGGCCGTATGGATGAATTCAACACAGGCCGCCAGACCGATATGTTTATCCCCATCATAATTCAACAATTGCGCACTGGCGAGCGTCAACATTGGACGCAGGCGTTTGCCACCGGCAGCAATGATGTGACCAGCCAGTTGCGGGATTAAAACCACAGGGCTTTGCATACGTTCCAAAATCGCATCATTAACGGCCTTGAGGTCGTCTGCAACCAGATTGGTCAGGGTTTCAACGGCGGTTGGGCTTGACGAGGACTTGTCCATGGTATTCCATAATTTGCAAATTATCTCTGTTTGCCTTGACCCACCCATAGCGACTGCGGGATAAGGCGATAGTGAAATAGCAGGTTTGGGCCCGCGTTGGAAGAGGGTATGACGATTTATGAAAGAGTTATTGGCGACAGGTGATCTGGTTTTGGTATCTGCTCTTCGGCATCATCTTGACTTGGAAGACGTGGATTTCGATGTTTTTGACGGGTTTGTGGGGAGCCTTTTCCCCGGTGATCTGTCCATTGCGTCTCACCGGTTTATGGTAAGTGACGAAGATTTTCACCGGGCGAAAAGGATCCTTCAACAGTTGCAAAATGGGGACATGGCTTGTGAACCTGAGTAAAGATTTATTTCTGAATGGTAAGGTGCGCTTGCTACAGCCGGTTGAGGGATACCGCGCAGCGACCGATCCGGTCTTTCTGGCCGCCAGCATTAAGGCAAAGGCGGGGCAGAAAGTTTTGGATGTGGGCTGTGGCGTGGGGGCGGCATCTTTTTGTTTGGCCGCACGCGTTGAAGGCGTTGAGGTTACTGGTTTGGATATTCAGTCTGACCTTATCGAGATCGCCCAAAAGAACAAAGAATTGAATGATCCTGAAGACCGTCTTCGTTTTGTGGAAGGGGATCTATCCAAGCGCCCTATGGACCCAGAACCAAACAGTTTTGATCATGTGATGGCGAATCCACCCTTTTATGAAAGCGGGTCCGGTCATCGCCCCCCTAACGAGATCAAGGCGCGCGCTCATATGGAAGAAGATGCCAATCTGCAACAATGGGTGGATTACATGTTACGCATGACCAAACCCAAAGGCAGTGTGACCTTTATTAATCGTTCTGAACGTCTGGAAGAAACGCTGGCGGCCCTGAAAGGACGTTTGGGGGAACTGATCTTGTGCCCCATCTGGTCCATGAACCCGACAGGTGAGAATAAACGTGGGGCCAAACGGTTTATTTTACAGGGGCGTAAAGCCATTAAAACACCGATGAAATTTGCCTCGGGCCTTGTTGTGCATGAAGAAGACGCCAGCTATACTGAAAGAGCAGCTGCTATTTTAAAAGATGGGGCAGCATTGGATTTGTTGCCATAAAGATTTTTTGATGGGACTCTTCGGCAACAATCTGTAGAATTAATGCCAAACCAACCAACATAAATGGTTATGAGGGTGAACAAGTGAGCTGGGAGATTAAAACGGTGAAACGAGGTGAGACATGAGTGGGGCCGCCACCATTGCCATTACCGTTGGTGTTGCCGTTGCGGTTCTGGTCGGGTTTTTCATCGTTTATTATCTCGGTAATGTGGCGAATTCCATATACGACGTTAAAGTTGGCGTGCGTAAAGACTTTGATAAAAAGGTCAAGGAATTACAGGACTGGATTGATGGCGATACCAAAAAGCGCATTAAATGGATGCGCGAGGAAAATAAAGAAGAAGGTAAACGCTTTAAAGAATCCATGGAAGGTCACCTTGAAGAGACTTTCACAGAGATGCAAAAGGAATTGGAACGCCTGCGTGCCGATGTAACTTCCCTTCAGAAACAATTGCTTGATGTTCAGCTTGGTCGTGGGATTAAGCCAAGCCGGATGAATGAAGCACCGGACATGCAGTCTGCTGAAATGTCTGCACCGATACGCGCGCCGGGTGATCTGGATATGGCACGCACCGTGACCCCACCCCACGGCGAAGCACCGGATATGGCGGTGCCAAAACCAAAACAAAGCCCGTTAGAAAAAGAAACAGGAAATGGGGTCGAGACAGAACCGGCTATAAAAACAAAACCAACCCCACCGCCACGGCCATCACCTAAGCCACAGCCCAAGCCAGCAGGGCGTTCTTCGGTTGAACAAAAAGCCAAGAAGAAAAAACCGACAGGTGAATTTGAAAGCTTTAATCAGTTTTCAGAGGACTTTAAGGCCGGAAGCTGATTGTCATAAGCCAAAGAATGTTCTAAAACAGGCAAATATTATGTGTCGCATCTAGTACAGGCTTGGTTTTATGTTTGGCTTTAGTCCCGCAAAATTGCTTTTTACCGCACTGATTATTGCGGCTGTTTGGTATGGCTTTAAATGGCTGAACCGGGTACAGGAAAATCAGAACAAAAAGCCACGACAACCCACACAGGATTCGTCCGCAAATAATCGCGCAGAACCAAGCGCACAAGATGCGGACTATGAAGAATTGGTCGCTTGTTCTAAATGTGGGGATTATGTGATAGCTGATAAAAAAAGCGGTTGTGGCAAAGAAGGTTGCCCATACGATAAATAAGGCTTTAACAGGGGTTGACCCCTGCTTTGACTTTCCGCTAATTTCGGCACTGCAAAAACGTTTTTTATGATTGTGAAGACCATGGGCACGACACCCAATAAAAAAACCTGTTTCCAGAATTTGATCCTTTCGCTCCAGAATTTCTGGGCCGAAAAGGGCTGTGTAATCCTGCAACCGCTTGATATGGAAGTCGGCGCAGGGACCTTCCACCCGGCAACCACGCTGCGTGCGTTGGGTCCAAAACCTTGGAAAACGGCGTATGTGCAGCCGTCGCGTCGCCCTGTCGATGGTCGCTATGGCGAAAACCCCAACCGTTTGCAGCATTATTACCAGTTTCAGGTTATTTTGAAGCCGTCCCCGGATAATTCACAAGAATTGTATTTGGAAAGCCTGAAGCATCTGGGGATTGATACGGACCTTCACGACATCCGCTTTGTCGAAGATGACTGGGAAAGCCCGACATTGGGCGCTTGGGGCTTGGGCTGGGAAGTCTGGCTGGATGGGATGGAAGTTACCCAGTTTACTTACTTCCAACAAGTCGGCGGCATTGAATGTGACCCGGTTGCCGTTGAATTGACTTATGGTCTTGAACGACTGGCTATGTATATCCAAGGCGTGGAAAATGTCTACGACCTGGATTTTAATGGCGAAGGTGTCACATATGGTGATGTGTTCTTGCAAAATGAACGCGAACAATCCGCCTTTAACTTTGAACATGCCAACACGGATATTCTCTTCCAGCATTTCCGCGATGCTGAAACACAATGTTCGCATCTGTTAAGTCTGGATGAACCTTTGGCGCTGCCCGCATACGAACAATGTATCCGCGCAAGTCATACCTTCAATCTGCTTGATGCCCGCGGGGTTATCTCGGTTACGGAACGTGCGGCCTATATTGGTCGTGTACGCACCATGGCGAAAGGCTGTGCAGAAGCCTGGATGAAGACACAAGTCGGGGAAGGGGCATAAGTCATGGCTGAATTGCTGTTAGAAGTTTTAAGTGAAGAAATCCCGGCGCGCATGCAAGTGCGTGCGGCTGATGACCTGAAACGTCTGGTCACAGATGGTCTGAAAAAGGCCGGGCTCGGTTTTTCTATTGCACGCTCTTACGTGACACCGCGTCGTCTGGCATTGGTTATTGATGGCTTGCCGGAAAAGCAACCTGACGTGCGTGAAGAACGCAAAGGCCCGAAGGTTGGTGCTCCGGAAAAAGCGATCGAAGGCTTTTTGGGTTCAACTGGCCTGACGTTGGATCAATGTGAAATTCAAGAAGGCAAGAAAGGCAGCTTTTATGTGGCTGTGATTGAAAAGAAAGGTCAGGACACCATTTTGGTCCTGCCGGAAATTCTCACCGCAGCCTTGCATGGCTTACCATGGCCGAAATCCATGAAATGGGGCGCAAATTCCCTGAAATGGGTCCGCCCCTTACAAAATATCCTATGCATCATGGATGGGGCTGTAGTGCCGTTTGATTTCGGGCCTGTCACATCCTGTGGCTATACGCGTGGGCATCGTTTCCTTGCCCCGAAAGAATTCAGTGTGGATGATTTTGCATCATACGAAAATCTGTTGCGTGAACATAAAGTCATTCTGGATCAGAACGAACGTAAAGAAGCCATTCATGAAGCGGCGAAAAAAGTTGCTGAAGAAGAAGGTTATTACCTGAAAGAAGATGAAGGTCTGTTAAACGAGGTTACGGGGCTGGTTGAATGGCCTGTGGTTCATGCCGGTCAAATTGATGATCAATTTATGGCTGTTCCACAGGAATGTTTGATAACCTCTATGCGCTCGCACCAGAAATATTTCTCTTGTCTAAAATCCGATGGCACGCTCGCCCCACGTTTTATCGTGGTCGCAAATAAGGTTGCGCCAGACGGTGGCAAAGCGATTGTCGCCGGGAACGAACGTGTCTTGCGTGCGCGTTTGTCGGATGCCAAATTCTTCTGGGATCAGGACCTTAAAAAAGACTTGGAAGACCTGTTGCCGAAACTGGATGACATGTTGTTCCATGCAAAGCTTGGGTCCATGGGGCAAAAGGTGAAACGTCTGGAAAAACTATCGGGACGTCTGGCGGAAATGATTGATGGGGCTGATCTGGGCAAAGCCTGTCTTGCCGCGCATTTGGCAAAGGCGGACCTTGTTTCAGAAATGGTTTATGAGTTCCCGGAACTACAAGGGATCATGGGGCAATATTACGCAAACCATAAGGGTGAAGATAAAGACGTCTCACAAGCCATTGCAGATCATTATGCCCCACAAGGCCCGGGCGATGACTACCCGTCTGCGCCTAACTCGGTTGCGGTTGCGTTAGCGGATAAGGTCGATACGCTCGTCGGTTTCTGGTCCATTGATGAAAAGCCGACAGGGTCCAAAGATCCGTTCGCGCTGCGTCGTGCCGCCTTGGGTGTGATCCGTCTGGTGCTGGAAAATAACCTGCGTTTAAACCTGTTAAAGGTCTTTTCCGAAGCCCATACAGCTTATTCAACCGTGAATGGTCTGAATGCAGTGCCTGCTGATACGGCAGCAAACGAACAGAACCTGTTGGACTTCTTCGCAGATCGTCTGAAAGTCTATCTTAAAGACAAAGGTGTGGCCCATGATTTGATTACGGCCATTTTTGCCAAGGGTGATGAAGATGATCTGGTGCGTCTAATGGCGCGGGTGGATGCCTTGAAAGGTTTCCTTGATAGCGATGACGGGGCCAACTTGGTCGCGGCATATCGTCGTGCCACCAACATTGTGCGCATTGAAGAAAAGAAAGATGGCGTTGAATATAAAGACGCTGTTGATGCCTCATTACTTGAAGTGGATGAGGAAAAACAATTGTTTGAGAAGCTAGAACCAGTGATGGGGACTCTGGATGCTGCTCTTAAAGAAGAAAACTTTACCAGGGCAATGGCGGCACTTGCTTCCTTGCGGGGACCGGTGGACGCATTCTTCGATAAGGTAACGGTCAACTGCGATTCACCCAATGTACGTGTCAACCGTTTGCGTCTTTTATCGCAAATTGGCCGTGCGTTGGATGGGCTTGCAGATTTCTCTAAGTTAGAGGGATAAGGCCGTTTGGCAACATTTGTCACCCTGCCTGTTGTGGGGGGGGGTGATGCACAAAGGAATAGAACATGACCAAATGGGTGTACACCTTCGGTAACGGTGCGGCTGAAGGCCGTGCGGACATGAAAGAACTGTTGGGCGGCAAAGGTGCCAACCTTGCAGAAATGAGTAACCTCGGACTGCCTGTACCTGCAGGCTTCACCATCACGACCGAGGTTTGCACCTATTTTTATGCCAATGACAGAACCTATCCGGCTGATCTGGATGATCAGGTTCAGGCAGCCTTAAGTGAAATCGAAGGCATTATGGATGCCAGATTTGGCGATCCGGCTATGCCGTTGCTGGTCTCTGTGCGTTCTGGCGCGCGCGCGTCCATGCCTGGTATGATGGATACGGTCCTGAACTTGGGCCTTAATGATGAAACTGTAGCAGGGCTAGCAGAAGCCTCTGGTGATACGCGTTTTGCCTATGACAGCTATCGTCGCTTTATCCAGATGTATTCCGACGTTGTTCTGGGCGTAGATCATTATATTTTTGAAGAATTGCTGGAATATCTAAAAGACGAAAAAGATTATTCCTTGGATACAGACCTTACGGGCGATGACTGGAAAGATTTGTGCGAACAGTTTAAGGCCAAGGTCAAGGAAGAACTGGACGAGGACTTCCCGCAAGACCCTAAAGCCCAGCTATGGGGCGCTGTTGGGGCGGTTTTTAAATCCTGGATGAATGCGCGCGCCAATACGTATCGCGCCCTTCATAATATCCCGGCAGAATGGGGCACAGCCGTTAATATTCAGGCTATGGTCTTTGGCAATATGGGCGATGATTGCGCAACGGGTGTTTGTTTCTCGCGCAACCCATCAACCGGGGCCAACCATTTTTATGGGGAATATCTGATTAATGCCCAAGGCGAAGATGTGGTCGCTGGCATTCGTACGCCTCAGCCTTTGACCATTTTTGAAAAAGAAGAATCAGGTTCTGACCTTCCTTCAATGGAAGAAGTCATGCCAGATACTTTTAAGCAGCTGGATGATATCCGCCACAAGCTGGAAGCCCATTATAAAGATATGCAGGATATGGAATTCACCATCCAGAAAGACAAGCTCTGGATGCTGCAAACCCGTGTGGGTAAACGCACAACCAAGGCTGCTTTGAAAATGGCTGTGGACATGTGCGATGAAGGTTTGATTACTAAAGAAGAAGCCATCATGCGCTTGGAGCCCCATTCGCTGGATCAATTGCTGCATCCAACGCTTGACCCCAACGCGCCACGTGATGTGATCGCGCAAGCCTTACCCGCATCACCGGGTGCGGCGACGGGTCGGATCGTCTTCTCAGCAGAAGACGCGGAAAATTGGGTGAAGCGCAAAGAAGAAGTCATTCTGGTGCGAACAGAAACCAGCCCGGAAGATATCGGTGGTATGCACGTGGCCGAAGGGATTTTGACCACACGCGGCGGTATGACATCACATGCAGCTGTGGTGGCACGCGGCATGGGCACGCCTTGTGTGTCCGGCGCTGGCGACATGAAGGTTGATTACCAGATGAAAACCTTAACCGCCATGAATGGTAAAGTGCTGGCTGAAGGTGACGTGATAACCCTTGATGGTTCTAACGGTCAGGTGATGGCGGGCACGGTCCCTACCATCCAGCCGGAATTGTCTGGTGATTTTGCCAAAATGATGGGATGGGTGGATGATGTGCGTACCATGGGGGTTCGCACCAATGCAGAAACCCCGCATGATGCAGAAATGGCACGTAAGTTCGGTGCTGAAGGCATTGGTTTGTGCCGTACGGAACATATGTTCTTTGACAGTGCACGTATCAATTATGTCCGTGAAATGATTTTGGCGGATGATGAAGCCAAACGTCGTGAGGCTTTAAGCCATATCTTGCCGTTTCAGCGTCAGGATTTTGAAGACCTGTTCAAGATCATGGAAGGTCTGCCTGTAACCATTCGCCTTCTTGATCCACCCTTGCACGAATTTTTGCCCCATACCGAACATGATATGGAAGAAGTGGCAAAATTGGCGGGCATGTCGGTCAAGCATGTGAAAGAACGTGCTGAAGAACTGAGCGAACAAAACCCGATGCTGGGCCATCGTGGCTGCCGTTTGGGCATTACCTATCCTGAAATTTATGAAATGCAGGCCCGTGCCATTTTTGAAGCGGCTTCCAATGTAACGAAAGCTGGTGGAAAACCTGTTGTGCCTGAGATTATGATCCCGCTTGTCGCGATGAAAGAAGAACTCGATCGCATGAAAGCGGTTGTGGATGGCGTTGCCAAGGAAGTTCAGGACGTCACAGGTGTGGAAATCGACTATATGGTCGGCACCATGATCGAATTGCCACGTGCCGCCTTACAGGCAGGTAAAATTGCTGAAACGGCTGAATTTTTTAGCTTTGGTACCAACGATCTGACCCAGACGACCTATGGTCTGTCGCGTGATGATGCGGGTAAATTCCTGCGCGTCTATCAAGAGCGTGGCGTGATCGAGGTCGATCCGTTTGTGTCCATTGACCAAGACGGTGTGGGCGAGCTGGTTAAACTGGGCGCTGAACGCGGCCGTGAAACCCGCGCGGATATCAAGCTTGGTATTTGTGGCGAACATGGGGGGGATCCGGCATCGGTGACCTTCTGTCACAAGATCGGTCTTTCTTATGTTTCCTGTTCACCTTTCCGGGTGCCGATTGCAAGGTTGGCAGCTGCGCAGGCGGCGCTGAATGATTGATTTCGATCAGTTGAAATCAGGTAAAAAGGCGGCGATGGCGCGGGCCTTAGCTCAAGTTGAACAGGCCCCCGATGCCCGTGAAACACTTGATCTGCTCAATCGTGCTTATCAGGAACCAGAAGCCCACGTCATTGGGATCACGGGTCCCCCCGGCGTGGGTAAATCCACCCTGACCAATGCTCTGATTGCCCAGTGGCGATCTATGGGGCGCACGGTCGGGGTGATTGCGGTTGATCCCAGCTCGCGCCGCACAGGTGGGGCCTTGTTAGGTGATCGCACACGGTTTACAACTGACCCGGAAGATCAGGGTATTTTTGTTCGTTCCATGGCGGCACGCGATCGTCTAGGCGGCTTGGCAGGACTGACCGTATCAGGCATGGTCTTGATGCGTGCGGTTTATGATGTGGTTTTGATCGAAACCGTCGGTGTCGGACAATCTGAAACAGATATTGTTGGCGTAGCTGACACGGTCTTGTTTTGCGTTCAGCCCGGTTCGGGCGATAGTCTGCAATTTATCAAAGCAGGTATAGTCGAAATCCCCCATATTGTTGCCATTACCAAAGCGGATATGGGAGCACCTGCACGCCGTGCAATGGCGGATATGAAAGGCGCGCTTAATCTGGCTGGACGGATGGGCGCAGAGCCTTGGGATATCCCGGTTCTGCTTTTGTCTTCTACTCAAAAGAAAGGCATTGATATTCTGGTCGAAGCCTTTGACAATCACTTTTCATTTTTGAAAGAAAATGGTTTCCTAAATCCAGCACGTCATACACAGGCCAAACAATGGCTGGTCGAGGCTGTTCGCGAAAAATTTGGCCGCGTCGGGATGGAACGGGTCTTGGAAGATCTTGCGATTAGCCCAGCAGAGTCCCCCTTTGAACGATTGTTCGCCATTTCTGAACGGTTTCAAAAGCTTTATAAGACCTAGTGTTCCTGTGCTCACAGAGGCAGGGGGCATATAAAATAAATCAACTGCCGCCCTTGTGATTTCATTTATTGCTTCTTACGTAGAAAGACATATTCAAATGTTATCGTAAGAGTTTAGAAAAGAATGTTAAAACTGAAGATCTTCGCCCTCGCATTGCTGACTTTTTTGTTCACCGCTCCGTTAAGTGCACAGGAAGTTGCCGGGATGGTGGAAAAAATTCGTGGGATTGCGACGGCTACCAATGAAACAGGTGTGAGCGAGCTCGCCCCGGGCAGTACTGTTTATGTGGATGATTCGCTCAAGACCGAAAGCCGTGCCCGTTTGCTGATCAAGTTCAAGGATGGCTCACGTCTGACGTTGGGGGAAAATGCCCTGATCATCGTGGATGATTTGCTCTATCAGCCTGATACAGACAAGCAATCCCAAACCATTGATGTGGTGCGCGGTGTTTTCAGTTTTGTATCTGGCTCTATTGCGAAGGCTAATTATAGCAACCTGACCTTTCGCACACCTGTTGCGACCATCGGTATTCGTGGTACGGAATTTTTAGGTGGCGAACTGACGGTTGGTATGGCAGCCGGTCGTCCGCATTATGGCTTCCAGATTTATGATGGGGCGATTGAAGTTCAGGCACCGGGGGGATCTGTTGTGCTGGATGAACCGGGCGAGGGCACTTTCCTGCCCCTTACCCGTATTGCTGCGCCAACACCCGTGCGTCAATGGACACCGGAAGAAGCCGCTGAAGCACAAGAGGCACTGGCCTTTTAATTAAGTGTGCTTGATACGGATGAAAAGCGGTTTTCTTGCAGAAAGAAAGCCGCTTTTTATATTTTGAAATAAAATTACAAAATAGACCAGATGGTCAACTTTTTATTTTGAAAAAGGGTGAATCTTCGCAAGCCTATTTCCTGTCTTTTTGTGTAGTTTGCCGCTAAAAATTCAAGGTCGTGAACTCATAAAATAGGTTTGCTTTGGTTTACTAAAAATATAGGCAAGAGGAGGAAAAGACTTGTAGTGCAGTACCTGCACTTTCAAAAGTCTTTGACGCTGTATTGCCTATATTTTTGGTAAATCCCTTCGGGACGGGATGAATTTGAAGATGGATCGTCGTTATAGACCCCTTAAAGTGCACGCACTTCTGCGGGCTTGATGCCTAGCCCATCTTCAAATTCATCTACGCCAAACAAATCTATTTTATAAGTTTACGACCTAGTTAGGGAAATACAATAATGCAATCACGAGAGCAGTGGGGTTCGCGCCTCGGTTTTGTACTGGCCGCAGCGGGTTCTGCCGTCGGTTTGGGGAATATCTGGAAGTTCCCCTATATGGCAGGCCAAAATGGTGGCGGTGCCTTTTTGATCATCTATCTCGCCTTGGTCTTTACCATCGGGGTCAGTGTCATGTTGGCGGAATTTGCCATTGGCCGTGCCGCACAGCGTGATCCAGTTGGCGCCTTTGCGGTTCTGAAAGGCAAGATGTGGCCCCTCGTCGGTGCCATGGGCGTTTTAGCTGGCTTTATTATTCTATCTTTCTATAGCGTCGTTGCTGGTTGGACCATTGCTTATATCGTTAAAATGGCAACCGGGACATTGGCCGGGGATGCGGATGTATTGGGGGCGGCCTTTGGTGGCTTTATCTCTGATCCTGTTGAACCGATCCTTTATCATGCCTTCTTCATGGCCCTGACTGTTTCGGTTGTCTTGGGTGGTGTTCATGGCGGGATTGAGCGGGCTTGTAAAATTCTGATGCCGATGCTGTTTATTCTATTAATCGTCCTGATCGGGCGTGCGGTTACTTTGCCGGGGGCTGAAAAAGGTCTGGAATTTTTCCTCTCACCTGATTTTTCCAAAGTGACAGCTGAGACTTTCAACGGGGCCTTGTCACAGGCATTTTTCTCTCTATCCGTTGGGATGGGGGCGATGATCACTTATGGCTCTTACCTCAGTAAAAAAGAAAACTTAGGTAAATCGGCTTTGTGGGTTAGCTCTCTTGACAGTGCAGTTGCTGTGCTTGCGGGGCTGTTGATCTTGCCTGCGGTCTTTGCCTTTGGCTTTGACCCCGCCGCGGGTCCGGGACTGACCTTTATCACGCTTCCGGCTGTTTTTGCCCAAATGCCCGGCGGTGTCTTCTTTGGCATCTTATTCTTTGTCTTGCTATCTGTTGCAGCTCTGACGTCGGCAGTTTCCTTGTTACAGCCGATTGTGGCCTATTTCAGCGATGAAAAGGGCTGGAACAGTAAAGTCACGGCCATCGTCTTTGGTCTGGTTATCTTTGCTTTGGGTGTTCCGTCTTCACTGTCCTTGGGTGTTTGGAGTGATTTCCACATCATTGGGGAGAAAGGCTTCCTCGATTCCATGGACTATATTGCCTCTAACATCATGTTGCCTGTGGGCGGAATTTTGATCTCTCTGTTCGTCGGCTGGTCTGTTGCAGGTAAAATGCAGGATGAAGTCACAAATAGTGGTGAAAAGCCATTCCCTTTACTTGGGGCATGGATGTTTATCTGCCGCTTTGTTGCCCCTGTGGCCGTTGCATGGATTTTGATCAGTGGACTTGGTATTGATTACTGCTCATGGCCATTAATTAGCGACTTGGGTGTATGCCAATAATCCCAGTTTTATAATGAAATGAAAAAGGGGAAGGCCTGAAAATAGCTTTCCCCTTTTTTGTTTCCCTGTGAAAACAGGGATCTCTTTGACCAAGAGGCACCTGTTTTCACAGGGGCACGTGTTTAGCTTTATTCCTTCGGTTCAGGAATGACCATCCAGTCGGGCTTGGTTACCGTTAAGGCCACGCCATTCGCAGTAAGTGCTTCTTCCACAGCATCCAACTTTACGGTCGCAAGTGCATATGCACCTTGGGAAGAATGGATTTCCCCAACGGATTTGTCGCCCGCTATAATCGCTGTTCCGCTTTCTGGGGCATCCCCTTCCAGCTTAACAGGGAATAGGCGTTTTTTAATCAGAGCACGGTATTTGGTGCGTGCGGTCAATTCCTGCCCCATGTAGCAGCCTTTATTCCAATCCACACCGTTTAGCTCATCAAAGCCGTTTTCCAGCAGGATAGATTTTTCAGGTGTCATATCACGCGCGCCATCGGGCAGGCCCAGCTGGATGCGTTTTAGATCGTAATCTGCAAAGGGAACTTCTTCGGCCCCGTCAAAACCAGCACCTTTGGAAACAAAAGCGCGCCATCCCATATCGTTATGACGAGGGTCAGCGTAGAAACCTGACTTTGGTGCGTATGCGTCACCGAATATAGCGAGCACATCATAGTCTTCACTGATATCATCGATTTTTACATCCGCTCGCAGCTTAAACATGGTCAGCTTTTTCTTAAAGGCGGGCAGGGCGTCTGCGGCAATATCAACAAGCAGACTGTCACCATGACCGAGAATGAAAAAATCACAGATGAATTTGCCTTGAGGCGTTAAGAATGCAGAATAAATACCCGAAGTCTCGCTGGCCTTGGTCACATCATTGGAAATCAGACCCTGTAAAAAGGTGACACGATCTTCGCCGCTAATTTTAAGGACGCCGCGTTCGGGTAAAACACAATAAGAAAGGGGCATGTTGGATACCTGTTGTTCGGTGTTAAGCTGCATTTTTTAAGAAAGTGGGTCATTTCGTTGATTTTCGCAAGGCTCTTCTCTTTGCAGATGCAAAAAATCGCCTTATAACTATGTCGAAAATATTTTTTATAAGACGAGGGCCACATGCATATCACCATCATTGACGATTCCATTGCCTATGACGGCAATAGCCCGATGAGCAAGCCTTTGGGCGGCACCGAAAAAGCTGTGGCCAGCCTAGCACCAGCCCTTGCAAAACGCGGTCATGATGTTTGTGTGGTGAACCGTATTGAACAAGGCGCAATGATCGACGGTGTGTCATGGGTGCCCTTTGATGCGCCGCGTCCGCCAGAAACAGACGTGGTGATCTGTGTTAAAAAACCACAGTTGATGGATGAATTCCCCGATGTGGAAAAAAAGCTTCTGTGGCTCGCAACGCCTGCTAACATCTTAAACAAACCGAAATATCAGGCCATGTTGGAAAAGCATAACCCCATCGTTGTCTTTATGGGCGATGCGCATTTCAAAACATGGGAGCCTTGGAAGTATTTTAGAAAAGGCATCGTCACTCCTGGCATTCGCCCTGAATACCTGACAGAGGCCGAATATAGCCCGGAAAAGCCCCCGCGCGTGATTGTGACCACTAATCCATTGCATGGTCTGGATCAGGTGCTGGATTTGTGGGCGGATAATATTCTGCCACAGGTCGGTGGGGAAGCCAGCCTGCATATCTATTCTGCTGGGCTGTTTAAAGGCCAAAGCGGGGTGACACTGCCTGAAAAGCTGCAACCCATCTTTAACAAGGTACAGCGCATGGGTGATAAAAACGTGATTGTTCATAAGCCCGGCTCTGATTTAGAAATGGCAATGGCTTATCGTCATGCGGCTTGTCACCTTTATCCGGGTTCGGAGAATGAAATGTATTGCTCCACACTGGCAGAAACCCAAGCCATTGGTCTTCCCTGTGTGGCCCGTCCGGTTGGGGCGTGTTCGGAACGGGTGAAAAACGGCCAAACCGGATTTTTAGTACCGGATCTGGACAGTATGGCCAATGTCACCGTGCATCTTTTGACTAAATCAGCCTCACGCGAGAATATGAGCCGGGATTGCCGTATGTTGCAACGTAGCCAGACCTGGGATGTGGCCGCGGCTGAGTTTGAGGCTTTGCTTTAATGAAACTATCCGCGCTGGTGACAGCCCATAACGAAGAAGACCGTCTGGCGGCTTGTCTGGAAACCTTGTCCTTTGCCGACGAAATTGTCGTCGTCTGTGATAAATGCACCGATAAAACCGAAGAGATTGCACGGACTTTCACCGATAAAGTCTTTGTCGGGGCTTGGGCGTTGGAAGGGGATCGGCGCAATACAGCGATTTCATATTGCACAGGCGACTGGGTGTTTGAAATTGATGCTGACGAACATATGACCCCAGCACTGGCTGAGGAAATCCGCAAGACGCTTCAAACCACGACTTATGACTGGCACGAAATTCTGGTCGATAATTATATTGGGGATCGTCTGGTTCGTCATGGTTGGGGGGCATCCTTTGGTAAGGCAGCTTATCCTGGCCTGTTTAAAAAAGGGGTGAAGGTCTGGGGACCTGAACGTTTGCATCCCTCCCTTAAATGGTCAGGGAACAAGGGGCCGATGCTAAAGGGCCGGATTAATCATTATGTGGACCGCAATATTTCCGATATGATCCGCCGTCTGGACAGTTATAGCACGGCACGCGCCAAAGATTTGCGTGAAAGCGGTAAAGTCGGAAGTTTCGCAAATAACCTAAGAAGGCTTTTCTCGCGCTTCTTCAAGTGCTATGTCTCACGTAAGGGCTACAAAGAAGGCGGCTATGGTTTTTTAATTGCCTTGTTTGCCGGTCTTTTTCCCCTTCTATCCTATCTAAAAGCGACCCTAGAGAAAGAATAACCCATGGCTCGTATCGTATTTGCCGATGATGGTATTGAATTTGATGGTAAAACACTGGAAGAACGCGCCTTAGGCGGCGTTGAATCTTCGGTCATCCTGATGATGGAAGAATTTGCCAAGCGCGGCCATGAAGTTCTGGTGCGCAACAAATGTAAAGCGCCGATGGTTTATAAAGGGGTTGATTGGGCCCCCATCGATCAAGGTATGCCGGAAGAAGCCGATCTTTATATTGCCAACCGGGGTGACAAGCTGATCGATTTGATGCCCAAAGCCAAAAAGACGGTATTTTGGACCCATAACCCATGCCGCTACATGGTTAAATGGCGTTATCTCAAGAAATTTTGGAAAGTACGCCCGACCATTGTCTTTATCGGCACGTACCATGCTGAAACACTGCCGGGCTGGGTGCCAGATGGGGGGCGAAAAGTTATCCCTTACGGTATACCCGATATGTTTCGTCATGCAGAGGAACGCACAGAAATTTCCCCACCGCGTGCGATCTTTACCTCTAACCCCTTGCGCGGTCTGGATTGGTTGCTGGATTTGTGGGAACGCGATATTCACCCCAAAGCCCCTGAGGCCGAACTGCATGTCTTTGGCGGACCAAGTGTCTATGGATCGGTGGGCGCAGATAAAGCGGCATTGATGCAGGCGATCTTTGATCGGGCTGAAAAAATGGCGGATCAAGGCATTGTATTGCGTGGACCTGCGACCAAGGATCAACTGATTGAAGAACTGCAACAAGCCCGCTTGATGTGTTATCGCGGCGATATCAACGAAACCTATTGTCTGGCTGTTGCAGAAGCTCAAGCATTAGGTACGCCAACAGTGGTGCAGGATTTTGGATCGATGGCCGAACGGGTTATGGATGGCAAGACGGGTGTTGTTGCCAAAGACGATGCGCAGTTTGCAGCCGGGGCCGTGAAGCTTCTGACAGATGAAGCCCATTGGTTTGAACAGCATAAAAACTGCCTGAAAACCCAACGTAATTGGGGGTGGGAACAGGCCTGTGAAGCTTTTGAGGAACTGATCTGATGCGTATCTTGCAAACCATGGCTGGGGCAGAATTTGGTGGGGCCGAAGCTTTCTTTGTCCGTTTGGCGATTGCCCTTCAAAAAACCGATGTGGAACAAAAAGTCATCATCCGTGAAAACCGTAGCCGCGCGCGTCTTCTTCGCGCTGGAGGGGTGGACCCTGTGGAACTGGATTTCGGGGGGGCGTTTGATTTCAAGACCGGCTTTGGTATTAAGCGCGAGATTAAAAAATTGCAGCCAGATGTGGTGCTGACCTGGATGAACCGGGCAACCAAAATGACGCCAGCGGGAAAAGGCAAATTTGTAAAAGTCGCCCGTCTGGGTGGGTATTACGATCTGAAATATTATAAAGACTGCGACCACCTGATTGGTAATACGCAAGATATCGTTGATTATCTGGTGAAAGAAGGCTGGCCTGAAGACCGTGCCCATTATCTACCCAATTTTGTGAATTCTGAACGCGCTGATGCTATCTCGCGTATGGATTTATCCACGCCGGAAGATGCGCCTTTGTTGCTGTCTATGGGGCGCCTGCATGAAAATAAAGCTTTTGATACTTTGTTAAAGGCGCTGGCGCGTGTGCCCGGTGTTTATCTGTGGCTGGCAGGCGAAGGTCCTTTGCGACGTGACTTGGAAAGTCTGGCTGAAGAACTGGGAATCCGTCCACGAGTGCGTTTTTTAGGGTGGCGTGAAGATACGGCCGCTTTATTTGCAGCCAGTGATGTTTATATCTGTCCATCTCGTCATGAACCTTTGGGAAATGTGGTGTTGGAAGGCTGGGCACAAGGGCGTCCGGTCATTGCCGCAGACAGCTTGGGACCGGGGACTTTAATCAATCATGGGGACAATGGGGTTTTGTGCCCGGTGGATAATGATAAAGCCATGGCCGATGCCATTAAATGGGTTTTTGGTGATCAGGAATTTGCCTACAAGCTTGCAACAAACGGGTGGAATACATTTCAGAATGAGTTTACCGAAAAGGTTGTTGTGGAAAAGTATCTCGACTTCTTTGACAAAGTAACCAAAGATAACAAATAAAGAAGAACGCAACACGACCAAAGGTAAGACGAATATATGTGCGGTATTGCAGGATTGATGACCATTGACGGAACGTCCCCAAGTGATGATGTTCTGGACGCTTTTTCCCGCTGTCTTGCCCACCGTGGCCCCGATGGGGAAGGGCGCTTTCGTGAAAAAAATGTCGCTCTTGTGCAAACCCGTTTGGCCATCATCGACCTAGAAACTGGTGACCAGCCCATTCATGGTCCCAATGGCAATATCATTAGTGCCAATGGTGAAATTTATAACTATGTTGAACTGCGTGAAAATCTACATGACGTTGATTTAAAGACAGGCTCTGACTGCGAACCGCCCTTGCATCTCTATGGGCGCAAAGGGTTGGCTTTTGTGGATGACCTGCGCGGTATGTTTGCAATTTCAATCTATGATGCAGAACGTGGACGTCTTGTTCTTAGTCGCGACCCGTTTGGCATTAAACCCCTATATTATGCGGAAACTCAACGCGGTTTTGCCTTTGCATCCGAACCCCAAGCTTTGATCGGGGCAGGGTTGGTTAAGCCCGTGGTGCGTGATACGGCACGTGATGCTTTCTTGCAGTTGCAATTTTCCACCGGGCGCAACACGATCTTTAAAGGGATCAAACGCGTTTTGCCCGGCGAAACATTGGTGGTGGAACGCGGCCTCGTGGTCGAACATCACATGAAATATGCGCTGGAAGGCAAAGAAACAAAATCCCTTAGTCAGGATGAGGCTATGGATCAGCTGGAAAAAGCCCTGATCGATAGCGTTACAGTCCATCAACGCGCCGATGTTCCTTATGGTTTGTTTTTATCCGGCGGGATCGACTCATCATCGCTTTTATCTTTGATGGCTGAATTAAACGATAACCCAATTAAAGCCTTTACTGCAGGCTTTAGCGGAACAGACGTGGCCGATGAACGTGAACATGCGCGCATGCTGGCAAAAAAAGTCGGGGCAGACCATCGGGAAGTCGAGTTTGATGAAAATGATTTTCTCAGCCTATTGCCCCGTGTGGCTGAAGCGATTGATGATCCGGTGGCCGATTATGCTGTTTTGCCCACCTTTAAGCTTGCAGCGGAGGCCCGAAAAGAAGTCAAGGTGGTCTTAAGTGGCGAAGGGGCAGATGAACTGCTGGGTGGATATGGGCGCTATCGGGCCTATTGTCGCCCTTGGCCGTTTCGCAAAAAACTGCGCGGTACCGGTACCTTTGACGGGCTGGGCATTTTTAAGGGAAATATGTGCAAAGACTGGCACAAAGGCATTGAAAATGCCGAGAAATTCTTACAGAAATTTCCCTGGTCGCGCTTTCAAAAAGCTCAAGCCATTGATTGTATAGATTGGCTGCCTCACGATTTACTGATTAAGCTGGATCGTTGCCTTATGGCAAACGCGGTGGAAGGGCGCACACCTTTTTTGGACCCTGTGGTGGCTGAAGCGGCCTTTTATCTACCGGACAATATGAAGATGCAGAACAAGTTGGGTAAATCTATTTTGCGCCATTGGTTGAACCGTCGCCTGCCCGAAGCCAAGCCTTTTTCAAAAAAACGTGGGTTTACGGTGCCTGTCGGGCATTGGATTGCCGCCCATGGGGATAAGCTTGGTCCGCTTGTGGCTGAACAGAGTGCTGTTCAGGAAATTTGTGATAAGTCTGCCGTGATGCGTCTGTTTAAAACAGAAGGCAAGGAAGAAGGTTTTGCGGCTTGGACTTTGTTGTTTTATGCCCTGTGGCACCAACGCCATATCTTGCAGTTCAAATGTGATGGCGGTGTGTTTGATGCACTTGCCCAAAAGTAAAAAGGTTTTCTGATATGTATGACATGATCCTGAAAGGCGGGATGTGCGCAACTGTTGGTGGGATTATCCAGACAGATATTGCCATCAAAGCAGGAAAAATTGCTGAAATTGGAGATATTGATCCGGCAAAGGCAGAAAGTGTCATGGATGTTACGGGGCTTCATGTACTGCCCGGTGTCATCGATAGTCAGGTCCATTTTCGTGAACCGGGTTTGGAACATAAAGAAGACCTTTCTACAGGAACGGCCGGGGCCGCCTTGGGTGGGGTCACAGCCGTTTTTGAAATGCCAAACACCAAACCATCGACGATCACGGCCAAAGATATGGCGGATAAATGCCGCCGAGCGAAAGATCGGGTCTGGACCGATATTGCCTTTTTTATCGGTGCGGCGGCTGAAAATGCCGATAAATTACACGAGCTGGAACGCGAACAAGGGGTCAGTGGTGTTAAAATCTTTATGGGCAGTTCAACAGGTAGCCTACTGGTTAAAGATGATGCGACCCTTGCCAGCGTCCTTGCAAATGGCACACGTCGTGTGGCTGTGCATTGCGAAGATGAAGATCGCTTGAATGAACGGTTTTCAATGGTAGAAGGTGGCGCACCTGTCAAGATGCATGCAAAATGGCGCGATGCTCAAACTGCCTTTCTTGCCACGCAACGTCTGTTAAAAATCGCCAAAGGGGTGAAACGTAGGGTTCATATATTGCATGTGACGACAGCCGAGGAAATGGAGCTGTTACCATCCTATAAAGATATTGCCACCGTTGAATGTACGCCACAGCATCTGACCCTTAATGATGAAGCTTATGACCGACTGGGCACGAAAGCACAAATGAACCCGCCCATTCGCTCGCAACGGCATGTGGATGCCTTGTGGCAGGCCGTTAATCAGGGTGTAGTCGATTGTATCGGGTCTGACCATGCCCCTCATACACTGGAAGAAAAATCACGACCATACCCTAACAGCCCATCCGGCATGACCGGGGTGCAGACGCTGGTGCCGGTGATGTTGAACCATGTAAATAATTCTAAATTATCGCTGGAACGGTTTGTGGATTTGACCAGCACCGGGCCATGTCGCATTTATAATGTGGCGGGCAAAGGACGAATTGCCAAAGGATATGATGCGGATTTCACCATTGTTGATATGAAAGCCCAACGCATAATTACGGATAACTGGATAGCCTCTCGTTGCGGTTGGACACCTTATGATGGTATGAAGGTACAAGGCTGGCCTATCAGCACGATAGTTCGTGGCCATGTGGTTATGCATGAAGATCAACTGATCGGCGACCCCATCGGCGACGCGGTCCGGTTTGCAGAGTGCTTATAAGGGGGAATAAATGGCGGATTCAAATCAGGAAAGTTCTTATGAACGGCGTCGCGTTGCAAAAGGACGCCGGATTTTCAACGAAGGCGAAGCCGGTGACTTTGCCTATATTGTTGAAACTGGCGAAATCGGGATTTACAAAAAAATTGCAGGCAGTGAAGTTGAAATTGCGACGCTGAACCCGGGGGAAATTTTCGGTGAAATTGCTGTGCTGGATGGGCGCGAGCGGCTGGCCTCTGCTATTGCCTTAACAGAATCCACCTTGATTATCGTTTCGCGGGAAACGTTGGAACAACGCATTAAAAGTGCTGATAAATTCGTCAAAACCTTATTGTCGATCTTTATGACCAACTTGCGTGATACCCATCATACCTATAAAAACCCCGGTCATAATTTTGAAGGCCATATCAAGTCGATTGAACGTCATAGCCATGCCATGGGTGACCTTGCCCTGTTGACCCATATTGACGGATTTAATGAAGAAGCCGCGCCGTATCTGATGAAAATCCGCGACAATTGTGCTAAACTGTATAACGTTTCGAAAAAATACCGTGAAAAGGCAGGAGGTTAGAGATTTTGTTAACCTTTTTAGCTTTTAATAGGCAAGGTTGGACAGGTGAATTATGCTGTCCGATCCTTGAATCGTAAGAGTAAGAGGCGCTTATGGCGGACGATGAAGACGATGACGATCTCTCTGTAGATTGGGGTGCTGCATTGGCAGAAGATCACAATGCCCCATCTTTGGATGAAGATGTAGATATGGCAGCTGCCTTGGCCGATATTGAAGCTGAGGAAGCACAAAAGTCATCTGCCCCCAGTTCAGAAGGGCAGACCCTTGGTGATGCGTTGGGTCTGGGTGATAATCTGGAAGCAGTCTATGATGTCGAAGTCAATGTTCGTGCTGTCTTGGGTATGTCTATCATGCCGATGAGCCAAATCCTGAAACTGGGCCGTGGCGCGGTTGTGGAACTGGATCGGGGTGTGGGAGATCCGATTGATGTTTTTTCATCGGATCAGAAAATCGCCGACGGGGAAGTCGTCGTCGTGGAAGACAAGCTTGCTGTAAGCATCGGTAATATCATGAGGTCGAAGCGAAGCCGATGAAAAGTGAAACGGATATTTATAAAACAGCCAACCAGGTTATTGAAAAATTTGGGGAAGAAGCAGCGCTGTATGCTGCCATCCGTGGCGATGAATTTCAGCGTTTGGGTAATCAGGAAGGCGAAGTCTTGTGGCGCCGTATCACACGTGCTGTCGAAGTCCTGCAAACCAAAGAACGCCCTTCCAGTGCGGTACTGCACTAGAGTTATTTGAGCTCACCAAATTCATGGTAAAATTTTAAGACCGCTTGGCGCAGTTCAACGGGTTTGATCGGTTTGTTCAGGCATCCCTGCATACCCGCCTTGAGGTAGCTTTCTTTTTGTTCTTCCATCGTATTGGCGCTGATGGCAATGATCGGACTTGTCTGGTTGTGACCATAATTTTCCCGGATCAGGCGGGTGGCTTCTTCACCATTTAAGCCGGGCATTTGTATATCCATTAAAATCAGGTCATACCTTTTTTCATTCGCTTTCTCAATGGCTTCTTGTCCATCGTTTGCTACGGTGACACGATGGTTTGCTTTTTCAAGAACGGTGGTTAGAATTTTTTGGTTCACCGGATTGTCTTCTGCCAGCAAAATTTCAAGACTCGTATCTGCCAAATCTGTCACGTGCTGATTGTCGTTTTCTTCTTCGGCGCTTTCAGGAAACGGTAGGGTCAGGTTGAAATGACTTCCTTTTTCGAGTTGGCTTTCCAGCGTTAAATCACCACCCATCAGATGGGCAAGTTCCTTACATATGCTTAAACCCAGGCCAATGCCGCCATATTGACGTGAAAGACTATTGTCCACTTGTTTGAATTTAGTAAAGACAACGTCTTGATTTTCTTTCGACATGCCGATCCCGGTATCAATAATGTCAAAGGTCAGGCGACGTTCGGCACGATTGTCAATTTTTATGCGGATTAAAACTTCACCATCTTGAGTAAATTTAATCGCATTTGCGATCAGGTTGAAAATAATCTGACGAAGTCGTGTTAAATCCGTCCGGCCAATGGCGTTTACGGGCAGCTGGTTTTCCACGATCAAATGAAGGTCTTTTTCTTCAGCAGCCGGGCGGAACATGGTTTCCAGCTCTGTGCTGATTTCATTCAAATTAACTTCTTTTATATGCAGGCTCATGCGATGGGCTGACACTTGTGTAAAGTCAATAATATCATTGATGATATCCAGCAGATGTTCTGTGGAATGAATTGCGGTTTGGATCAGATGGGCTGTTTCTTCTTGGTTTTTGGCTTCGTTTAACAATCCCAACGCACCCAGTACTCCATTTAAAGGCGTACGCAATTCATGGCTGATCATGGCGATAAAGTCATTATGGGCTTTTGCCGCTTGCTGGGCATCTTCTTTAAGTGCGCGTTCATGCTGGATTTCGCGCCGGGCAAAAAAACCTGTAATGATAAGTAAAAGTACAAATAAGACAGCCAGACCACTGGCGATACTGACCGCTAACCTTTGAGAGCTTTCGGCAATATGGCTTAGGTTCAGGGAAACTTCGATTGCGCCTTGAAAATTATTTTGGGCCATAATGGGCAGGAAGGCATGGGCAAAAACCTTTTTTTTCTCTTTATTCAGAAGGACAAATTTTTCACCCTTAACGACGCGGTTGATGAAATAATCCGTGGTATTTTCATTTCCGATTTCCTTGAAATCCTTGGCCCAGACGACGGTCCGGTCATGATCGTAAATTTTAAACCAGACCACATTTCCTACATTCTTTGCTGTGCTAAGTGTTTGAATATCCTGAATCGTTGGTGGCGCACCGCGCAGGATATGGTCTAAATCGCGAAGATCCCGGCGTACAAACTGTGCCCAGGCCAGACTTTCTGAACGGGCCTGTTCTTCCAGCATGTCATCAGCAATATTCAGCACCAGCATCCACGTGCCGCTGATGGCGAAAATGCCAATTAGCAAAATAATGACAAGAAGCCGATTGCCCATCCAATTTCCCTGTCTGCCCTAAGTGCCCTTTATACATGATGAAAGGGTCTTCTCTTCTAGTCTTAAATGACTTCGACAAGAACCCCAAGATATTTATGGGTATAAATTAAGGAAGTTTCATGACTATTCAGCCAAAAGAAAAGGGGCTAACCTAAGCCAACCCCTTTTAATTCTCTTATTCCCACTCAATTTATACGCTGTCATAACCGCTTGCTCGCAAACGAATTAACAAATCTATGTAAAATGTATGTAATGGTTTTCGGTGATGCAAATTATTTTGCTTTTGCATCCTGTTGTTTTCCAATGATTTTCCATACCGTCGTTACATATTATGCAAAATCCGAACTGGCTATTACAAATTGTAAGAATGTCCGCTCGACGGACATTACCGGATTGACATCACCGTAGGTAACACCATGTTACTTAACGCTCGCCAGCATCTGTTTCTTGACCTTGGAAACACTTCCGGTGCTGACGTGGACCATGTCGGCGACGACACGCACACTATGCCCAGCGGTCAGTTGTTTACGGATACGGTTGATCTTGTAATCACTCAGGCCCGGTCTACCGAGTTTTTTACCCTGTGATCTGGCCCGATCCAAACCAGCGTTAATTCTACTTCGGATGATGCCACGCTCGAATTCCGCAAAGACACCTAAAAGCTGGAACATCATTCTGGATGACGGTGACGTCGCGGTATTGATCCCCTGTTGATGAATAAACACATCGACACCGGCTTCATGGACTTCGTTTAAGAACATCACGAGGTCTTGAAGGCTGCGGCCCAATCGATCCACCGACCATGCCATGATGACGTCAACTTCACCACGGGCCACAGCTTTGTGTAATTCATCGAATGCAGGGCGGTCACCGCGACCTTTACCCCCTGATATACCGTGATCTTCATAGACGTCGCTCACAGCCCAGCCCAGACGCTTTGCGGTATCTTGAAGTTCGATCATCTGGTTGTCGGTGGTTTGCTTACTCGTGGACACACGGGCGTAGATGGCGGCTCTTTTAGTCATGGTGATCCTCCATATAACAACTGGTTTACGGACGGTGAAATTCACGGTGAACGAAACGGTCCCAAACAACTGATTTTGTGCGAATTATGAAAAGACGGTGACGAAGATGTTTTATGAACATCATGTCTCTTTGGATTTTTTCCACCGGGTTTTCTGGTAGGCACGGTTAACAGCGTTAACAATATCGGGATCATTATCATCTAGTGCTGTTAACACCGTTGTTAACACCGCTTCGACGTCGGTTAACGAAATACCGGCACGGATCGTCGGATGTGACTTTATCGATACCGTTTGCGATGAATATCGCAACGTGATCAGATATTCATTGTCGTGGAAAAACCACCATGGTCGGAGCGGGACCTCTATGTGG
>JABXIG010000041.1 GCA_013373205.1 Methylocystaceae bacterium | reverse complement strand
GCGAGGCTCTGCTGCACAAATCGCGTGAGCGATTCATCTTGTGAATCCAGTATGGTAGCTGGGTTCCATGAGCCAACCTACACCCCCGGCCTACAAGACCAGGAACTGGCCAGCCTACAATGAAGCGCTCAAGCGCCTTGGCTCTCTGACGATCCGTTGACCGTCAGTGCATTGCGCAGCGATGTCACGAGAGGTTGGTTTGACCCCGAGATGATTTGGGATCTCCAGGAATCCTTCAATCGGGAAGGAGCTTGGCCGATGGTCATCGTCTCGCAATCACAGGTTGGTCACGAGGGGCTGAGCCGCGCGTTGCACTCCGTCGATCAGTATGACGACAGTTTTCGATGATTGAAAAACGACCGATCTCCTGTCAGCGAAGCATGGAGAAATTCGATGGCAAGTGACGTCTACGAACTTATCAGAACCAGTTATTCGGGACCCTTTGGTAATCTTCCTCTTTCGAAGTTTCTCATGTTGCGAGGTGAGCGGATGAAGGGTGGGGCATTCCCGCGGAATATCAGCAAGGGTGTCCTATGCGGTGAGCCCGATCATTGCACTGTTCTTCAACTGCGGGATTCCACCAGCGTGGGAGGTGAATGACGTGCGTGGCTGCCGTCAGCGTTAGGCCGGTGCCGGCTGCCTTCGGGCCAAGAATGAGCATGTCAAAGCCGGCATCGGACTTGAGATGCTTCTGGAAGCGATTGACGATCTCCTGCCTCCTCGGAATCGGTGTGTCACCGTTGATGACGTCGATACGTTCGAGACCAAACATATGGCGAACTATCTCCGCAAATCGGAACTGCATCTCCCGGTGTTCGATGAAGACGAGAACACGCTCGTCCGCGGCTTTGATGCGCCGCAGGATGTCGATAACCGCGTCAAGACGTGCGCTCTTGGCCACGAACTGGTCCGGTGCCGTGCCAGCGGTGTCACCCGGGTGTACCGAGACAGACCGAATATGGTGCAACATCTTCAGTGCTGCTCCTGGCCCTCCGTTGGCCAGCTTCAGCTGCGCAAGATCATAGGCGTCGGCTTGGACCTTCGGCATCAGTCGCGGATGCAGGTAGCGGCGCTTCAAAGGAAGTTCGCGGGCGACCTCATCTTTCAAGCGACGCAGGCCGAGCGGGGGAGTGGTGCCTCGGGGCTTGAATACCCGGGCGTGCAGTTCAGCCATGTTCTCGGCGTCAGGCGCGGCGTAGCGCTCGCGGAACTCCATGCCGGAGCCGAGGCAGCCTGGTGCGATGCGTTCCATGATGGTCCAGAGATCGATTGTAGCGTTCTCGATTGGCGTGCCTGTCAGGCCTATGCGGAAGTCGGCATTCATCGCCTCGACGGCCTTTGATGCAAGCGTATTGCAGTTCTTGATGTTCTGGATCTCGTCCATCACCATGGCCGAGAATGGCACACGCCCCAGGGAATGCTGGTGGTTGGCAAGCGTCGTATAGGTGGTGAGGAGCCAGTAGCGGTGCGCGCGCCAGTCTTCGAAGGCTTCTTCCAGCTGCGGAAGGCCCGATTGCGTTTCAGTTCCCTGCGCGTCGCGCTTCTTTTGAGAGCCCAAGGTGCTGCCGTAGAGGCGAACAAGGGTGCCAAAGCCGCGGCCTTCGACGTGGCTTTCGACCTCCTGCTCCCGGTTTCGGAGAAGCGACGTCGGGGCCACGATCAGCATGGGTCCCCGATTGGCTGCGCCAGGTTGCTTCATGTGCTCCTTCAGCCAGGTCAGAAACGCGATGGTCTGAAGAGTTTTGCCGAGCCCTTGTTCGTCGGCATTGAGAATGCCGGGTATGCGTCTCTCCGTCAACATGGCAAAACCGAGATCGCACAGCGCCGTGAGGGCGCGCGCGAGAGGTTTCGCTTCGGAGAGGACATCGGTCCGCAGCGACAGGCAGAGTGCGGATCCGTGTTCTTGGTTCGGGTTTGCCGCGAGCCGGGACGGGAACCGGCGTCGGAAGAAGAACCCCGAGGGGCATTTTTTTCGAGATGGGGGGTATGTGCGACTCCGGCCACGCGGATGCCTCCGAAAACTTCCAGGGCATCCTCGGAGTCGCGGCCGTGCACGGGTCTGTGCCCGACTCCGTGTACCGGTTTGTGTGCCGGAAACGTAAAAACCATTCCCGAGGAAGTGGTTCTTCTGCTAAATCAAAGCCTTAGAGGTTTTTTGGCTCCGGCGGTAGAGGCAGGAGCCAGACAGCGAAACCCCAAGAATACCGAGAGATTCCTCATCGATTCCGGATCGAATCCGGTGGCATGCCACGAAATGTGCCGTAACCTGTGCACGCGGTCAACGCGTGCACAGTCTTCGCACAGGCATCGGTGGCGAAAGAAGCTTGAAACGCCCTTGAATGTGCATGAATGCATTTCAGACCCGCGATACTACGTTGCGCAGAAGTAAAGGGGAACCAGACACGCGGTGCGATCGCGATCTGAGTCCTTCCGCTGAGCCGAGGGGCGGATTTGTCATGTAGGTGCAACGGCACCGCTCGAGTAGGACAGAGCTTCAGTGATAAGAAAGCGATCCAGATTCTTAGGTCATGTTGACAAATGGCGCACCCAAAGGCGTATCGACTTGATGTCGATGAAGCCCAGGAAGCTCTCCGCAGTTTTGTCGTATCGGGTGGCGACGCGGCGAGCGTTCTTCAGCTTGTTGAAGCACCGTTCGACCAGGTTGCGCAGTCGGTATAGTGATCGGTCCACGCCAACGCGCTTTT
>JABXIG010000024.1 GCA_013373205.1 Methylocystaceae bacterium | reverse complement strand
TCCGCCATCGGCCCGCGCAACCGCCCACAAGGGCATGCAACGCGCCTCTGCCGCTTTTTCTACCGACACCGCATCACCTTCCCATGGCTCCGCAGACAATCACTGCTAAACCCAAAACGTGACACTTCCATGCCGGTCATGCGTCGCCCTTATCGGGCATTTTGATACCGACTCGCAATCCCAGGTGGTTCGACCCAAGTCCCTCGCCCCAAGCCTGCAGCCGATGCATCCGCGTTCCCCGCAGCAGGACGTGGTCGATGGGCAGCCCGAGCCACGCGATCGAGGCCGGCCACGTCGGCACCGGTCGGGCGACATGGCGCAGGCGGTGCCGCCGCTCGTTGTCCCGCAGACCACGGCTCCACGGGGCAGCGTTGAAATCCCCCATCACCACCAGCGGCCGCTCCGCATCCCGGGTCAGCGCCTTCTCCAGAAAGGCCTGTTCCTGCGCGCGCGGTCCCAGATACCAGGGTTTCGACATGTGCACGAGCACCAGGTCCAGCGGCACGCGGTCGGGCACCTCCAGCCGGAGCTTGAGGAACCGCGTCGCACCGGGGCGCGGCAGCCGCACCGGCAGCTGGTCGAACGGATGGCGGGAAAACACCATGATCCCGGAATCCGCGCCGTCCCCCCAGCGATAGGGGTAGAGATCCGCGAGCCGGTCCCCGAGGTCCCGGGCCGGCAGGGTTTCGGTGAGCGCGACGAGGTCGGCCCCGCTGTCGTGCAGGGCTCGTTCCAGATCGGTGACGGCGATGTCGTTGTCGTAGCGCAGGTTGAACCAGAGCAGCGTAAGATCCCCCTGCCCGGCCTCCGGGGCGACGCGCGCGCGGTAGTCGGCCACCATCGCGACCATGCCGGAGAGCGCGGCGAGAATGCAGATCCAGGAGATGACACGGTCACGCCGCAGCAGTACCAGCGCCATCGCGATCGACAGCAGCAGCAGGTGCGGCCGCAGGCTGTCGGCCATGCGGGCGAGGGTGCCGAAGAGCTGGTTGCTGTCCGCGACCTCCTGGCTGAACAGCCCCAGCCCCATCGCCGCGAACAGCAAGCCGATCCATAGCCCTGTCGCCCGTTCCAGCCAGATCCGCCGCGGCCTCATGCCGGCTGGCCTGCATGCACCGCCCGGGGACGGTTCCCGCAGGCAGCGGCTGCCACGCGCGGAGAGCGAACGGGGGGAAAGCAGAAAATCAAGAGAATCCGTAAAGGTTCGGTTGCAGTTGGATGTGCCGGACACCGCCGGTCTGGACTCCCCCGCAGCAGAACGCAACACCGGACAGATCGGACGCGCAGATGATCGCTCTCTACGCACACCAGATGCTCAATGAAATCCTCGCCCAGGACCTGAACCTGGCCGGGGCGCAGCTCTTTATCTACCAGGCGGGCAGTGACAAGCTGCGTCCGGTGTTCGCCGATCCGGGGCTGACGCACATGCGCAACAACCCGGTTCAGGCCGGACCCGAGGGCCGGTTTCCGATCTTCCACCTCGTCAGCGGCAGCTACCGGGTCGAGGTCCGCTCACCGCAGGACATGCTGCTCTATGTCGAGGATGATTTGACCATCCACAGCGACGTCCTGCGGAAGTTCGACCGGCTGATGTCCTACACGCCCGGGCCGGGGTGTCTGCCGGTGCTGCCCGGGCACCTGCTCAGCCTGCAGGAGGAGGGCTTCAGCGACAAGGTCGCCGACGCTGCGGCCGAGGGTCACGACATGGTCACTGCAGGCGGCGTCAAGCTCTACGAGGGGATCAGCCTCGCCGCGCCGCAATCGGTGGTCAAGCACGGGGTCCGCGCCGCCGCCGGAGACGCCACCCAGGAGCTGCAGGCCGCGCTCGATGCCGCCGCCCGGCAGACCCGGGTCGGCGCCCGCGAGGTCGTCGTGCGCGGGGTCGGCGACGTCTGGATCTCGCAGTAGCTAATCGTCGACTGCAACGTGCGCCTCGTCATGGATGGCGACGCCCGCTTCATTCCCCTGACGGAAGGCACGAAGCTCATACAGTCCCGGGCGCGGCCCCCGTCACCTTCCATGCGCTGCCCCAGGATCGTCCCCGGGACAGCCAGGAGATCCCCACTGACAGCGCCATTCTGACCGCCGCCTCGGTGGGGGACTACGTCTGGCTGGAAGACGAGAAGGTCATCGACAGCTCGCCGAATCAGAACCGGATCCGCCAGGCCCAGCTGGCCAGGGGGATCTCCAGTACGGGCACCAGCCTGATCGTCGACCGCCCGATCGAATACGACTTCACCACCGCCATAAATGCCCGGCTGGGCATTCCCACGGTCGTCAGCGGCTGCGGCTTCGAGAATGTGAAATGGGGAAGCTTCGAGGCGGTGCGCGGTGGCGTCGGCCTGAAATGGCACGACCCAGAACGTGCTGGTGTCCGGCCCTTCCACTGGCTTCGACGCCCCCCGTCTTCATCCGCAAGTGCGAGCCCCCGGATATCCCTCGTCAGCGGGGATCCGATGGCGGGGTCGGCGCTGCTCGATGCCGGGACCGTCACGGTGTCGAACGGCAACATCAGACTCGAGAACGCCTATTCCGACGGCCGCTTCCGGGTCAACGTACAGGTCAGCCGCGTCGAGAAGCGAAGCTCCACGGCGCTCGGAACCCTTGCGATGCTGCTTAAGGACGGAAGCTTCACCGTGACATCGCTCAACGCCACCGGCGGCATTGCCTCCGGCGATGTTAGCCGCATCGAATGGGTCGTCCTCTAGCGATCTTTCAGGAACGGCATTGCCCCGCAACACCGTTCCGGCCGGCTCGCGCCCCTTACTTCAGCGTGGGCAGCAGGCAATCCCGCAACGGCACACCGAAGAGGCGATACATCACGATGACATAGCCGAGGAACAGCACGACCTGCGATATCAGCAACGCATAGGCCGCCCCGTCGATCCCCATTAGGGGGATCAGCAGCCAGGACAGGACCGCGTTCACCACCAGGCAGGTGACGATCACCATGGTGCCACTCAACGGCTTTCCCATGCCCGCAAGCGAGGGGTAGAGGATCTTTGCCGCCGACGCCGGCCCGATCATCAGCGCAGCGATGGCGAAGACGACGCCCGTCCCGGCATAGGCCTCTCCCAAGAGCAGCAGAACCAGCTGATCGGCGAAGAAGGACAGGGCGACCCCGACCAGGCCCAGCACCCACAGGATGTTAGCGGCGATCTTCACGTTCCGGTGCAGCACCGCGCGCGGATCGTCCGATCGCACCGTGTCCGAGAACAGCACCATGCCGACCGACATCGCGATCTGGGTGACGATGTCGTTGAAACGCTGACCCGCAAAGAACTGACCCGCCGCCGCATCCGACATCAGGTGTTCCACGATGTAGATCGATACCCGGGCCGACAGGGTGATCAGGAACAGGTTCACCGCAAAGGCGATGCCGTGCCGGACCAGGTCGAAGACCTCGGGCGCCGCGATCCGCTCGCCGATGGCCTGCCATCCCCTTGCTGCCAGCATCGTGGTCAGAAGCCCCGCGAGGCAATAGCTTCCGACGACCGCCGCCAGGACCCGCAGGAAGGTCACGGTCCCGGTCAGCCAGAGGACGCCCACCGTCAGCATCAGAACGATCGGATAGAGCGAGTCGCTGAGGCTGAAGCCGGTGGTACGTCCCAGCCCCAGCAGAACACCCTGCATGATCATGACCGTCAGCGCTCCGGCCGTGGCGAGCAGGACCGCGAGAATGATCCCGCCCTCACCGAGCCCGGCGGCACGCAGGTTGCCGCCATCCGCCAACCAGACCGCTGCCGATGGCAGAAGCGCCAGAACGGGCAGGATGAGCAGCAGGGCGTGGATGGCCGCGGCATGCCCAAGACGCTTCTGCCCGAGGCGATAGGCCACGGCCTGGCGCAGTCCGAGCGAGCCCAGCAGAGAGGCCAGCAGGATCGAGGTGGTCAGCAGGCCGTACCAGCCGAACTCCGTCGGCTCGAGTGTCCGGGCCAGCAGCAGGAACACGACGAACTGCGCGGCACGAGCCGCCATACGACCCGTGAAGATCGTAAAGACTCTGAATAACAGGGATTTTCCCATTCGGGTCAGGTCACCTGCGTCAACAGGCTGGTGTCGAAGCGCTTTGCGTCGGTGAACTCGTGAGCGGGGCGCTCCTCGCCCTCCGAGGTCACGAAACGCGCCTCGCAATCCATGAGATAACCGGTCCGGTCGTGCACCGTCTGCCTGATCAGGGCGATCAGAGCCAGCACCTCGTCCGACATAGCGTTGCCCTGGTTGACGATGAAGTTGGCGTGCAGCGGAGAAACCTGCGCCCCGCCGATGGCCTTACCCTTGAACCCGGCCTCCTCGATCGCGCGGCCCGGCGGCCCCACCACCTCGTACATGGCGGGGTTGGACAGGAATGTGGAACCGCAGTTCGGCAGGTTCTTGGGGAACTTGCGGCGCCGCGAGGCCATGATCTCGATCATCGCGCGGCGCACCTGTGCTGGGTCGGCCGGAGCGAGCTCGAGCTCGACATAGGTGATGACCGCCCCCCTGCCCTGCAGAGCCGAGTGGCGGTAGGTGAAGTCCAGTTCGTCCTTGCCGTAGGTCCGGATCGTTCCGTCCCCCTCGACGCAGGTGACCTCGACCACGTGCTCGCCGACCCCCTTGCGCTGGCTGCCGCCGTTCATCAGCACCAGCCCGCCGATCGTGCCCGGAATGCCGACGATGTGCTCCAGCCCGCCGAGCCCCCGACGCGCCAGGCGCATGGCAAGATCGGGGACCCAGTGCCCACCGCCACAGGACACCCGGGTCCCCTCGATGCGCAGCTCGGCCAGGTGACGACCGATGCGCAGGATGACACCGCGGAAGCCGCGGCTGTCGAACAGCATGTTCGACCCGTCGCCCATGACGAAGACAGGCACGTCGAAACGCCGTACCGCCTGCATGACCGTCGCCACCTCCGCGGTGCTGCCGGGCTCGACCAGCAGATCCGCGGTGCCGCCGATCTTCCAGCGGGAGATCGCGGCCAGCGAGACATCCCGCGTCACATGTTGCACGCCCTGCTCGGTGAGGAAGGCGTGAAGCTCGCCTACGGAAAAAGTGTTCATGACGCTCCTCGGCGATGTCAGGCGGCAGCCATCTTGTCTTCACGGACCTCGAGACGTCCGCCGATGCTGGCGAGTTTCGCGGCGAGGTTGTTGTAGCCGCGCAGCGCCATCTGGACATT
>JABXIG010000062.1 GCA_013373205.1 Methylocystaceae bacterium | reverse complement strand
TGGAAAATAATGGGCTGGTGTTTGCCCAGAACCTTTCAAACCTGCCGCTGGTCAATTTGAAAGTGCGTGTCAAAGGTCATAACCGTTACGGCCAAATGGTGACGAGCTATGGCATCTGTAAATTCAGAGAACGTGGTCAACTGACTGCCGAAATAGAGGAATAACTCATGAAAATATTTTTGATGGCCGTGGTCGCTATCATGACCATGACAACTGCTGCAAATGCATTTGAATGGTCGTCACAATCGCGCACAAGCTTTTCAAATCTGTGTACAGACCAAGGCTTTGAAAAGAGCGTGTGTTCCTGCACGGCATCCTCCATGAAGAAATATATGCCCGAAGAAGGTATCCAGAAATGGATGTCGGATTACAAGAACAAAGCACTGCTTCCAAAAGGGTATATCCCTTACATTTTCACAGCTTTGACATGCCGAAAAGGTGATGATTGGCTTGAACGTGCGGGGCGCGTGGAATAGACAATAAGGAAATTGAAAATGAAAACATTAATGATCTCGTTTGCCCTCTTATTGGCAACAGTCAATGTGCAAGCCGAAGAAATTCGAGCAGGGTGGATTGCAGGTGATTTACACAAAAGCTGTATGGGCCGTGTGGGTGCAACTGAGGCTTTCTGCGAATGCGCCGTCAACAAGGTCTATGATGCTGATTACACAGATAAGCAGCTTCAACTCTTTTTGGATGGTCCGAAAAATAATTCTGACAACAAATTGGTTTGGGAAATCGGCGATTACTTCTGGCCGGGATTGAAAAACACCTGTTCTCAAGATGAAGTCGGGATTCGTGCGGAAATGTATCGTGTTTGTGGAAAAACAGTAGACCTTCTCTTTGATGATAGTGCCGAGAAAACCTGTAACTGCCGTGCCGATGTTGGAATGCAAAGCGAACCTTTGGCTGTTCTGTATGGATATTTCTCGGCTTCTCCCGATAAAAATGATCCTGACCGTAAAAAGCTTATCGCGATGCTGGAAGGCAGAAACTCCTCAGTGAATGCAAAATGCGGTGGTTAATTCTCATCATGTTGGTATGGGCGGTTTCAACTGCCCATGCTACCACTGACCAAGAACTAATGAATCCAGATCATTGGTTAGAAGAAGAGCGCGATGCCAACGGTATTGGTGCGTCAGGAAAGCACCTTAAAGAACGCGCCGAATATTGCTATGAACAAAAGCTTGCGGTGAATAGAGTGTTCAGTAAAGCAGCGCATAAAGTCTGGTCATTTTCAGTCAATAAACCTGACGGTTTTATGGTCATGAGTGACATCCAACGGTTTGAGCGCAAATTGCGCAACGCATCTGAGTATGCTTATAAACATATCAACAAAGCAATGTATAACGGCGCACCAAAAGCGGAATGCGATTATCAACGTGATGATGCGATCAAGACGATGAATTGTTTGATGGCGATCCTGCCCCGTTTCGAATTGGTTGGCATTTCGGAGAAAGAGTTCCAGACTGTGGACTGCGCATGGCAGATGGACACGTCGCGCCCCTAAGTTGCCATTTCCGTAACATGCCGCCATACCCGGGATTGCAATTTACGAAGCTCTTCCAGCCCCTTAGTATATGCACCACGTTCTGAGTTATGTACGGTTTTAATAGCGTCCTCGGTGTCATTAGCGATAGCGTCCAGTGAAAACCACAACCGAACCCATGCAGACAAGTCGGGTAATGCTTTTTTTGCCCATTGTGACCGAATTGTACTATCCCGGTATCCAAATAAACTGGCAAAATCGTCGGCATTATCAACGGTTCCAAGACCTTTCAGTTTCTCATAAAGCTCACGGGTATTCATTGCTACGCCTCCTCAATTTCTAAATATTTATCATTCTTGAACCATGGTGCTGCCCCGGGAGCGAAAGTTGATAAATAAATTCAGATAAACATTGAGGAGTAAGACGATGCACTATGAAGACCATGCTGACAACATTGCAAAAAAATACCCATACACATTTCGGCTGGAAAGTAAATTGATCAGCCACTTTGAGCGTTTGGACCAATCACCTACACCCCATTTGACCACAGATGGAATCGGGTTGAGTGCCACCCGGGAAACGTTGCTTGAAGAACAGGAACTCTTTGATTGCTATCAAATTTTCATACACGCAAAGACCAAAAGCGACTTGGACCAATTGATGGCGTTGGTTTAGTGGCCTTTGGGCCATAACCTTCTGTAAATATTGCTTAAACTCTACTCTTGAACTTGGCCGACCTTATCAGTCGGCCATATGCTTTTTCTATGGAAACACTAACAATGAGATCCGCCATGAAAGAGCTAAAATTCAGCAGTCATACTCGCCCCACCGTTCAACAAAAACGCCGCAAAAAAGGCGAAGACGTGATGATTGAGGGGATCGAAAACCAGATAGCCCTCATCAATGATCCGACGATCAAAGTCGAACGCTACCGCTATGTGAACGATGAAGATGCGGATGGCAATATTATCAAAAAGAAAAAGCTGGTTGCCGCCAAACCCCGGGAATGGTTTTGGAAAAATGAAAGCGGTATTTACTTCGTCGAATTGCGGTACGGTTCGAGCTACGTCTTCGAAGTCGAACCCGGGAAACCCAGCATCGAATGTGGATCAAATAAACATGACATTGTGGAAGTCTTGGAAACCATTAAAAAGATGATCATTGAAGGTAAGCTGGATAAGCAAATTGCTGACTGCAAAGACCGTGCGCGTCGCCGTGTGAAATAGGAGAGTACCCCCTCCTTTTCCACGAAAATGTTAGGCCGCCCAATCTGGCGAAATATCTTCCCAGTTCAGCGAGTTTGCGATGTTTTTACCAGAAACCGGAAGATAATTGATGGCAACTTGCTCATCAGCAAATTTCTTTGTTCCCGCATAGTAAACGCTATGTTGGTATTGCTTCATAAAGTCCAGTTTTTCTAGGCTCTTTTTATTGGCATCCAGTGTAACCATTAGATTGCTAGCAGACTGTAATTCCATGCAAGCCTTGGAAAACTTGTCAAAATCAAATGTGTCCTGTGGATTATCCGTATTATCAGACACATACAAACGCTCTCCCGCATAGAGATAAGGCGGATCAATAAATGTGAAATTCTTTGTTCCGCCATTTAATGCACGTCGAAATGTTTGTGTGTAGCATTCATTTTCAATTGTCACACCCTCAAGCATTTTGCCGAAGGTCAATAGGTACCGTATGGCCTGACGAGAAAAATCCTTTTGACTTGCTAGGACATCCGAATAGGCCGTTTTTCTGATTTCCTTGGAAACTGCATGAAAAGATGCTGTTTTGTTAAAAACCCAGAAAGATGCCGCATGTTGCAATTTTGTAGATTTATCGGATAGTAGGGTATCAACAGCCAAATTAAAAAGGGAACGGCATCCACCACCGTAATGACTGTGTAAGGTGTCCAGCAGTGAAACCAATTGCCGGGTCTGATCGCGTAAGACATGTAGGAAGTTTATCAGATTTTCATTTTTGTCAGTCAAAAATGACTTTCCCTTGATTAAATTGCGGCGACGCATTTCGAAAAACATACTGGCCGCACCAGTACATGGAAAATACGCATTATCAATAGCATCAGGTAGCATCAGCACCAAATCATTCACTAGAGAAGCCTTTCCCCCGCTCCATTTGAGCGGGGCTTTCACATTTGATGGCAATACTGGTTCTTGTGATGAAGACAAAAGAATTTGACGAATTACAGCTTGCTGAGCTTGATTACGTGTTTGCATGGGAGGACTCCTCATTCTCAACGTTGTCATTAGCTAAAGAAACACTGGGTTCGAAAAGTCCGTATTGGCAAATAAGTTTCAGGGCCTTATCCTCGTCCGCATTTAAACGCCCTAGGACTTCCATGACATCATTTGCATGACGAACGATCATGATGGAAAGAGAGCTATGAAAACCTTCAAACTGGTCACGGATTTCCGTATCATCAGGCTTATCTATCATAATACTTCCAACTGACAGAGTTTCTGTTTCAAGCTGGCGAAGCATATTTGCATCTTCGAGTTTTTTAAGACGCTGCTCCTCTTTCTGCTGAGGAGCTTCCACTTTTTTGCGATAAAGGTCATACAGCTTTGTCCAACCGCCTATTTTCGCGATAAAGTTCGAAACATCTTCTGTCGGAATATCTTCCGTAATCAAAAGACTCAGACAACCTGCAAATTTGGATTTAGTACCGCTGGAAACTTGGCAGCCAGATTGGCGTACAACAACTTCCACCAATTGTCGTTCAATCCGCATATTTGCTTGAAACTCAATGCCAGATGTTTCGAGTAGATCAAGGATAACAGCAGGATTTTTTTTGCCGAAATATAGAAGCTCTACACATCCTTGAATAACCGATACGGCCTTGTCAGAAACATTCACATTTTGTTCAACTTCCTTTTTTGCAGCAGTGTATTCATTTACAGCCTCTGCCGCTGAGTTTAGCAATAAAATGCCCGTTTTCAGATTTAGGTCGGTGGGCTGATAGTCAATGTTTTCCTGTGCACACGCTTCCCAAATTTCTTCATCAGTGGTTTTCTGTTCCTGTTTGGGTATCGCATCCTGAGAAGTTGTTTCTTCTGCATCACCACTAGGTAGTGGTTCAGCAGCGGCATTCATTTCTTCGGTTGCGTCATTTGCACGGTTTTTAGTATTATGTTTAGTATTATCCATATGGGTCACTCCTTTTTGGATATGTGAAGGGCGGTCTGCCGAGAACTTTGCACGGCTATCGGCAGATCGTTTATTTCTGTAGGGAAATGCTTGTTTAGCGTTTGTTACGTTTGGTCCAATATTGGACTGGTAGATCAGGAATTGATGGGTGGGAACGTTCATAGATTTCATGTCCATCAATCATATCTAGGTTTTTCAAATGGTTTGAAATCTTAGTGTGATTACCCCACACAACTAGAGCTACTCCTTGTGGAAAACCTGACGAGGCGACCACATAATTGCCATTGCCATCTGGTTGCCGGAAAACGACTTTCCCACTGAGGAAGAAAACTTTGGCATGCTTCGAAATGTATTTGCGCCAATATTGAGTATTCGTTCGGGCTGGAATTAGCCCGATCACGATTTCGGCATCAGGTGTTTCCTTATGTGCTGCAAATTCTGTTGGAGCTTTCCCCATTTCTGAACACCAGACGGATTCAACAGCTTTCTTGGCCCATGCTGAAATGTTGGCATATGGGCAATTCATATATGTCGTTCCCGTCCATATTTGAGACAAGCCATCGTCTTCTTGCGTATAGTGCTTTTTCGCAGGAACTGGGGCAGTTTCCCCTTTGACTGGTGAACAAGGGTCAACGTCGAAAATATCACCGTTTGCGATGATTAACTCATCAATGATGGGCAAGGATGAATACCACTCCGTATTTCTTTTTTGCCCCGGCTTTGTTAAAAAAAGATCGCGATGGTGGAAATCCTTCTTCCCACGATTTTTATTTTGTGACCTTTTGGTTTCCACGGAATTTGATCCATTTCGTGCGAAAATAACAAGTTCACCATCCTTGTTTACAGAAGTTTCACAAAAGAATTTATGTGTGTCGTTCTTAATTCGTTTATCCAAGGGACGATCTTGTAAGCTGATTTTTTCCGTGCAATGATTTGCCTGAAACATTTATGATTATCCTGTTCAATAATTTGGTTACATTTGCCTTGCCCCCTCATGGGCTTGGCTTTGTTCTTGAACAGATAAAACCACACAAAAAATCAGATGTAAAAGTCAGAAGAATGCCCCTAAGTGCGGCTAAAATGCCGTTTTTCTATAAAAAATTACATTTTACACCCCATAAGTGACGTGTATTTTGTAGATTCTAATATTGTGATGACATGTAAAAGAAAATCAAATTTATGGAAAAAATGGGAACGCGAAATATCAAGGTCACTGCTAGAAAAGTGCCCGGCACCTTACAGGAAGGGACTGTGCTATCAGGGACAACGGTACAAGCAGCATTGTTCGCCATTTATCAAACCAATAACCTCGATGTTATTTCAAAATATCAAATCAGGCTAGGTGATCAGGTCTTAACCCTGCATAATATTCTTGATTCTGACTGCGATCTCATTCTGACAAAAAACATCAAAGGCGAGGGGCCAGAATACACTCCGTCTGATCGGATTGTTGTTTATTATTGTCCGCAGCGTGAGAAAAAGAAGCGTAAACAAACGATTGAAACTTTCTTCCTGAAATGGGATGTGCCGTGGCCTGACAACGTTATTGTCGAACAGGATCGAAAAGGTCGTACAAGTTTCATTGATCAAGCCGATTTATTAGACCATCAGGATGTTACATTAGTTGTCTATAATGAAGGTGACCTACTTAACAAAAATATCGTACCAAGAATTGATGATCGGATAACTCTGATTGTTGTGTCCGAATTTGAAGATCACCCTGTTTCAAACAAAGGTCGCACCGTAATTGAACACGATCAAATGATTAAAAAACGTTTGTGGGAATTTAGTGAACCCAAAAAGCCGCAGCGTTCTTCGCGACAATATGATGTTGACCGAGGGTACGAGCGTGAAGAACGTAACAGAAAACTTTGGTCTTGGACACGCGATGTTATGGGGAGTTTTTTAGATGAGAAAGCTAGGGCACGGATTGACCTACCCTTTAATGATGACAAAGTTTTAGGGATGATAAACCGAATTTACAGTCAACAAATAGAGAAAAACTTTGGCACCAAAGAACAAAAAAAATCTAACGAGCCTGTAACTATATCATTTGCAAACTTTCAAGCTCGTTTAAACGAGCTTGGTTTCTGGGATGAGTATGAGAATTTGAAACAGAAGAATCGCGAGTTAGACCGCAAAAAGCGTTTTTCGTAGAAATAACCCTGACACCCCCGATCCCCATTTCCACAGAAACCTTCGGACCAATTGCCACAGCCCTAGCCAATGAATACGATCAACACCCTGTACAAGAAGATTGGTGGTGGTCAGTGTTTGCGAAGCTGATGGAATGATGATCTGGTTTCAATATTGTTATGGTTA
>JABXIG010000036.1 GCA_013373205.1 Methylocystaceae bacterium | reverse complement strand
GCAGCAGCAGAAAGACGAGGCTCAGGTAGAAGGCCCACATGCTGTGGCTCTTCTTCGCGACCTCGCGCCAGTTGGCGACAAGCTTCATTGAGGTTCTCCCATGAAAAAGCCCCGCACGAGGCGGGGCGGTCAGCGCAAAGCCGCGCAACCCTGAGGGTGCGTCACTTGCGCGAATTAATGATCTGCGTTGAAGTGGTCCGTCGGAGGCAGCGTGACCGGTTTGTGGATCATCAGGAAGGAGCCGGCGGTCATCTCGATGCGATCCGCCGACATGATCATCAGCGACGCCGCCGAGGCCGCCACGCCGCCGACGATGACGGTGATCCGGCCCTTGTGCGCCTCGAAGGCGGCGCGGATGGCCTCGCCCTCGTAGGGGCTGCCGCCGTAGCTGTTGACGCGCACGGTCACGTCGCCATCGAACCGCGCCAGTGCTTCCCGCACCATGCGCGCCGAGAAGCAGCCGCTCTCCATGTACTGGCAGTAGTCATGCGGAAGGACGTCGCCCTCCAGGATGATCTCTCCGCTGAGGATCAGGTCATCACCATCCATTGTCATCTTCCTCGTCTGGTTGGGGTGTCGGCTGCGCCGGCGCACCGTCGCGCCGCGCGTCCTCGGCCCGTTCCCGGGCGATCACGTCAGGGTCGTAGCCCATCTCGCGCTGCTTGCGCTGGCGGCTGGTGAGACCGGCGTCGATCTCTTCGATGGCAGCGCCGATCTCCTTCGACGGGTCGATCAGCGGGCGCCGCGGCGGCGTCCAGTCGAACCCCGCCGGCACTGGCGGCAGGTCCTGCGACATCCGCACGAGCGGCCAGGCGTCGAGCGTCCAGCGCGCGATGCCCTGGCACATCTGGCCGATGATCAGCTGCTGCTGCCAGACCTGGATGAACCGGTCCATCTCCATGCGGCCCATCCGGCCCGAGCTGAAGTTGACCCCCGTCAGGTCGCCGAAACTCTCGTAGGTGAGCCCCAGCCCCGTGGCGATGACCCGCACGCCCTCGCGCATGAAGTCCGAGTACCCGTCGACCCGCGGCGGCTCGGACGGGGTCACCTTCTGGCCGGTCGAGAGCCCGACAATCGCGCCCGGCGAGACCTCCTCGAGCTTGGCGCCGTCGAAGACCTGCCCGTCATCGCCTGCCTCGACGAAGAAGGCGAGGAGCGAGGCGATCTTCTGCTTCAGGATCTGCGATTCCTGGTAGTCGCTCAGCTCCCCGATCGTCATCATGACCGGCGCCAGCCAGGGCACACCGCGCATCTGGCCCGGCCGGTCGATCCGGCGGACGTGGATGATCTGCTGCGCCGGAACCCGGCGGCTGGTGAAGCGGTGGCCCTTCAGGTGCAGACCGTCGCCGGGGTGGATGTCGTAGAGGTGATAGGCCACCGCACGGCCGGTGGGACCGTACTCGATGCCCTCGATCACCTCGTTCTGGCCGTGGCTCGTGATCGTCTCGTCGAGGTAGTCCACCTCCATGATCTGGACCTGGAACGGCAGGCGCAGGTCCGGCTCGTAACGCAGGTCGCGCATGCGCCGCCGGATCAGCACCTCGCCGTCGCTGAAGACGGCGTTCATGACCTGCCGCTGAAGCCCGGGCAGCGCCTCGACCCCGTAGGCGTCGATGGCGGGCGTCAGCAGGTGATCGCGGATCACGTCCATCGCCTCGGTGGTGTCCGCCTCGGCCTCGGCGCGGATCGACGGCATAACGCCGGTACCGACCACGTTGCCGGTCACCACCGCCTGCCCGCGGGCCGCGAGCGAGCGGTTGCGGATCATGTCCCGCGACAGGAATCGCAGCTGCTTCCTGCTGCGACCGGCGGCGGTGTCGGCATCCGTCGAGGGCGCCTTCCAGCCATGGGTCCGGCGCCCCTTGCTCGCGGCGTCGTAGTTCATCAGCACCTGCGCCTTGGCGCGGGCGGCGAGCCGCCGGGCCCCGCGCTCCGGCGAGATCCCGAGGATGGCGCGGTCGATCCAGTTCGCCATCAGAGCCCCCGCGAGGTCTTCACGTAGCTGACCACCGGGCCGCTCACCGCAGCACCCGACATCTCCGCCTCCATCTCGCGGAGCTGGCGGCGCATCTCGGCGAGAGAGCCGTACTGCACTTCCTCGCCGTTCATGCGCAGACGGGTCACGCCTCTTGCGAGGGCCGCGCGCAGCGCGTCCACCTGGTCCTGGCTGTAGGCCATTCCTCTACCTCTTCAGGAAGTTGATCGTGCGCGGCGCGGCGGGCTTCTGCTCCGCCCGCTCCGGCTCCGGATCTCCGCCGTCCCCGAGCGGGACCGCGTTCGTGTTCTGCGGGCCGCCAATGGCCCACGCGAGGGGACGCTCCCAGTCGAGGGTCAGCATGCCCTTGTGCTCGGCCAGCGCGCGGGCCTGCACCGAGAGGTCCGTCCCCTCGTTGCGGACCTGGCCGGCCTTCTTGTCCCAGCCACTGTCGAGCCGCTCTTCGGCGACGTACTCGCCGAGCTGGGCCTCGTTCTCGACCATCCAGCTCGGCAGGTACATCGCGCCCGCGCCGCCCGAGGCCTTGCGCATCGCCGCCTCGAGCGTGTCCTTCAGCCGGTCCGTCGCCACCGTCAGCAGCTTGATCGGGCGGGCCCGCTTGCCATTGGACGCGCGATCCGGCGCCTCGTACTTGATCCGGAACGGGACCTTCCACCCGCCCTGCCCGCGCGTCAGGCGCCAGCGGTGCCCCTTGTGCGCGCGCCGCTGCTTGAGCAGGAAGGCCTCGGCGTTATCGGAGACGCCGGGCTCGCCCTGGAAGTCCACCGCCACCGTGATGGCGCGCAGGCCGTAGCCTGCGCCCTCCACCGGGATCACCCGGTCCGCGAGCGGCTTCAGCACGTCCCAATCCTCGATATAGCGCGCCGGATCGAGGCGGCGGCGGTTGCCCTCGTCGTCCGGCGCGGCATTCGGAGCATCCACCGGCGGCTGCGTCAGGTCGATCCGGTCAACCACCTGCGAGCGCCCGCCCTCGCCCCAGGCGGTGACCTGCACCGGGAACCAGCCCTTCTGCACGTCCACCGTGATCGTGACGAAGCGGGTCCACTCCGGCGCCACGCCCTTGGTCGCGGGCTGGGCGTGGTCCTTCAGGAACTGCAGCCCGAGCGCGTCTTCGTCGTCCTTCCGGATCCGGCAGTGCGGCACCCCGATCGAGGTGTAGTGACAGGTTGCGAGATCCGCGTCATCGCCGAGGGTCTCGGCCCGGCGCCGGGCGTTCTCGTACTCGGACACGATCTCCGACCAGGTCGAGAACCGCGCCGCCACGCCGTTCAGCGCGTAGCTCGCGACCTCCGTCCGGCGGATCGCGGCGTCGCCCATCGCGACCAGCTCACCGGCCACCCTGCCCTCGTGCCGCCAGCCGCCCTTGCCGTCGAGCGCCCTGGCGTTCATCTCGTTCTTGTGCCGGTGCCCGAGCAGCCCACCGCAATGCGGGCAGGCCATCTCGGCGGTCTCGCCCGCGGCGCCGGGGTCGAGGCTCTCGTCGTAGACCAGCCGGTCGAAGCGCGGCTCGTATTCCTCGCCGCAGTCCGGGCATTCCCAGTACCAGCGCCCCCGGGTGCCCTCGTTGTAGAAGACCACGATCCCGCCCGCGACCGGCGGGAGCTCGTGCGGCCGGTCCTTCGACGGCCGCCACGACGGATCGAGGACCGGCCAGGCCGGACTGCTCTCCGCCAGGACGCAGCCGCGGCTCAGGAAGCTGCGGATCCGGCGCAGCGCCATGCGGATCGGCGTGCCCTCCGGGTTGTCCTTGCCGCCGAGCACCAGCGGCATGTGGTCGACGTCGGTCAGCAGCACCATGCCGTAGGACCCGCCCGACAGGATCGTCGGGGTCGGGTAGCCGATGGTCAGCCGCATGCCCCGGAAGCGCTTGCGCGAGAACGTGCTGTCGTCGCGCGCCTTGCCGAGCCGGTCGTAGAGCTCGGGGCTGTTGAGCAGCGTCGGGTCGAGCTTCTCCTCGACCCACTTGTCCCGGTCGCCCTTGGTCATGTGGACCACCAGCACCGGGCGCTGGTCGCAGGTGACCGCGTGGAAGGCCACGGTCTCCAGCATCTTGGTCTTGCCGCTCTGCGAGGGCCCGACGAACCCGACGCCCTTCCAGAGCCGGGACTGGGTCATGTCCGTCGGCTCGACCATGTAGGGCGTCAGGCTGCGGTCGAAGTTTTGCCACGCGCCCTGCACCTGCACCCGGACGTAGCGCTCGGCCGCCGCCGTCGGCGACACCCGGCTCGGCGGGTCGAGGATCGGCAGGCAGTCCGCCAGGATGTCCTGCGGCGTCGTCAATGGCGGCAGCGGCGCGAACTGCAACCGCTGGCCGATCCGGCCGTCCGAGAGCTGGACCATCAGCCGCCCTGTCCGGCCCGTTCGAGCTGTGCCACGGTCGAGGGATAGGCGCGGTCGAGGTTGTGCCGTGCCGCGACCAGGGCCGCGTCGCAACGGCGCTGCATCTTCTCGACCTGGTCGGGGGCGAGGCTGAACTCCATCTCGGCGAAGTCGACCAGCGTGCTGACCTGGTTGCGGAACTCGACCAGCACCTCCTCGAAGACCTCGCGCACCCGGGAGGTCCGGGTCAGCTCGCCCCGCAGCTCGGCGGCCTTGTTGCGCTTGTAGTCGGCGTCCGCCTCCTGCGCGATCTCCTGCGCCGTCAGCGTGCTGGCACCGCTCTCCTCGTCATCGTCGTTCCGGAACAGCATCCGCATTTGCATCGCGGCCTGCTCGGCGGCCTCGTCCTGCTTCCGCGCCGCCGCGTCGCGCCACATCTTCCAGGCATAGACCTCGGAGAGCTGGAACTCGTAGGCCTGCCCGTTCGATCCCCGGCTCAGGACCGGAAGGCCCTGCTCGAGGTAGCGGGTGATCATCGGCTCCGACACGTCGAGCGCCGTCGCGCACTGGCGGCGGTTCACGGTCATGTCCGTCTGACCCTCCGGCAGGGGAAACCGCCGCAGGGCCTCCTCCAGCTGGAAGGCCATCCTGATCTCTCCTGTCGGAACAACAACAACAACCACATCCGAAACCCCGTCCGGATATGGCCCGCTTGCACGTACCGGGGCGCGAATAACCCCCGTGCGGCACCTCTTGGGGAAGGACCCGAGCTAGACCCGGCGTCCCATGGTGCGATCGAAGGCTCGGTTGAAGGCCTCGCCCGCGACGCGCGCGGCGACCTCCTGCCCGTGCTCCTCCATCGGGAACCGGGCCGAGTACGACGGCACTGTGTCGGAGAAGGCGAGCACCTTCCGGATGCTCTCCCCCCGTCGCTCATAGACGCCCGCCGACAGCGAGCTGCCCGACTGCGGTACGAAGTAGTCGGCGCGCCGCCTGCCCGCCCGGCGTCGCGACGCCGCGGTGGTGTTCTGATGCGCGTCGCCTTGCGCCTTAACCGCCGACAGCGCCTGCTGGATCTGTCCGCTCGACAGGTTGCCGTACCTGTTCCGCCGGGCCGCCCGCGTCGGCAGCACCGACTGGATGATGCCCTCGTACTTGAGCCGCCGCGCGAGCAGGCGTTCCAGTCCGGTCTGCGGCCGGCGCCCGCCGACCTGCTGCACCTCGAGGTAGTGCTTGCCCACCGGCTTGTCCTTGCGCTGCACGATGGCGGTCTGGTTCTGCAGCGTCGCCTTCCGAACGAAGAACGCGTTGAGCGTATAGGGCACCGGATTGTCGAACACCCGGCGCATCAAGGTCTTGTTCTCCGCCAGAACCGCGAAGGCCATGTCGTTCAGCGCCAGCCGGTTCATGTTCGGCAGGTCCGCGCGAAGGTTGTCCAGGTTGCGGTTGAGCCGGTGAAGGTCGCCTTGGTCGATCCGCATTGCTTGCCTCAAATGCAAAGCGCCCGGCAGCATTCTTGCTCCGGGCGCGGTAAGGCTCCGTGGCAACATGTCAATGGAGTGACATTTGGTCAACCTAAAAGTCGAACGTCCCCCACTACAACACCACTTCTACTGCTGGATCACTTCCCTCGACAAGCTTACACACGAAGTAGACGCCAGCGCCGACCGCAATCAATACGAGACCCCCGCCGATCATTATCGGCGAACGAGTTAGGAAGCCCCAGGTTCGTGTAGACATTTTTCCGAGGGTCTTGGGAAGATAGCCAGTCCCTCCCTTGCCAATGCTAGACATTATTTCTCGACCACTGCTGTGTGGTAACACAGCGCGTCCATTTAACTCTAGAAACCGCTGAGCCGGCGCCGAAAGCACACCGGTGCCGTACGTCACACCGCCAAAAAGCTCACAAACGCCGGCACGCACGCTCCCACCGAAGGAGACGAACAATACAATTGATAAGATTTTCAGTATTTTCATAGCTTTGCCCTTGCGATGCATTCAGATCACTCTCAGCAACCGCGACCCACAAAGCCGCGATCGTCCAAATTTCGCAGGCGGAAATCGATGCAATGCTCTCAATGCCCGATCCCATCGCAGCATTGAGAGGCACTTGCCTCGCCACCATCATTTTCTTTGTGTAAAAACTCTGGATAGTACGGAGCTGCTACGGTGATCGCAGAAAGGGACCACGCAGACTGCGCAACTTATCCGTAAATTGCTCTAACCGAGACTTCGGCTCATTTCTCTTCTGATTGAAGACATGAGAAGCAAGTTTCGCACCATCGTCAGAGTACATTGTCATTGCCGAGACCCACGCCTCGACTCGTCCGTTGGCCAAAAGCTCAACGACCATGAATGGTAGCTATCTGATACGCCACGTCGTCAGATTCGAACAAGCCTTTTGATGCCAGCACACCAGAATGTCACCAAGACCTCATCACCGTCTGCTCTTCCACGGCGCGAGGGGCGGCATCTCATCAGTGACCGAGAAGCCAGTCAGATCGCATCGCAGCTGGAAGGTGACTCGCAGCTCGAACAGTGCCAACCTCCACTCCAGCCAGGCACGCCGCCGTGCGGCGACCTCTGAGGCAAGCCCGGTGAAGATGACCCGGCAGCAGTAGCCGCCATCCTTTCCGGCCAGATGCTGCGGCCACCGATCGAGACCGCGCCAGAACTCACGCTCGGCATAGCGACCATGCTTGCACTGCCGCCATGCAACCGGCTCGCAAGCGGACACGACATCCATTCCCCAGTCAGGCATCTGTCCAGACCGGGCGTGTTCAGCAAGCCAGACGGCCATGCGCCGACCACCGCACCCTTCCGGCAGGCACGACACAGCCGAGGCGACGAGGTCAGCGTCAGGATGAGGATCGGACCGGCCACCACCGTCGATGCTGCAGCCGAGGTCGCCGCGCTTCATCAGGATGTACTCCATCGACACGCCAGGACGCTCGCCCGCCGCGCTGCCCATCTCGTCGAAGTCGATCGAGACCTTCTCGACCTGGAAGGCCCAGACCAGCAGATCCCATATCGGCACCGGCACCTTGCCGGCCCTTCCAGGCCGCACACGCGACAGTCCGAACTGCGACATCGCCATGTTCATGCCGTGCCCTCCGGCAACAGCGCCATGGCGCGGGCTTCCATCTTGTCGTGCCATGCGAGCCACTGGAGATCATCCGCGCTCGCGACACCCCGCCGCTGCCGATCGGAACGAACCCGCTTGTCGTGGTCGTGTTCCGCAGCGCGCTGTCGGACCCGCATCCAGTCCCCGTCGCGGAGCGGCGGCCGCTTGAACTTCGTCAGGAACTCGAACTCCGCGACGAGTGTCCCCTCCTCCAGAGCTTGCGGCCCGCGCGCCGAGCCGAACCAGCTGGCGATGACGGGGATCTCTTCGAGCGGGCGCGGCGCCAACGCCTCGGCCAGCGGCATGATCGTCGCCATGCGCGGCCAGCCCCGCTTGTCCTTTCCCTCGCCGCGATAGTTGAGCACCTGGCGAAGTTGCTCGAGCTGAGCGTCGCTGAGATAGGCCATGCCATCCGCGAGGTCGACAAGGAACTTCGCGTGCCGCTCGGCCGACACGTCCCCGGGCTTCCGGAAGCCGTGCTCGGTCAGCGGGTCGATCAGTAGGCGGCGCACCCGGTCCCGCTTTGTCTCGATCTTCGTGGTCTGCTCGTCGGTCATCGTCCGTCCCTTTCTCAGCAAAGGCCCAACCCGTCACGCTCTTCCGGCGTGAGAAGGTTCGCGGCGAGGATGTGATCCAGAATCCACGGCTTGAGGTCCGAGAGGGCATCGGCATGCCCGTCGCGGAAGCGCTCGACGGCGCGCGTCGCATGGCGGATCACCATGGGGTTTTCGGAAGGCATCGGCGCGGTCGCGCGCGCCCCATGGTTTTTACATGGTTCTGCCTTTGTATAGGCGGGTCCGGATTTGACCCCTTTTCGGGTCTGATCTGACCCCTTTTGAGACCCGTATAAGGGCTCAGATCGTGACCCTTTTATTGGGCCTGATTTGAACCCTTTTAGGGCGACGACACGTCCCCGCGTGAGGAAGCCGTAGCCGCTCGCCCGGCCCCGCCCGCGCCCCGTGATCCGGGTCATCCATCCGGCCTCGACAAGCTCCGAGATCGCCCGCTTGATCGTCGAGCGGGAGCGCCCGGTCAACGCCTCCAGGGCCGGGATCGACGGGTCGCACTGGACGGTATGCTTGTTCGCGAAGTCGAGCACGAAGACGTGCGCAAGCATCTGCGCCTGCGCACTGAGATCCGGGTCGCGCCGAACGCTTTCGAGCCAGCCGAAGCGCTGGTGTTGCCACTCGTCGGGCCCGATCAACCTGGTGCCCTCCGGAGCGGCGAACTCGTATTCTCTCGCAGCATGCGCCACGACACACCTCTCGACAGGTTCGGCGCACGACCTCTTCGGGCCGCGACGCGGGTGATGCGACCACGCGTGGCCGCCTTCGTTCATGCCGCGGGGGCACGGTTCGGCGCCCCCGTCTTCTGCTCAGCCCCGCTCACGCGATGCGTGACAAGGTGTCTCTAGCCGCCCATGGTCGAGCCTCTCGCACGGGCGGCCCAGTAGCGCGCCAGCGCCCGCCCGAGCCGGTCCCGCCGATGATCGAAGAGCGGCACGTCGCCGTCCCGCACAGCGTCGACCAGGTCGCATGCGGCCTCCGCAGCCTCGCTCATCCGAAGATATCTCGTCAGGCAGGCTCACGCTGCATCCTCATCCTGGATGCCCATGAGCCCCTTGAGCTTGGTCATGGTGGCGCCTGCCATGTCGTGCACATCGGCCAGCTCGGCATAGGCCTTCACCATCGTCTGCGGATCGTCGGGGTTGGCCTCGAACTCCGCGAGCGCCGTGATGCCCTCGGTCGCTTCGCGCAGCATGTCGAGGTGACAGGCCAATTCGGACTTCGCCGGTCGACCGGAGACCTCGCGGCTGCGCATGTTCAGGAAGGGGTGCCGCCCCGTCGCGTTCTCCAGCGCGGTGACCCAAGCATAGGGTACCTCGGAGTGACCGTTCTGAACCTTCGAGATCGTGCCACGCGACACCGTGTGACCCACGACCGCTTCGATGGCAGCTGCGGCCGCATCGACACCGCCGACGGCCTTCACCAGCTCTCCGAACATATGCGCTCGCAGCAAGATGCTCATGGGAAACCCCTTTTCCTTGGAGGTGACGTGGCGCTGCCCCATGCTCACGGCATGGGACAGTGTGTGTTTTCAGGCAGCCGACTTGACGGGACAACGGGCCCGCGCGAGCTCTTCGAAGGAGAGTTCAATCCCGCGGGCTCTCGCGCTTTCCACCAGCCGAACGTCGTATTCGGCAGGGATAGTGCCCCCGCGCGTGGTGTAGGAGCGTGGACCTTCGGAGAGGTCCGAGTCTGATCAGGATGCCACGGCGGGCAACCTGACGGTGGGATTGTCGGTGACGCGGGCCAGGGTTTCAAGGCTCATGTATCGCCG
>JABXIG010000040.1 GCA_013373205.1 Methylocystaceae bacterium | reverse complement strand
TAACCATAACAATATTGAAACCAGATCATCATTCCATCAGCTTCGCAAACACTGACCACCACCAATCTTCTTGTACAGGGTGTTGATCGTATTCATTGGCTAGGGCTGTGGCAATTGGTCCGAAGGTTTCTGTGGAAATGGTTTATTCATTTATTTCAACAGCAACACCCGGCATCAATTCCGATTAATCTATACTTGGCTTGAATATCAGTTAACTTATTGATATTGGATAAAAAAAAGATATTGGCGCGGCTATTAGAGCGGCGTTAATCTCCTCTTACAAATCAGCATATGTGGTGCTGCAAACAATAAAAGCTGTATCTAAAAAACAGCGATATGTAAGAGGAACGTCCAATGGCAAAGACCAAGTCGAATTTCGATTTCACACCTTTTTTGACAGTCAATGGTATGGAAATCGAAACTGCTGAAACCGACCTGATGGCCCATCAATACGCATGTGGTAATTACATTGTTGAGCCAACAGAATCCGACCTTGCTGACAATGTAACTTATAATGAAAAAGCCATGCAGGTGAAAGATTACGCAGGTACCCTAGTCGATTGGGTGCATGACCACAGTTTCTTCACAGATTACTATTTTGAATTGGCATGTGAACATGGTGTCACGGAAGGTGACTTTAAGACGGAAGCAATCCAATTGACCTTTGCAGATGGTAAAAAGGCTCAGGGTTTTATGTTCATTCCACCAACGCTCATCACAGTTATGGATAATAATGAATCGCATGAACTGAAAGACCATGTTGCATCAATTTATCTGGCAACCCTTGCGTGGGCAAAGTTTCTTCTAAAAGCGAAGAAAGGCTTTGAAATCGTCAAAAACGATACACCATCGGAATTTGTTGGTTATCTGACTGCGATGGAAGGGTATGCAAAAACAAGTCTGCAAATTTATGTCGCAATCGCATCCCAGTTCAGTGAAATCAGCCCATTCATTGAAGAACATGTTCACACTGTGTTGGGTGAAAAACTGCAAAACCCTGAAACATAAATAGGGGATGGGAAGCCCATCTTGAAAGTAGCTTATTCAAGACATGTCGATTGTTCTCCTCCGGCTAGGGCTTCCCATTTGACCTTTGAGGAGAACCAAAAACAAATGGGGAGAACACAATGATAAAACCCATATCCAATAAACGCTGCCGTGGCAGCGATAAAACAATCAAATATGTAGATGCCTTGGCAGGAACTGGCAAAACGGGAAACGCATGTGAATGGTCCATTGAAGAAGTATTGAAAAACCATCAAAACATTGTGATTGTGCAGCCTTCAACCGATCTAACTGCGCAAACTGAAATCAATATCCAAGCAACTGCGGATAGTCTAGGGACACGCGTGAAGGTCGTTCGTATTGATAATACGATTGAAAGCATCGAGTTTGTTACGAAAGAAATTCGTGAGTATCTAATCCGAATTCCTGCTGATTATGGCGTGATTCTTATCATCACCCATCAAGCATTTCTAAAATTGAAAGACTTTCCGAACAAAGAAAAATGGACACTGATCATTGATGAAATCCCAAATGTGGATCAAGGGTACAAATATCAAATCCCATTAAGCCAAGGTCTGTTGACACCATTGCTTGACCTATGTGACCTAGACAATGGTTACAGCCTTGTGACGGCGAAAAAAGGATCGGCAATTGATGGTATCATCGACAAAGCTGACGATTGCCTAAAAGCGATTGAACCCTTGTTAAAACTGATCCGTGACAAAACTTACAACATCTATGCCCTCAACCATAATTTTGAACGCATCACCAATAACGAAGATACTGATAAAGATAGCGGACAGTTTTGGTTTTTCAGTTTGCTCAGGCCGGAAAAGGTTTTAGAATTTAAAGAAACTATCATCATGGGGGCATGTTTCAAGCGAAGCATTCTGTATCGCTTATGGCAACAAAATAACGTTAGTTTTATAAAGCATGATGCAATCACCCCCGATCAAATTAGTGATGTGCATAACAATGGAAAGCGTTTGAAAATCCATTACTGGACAGAAGAAGCGTGGTCGCTCGAATATCAGAAAAAGACCTTTGATGTGGATGGTGCAGAAACCAATGTAATGGATATTTTGCACGGTGATTTGGTTGTCCGCCTAGGTAATAAGGATTTCTTATGGTGGGCCAATAACCACTGGAAAGATAAATGGTTTAAAGACCTTTCAAACGGGATTAACCTAAAACATAATCCATACGGGATTAACAGTTATCAGCATATCGACACCGTGGTGTTTATGTCGGCCTTAAATCCAACTTCTCCCCATTATACATTCATGCGTAACATGGGGGTGGGGCCAACCGAAATGCGTGATGCCCTTGTTCATCAAATCTTGTATCAAGCTGTCATGCGATCATCACTACGCGACGGAAGTGCAACCAGCCCCGTGGACGTATTTGTACCTGATCGTCAATCCGCAGATTACCTTCAAGAGTTATTCCCCGGCTGTGAAGTCGAATGTTTTGCCCCAAGCTTCATCAATGATGAAGTTGAAAAGAAACCCTTAGGTCGCCCTAGAAAGTCTGCGAATGCAGCGGAACGCAAAAAATTATGCGTCAAGAAAAAGGCTGTTCGAGTAAAACAAGCAACCGTTCTGGGCATAACACCGCATATAACAATTTTTGAGTCTCCATATGATACAATTGGTGTTGATTACGAGATCAATGATGTAGACCAGTTTATGGCCCAGCTTAAAGAAAGCTCACATGATTGGTTCGAAAACAAATCAGACAATGTGTTGGTATCTTCTGCCAAATTTGATGCGCAACTATCAGATAAAACAAGTCGGGGGCGCGATAATGTTACCACGTCTTGGGGATTGTGGTTGGATCATGATGGAGGCGGTATCGGTTGGAACGATTTCCATAATGTGTTTTCCGATTTCAGCCACGTGATCTGCAACACCTACAGTGGTCGTGACCGCTACCGGGTTTTCTTCCCGACCAAAACCTCGATGACATCTGATGTACACCGGATCACCATCAACTGGATTTTTGATCAGCTTAAAGATCATGGTTATGAAGACCACGGATTTGATTTGACGAAGATTGATGCCTCGGCACTTTTCTACCTTCCTGCAAAAGCTGCGAATCAAGATGATAGTTTCTTCCATGTCTTTAGTGGAGAAACGTTGGACCCCAATAAGGTTTTGGAAAGTGTAAACCTTGATGGGCTAATCGCCGAAGATATTAAAGTGCCCTACAAGGGGAAGCTCTCAAATGCGTCAATTGAGAAGTCAGTGATGATTTACCAAAGTATTCCAGCGGGGCATGGGCAACGGCATCGGGCATTTTTCCATTTGGGCCTCGCACTATACAAACAAGGCGGTGATTGGGAACAGATTGAAACAATTCTCACGCAAGCTGATAATGATGGTAGTCGCGCTAGTAAGGGCGAAATCCAGCGTGTTATTTGTAGCTTGCAGAGCGGAAAATACGGGTAATCGTTCAGCATAAATAAGGGTGTCATAAAAGAGGAGACACCCTTATGCGCTTAAATGAATTTGACCACCAAATTGAAGAACCACCGGGACCGAAGTCTATTGACCTTTGGGCCGGACAGCAAAACAAGGTCTATACCCTGTTTCTCCGCGTTACCGGGGTGATAAACAATTTACCATATCGACCCGAACGAGCGGAAATATGGATTGGTAATTATCCGATTCATGAGGTGGGCAGTAAAATTACGATTGAGAGTTCAGGTAATATGGGCAGATATATCGTCAACTGTGATTGTGTTGGGTTATATCCGATGGTCATCCAGCCCCCGGAAGATTTCAAAACCGTAGAATTGAACTGCCGAGCTTTAGCCCCTGAATTGGTGACAGAACGGGATCGTTATAAGATACCGGGTGCTGAGATTATACTTGGAAGCTGCAACATGGTTGATTTCGACAATCGCTGTTCCATGACATTAATCCGCAGTGCTGATGGAGAAGATTATGCGAATGTATGAGTTTCTACCCGAAGTCGCGTCAACCTTCATCTATGCCGTTGAATTCATGGAAGTCCCGGTGGATTTAAAGGACATTGATGAGGAGGAGTGGCCCGTGGCTAAAATAAACGGTTCGGATTGTGTTACCATTTCCAAACGGATTGATCATAAAAAGCCACACGGGTTTGTCGTAAGGGTATGCTCCTTTGGAGATGACATCACCCAAATCCAGTCACATATCCGATCATCTGAGGTTCGCTGGGCAGGACAATGTTTTGAAGGACAAAGCTGCTTTCCTACGCTGGTGAGCGATGTCATGGAAGTTAAACGCATGGACCCGCACGCCACCGAGGTTGTTTACCATGACTTGCGTCGAATGATGGAAGAGGTTCTTGAGCGGATGTAGACGGAGGTAAAGAGAAAATGACCGATCTTGAAGTCCAAAATCTTTTTAATCCTGCTCATGGAAGGGATTTGAATTTTTCTCCTTCTTTGCCAGATGTTATGGAAGCCGCCAACCAATATAAAAAACGACATAATATCCAAAACGGTTTTGAAGACAGAACCCGTGTAGAGTTGCTGCTTATAGATTGCCAGCAAAATTTCTGTTTTCCTGTTTCACCCGGTCAAAGTGAAGATCAGGGTACTGATGTCAGTATCCGTATTGCTGAGTTCATATACAGAAATTTGCCATACATTTCCTGTATCACGACAATGATGCGTATTCATTGGCCATATCAAATATTTTCGCCACTCTGGTGGATT
>JABXIG010000010.1 GCA_013373205.1 Methylocystaceae bacterium | reverse complement strand
CAGGAGAAGTGAATCAGCAGCCAAGCCATCACTCAAGTGGAGTTTTTCAACACCATCTCCGCACTGCCGACCTTGGCCTCCCGGCATATGCTGCACCAAGACATGGACGACCGCTTCGGGGCAGCTGCATCGCAGCGTTGATTGTCCCTTCCAAGGTCCGGTAAGGGCCGGGAGCGACGGCCGCCGCGGCTCGCCAGGTGTTCGCCTCGCTGCGCGGCTGGAGTCCGCTTCGAGCCCTGTTTGACTGATGCTGCGCACCGACCCAATCCCTGCTATCGGCTTATTTCATCGTTCAAGTAGGAATCTGAAAAACCGAATTCCGTTCGAATGTAGTGTCGCGCTAAAGCCCTCATAATATCGGCAGCAACAGATAGCCTGCGCGTTTCACTCGAAATGTCTGCGTCGGATTGGTAGGATTTTGAGGCATGCGCTGCTGCGACACGGCAATTGTAGCAATAATCTTCAATCTCAGTTTCTTGCCTGTCCGAATGAAACCGAGCCAAGGCATGCTCGGGCACATTGGTGCAAGCATCCGTGAAAACGCGCTTGATCCACTTTTTCGCCTTCCGAGCGTCACGCCTCATCTCGAACACCTTAAAGAAGCTCAACACTGCCTGTGACGCTATCTCTGCTTCGGCAGCATTCAACCCTTCGCGGTAGTATGAAAGGCAGTTCAATAGCGTCTCATCATCTGGCAGCGAGCGGAAGAACATCCAAGCGAGCATAACGGAGGATGCGATGTCACGTCTTGGAACGGGCACGGGTACAGGATTGCCGGACGATCCGTCCCGCAGGATAGCGTGTTGATCATCACACCAAGCGAGAAGACTCAAAAAACGGTTGAGTAGAGTCCTGGCATCTTCAGCTGCGATACGCTCATGGTGTAAATCAATGCTGATGGAATGCGAGTTTTCCTTGGTTTTTGGGAAAAGCACGAAATCATGACCGCCGAACTCGACTCGCGTCGGTTCCTTTGGCCAAGTGACGGCGGTATCTACGCCTAGGTTCAAGAATCTTGATCCTCTGCGCGCACCAAGGCGCTCGTGGAAAGCGTTACGCTCATCTTCTGTTTCATATTCTCGCCAATCCGTTTCTAGGGGCCGGTTCCAATGGCGCGAAAGGTCGATGTCACGCTTTAGTTCTCGGAAGAAATCTCGGTTTAGGACTAATTGCCGAGTGTTGGTCGACAACGGTCGGTCATGGTCGAAGTCGTTTTCCGCTCCTGCCGCCGCCAGAGTCAGAGCATATTTCGAAACGTAGGAGGTTGTCTTCCGTTGTCCGTCTTCTTCGAAAATCAGCTTTGCTTGATATTTATCGTTTCCAGGAATTCGGGCTATAGAAAGCGTAAGCGACACAAGGGTATTGCAGTCTTCATCTTTGCTGAGCAGAGCAGCCATCGCCTCAGCGAGAGACGCCACCCCCTTAAACGACGCCGCGACGCCACCGACAGGCCGAAGATTGCCCATTATGAGTGCTACATGACCAGCCCATCCGCTCAATGTCGGCACAAAGCCTAAAACGGCCCGTGCGATCTCATTGTTGGTAAGACGTTGCGCGGCCCTTTCTCTCCCACGGGGAAGTTGCCCATACCCCCGTAGGCTTTCAAATCGCTTTAGTGTCTCGTCATACGATCGCGGTTCAGAAAGTTGACGATGAAGAAGAAGGGACAGGTTTTTTGCATACATGGCTATTGCTTAGACTCGCGTACATGTATCATCAATGTTGGTCCAAAGCAGTCATTGGGGCAACTGCAGCGAAAGCCCGCTTGGTCCCGCCCTGCAAACCTTCATCCTCCGAAAATGCTGCGTGATGGACGAATGGCCGGTCTGGTGAAGCTGCACTGCGGCGATCGGCAAGGGACTGAACGGCAGGTCAGGGCCGACACCAGGCACTAGCAGCGCCTGGCATGAGCGGCAGGATTGGGCTGCCAGGCGCCAGAAGCATGGTTTCTTGGATCGACCGAGGTGATCTAGCCAGGTCGCTAATAACGATCCTTGATGTACATATTGTAAAATGACCCCTTTGACCTGGCAGCTAAGAATTCGTGAAAAACACTCTCGGGGACGCCGTAATAGTCGTATCTTCCGGTTTCATGAAACCAGATCGAAAGGGTTCCGCTAGTCCACTCGATGCGAGAAATGGCGGAAGATCTTACGTATGGCATATGCACCTCAAGTTTGCTGCGTTTCCCAGCAGCCTAACGCATTTCTAGAGGACAGGTAGCCATGGCTAGATGACTTGTAAGGGTATTCTAGAGCGCCGGAGGCTGTGGCGATGCTTGAGCCCACATCGTGTTAGCCCGTGTGACCAGTCATCCGCGGCACCTGCCACGATTGTCCGGAGAGGGCCGCGAGCGCCATATGTCCCGTCCTGGAGGCTTGCCCAGACTGCCGCACCGCCGCATGGCTACTTCGAGCCCGATGCTGACATTGTCAGGTGCCCCCTCGCAGCGCAGCGTTGATCCATGGGAGCCCAGACGACTTTTGATCCGCGCGAGAGATCACGCCACGCTATCAGGCAACTCGATCATGATCCTCCGAAAACTGGCGTGCAGCAAGCAGCACCGGCATCAGTGCTTCGCCGCGGTCAGTCAGGCGATACTCCACCCGAGGTGGCTTTTCACCGAAATCCGTCCTCCGGATCAGCCTGTCGGCCTCAAGCTCGCGCAGATGTTGGGTCAGCATCTTCTGCGAAACATCGGGGATGTCGCGCAGGAGCAGGGAGCTGCGCTGCATCCCGTCTGCATAAAGTCGGAACAGGATAGGCAGTTTCCATCGCCCGCTGATCATCTTCAGGCACCGGGTGACCTGAGCCACCGCGCCGTCCGGTCCGAGGCAGACACTCCGGTCGAGCTCGGCTACAGGCACCTTTTTGTGCGTTCTTGCGGGGTCCATCATGTCGCTCCTACATCACGGCTTCACCATAAAAGGAGCCCGACCATGAATCTACATCTTCACGGCAAGACTGCCCTTGTGACCGGAAGCAGCAAGGGCATCGGCGCCGGTATCGCACGCGGGCTGGCACGCGAAGGCGCGGTGGTGATGGTCCACGGGCGCAACCGGGATCAGGCCACTGCCGTGGTGCGGCAAATCCAGCTCGACGGCGGGACGGCCCATGTCGTGACTGGGGATCTGACAGACGAAACAGAGGTCGATGCGCTGTTGAACGACGTACGCACCGTCGGAGATGTCGATATCCTCGTCAACAACGCGGGCGGCTCAGGTGTCGGCTCGGACTGGAGCACGACAGAAGCTGGCGTATGGGCATCGACCTATGATGCCAACGTGCTGGCGGCCATGCGTATGTCGAAGGCAGTCCTGCCGCAGATGCGCCATGCCGGGTGGGGACGGATTATCAACATCTCCAGCCTCGCCGCTCTGATGCCCCCCGCAGGCAACCCCGACTATTCGGCCGCCAAGGCCGCGATGCTGGCGATGTCCGCATCCATGGCCAAGGCTGTTGCGGCCGAGGGGGTGACAGTGAACACGGTATCTCCCGGGACGATCCGCAGCGAGAAGCTCGAACGCAAGTTCCGTGAGGTCGCGAAGCAAAAGGCTCTCGCGCCGGATGCGCCGTGGGAGGAAGTGGAAGCAGAAGTCCTTCCTCTCCTCGCGAGCGTCCCGATCGGGCGGGTTGGCACGTTGGAGGAGATCGCGGATGCCGTTGTCGGACAGGTCACCCGCGACGATCAAGGCATCAACGTTTTCCTGGAGCAGCCGATCTTGCAGGCCATAGAATTGGAGTGGGTTGCTGCCCAGCCAGAAATGGGACCGGAGATGCAGGTCGGCTATTACTGCGACCGTTCCGCCATTGTCCGGGATTTCGATAACGGTGGGGCCGGGCAAAATCGCCTCCGATGAGTTCGTACGAGTTTTGACCCACAGGGAAGGCAGGCCGCGTCACGGCTGATCGGGAGGAGTTGGAATGCTCGCCCAGCTCAGCCGAGGGCAAAGTGCCCTGTAGTCAAGAGGATTGCAAGGCACTGAAAATAATACGTTTTTCGCAATTCGCCTGACGACGCTAAGCCCCTGTATTCGCTGGACGTAAGGCGCCTGCAAGTTTCTTTTTCGCAAACGACCTTCATTTGGTAGTCACGCCCGCTTGGTTGCGACCTTTGTTTGGAGCCCATCCAGCCGAGGAAGACTGCAGGCCGCCGCAACCCGGAATTCTGTATCGGGGTAGCGCCAGGGTATCCGACGGGGCTGCAGCAGGCCATCGGCGAACGGCGGGACTTGAGGGCACTCGGCGATATCCTCGGCCACCAGGAACTCGGATAGCCGTGGGATAGCGAGGCCCCTTCTGACGATGTTAAGAATGGCAACTCAGCGACCGTATTTCGGGGTGACCGGATGTCGCTGTAACGGGCGACCGGACGCTTCAGAACCCGCACACTGAGGCTATCTCACTCCGAAAGCGGCGGGCAATCAAGTTCCAAGGATAGCACCATAGAAATGAGCGAACTCGACATCTCGGGCTCTTAGCTCGTCGATATCTAGCATTTTGGCAGCTAGTTCTGCCTGATCGAGCCGATGCCTGACGCCTTTTCGGCGGACATCCTCAAGATCGATGCCGAGCCAGGTCTCGATCGATGGGTTCGGGATCGCGGCTATCCAGTCCGTGAATTCGAGGCCGTTCGCGAGCATCATATCCGTGCCGGTCGGATCGTCGTCGCCATCGACTACGATAAGCACTTTCGATGTCGAACTGACGGTGTTCCAAAGGGCGTTGGCAACGCGCGGAATGATCGCTTTTCCCATAGCGGTCAGGATTTTGATCGAACGGCCGGAGCCGTTGCTAGCCAGGATACGTTCGGCGAGCGTAGCGATGACGACGCGGTCGATATCTCCTTCGCACACGATCAGAAGATCGGCTGTTGCAGGCTCTAAGGTCTGCGCTTCAAATACACGATCGGTCGCGCGGTCGTAGCGCAAATGGTCGATGGCCACCGTGCTGGTTCTGTCGGCGGTGACCAGTTCGCTTTCAGTCGGAAAGTAGATGGCGCCTTCCTCTGCGGCCTTACGAAGCTTGAGTTTCAGTATGCTCTTGAAGCCAACGCCTCGGATGATCGCTGCTTCCATGTCGCGCTGGTCGAAGAGGATGATGTTGAGGCCCTTGCCTAGAACAAGGGCGTCGACAGCGTCTTTGGCGTACCCGGACATCGAGATGAAAATGCCGATCGAGCCAACAAGCTTCCCATCTACTTTGCCCTTGAATTGGTAAAGCGTCGAAGCTGGCAGCGGGTCGGCGTGCCATTTGGCTTCCAGAAGATACATCCGGCCGTCGAAGTAAAGCGAGCCGTCGATCTGTTCGCCGGTCGGGCGGTAGCCGGTGCGTGGCTCCAGTTCGTCGAGGAGGAGGAGCTTGTACAAAAGGCGCTCAAAGGCATGGCCTCGCTGCCGCTTTGCGTAACCATCAGCATTTGCCGGCAGGTCAGTCAGTTCTTTGTATTCGCCTCTAATCTCGTCCATGCTGCTCATCTGATCATGCTGTACATTGTATCGTATTGAATGGCGTGGCCATTTCTTCTGTTCATATATTTTCGGTAATGAGTTAACCCGTCGGGAGGCACTCAAGGGGTTGCGAGGCGCGTGCATGCTTGTCCGAGTGTCTGTGTTGGCGATCCACTGCCAGAGAGTGAGGAAGAGCGATCATGCATTGCCGCCATTTTGTAGAGAGTGGAAATACAGCTTCCGCTTTAAGACCTGCGCCGCCGCGACCACCCTTATGAAGGAAGTAAAAGACCTTTGCATTGATCCAAGCACGTCTCTATTCGCATAATTTACAGTTGGGTCACTCCCTCGATAGAGAATCTGGGTGAGTCTTTTATCGAGGCCAGAAACAGGTGCATTTTTCTCGCAACTTTACATGATCAAAGGTGACCCGTGCCATTGCCCGAGCAAGAAGACGCGGATTTTTTGGGGGATAGATGTCAATTTCACATCAGGATTCGGAATCACCCGATATGGGAACAATCATCTTGCCATCAAATATCAGCAGCTGGCATTCTATCCCCTCTAAGAACCCTTTAACCTTTGACAAGTCCTCACTAGTCGCGATCAGGATCTGAGATCGTACCCCTGCTATCCTGGATGCCTCTGCCAACAATCCCGCGACGCTCGCCTCTGCGGCTTCTTGCTGTCGGGGTTCGTCAAAAACCACCAAGCCGGGATGATTAGTCTTGCTTCCTTGGGACACGTCCAGCAGACCGAGTTGGTAGGCCCACTTCAGTCGAACGCTGTCGCTGGCGGATAGCTCAAATCCGATCTCAAAGCCCTCCTTCTCCGGCCGATAGCTATCGCGGGATACAGTGAGATCTTTCGCCGGGAAGGTACCGAACCCGTATCTAACAAGCTGGGACCGGATCGATGTCTCGAGCTTCGAGAGCTTGCCGATGTCCTCTTGGCTAAGCCTCTCTGCCGGAAGCGCGGCGCGTTGAGACAGTATATCGCGCCAAGCTTCTGCCTGTTCACTTAACGATTCAAGTTGCTGCTCGAAGCGCCCCAAGGTGTCGCCGATGCGAACCAACTCCTGCTCTAAGCGAAGTCGTTCTTCGATGAACGACGCAGACGCCGCATGTGATGGAGCGATCAGGTCAGACTTCAGCGCGCGGAGGCGTGCCGATTTGCTTCTGACGACTTCGGCCGACGATACCAGTTCTAAATCTAGTTCCCGGATCATGGCGACCGAGCGGTCAGCGAGCCGCTTGAACACCTTCCTCTGGGCGCTGAGGTATTCGATGTTGTCCTCAATGGACATCACCGACTCCAATGTTCCTTGCGGTAGGAGCGACTGATCAATCGCCTGCTCACACGTCGGGCAGTGGTTCGGAACGAGTTCGCGTGCAAGTGTGGAGCCGAAGTTCTGGAGTTTCAGCGCATCTTTGTTCTTGTGAAGATCTTCCTCGAGCTGGGCAATCCGTTGTGCAGTCGATGCTTGTTGGACGAGTTCAGCCTGTCGTTCCCGGAAGATCGTCGCCCTTTCTGCATTCAATGACATAATCTCAGCGTTGAGTGCATCCGCCTCAGTCGCCGCACCCTCGGCGATACCTTCTACCTCTGGGATGGCTTCGTTCTTGAGCGTCTCGAGCTGCTCCGCCAGAGCTGCCATGAGGGTCTGCAGAGGCATCCATTCGGCGTTCTGTGGGTATTCGAGATAGGCTTTTTCGACCTCGCTCCCTAACGCTGTCGGCACAATTGGCAAGCGCGCAGCCCTGAACCCTGATGCCGTGGCAAGCGCGACAATAGCATCCACGGATTTGGACCAATCGGCGCGTGCTGCGCCCATGCGTTGTTCGAGGTCTTGGCGCCGAAGCTCAATGTCGTGGGTATCGAAATCCATCAGGAACTCAACACTCCGCCGGTGGACTTCCCTTATCCTGAACTGGGTAGGTATCGCGCCTGGTATCGCGGTCCATCCCACCTTCTGCTCGACAAAGAATAACGGGAACAGGGTTTCGACGTAGAGCGGGCAATCGCCGCCATCGAACCTCTTCACCGTCGGCAAGCTCCAACTCATGAACTCCGACAGAAGCCGGTGGAAGCCAGCCTCTCGCTGGGCTCCGCCCGCGTCCATCACAAAATAATCTCGGCGGGGGTAGTCGCTGGGACCTTCGGTCAGCTCTGGTCCATGAACAACGTTTATGAGTCGCCGATCTCCTTCGGATATTACGTTGCGCCGCACCGTTATTATCTGACCGGCGGCGTTCTCGATTTCCACAGCGACAAATGACTCGAGGATCCTATGCTTGACCCCACTGGTCGGATTCTCGACGTAGTCCCGCATCGCGTAGGAGAGAGGGATCTCCCGCTTCGGGCTGAGCATTTGCTCAAGTCCCAAAGCGTAGAGAAATGCGTGGAGTACGGTTGACTTGCCGGATGTGTTTGGCGCGTGGAGAACGGTCAGCCTCCCGTCGAGCCTCACGTCCGTTCCGTATAGCCCGCCGGTCGTTTCAGCGCGGAGTCTGATATGCTTAACGCGGAGCATCAGAATGCTTCCATCTTCATTATCCGTTCCACCACCTGTTCCGTAGCCAGCTTTCCGACGTCATCGAGAAACGAGGCTTCATCCTTAAGCAACTTCTCCTTCCGGATCGCAGCCGCTACCTTTTTGCCGTCGTCGGTCAACGCTAGAGCCTTCCCCTCTCGAATGTGGACGATTCCGCCAGCGGCGGCGAACGTGGCCGCCCTGTTCACCCAAGGCTCGATACGGACCGAAAGGTCGGCCGGTCCTCGACGCCGAGCTAGTACCTCACGCGTATGCTCACGCGATTTCGCCGTGCGGCTTAGATGGGCGAGGAAGTGAAGCTTCTGGAGACTGCAACGCTGCCCGCGGGACGACGCCAGTACGAGGAGCAGCAGCGAAACGCCCCAACCGAGGCGTAGGTCGCCGGGAATGGGTTCAGGGCGCTGTGTTACCGAGAAGTCGCCGGTCAGCTTAGACCGGATGCGGTTAGCGTCTTCCATATCAGTCGAGCTTCAGCGGGCAGCGCATAAGCCAGTCGCTCACTGCGCCGAGCGCAATCGTATCGGCAGTGCCGGGATCGAGATTCGGCACTGCTGCAAGGATTTCGGTCTTCAGAGAGTCTATCTCTGCATCCAAAGGGTCGCCTACAAGCCTTCGCGACCCGAGCCGCAGGCGCCTCAACCGTTCCGAAATCAGTCGAACAACGTCTTCATATGCATCAGGCGCCATGTCTCGCAGCGCGTCCTTCGCATTCTCTGAGTGAACGAATACGCGGAGAAGATCTTCGATAACCTCCTCCAGTTCTCTGGGATCCGAAACGCGCTTCACCATTTTCGTGCGAAGATTGTCGGCCAGAGACTGATCCCCGTCAGAGATCACCGCAACCTCGTCATTGGTCGGCTCTTGAACTACCGGACGGATGCGCTTGCGAAGTAGCATCCTGTAATTCCAGGTGTCGGCGTCGAAGGTCTCGCGATCTTGAATGATAATCTGAAAATCGTCAGCAACATACGGTAGTTGCTTCGCCCTTACTTCCGCTGCCTTCGTTGCTGCGTGCTCCACCACCGCCTTGCTGTCGTGCAATGGTACGGCCAGGATCCAACGCTTGATTTTCCCGTGCTTAAGGATGGCTGCCGCACCGCCGTTCAAATTAGAGAACTTCTTGATGTCGGTGGATATCTTCGACTTTTGTTTGTCCGCACGAACTGCAACATCGACCGGCTCCTGGACAGCGTAGCACTGGTACACGAGTTGCTTATGTAGGCAGATGAAATCGAGCCCGCAATCACCGAGATGCTTTGCTGGAACTTTCTGAACGTTGTGGGCGCCGTGCTCGGCTTGTAGCAGATGAAGGACATGGCTTTCCCACTCGTCGCCGTCCCAAATGTCGGACCCGTCAGCCAAAGTTCCAGATATCCCCGTCCCACAAGAAGTTTAACGCGCGGCGACTTCAGTTCGAATTTCCGGAATAGGTGGCCGTCCAACGAAGATGTCCCTTGGAACACAGATTAGACCAAGCACATCAGTAACGTAAACATTCAAAGTTCAAGCAGAGATGCGCGTTTTTCGAGAATGGCCTCGGACTGAGCATCCTAGCCACCGCTTCACATTTCATTCCAAGAGTCAGGGACGACTTGGCCATATGGGGTGAGAGCCCCCTTTGGTCTTCGAGCTGCGCCGCGTTTGGAAACAGCCAGCATGAAAAATTATCTGGGAACATCGACACCTCCGTGAAGTATAGCAGCCCAAGGGTTACCAGAGGATCCGTCTTCTGAAGCGGGATGGTCCGCCTGGTCGATGTCGTTGCGGCAGAACCGCCGCTCCGTTCCCAAGTTCGAAGCGGACGCCCCCGACCTCTGTAGCTTCCTACCGTTTTCTGCCTTTGGTGTACGCCGTGGTATGCATCGCCAGTGTCCGGCGGTCCATCGTAACTCGTGCCTGGCGAACGTCGGCATCTTGCGGTCTCAGCGGCCCGTCAGGCCACTTCGCAAGAAACGCATAGGGCGTCGAGTTTACCATCGAGCGAGTTTGTTCCCACAATGGCTACAAACTGCCCGATCTTCAAACCTCCGGACTTTCCTCGCTCATCGACTCGCCCGTCGTTGGCGACCTGGGTGGGCGACTTGTTGCGGCAGCAACGACAGCGGCACTGCGTGCAACTAGCGCGAGATCTGGTCGCCATCGCAATTGCGCCCCGGCTGATAGCTCGCGGGGGGCGTGGCAATTTTCTTCTCGCGCGATCCTGCTCACCACGTTGCGAGAACATGCCCACCATCGTCGCGCCGACTCCGGGGACGTGACGCTGATGGCTGCTGAAGTGGTCGCCTGAAGAAAATTCAGAGGATATTTTTTCGCATTTTCAGTGGGTTGACTCCACTTCGGCAAGGGCCTTCAAGGCCGGGCGCATTTTTCTGTTTTGGATTTTCAGCGGATTCGCGGACCTTCCCCTTGTGCAAGGTCGGCGGTCCATGAGGGCCACGTCCTGCGCAAAAGAAAACGCGCACCCTGGGGTGCGCGCCTAGAAGTTGGGGCAAAGATCGCCCGTGTATCACTTGCCAAGCTAGAGGCCGAAAACGGCCCGGGCAAGCGCGGTCTGAGCTCCCGGATGAAAAGATGACTACCCCGGAAACGCCTCGTTTCCGGGAACGGAGACGGCATGTCGAATTACGAAGACTGGTTGCAGGACCAACCGGCACCCAAGAAGGAACAGCCCGCCCTTGTGGTGGCACCGATCCATGGGGTTTCCCGCCGCCAACTCTGAGAGACAGGCCTTGCGAGTGGCCCTCAGCGCCGTCGCATTATCGTCCAGTCGCTGGCGCAGTGATGCGACACGCGGTGCAGAGGCGCAGATACGCTGCACCGCGGCCAGGCTGGCGGCATGT
>JABXIG010000058.1 GCA_013373205.1 Methylocystaceae bacterium | reverse complement strand
GCGGCGAAGTTGTCGTTGGTGCTCTTCACCATATATTCGCCAATGTCCTGCATCAGCGGCGCGGTGTCCGACAACGCGTCCGAGATCCGCGCGAGCGCCTCGGTCAGGGTGTCACTGGTGATTTCGATGCGGGGCATGTGCCGTCACCCTTTTACCTGGTCAGGTCAGAGCCGATGCTCAAACACGTCTTCTTCTGCCGTTGCGGTCATTCCGACGGGGTTCCCTATGAACCGCTTAAAGATGTCCCCCGGGAGAAGCTCCTCGCCAGGGCCACCTGTTCAGTGTGCGGCCGCCGCGGCGCAGACGATCTCCGGCTCATCTGGTTCGTCGCGGATCATGCCCGCGAGGGATCCTGAGAATCTCCGGATGGCTGAACGCCCCTTCGACGACATGGCGGATAGCCGCCGTCGGCATTGGCGGGGGCGGCCGCCGCGGCCGGGCCGAGGATCGCGTCGACCAGCCCGCCGACCCAGCTGGTGGCCCCGCTGCCGCCGGCGCCGGTGAGGCTCGACAGCAGCCCGCCCAGCACGTCGAAGCCCTGCCCGAGCGTGCCGAGCGTCTGCTGCGCCGTCGTGGCGGTGGTGCCGAACTTCGCCAGAGCCTCCTCAGCCCCGCCGAGACGGTCCGCCCAGCCGTGCGCCCCGCTCGGATTGGCGGCAGACCAGCCCTGCGGCCGCTCGAAGCCCACGAAGGCCTCGGTCGCCTCTCGGACATTGGTCGCGGCCAGCAGCGTCTGCAGGACCCCGTTCTCACCGGTGAGCAGCTCCGACCAGGCATATTGCAGCTGCGCCTCGACATTGCCGAGCCCGCCCATGCCGCCGAGCGCCCCGAGCAGCCCCTGCCCGCGCCCGGCGTGGTGCTGGAAGAGCCCGAAGGAGGTGCCACCATCGCCCACGGCCATCGGGTTGAAGGCGCTCTCGGCCGAGACATTGCCGAGGATCGCCGCGATCTGGTGCGGCGCCAGCCCCTTCTCCGAGAAGAACCGCCAGACCTGTTCCTGCACCGCCGGCGATCCCGAGAGCCCGCCGCCCAGGGCGGTGCCGGAGGCGCTGAAGGGCTCCGCCGCCAGCGCACCGGTGACCGTGACGCTGCCGGCGGTCACTGCCATCGAGGCGGTGGAATAGGCCTTCATGGCCGAGAAGTCGGGATCGGGCATGTCGCCGCCGGTGAGCCGGCCCCATACTCCGTGCTGTTGAGCGCGAGCAGCTCGCGCAGGGCGGGATCATTGGTGAGGGCGGCGCGGGCGATGGCAGTCACCCGGCCGGTGGTCTTGTCGTAGGACAGGACGGGAGAAAGCCCCCAGTAGGCGCGATCCGAGAGCAGCGCCCGGCCGCTCTCGTTCCAGTCGACGCGGCCCCAGATGCCATCCGCGCGCTCCTCCATCTCGGTGATGAAGCCGCGCGCCGGCGCCGACAGGCCGAGCTTGGCCGCCGTGTCCGTCGAATGGTTCTCGTCGATGTGGATGCGCTGGCGCCGGGAGAAGCTCTCCTCGATCACCGCCTTCGCGTCGTCATAGTGCCAGGGCCCGCGACCGTCGCGCGCCTGAACCCGGCCCCTGGGCACGAGGTGGACCCACTCCGGAACGGCCTGGCCGTTTGCCGGAGCCGGGAGCGGGATTGTGGAGAGGGAGACGAGGGCAGTGTTCATGCAGCGATCTTTGCCCCGCGAGGCAGATCGCAAACATGTCCAACAAGTTGTCAGGAAGATAGTTTGGTTGGGCCGAGCCTGCGCTCTCGGCCGCGTGGGGTCAAGCCTGATATCGACTGTGCGCAGGTCGCACGAGCATCAACTCAGTGAGTTTCAGGCGTTCTTTTGCGTAATCACCCGTCTAGCTGTTACCGACGAAGCTTCGGAAACTAAGCTGGAGTGGCTCTGACAAGAAGAAATACCTCCTCATTATCTTGGTTCTTGTATGTACCGCAGAACTCGAAACCAAGATCGGGAAGGACATCTTGGCATAGCCGCTCTATCTTGGTTGTAGCGAAGGCCCCGCGCTGCCCCACTTTCTCCATTAACTTCTGCAAGAGAACCGACGACAGCCACACGCCCTCCACATCCGGACCACGCCATTCCTTGAGGACCGTCAGGTAGCCCAGCTCGATCGGGAACTTCTCTTCCGACAAGCCATAGCCAGACCTCTCCGAAAGCCCCTTCCTATACGTTGTTGCTGGCTTTTTCAGCGCAGCGACAGCGATAATCCGTTGATCATCCGATCTCGCAATCGCGACAAGATGTGCCCTCCTGACACGCTCCCGAATGGCCTGGAGCGAGCCCTTGACCGCCCCGCCATCTTTGATCATCGTAGCGACCGCCACCAGATCGGCTTCAGGCAAGTCACTGCCCGCCATGAGTTCGATCTCGCGGGATGCGTTGGGCACGCGAACTGTGTTCCGTCTGTCTAGCAAGGTGTATCCTTTCTAAGGTTGGATATCTGCGCATGAGTGCGCCCCTCATAGATGGTCATCGAGGCTACCCTCCTCAATGAGAAAGGGCGACAAGGGTGCAGCAGGGGCTGGAGAGTCCGCATCGCGTGAGCGTCAGCCGCACGGCCGGGAATGAGTGTCGCGCGACTGGATCGAACGAAACCTCCGATCCGTGCAACGGATTGCCATAAGCAAACTGTGCTGACAGTCACGACAAGGCTGAGTGACATCGCTGTTGTCGCGATGCCCTGAAGCACGCGGACCCTCCAACACCTATGAGGCCTTCGTGCTTGACGACTAGGGCGAAGATTTTCGAGGGTACACGCACGAGTGGACTAAGAGTTAACACCACCCGAACAACTTGCGCGCAATGTACCTTCTGATTTCGTTCTTAGGGGTCGTAGCGAAAACGAGGAGACCTCTCCATGCACACCCTCAGCGTCGAGCGACAATACTCAAAGAGTCAGATCAAGAATGCAGGGCGGCTTCTCGGTGGAGACGTGCAGCGCTCACCTGAGGTCGAGGAAGCATTTCGCATTGCTCACAACTGGCGCCTACATCACGCCTAACGAGATCGCGTTCGTGCAGGCCGGCATTCTTGGCGAAGTGATCTGGTCCGGGCACACTTGGCGGTAGAGGCGCCCCTGGTCAGCCCCTCCAGCTTGCGCCCTACATGCGTCCACCAGCGAGACGCAGGCATCGCAACGCATTCATTCGGTCTTTCGGTGGCGACCAGACTCATAAGGGCAGATATGCGAACCTTCACCTCAGGCTCACATCATCATTTTTTTGAGGGCGCTAAACCGATGGTGTGGACGGGGAGCGGTTGTTCGCTACGACAGGCACGAATGACCGCGAAGCGCAAAAGCGGTCGTTCTTTTGTGCCAGCGCACACGGGGCAATGCCAAGCGCAGACGCTGGTAACTGCAACTTCAATCACGCAGGCAATATGAAGGAAGGCCTCTCACCCTATTCATGGCGTCGTTCTCGAAACGAGCATAGCGTCCATCACTGAACGCGGGACAGTCGCGACCGAGGCCTTCGGCCACGAGTACGGCTGCAACGTCTTGTCCATCAACGAAACAGACGCCGATGTTCCGGTCGAAGCTGACTGTTCCGCTGAGCCAGCAAGATACGATTTCCCCACTAACCAGATCGGTCAGGAATGACCGGGCCTCCCGGCCCATTGTGGTGTTGATTTCCGGCGCATGCAGGCCTTCGATCCGAATGGCTATTTCGCCGATTTCGAGGGTGTCACCGTCTCTTACATGGGTCACGGCGCCGGAGATTTGCGAGTAGCCTTTTTGGCTGTAGTAATCAGGCAAATATGCCGTAATGGCTTCGTCAGGCATCGCATTACCCCGGTCTGGCCCAGGAAGTTCGGTTGAATCAGAGGTGAACGCAGTAGGTGTTACCGAGCTCGAACTTGCAGCAAGAACGGCCTTGGTCATCTGGCTTTCGGTCTTGGGCTCCAAGGCGAACACGACCCGACGTGAGGCTGACCGATTTTCGATGCCGTTCTCCATGATCGCACGCGACGATGAATAGCCAACGGCAGCCATCGCAGTACGCGCCCAGTCCGTGACTTCATCATTACCACCCAACGCCAGACATCTCCCGAAGACGGCGGCAGCGCGGCGTTGGCTCAAATCGAGGTTTCGAACGAATGCCTGCTCGGCGCCCAGGCTGGCGTACTCACTTGAGGCGTGCCCTTCGACCTGAACCGTATCCAATGCCTCCCGCTGCTGATACAGCGTTTCGAACCATAGGCGGCAGAACGATTGTAGGAGCCGGTCGAAGTCGGGCTTGATTCTGTCCTGACCCGCGTCGAATAGGATCGCATCCGGGAATATCACGTCTCCGTCAGGCAGGATCTTTCCGCCGAGAGCCGCAATTTTATCCCCGGCCTTTTCTTCGATTGTGGCAGCGATCTGTGCCCCGGTCTGGGCAAGTGACGCATGGCGAATATCCAGTTCGTCAAGCGTCTCTTCCATGCCTGTGATCTGCTCAGGCGACAGCCCGGTGGCAGAGTATGCAGCCAACTCTTCTTTGAGCCTAAGCTGTTCCTCCTTGGCCGCATTGAGCTGCTCCACCAGCCCTGCGATCTCGGCGGGACCGAGGCTTACCTTGTCGAACAGCTCCAGCTTCTCACGGGCACCGGGGAAAGCCCCGTCTCGGGTCAGATCCGTAAGCTCAAGCAGACCGTCATTCGGAAGGGTACTTGCCTCCATTGCCAAGGTCTTGAGCTTGTCATCCTCCATCAAGGAAAGGCTTTCTTCGACGGCGGCTTCATCGTGCTCTGCGAAACGACGTTGGATCGCGAGCGCCGTGGCCAAGGCTGCCGGATCCTCCACGCCCTCCAGCGTAGCGATCAGCTTAGTGTTCTCTTCGATCAACTGGGCCTTTTCCTCGTTGGCGGTCACGCGCCAGAGCACCAGCAACGTCAAGAGGATGAAGGCGATCAGCATGAACGCCTCCGCCGCAGTAAGGCCCATGACGGTGCCACGCCGGTAACTGGCCTGTTGCCGGTATTCCTCGAGCTGATCGGTCATTTCGAGCGGCCGCGTCCGAAGGACAGAATACCCGATCGCTGTTTAGGCGCTGTACCGCTGGCTGGTGCGTCTCCAGAGGTTGTACCCCACGGCCCGCTTGCGATTGCCTGCACAGATTGATCTGGCGCCGTCTGTGACGGTGTCTGGGCGCCGGTGGTTTGCAAGTTAGGCGTCGGTATGGCAGGAGTTTTCTCTAGCGGTGCGACATCAGGTATAGCACTCTGAGAAGAAGTGGGAGCTTGATCTGCAGACGGGGAGGTCGTGTTCGTCGCAGTCGTTCTAGGCTCAGCCTGAGAGATCTGAGGGAACGCACGATTGACAGCTTTGTCCATCTGATCAGCGGCGCCGGCGGCCTTGGCTGCCGCCGCGGTCACAGTTTGAACTGCCCTGACGACCTCTTGCTGAGCCGCGTTGCTGTCTTTTACCAGTGCAGCAACGTCTCCTCGCGCCTGGTTCGTCTGCTTCGTGTATTCGTCGATTGCCTCTCGGAGCTTGTCCTTCTGGGTGTCGATCTGGCCTGCTACCTCGAAGACGTTGGTCGCCACGGCTTTGATCGCATGCGAAATTTGCTCGTCCTGCACCGCCCGAGATGCGTTGATGGACTTGGCGGCCTCGTCGCCCAAGAGCTTCATCGCCGCAGAGACCTCTCCTATCACGCGCTCAAGGGTTTTGATGGAGGTTGTGTTCGCAAGCTCCATGTCCCTCTCCAACTTTTCCGACGCACGTTTCAGGTCGGCAACGACCTGCTCCATCGATTGCTTCAAGGCATTTTCGATAGACCCCGTATTCGTGCGCGAGCTCGCGGCAATGCGGCGGTTCATGTCCTTACCGCTTTCGAGAACCTCATTCATCACGTCCTGCATACTGGTGCCGACATTGGCTACCAGTGCCTCGAGACGTTCATCGAAGGCCTTCTGCATCCGCTCGTTCTGCTTGATCGTCTCGGCAGTATGTTCATCGAGAGATTGTCGGATGGCCGTGATTGTCTCCCTCGTGTTTGTGACGGAGGTGCTCATGACTCCTTTGAAGTCCAGCATGGCCTTGTTGATCTCCATCCGTGCCTGCTTGTCCCGCGCGGCCAGATCGACACGATACTGCAAGAGCACCACACGGGTCATGACCCCGACGACCGTAGACGACAAGGCTACCCCGAAGCCCGAGATCACATCGCTCAACATCTCGGAGTCGTTGCCAGCCGAACTGAGACCGTAGAGCGTGTAGGCCAAGGAAGCCAATGTGATGCAAAATCCGAGGTAGTAACAGTTGTCACCGATCTGTTCGGGCTCGAGACGTGCCGAGTCAGGGATATAGGTGAGTAGAGCGTATCCGATGATGACGCTCCCGGTGACGACGGCTGGCACCCAAGGCGGGAAGCCCAGGTACTTCAAGATCACGGCCGAGCCGATACCTAGGATGAACGCAAGGATGAGAAGGGTCGTGTCGACACTTTCACGGTGGCCATGTTGCTTTACGCCGGCCATTACAGGTCCCCCAATTGGGTGACGCGCACCCTGTCAAAACCCTGAGCATCGAAATAGCGGACCCAGAAATCGTCGATGGCCGCCGCCCTGTCGGGCATGCGCGGCACCCGCAGCACTGAAACCGTCGCCCCTTTGTAGGCGCTGCCAAAGCGGGTCGGTCCACCCGACTTGACGAAGCTCTGCCAATCGTCGCCACGGATGAACGAGAACACTTCGGAGTGTTGCACCAGGTCGCTCATGATCAGCAGCTCACGGGGGGCGTCGGACACCGCGAACCCTGGGATCCGGGCTGCGAGCTCCTGTGTCGCCTCCATGATCGGCGATGAACTCGCTTCCGGCACCCGCAAAAGCTGGTCCAACGCGGCATGTATCGGCTCCGCGAACTCCGACTGGAACCGCTCTTCGACAAGCCGAGGGTTCTGCGTCAGGATGCTGACATCAGCGCCGGTCTCGGGCTTGCACATACTAAAGAAGTTGTCCTGACGGATCGAACCGTCGGGGTCGACCGTGGCGAAGCTGATCCGTGTCTCGATCGCGGCATCGTCGATCTTGTCCTCGATATGCTGCCGGGCCAGTTCTAGCTGCGTCAGAGTCATCGGATCTGTCGTATCCACGAGGATCGCAAGGTGCGGCTCATGTCCATCTACTGGGCATAGGTCAATTTCGCTGACCGCCGGTTTTTGCGTGTCCCGATAGGCAAAGTAATAGGTCCCCGCCATAGCCGCCGCGACAAGGCCAATCCCCAATACAGCCGCGATTGGCGCAAGGGGACTCGAACCCCGCCTTCTTTTCTTACGTCTCGCCATCAGTCGGCTCCGCCGTTCACCACCGTCAGGCGACCCTCACGAGAGGTTGTGTCAATCTTCTCAGGCGGACGCTCACCGAGCAGTTCGGCCGGTGCAGGTAGTGCTTCGAGCTGCTCTTCTCTGGCCTTGAGGATCTTGGCTACACCTGCGCGGGCCTCCTCTTCGACACGCTTCACCTCAGGCTCAATCTTGCTTTCATCGAAGGGCGCGACCTCCCGGTGAGGAGCAGGATCGAATGTGAAAGGATCCGAGAAGTACTTCGGTCGAGGTGCCTTGCGGGCCTTCTCGTTCTCCTCACGGTACGTGGTAACCAAGGTCTTCGCACACTGATCACATTCGATCAGGAAACCGCGCAGGTTGGTGACCAAGGTTGTTTGCCCAGCGTGGGCATGGACGGAACCCCTCAGCGCAGCGCGCAAGTCATGGGCCTCCGCCATGATCGCTTGGCTGGACTCTTCGAACAGGTCCTTCAGATTCTCTTGGGTTTCCTCGTAGGCTTCAGCGTATTCATCGATTGCATCGTTCAAAGTGTCGTAGAGGCGGTTGAAACCCGGGTGGACGTCCTCCCATCCCCGAATTTTCAGGAAGGCGAAGATGGACACGACGACACCGAAGGCTGCGATCAAGAAGGCGTTGAAGCTCCCTAGGTCGAAAGGCGCACGAGTGAAGCTGTCGAACATCGCATAGGCAGCCTCCTCCCATGGCATCTCATCCGTCGCACGTCTGTAGTGGCCGACGAACAGGTTGAAGGCCAAGGCAAATGCAAAGAAAACCAGCCAACATGTTATCCCGAGCACCTTGTTCCAAAAGCCACGCAGCGCGCCATAGCGGCTGAAATGTCCAAGGGTGCCGCTGATCGCCACGTTCACCAGCGAGATCATCATCGCGTAAGTCGCGCTACCTACAAGACCTCCGGGGCTGTGTTCCTGGAAGAACAATGCGCCAAGGATGATCTCGACCGCAAAGAACAGGAAGATCAGGAAGGCTACGATCCAAAGCGATTGCGCCTGTTTGGGCGCACCCACCAGCTTGTGTTGATTGCGATAGGCCTCAAGACCCGCGTGGTGGTCGGCAACAGCGCGTCGTAAGGTGGTTGCGGTGCCATTCTGGACCCGGCCCATGGCTTGCATTTCATTGAGCAGCTCGCCCACCAATTTGTCGAGCTTCGACAGCGCTCCCTGAATAAGCTCTATCCGCCCCTGATAGGCGTCGTAGTGCAGATCGAACTGGTCGATGCCCCGTTTGCGACGCCTTGCCAGATCGTTGATTGCCTCTTGCTCGGCAGATGAAAGAGCGGTGGCATCAGCAGACGGGTAGTCTTTGGCACCATCATCGCGTCCACGTTTCTTCAGGCGGGCATCTTTGGCAATGTCTATAGAGGAGATGCTCGGGAATACATCTGTCGATGGTTCGAAATCTGCTGCGGTCTTCGCGCGCTGGAAACGGAACATATTTTACCTAGGGTTCAGGGCAGCGCGTGCGGTTTGCACACAGCGTTAACAGTGCCCATGTCAATTAACCAATGCAACATTCGTCGATAAGAGCTGCTTGAAAATAGCCCTCTTCGCCTTAGTAGCAATGGAGGACTGTCTCCCAATGCAGCCAGCCAAAGTCAATGATACTGGCTCCAGGAGCGAACGCTAAATGTGGGCTGGGACCGGACATCCGCCGCGCCAGGCACGAAGGTCCGGTATAGGCCGAATTGTCTTAGCGGCGAGAATTGGCACGCTGGAGCAGGCGCTCAGTCTTCGCGTCGGCGCTGTTGGCTACGGCCTTGCGGATCCGCTCGGCCTGCGTCTCAGTCGGTGGATTGATGTGCGCGAGCGGCGCTCCAAGTGCCTTGGCGATACGAGTCAATGTATCGTCGCGACCGGTACCAGTCGGCCCGGATTCGATTCGGGCAATTGCCGCCTGTGTTAAGCCGACCTTGTCTGCAAGCTCTGCCTGGGTCAGGCCTATATGGAGCCGCCACGCAGCAACGGGGTTGCGACCCTGCTTCAGATATTGCTTGACGTCGTCAGGGATGTTCATTGCTTTCTCCTCGAGCTTGGCCACAGCGGTGTCAGCAAGAGAGCAAACGGCGTCCCAATCTTTGCGCCGGACGATCACCATTTCCGTACCGTCAGGCGCAAAGAAGCTCTGCGTCTCGAACTTTAACGATTCTATCATGTGAACTCCGTTAGCTTTGCCTAGAAAATAACAAAGTTTCGCGCGCGGTCAACTTTTTTGTTGTTTTTGTTGTTTTTGAACGACGGACCAGACGGGCGCTTATGTGAACATTTGCGATGCGGTCATTGGCGCGACTGGAGCGACTCCCCTCAAAGTTCCGCGATCTGTGAGGCCACAAGGCATCCGATCCTGCCGGTGCAGCGAATGGCGGCTAAGGGGGCTGCAGACGCAGCATTCCTGAGGAAGGTCGAGTGACCGGTATGGGCCGAACTTACCTGGGAGCGGGAACGTCGCCATGGGCGGTCGAGCGGTCGTTCGCTGCACTCAGCTCCGATGACCACAGTGCGCAGAAGCGGACTTTGCAGAGTCGCGGTCTCCCTATCGGCAGATGCCTTCCGACCTATTCAGCGTCACGCACTGTGAGGTCTTCAAGAAGCAGCGTTTCACCCAGTGCTCCCCGCGGGCGGATAAGGGTACATATGTTCAGCCCAGCTCCGGCCCCCGGCGCATAAGCGTCAATATGTTCAGGTGACCCTCCGCTTGGCTGTAGCCTCACAAGGGTGGCGGGTACGTTCAGTCGGCCTCAAAGCCTTGGTCATCAGAGAGACGAACTTGGTTCGATGAGGTCGATACAAAAGTTTACCGCAACGCCTTCTTTCTGCCTCAGTAGATGCTGTTCCGCCAACCCGGCTCCCGACTTCGACAAGCAAACTGGCGCCCACAACAGCCTCTTGACCTCGCCAAAGGTGGCAGCAGAACGCTCTAAGAAGCGATGATAGGGACTTAAAAGGTCTTGATCGCCCGGCTAAGTTGAGTTGAACTGGCCCCCAGATATTTTTTCTCCACAGTTCTCGGAATGGCGTTTTCTGGGCGTGTGCAACGAGCTTTTTCTAGAAGAACAAACTGTGAGGCCCGATGATTGACGTGTTGGATCGCCTGGAAGTTAGAGCGCAGGTATCTGTGCCGCTATCCAACATTGTCTTGAAAGGGTCCGCGCTAAGGCGCGTTGTTGAAGCTGACGAGTTCCTTCAAGTTTCAAGACTAGTACTTCGCGCGTACTGTTTTGAAGCAGTTCTGCGCGCACTTCTCTTAGCGAATGGCCAGCAAAGACTCACCGTTGATGACTTCCTACGTGGAGGCTTCAAAAACGGTAGGCTTGACCTGCCGCAAATCGAGAGAAATCAAGAAAGCTTGCTCAAGAGATATCAGGTCGAGCAGAGAGAGCGAGACCTGTATGAGTTCACTATAGGTGAACACTCTGCAACCCTTCAGATCGTCCACCACACGTCCGAATACGGGTCTATTTTCTCCAACTTTAGCCTAAGAGCATTTATCCCAGATTCCAAATCAGTATCGAGCTCTGTCCTTGCCACACTAATTGCACAAGCACTCATGGCACCAGTTCCGGACTGGCCATCACGAAAGATCATACTCCGCTCATCAGACGGACCACACTATGTTTGCACAATGAATAAGGACGTAAGCAATACGGAAGAGGAATTGGCCTACGGAAACCTTGAGGACACAATCTCTGACGCGGTCGGCGCCATGCATTCTGTGGCTGGCGAGGATATAGCCATTTCAGTTTGGAAGAGCCGACAAGCTTGCCTTGTCGCTGCAGGCTTCGATGTAGGCGGAATTGACGGAATATACGGGCCAAAAACGAAAAGCGCTGAACGCGCGTACTCGTACTATCACGGCGGCATTGAGGTTGACTGGTCGGATCGGATATTTATCAGGGATCTGATTTGGAATGCATATAAACATAACACTACAGAACGTGTAGTAGTTCGCCCTCAACCGGGTGGACGCCGAGGCGACAGAAGGTAGCTGCTTGCCGATCGCATTTGATGGGATGCGGAGAGGCGCATCGGACGAACTGAGTGGTTGTTTTGCCTGAACTGAAAGTCTGAGGGCACCCACTAAATCGGGTCCCACTTCCGGTGCGATACATGTAGGTGGATGTTCAAGCATCGCCCTGTTTCCATTTGAAAAATCGCCAAGTGGGACGGCTCGAAGTGAAGTGGGCGGGGTGGGTCCCAGTTCCTGGACCTCGCGAACACCTCAAACGCGCCGTTCAACACCCTCTCCAGAGCCCCTTAAACGCTAATTCACAAGGGCTTGCGCATTCCGACCCAAGACGTCCCGCAATGTCGCCCAAACCGCCCAGATCGCCTCATACAGCCCAGTTTGGCGTTCTACTGCAAAACTCGATCAACCTTGCGACGCCCCTGGCGCCACGCCCTCAGCGCCTTGATTTCATGGCCTTCCGGCGTCCTCCGGGAACCTC
>JABXIG010000052.1 GCA_013373205.1 Methylocystaceae bacterium | reverse complement strand
CGTGGACGCCGCCAAGGAAATGATCCTGAAGGCGGTGAGCGAAGCGCGCCTGATTCAGAGCGAACCGGCACCGGATGTCCGCGTCCAGGAGCTGGGAAGCGACGGCAATTCCTATGCGGTCCGGTTCTGGCTGTCGCGCTTCGAACGGGACGTCGATTGCCGGGACGAATTGCTATCTCTGATCGACCGTAAGCGTTGCATCTGACCCCCTGATTGCCCTCTAAACCTGACCACTTCTCCTCCGCTAGTCTGCATCCGAACTACGATCGGAGGCGACTATGGCGGAACGTGAAGTCTGGGGGTTCAAGATCCGGACCTCCCCGTCGGGCAAAAGGATTTGGCCGAGCGAGCTCAAACGCGAGGCGACCAGGCGCCTTCGAGAAGATGGCATGTCACCTGGAGATGTCGCCGCCGAGCTGGATGCCCACGAATGCCTGGTGAGAAAGTGGTGGGTCGCTGATCGGCGAGAGCGAGGCGAAAAGATCTCCGTCGATGGTCCAGCCTTCGCGCAGATATCAGTCGAACCGGCTGTCGCGCCGGCGGCGCCCCAAACGACCGCTGCAGGTAATGGCTCAGAAGGCTCTGCTCATCTGTACGTGGGTGGGATCTGCCTCCAGTTTCCTTTGTCCATCGACGAAGCAGACCTTCAAAAGCTGATCCGTGTTGCGGGGCAGTGTTAGTGATCGCGCCGTCCAGCAGCTATCGTATCTATCTGGCCACTCAACCTGTCGACTTCCGGAAGGGGATGGATGGCTTGGCCAATTACGTCATGACCAATTTCGAACTCGATCCCTTCTCCGGTGCATTCTTCGTCTTCCGCTCGAAGGGTCGTGACAAGATCAAGATCCTGATGTGGGACGGCACTGGCCTCGTGCTGATCTACAAGCGTATCGAAGGCGCGGGCTTCGTTTGGCCCAAACTTTCCGACGGGACGATGACCCTGACGAAGGCACAGTTTGAAGCTCTCTTTGAAGGGATAGATTGGCGCCGCGTCGTCTCGGCCGCCTATCACCACCCCTCCATTTTCAACAAAACAACCGCGGAGGTCGAGTGAGATGGCGACGATCCCTATCATTCAGTGCAAGATCTTTCCCGTCGAGCAGACCGCTGACTACCTTGAAAAGCGCTTCATCAAGCACCTGCGGCTATTGCGAAGTGGCCAAGTCGGCCAGTCGGCGCATGAAGTCGAACTGCTTGGAGTTGACAATCAGGAACTGCATGAGGTGAGGATCACCCATCTCGAGAGGAGCAGGATCCAGAAACGCGTCAAGAAGCTCATTACACGCCGCCAGGAAGCTTCAGGGATGGGCCATTTACAAAGGGATGAACGGGAGCGATTGACCGCCTTGGCAGGCGGCGTTCGGCTTGCGACGGTGAAGACCGAACACCAAGCGGACGAAATCGCGGCGGCCCTTCACGATGAAATGCCCTGGATGGGACCCGCGACCGAACATGTCTGGCGGGCCATGCGCAGGTCGGTGAGAGAAGGCACCATAGGTCTTCGCCTTCCGCCCATCCTGCTCGATGGACCTCCCGGGATCGGCAAGAGCTTTTGGGCGCGGCGCCTTGGCCGCCTCTTGACCGTACCCACAACCGTCATCGAGGCAACGAATGAAAATGCCTCATTCGGTGTCGTCGGGTCTCAGCGTGGATGGGGAAGCGCCGGTCCAGGGCGTCTCATTTCTACGATCCTTATGGAACATGTCGCCAATCCGGTCATGGTTGTTGATGAGGTCGAGAAGTCAGGGACTGCAAAATCCATGTCGGGCCGCGCGTTCGGACTGTCGGAGGCGCTGCTACCCCTGCTAGAGCCCATGACCGCAAGAAGTTGGAGTTGCCCATTTTATCAGGTTAAGTTCGACATGAGCTGGGTCATCTGGGTCCTGACATCCAACAACTACCACGCGTTGCCCGAGCCGCTCTTGAGCAGATGCCCACCGATAGCCCTACGAGCGTTAACGACTGACGAACTGGTGATGTTCATCTGGCGCGAAGGTCGCAGGCAGGGCACCAGCGACGTAGCCTTGGACGCCGCGGTCCAAGCTTTCAAGCGTGCGGGCCAGGCAAGCCAACCGAGTCTGAGAACTGCGGCACGGGTGCTGCAGAGGGCAGCCGATCTCGAATGTCACCCCACGCTGCATTGAACCGATTTCACGCGCTCATCACACAAGGGAGGCGGCTTCGTGACTGAATTCGAGATCATCTTCGTCGTGTTTGGTATCGGCGCATGCATCGTTGGCGCCATCCATGTCACCATCGCCTACCGCTCTTCGATAAGAGATGTCGAACCAGATCCGGAACGTGTTCGGCGATTTGTGGAACGGGGAATGGAGCTGCGGCGGCAGGCCCTGGAAAAATCGCGCGCAACCGGCAGGCCGAGTGACGACGTCACCGAGCCAAAGTCTGCAGATCTTCCCACGCGGCAAGCGGATACTGATTGAGCTCGTCGCGTATGGTGCGCCACTTCGGCATATTGTCGTCAAGGACCTTGATGAAACGCTCATCATGGCGCGGCGATATCAGGTGGGCGAGCTCATGCAGCAGTACGTAATCAATCGCCCGAACGGGTTTCTTGACGAGCTCGAGATTAAGCCAGACGATTTTCTTGTCCGGATTGCAGCTGCCCCATTTCGTTTTCATTGGCCGGATGCCCCAGGTTTCGGTGGCAACGCCTAAGCGCGATGACCAATGCTCGAGCCGTGGGGCCACGTGATCTCTTAGGCGAGCCCTGTACCAATTCTCCAGCCATCGCCTGCGCACTGCAGGCGTTGTGCCTGCCGGCACCGAATAACGGAGCCGGTCGCTGCCGACGAGTTCGATCCGGTGGACCTTCTTATCCCAGTGGATCACATCGAGTCGAAGAGGCCGACCGAAAACGAAGTGTGTCTCGCCGGAGACGTACTGCCGTCGCGTCTGGCGCTCCTGAGTTAGAAAACGGGCCTGTTTGCGACGAACCCAATCCATTCTCGTGAGTACAGCCAGCTTGACCGCATCGAGACTGACGCTTAGCGGGGCGGCAACTCTGACCTGGCCGTCAGGCGGATAGACACCGACATGGAGGTTCTTGATCGCCTTCCAGCGGACCTCGACCGGCGTTCCTCCGATGATGTGGTGTTCAGTATTCACCATGGTTCTTCAGTATCTGCAGTAGCTTATCCACAGTGTCGGGATCCGAAATCTCAGCTTCCAGGCAGCGTCTGACTTTCTTTTCTTTCATCGTATGACCGCGCCACCCGTGGGGGGCAGTCGCCCGTACAGCCTCGTCGACCCGGCGCGCTACGGCCTCATCTTGTTCCAGATTGTCGAACAACGCCTTCTGCGCGGGCGACTTCATGCTCTCAGGATAGGTATTGCCATGCCCGGATTTCGCGGCCCTTACCAGCTCCGCGATCTTCTCCAAATACTCGGCGTACTCGATCGCGCCGCTCCGGCGCTGCGCCACCAGGTCAGTCAACAGCTCCGACATCTTCTCGTAGAACTTAGGGTTCACGGGTGTCTCGTCGATGATCAGCTTCCTGACGTTGTTCTCGATCGCCTCGGCAACATTCTCACGCTTCCCCTTGGACGGCGCCGGAAGATCATCCTCGGTTTGGGCCCCTTTGCTCTCGACCAGGTCAATCAGGCTGATGTCATCCAGGTGAGAGATGACCTGAGAGTCGTCGGCCCTGATGTAATTGTCGATCAGGTGGCGCATGGCCGGCTCGTAGAGCTTCATGTCAACGGCATCGCCGCTGTGGAGCCGCACGGCATCGCGGATGCCGATGGCATGCTCGACCTCCTTGCGCATTTCCGCCAGCTCCAGCTCGTTGAAGTCCGATCCGTCCGGTTCGGCGGCGACGTTCGTGTAGGCACGCGCATAGCGCACCGCCAACTTGTAGAGCGCTTGGCGGCGGCGAGCTTTCTCTTCCGCGTCCGGATCGCTTTCGATGCCTTCGGGGCTGGAGAAATACGCAAAGAGCTCATCATCGCCCTTGGGCTGCTCGACCGCATCGAGAAGCCCCAGCCAGGTATCGCGCGCCGTCCGCAGATCCGTATCGGCCTGCTCGGCACGATCTGTGATCAGGCCCTCGACATCCTCCTTGTCGAAGGCATCGAACGCCTCGGACGTATAGTCATCCACCGCGCTCTCGATGTTCCGGAACAGATCCTTGTAGTCGACGATATAGCCGAAATCCTTATCGTCGCCGTCCAGACGGTTCACCCGGCAGATCGCCTGGAATAGCCCATGATCCCGCATCTGTTTGTCGATGTAGATATAGGTCGCCGTCGGCGCGTCAAAGCCGGTCAACAGCCGGCTCACCACGATCAGCAGCTTCATCCGCCCCGGCTCTTTCTTAAACAGCCGCAGCGCCTCCTCCTCGTACTCTTCCTCCGACGTATCGCCCAAAAGATCGGTATAGACCCGGTGGACGCGCTGCTTCTCGGTCTCGCCCATGCCGGTTTCTTCACCGGTGATTTCCGGGGCAGCGCGCTTGTATGAGGTCACGATCGCGCACTTGTCGGCCAGGATTGACCCGGACTTCCGGAATATCTCGAAGAGCTCGCACGCTTCGGGGATGGAGCCCGCCACGAGCATGGCGTTCCCCATGCCCGAGTTCAGGCGCGGCTTCATCTCCATATCCAGAATGATATCGTTGGCGATCTGCTCCAGTCGGTCACGGCTCGACAGTACACGTTGAAGCGTGCCCCATCGCTGCTTGAGCGTCGCCTTTGCGATCGGGGTCAGCCCCTTCGTCTTGGCCTCGAACCAGGCGTCGATCTTGTCCGGCGCGCTGATCCTCTGGTCGATGTCGCGGGCTTCATAGCGCAAGTCCAGCACCACACCGTCCTCGACCGCCTCATCAAATCGGTAAGGCTTGCCGATGTAGGGGCCGAAAGTTTCGAGCGAAGTCCCCTTGTCCGACCGCAGCAGGGGCGTGCCGGTAAAGCCGATGAACATGGCCTTGGGCAGCACCTTGCGCATCGCCTTGGCCAGCTTGCCGGACTGGGTGCGGTGTGTGTCGCCGATTTTACCGGCTGTAATTCTGGTCATTAGGATGTCGCCACGCTGCGGACGGCAGCGTTTAGCAGGGTGCTGAAATAGTCGGGCGAGCGGAATTGTTTTCCGTCTTGCTAGGCGTGATGGCGCGATCCTCCGGCCGT
>JABXIG010000013.1 GCA_013373205.1 Methylocystaceae bacterium | reverse complement strand
CTTTTAAAGAGACATCCAATCCAATATAATGTTTCATGGTCACGTTCCTTCTATGGCCTTTATGGAGCAGTTTCTACACTGACTCCGATTATACCATTGGAGCGTGACCTGCCGCTATTACGGCCATGTCCCCGTTATTCTATGTAACTCTTAATCCTATGGTTTACCTGTAATGTCTGGATCGTAAATTGAACCATTTGGATATTTATTTGGCCAATTGGGATCAACATTTTTCATTTGACTTTTTTTTTGATTCTAAATTTGATAGCTTCACCCCATGTCTTAGGCTTTTCACCATTTAATTCAAATCTTTCAGCCATATCAGCCGAAATGGGGTCATCATAGTTTCTTACATTAGCTTCAACTTTGATGCCAGCTTCACGAGCGGCAAGGATTCGGGTGTTGTCTGCACTGGTGGGAAGCCCGTCTTTCATTTTGACCACATCAACAGGGTCACCTTGCCATCCGTCTTTCTTCATACAAAATAACGGGGCCATATACGAAATTACCTTTCTCACCTTGTCAAAAGAAACTCAAAATTTCCACTCCATATCTCGCCAGAAACTAAAGAAACTTCTTTTCAGGTGACAAACTTATTATGGACTGCTTCTTGTGCTTAAGAATTCTTGAATTTGGGATGCAATGGTTTCTGGTGCCAAAAGGGATGGAAACCTCTTTAACAGTGCCCCCTTTGGGCCAATAAGAAAAAAAATCGACGTATGGTCAATTAGATATGAATCATCTGTTCCAGATTTTTCAGATATAACCTGGAAATCTTGAGATACCTTTTGGATTTGTTCAACTGTTCCGGTCAATCCAATTGTACGCGGGTGAAAGTTTTGAACAAATTGCGCCATTTGTTCAGGTGTATCACGTTCAGGGTCAACGGAAATCATGACTGGTATGATTTGTTCTGCGATGTCTTCAGGCAAAATGTCGAGAATGTCATTTGTGGCTTGAAGACTGACGGGGCAAACATCCGGGCAATAGGTATATCCAAAATAGAGTAAAACATAAGAGCCGAAAAAGTCTGTGTTTGATCGCACCTTGCCTGTATGGTCAACAAGTGTAAAAGGTCCGCCCGAAGGTTCTTCTACTGTTTCCGGAAAGAGCATGTGCCACCTTGCGCCCACGGCCAATAAAATAGGGACCAATATAATGAGAGAGATCCTTATGACGTGCCGGAGATTGAATTTGGCTGGCTTTTTTTTACTTTTTGTCATCCCTGAAAGATACCTTCATCAAGATTATAAACGAGGGCTTTTGTGATATTTTCAAAGGTCAAAATGCGTTTGCCTTTATGATCTTTGTAAAATTCATCGGCATCCGCTTGCGTTGGATGAGGAATAAATTCATGCCCCATGGGGCCATAGACATCAGAGCCTACGACATATAGCGCTTTTGTCGCATCAATGAGTTTGACTTCGTAATAATCCGTTACGCCCATACCAACGATATCTTCTTTCGTTCGACCTTGTGCGTATTTTTTCAAATCCATAATGTACTTAAAAAAATCTTTTGCGCCGTCAAAATGATCTACATGCCCATCCTGAAACAAAATACTCGCCACCCAGTCAGGATATTTGGCAACGAACATGCCGCATACCGGACAGACATCACGTGGCCCGGGTCTGGGCAGATCAATGGTTGGGGCGTTGGCCTTGATTTCACCGGGAAACAGGCTTGTTAACAACAAGCCACCGGATAGTGTCAGAAACTTTCGACGCAGATGGCAATGAGAATGATCGTTTGATGAACACATGATATCTTCCTTTTTGGAAATCCAGCTATAGGATCATAAAAAAGGACCCCATAGCTGGATTTGCTGTGATATTATTTAATGGCTTTGCGACGTTTTTCCGCACGGCGTTTACGAATTAAAATTGTATTCGTCGCCATGTCCCCATATGCGGCTTTAAGGGCATCATCAAAGCCGACTATGGAACCACCGGCGGCTTGAGCTTTTGCTTTGTCCGCATAGGCGTATTTCCGACTGCCAGACATTGTACCCATTTTAGAAGGGTCAATCGCATAGAATGCCTTTTCAACTGAAATCAACGGTTTGATTTTCTCATCGGAACCTGCATCACCTACATAAATAGCTTTGGGGCCACGATCCATATTGATTGCCAAACTGATTGATGCACAGTGAATGGAACATGTGCCGTCAACCAAATCATCTTCATAATGGATCAGATGACGCGTATGACTGAACTTGGTTCGGCTCATGCCGCAATAAGGACAGATTGCATATTTTTTCAATTCATCGCTCAAAGGATCCGGATCTGCGGGTTTTTTGGGCATGAATTGTAAAGGGGTTCCGTCCGTATTGGTGATTTTGTCTTTCATGTTGACATAATCCCACGGCATAATCATTTTTTCCGCAGAAGCTGTGCGGGCAACACCGCCAAAGACAGCAGCACTGGCAGCACCCAAAAGTAATTGTCTTCTATTCATCTTCATCTCCTTTAAAATATTCAAATGCATCAGCCCGTGTTTAAAACAACCTCAAAGCTGATAGATAAATAGCCCCACTCACGATCCCTGCGAAAATCAGGATAGAAATGAGTGAAGCTAAGGTTAGGCGCTGAACAAAACCTGTCAGCGTTTCTTGTAAACTTGGAATTTGGACAAACGAGGCGAGAGTACCCGCACCGGTCCCTAAAGCTGTCCCCACGAATAAGGGCAAGTAAATCGCGTATCCGATATAGTTATATTCAGGCTTGAGTAGGCAAAACGGGCAATGATGATGGGGATGCTCATAAACATAGAGTGAAATCACAGAGATCACTGCCGTTATGCTCGCGATGAAAAGGACAGCGCTTGCGAGCGCAAAGAGGCGATGACCGTGTTTTGTGAGGTAGAAACGCAGGCCAATGATAAAAAACAAAGCCAAACACACATAGAACAGACCAAGCGCGAAAGCTTCATCCAGCCCCGCCATTTCAGCCGTGACGTTATCACCATCCGGGGTAAAGAGCTTTGAGCAGCAAGAGGTGATGACATCTGTTTCCAGATTCAGGAAATAACTAAGCTGTAAACCTGCTGTGCTTAAAGCAATCGGTAAAATGGCAATCAGAAAACCATATTTCCACCGGATAAGAGGATAGTCGTGCGCTTGGTTATCTGCATGGTTAATCATCAACCATAAAGCGGCGCAAAAGAAGAGGATGATTTTGGCAATTAATGTCGGAAAACCATATATATTGGCATTCAATGTACCGACGGCACACATGGCCCCGACAAATTGAACAGACATTTGTTCAGCGTTGTAGACATAAAGCAACAAGGACAATAATTCTGAAATCAAGGCAAACATCAGAAAAGTCGAGATTAAATATGTCCGCCGTTCCATATTTAGCTGTTTCTGGCTGCCGCTGGACAGATTCCATTGTCTTAGGATTTGGCTTCCAAAGACGGCACCGATTAAGATCATGAGCGTCGATATCAGCGAGCCAAGCAACAAGGCCAGAATGACAGGATGAAAAATCATGTCGGGTTACTTTCAATCTTGCCATCGCGCACACTGATGACTTGATCAACAATTTCTGATTTCCAGACCAAGGGGTCATGACTGGTCATCACAACCGTTTTACCTTGATCCTTCAACTCCTTGATGATGTCCATAAAAGCATAGGACAGGCCCGTATCCAGATTTGCCGTAGGCTCATCGGCAATAAGAACAGGCGGGTTGTTAATTAACGCCCGCGCGATCGCTGTTCGTTGCGCTTCTCCACCGGAAAGCGTTTCTACAAGATTGTGTGCCTTGGATTGAATGTGCAAGCGTTCGAGGAGAGCGTAAGCTTCCTTGCGTATTTGGTTTCGCGGACGCCCTAATGGTGTTAAAGGCAACATAACATTATCCAGAACGCTTAACCCTTTGATTAGGTTAAAGCTCTGAAAAACAAATCCAAATGTGTCTTGGCGCATTTTCGTTAGAAACCGTTCTGGAAGACTGGTCACTTCACGCTCGGCGACATGAATGCGCCCACTGGTCGGGCGTGCCATTCCGCCAATCAGGGTTAATAATGTTGTTTTACCTGACCCACTCGGTCCGCGTAGAACCGTAATCTCACGGGAATTGATTGTTAGATCCAGATTCAAAATCGCGTTGAAGGCATTTTCAGCACCTTCGTTGTAGGTTTTCGTGACATTTTCAAAAACAATCATACCATCACCTCATCACCGTATCGGGATCAATGATTGCCGCACGCCAAATAGGAACCAAGGTCGCAGCAACATAGGGAAAGACAGTGAAAAACAACAAAGTCATAACCTGTAAGGGGTCGACTTCGGGTGTAAGATGAAACTGAGGGTAAAGAATTGCCCACCCTTTCAGAACAGGTTCAAGAAGGCCAGCCGAAAAATAAAAAACATGCAGATATGCCAATGTGTAAGCGAACAGGAATGCACCAAGGGAAATTAAAACGGACTCCCATAGTTTCATCGTAAGGATATCGCTGGTTTCCCAGCCGACGGCTTTTAAAATACCGATTTCTTGACGCTCCGAAGCACTTAATCCAGATGTTTTATCCCAGGCAAAAATGATAAACGAACACAAAGCGCCCCCCAAAAGGGCGAGCAGGATTCCTTCGCGCCAGGAAAAAAGGGATTCATAGGTTCTTAGAATGTCGTCGCGGGTAATAACGCGTGAATCAGGAAGGACGGCAGAAATTTTTTCCGCTATTTTCGTAACTTCTCGTGAATTGCGAACATTTAAAACAAGGTCTGTATAAACATTTGATGGTAATCGGAAAAAATTTCGATAATCCTGTTCTGACATTAAAACAAGATCACTAGAAACCAGTTCCGACTCAGTAGATAGAATGCCGCTGACTTGAAGTTTGAACAGTTTCCCCCGGTTTGTGGTCAAAAACAGGAATTTGCCTTTTTTTAGGTCACGCGCTCGTGCAACACCTGCGCCGATTTGCACCTGTCCCTGTTTTATCGTGTGAACTTTGTCAGGCACCATTAACGTATAGTTGGCGCCATTTGCCGTGTCGTAAAAATATCCCCACAACCTTCCTCGGGCATGACGGGCCCCTCGAATTTTGGATACCACGTCAAGATCAGTGTGCTCTATCAGCGCATGACGACCCATGATAACACGTTGAACCGTTATCTCGGGGGCATCGCTTAACAGCACGGATGCTTCTTTGCGCAGGCTGTGTGTAAACAACATGACCGTTGCCAAAATAAAGACAACGCAACTGTAAACGGCCATTAAGCCCAGATTTCGCACTTTTCTTCGAAGCAGGCCGGCGACAGTAAAGTCAATCAGGGAACGTTGGCGTTCAATCCATATTTTCATGGTCAACACCTTCTGTGATACCGATCAATCGGGGCATAACAAGAGAGCCGCCGGGAAAATGATCAAAAGAAACCGGATGGTCCTGAAATGCAGAATGCAGATCAGCTTGTGAAAGGTGGCGTAAATAACGCGCTTCGGTAAATAATGCCAGATCGCTTAACCCCAGACTTGAGACAAGCTCTCGGGCGGGCGCACGCGATTGCGTATCGCGTCCTCCAAAAAACGATCCGATCATGATCAAAAGACCAATGCTGAAAAGCATCAAAACAACGTCACTATAACGAAACCGATCAGCGGTTTTCCCTTTATGCGACATGGCGCCACCGTGTGAAAAATAACAAACAGAATTATGTAAGCTGGGGGTGCTTTAAACCTGTCCGTAAAAAGGGGGCGCGCGCACGTTTTGCGACTTATGTTCTTGAATGATGGCGGGGTTTTTTGCGGGTAATTTGTCAGCTTTATATGTCTGTTCGACAGGTTCAAGAAGCCGACACGGATCACCCGCTGGATAGCAGAGGTTCTGATCCAAAACAAAACACATAACACATTCGTTCGTATTTTGATTTTTGTCGGCTCTGTCTTCATCTGCAAAATCAAGCGCATAACAGATGACAGCCTCAAACCCGGCATTTTCTTGAGCTTCAACGGCAAGAGCAATGCCGACGGGCGAATAAACTTGCACCACAAGCAACATCACAACAAATATCAGCAGGTCGTGATACTGCCGAAAACGTTGAAGAAGTGAGGGGCTGTTTTTTATCATGTACCGAAAACGCAGCGAAAGGGGCAAACCGTCTAATTATACTGAGCTAAAAAACTGATTTTAGCTTTCAAAGTAACGCACTTTGGCACAGACCAACCGACGCGTAATTGACACAAGTCAATAAATCACTTTATGGGCAACCTTTTGTTGTCATAATCATTGAAAAAGCCAGAGTAACCTAGTCACATGATAGCCTAATAATTGTCAAATTATGAGTGTTAGCTATTTAATTTGGAGCAGCTACGAACAGCACTAAATTAAGACGTTTTCCACATTATTTTTCAAATCCAGCTTTATTGTAAAAATAGCGTTCGCTGGGCAGTTACCGATCTATTTATTCTGATAAATTATTTGATGTTTTTAAACGGCAAGATCAGGAATTGTCCAATTCGGGCCAGCTTCGAAATTATATTACACTCTCTGTTTTGGTTCCCCAACAATCCATGGCTGAGCCATAATCGTGCCATGTCACCAATTGCAGTTTAGCGTAGAAGAAAACCGTTATGCGTAGAACGCAGCGCATTGCGAAATCATCCTAAATACCTATGCTAGGCAACACTCTCATTAAATACTTAAATTAAGAAAAGATGAGTATCCAAAATGGCTCAGAACCCTTGGAAACACAATGAGGCCGCGACATCTAAGTCAAGCTGAAGCTAAATATGAAGTTTTAAAGGAGGGGGCATTTTTATGTTTGCCATTCTACAAAAACAGAACCGTGATCACATGAAAATAACAATTAAGAAAGATGAGACATATTGCGGCGAACTCGTTGGACAACATATCGAGATTCAAGGCCACTTTAGAGGGTCCATTCATGCCAAAAACATCTATTTGGGGAAATCTTCTTATGTTAACGGTTCAATCGTCTATGGCTGTTTGACCGTTGAAAATGGGGCACGCGTCGATGCGCGCTGCCAACGCAGAGCTTAAGTGACAAGGAATTCCATGAAAAAAAATAATTGATGAAACCCATCAAATGGATTTTTTCGCAGATTTCATAAACTTGAAGTTGGGCACATTTCAAGGTTTAGGTTTTTGAAATTCCCTAAAGTCTCCCCTTTGAAAAATTGAAGGATTTGTCTGGAAGTATAAACCACGGCATCACACAGATATAAACAACTTTATCAAGGAATTAGGAGTATTCAATTGCTTAGAAAGGTTCTATTAACAACGACAGTACTAGCTATGGCAAGTATCACTTTTGCACAAGCAAAAGCAGAAGATGCAAAGCCAGCAGTTGCTGGCGTAAATGGCAAAATCGACGTACAAGCTGGTTCTGTCGGACGTGAAGGTTCCGGCGCTGTGGGCGGTTCTGTCAGCGCACCTATTGGTCATTCTCTTGGCGTTCAGATTGACGGTGGCTTAAACACAAGTCCTTCAAGTCACAGTGGCGGGCTGGCTGGTCACCTCTTTACACGTGACCCCGATGCCTATTTAGCGGGCCTAACGAGCATGTGGATACGCGTAGATGGGCGTGACCTGTGGAGAAACGGTCTTGAAAGCGAGCTTTACGTTGATGATTTCACGTTCTCTGGATCACTTGGCCTCCAAAATGGTTATGGTCGTTCCACAGGCTATGCTGGTTTAGATGCGGGCTTTTATGTGACTGACGACTTATTAATAAATGGGGGTGTCTCTGGCTACAGCGACTATCGCTCAATATATGTCGGTTCCGAATGGCGCCCTATGGAAGATAGTTCACTGTCCTTCTTTGGAAATGTGGGGGCCGGCAACCAAAATGGTGGCTTCGCCACAATCGGATTAAGATATAGCTTTGGCGCTGGCAACATTACCCTTAAGAAACAACACAGAGAATATGACCCGCCCAATATTCTGACAGGCTTTACAAGTGGCGCGAGTGGCGGCGGCGCAGTGGTAGATCAAATCATCAATAAGATCGAGAAGAAACCCACTACTCCTACTCGTATAGTCAAACCGGCTTTGTAAATTCACTCCCATACACAAAAGGCCTATGAAACCCATAGGCCTTTTTTTTGCCTAATCGAAAGAAGCATAGGTTGCGAAGGTCTGCCCCCTTTGCTCAGATCGAATTTCATGATCCACCAAGAAACTATCCTACCTTAAAGTAAAACACATTTAACGAGAACCAAGCCCATAAAATTGCGTGCACCTTCCCGTCTTTTCTGTATATTAAGAAAAAATAATTAAAGAAAAGACACGGAAGCTGAATGCCGAGAACGAAAAAATGCCTAATTCACTTAATCAACCCTATGGAAAATTCAGATGGGGGAAGTGAATGGAGAACCATTGAACTTTATAAACATCTCAAGAATGTTGCCGACGTTCATCTGTGGGCAAGCGGGACACCGCATGATGATTTTGCTGATTTTCCCATTCGAATGATTGAAGATACCAAAGGCGCCTTTCCCACAGGCGGCACCATGGTCTTTATCGGATGCTATAAACAATTCGGCCCCTGGATTTTGAAAGCAAGATCAAACCGCACGGTCCTTATTTACAATGTCTTATTACCAGACATGTTGGCGCGCTCTCTGCTTTATCTATCTTCGCTAGAATCACGCATCGAGATGGTCTACCCCTCACAGATGATGCAGCGCGCTGTTGGCTTTCCCGGTGTGGTACAACCCTCTTTAATCGATTTAAATAAATTCTCCCCTGTGGAAAGAACGGATGAAGACACCAAGCCTTTCATCGTTGGTCGCCTGTCACGCGATACAGAAGCCAAGCATTTTATGCCTGATGAATCCCTCTATAATGAATTAACGAGAAACGGTTGTTCCATAAAACTGATGGGCGGAACCCTTTGGTCTGCGCAATTAGGCAACAACCCTAATATTGAGCTTATCCCCACTTTAGCCGAGCCCCCCGAACAGTTCATCCAATCCCTTGGATGTTTTTATTACCGCACACATGAAAATTGGTTGGAACCGTCCGGACGTGTCATCACCGAAGCCATGGCCTGCGGCGTCCCGGTGGTCGCGCATGAAAAAGGCGGGTATAGCGAATGGATTGACCATGGCCGTGACGGTTTTCTGTTCAGCACCCAACGCCAAGCCTTGCAGTATATCCTTGATCTAAAAAATGACCCCGCACTTCGCCAACAGATCGGACAGGCCGCCCGAGAAAAAGCGCTTGAGATTTTCTCCCAAGACGAAAGAGATAAGGTCACGGATTTCTACCTATCACAATCTCTCCAATCATCAGATTGACCGAAGGGCCGTTACCTCTAAGTCATCGGAAACCACCCTTCAAATCTACGGAGCTGAGGCGATATAAGGTTCAGCCAAGCAAACTGGCTGGATCGGTGTAATCATAGCCCAGATCATCAGCAACCGCTTTATAAGTCACGCGACCACCTTGAACATTTAAGCCGGCCAAAAGATGTGGATCATCAGCACAGGCTTTTTTCCAACTTTTATCAGCCAGTGCCAAAGCAAACGGCAAGGTCGCGTGGTTTAGGGCAAAGGTGGAGGTCCGCGCCACTGCACCCGGCATATTCGCGACACAGTAATGCACGACATCATCCACGATATAGGTCGGGTCCGCGTGCGTGGTTGCTTTAGATGTTTCAAAACAGCCGCCCTGATCAATAGCCACATCAACGATGACTGACCCTTTTTTCATGGAAGAAAGTTGATCACGTTTAATCAGTTTTGGTGCTGCTGCGCCGGGGACAAGCACAGCACCGATAACCAGATCCGCATTCAACACCAATTCTTCTGTGGCATCCACGGTCGCATATTGTGTTTTCATACGTGGGCCAAAGACATCATCCAGATACGCAATCCGATCAAGGGAGCGATCCAGAACCGTCACATCAGCCCCCAAGCCCATGGCCATGCGCGCCGCGTTCGTGCCGACCACACCACCGCCAATGACGACGACTTTGGCAGGTTGCACGCCCGGTACACCGCCCAACAACATGCCACTGCCGCCGTGGGCTTTTTCAAGGGCGGTTGCACCGACCTGAATGGACATGCGCCCGGCCACTTCCGACATGGGTGCCAAAAGTGGTAGACCACCGCGTTTATCAGTAATGGTTTCATAGGCAATACACGTCGCACCAGACGCAACCAAACCTTTGGTCTGTTCAGGGTCCGGGGCCAAATGCAAATAGGTAAACAACAGTTGATCTTCGCTCAGCTGTGCATATTCAATTGGTTGCGGTTCTTTCACCTTGACGATCATTTCAGCACCTGCAAACACATCGCTGGCCGCACCGACGATTTCTGCACCAGCTGTCATGTAATCTTCATCAGAACAACCAATGCCATCACCCGCCATGGTTTCGACAATAACTTTATGGCCATGAGCGCACATTTCTCTAACCGAACTTGGGGTCAGACCAACGCGATATTCGTGGTTTTTTATTTCTTTGGGGACACCGATCAACATGGGCGTGATCTCCTAAAAATCTGCAAAGGTATTTTTTATAAATTTGATGTCTCTGACCATACTTCAAGATCATTAAAATGTGCTGCCTAAATTAATTGTCAAACCATCTATTTTTCGAATATTCTTTATCAAATAACTTCTTTAAGAGAATAATATTTCTATGGATGCTTTAGATACCATTGATCGTAAGATTCTGACTTTGTTGCAGCGCGATGGTCGTATGAGTAATGCGGACCTTGCTGATGCGATCAATCTGTCACCATCTGCTTGTCTGCGCCGAGTTAAACGTCTGGAAGATGATGGCTTTATTGATGGATATGTCATGTTGCTTAATCAGGCGGCGGTCGGTAAACCGACAAACGTCTTTGTCGAAATCACACTGGGCAGTCTGGCCGATGAAACGGTGGAAGCCTTTGAACGCGCCGTCATCAATTGCCCAGACGTACGCGGCTGTTATCTGATGTCCGGTGATGCGGATTATCTCTTGCGCATTGCATGCAGTGGCCCGGAAGGGTATGAACAAATCCACAGGAACTACCTGTCACGCCTGCCTGGTGTCACGCGGATCAGGTCCAGCTTTGCCCTTCGCACCGTGTTTAAAAAGACAGGGGTCAAACTGGACGATAACTGTTAGACGTATCATCCATAGACAGAAAGTCTGCCCTAAAGAAACGGGATGGAGATCAGGAAGCCTTCTTGGCTGTGAAGCGTGCAGAACGTTTGCGCACTTTCCAGCGCTTATCTTTCAAGGCCGGATCAATGGGGACGATATTTTGTAAAAATTCATCGACCACCCGATCCCATGAAAAATTCAGGGCATGACTTCGACAGGCAGGGATCAGCTTGTTATAGGCCATCTTCACAGCCTCCCCCAAATCTTCCTGCAAAGCACCAAATGGTGTTTCACACGGTCCGGTTTCCCCAAACACATCCAACGGCCCTGATATGGGATAGGCTGCAACCGGTACCCCACAGGCCAAACTTTCTGCCATGACCAAACCAAAAGTATCGGTTAGACTGGGGAAAACAAAAACATCGGCTGCGCTGTAACATAGCGCGAGTTCCCGGTCACTATAAGATAGATGAAACAGAACATCGGGATATTTTGCCATCAATTCTTCACGCAAAGGACCCGGCCCCACGACGACTTTGGACCCTGGAAGATCAAGGTCCAAAAAGGCCGGAATATTTTTTTCCACTGCAACACGCCCGATATACATATGGATGGGGCGCGGCAAATCAAAAAAGTCTTTTTCCTGCGGACTGAAAGTGTCCGTATCCACCCCATGTGACCATTCAAACACATTTTGGAATTGATAATGGTTCAGTTCCTTCGCAACCGTTGCCGATGGTGAAAAAACGCATTTACTGGGGCCATGAAATTTCCGCATCACCCCATAAAGGCTTTCCAACGAGATCGGAAGACGTTCATTGACATATTGCGGGAATTTGGTGTGATAAGCCGTCGTAAAAGGCAGATCCTTTTTTAGACAGATTTTACGCATGGCCCAACCGATGGGCCCTTCCGTTGCGATATGGATCACATCCGGGCGAATGCGTTTGAGCATGGATCGAATTTTTCGCTGCGGCAAAAGAGCCAGAGGAATTTCTGCATACCCCGGACAGGGCATGGTGATAAAATCACCCGGCGAGATCACCGTAACTTCAAACCCTTTATCCATTAAGCGGCTACGCAACGTATCCAGCACCCGCACCACACCGTTAATCTGCGGATGCCAAGCATCCGTTGCAATCAAGATATGCAAAGTCACAATCCCTCATTCGACCCTATAAACGACACAGGTAAACATTAAGGAGGTGACAATTTAAAGGCACTTAGATGATTATTTCTTTACCGTGTAATGACGCCATCATGACCTTCAAGATAGCCCGGGACCAATTCAATCCCTAACAGACGGTTTTGATCGTAACGTCCAGGCATCCGCAACAACCATGTCGGTTTGGAACTAAAGCCCACCCGTTCATAATAAGGCGCATCACCGACCAGAACAATCGCACCATAGCCCTTGGCGGTTGCAAGATCGATGACCAGATGCAACATAGCTTGGCCCAGTCCCAGACCATGCAAACTGGGTTCTACCGCCAAAGGACCTAATAACAAGGCATCCCCCGCATTACCGGCTTGAATATCCCACAGGCGCACGCTTCCCACCAGCTTTCCATCCAGAAAAGCCACCAAAGACAGATCTTTGATCGGTTCGCGGCCAATGCGTAATTGATGGGATGATTTTGTCGTCCAGTTTTCGCCCAGAGCACGCGCAACAAGACCAAAGATCAGTTCGTCATCAACAGGCATTTCAGCCTCAGTATAAATGGTCCATTGCATAAGCTTACTTATCAACAAGCTTCGCCCTCTGCAATCGAATTCATCCGTAATTAGAGCCAAACTGATTCTTTTTTATAAAAAATCATTCTCTGTAAGAGCTTGGAGCGATGTGCTAAATTTGATCACACCATTGAAACCCTGACAGTGAAAGCCCCGCTCTAAAATGCTCATTGTGCAAAGTCTGTTCGGTCTTGTTGCCATAACCGCCCTCGCCTGGGTTTTAAGTGAACATAAAAAATCTGTTTCCTGGAAAGTCCCGCTCGCCGGATTGGCCCTACAGATCATCATTGCGGTTCTTTTGCTAAAGTTTCAACCCTTTCAGATCGCATTCATCGCCCTGAACGATCTGGTGCTGGCTTTGCAATCGGCCACAGAAAAAGGCACATCACTGGTCTTTGGCTTTATCGGGGGTGGTCCCTTACCTTTTGAAGAACCTTACCCCGGCGCCGCCTGGATATTTGCTTTTCGGGGTCTCCCCCTGATTTTAGTCATGAGCGCCCTTTCAGCCCTGCTGTTTTACTGGAAAATTCTGCCCGCAATCGTGCGGGCTTTTGCCTGGGTCTTACGCCGCACGCTAGGAATTGGTGGCGCGGTCGGCGTCAGTGCAGCCGCCAACGTTTTTGTCGGTATGGTCGAAGCCCCGCTTTTTATCCGCCCTTACCTGATGAAGCTCAGCCGTTCTGAAATGTTCATGGTAATGACCTGCGGACTGTCAACTGTCGCCGGAACCGTGATGGTTCTGTATGCCGCCATTCTTGGCCCCCATATTAACAATGTGCTAGGGCATATTCTAACGGCCTCGCTCATCAGTGCCCCGGCTGCCCTGATGATTGCACGCATCATGGTCCCCGATCAGAATGAGAATACAGAAGCAGAACAAATAACCCCACCTGTAAATGCGAACAGCGCCATGGAAGCCATCGTAAATTCCACCGGGCAAGCTATTCAGCTCATCCTAAACATCATCGCAATGCTAATTGTTATGGTGGCATTGGTTCATCTACTGAATATGGTTTTAGGCTTGTTGGGTGATGGTGTTTCTATTCAGTTGCTCACCGGTTATCTCTTTACACCATTGGCTTGGTTAATGGGGGTCCCTAGTCCAGAAGCTTTCGATGCCGGTCAGCTGCTTGGCACACGTCTTGTCTTGACCGAATTTGTCGCCTATCTGGACATGGCCAAATTAGAGTTAAGCGCGCGGAGTTCCATCATTTTACTTTATGGACTCTGTGGATTTGCCAGCCTGCCAAGCCTTGGGATCATGATTGCCGGATTTGGTATCATGGTACCTGAACGCAAAAGCGAAATCATTGAACTTGGTTTTAAATCTATTATCTCCGCAACCCTTGCGACCGCCCTGACGGGTGGAATTGCAGGTTTATTAGCATAACCAAAAATACAGGTGCTGATTTAACACTAAAAATTGATGATAAATCTTTCACAATGTTGTAAATCTTTGATAGCGTTAATGTTCAGTGCAGTTTCATATTTTTTTGCTGATAGGTACGGGGTCTATGGGGGGCAAAACATCCTTTCTCAACAAAGGAAATAAAATTGGCAAAAAGCTAATGATGATGATCATCGCCTTTAGCTCGCTAATTACCCTTTTCATTACCGCTGTTCAGCTTTTCGTTGATTATCAAGAACAACGAAACGACCTTGACGAAACGCTAAATAATGTGGCCGTCAACGTTCCAAGCATCACAGGTAGCGTCTGGAGCTTCGATGAAGAACAGATCAATCTAGCTTTGGAAGGCCTCGTGCACTTACGAAATATCGAATACGCCGATGTGGTGACAACCAACCACCGGAACATCTGGCAAAAAGGCGAAAAGACATCAAATAATGTGATCGAACGCAGCTATCGGCTCACTTACAATAAACGCGGTGACATTATCGAAATCGGCCATCTCAACGTTGTTGCGAGTCTGGATGCTATTTATGAAAGAGTCTTGGGTAAGGCTGTTGGCATCTTACTGAGTAATGCGGTGAAAACCTTTTTTGTCGCCCTCTTTATGTTCACCATCTTCTACCGTTTGGTCGCCAAACGCATTGTTACTTTATCAAATAAGGTTGACGAACTCACCAGTGAGCTGGTCGACAATGATGCCAAAGCCAAATATATTCATGATCCCAAAGAAGATGAAATTGATCTGGTCCAACATAGTTTCGACCATATGGCGGATAAATTACGCCGTACCCTGACAGACCTGCAGGACAGCAACCGTAACCTTCAACATGCCTATGAAGAAGTTCAGACAATCAATACCGAACTGGAAGGGCGCGTTCATGAACGCACCCAGCATTTACAACAGGAAATTGTCGAACGAGAATATGTGCAAGACTCCCTAAAATACAGTGAACAACGCCTTCGCGACATTGCTGAATCGGCTTCCGACTGGTTCTGGGAAATGGGGCCGGACTTTAAATTCACCTATATTTCAGGTCGTTTTTATGAAGTCACCGGAATGAAACAGGAAGATGTGATCGGGAAATCCCGTCTGGATATTGCCGCAAAGCCCCTCACGCAAGAAGAAGAAGAACAATGGGAGCTTCATAAAGAGCTTCTTGAAAATCGTCTGCCCATCGAAAACTTCACCTATCGTCTGGTCTCGCCAAAAAACCACTCCTATTACGTCGAATTTAACGGCGTCCCTGTCTATGACACAGTTGGTAATTTCAAAGGCTATCGCGGGGCGGCACGCGATATCACCCAGCAAATCGCCTATCAGGAAAAACTGGAAGAGGCCAAAAATCTGGCAGAAGTGGCCAACAAAGCCAAATCCGAATTTATTTCCAGTATGAGCCATGAACTGCGCACTCCCTTAAACGGGATTTTAGGCTTTGCGCAACTGCTGGACATGAACTCCAAAAAACCACTAGATGAACAGCAAGCCACCTATGTCCATCAAATTTTAAGTGCGGGCAATCACCTCCTTCGCCTGATTAACGATATTCTGGACCTCGCCAAGGTTGAAGCGGGTAAGGTGCAATTGTCCATGGAACCAATCATGCCTGTCCTTGTCATTCAAGACAGTCTGAATATTTTGGAAACCTTGTGCGATCAGTACGAAGTGAAGTTAATCACAGACTTTGACCAAGTCTCTTCTAATTTGCAGATTTCAGCCGACCTGACCCGCTTTAGCCAAATCGTGATGAATCTCTGTTCAAACGCAATCAAATATAACCACAAAGGGGGCAGCGTCACAATTTCCATCATCAAAGAACGTGACGATTGGCTAAAAATATCCTTCATCGATACCGGGCCGGGAATTTCTAAAGAACATATGGAAATGCTCTTTACACCCTTTAACAGACTGGAAGCAGAAGGCAGCTCGACCGAAGGCACGGGCGTTGGCCTGTCGATCACACAAAAGCTGGTCCAGCTCATGTCTGGTCAAATTGACGTGGACAGTACACCGGGTAAGGGAAGCACTTTCTGGGTCAAATTCAAGCTGCTTGATGAAGAAGTCGCCCCAATAGAAAAGGCGAAGAACAAAACCTATATCCCCCTCCCCTATCAGCTTGAACCCTGCGATGTTGTTTACATAGAAGACAATAAAGAAAACATGCAGCTGGTTCGAGAAATTTTCAACAAGTTTGAAGGTGCCGAATTGCGCTGTGCCGAAACAGCGGAAAAAGGTATTGAAGAAGTCCTGAACAAACAGCCTGATATCGTCCTAATGGACCTGAACCTACCGGGAATGGATGGTTTTGCGGCTTTAAAGGAAATACGCCGCCATAAAGAATGTGAAAACTTGCCAATCATAGCGTTAAGTGCCAATGTCAGATCGGAAACGATGGAACGCGGAAAAAGAGAAGGTTTCAACAACTTCCTCACAAAACCGATTGATATTCCAACGCTCATTCATGTGATCAATGTAACTTTAAAGCGCTGAGGAAAACAAAATGCTTCACTTTAAAGGGTGGAAAAGAACAACCGCAACGCTAGCTTTATATTTATCTATTTCCATATTCAACAGTCAGAATGCTACAGCTGGCGAAGAAATTGAATATGCCTATCCCGACATTTCAGTCTGGACAACAAAACACGACAGAAATGGCAAACTAAAAAACCCCCTTGTAAAACTGGCGGGCCCATTATTTGAAAAAGCCGGCATTTCGTGGCACCCACAAGATTATCCGGCCAGACGCATGTTTGCCAATTTGCGTGATGGCACCTCTCAATTTTCCATGCTGGTTAATGCTGAAAGGGCCTTACAAGGCTGTTGTTTAGTCAGCAAAGAGCCCGTGGCCATGGTTGAAATTCGTGTTTTCCATAAAAAAGACAGCCCTGCGATCACAAAACCTGAAGACCTAAATGGGAAAAGTGTCATCACAATTCGGGGATACAGTTATGCAGGCACCATGAAACACATTCAGGATAAAAATAACAGAATCGATAATTATTTAGCCCCCAGCCACCATGCTGCATTTGAAATGTTTGCATCTGGTCGTGCTGATTATCTTTTGGATTACGCTTTCCCAGCAGCCGAAGTGCTAGAAGAACATCCCATCAAGGACATTACTTATAGCACCTTAAAACAAACCAATATCTATCTGATCCTGAATAAAGAATATCCAGATGCTGAAAATGTCATGGCCAAGTTGGAAGAAATTTCCAAAACTATTGATAAGGATGAGTTCCTGACCTCTCCAACCCTCAAGTAAGTTTTTGTAAAAACTCTAAAAAATGGCAAAGGTATTAGTGCAATCACTTACCATTGATTATTGTTGCCATGAAGCCTAACATGGTAATTTATACAATATAAATTATCTAAAGGTGGATGTATGAAACAACAAAATACAGAGCTTGAATTACCCTACATCGACCATGGCGAAATGAATAAAAGCGGCGTAACAGTATTTGGGATCAATGAAGAAGCCGAAGCCTTTGAACCCTTATTTACGATGGAAACAAGAGCTGAAGCTGAAGCGATCATTCGAAAGCTGTGCAAGGCTTGTGAAATTGTAGCCTGCCCTGAATGGAAACGCGCAATAAAAGCATGCTATTGCATCGTTGACCATCAGGATTAAGCATCTCATCAGAAAAGGCCTTTCCAAATTAAGGAAGGCCTTCTGTATATGCGAATAAGAAACAAATCTATTACTTATCCAAGACTTCCCCGCGAACTGTACGATCATAATCTTCGACCAATTGGCGTGAAATATCACCGGGTGTAAAGCTGTACGACCCAATTTCTGCAACCGGAGTGACTTCTGCGGCTGTCCCAGTCAGAAAACATTCTTCAAAATCGCCCAATTCATCCGGCATGATGACCCGTTCAATAACCTTGTAGCCGCGCTGCTTAGCCAAACCAATCACAGTGCGCCGTGTAATTCCATCCAGAAAACAGTCAGGAATTGGTGTATGCAGTTCGCCAGCTTTATTGACAAAAAAGACATTTGCCCCGGTTGCCTCTGCCACCCGACCACGCCAATCCAACATCAGCGCATCATGGTAGCCATTGGCTTCAGCGGTATGTTTTGACAATGTACAGATCATATAAAGACCCGCCGCTTTTGACTTGCTCGGGGCTGTTAGAGGATCTGGCCGGCGATAAATCGCATTATCCAGACGAATACCTTTCATGCGCGCTTCGGGATCGAAATATGAGGGCCATTCCCAGGCAGCAATAGCCAAATGGATGGTATTGTGCTGTGCTGAAACACCCATCATTTCAGATCCACGCCAGGCAACAGGGCGAATATAGCCATCGACAATATTATTTTCGACGACAACTTTTTCTGTCGCTCCGTTAATCTCGTCCAGCGTAAAAGGGATTTTAAAACCAAGCAATTCAGCAGACTCGATCAAACGCTGGTTATGTTCGCTCAATTTAAAAATCTTTGACCCATAAACACGAATGCCTTCGAAGACAGACGAGCCATAATGCAAAGCATGGGATAAAACATGGACCTTAGACTCCCGCCAGGGGATCATCTCTCCATCGTGCCAGATTGTCCCGTCACGATCATCGAACGAAAGATTAGACATATTGCTTCTCAATAAAAGATAATAAAATTTCTTTTATGCACGTTACAGCATAAATGATGTTGCCACTCTTACGCCGATCAGGCATATATGTCAATATTACTGACATAAATTTTATATAAAGATTATGCCTGATACAAAAAGACGTGCCAATCCGCTGTTCTTACGGGAAGAAGAACTACGACAAGCCATAGAATTGCTGTTCTTTGCCTACCGTGATTTCACTGCCGAAGCTGATGAAATCCTCGACTCGTTCAATTTCGGTCGTGCCCATCACCGGGTGATTTATTTTGTCGGGCGTGATCCGGGTATGAGCGTGAAAGACCTGCTCAATATTCTTTCTATCACCAAGCAAAGCCTGTCGCGCGTCCTCGGACAACTGGTCGAAGAAGGTTTTATTGAACAACGCACAGGTTTAAATGATCGCCGCCAACGCTTATTATACCTCACCACCAAGGGGCAAAACCTGGAACATGAACTTAGTAAAAGCCAAAGCAAACGTATCGCCGAAGCCTACCGGATGGCCGGCGCTGATGCCGTTGAAGGTTTTCGCAAGGTATTAATGGGAATTACCGATGAAAAAGAACGGTTTGCCCATATCAATGAGCAATCTCAGGAATAGTAAAGCTGATAAACTCATGGCATACTGTCGACCATGAACACGGAACAAGCACATATTTTGGTGGTAGATGATGATGAACGCCTGCGTCGTCTGCTCAAAAAGTTTTTAAGCGAAAGCGGCTTTGTCGTCAGCATTGCTGAAAATGCAGCTGATGCACGCAATAAACTTAGTCTTTTGGAATTTGACCTGATTGTTCTTGATCTGATGATGCCCGGCGAAAGTGGGCTCGAATTTGCCAAGGATTTCAAACAGACCGACCCAACCCCTATCTTGATGTTAACTGCCATGGGCGAAGGTGAAGACCGGATCACCGGACTTGAATGCGGTGCTGAAGATTATCTGACCAAACCGTTTGAACCCCGTGAACTGCTCCTGCGCATCAACAATATTCTCAAACGTGTCGTGCGCAAAAGCAGCATTGAAACGGTTGAGCAGATCCAACTCGGCGACTTGGTGTTTGACATGAGACGACACATCCTGAGCCGCAATGGTGAACAGATACATTTAACAGCCTCGGAAGCCAGCCTACTTGTCATCCTGACGCAAAAGGCAGGAGATGTATTAAGCCGTGAAGAAATGGCCGAGCTATCCGGTATTGACGGCAATGACCGCACCATCGATGTGCAGGTCACGCGCCTAAGACGTAAAATCGAAAATGACCCAAAATTACCGCGTTTTTTACAGACTGTACGCGGAAAAGGCTATGTCTTAAGGCCGGGACCATAAAAACGATGGGTGCTTATATTAAAAAATATTTGCCGCGCAGCCTCTTGGGCCGATCCCTGATGATCCTGGTGGTACCGCTGGTTTTGTTACAGGTTATCTCCGCCTTTGTCTTTTATGAAGCCCACTGGGATAAAGTCAGCCAATATCTGGCGCGTGGTCTGGCTGGCGATGTTGGAGCCATGGTTGACCTTGTGCGCGATAATCCGAGTGAAGAAGGCTTGGAACGGGCATTTCAAATTTCGCGCAATCGTTTCAACATGCAGGGCGAACTGCGCAAGGGTGAAATTCTCTCAAATACAAAAGAGATCGTCCAGGGCAGTCTGCCAGACCCTTTCTTCCTATCCGCATTAGATGAGCGCGTTGGCTTACCCTATCATATTGTCGTGCCGGATGATGATAAAACAATCACCATCGAGGTTCAGTTAAGCAATGGTATTCTTGCGGTAACTGCCCTTAAAAAACGTCTCTTTAGTTCCACCACCTATGTATTTGTTCTCTGGATGGTTGGCAGTTCACTTTTGTTGTTCGGCGTGGCAATTATTTTCATGCGCAATCAGGTTCGCCCGATCCGACGCTTGGCCACGGCAGCTAATGCTTTCGGGAAACGTCAGGATGTTGAAAAATTCAAACCCGAAGGTGCCCGCGAAGTCCGCCAGGCCGCCACTGCCTTTTTAAAAATGAAAGCCCGTATTGAACGACAGATCGAACAACGCACCCGCATGCTGGCCGGAGTATCCCATGATCTACGCACCCCATTGACCCGCATGAAACTTCAACTCGCCATGATGGGTGAAAGTGAAGACACGCAAGATCTCAGTGAAGATATTTTAGAAATGGAACATATGTTGGAAGGCTATCTCGCCTTTGCGCGCGGTGAAGGCGGCGAAGCAACCGCAGAAACCAACCTGTCTGAACTGATTGAAAGCATCGTCAATGCGATGAAACGCAAAGGACTAATGATTGATTATCACTGTGAAGGTCAGATTTATCTGAAAGTACGTCCCCATGCTTTTCGACGCGCGGTCACCAATATCATTGAGAATGCCGGACGCTATGGCGAACATGTGTCTGTGCGGGTCGGCAAGCGTACCGATATGATTGAAGTCACCATCGATGATGATGGCCCGGGCATTGAACCAGATAAACGCGATGAGGTCTTTAAGCCATTTTTCCGACTGGATCAATCGCGCAATGTCCAGACTGGCGGAGTCGGTTTAGGCTTATCTATTGTGCAAGATGTGGTGCGCGGCCATGGTGGGGATATCCAGTTATCAGAATCTCCACAAAATGGCCTGCGCGCACGTCTGCGTTTTCCGATCTAAGGAAATACTGGCAAATCAAGACAGGCGTTGTTCGTGACCGCCCTTGAATTTTCCGTCTGCAATGATCGCAATGTCATGACGGCTCAGGCCCAATTCAGCCAATTCACGATCACTCATGATATTCATCTGATCGGTTAGGCGGCGACGCTCAGCCAATTTGGTGAATTTTTCAATGATAAAATCTTCAAATTTAGTCAACAAGCCGCCGGTCAGTTCAACATGGTGGCTGCCATATGATGTAATCGGGTAACGTAAAAGCATCTCTAATCTCACTCGACAATTTGTACTGTTGAGACTTAGATTTAGTATTTTTTTGCACTGCGACAATATTTTTTTGTGCATCGCAGCACTGACGATTTTGCATAGCTAGACTCAACTGTCATGCCCCGTGAGCGACCAACCATTTCAGCACATCCTGACAACTACTTGTTTCTTCAAGGGGTTCTGACGGTGGGCGGTTGATCAAAATGACGCTGACGTTCTCCAACCGTGCCGCTTCCAGCTTTGCTTTTGTCTGCTCTCCTCCACTATTTTTAGTCACCAGAATTTTAATTTTATGGTCCCGGATAAGTTTCTGTTCATCTTCTACGCTAAACGGGGGATTTGAAAGCACGCAAGTGTAGTTTGATAAGGGTAGCTCTTCTTTCGGTTCATTAATCAGACGAACGACAAGAGGGACATCCTCCAACCCATCAAAACGATCGAGCTCTTTGATGCCGATGGTTAAAAAGGTGCAGGCCTTCATATTCGCCACCATATCAACAGCCTGATCGATATCATCCACTTCCAGCCAATGATCATTTGATTGTGGACGCCATGGCGGGCGTTTTAACACCATTATGGGTAGCCCCTGATTATGGGCTGCCATATAGGCATGTTGAGAAATTTTTTCTGCAAATGGGTGGGTGGCATCCACAATGTAATCGATCTGCTCTTCTGCCAGATAGGCCCCAAGTCCAGCCACCCCGCCGAAACCACCGACGCGCTTATCACAGGTCACATCTGGTTGATGCCCGGTAATCCCGCTGAAGGATAGGATTGCCTGCAGGCGATCCCCTAAATATTCACCCACCAGATGAGCAAGTTCGACGGCTTCTGGTGTTCCCCCTAAAATCAGTAATTTTTTAATGGTCATGAGCGCCATTGTCTCCTAAGCGATTGATGAATGACAATGACCCGAGATGACGACATGTGCAATTTCTTTTGCCCCTTCTATCATCGGGCACCGACACCTAATCTGTTCATAAAGTACAATATTTTTCTTTCTTTGCCTTAATCATACCATAACCATTTTGCACCATTTGTCATCGCATCGTTTTTAGGTTATGAGATCTGCATGAATATTTCTTTTCCAGAGTTTCAATCCGGCAGTGTCTGGATGGTCGGCGCAGGACCGGGCGATGCAAAGCTACTGACCCTTTATGCCTATCACGCGCTGCAACAGGCTGATGTGATCGTGCATGATGCCCTCGTTTCTGACGATATTCTTAAACTCGCGCCCCCTGATTGTGTTCTGGAAACAATGGGCAAACGCGGGGGTGTCAAATCCCCCAAGCAACAAGACATTACCGACAGACTGATCGAACTTGCAAACGAGAAGAAAAAAGTCCTGCGCTTAAAAGGCGGTGATCCCTTTGTCTTTGGCCGTGGTGCCGAAGAAGCTCTGCCGATTTTAAAAGAAAATATACCCGTTCGCATCATCCCCGGTATCACCGCCGGGATTGCAGGTAGTGCCTATGCTGGCGTACCTGTCACGGACGGGGCCTGTAATCAGGTCATCAGTTTTGTTACAGGGCATGACCAATCCGGCAAAGTCCCCGGTGTCAACTGGCAAGCACTGGCCCAAAGTTCCCCCGTTATTGTTTTCTATATGCCTATGAAACATATAGATATAATCCAGACTGAACTGTTAAAAGCCGGACGTGATCCAAAGGAAAAAGTCTGTGTTGTCTCCAACGCGACGACAGATCAACAAAAACACATAATATGCGATTTAGAAAATTGCTTCATTGAGATAGAGAAGTCTGATATGAAATCCCCAGCCATTATGATCATCGGCCCCACGGTCGATCTTGCCCACCAACTGGCGGAGTGCTTCTGAAATGGAACAAGAACTCCTTCTTATGACCATGCTGGAAGCTGGCCTCGCCCATTGCACGGTTATTGTCGAAGATAATGGCAGCCTGCTGATCAGCTTGTTTATGGCAGGGTTATTAGGCAGCGCCACCCATTGCATTGGCATGTGCGCACCCTTTGTCCTTTCTCAGGTCACAGCAAGACTGGAAACAGTCAAGCTGGATCAAATGTCTGAATTCAAACGCCTAACAGGTGCTGCTTTGATCCCGTATCATCTCGGACGAATGACCACCTATATCTTTCTTGGATTTAGTGTCGGGCTTCTGGCACAGGGTGTTATTCAGTTTAGCGGCATGAAATGGATTTCAGCAGGTCTGCTGATTCTGGCGACCGTCTTTTTCCTGGGCTATGCACTGAAACGTCTGGGCGTCAGTTTTCCCAACATCCCCTTTATCGGGGCTAATCAAAAACAGGAAAGCAGCTTATCATTGGGGATGGGTAAACTTTTAAAGCCATTTTTTGCCCGTCCAACAGGATTAAACGGCTATTTTTTGGGCTTGGGTTTAGGCTTTCTGCCGTGTGGTTTGCTTTATGGGGCCTTAGCTGCCGCCGGGGCCAGTGCTGATTTTGTAGGTGGTGCCTTTGCCATGGCCGCTTTTGCCCTTGGCACTATTCCCGTCCTGATGGCCGTTGGGCTTGCCGGACATATGGCCGGGCAGAAATGGCGTACCGTTGTCACCGACCTTGCACCAATTTTGTTGATTTTAAATGCAGGGGTTTTAGGCTACCTTGCTTGGACCTTGATCCGATAAGTCATAAGAAGGAATAGATAGAAGATGAACTCACGGGCTCGAATTTTATTATATTTTGCCGTCGCCGCCATCTTTTTGATTGTCGGCATTACGGTGCGTTTACCCCAACTTCTGGAAGAACCGGTTGTTCAGTCCACAGGCCAACCTGCCATTGGCGGCGAATTTGAACTGATTGACCATAAAGGCAATACCGTCACACAAGAAGACCTGCTGGGCAGCTACACTCTGGTTTATTTTGGCTATACCTTCTGCCCAGATGTGTGTCCGACAAGTTTGCAAACGGCAGCCACTGCGCTTGAAATGATCCCCATGCGCAAATCAAACAAAGTCGTTTCGCTGTTTATTACTGTCGACCCGGAACGTGACACCCCCGAAGTCATGGCCGAATATATTAAACATTTCCACAAAAGTCTGATCGGTCTGACCGGAAGCCTTGAACAAGTCAGCAAAGCTGCCAAGGCCTATAAAATCTATTTCAAGAAAGTTGTCGAAGAGGGCAAAGAAGAAGAAGATTATCTTCTGGACCATAGCGCCTTTCAATATCTGCTTGGCCCGGATGGTAAATTCATCACCCATTTCCGCCATGGGATTACACCCGAAGAAATGGCTGAAAAATTGAAAGCGAATATCCGGTGATCCCAAAAGGCCTGATCGTTGCCGCGCCGTCTTCAAACAGTGGCAAAACATTCGTCACCCTAGGCTGCCTGCACGCCCTGAAACGACGCGGTATTGATGTGGCCTCAGCCAAAGTCGGCCCCGACTACATTGATCCGGCGTTTCATGCGGCTGCAACCCGGCGCCTATGCCCCAATCTTGATGGTTGGGCTATGCGCGATGACACCCTATCTTCTATTCTGGAACATCATCTGAGGGCTGATCTGATCGTCTGCGAGGGCGTTATGGGGCTGTTTGACGGGGCCACCTTACCCGCAGGAAACCATAGCACAAAAGATGGCTCCCCAGCTGATATCGCAAGACGCACAGGCTGGCCGGTTGTGTTGGTCATTGATGCCAGTGCACAAGCTGCATCGGCTGCGGCTCTGATCCATGGTTTTGCCAGCTTTGATCCCAACGTGCAGATCAAAGGCGTGATCTTTAACAAAGTCGGTGGTCCCGGTCATATTCAGCTCTTAAAAAATGCCTGTGACAAATATTTGCCTGAGATTGACATTCTGGGATTTATACCGCGTCAGACAGAATTGGCCCTGCCCGAAAGGCATTTAGGGCTTGTTCTGGCGGGCGAACATCCCGAACTTGATAAATTCCTCGATCAATCGGCTGATTTTTTGGAAGAACACCTGGATCTCAACAAACTTTATCAACTTGGTACGCCCTCACGAATATCATCCCCGCAAAACAAATCCTCTTTCTTCAATCCCATTGGTCAGCGTATTGCCATCGCCAAAGATATCGCTTTTGCCTTTGCCTATCCCGCCCTATTGGACCATTGGCATGAATGCGGAGCAGAGCTCAGTTTTTTTTCCCCCCTTGAGGACGAAACACCCGATCAACTGTGTGATGCCATCTATTTGCCCGGTGGATACCCTGAACTTCACGGCGCCAAACTTAGTGCCAATCGAAATTTCTTAGGGGCTTTGCGCGCCTATCACGACATCGGCACAACCATTTTTGGCGAATGTGGCGGCTATATGACCTTGGGCAGAGGCTTGATCGATAAAGACGGCACCCGTCATAAAATGGCTGGGATTCTAAATCTGGAAACATCTTTTGCCAAAAGAAAACTTCACCTTGGTTATCGCGAGATAAAAGTTCTACAGGATTTGCCTTTCCTGAAAAAAGGCACCATATTACGCGGCCACGAATTCCACTATGCCAGCATCCTTCAAGAACACGGAACCCGCCCATTTTCTGCACAGAATGCGTCCGGCATTCCAATAGGTAAAATGGGGTTGATCAACGGCAACTGCGTCGCCTCTTTTTTCCATATGATTGATATACACAAAAATATAAACTAATAATTTATTGAATTACACATTCTTCGCCCCAAAATTAAAAAAACGCACGTAACTAAAAACAGTGCGCATAGTTTAACGGGGAGAAAAACGGATGGTGAATAGTAATTTAATGGAATGGAACGCTGCTTTTGCATTGGGTCATAAGGAACTTGATAGTGAACACCAAACACTCATAAATCATATTAATGATATGAATGAGTTGGTTAGATCAAACGCTGCCCCAATACAGCTCGCACATTGTATTGATGAAATTATAAAACATCTTCAACAACATTTTGAACGTGAAGAAACCATCCTTGCTCAAATCCAGCCTAAAGAGACTGTATCCAAGCATCACGATTCACACCAAGACAGTCTTCAGTTTCTCAAGAGCATGCGTGAACGCTTTGAAAATAAACCTGAAACAATTTCAGGGGAAGAGACCCTGATTTTCCTCCAAGAATGGGTCATAAACCACATCTTCAACCAAGACCACAAAATGCTACCTGACCTTGAACGTGCAGGTCTGGTTGAAAGTCAAGGAGCGCATGTTGGTATCATAGAACGTCTATTGGACCGTTTTCAAATTTCCACCCGCATTGCCGCACTCGCCATCCTGCCCTTGATTGCGCTTCTCTATTTTGCAGGGTCCACCGTTTTAGATAAACGCACCACCGTGCAGGAAATGGACAAAATCGAACAACTCTCAGAAATAGCGAGTGTTTTCAGCGACCTAGTCCATGAACTGCAAAAAGAACGCGGTGCTTCTGCCGGTTTTTTAGGCTCCAAAGGGAAAGCCTTTGGTGATAAAGTTGTCGCACAGCGTAAAAACACCGATGAAAAATACAAACCCATTCCCGCTGCCCTTGATCTCGGTGAAGAACTGGGACTAACGACAGAAATTAAAAGCATCCGCGCGAAGCTTGCAAATTTGCAAGACATCCGTAACGGTGTAGATGGGCAAACCGTCAGTGTTGCCGAAGAAGTCGGTTATTATTCCGCGCTGAATGCAGATCTTCTAAATGCCATTGCGGGTATGTCAAAAATTTCTAACAATCTGACTTTATCCAACCGGATCTCTGCCTTCGTGAATTTCCTGCAAAGTAAAGAACGTGCCGGGATTGAGCGCGCCAAAGGCTCCGTTGGTTTTGGCAGTGGTAAATTTGGCCCTGCACTTTTGAAAGATTTCATCAGTCTGATTTCCATTCAGGATACATACATGAATGTGGCAAAATCTTTTGCAACACAAGAAACACTTGGCCTGATCGACACCACCCTCACAGGTCCGGCAGTAGATGAAGTTGCACGCATGCGCACGGTGGCCATTTCAAGCCCAAGCACCAATGATCTGCAGGGCATTACCGGCCCGGTCTGGTTTGACACCATCACCAAAAAAATCAATCTGTTGAAACAAGTGGAAAACCAAATGGGTGCACGCTTAGTCGAGGTTGCCAAAGCCACACGTGATGATGCCCATACCGTTTTCATCACCTTGCTCATCACAACCATCTTGATGGCAGCCCTCATTATTGTCTTTGCCATAATGTTGATCCATAGCGTTGCAACGCCACTAAAACTGATCAAAACATCCATTGAACGCTTGGAAAAAGGCCATACGGAAACAGCTATCGCCGGACGTCATAAAATGGATGAGTTGGGCGAAATGGCACGCGCGATCCAGAACTTTAAAGAAGCCCTGATCCGTCAAAATATGGATAAAGCTAAACAGGGTGTTGAACAAAGCATACGTGAACGCACAAGTAAGCGGCGTCAGGACATCACCAATCGTTTTCGCAACACCGTCGCAGTCGCCATTCAAAATATGGCTAACGCTGCCGTACAGCTAGAAGAAAATGCCCAAGCCATGGCAGGAGCAACAGAAACATCACGTTCACAATCCACCATGGTGGCCTCTGCCGCCACACAAGCCACCAGCAATGTGGAAACCGTTGCTTCAGCTGCTGAAGAACTCAGCAGTTCTATCCACGAAATTACACGTCAAGTCGCCCATTCTAACGAAATTGCACAAAATGCAACACGCAGTGCCGAAGATGCGCAAGTCACCATTCAAGGTTTGGCTGAAGGGGCTAACAAAATCGGCGAAGTTGTCTCCATGATCACCAATATTGCCGAACAAACCAACCTTCTGGCCTTAAACGCCACCATCGAAGCCGCCCGAGCTGGCGAAGCCGGCAAAGGCTTTGCGGTTGTGGCTTCTGAGGTAAAAAACCTCGCCAACCAGACCGCCAAGGCGACCGAAGAAATCACCAGCCAGATCAACACTATTCAAGAAGATACCCAGCGCGCGGTTGAAGCGATTTACGGGGTCAGTAAAACCATTTCTGAGATCAATGAAATGAGCCTCAGCGTCACCGAGGCTGTCGATCAACAAGGAAGTGCGACACAGGAGATAAGCACCAACGTGGCCGAGGCCGCCACCGGAACGCGCGACGTATCCAACAATATTGAAGGCGTCGCACAGGCCACAGAAGAAACCGGGCGTTTGTCGGGTGAAGTCTTCAATTCCGCAAAAACAGTGTCAAATAGTGCCAATGATTTACGCACGCAGATTGACCAATTCCTAGAAGAAGTCTCCCAGGCTTAATCCAGTTTATTAAAATAGCTCAGGCAGGCATTTTTGTCTGCCTGACAGCCTGTTTCACACCACCAGTCTTCCACCTGTTTTAAGACCTGTCCCAAGTAAGGGCCGGGCGATACCCCACGCGCCAACAAATCCTTTCCCGTCAGCGGGAACGTTTGCGGCTTAGTCTCCCAGTCTTCAATTTCAGCCAGAATGCTCTGTTCTTTCGGACCAAGACCACTTAACTGTTTATGCGCCCAATAGATAAGCAACTGATCGCACGCAGCAACAGGCCCATACCGATACAAAAAAGATCGTAATTTTTCTCGTGTATCTGTGGGTAAAAGCTGATCCGACGTGCATCGCGCCAACTGCAAACGTTTCTTCTGTTTATTAGAGAGATGCCATCGTTTTGCCAATTGGTCCACAGCATCTTTATCTGCAGGTAACAACACAGCTAAGCGTCTTAACGGGTCCGGCTTATCTTCTAAAGCACACATCATTTCCAATGCTTGTACATCTTCACTGACAGGAATCAAATAAGACAAAATCCCCTGATCCTTCATCAATCGGATCCATTTTTCAGGATGTGGCGCGACCAAAAGCTTAAGCATTTCTTGGGTGATGCGTTCCCCTGACAAGCTCTTCAGCCCTTCAGCTAAATCTCTACAGGCCTGAAGTGCATCTGCCTGCGGATTGCCCTTGCCATAATAGGCATGAAAACGAAAAAAACGTAAAAGCCTGAGGTAATCTTCCTTTATACGTTCTTGGGCATTTCCGACAAAACGTACGCGTCCTTGGGCTAAATCCTTTTGACCATCAAACGGGTCAAATAACTGACCATGACGGTCAACACTTAAAGCATTAAAGGTAAAGTCACGCCGTTTAGCATCTTCCAGCCAATCATCTGTAAAAGCTACAGTGGCGCGCCGCCCATCCGTGCTGACGTCTGATCGCAATGTCGTGATTTCAAACTGTTGACCATTACAAATCGCCGTGATGGTGCCATGATCAATCCCGGTGGGAATGGCTTTAATGTCGTTTTTTTCCAATAGAAATAGAACCGTTTCGGGACGTTCCGGGGTTGCCACATCAATATCATGAACCAGCCGGCCACATAAGCTATCACGCACACATCCCCCGACAAAACGGGCTTCCTGCCTATTTTTAGCAAGGACTTCCATCACTTTCTGGCTGGCCGGATCGCAAAACCAGCTTTGGTTTTTAAACTCATTCATCACGGATGATGTGACTGGGAACAACCTTACCATCTTTCAAGACCGGGGGCTGATAGACCCCACCTGGTTCTTCACCTTCGATCTGGTTCATAATAACCAGCCCGATCCCGACCAGAACAACACCGACAAATAACAGGCTTGGCCACGGACCTTTGGTAAAATCCACCGTACTTTCTTCACCCTTGGTGTGTTTGTGATAAAGCCCCCAGATCAGGTAAAGTGCAGCTGGAAACGCCAATGGCAGAATATATTGCAGTAGAATTCGCATCAGATCCTCATTCCTCGTTCAGGATTGAATATAAGTTGCGCAACATCCCTGCGGTAGCCCCCCATATATAATAATCCTCATATGGCATAGCCCAAAAATGACGTTTCACCCCCTGAAAGATGCGCGAACATTTCTGGTGATTGGCTGAATCCAACAAAAAAGATAACGGCACTTCAAACACTTCGGCGACTTCATGCGGATCCGGATTGATCTCATATGGTGCATCTATCATCCCGACAATGGGCGTGACACGAAAACCTGTGCGGGTGACATAATCGTTTAATTGCCCAATGACTTCGATACGATCATCGGGAATGCCAACTTCTTCTTCGGTTTCACGAAGAGCAGCATGTTCAGCCGTTTCATCTTCTTCTTCGGTATGGCCGCCGGGAAAGCTGATCTGACCGGGATGGTTAGATAAATGGTCTGTGCGTTTGGTAAAAAGGATACTTAAATCGTCTTCACGTCGCACCAGCAAAACCAGAACGGCGGCTTCGCGATTATCCGGTTCAGGACGAAATCCGTTCAGGTCATGGTCACCACGAATATCATGGGACAAAGGCTTGTAGTCTGAGAGTTTGGCAATTAAATCCTCAGGGCTTAATCCTCGTCCAGCTGTCCCAGTGGGAAAAATTCGTTGTTGCTCCATACGCCGAAATAGACCTCATCATCAATGGTTTCTTCCACACCGCGATTAACCAATTCATAAAAAACTGCGCGGTTAATTTTTGCTTCAATAGGGAACATACCGTCACCCTGACGGATGGTGACATAAGGCGCGGGCTCCCCTGTCAATGGATCATGTTCCACCCGAATGGGATTGTCCAGTCCTATAGAGACCATTTCATCAATATTCGTACGCAAAGATAATTTTTGCTCACACCCGCAATCACACGAAAAAAGCTCCACCGCAACAAAGGGCGCATCATCCACCTGAATGCGGGCTTTTTCAACCGGGGTCTGCAGCCAGTACTCGCCATATTCATCGCGCTTTAACACACTGGCAAACAGGCAAACCAGTTCTTTGCGCCCTATGGGGCCCCCTTCATGAAACCATGTACCGTCTTTTGCAATGCGAATGTCAATATCGCCACACATTGGCTCAAGCGTTTGTGCATCAGTTTGCGTTATTGTTACATTCATGTCCCGTATCTCCCCGACTTAATCATTGTTGTTATAGTTTTTTTCACGCTGAATTAAAGATAAATGTTTGGTTTTAAGTCATTTCGATCATATCTTTGTCATATGGGTTCGTTACTATCCGTATTCGGGCCACTGAATAAAAATAGTGTTTCGTTGGGCTAAAACAAGGGTGAAAATCATTGAAGGACAATCCAAAAGCCGTACAGGCACTTGAAAAGCTAAGTGAGCGCATGGGAAAAATCCATGACGAAATCAACCAGATTATCTTTGGTCAGGACCGGGTGATTGAAGAAACACTGGTCACTGTCTTGTCTGGCGGGCACGTCTTGTTAATCGGCCTGCCCGGTCTGGGAAAAACCCGTCTTGTTGAAACACTGGGCACCGTTTTGGGCCTAGATGAACGTCGGGTGCAATTTACCCCGGACTTAATGCCTAGCGATATTATCGGTTCGGAAATTCTGGATGAAGATGAAATGGGGAAACGTCATTTCCGTTTTGTTCAAGGTCCCCTTTTCTGCCAGCTTTTAATGGCGGACGAAATCAACCGGGCAAGCCCGCGCACCCAGTCTGCCCTGTTACAGGCCATGCAGGAAAAACGCGTGTCTGTCGCAGGGCATTATCACGACCTACCCCAACCTTTTCATGTGCTCGCCACCCAAAATCCGCTGGAACAGGAAGGCACCTATCCCTTACCTGAAGCCCAACTTGATCGCTTCTTCATGGAAATTAATGTGGCCTATCCGGAACGTGATGCCGAACGTGATATCCTGCTCTCCACGACCTCCAATGACATCAAAACACCCAGCCGCATCTGCAGCGCCGAAGAACTTTTAGAGGCACAGGAACTGGTGCGCAGCGTCCCGGTCAGCGAAACTGTGCTTGAAGCCATCCTGACCATCGTGCGTGAAGGACGACCGGATAGCAGCACCTTGGAATCAGTCAAACGCCACGTGGTATGGGGTCCCGGACCACGTGCCAGTCAGGCCTTGATGTCCGGCGTGCGCGCCCGTGCCATTATTCAAAACCGCCTGAGCCCTTCCATTGATGATGTGATTGCCTTGGCGGCCCCGATCCTGCGCCATCGTATGGCCCTTAATTTTGCAGCACGGGCCGAAGGTGTCTCCCTCAGTCAAATCATTGCTGATCTAATTGCCACCATCAAACCCTAAAAGAAGGAGCCCTATGACCCACAAAACCGCCATACATCAAGCTGAAGCCTGCGCTTCCAGCCTTCCGGCATTATTGGTAGAGGCAGAACGGGTTGCCGCCACGGTGGCCCAAGGGGTACATGGTCGCAAAAAAAACGGACAAGGCGATAGTTTCTGGCAATTTCGCCCCTATCAACCTGGTGAGTCCACCCGGTCTATCGACTGGCGTCAATCGGCCAAAACACAACATCATTTTGTGCGCGAACATGAATGGGAAATTGCCCAGACTGTCTGGCTGTGGCGCGATTGTTCTGCGTCCATGCAATACAGTAGCGAACGAAACCTGCCAACCAAACTGCGCCGCGCCGAAGTCTTAAGTCTTGCGCTTGCCACCTTGCTGATCCGGGGTGGGGAACAAATCGCCCTACTGGGGGAACCAAGCCCCCCCGGTGGCGGACGTGCTGCCCTTTATCGTATGGCAAACCTGCTGGAAAAAAAACAACAATCTGAAAACCTGATTAGTCTGCCCGCCCATGCCCATATGCCACGTCACGGCGAAATGGTCCTGATCGGTGATTTTCTCTCCCCCCTTGATGACATTGAAGAAGGCTTAAAACGTTATAGCCGCCGTCATGTGCGTGGCCATCTGGTTCAGGTTCTTGACCCGGCCGAAGAAAGCTTACCCTTTGAAGGACGAGTGCAATTTGATGGGATGGAAAATGAAGGATCCGTCTATTTTGGTAATGTGGCGGCTGTGCGTGACGACTATCACGCGCGCCTGTCAGCCCGACGCGCAGCCCTCTCAGACCTTGCTCATGCCTTGGGATGGAGTTTTCATCGCCACACAACTGATTATCCGGCCCAAAGCGCCTTGCTCGCCCTTTACCAATCCATCACACAGGGTGTGAGGTAAAGATGGGGTGGTTTGAACAGTTAAGTTTCGCAACGCCTTGGGCCTTAAGTGCCATGCTGGTTCTCCCCATGATCTGGCAGCTTTTACGTGTCACCCCACCCAAACCCAGTGTGATCCGTTTTCCAGCCGTCAGATTATTACAGGAACTAACCACAACCCAGCAACTGGCAACCAAGACACCTTGGTGGATTATACTTCTACGCAGCCTGATTATTTTATGTTTGATCCTCGCGCTCGGCCAACCCATGTTGAACCATCCCCCCCAAACCGATCAATCAGACGGACCTTTGGTCATCATTGTTGATAATGATTGGTCGGTCATGGACAGATGGCAGGACCGCCGCTTGGAAATTAACAAACTGATCCAACAGGCCAAAGCGACAGATCGTCTTATTTTACTGATCCCAACGGCGCAAGAGTACTTAAGAGGCTTTCACCCCGCAGCGGATCATGAAAAAGCACAATCCACCCTCACGGCCCACCCCTGGCCCGGTGATCGCAATAAAGTACTGACCCGCCTGCATGAAGATATCAAAGGCTTAAGCGAAATTCCGACCATTCAATGGATTTCAAACGGATTAAAAAACAATACAGATGACAACGAGTTCGCCAGTAACCTGCATCAACTGGGTGATCTGGAAATTATCAGCGAACCCACCACACAAGGCCTGAGCGCCCTTGCCAAAGTGAAACGCCACGCGGACGGTTTTGATATCACCATTACAACCACACGCCAAATGACGCAGGATCAGCAGATCTTGCAGGTTTTGGATGAAAAAGCAGATGTGTTATTTCAGAAAAAAATCGACCTTGATGCGCAAAAACAGACCCATGATGTCACCCTAGACCTGCCGCTGGAACTCAGAAACCGCGTAGATTCTTTCAGGCTAAATAACCGTATCAGCCCTGCAGCGGTTTATCTCTTGGACGAAAAATGGCGCGACCGCCCCGTCGGGATTATTGATCACCAGAACCGGGCAGAACACCTGCTTGATCCGAACTATTATATCCACAAAAGCTTAAAGCCCCACGCCCCGTTAATCAGTGCAAAACTGGACCAATTACTCAGTCGCGGGCTTTCCCTGATCTTTCAGACAGAACCGGGGAGCATGAGTGCCGATGAAGTCGCCAATCTTTTAAACTGGATCAATAAAGGCGGAGTCTTTATACAGTTTGCCGACCCACAATTAAGCCAAGACCCGTCTAATCCTGCGCGCAATCTTCTGCCGATCACCTTGTTGCAGGGTGAACGCACGTTGGGCGGCACGCTCAGCTGGAAACAATCCGCAAAACTGGCCGCTTTCCCCGCCAACAGCCCGTTTAATGGACTGAATATTCCCGATGACATTCAGATCAAAAAACAGATGCTGGCAAGGCCAGAAACGCGTCTGGCAGAAAAAACCTGGGCCCAGCTGGAAGATGGCACCCCTTTAATCACTGCAGAAAAACAAGGCAAAGGCTGGCGTATCCTGTTTCATGTCAAAGCAGTGCCCGGCTGGTCAAACTTACCTTTATCCGGTATGTTTGAACTGATGATGATGCGGCTCTTATCCTTATCAGACGGGACAGATTTTCAACAACGCGATCAGGCTTTACCCCCTTATCGCTTGTTTGACCAAAATGGCAGTCTCGTCGCCCCTTATGGAAATGTAAGCCCGCTTAAAAACGATGACAGTCCAGTCAGTGCTGAAAACCCACCCGGTTTATATGGCCCAGAAAATGGGCTACATGCTTTTAACCTCGGCCCCAAAGTCGCAGGCTTTGAAACCCTGTCCGAGCTGCCCTTAGGCGTCGTTCAACGCGGCTTTATCAAAAGCCAGCCTCAAAACCTGACACCATGGGTCTTGTTCCTTGCCTTTATCCTCGCGCTGATTGACTGGCTGTTGGCCCTGACTTGGTTGCGCCGCCCTCAGGCCGTTGCCGCGCTGTTTTTAATCGCTTGCCTAACGCCCTGCGCAAAGGCAGATACCGATTGGGACAAAGCCTTGCTTGCTGCCAATGAAATGCGTCTAGCCTATCTGGTGACAGGTCATGAAGAAACCGATGAAACCACCCGGCGCGGGCTAGATGGTCTGGCGGCTGTTTTAAGGCGTCGTACGGCCGTTGAATTAGGTCCATCGATGGCCTTTCATCCAGAAAAAGACGATCCCAGTCTGTTCCCTATGATCTACTGGCCCATCATTGATGCACAAAAAAGCCTGAGCACCCAAGCGGCAGAACGGCTTAATAATTTCTTGAACACAGGTGGCTTTTTACTGATCGACACCTTGGGTCAAAAACGCCCCGGCAAACTTGCGAATTTAAGCGACAAGCTACAAATTGGGGAACTGCAAAAAATCCCCGATACCCATGTTTTGACACGATCCTTTTATTTAATGAAAGACTTTCCCGGACGATATGACCTTGGGGATGTCTGGGTGGAAGCAAGCAACAACAGTATGCGAGATGGGGTTTCTTCTGTACTGATCGGCAACAATGCCTGGTCAGAAGCATGGGCGCGTGATGAAAACCTGCGCCCACTTTATCCTGTCATACCCGGCGATGAAATCCAACGCGAACAGGCCTATCGCTTTGGTGTCAATCTGGTGATGTATATCCTTAGCGGTAATTACAAAGGTGATCAGGTCCATTTACCTGCCATTTTGCAAAGGCTGGGCTTATGAACAATATCACCCTTGATCCGATTTTATCTTTGCCAGTTCTATTGAGCTTGGGTGTCTTAATCCTTGTTTTTGCACTTTGGTCCATACTGAAACTCCCCCGCGGGGCATGGTTTCGCATCAGTGCCGGTGTGCTGGTCTGGCTCAGTCTGTTTAACCCGCAGATCACACAAAAAGATACCCGCTCACTGAAAGATATTGCTGTTGTACTGATTGATCGTTCCACTAGCCAACAGCTCAAAGACAGACCTGAACAGACCGAACAGGCCCTATCCTATATTCGTGAACAGACCGGACTATATAAAGATCTGGATGTTCGTTACGTCACACTGGACCCCGATGGGAAAGAAGACAAGCAAGGCACACGGGCGTTTTCTATTCTCAAACAAACCTTGTCCGGTATTGACCCCCAACGATATGCGGGCACCATCCTGATCAGCGATGGGCAAATTCACGATCTGGAAGATGCCACCAATATCAAAGGTCCGTTACATTTGCTGTTAACGGGTCACAAAAAAGATCAGGACAGGCGGCTGGAAATTCTCAACGCCCCAAAATATGGGCTGGTTGATCATGCTTTAACCATTCAGGTGCGTGTATTGGATAACGGACGTGTTAATCCGGATGCGCCTGTAAGACTGATCAAACCGGACGGCAGCCGTATTTCTTTTAGGGCAAAAGACGACGGCATTTTCGAAGCCACATTCACCCCGGAACATGCCGGGGATAACCTGTTGGTCGTCGAAACAGACCCGCTTGCAGAAGAAATCAGCCTGTCTAACAACAGCTATGCCATCAATGTGAATGGCGTGCATGACCGCTTACGTGTCCTGTTGGTGTCCGGTCAACCCCATCAAGGCCAACGCACGTGGCGCAATATCTTAAAATCTGACCCGGCGGTGGATTTGGTGCATTTCACGATCCTACGACCATCAGAAAAAGAAGATTTCACGCCTTTAAGCGAATTATCTCTGATCGCCTTTCCGGTGCGTGAACTCTTTGAAGAAAAACTGAATGATTTTAATCTAATCATTTTTGACCGCTACTATAAACATAATGTTTTAAACCAAACCTATTTCCAGAATATCAACCAGTATGTGCGCGATGGCGGGGCATTGCTAATTTCAGCCGGACCCGATTTTTCAGGACCACATAGTTTGGCAAACACCCCGCTTTCAAAACTGTTACCAGCCTATCCAACCGGACACATATCAAAAGACGCCCCTTATCGTATTCAACGCAGCAGCGATGGCAAACGTCATCCCATTACTGCAAAACTGCCGGGTGGCTCAAAAGACTGGGGACGTTGGATCCGGCTGGTGGAAACGACGGATGTCCAGGGCCAATCAATTTTGGAAAATGAGCAAAAAAAACCGTTATTAATCGTTAATCGCGTTGAAGACGGCCGGGTTGCCATGTTGTTAAGTGACCATTTATGGCTATGGGCACGCGGGTTTGACGGCGGTGGACCGCACACAGGATTGGTACGCCATCTGGTCCATTGGCTGATGAAAGAACCGGATCTGGAAGAAGAACAGCTCCAATTACTTGCCAAAGAGAATGGTCAGCTGGAAATCCGCCGCCAAAGCCTAAAACCCACAACGGATCCCGTGACCCTGACCCACCCCGATGGCAACACCCAAAGCATTACCCTGAGCCCCAAAGGCAAAGGCATTTCACAAAAACAAGTCACCGCTACCATGCCCGGCATTTATCGCGCCGATGATGGGTATGAAACCGCCGTTATGACCTTGGGCAGCCCCAATCCGCTGGAATTTCGTGATCCGCGCGCCAGTTCAGACCCGCTTGAAAAAATCATCACAGATATGAACGGCAGCTTTCACTGGATCAGTGATAAAATGCCGCAGATTAAACGAGTAAGTGCCAAAGGGAACTTATCCGGTAAAGACTGGCTCGGGCTCCCCCAAAACAAGGCCGAAGCCATCTTAGGCAGCAAACAAACTGCCTTGCTGCCCACCTGGCTTATTTTCATCCTTGCCCTGACATTCTGGTGTTTCGGGTGGTGGCGTGAAAGCCGTTAACTTACAACTTCATATCCCAGGACGGGCATTTATCAAACCAGCCTTTCAGGAAATCCACAAACAAGCGCACCTTAGCAGACAGATGACGGTTATGGGGATAAACCGCATAAATATTAATCGGTTCAGGTTCATAGCCTTCCAAAATTAAAGACAAATCCCCCTTTGCCACATCGGACCCCACAATAAAAGCGGGGGATTGCACGATCCCCGCCCCAGCAACCGCCATATCGCGCGCCAAATCCCCATTATTAACCTTAACGAAATGTGGTAGTTTCACATTAATGGTCTGTCCCTCATCGCGATATGCCCAATAACCTGCATTCCGTGACAGGCTATAGGTCAGACATTGATGGTCTTCCAATTCCAACGGATGAACGGGTGTGCCTTTTTCCTTCAGATAAGAAGGCGCCGCAACGGTCATATGACGCGAGGCTCCAATTTTTTTGGCAATCAGGGATGAATCAGCAAGGCGACCAATGCGGATCGCCATATCAAAACCTTCATCGACGATATCAACAAAACGATCATTTAAAGACACATCTACCGTCAATTCGTCATATTGCGCCATAAAAGTCGCCAAAGGTTTGCCCATATGTTCGATCCCAAAGCTCATGGGGGCGCTGATTTTTAAATGACCGCGTGGTTCTTCCTGTAAACGGGTAATGGCAAGTTCTGCTTCTTCGGCCTCGCTCATAATCCGTTCGCACCGTTCAAAAAACACCTGCCCGACCTCTGTCAGGCTGAGTTTTCGGGTGGTGCGATTTAGCAAACGAACACCTAAACGGTCTTCAAGAAAGGTGACTTTTTTACTTACCGAAGATTTCGACATCCCCAACGCATCTGCCGCCTTTGAAAAGCTGCCCGATTGCACCACCTGGGCAAAAACCATCATCCCTGTCAGATTATTCACTGTTCGCCTCACGAAACAATTATTTTCAGTATTGCGATATTATCATTGTAAGGAAAACAGTGCACCCTTCATCATCGAAAAATTGCAAAAAAGAAAGGCTTATGACATGGGATTACTGGTAGATGGTGTCTGGACGGATCAATGGTATGATACCAAAAGCACAGGTGGAAAGTTTAAACGTCAGGAAAGTCAGTTTCGCAACTGGATTTCCGATGACAAAGACAGCCCGTTCCCCCCAGAGAAGGGCCGCTACCGTCTTTATGTTTCCTATGCATGCCCTTGGGCGCACCGTACCCTGATTTTTCGCAAACTTAAAGGATTGGAAGATCATATCGACGTGGTTGTGGTTGATCCCCTGATGGCAGATAAAGGCTGGATCCTGCCCGATGGACAACCCCTTTATACGCTTTATCAATCGGTTGATGACAAAATTACAACCCGCGTCACGGTCCCCGTCCTATGGGATAAAAAGACAGAGACAATTGTCAGTAATGAAAGTGCAGAGATTATCCGCATGTTCAATTCTGCCTTTGGGGAACGCGCTACAGATTATTATCCAAAACATTTGCGTGACAAGATCGATGAGATCAACGACTTCGTCTATCCGAACATCAACAATGGCGTCTATAAAACCGGTTTTGCGACAACCCAATCAGCCTATGAAGAGGCTTATAAAAGCCTGTTTGATGCCCTTGACCAAGTTGATGAAATTTTATCAAAAAGTCGTTACCTCACAGGAGAGCAAATCACCGAAGCAGACTGGCGTCTATTTACCACCCTTGTGCGTTTTGATGCGGTCTATGTCGGGCATTTCAAATGCAATAAAAAACGTATTGTGGATTACCCGCATATCTGGGGGTATCTGCGCGAACTCTACCAAATCGATGGCGTGGCCGACACCGTCAATATGGACCACATCAAAACCCATTATTACGCGAGCCACAAAACCATCAATCCAACAGGCATCGTCCCCGTAGGACCCGATATCGATTTCACATCAGCACATGGGCGCAACGATAAGGCATCCTGATAAATCAAAATATTTCAAGTGGCGGGGAAATTCACCTTTGTATATATCCCCGCCGCTGACTTTAATCTTGCCCGATAACACCACGATCAAGCTGGTCACGTTCAATCGATTCAAACAGAGCCTTAAAATTACCCTCGCCAAAACCTTCGTCTTTTTTGCGCTGGATAAATTCAAAAAAGACAGGCCCCATCAAGGTGTTGGAAAAAATCTGCAACAAAAGACGTGGATCGCCTTTTTCAGTAGACCCATCTAGCAAAATCCCGCGGGTTTTTAATTCTTCCACAGGTTCCCCATGGCCGGGCAGACGTTCGTCCAACATGGCATAATAGGTATCAGGTGGCGCCGTCATAAAAGGAACACCACGTTCTTTTAACTTGTCCCAGCACGCAATCAAGTCATCACACAATAAGGCGATATGCTGGATACCTTCCCCGTTAAAGGCCATGAGATATTCTTCGATCTGGCCTGTCCCGCCTGTTGCTTCTTCGTTCAAAGGAATGCGGATTTTACCATCTGGTGCCGTCATGGCTTTGGATTTCAATCGGGTATATTCACCCTTGATATCGAAATAACGAATTTCTTTGAAGTTAAAGAGCTTCTCATAATAGTTGGCCCAGAATTCCATACGTCCGCGATAGACATTATGAGTCAAATGGTCGATGACGTAAAAGCCACATCCTTCGGGATGACGATCCACCCCCTCGATAAATTCAAAATCAATGTCATAAATCGAATTGCCATCTTCATAACGATCAATCAGGTAAACGGGTGCCCCGCCGATCCCCTTGATCGCAGGCAGTTTTAATTCCATCGGACCTGCCGGGATGTCAATCGGTTGTGCGCCAAGTTCTATGGCCCGGTTATAGGCTTTATGAGAATCCTTCACCCGAAAAGCCAAGCCACAAGGCGCAGGGCCATGTTCTTCTGCAAAATAGGCGGCATGGCTTTTCGGTTCTTTGTTTAGGATAAAATTGATATCGCCTTGGCGATAAAGGTCCACATTTTTGGAACGATGTGTCGCAACTTTGCTAAACCCCATCATTTCAAAGACAGGTTCAATCACATTGCTTTCAGGGCTTGCAAATTCCACGAATTCAAAGCCGTCCAAGCCCATCGGATTGTCGAATAAGTCAGTCATTTAGTGTTCTCCACATAAATATAATCAGTTTTAAAATGTTACGTAAAACCGATCATTTAGGTGGTGCAGCGGCAATCCCCCTTTGACCTTTGGATAGACGTTGTGCAATGGTTAGATACACGCGCGTGACTTTCTTTTAATGACATTGTTCATTTTATATTAGAAACATTCTACAAAACCGCAAGAAAATAGTTTCAAAAGAAATTAAAACAGGCCTTTCTCTGAAAAAAAAGCTGCCTAAATTCTAACGGTTGTGCGATACGTCTAAACTGCGTAGAATCGTTTTTGTTTTCTCTCTTCTCTATTGGTTTTTAATGACATCTGTGGGCGCATTTTTTCTGGGGCTGGTGGCGATGGCGCTTTTGGCAGTGCCTTGGGGTATCTGGCAATGGCGAAAAGAAAAAACCCTAAAAAATCAACAGGACCAACTGGGCCAGCAGATCATCCAGTTACAGGAAGTTCTGGTTGGTATGCCCGATGGGCTATATCGCTGGAATGTGGTCAATGGGGTGGAAAACTGTTCGGCGCGTATGGCCGTTATGCTGGATCTGCCTAAGGGGACGCAATCACGCTACGGCGATATCCTGCACTGTTTTGACGATGATGCAGGGCGCACATTGGATGGGGCCGTCAGCCAGCTTCATCGCGAAGGCTTAAGCTTTGATCTGATCCTGCCTTTACAGGGCGGGGATGATCGGGTTGTTCAAGCTGTGGGGCAACGGGTTTTAAGTGAAGATGGCACGCCATTGGTTGATCTTTTATGGATGCGTCTGGCCAATGAAGCCGTCGTTGCCAATGGACCTATGGCAAAGTCACTGCAAGCCATGACCCATGAACGCAATCGCCTGATTTCTGTTTTGGATAGTCTGCCTTTACCGATCTGGATGCGCGATGCAGGCGGTCATATTGTCTATAAAAACGCAGCAGCCCCCGATGGGGACCATACCCAGATGATTGCTGTGCGCGCCATGGAAGCAGGACGCGAAGTGCGCGAGCGTTTGAGCCTGCCGATGGGTCAAGCCGCCCGTCTGTTTGAAGTCGCTGAAATTCCACTGCCCGGCGGGGAAGGGTTTATCGGGCTGGCCGACGATATAAGCAACGCAGAAGCCATGGTGGAACATGCCCAACGCGGCGAGGCTTTGCTGCGTGCTGCCCTTGAAAATCTCGTTACTGCCATTGCTATCTTTAGCGGGGATACCCGCCTGAGTTTTTACAACACGGCATATGCAAGACTATGGGGGCTGGATAAAAGCTGGCTCGACCAAAAACCATCCTATGGAGAAATTCTGGACCGTTTACGTGAAACACGTAAATTACCTGAATATGCCAATTTCAAAGCCTTCCGTCAGGAACAGCTAGCGTTGTTTGTCGAACTCAGCCACCCGCAGGAAAATAGCCTGCATTTGCCGGATAATTCGACCCTGCGCGCCATTGTCAGCCCTCATCCCGTCAGCGGTCTGGTCATGAGTTTTGAAGATGTCAGCGACACGCTAGCTCTTGAAAGTTCCAACAAAGCCTTATCCGCCGTACAGCGTGAAACACTGGACAACCTGTTTGAAGGCGTGGTGGTGTTTGGCCCGGACGGCAAGGTGCGCTTGTCCAACCCGGCTTTTTCAAATATCTGGCACCTCAGCCCGGAATTTTTGATGAGTTCCCCCCACATCACCGATGTGGTGGAAGAATGTCGTGATTTTTATGACGGGGTGGAAAACTGGCCTGTCTTTAAAGAACAATTGGTCGCCCGTATTATGATGCGTGAACCCAATTCCCAACGTCTGGTCAGAAGTGACGGCAGCATTCTGGAATATGCCTCTGTGCCCTTACCCGATGGCGGATCGCTTTTATCCTATCTGGATGTGACTGACAGTGCGGTTGTGGAACAGGCCTTGCGCGAACGATCTGACGCACAACATGAAGCCGACCTGTTAAAATCTGAATTTATCGCCAATGTGTCTTATGAAATCAGAACACCCCTGACCACATTGGTCGGTTTCGCCGATTTATTGTGCGAGCAATATTTTGGCGAGCTCAACAAACGCCAGATGGAATATGCCCAAGGCATCCATCAAAGCGCCCAACAACTTAGCACTCTTGTTGCAGATATCCTTGATCTGGCAACCATTGAAGCCGGACAAGTCACGTTGGAACTGGATAATATCGACATTCAGGCCATGCTGGTCAGTGTCATGGGGCTGGTCAAAGAAAGTGCCAAGCGCGGGCGCCTGTCACTGGAATTTGAATGTCCACAGGATATCGGCTGGATCACTGCAGATGAAAAACGCTTGAAACAAGTCATGTTTAACTTGCTGAGCAACGCCATTCGCTATACCCCCCCGGGCGGTAGTGTGACCGTAACGGCCCTGCGTGAAAATGACCAGTTGATCCTGAGTGTCGGGGATACGGGCAAAGGAATTGACCGGGCCGAACAGGATCGCATCTTTGGAAGTTTTGTACGTGGTGAAACCCACGGAACAGGTGAAGGCGGGGCCGGACTGGGGCTAACATTGGTGAAACGCTTTATTGAATTGCACAACGGAACAGTCACACTGGACTCCATACCGCAAAAAGGGACAGTGGTGACGTGTCGTTTACCTGTTTCGACGTGATAAGGACAAGACATGACTAAAAATCAACAGATCGACCAAATCGCGGAAAAACTAGCCGAAATCCGTAATATCATTATTGATCGCGAAGGCGAAGACGTTGCCGACCAGTTTGAAGTCGATAAATACATTTTGATCGTCAATATTGAGGGCAGCGGCTATAGCGATGATGAAGAGGTATTTACCCTGATCCAAGTGGAAAAAGGACCGATGGGCATGGAAAGTTTGCTCGCTTGTGCCGTGGAAAATGATGAAGGCGACAGTTACATCATTTGCGGTGAGGATGAAAACCTGCTGGAACAATTGAACGAGGCCTGCGATAAGGTCTACCGCCATTGGCACTGGCTTGACCTTCCCAACATGTTGCCTGGTTCTGAATTTGAAGAAGAAGAAGACGATTTTGACGATGACTAAAATTTCTGAAGATTACAAATTTTATGCAGGCTTCTTGCGCTTTGTCGCAGCCAAAACAGATAAAAGTGATGTGACCGTCACCGCCATGATGGCAGAATTATCCCAAGCCGCTGCACAATTGGACGAAAGCAGTCGTTTTAATCTGCTCGCCAGCCGTGCACAGGTTGCCTCGCGTGGTTTTGCCGGTGTCGCACAGTTTCTTCAACATCGTATTCTGCCTGAAGCCCAAGCCCATGGTGACGTTAAAGCCTTGGCACAACTTGAATGGGCGATCGCTGCATCCTTACAAATTGGTCGGGCCATCATCCTGCATCTGGATGATATTGAACCGGATAAACAGGCAACCGCCTTTATTGAGATCAAAATGCCCGCCCTTGATCGTACACCGGGTCACCAAGAAAATAATGAAAACCCAACATTGCATTAAAGGCCTATATGCTTCATATTATTAGTGTACAATAATGAAGCGATAGGCAGGCGAAATGTCAGATATTCTTTGTGAAGACACCCTAAATGAACTGGTTGAACAAGTTGGTAGCGAGCTTGTTGAAACGCTATTGGTTGATCTGGCAGATGATGCAACCCCACGGGTTAATCGCATGCAGGATTTACTGGCTGATGGTCAAATGGACGAGTTGCGCAAAGAAGCCCACACCTTGAAATCTTCCACCGGGACACTGGGACTTAGATTAATCTCTGAACAAGCTGGTTTGATCGAACGTAAGCTGGTCACAGGCGAAGGCCCGGGTGTGGAACCTATCGTACCCACCCTGCCCGGTTTGTTGGAAGAAGGCTTAAGTGCAGCCACAAGCTGGATCAGCAGCAAATAATTTCCAGAAATTACTTTTTGCCCGCATTGGGGTGGTTTATATCTTCATGATCGACTAAATCCCAAGCCATTCCCTGATTGCGATAAATGCGTTTGCCAAGCTTGGGATAATCCCCAACATCATGGGCAAGGCGTTGACCAACGACGATGCATTTTAAAACGTCCTGCCCCGTATTGATCATCGTGTGGGCCAAACCGCCTGCTCGGTATCCGATAAAATCACCCGGTCCAATATCGTGAGCATCCTCGCCGACCATCACCTGTCCTGTGCCTTCCAGCACATAGGCGCATTCATCTTCATAATGATGGGCATGATATTCCGTGGATTCAAAACCGGGCTGGATTTCAATGATATGAAACCCAAGCCCTTTCAATCCGGTCAGGTCACCCAATGATTTATTGATGCGTTTAGCGTTATCATTGAGAAAATGAGTTTTGGGCAGACCCTCCATCTCATCAATTTCTTGTTTTTTAATAACATACTTATCCATGGTTACTCCATTTCACCCATGGCTTTATCAAAACGAGCAAACAATTCTTCCAAATCGGGTTCTTCACTTATCAATGGCGGACAAAAGGCAATGCAATCTCCAGGCATCGCCCGCAGGATCAAGCCATGTTCTTCACACTTTTTGACCAAGCTTGGGCCAATGCCAAGAGTCGGGTCAAACGGTGTTTTTGCGTCTTTATCTGCGCTCAGTTCAATCGCACCGATCAAGCCTGTGGTGCGCACTTCCCCGACCATAGGATGGTCAGCATATGATTTCAAACGTTCTTGGAAATAAGGGCTGACGGCATTAACCTGTGACAGAATATCGCGATCTTCATAAATTTTCAGCACTTCAAGGGCAACGGCACAAGGCACCGGATGTCCACCATAGGTCAAGCCGTGACCAAAGACACCTAGTTCGGCACTACGGTCTTTAATCGTTTGATAGATGGTATCTGATACCATCAGTGCTGATATAGGCAGATAACCGGAAGACAGCTGTTTCGCCAGTGTCATCATATCCGGTTCAATCTCAAAAGCAGTTGAACCGAACATTTCCCCCGTACGACCGAACCCACAGATAACCTCATCAGCGACCAACAAAATATCATATTTTTTCAGGATCGCCTGAATTTTAGGGAAATAGCCTTTTGGTGGAATAATAACCCCGCCAGCCCCCTGAATAGGTTCCGCAAACATGGCGGCAATGGTGTCCGGGCCTTCCGCAAGAATAAGGGATTCCAGTTCTTCGGCTTTGCGAGTGACGAATTCTTCTTCACTTTCGCCGTCAATGCCATAGCGGTAAAAGTGCGGACAGCCTGCCCGTAAGATGCGATCACTTGCCGGCAGGTCAAACCCGTTTTGGGCATAGGCTAATCCCGTCAGGCTGCCAGATGCAATCGTGACCCCGTGGTAAGCTTTTTCGCGGGCGATAATCTTCTTTTTTTCCGGTTTGCCACGGGCATTATTATAATACCAGGCAAGTTTGATCGCCGTGTCATTGGCTTCGGAACCGGAATTACAGAAAAGCGCACGGTCCAGGCCATCTGGTGTAATCTCAACCAGTTTTTGCGACAGCTTTGCTGTAACGTCAGGCACTTTACTGGAAAAACTGTGATAGAAAGGCAGACTTGCCATCTGCTCTTGTGCCGCCTTGACCAGACGCGGTTCATTAAACCCAAGAGATGCGCACCACAGCCCGGACAATCCTTCGATATAGTCCTTGCCATTTTCGTCAAAAACCCGCACGCCCTCGCCACGGGTTATGACCAATGGGCCATTTTCCTCATGAGCTTTCAGATTGGTATATGGATGCAAGTGGTAAGTGGTATCCAGTGCGGAAATAGAATTCGGTTTAAAGGACATGCCAGGGATTTCCCATACTATTGATTTTTGTTGGGGAAACGGTAGGCTCCCTTTCCCCTGAATGCAATAAAAAGTTACCAGTTTTGCGTTGGTATATTAATTAATCGCACCGGACCAGCAAACACAGCCTGATCCTGAATTGAAATTGGCAGACTGATGCTGGGCTGTCCCCCATTTTCGGGATATTTTAGCAACATACCCAACACGACTTTTGCCATGCTGGCATCAGGTCCGCGCACAACACGGGCACGGCGCAAGGCTTCCAATGTTTCAAAAAAACCTTGTATGCGGGCACTAAACGCCCCAACCGGTTGCAAGCCCCCGTCCAATGCCAGCGTGCCATTTCCCTGAACCAGCAAAGGGCCATAAGCCACTTGAATACGGTTGATTTCCACTGTACCACCAGCATCGCGCCATTGACCTAACTGCACACGATCCAAGCTATTTTGTGCAAAATTCTGATTGAATAAACCCCGTATAATGATCTCATCCACCCGGCGTCCCATCCCCGCAAGCCCGCTCGGTAAACTGGCTCGTGTGGTATTCAGATCAAAGTCATAATCTCCGTTTGAAAGACGACTTGCCTGCAGGGTCAGTTTATCAATACTGACTGGCGCCCCTTGCTTCTGCGCGTTTAGGGATAAGCCTTCAATCAAAAGCCTTAGATCTGCGGGTAATCCGTCTGACATCCAATCCAATGTCAGGGCGAAGGTCTTAGCTTTTCCACTGTAAGTCGATCGGTTCACTGTCAAGACTTGTCTTGCACTCAGGTCAACCGTAAGCGTGCTGACACTCCAAGGCAGTGGCGTGATGCTAAAGGTTACATGTTTGGGTGCCCACACCCAGGGGCGCTCCCCCGATGGACCCACAGGCGGGGCTAAAGTGACATCCTTGATGGTCGCTTTAACACTGAACGGAAATCCACTGATCCGCGCTCTTTTATCATCATACTTGGCGATATAGCCTTCTGCTTGACGCGCGGCAAACCAGTCCTGCACCCCACTTCGAAGGCTCATGGAGGTTACAAACCAAGCTCCCACATAGAGAAGTGCCAAAACCAGCATCACCCAAAAGGCTGTCATGCCATAGCGCATGAAACGAACAGAAGCCGGTTCCTTATAGGTCATTGCGGGGTGGGGTTTGGTAGGGTGTGGGACGCGCGCCATGTCCTGCATTTTCTATAAAGTGATCGGATTTTACAGGCAGTTATAACCGAGAATTTACCATTCGCCAACGAACATTGGTTGACGAATTTAAATAGATGTTCCACATCTTCTTCATGAATGAAATCAGACATGAACAAAAAAGCGGCCTTGAAGTCCCAACGAGTGCCCCCTTAGGGTCACTAAAGCGCGGGATGGATGTCATTAAGGGCTATCTGAAAACACTGGAAAGCAAGCCCGGTGTGTATCGGATGCTCAATGATAAAGGCGATGTGCTTTATGTGGGAAAAGCAAAATACCTCAATAAACGGGTAGCGAACTACACCACACCGCAGCGCCTGACCATTCGCATTCAACGCATGGTGTCTGAAACCTATTCCATGGAATTTATTACGACCCATACCGAAGCCGAAGCCTTGTTGCTGGAAGCCAATCTAATCAAGAAACTAAAGCCGCGCTTTAATATTTTACTGCGTGACGACAAATCTTTTCCGATGATTTTGGTCACAGGGGATCATGATTTCCCACAAGTGGTGAAACATCGTGGAGCAAAAAGCCGAAAAGGCACCTATTTCGGCCCCTTTGCCTCGGCTTGGGCGGTGAATGAAACCTTAAACACCTTACAACGCGCTTTTTTGCTGCGGCCATGTTCAGACAGTATCTTTGCGGCACGCACCCGACCCTGCCTGCAATATCAAATCAAACGGTGCAGTGCGCCCTGTGTAGAGCGAATTTCACAAAAAGATTATGGCCGACTGGTCGATCAGGCTGCACGTTTTTTACGTGGGGAAAGCAAAGCCTTGCAGGCTGAACTCGCCGGAAAAATGGCAAAAGCCAGTGAAGAACTGGAATTTGAAGAAGCCGCCATCTATCGCGACCGTATTAATGCCATGGCCCGCATTCAGCAAAAGCAGGATATCAATGTCGCGGGGCTGGAAGAAGCCGATGTGATCGCAGGCTATCAGGAAGGTGGCCAAACCTGTGTGCAGGTCTTTTTCTTTCGCGCCGGAGCCAATTTTGGTAACCGGGCCTATTACCCAAGTCACGGATCGAAGGAAGAACTGCCCGATATTATTGAAGCCTTCATGGGGCAGTTTTACGCTGACAAATTCCCACCTAAATATATTCTGGTCAGCCATGATCTTCCCGGTCATGCCATCCTACAGGAAGCCTTATCGGTCAAGGCAGAACGTAAAGTAGACATCCAATGCCCCAAACGCGGGGAAAAGACCAAGCTGATTTCTCATGCGCTTAACAATGCGCGTGAAGCTTTAAGCCGGCGCATGGCTGAAAGTGCCTCGCAACGAAAATTGTTGAAAGAACTGGCCCGCGTTTTACAGATGGAAAATATGCCCGAACGGGTCGAAGTCTATGATAATTCCCACACGCAAGGGACCAATTCCGTCGGGGCGATGATTGCTGCTGGCCCTGAAGGTTTCATCAAAAATGCCTATCGCAAATTCAACATCAAAACCGCCCAAAGCGATGATGACTACGCCATGATGCGCGAGGTTCTGACCCGTCGTTTCACCCGCGCGTTAAAAGAAGACCCGGATAAAGAAAAAGGTCAATGGCCCGATGTGATTATTGTCGATGGTGGCATGGGCCAGTTAAATATCGCCATTTCGGTCTTTGAGGAATTGGGCATTGATGATGTTGTCTTGGCCGGGATCGCCAAGGGACCGGACCGTAATGCCGGGTTTGATAAAATCGTTATCCCGGGCAAAGACCCGTTCCAGCTGGGCCATACCGATCCGGTCAATCACTTCATTCAACGCCTGCGTGACGAAGCCCACCGTTTCGCCATTGGAACCCATCGTGCCAAACGCGGTAAAACCGTGAAACAATCGATTTTGGATAATGTACCAGGTATTGGCGCAAAACGGAAAAAAGCCCTGCTGCATCACTTTGGTTCTGCCAAAGCCGTGGCCCAAGCGGGTCTAACGGATTTGGAAAGTATCGACGGGATCAGCAAAGCCATTGCCAAAACCATCTACGATCATTTCCATGAGTGATGAATATTCAATCGTTAAGGTGTCTTCAAATGCATTTCTATGCGTGAATTATCACTTTCTTCCATAATCGTATCCGCGCGTTTTTGCTCCACACCTTCGGACATGTTCAAAATGCGATCTTTGATCCATGGAATAGACGATGCCCCCATGGACAGATCGCGCAACCCCAAACCAACCAGCAGCCCGGTATATTTCGGGTTGCCCGCAATTTCTCCACAAATACTGACCGGGATATTATTTTTACGCGCTGCTTGCGTGGTAAACTGGATCAGGCGCAACACTGCGGGATGCAAGGGTTCATACAAATGGGCCACGGCTTCATCAGCCCGATCGGTTGCCAGCGTATACATGGTCAGATCGTTTGACCCGATCGCAAAAAATTCACAGACTTGGGCCAGACTATCTGCGGCCAGCGCAGCACCCGGCACCTCGATCATCGCGCCCAAGGGGGGGAGGTAGTCAGGTAGTTCAATCCCATCTTTGCGCATGCGGGTTGCGACACTATGCAAGATACGTCGGGCCTGACGGATATCATCCACACTGGTGACCATGGGTAATAAAATTCGTATCGGACCATGAGCAGAAGCGCGCAAGATCGCGCGATATTGCGTTTCCAATATATCTGGACGATTAAGCGACAAACGAATACCGCGCATACCAAGCGGGGAACAGATGCTATCGCCAAAATCTTCAATTAAGGATTTGGCAGTTTTTTCCCCACCAATATCCAGTGTGCGAATGGTGATAGGGCGGCCGTTCATGGCTTTGACCATGTTGGTGAAAACCTGACACTGATCTTCTTCAGTCGGCAAATCATCGCGGTTCATATACATGAATTCGCTGCGTAACAGACCGATACCTTCCCCGCCGTTTTTATTGACCAGATCAACTTCGATTGGCAATTCGACATTGGCTTGAAGATTGACTTTTACCCCGTCTTTTGTGATGGCCTGACGATCACGTAAATGATGCAGTTCTGCCAAAGTGGCTTTATTGCTTTGGGCACGTTCTTCGAAGATCTCTCGGGTTTTCGGACTGGGATTGACGATGACTTTACCCTCATCGCCATCAATGATCAGCGGGTCCCCGTTTGAAATCTCACCCAAAATATGATTAATGCCCAACACGGCTGGAATACCTAAAGCACGTGCCATAATCGCCGTATGACTTTCCGGCCCACCCAGTGTTGTGCAAAAGCCGCAGACTTTGTCTGGATGCATCAAGGCGGTATCAGCCGGGGTCAATTCGTCCGCAATAACAACAGTGTTTTGATCCAGATCATTCAAACTAGGCGGAGCTGTATTGTTCAAGTTTCGTAAAATTCGTTGGGCGACTTGCTGAATATCGGATTGCCGCGAGGCAATATAAGTATCCTTCAGTGCTTTAAACCCATCGACAATCTCATTCAGCACATTTTGAACGCTGGCCTCTGCATTCAGCGCATGGTTCTGAATATAGGTTTCCACCCCGCGCACCAGACGGGATCCTCTTAGCATGTGAATATTGGCATCCAGCATAAAGCCAAGTTCTTCGGCCGCTGCATCCGGCAATTCTTTTGATTTTGATTTTAGCTGTTCTAGTTGCTGGATAGACAGGGCCAACGCATCTTCAAAACGTTGGATTTCGTCTTTGATTTTGTCATCGGGAACAAAATATTCCACAATTTCAAGCGCGCCATGATCCCGGATATGGGCGTGGCCAAAACCGATACCGGGTGCAACCCCCAGACCTTCAAAAATCTGTTGTGCTTTAGTCTTCACCGAACTTATCATTTACCAGTGTTGCAATGGCATCCATAGCTTCCTGAGCCCGTGGTCCGTCAGTTTTGACGTCAATCGACGTCCCGATGGACGCGGCCAACATCAGCAATCCCATGATGGAATTGCCGGACACTTCCTGCCCGCCTTTGGTAACAAGAATGGTGGTTCCGTCGTATTCAGCTGCTGTCTTAACGAATTTCGCAGCCGCACGAGCATGAAGTCCACGTTGATTTTTAATTTCCAGTGTTTGGGTGAATGCGTCGCTCATTTTATTTTCTTAGTCTTGGCCTAACAGATGAGAGGCGATGTTGATATATTTACGTCCGGCATCCTGACCTTGCGCGGCCGTTTCAGCAAGATTTTCATTTTTGCGCACACTAGCAAGTTTGACCAGCATCGGCAGATTAACCCCGGCAATGACCTCAACATTGGCTTTATCCATGATGGAAATCGCCAAATTGGAAGGTGTACCGCCAAACATATCGGTCAGAAGAATTACGCCATCACCGTTGTCGCAGCTGGAGACTTGTTCCAGAATATCGCTGCGGCGTTGTTCCATATCATCATCTGGCCCGATACAGACAGAGGCAACATTTTCCTGCGGGCCGACAACATGTTCCAACGCGGCAATCAGTTCATCTGCCAAACGTCCGTGCGTTACAAGCACCATACCGATCATTCGTTCTCTTCCCCTCAAAGGTCGTCATAAATTTGTAAGCTGGCTATCTTGGTTCAGTGTGAGCTATTCGTCAACTCACGATGTTGCAATTGTGTATTTTCCCCATTATCCGACAACCAATCATTTAACAAACGCGCCAGATAAACAGATCGATGCTGCCCGCCTGTACAGCCAATCGCAATGGTCAGATAACTTTTTCCTTCCGCACTATAACGTGGCAAAAGGGGTGCTATCAGTGTTTTCAGGTTATTGAAGAAATCATCAAACCCCTCATCTTCACGAATATAAGCACCAACGGCTTCATCCTTGCCTGTCAGACTGCGTAAGGACGGATCATAATAAGGGTTTCGTAAAAAACGCACGTCAAATACCAGATCAGCTTCGCGTGGGATGCCTTTTTTAAAGGAAAATGAGGTAACAAAAATACTTAATGGCTTTTTATCACTTAAAGCAAAATGACCCTGCAAGATACGTTTGCAGTCCTTAATCGCCATATCGGTGGTGTTAATCACTAAATCTGCCCGATTCTGCAAGGGAGCAAGGATTTGTCGTTCATGGCGAATGCCATCTGCCACCGGGCGTTCATCAGCCAGCGGATGGCGATGACGGGTTTCCACATATCGTCGTTCAATAATTTCATCTTCACAGTCTAAAAAGACCAGACTGAGATCAAGTTTCTGGTCTTCCTTGATCTGATCCAATTCTTCCAGCAAAGGTGCAACGCCAAATCCACGGGTACGAATATCAACACCAATCGCCATCGGTTCGGCACGCCCGACGAGCTGGGGCAGCAAAGACAACGGCACCCCATCGATGGTTTCATAGCCCATATCTTCTAAAATTTTCAGACTGGTCGTCATCCCGGCACCGGACAATCCGGTGACAATCAATATTTTTTGCATTATTCCACCCGTTCGATATGTCCCAGTTTCACTGCAAGGCCCAAAGATAGTTTTGCCGGGGCACTGGCTTCAAAAGGGTCAAGGCGCAGTAACGGCAATTCAATACCTTCGATGACACAGGTTTCATCTTCTGGCATGCGTTCCAATTCTTCAGGCGAGGTTAAGTCCACCACCAGCTTGATCACAGTGGCATCCAGATGTTGCAATTTAATGATACCAAGATTGCGCACTTCAAACAGGCCTTTGATGGTATCCGGTGCAAATGCAATCACATCTGTTCCTTTTTTAAGAATTTCAACCCGGTCATCACTAATCAATTGCGCCCCTTGTTCGATCAAACGCAAAGCAAGATCTGACTTACCTGCCCCGCTGGGACCGCGCAGGAGAATACCTTGTTCATCAATGGCAATGGCTGTGGCGTGAAGTTGGCTCATAAGATGGGTAAAGCAACGCGAAAGCGTGCCCCTTTTATCATGTTCTCAGGATCGGTGATATTTTCGGCCATGATCTGTCCCCCATGGGCTTCGACAATTTGTTTCGAAATCGCAAGACCCAAACCGGAATGATTGCCAAATTCATCACCTTCGGGACGTTCCGTATAAAAGCGTTTGAATATTTTTTCTTCATTCCCCGGCGGGATCCCCGGCCCTTGGTCCTCAACACAGGCGATAACTTGGCCGCCACCTTCTTTTAAAGACAGCGTAATCTGTCCGTTTACAGGGGAAAACGTCAGCGCATTACCAATCAGATTGCGAAAGACCTGCACCAAACGACTTTCCATCCCTGCAATTTTGTATGATCCGCTTGGATCTGCATGCAGGACCAATGTTGGCGCTATGACTTTTTGATCATCGGCTTCCAGCAGAGCCTGATGAATATTCACCAATGTTTCCAACATAGCCTGAAGATCAACTATTTCCGTTTTGGCACGTGACATTTCCGCATCCACGCGCGAGGCTTCGGAAATATCGCTAATCAGACGATCCAGCCGGGACACATCATGCTGGATAATCTCCATCAAACGTTTTTGCGCATCCGGATTATCAACGCGTGCCGCCGTTTCAACCGCACTACGTAACGAGGTCAGCGGGTTTTTTAATTCATGAGACACATCGGCGGCAAAGCTTTCGATGGCATCCATTCGTTGCCACAAGGCCGTGGTCATTTGACGCATCGCCAAAGACAGATCCCCAATCTCATCCTTTCGATTGGTCATATCGGGGATTTCATCACGTTGGTTCATCCCTTTACGCAGGGTATGAGCGGCTTTGGCAAGTTTGCGCAACGGCCGTGCGATGGTGCCTGCAAAATAAAGCGATAATAAAATCGTGACGGCAAAGGAGATTAAGAAGACTTTAAAGATATGAATGCGGACTTCAAACAAAGCCGCTTCGATATCCTGTGAACCTTTGGATAACAACAAGGCGCCGAGCAATTCATCTTCACGGGTGACGGGGACGGCAACGCTGGTCATAATCCCACCATTAACCGTTTCGCGGATCATGCCGCCATATTGCCCTTGAAGCGCCATCATCGCTTCGGGAAAGTGATTGGCCCGTTGGAAAGGTGGTTCTATATATAGCGGCAGATCTTCTTCGCCAAAAATGACCCGCGAACTGAATTCCTGTGCCAGACGCATGCTTTTTTCAATAATTGTCTCGTTGGCATAAAGGGTTTTTTTGTCAACAAGCTCGATCAATTGTCCGCTATCGGCCATTAACGACCCGTCCAGAGCAAACAGACGAGCGCGTGTCCCTTTTTGGACCAGCCGTTTAACCATTTGGCGTGCCGCACTAAAAACAAGGGTTCGATTTTCATCCACATGATCGATGGAAGCCCCCTCCCCAAGTGCAGCGGCGAACATCTCACCTTGAATTTCTAGACCCGAGACTTCGGATAGGATGAGGCCACGACGATATTCCCCCAAATACAAAATACCGATCACCAAAATACCAAGGGCCAACATATTGACCGCAAGAATACGCAATGTAATGGGGGATAAAATGCGATCGCGACGTTTAACCACGGTGCTAGGGAAAGGAAAACGCATCTCTTTTAAGACTCAACTGCTTCCTTATAGCGATAGCCGACGCCATAAAGGGTTTCGATCTGATTGAAATCTTTATCCACCAGCTTGAATTTTTTGCGAACCCGCTTGATATGACTGTCGATGGTGCGATCATCTACATAGATATGTTCCCCATAAGCCGCATCAATCAATTGATCGCGGCTTTTGACATGCCCGGGGTGCCGTGCAAGCGATTCAACGATCAAAAATTCCGTCACCGTCAAATTGACGTGTTCTTTTTTCCACGCACAAAGATGACGCCCCGCATCCAGCAACAGCGGGCCACGCTGCATCACATCATCACTATTCTCTTTTGACCCGTTTTGCTGACGCATGGCATCCTGACGACGGATCAACACGCGGATACGTTCTAACAACAGACGTTGTGAAAAAGGTTTGCGAATAAAATCATCAGCTCCCATGCGCAGGCCGAGCAATTCATCGATCTCATCATCCTTGGAGGTCAGAAAGATCACTGGAACCTGACTGTCTTTGCGCAGTTGGCCCAACATTTCCATCCCATCCATACGCGGCATCTTGATATCAAGCACAACCAGATCCGGCGGATTATTCATAATCCCAGCCAGACCTTCTTCGCCATCACGATAAGTCCGCACTTTATAACCTTCTGATTCCAGCAGGATCGAAACAGATGTGATGATATTGCGATCATCATCCACAAGGGCAATGGTATGGGCCACGAGAAAAGTCCTAAGTTTTAAGCTTTCTAAGATATAGTCTTTTAGCGATAGCATTGCTAAGTATTTGGTTCAAGTTCCAGATGCTAAAATTAAAAGGAAGATCGGCACATGAAAAAAAGAAATCCAGATCAGCCGGACATGGCAACAATAGCCCATCATGCCCGTACGATTGTGCGCACACGGCCTTGCGGAACCATAGGAACATTGGACAGAAACGATGGCACCCCCTATGTGTCCCTATGTGCCCATGGTGTAGATTTTTCTGCAAACCCTATCTTTTTGTTATCCAACCTTGCCGACCATACGCAGAATATTGCCGTTAATAATCGTATTTCATTTTTATGTGAACAAGCTTCCCATCTGGGGAACCCACAAGCCGGCCCCCGTGTTAGCCTGACCGGACGGATACACAAAATTAACAAAACTCAGGATTGCACATTTTTTTTGCAGCGACATCCGTCGGCTAAAAAATATGCAGATTTTGGTGATTTTAATTTTTATAAAATGGATGTGGAAAAAGCACATTATGTTGGCGGTTTTGGTCGCGCAATTTGGCTCACATCTCAAGACTATGCGCCCGACTCCGCAGCATCCTTGAATTTTTCCAATTCACAACACGAGCTAATCCAACATTTGAATACGGATTTCCCGGATTTTGCCCAATTTTGCGCAACAAAATTACTCAAACACCGGGGTAAAAATTGGCAACTGTTGCGCGTTGATAGTGATGGGATTGATTTAAAAGGGGCTTCGCGAATTGTGCGCTATCCTTTTGAAAAACAGCTTAAAACATCACAAGAAATGGCTGATTTCTTAAAAAAATTACAAGAATGATCTCTTAGTTGCAAAAAAAACGAAATAAAAATGCAAAGAGGCGGTTGTTTCAAATGCGCTCAGGGGTTATTCTCCGCCCCACTTTAAGGCAGGGGGTGCTTGCTTTTTGAGCAACTTTTCTGTCGAGTGAAGTATTTATTAGCCGGATCATAAATCAGCTTGCCTTACGATAGAGTCTGTGCGAGCCCCACTAGGAGAACGACGGTGCAAAACGCTGGAGCTGTTCAAAGTAGCCCGACCCATACGAATATCGACCTTTCCGAATACGGTATCGAAAACGTCCAAGAAATTGTCTACAACCCTTCTTACGACTTGTTGTTCGAAGAAGAAACCAAAGCTGGCCTAGAAGGCTTTGAAAAAGGAATCGTCACTGAACTGGGTGCCGTTTCCGTAGACACTGGCATTTTCACAGGTCGCTCCCCCAAAGACAAATATATCGTGAAAGACGACACCACCAAAGACACCGTCTGGTGGGCCGATCAAGGTAAAAACGATAACAAGGCCATTTCCCAAGACGTCTGGGTTGACCTTAAAGGTCTGGTGACAGAACAGCTGTCCGGCAAACGTTTGTTTGTTGTTGATACATTCTGTGGCGCCAACGAAGATACCCGCTTGAAAGTACGCTTCATCACCGAAGTAGCTTGGCAAGCCCACTTTGTGAAAAACATGTTCATCCGTCCAACTGACGAAGAATTGGCAACATACGAGCCTGACTTTATCGTCCTGAACGGTGCGAAGACAACAAACCCGAAATGGGAAGATCATGGTCTGAACTCAGAAAACTTCGTCGCCTTCAACCTCACTGAAAAAATGCAGCTCATCGGTGGCACCTGGTACGGTGGCGAGATGAAAAAAGGTATGTTCTCTATGATGAACTACCTGCTGCCGCTGAAAGGCATTGCCTCCATGCACTGCTCTGCCAACGTGGGTAAAGACGGTGACACAGCGATCTTCTTCGGCCTTTCTGGTACAGGTAAAACCACTTTGTCCGCAGATCCAAAACGCGAGTTGATCGGCGATGACGAACATGGTTGGGACGACAACGGTGTCTTTAACTTTGAAGGCGGTTGTTATGCAAAAACAATCAACCTCTCCAAAGAAAACGAACCGGATATCTACAACGCGATCCGTCGTGATGCATTGCTGGAAAACGTTAGTGTAACTGAAGATGGTAAAATCGACTTTGACGATAATTCCAAAACAGAAAACACACGTGTTTCTTATCCGATCTACCACATTGATAATATCGTCAAGCCGGTATCCAAAGCAGGTCACGCCAAAAAAGTGATCTTCCTGACCGCTGATGCGTTTGGTGTGCTGCCACCGGTTTCCAAACTGACACCAGAGCAAACCCAGTATTACTTCCTGTCTGGTTTCACTGCGAAACTTGCCGGGACTGAGCGTGGCATTACAGAACCGACACCGACTTTCAGCTCTTGCTTCGGCGCGGCCTTCCTGTCGCTTCACCCGACAACTTATGCAAAAGTTTTGAATGATCGTATGGAAGTATCTGGTGCGCAAGCCTATCTGGTCAACACAGGTTGGAACGGCACTGGCAAACGTATCTCCATTAAAGATACACGTGCGATCATTGATGCCATTTTGGATGGCTCTATTGATGATGCTGAATTCAAGACATTGCCGCTGTTTAATCTGGCTGTGCCGCAAGCATTGCACGATTGTGATCCAAACATTCTGAACCCGCAAGACACATACGCGTCTGTGGCTGAATGGGAAGAAAAAGCAAATAAACTGGCTTCTATGTTTGTTGAAAACTTCGCACGTTTCACAGACAACGAAGAAGGTAAAGCCCTGGTTGCTGCCGGTCCGGCTCTTTAAGTCAGCCTCCAGATTTTATAAAAAGCGCCCTGCATGAATATGCCGGGCGCTTTTTTTATGAGATAAGGCGAATTTACAGTCGCTTGCAATCCCATCGCAAATCTGTAACTATCATAAGGAGAATTACGTAGTAAAAGAGTCCGCCAATGCTGAATCGGGTTAAAACACTCGACGTTACTAAAGCTTATATTGTTGCCTTTAATAAACGCGACATGTCGGCGATTGAGGCAATGTTATCATCGGAAGACGTTTGTTTTGTTCGTCAAAGCCAACCGACTATTGTTGGTGTCCGCCCCATCATGCACCGTCTGGAAAACACATTTGCCCGACTGGAACGCCAAGGTCACCAGCTCCATATGGTCAATGCGATCATCGATTTTAAAGATACCAAAGCTCACCCCTGTATGCTGGGCATTCTGGATGGTGAACGTTTTAGTGTGGGTATTCTGGATGTCAAAGCCAATGGTAAAATTTCCAACATCTCCATCGTCATGACCAAGGATATGTTAAAAAAAGCACGTCCAACAGAACCCTTGCACCACGAAAAAATTATGGAACTTCATCAACAGAATGCAGAAATTACTGACGAAGAATTGGCAGAACGCAGAAAAGGGCTGGCCGAAAAAGCACGTAAACTGAAGAAACGCTTTGAAGAAGAAGGACCAACCCAAGCCTTGTTGGGTAAACTTGAACGGCTGAAAGAAGCACAACGCAAACAGAAACAGCTGGAAGAAGACCTGGCCCTTGCAAAAATAGCTAAAAGCGATACCTTAGGGAAAGAATAAGCATCTTTCTAAATTAGGATTTCATATGTTTTGCGTTGTCTCGCCTGCTAAAAAACTCGACTACGACACCCCGGCACCGGAGTTTGATTCCACCCAGCCCGTTTTTCTGGATGATACAATTGAACTATCCGAGACAACCAAGAAGTTAAGCCGTGCTGATTTGTCCCGTCTGATGAAAATCAGCGACACGCTAGCAGATTTGAACTATGCACGCTTTCAAAGCTTTGAAACCCCTTTTAATAGCTCAAATGCCAAACCGGCAGCCCTCGCCTTTAGCGGCGACACCTATGTAGGGCTGGATGCCGCAAGCCTAAGCGATGACGACTTTGCCTTTGCTCAAGACCATTTTGGTATTCTATCCGGCTTTTATGGTCTGTTGCGCCCGCTTGATCTAATGCAACCCTATCGCCTTGAAATGGGCACCCGCCTGCAAAACCCGCGCGGGACCAATCTTTATGATTTCTGGGGCAGCCAAATCGCTGAGCGGATCAATGAGTTGAACGGAAATGGCATGCTGGTCAATTGTGCCTCGAACGAATATTTTAAGGCCGTGGATAAAAAAGCCTTGGAAGGCACCGTCGTCACCCCGGTCTTTAAGGAAATCAAATCGGGTGTGGCCAAAACCATCGGATTGATGGCAAAACGCGCGCGTGGCATGATGGCACGCTACATCATCCAAAACCGTATTGAAGATGTAGAAGCCATTAAAGACTTCAGCGAAAATGGTTATGTCTACCGCGAAGATTTGTCCAAAGGTAACGACTGGGTCTTCACGGCAGAACGTGAATAAAGCGTCTCATGTAAATTTCTGCAAAACAGATAAAAAAAGCCCCCAACCAAACAGGTTGGAGGCTTTTTTGTCTTAGAAACCGATTAAAGCTTAGTAACGATAAGCTTCCGGCTTGAACGGACCGTTGACCGGAACGCCGATATAATCAGCTTGTTCTTGCGACAAAGTGGTCAGTTTCACACCCAGTTTTTCAAGGTGCAGAGCAGCGACTTTTTCGTCCAGATGTTTCGGCAGAACATAAACTTGCTTTTCGTATTTGCCATCTGTGTTGTTTTTATAAAGTTCGATCTGCGCCAGAACCTGGTTGGTGAAAGAGGCAGACATCACGAATGACGGGTGGCCTGTTGCACAACCAAGGTTCACCAGACGACCTTCTGCCAGCAAAATGATTTTCTTACCATCCGGCTTTTCAATTTGGTCAACTTGCGGCTTGATATTGGTCCATTTGTAGTTCTTCATAGAAGCAACTTGGATTTCATTATCGAAGTGGCCGATGTTACAAACGATGGCACCGTCTTTCATGCCATCCATATGTTCTTTACGGATGATATCGAAGTTACCTGTTGTGGTGACGTAAATATCACCTTCTGGCAGGGCGTCTTCCATTGTGACAACTTCGAACCCTTCCATCGCCGCTTGCAGGGCGCAGATCGGATCGATTTCGGTCACCAGCACACGACATCCACAAGAACGCAGGGATTCAGCAGACCCTTTACCCACGTCACCGTAACCCGCAACAACAGCCACTTTACCGGCCATCATCACGTCTGTTGCACGACGGATACCGTCCACAAGCGATTCACGACAGCCATATTTGTTGTCAAACTTGGACTTGGTCACAGAATCATTCACATTGATTGCGGGGAATAACAATGTTTCTTTGCGAGCCATTTCGATCAGACGGTGAACGCCTGTTGTTGTTTCTTCTGTCACGCCCATGATGTCAGCCGCCGCTTTAGAATACCATTGCGGGTCTTCTGCGATATGCTTTTTGATAGCTGCGAACAGCACTTCTTCTTCTTCAGAACCCGGGTTGTCCAAAACAGAAAGATCTTTTTCTGCATCTTTACCCAAGTGCAGCAACAATGTCGCATCACCACCATCATCCAAAATCATGTTTGGTGTAGAACCGTCATGCCATGCGAACAAGCGGTGTGTGAAATCCCAATATTCTTCCAGTGTTTCACCTTTATGAGCGAAAACCGGAATGCCTGCTGCTGCAATCGCCGCCGCAGCGTGATCTTGGGTAGAGAAAATGTTACAGGAAACCCAACGAACTTCCGCACCAAGCGCAACCAATGTTTCAATCAACACGGCTGTTTGGATGGTCATGTGCAAGGAACCTGCAATTTTCGCACCTTTAAGCGGTTGTGACGCGCCAAATTCTTCACGCAGTGCCATCAGGCCCGGCATTTCAGCTTCGGCAAGGTCCAGTTCTTTACGGCCCCATTCAGCAAGGCTGATATCGGCAACCTGATAATCGGTAAATTCACCCATAATGAGTTCTCCAGATTTTATTCAAAAAAAATCAAGCAGGCTGACTTTCGTCAACGTGCTCTCCATAACGTTAAGGTCAATATAAAGAAATCTTTATATGTTTATCAAGTAGTATTTTCGTATTCTGCTAAAATATTTCTCGGCATAGCATCTGCTTAACTAAATAGTAATGCCCGTTTAGCTATACTAGTAAAAAAGGAGATTTAGCTATGATACCTTCAGAAAGACGGCCTTATCGAAATACGGATGGTCAATCCGATTTCGCCAAACGCCTTGTGAATGCCATTGGTTTTGATGATGCGGTTCGCGAGTGTTACGAAAACCAATGGCTCGGCACCCTGATCTATATTCAGCAGTTACAACGCAAAAACCACACGTGAAATAGGTCGCATTTAACCGAGGCGTCAGCTTTCCACCTGACGCAACAACGCATCTAACGTACGACACAAACGATCCAGATCATGATCTTCGCTCAGACGATGATCGCCATTTTTAATGAACGTGGTTTCCACATCATCGGATGTGATCATCTGTTCAATGCGCAAAGCAGTTTGCCAGGGCACATCCACATCTTTCTTCCCATGAAGCAAACGTACCGGGACGTTCAACGCAATGGGTTTTCTCAAGACCAGATTTTCCCGGCCATTATCCAGCAATTTTTTTGAAATGACATATGGTTCATCCCCATAATCGGACGGGATTTCTACATAGCCTTGTTCTTGGATTGTGTGGTGCTGGGCTGGCGTTAAATCATCCATCATCAAATCTTCGGTAAAATCGGGGGCTGCTGCGATTCCGACCAACCCGGCGATTCTTTCAGGGCGCTTCAGCGCCGAAAGCAGCATATTCCAGCCACCCATGCTTGATCCCACCAGAATTTGCGGGCCTTCGGTAAGCTTATCCAAAACTTCCACCGTATCATTAGACCAGCGTTCAATGGTGCCGTCTTTAAAATCGCCGTCTGATTTTCCATGGCCCTGACAATCAAAGCGTAAGAAGGAATTTCCGCGCTTTTTACAGAATTCTTCCAGCGCCAAAGCTTTACCGCCATCCATATCCGACATTAAACCGTGAAGAAAAACTACCCCCGGTGTTGACCCTGCGCTATAGTGATACGCAATTCGATCACCATTCTCTTGTATTAAGAAGGATGGTGCGCTATTTCCTGTAGGAAGATCGGTTGTCATAAGTTAGAACCACCAAATAACAAGCTATAATAAAGACATTAAACGCATGAGTGATACCATCAATCCATCAGAGCCGCAAACATCTGATTCACCAAGTCGCCGCGCAACGGTCCTGCAAATCCTGCCTGCAATGGTTACAGGGGGCGTGGAACGTGGAACAGTGGAAATGGCCGAAGCCATTGTCAATGCGGGCGGACGTGCCCTTGTTGTGTCAGCAGGTGGGCCTATGGTCCATGAACTGACCCGTGTAGGTGCGGAACATATTGAGCTTCCAGTGGATTCGAAGAATTTTTTCATCATGCGAAAAAACGCCACCCGCCTGTGCCACATCATTAAAAAAGAAAGCGTGGACCTGATCCATGCCAGATCACGTGCCCCCGCCTGGAGTGCCTATTGGGCGTCCAAACGCACCAACACGCCTTTCATCACTACCTTCCATGGCACCTACAGCCACGGCAATCCTTTTAAACGCTGGTATAATTCGGTCATGACCAAAGGGGACCGGGTCATTGCCATTTCCAGTTTTATCGCAGGCCATATGCGCAAAATCTATGGGGTGCGCCGGGATCTCATTCGCTTGATCCATCGCGGTGTCGACCTGTTTCGTTTTGATCCGGAAAAGGTCACTGCAGAACGCTTGGTCAAACTGACCACCCAATGGAACATCCCCGACGGTGTGCCCGTCATCGCCCTGCCTGGTCGCCTGACCCGCTGGAAAGGTCAACTGGTCTTTATCGAGGCGGTTGCGAAACTGGGGCGTAAGGATATCTGCTGTCTTTTAATCGGGTCTGATCAGGGGCGCGTTGAATATCGCAAACTTCTGGAACGCAAGATCAAGGAAAATGATCTGGAAGGTGTCATCACCATTGTGGACCAATGCAATGATATGCCGACAGCCTATATGCTGACCGACCTTGTGGTTTCAGCTTCCACTGACCCGGAAGCTTTCGGCCGTGTCGTCTGTGAAGCACAAGCGATGGGCCGACCTGTTGTTGCTACCGATCACGGCGGGGCGCGCGAAACGGTTATTGAAGATGAAACCGGATGGCTTTGCAAACCTGGTGATGCAGACTCCATGGCCAAAGCTCTTGAAAAAGGCCTGTCCCTGAGCAGCCAAAAGCGTGAAAAAATGGCACAGGCAGCCAAGGCCCATATCGAAAAAGAGTTTTCCAAAGAGGCCATGTGCACCAAAACCCTCGAAGTCTATAACGAAGTCCTAACCATCGGGTCCTGATGCCAAATTCGCCAGAAAAGACAGAACGTATTCTCGTCATCAAGCTGAGTGCGCTTGGTGATTTCGTGCAAGCCTTGGGCCCGATGAAAGCCATTCGCGATCATCACCGCGATGCCCATATCACGTTATTGACGACCAAACCTTATGTTCCATTAGGCAAGGCCTGCGGTTATTTTGATGCCATCTGGCAGGATATCAAACCTAAAGCATGGCAGGTCAAACGCACCTTAAAGCTACGTCAACAACTCAAAAGCGGGAATTTTGACCGGGTTTACGACCTTCAGACTTCCGATCGATCATCCAGTTATTTCAAACTAATGGGCGGCAAGGTTAAATGGTCTGGAATTGCACGCGGTTGTTCCCATCCCCATGCCAACCTGAAACGTGATTTCATGCACACGCTGGATCGCCAAGCCGAACAATTAGAAATGGCGGGTATTTTCAAAACCCCCATGCCGGATTTGTCCTGGGCCGACGCAGATCTATCGCGTTTTGATCTGGATAGCCATTTTGCCCTGCTGGTACCCGGTGGGGCACCACACCGCCCGGACAAACGCTGGCCTGCGGATAAATATGCAGCCCTGGCTCATGGTTTGCTGGAACGCAACATCCAGCCCGTCCTGTTAGGCACCGCCAAAGAAGGCGAAGTGCTGGATGAAATTATTGACCGCTGCCCGGATGTATATGATCTATCCAGTCAGACCGATTTCCTTGAAATCATTGCACTTGCCAAAAAAGCGCGTGTCGCCATTGGTAATGATACCGGCCCCATGCATATGATCTCTCTGGCCGGATGCAAATCGGTTGTCTTATATTCCAAGGCATCGGATCCAGAATTATGTGGACAACGGGGCCCCAATGTTACGATAGTACGAAAAGACAGTCTAAATGATTTAGACGTCGATACCGTCATTCAAGCGATAGAGTAAATTCGATGCTGACTTTCATGGATTGGTTATTGTTTTTGCCTGCATCATTATTGTTGTCCCTAACCTTTGGGCCTAATAATTTTACAAGCGTACTAAACGGCATGCGATATGGTCCCGCCATGGCCGCCAAAGCCAGCATTGGCCGCGTGGTGGTCTTTTCCGTGATGCTCCTGCTGACCGCTACGGGTCTTGGCCTTCTGCTCGCCAGTTCCAAAACCGCCTTTGAAATCATCAAATGGGCCGGGGTGATCTATCTTGCCTACCTGGGTCTAAAAATGTTTTTCAGCAAAACAGACCCTAGCCTTACACAAAAGACAGAAAATACAGGCTATCAAAGCTCCTTCCCGCTGATCCGTAAAGAATTTACATTGGCTGCGGCGAACCCCAAAGCTATTTTGATCATGACGGCTGTCTTGCCCCAATTTATCAGCACCGAGGGTGATTATTTTCAGCAATTTCTGATCATCAGCCTGACGTTTTTGCTGACCGAAGTCATTTCAGCCTGGCTTTATGGGGTTGCCGGACATTTTGTCGGTACCCGCAATTTTACCGAAGCGTTACAGCGCAAAATCAATCATGCAACAGGCGGAATGTTCCTCATTTTCGCAACCTTGCTTGCATTTGCCGAACAAGAAAGCTAAATCCGTCTCATGTTGTGGAACGTCCCAAATATCCTGACCGCCTCGCGTATTTTGATCATTCCGATTTTAGTCGGCCTTTATATGGTCGGTGCCCCGGAAGGAAATTGGATGTCTTTTTCATTATATGTTTATGCCTGTATCACAGATTTTTTTGACGGCTGGCTGGCGCGTAAAATGGATTTGCAGTCTGCTTTGGGTAAATTTATGGACCCGATTGCAGATAAATTGCTAATCGCAACCCTGATTGTCATGCTGATCGGTTTTGGCCCTATTGAAGGCATCCATGTTTTAGCTGCAGGCGTCATTCTGGTGCGTGAACTGCTGGTATCGGGCTTGCGCGAATTTCTGGCGGAAACAAAAATCAGCGTTCCAGTGACCCTACTTGCGAAATGGAAAACAACGATCCAGATGCTCGCACTGGGTTTTTTGATCGTCGGTGATGCCGGACCTTATCTCTGGGTGGCAGAAACCGTCACTGTTGGCTATGTCGGCTTGTGGATAGCCGCCCTTCTGACGCTTTTAACCGGATACGACTATTTACGTACTGGACTTAAACATATGGTAGATTAAACTCTACTGTATGATGAAAATATTCGGTATCGTCGGTACAAGCGGCAGCGGTAAAACCACACTGTTAGAACAAATCATTCCGATCCTGCGTGAACGGGGTTTAAGCATATCCACGATCAAACATACCCATCATCAGTTTGACGTTGATAAACCGGGCAAAGATTCCTATCGTCAGCGCGAAGCCGGGGCAGAAGAAGTCATGCTAGCCTCACGCCATCGCTGGGCCTTGCTTCATGAAATCCGCGAACAGGATGAACCGGAAATAGAAGATCTTCTCAAACATATGAGCCCGGTTGATCTGGTGCTGGTTGAAGGTTTTAAAAAACATGCCCACCCAAAAATCGAGATTTATCGTCCCGCAAATGGCCGTGACCCGCTATGGCCCCATGATGAAACCATTCTCGCTGTTGCTAGTGATGAAATAAGCAATCTCGACAGCCATGACTTGATTGATCTTAATGACGTTAGTGCAATCGCCAATTTTATTTTTGATCATTTTGAATGGGAGGTCTGATCATGACAGGTGTTTTTGACAGTTGCTTTGCCACACAGGGCAAAATGATGCCTCTGGATGATGCACGCGCCCTATTAAAAGAAACCATCAAACCATTGGCTGGCACAACCACGGTTTCCTTACGCGATGCAATGGGTAAAATTCTCGCCGAAGATATCATCGCAAAACAAGATGTCCCCCCGTATAACAATTCTGCAATGGATGGCTATGCCATTCGTTTTGGTGATTTAAAACTGGATTCAGAAACCAAACTCCCCATCACGGCACGCATTGCCGCAGGCCATCCTTTGGATAGGCCCGCCAACCCCGGTGAAGCTTTGCGCATTTTCACAGGGGCCCCTATTCCAGAAGGCTGCGATACCGTCGTGATGCAGGAAAATGCATCCGAAGAAAATGATCATGTCACTTTTCCAGCCGGTGCCGCCCCCAAGAAAGGGGCAAACTTTCGAGAACGGGGTGAAGATATCAAAATCGGGGATGTGGTCTTAAAACAGGGGCGCAAACTTCGTGCTGCTGATGTCGGGGTCTGTGCCTCCATCGGTTTAACAACCCTACCCGTCTATAGCCCCCTTAAAGTCGCTGTCTTTTCAACAGGGGATGAAATCAAGGATGCCGGGGACCCCTTGGACCCCGGCTGCGTTTATGACATCAACCGCTATACCGTTCTGTCCATGCTGGAAAGTCTTGGTTGTATCGTCAGCGATCTTGGTATTCTGCCTGACGACCTCGCAAAAATTACAAACTCACTGGAAGACGCCGCCAATTCCCATGACCTTCTTTTTACCTCCGGCGGGGTGTCGTTAGGGGAAGAAGACCATGTCAAATCTGCGGTCGCCGCCCTTGGTAAAATTAATTTCTGGCGCATTGCCATCAAACCGGGCCGTCCCATTGCTCTGGGCGAAGTCAAAGGCAAGCCCTTCATCGGTTTGCCGGGTAATCCAGTTGCCACATTGGTCACTTTCATGACCATTGCGCGTCCCATGATTTGTGGCTTTTGCGGGCGCAGTGACATTTCAACCCGGTCTTACAAAGTGCCTGCCGCCTTTGATTATAAACATAAAGGCGGGCGATATGAATGGCAGCGTGCCTTTTTAAAAGAGACAGACAAAGGCCCTGTCGTCGAATTGTTCCATACGACTGGCTCTGGCATTTTGACATCAATGGTCCAAACCGATGGTCTGGTTGAAATCCCGGACCACGCCCATAATATCAAGCAAGGCGACATGGTCGACTTCATCCCCTATAGCGAGGTAAGCCAATAATGAAAATTCTCTATTTTGCATGGCTGCGCACCACAATCGGCTGCACGGAAGAAGAAATCACCCTGCCCGATAACGTCACATGCGTCAAAGAGGTGCTGAACCATTTGCGAAGTAAAGGCGGCGTATATGAACAGGCTTTGGGTGAAGATAAAGTGATCCGTGTTGCCCTAAATCAGGATTATGTGCAAGACGATGCACCAGTTAGTAATAATGATGAATTTGCCATCTTTCCCCCTGTGACCGGAGGATAAACAGATGATCCGTGTGCAGGCTGAAAATTTTGATGTCGGTGCTGAAATCAATGCCTTATCCCACGGCAATACAGCCATCGGCGGCATTTGTTCCTTTGTGGGGTTGGTGCGTGATTTCCAACATACTAAAGAAGATGAAACACGCGTGTCTGCCATGACGCTGGAACATTACCCCGGTATGACGGAAAAAAAACTGGAAGAAATTGAAGCCATTGCCAGAGATCGCTGGCCCTTGGAAGATGTCCTTATCATCCATCGATATGGGCGGATGGAGCCGGGCGAAAATATCGTTTTGGTAGTCACCGCCTCAGCGCACCGCAAAGCCGCTTTTGAATCTGCTGAATTTCTGATGGATTTTTTAAAAACAAAGGCCCCATTCTGGAAGCTGGAAGAAGATGACAACGGGGCTGGTAACTGGGTTGATGCCCGCGAAGCCGATGAAGACGCCGCTTCCAAATGGAACCGTTAATGCCTATTTTGGAAAAGCTTTCTTATAAGAACGATTGACCCTGCGCCATTCATCTTCAGACACCCATTCTTTATAAAAATCAAGCCACTGGTACATTCCGGTTTCTTCATCAATCACACGATTGATTTTATCAATTACTTTTTTTCCGACTGACGTTTTGCTGCAGGCAAAATAGCCATACGCAAACTCTTCCATATCCATAACCCCTAGAGACCTGCTTTTAGTGTTTTGTTTTTCGGTCCGAAGGTAATAATAATATTCAAACGGATATAGAATTAGAAGATTGGCCTTCTTCTCATAAAATAGGTCATACGCCTGTTTACTGGTTTCTGTCCCTAGATCCGGATGTGCCTTGCCATACTCCACAAGCTCTTGCTTTTCCTTTAGAAAATAAGCTCTTCCTTTGACAAAAGCGAATTTCGCCCAAGGTTGTTGCAGAACATCCTCAAAACGTACACTTCCATTCTTATTGACAAAATCACGTACCTTAGGAAATACCTCATTTGCGATAATCAAACGACGCCCACTCATGAAATAGCTCGGGTTGGAATAGTAAAATATTTTTTCACGCTCCGCCGTCTTAAGTAAATCTGCCCGGCAGAAAGGAGTACCTGCTTGAGCGGCAACCATACTTGCCCCATAGCCCGCTATTTTCGTTTCATGATGATAATCGGATAAACGGTCCTGAAAAAATTTTCGCGTTTTATCAACATATCCCTGACCCGCAAATTCCCCTGATAAAATATTTACAGGGGGAAAATGCGATACATGCCATACCACTTTGTCGGTCGCCCATCCTGTCACAGGCAACATAAACGAACATAGTGCGATGAAATGGATAGATAATCCTCTCACTTAAGAGACCTTTAAGCTTTGTTTTCGGTTTCAAGCTTGCTGAACGTACTTCAGACTTGTTATTTTCCTGAATAAATACAATATACTATAAAATAATAACAATTGCGAGGCATACAATGGTCGATTCTCCTTTCCCTCCCACACAGGCATATCTGAACCAAGCCTTCATCGAAGAACGCGAAGGTCGGCCTTTGCGTATTTTATCCGAATATCTTGAACCCGATGCCCGCTTTGAATCCCAGCATGTGGAAGATACCATTGTCTTTTTAGGGTCGGCGCGCCTGTTGCCCAAAGATGTGGCCGAAGCCAAGCTGGCTGAAGCCAAAAAAGATAATGGCGATGTGCGTCGCTGCGAAATTGACCTTGAAATGTCGCGATATTACGAAGATGCCCGCTGCCTTGCGCGCCGTCTTACAGAATGGTCCAAGAACCTAGATGGTGGCAAGAAACGTTTTGTCATGTGCACAGGTGGTGGCCCCGGTATTATGGAAGCGGGCAACCGCGGCGCTTCTGAAGCCAAGGGGCTGAACATGGGGTTTAATATCACGCTACCGTTCGAACAGCATCAAAACCCCTATGTCACCCGCCAGCTATCCTTTGAGTTTCGCTATTTCTTTATGCGTAAATTCTGGTTCATGTATCTGGCAAAAGCGATTGTCACCTTCCCCGGTGGCTATGGCACCATGGATGAATTTTTTGAAAGCCTGACCCTGATCCAAACCGGAAAAGTCAGTAAAAAATTACCCATGGTCTTATTTGGCAAAGGCTTTTGGAACGAAGTCATGAACCTTGATGCCATGGTCAAATACGGCACCATCAGCCCGGAAGACCTTGACTTCTTTATGTTCACCGACAGTGTGGATGAGGCTTACGACTATATTACCAGCCAACTGGAAGCCCACGCCATGGATGAAATGGCACGCAGCCAAGCCAAGGCGCCTTAGGCCCAGCCTAATCAAACTCCGCCGCATCCAGCACATTTTGCAGGGCATCGGGATCACAAATGGTCACTTTGCCCCGCGCCAATTCTATCCAGCCTTCATTTCGCCAGACCTGAAGCTGCTTGTTCACACTTTCGCGCGAAGTGCCCATCATGCGGGCCAGTTCCTGTTGCGGCAGGTTCAACCCGATGAGGACAGAACCGTTTTCCTGTTCTTCCCCATAAAGGTCAGCCAAATTCAACAAACGTTTGGCTAAGCGACCATCCAGCGGCAAGAAGGCCGCATCTTCAACCATTTCGCTGGTCAGACGTACCCGGCGACATAATAGCTGCATGACCTGAATGCACAGTTTGGGATGCTTTTCCAAAAAAGGGATAAAGTCACGTCTTTGGATCACCAACAGGTCCGTTTTTTCCATAGCAATAGCATCGGCTGTACGGTCCATCCCGTCCAGCATGGCGATTTCACCAAAAAACTGACCGCTTTCAATGATATTGAGGGTGACTTCTTTACCATTGGGTGAGGTGGTGACAATTTTAATCTTGCCATCCTGCACACCAAAGAAACTATCCCCTGGATCGCCCTTAACGAACAAAGTTTCATTTTTTTGTAATTTTCGAGTCACCGTCAGAGAAGACAACTTATCCAGCATGTCATCATCTAACCCGCCCAAAAGCTCGCTATTTCCCAATAATGCTTTTTTATCCTGAAGCACCATTTTTCTACCCTTTTTGAAAATTTTTTACAAAATAGCAGGTTTGTGAAGAACCTCACAGATAAACGAACAAGAAAATGCAATTATCATATTAACTTCTCTGTTTGCCCTTAAGAGAAGCCTCCCATTCCCTCGGTTCGACCCCTAGACACCGATGGAATTTGACCCTATAGAGAGGATGGTCCCCCCGAGCCATCCTCTCTTTTATTTTGTGGGCGTTATCGTGAAAAGAATCGCAATCATAGGCGGCGGTCCCGCCGGATTAATGGCCGCCCATCATCTTATTGATAAAGGGCATGACCTGCATTTGTTTGACGCCATGCCATCTGTCGGGCGCAAATTCCTGATGGCCGGCAAAAGCGGCATGAACCTGACCCATAATGAACCATTGGATCAGTTTCTGACACGTTATCACGATGATAATGGCCATGTCGGGCTAGCGGTTCAAAACTTCACCCCACAAGATATCCGCGACTGGGCAGATCACTTAGGGATTGAAACCTTTGTTGGATCATCCGGACGCATCTTTCCCACAGATTTTAAAGCCGCCCCGCTCCTGCGTCGTTGGCTTAGTCACCTAAAAAATCATGGCCTTCAAACCCATGTGCACCACAAATGGACCGGCTGGCAAGATGAACTGCTCTGTTTTGAAACACCCACAGGCACGATCACACAGAAATTCGACGCCGTCCTTTTTGCCATGGGCGCTATCAGCTGGCCCAAACTGGGATCAGACGGGGCATGGATTCATCCTTTTGCTGACAAGCACATCCTTCTTAAACCTTTTAAGCCGAGCAATTGCGGTTTCTTGTGCGATTGGTCTGAAATGTTTTTGGAAAAATTTGCAGGTAAACCGATTAAGTCTGTAGCCTTGCGTGTTGATAAAGCCTGGACCAAAGGGGATTTTATTATTTCTGCTGACGGGGTAGAAGGCAGTGCGATCTATACACAAAGCCGCGCTTTGCGCTTACAGTTGGAAGAACATGGGCCAGCCATTCTCTACCTTGATCTGCTGCCCGATCGTGACCTCAACACTATTCAAACCATGCTCAATAAACCGCGCGGGTCAAAATCACTTTCCACCCATTTAAAACGCCAAACTGGTCTTCCCCCTGTTAAAATTGCACTGCTGCGTGAATTATTGGACAAGGACAACTTCAATGACATGGGCAAACTGGCCGCAGCGATCAAAAACTTACCTCTCCCCCTGAATGCCACCCGCCCCATAAAAGAATCCATCAGTTGTGCCGGCGGGGTGGATTTTAATCTGTTGGACAACCATCTTATGATAAAAGACCTGCCCGGTCATTTTCTCGCTGGTGAAATGTTAAATTGGGATGCACCGACGGGAGGCTATCTTTTAACAGGGTGTTTTGCCCTGGGTAAACAAGCAGCCCTTGGCATTGAGAGCTGGCTTAAAGCGCAATAGAACAGAAATGATTATATACCCGGGGGAAGCGTTCGGATCATCCGGCGCATGGCATCATCAATAAGTGATGGCATAATCTCCTGATCGGTCTTGAACATGGCCGCACTGGCCATCCCCCCGATCAATCCAAGAGGCGAAGACGGCACCCCCCCATCGGCACGCCAGACCGTATGTGCCGCCTGCCAGATCGGTTGGTCGTCTTCAATGCGATAAAGGTCAAGACGCACGCCAAGATGCTTTTCAGCAAAAACCCCAACATATTCATCGCCCAGATCATACAGTTGGGCACGCGCATAAAAACGACATTGTGTCTTTAGGGAATAACGCAAACGATCCTGTTTTTCAGTTAAATCATAGCCATTTTCATGCTCTATCGTTTTACGTTTTCTTGGGAAAATGACACGATCTACTTTTTCGCCCAAGTGACGCGCGAACGCCACAGACAGAGCCTGACCCATCGCGGGACGATCCTTGGCAAGCGAGGGAAAGACACTGACACAATCGGGTGGATCACGGTAAAACAACCCGGTGACTTTATAATTCACATCGCGGGCGTTGATCTCGCCTTCTGTCTTTTGAACATTTTGATAAGACGGTGCTGTGACACAGGCTCCCAGACATAACACCAACATCAGACTTAAAATTCGCATCATGCCCTCCCCGAACAGCGTTTGACTTTTGACAATTCAACTGCCCCTTGAATGGTGCGGCCATCCAGACGGATATCACGCACCAATATTCTGGATCCTTCCTGCACATAACGCGCCTGAATGGATTTGGCCTGCATATATCCCTCACCCACCACAGCTTTCAAACCTGCCAGTAAAGAGGCATCAACCCGTCGCGGAAAAATACGAACCATGATCGGCCCCGAAAGGTTGCGGTGATGGCGCTTAACGGATCTGGCAATGCGTTCTTCTGTGGCGGGTAATTGACCACTGGCCTGACGTAAGAAGCCACTGAAACGATCCAGATTAATTTCCCAGCGCACACCGCGTGGCTCATCCATGCGAAACAGATTGCCGCTTGTATCCATCAGGGCATTTTCCATTCCGAAACAGCTTTGAAAAGCTCCATGTAAGCTGTCACGCGCACGCGCCTGTTGCGGCCATGCAATTTCGATCAATGGTCCTTTGCCATGTTCCAAGACACGCAACAAAGCACGCCCCCCTGTCGCCTGTGTGGCACTGACCTGATGAATTTTTTCAACTGGCTTGGGGGCTGGTTTGGGTTGTGGTTTCGGCTGTGGGTTTGCCTGAACTACGGGCTTAGGCGCAGGTTTAGGCGCAAGCTTCGCTTCTGGTTTATTCACCACAACAGGTTCCGCTGTCGGTTTAATTTCTTCTTTGACCTCTGCAACCTTTTCCACCACAAGCGCAGGCTTGGGGGCAACTTGAGGCGGGGCAGGAAGAATAAGAGTTTGCGGTGGTGTCTCTTGAAGTTGCACCACAGGTTCTGCCATTTCCTTTGGCTTTTCCATCACCACAGACTTGGCCTGATGATCGACTTTTTCAGGAACCAGCCACAACCCGACGACCCACAGGGCAAACAGAACAGCCGCCGCGGTAGAAAGCGTATGTGATGTCACTGGTTTCATCAGGCTTGTCCTGTTAGCGGGTCATTTTTTCAGCAAACATCCGTTCCATATCCGCCACCATCCGGCGTAAATCACGGGAACGTTCTTTTGCTGTTTCCAGTTCAGTTTCTTCCACGGTTTCTTCAACAGTTGGCGTTTTTGAAACCAGGGCAGGTTTCGTGGGCACGGCAGTTTCAGAAAATCGTGACGGCGCTTTCTTGGGTTCAACCTTCGCGACTTCAACAGCTTTAGGCATAGGCGGCGGTGCTGTTTTAACAACGGGTTTTTCAACCGGTTTGACCTCTTCCTTTTTCACAACCTGTCGAACAGGTTCCGGCTTTTCTTCCATAATCGTCTTTGCGGGCAAAGGTTTTGAAATGGTTTGTTCGACCGCAGGTTCCAAGGATTGTGTGATCTTTTGTGTCACCTGTTCAGCCTTTTCCCCACCGACGATCAAATAAGCCAGTGCAAGAAAAACAGCACAATTAAAGACAAGATATTTCATGAGGGATCTCCTGTCAGCTGACGTTGATGGGTAATGGACAACACCGCGCGCAGCACAGCCGCAGACGGTAACCCCACAACGGTGGTTAAGAAGGCGAGTGAAAAATGTTTGGTCAGTTCCTGAATAATGGACTGTACGGTTTGCGGTGTCAGTTCCTGTTCTGCCAACGTGCCAATGCCCAGACTGATCCCTAACAAAGTAAAAGTCAGTGCAAGCGTAGAGACCCCATTGGCACCATGCAAGCCCACTTCCAGCCAAAAATCACGGTTTTGGGGGACTTGCCCCATGCGAACCCAGCTGAAAAGAGACACAAAAACAAGGAGGGAAAAAAGGGCCACAAACGACACGCCAAAGACTTCAAGGGTCCATTGCGCAATCGCGCCCGGGGCTTGTGATGTAGCATAAACGGCTGCGGCCAACCCGATACATAAAGCCCCCAACAGGTAGCTTAAGGCACGTGAGCCGCTGTCTGCCATGTGAAGGGCCTGTTTCATTTTATCGGCTCCCGACACGGGTGGACATTAAGCTATCAGTAGAGACACCAAACTGGGTCAACCAGTGATCCACCATCGTATGGCCCTTTTCAGCCGAGGCATGACCAAGGAACGTTACGTCATAATTTTGAAACGCAATCCGCACGGTTTTAGTATTTTGACCACGCAAGGATTTGTCACGCATGACAATCCGTTCCAGATCGACCAGACGGCGGCGTTGACTATCCAGCTTGGCTTGTCGTTCATCCACACTCAGGCTTGAATCAAGGAAAGTATTAACGGTCATGGAACGTTCGCGTTCCAGATTTTCAAGGGTGCCAGCTTGAGCAGCCGTTGCAAAAGCCATAAAGGCTGCACCAGCGAGAATTAAAAACTTGGTTTTCATAAGATCATCTCCTTCATCAAGGACTTAATTATTTAAAAAGAACGAAACGTTTTTAGCCGGGGTTAAAGAATTTTGGGCGACGTCACTATCGATTAATTCCTCATCCAGACCGTCTTCGGCCAATGCCATGGCATCCAGCGCAACCAGTTTGGCCATATAGCCCAGAATGGTTTCTTCCTGATCCAGCACAGCCAGTTCGGTCTGCACATCAGCCACCATGCGTCGCACATGTTCTTCGCGGGTCATAATCACACCATTTTCAGCCATAGGCATTTCATTCATCTTGTGGGTATCGATACGGGCAACCAATTGTTCAATCGCCGTTTTATTCTGCGCATATTGTTTAGAATATTTGCTTTCTTCCAAATCAGGCGCTTCAAATAAACGTTGATCGACTTTTGCCAGCGAACTTTCAAACCGTTCTGCTGCCGCATCTTGTAAGGCCAGTAATTCTTCTTTTTCCGGCGTCATTTCACCTTCTTCGGCAGACAAGCGGCTTAACATATCGTCAAACAGGCGACGTTTGGTCATCAGATGTTTGCGGCGCAGTTCGTTACGTTCCGACATCATAGCAAGGTAGTTGCGCTTTTCAGCCAGAAACTGATGGCGCAAATCGGCACGAACATCACCGTCTGCTGTTTCGATGGCTTGTTGCAAATCACCAAGTGTGCTGCCTTTCAAAGACAGGTTTTCTTCTTTTTCCTGAATTGCGGTGCCCAGTTCGGAATTCGCAAAATCATGATCGATGGATTTTTGTAAATAACTGGGCGGCAGCTTCACCAAACGTTCTGAACTTTGCGGTGTCCATTTCGGCGATGATAAAGCCACCGAAGCCGAACCAACAAGGATCACACCACCCAAAAACACAGCCCCCAGCACAGTTGCCAATCTTGAAGGGCTTGTCTGTTGTATCATTAAGGGAAATTCTGACATGATGACCTCCTAAACCCTAGTTGCGTTCCCAATAACGAACACGACGTAATTCACTTTTCAGACCCTTGTTCACATTGGCATCACTGTAACGCCCCAAAGAGGCAGCCCCGCGTTTACCAAGCAACACTTCCATGGTTTGAATGAAGGATGATCCATCGGCGAAATAGAGATCACGACCATCAAAGTTACTGCTGAACTTATCCAAATTGACGCGAGCCTGTTCAACATCACCGCCTTTTAAATGATTCTGGATGGTCAATGCATACGCGCGCATCCGTTCATCCACAGCAATATCAGCCACATCAGGACCGAGCTTGGCCTCGCATTTTTCGATCATGCGCGCACTTGCCAGATATTTGGCGCCATCGTGATTGGTCTGAGCTTCACGATCCAGCTCCAAAGCATGATCGCGGCAATCGCGATATTCACGCATCGCTGAAATTTCATTATAGCGTGCTTCGCGAAAATCAATGCCCTCCCCAAAGGATGGCGGTTGCGTCACACAAGCCGACAAAGCCACCCCGACAAGAGCGAAACTTAAGCCTGTCACGGCTCGTTTTTTAGTGAATTTCGAAAAAGCAAACATGCTCCTCACTCCATCAAGTTAATCCTGTTAACAGGTCTATGGAGAGAACAGAGGCGTTTTTTTGAGGAAAAATAACAAAAGTTTATTTTGTTTTCCTGCGAAGGCAGGAATCTTTAAAGATCAAGCCCATCATAGAAAGGCTCCTGTCTTCACAGGAGCACATTAAGGTTTCAAATCAAAACGCAACACATCAACCGCCACATCATGCGGTGGATTTTCAGGGTCGATGTCAATCTGATTGGGGCTTGCGTAACAGCGCACTTCTTCCTTGCCTGCCGGTGGGCCGAACTGAATGGCGAACGTGGCATTGTTCCCGCCTGAAAGGACGTGTTTGTGCTTGGGGGAAAAGCTTTGGACCTCAACCACCTTATCATTGGGATAGAGTTGGAAAATGGTGCCATCGACCTGTTTATAAAAACAGCTGACCCAGGCTTCCTGCGTCACCTCAACCCACAGGTTCAGATAATCCCCATAAAAGAAAATCGGATTTTCACCACGGTCCGAGGTCACATCAATTTCTAAAGCAACCTCTTCAGTTTTTTCAGACACCGTTTCTTGTTGGCTATAGGCAAAAACAGCGCCAACAGCCAAAAGCGCCAGCACCGCCATGGGCCAAAAACTTGTATTGCGGCTAGGGGCCTGGGCAGGGACTTCTTTGACAAGGCCCAAAACTTTTAAAAGATCATTGGTATTTTCAAGTGAAACAACCGTGATCCCTTGTGGCGGTTGATGGTCTTCCAGAAACTTGGCATTTTCCTGTCCGGCTGCAAAAATAATCGGGGTGCCTTTTGTAATATATTCAGACAGCATGAGGGCCGAACTTTCGACCTTTTCAGCCATATGGTCCACATCCCCAACATTCAGATCATAATCAACTGTGCCTGTCAGCCAGATAATCTGATCGGCCGTTTCCAGATCAGACAGAACATGTTCATCAGATTCAAAGATCGCATGGGCAGCAAAGACGCCCAGTTGCCAGCTTAACCCCGTGCCGATCACATCGCTCACATCCAGACGGAAGGCACCTTCTTCATAGGGGCCAAATTCGCGCATGATGACCCCGCTGCCGGGACGCACAAAATCATCATAGTCTGCACTAATCGGCAACACATCGGATTGCCGTCTTAAACAGACCATGGATTGCGGGGCCGGCTCCGGCGTGATCCGGTCCACAAGGACAGGCCCACCCGTTGTGGCAATCAATATGGCGATACGTCTCACCTGAGGAAAATCTCCGTCTTTGGGTCGGCCAGTAGCACGGCTGCAAGGGATGACCGGTCAATGATGGTTTGCACCACACCATTGCGTCCGGCGGGCAAGTCAAGGCTTACCATCTTATCCTCGACCCCAAAGAGCGTCAGGCTTTTAGGTAAGTCCCGGCGCTGATCTTTCACTTCAATAATCAGATAAACCTGATCCGCCTGCGCGCGTGAATCCTGAAGTCGGACCAGACAGCCTTCGCCATGACGTTCCGGATACTCTTCTGTGCTGGCGGCCAAAGCTTCGGGGATATAAAAGGCAGATGTTTTCGCCAAAAGCTCACGATATATCCGACGCACGGATAAATTTTCACGCACCGCTTTTGCCACAGTGTCATCCTGCCCACCCATGACATAGCGATAAATCCGGCTTGCCGCCAAAGAACCTTCTGCATGGCTATTCATTAAAGAACGCGCGTTATCTTGATCTACGAAATGAGCTTGTGCCACCTCTTTTAAGGCAAGGTCAATCACATATTTGTTCATGTCACGGCCTCCTTATAAAGTTGGCTAAATTCATTTTGAAAGGTCGCACGGTCCTGATCAAACAGAGTTTTTAAGTTTTGTGCTTCCAAGTTCTCGATATAACGATCCAACTGACGTTCCATGACGACAAGCGCATCGGCCGCCTTGGCAAACACATCGGATTTTCCCAGTGCCTGATCATCAAAGCCTTTGCGGGTCATTTTGCTAAAGGCTTTTTGCGTGAACGACACCACCTTTTCATCCTGATCCTGAGCTAACACATGCAGGCTGGAAGCTTGCAAGGCTTTAATATGGCTGCGGATCGCAATGCATTCTTTAACCCGATCTTCATAGCTCACAGCCGCGTCACAGCTCATGCGTTGTTCAACGGATGCCTTACCACGACCCACCTGTAAATCATTGGTGATGCCCGATTGCACTTGTCCAAAAACTTCATAGCGCACAAATGCCACAGGCAAGCGCAACGCATCGGGTCCATAAGCCATCAGATTTTCAATAGGTCCACGTTCCGATTTCTTTTTGAAAAAGCGAATATCGCTAAAGTCATCTTCATCAAAAATATCGAAGGGAGAAGACCACTCTTCCAACATCGCGGTTTCTACATCATCATGGGCAAGATCGATCTCACCTGCCTCATGATCCAGACCAAGCGGGGCGGCGCGATGGGCGTTCTGCCCGCGTTGGCTTTCTTCAAAAGCGTGGGCGAAGTCAGAAAATAAATCAAACACGGTTCGGTATCCTTTGTACTCTTTGCCTTTGTTATGGAGGCACCAGAAGTCCAAAACCGAATCGTCCTTTAAAATAATCTGCCCATCGTGGGAATTTTCATGCAAAAACTTATAAACCTGTGTGAATTTACCATCCCCGGCGGCGCTTGTCAGATAAGCCATACGGTATTTGCGCAAGATTGATCCCAAGGTATTGGCACATGTTCTTAAAGAAGAACCCGTTAGGGGACCATTCGTCAATTTCTCGAAAGTAGCGGTAATATCTGCAAAATGGCTAAAGCCATCCATCGAACACAAAAATTCATAAAGCGCACAAAGAAACCCCATGCGACCATAACGAATGACAAAAACCCCATCATCATAAATCAGCTTGAGACCCTGTTCATCACAACTATCTGCAAAAAGGGACTGATAACGATTAGGGCTCGCTTTATCAGGACTGAGGAAAAAATCCGTCACCCTGTCTTTTCCCAAATGATCGGCCACGCCATAAACGAGATGGGCCAATTCATAAAGGGCGATATCTTTGTGCGGGCCACCGCTTTGGGCCGTAAGGAACTTTGCTAAATTTTCAAGAACGGGACGTTCTGCATATTTGGGCAACCCTTCCAGAGTCAAAGCCTCTTTCAACGCACAGAAATCAGCTAAAAGCTGATCTTTTCCCCCTGCGCGCAATAACAATGATTCTGTGTTGTCCACGTCCATCTCCCCATTGATAGGGTGAGGATATAGCGATCATCCATCCTAATCAACGGAAATGCCCACGCGGCGGTGGCGGGTGACGCCATCCCCAGTCATCACGGCGTTCCACAATGATGATGCGGGTTTCTGCCCAATCATCGACATAATGGTCTTCTTCATAGAAATCATCTTCGATATAAGGTTCTTCCAGATCACGTGTGCGCCATTCCTGCAAGTCGGCAACCTTGTAATCATCTGATGCCGTTATGATCGGGGATTCATCAATGGCTTCCCATAGGCTTGCCTGCTCACTGTAGATTTTTTGCCATTTCTGCACTTTATTGACATAGGCCACGGTAAAACCATGCGGACGCCCGCTTTTCACCGTGCCGCCATTATAATGAGACAAAACGAGATCCCAGCGCCCATCATATTGGTCATAAAGCTGTTCGAGAAACTGCACCCCCAAGCGAATATTGGTTTCAGCGTTCCAAAGACGATCAGGATGAACACCAAATTCTTTTTGTGCCGTTGCTGGCATAATCTGCATGACACCGCGTGCCCCGGCCGAACTCAGCGCACGGGCATTAAAATCAGACTCCACCTTAGCAACTGCCATGGCAAGAGAAACCGGAACGTTAGATCGGCTGGCTTCGCTCATGACCATTTGTTTAATCTCAAACCGGCTTGCCGCTTCGGCAGTTGAAAGAATGGCGGCTGCCATAAACAAGGCCAGCAACCAGACAAGGGTGATGTGTTTCATAGCGCGGCCTCCTTCAACGCCATAAGCCATTTTTCGTTTAGGACGACAACCGTGATATCCTGAACAGCAAGTGTCTTGCGCGCTTGCATGGTTTTAGACATGGACAGATCGGGGGACACAGCAAGAACAACTTTATCACGCCCCATTAGGTCCGACGGATCAACAGGCTGAAGCTGGTTATCAAGGTAGTGTCCGTGATAAAAAATCACCAAATTTTCAGGTGCCACGGCTGATGCTTCACCCTCTTTAGGCGCGCGCTTACTTTGTTCAGCCGTTTTTGCAATATTGATCGGATCTTCCTTGATGCTGGACTGTGCTGCTTGACTGACCATGCCGCTGCCCATGGAAACCATGGTCAACACCATGATGGAAAAGAACCCCATGGCAAGAGCCAGTGCAATTTCTGCCATGGCATTGGTTTGTGTCGTATCACTCATGTCCCTGCTCCCCTTAATCCAGATAAGCCAGATCTTGGTTCACCTTAATCAGGGTGACCTGTCTTTCGGTTTGGATAATGCGGGCTTTTAAATTCAGGCTGGCCAAAACCTCTGCCAGTTCATCACGCACATTATCGGCATCTTGGCGACGTTCCAGCCAGTAAGCCGGTTTGGAGGGATTGGAACGCAAGGAACTTAAATCGCGTGTGCCTGCCAGACGTTGGATACGATCTTCCAGATAATAAACCTCGCGCTCCTTAAAACCTTTTAAGGTCAAGGTCAGCTCGCTTGGGGATTTTTTCACCTCTGCCACGCGCGGGCGATAATCAATCAGACGGATTGCCAGTTTATCTTTAAATTCCGGCAGGATTTCACGGACATGACGGCGCGTAATCATATTGCGGCATTCATCTGAACATTCCCGATCCGACAAGATCGCCACCGGACTTTTCACGCGGATGATATCGACCAGTTCCAGTGTTTGCGCATCAATGATTTTTGCGCTTGCGATCAAACGGTCTTTTAATTTGCCATTGCTGTGTCTTGTTTTCTGATCCACGGACACCAAAACAACCGCATCCAGTTTTTTACGTTTGGCCTGGCTTGCAATATCCATGGCTTCATCAAAAGAACGCCCACCAACGATGTCGCGACCTTCTTCAAACAGGCGAATATTTTCATGCTGTAGAAAATTTCCAGTATGGTCAAAAATCCTGCGAAAAGCCGGATTATCCCGGCTGATCATATCTTGGCCTTGATTCACTTCCATATAAAGCACGCGCGGGGGCTCACCTGCCAGCGCCTGAGACGATAAACAAATACAAATCAGGGCAATCATCGCTTTTTTCATAAACATCTCACTAAACCTTTCTGCGGGTTTCCTGCATCTGCACAAGGCTATGGAGAGATGAGAGCGCCTTTTTGAAAAAATAAAATAAATTTTACAAAGAAAAGAAAAAACACCTCTGCCTCCCCCATAGCCCGAATAAGTAAACCGTTTAAACGTGAAAAGGATCAGTCCCATGAAACGCTTTATGTTGAGTTTAGCACTTGCCGGTGCCCTTATCATTTCAGGCACACCGCAACACACCGCCCATGCTGATGACACGACCATTGGCACAATCATCGGTGCCGTCGGAGGCGGGCTTTTAGGCTCCGCAGCGGGAAAAGGTAAAGGACGTATCGTGGCCACTGCTGCCGGAACCGTCATCGGGGCTGTGCTCGGTCATGAAATTGCCAAAGGTCAAAGCAATGACGATTACTATGATCGCCCGCGCCGTCGTGTCTATGACGACAACTATGAACGTGAACGCGTTGTTTATCGCAAATCACCGCCACGCAAAAAAGTCGTGATCGTCGAAGAACGCCCGCGCAAAAACAAAAAATGGCACCGTGTTGGATCTTATGACGATGATGTTCTCATTTGTAATAAAAAAGGTAAGCGTTGCCATTGGTAGCAGTAAGCCTATATTTTATAGGGAAAAGATATTTATGTTTGGATAGATCATGAAGGCATTGCATCTTCTCATAACCGGATCGCTTTTCTGGGCAAGCCCGTTGGCTGCGGCACAAAGTAGCCAAAGCTATAGCGATGACGTTGCCATCATCATCGGGAACAAGGCCTATGATGATCAGGATATCCCGGAAGTCAGCTTTGCCTTAAATGATGCCAAGGCGATTAAAAAACTCGCCCAGGAAGTCCTGCATATTCGTGATGAAAATATCATCTATCTGGAAAACGCAACCCAAGCCAAGATGCAATCCGCTTTTGGACGTGCGGGCAATCATCGTGGCAAGGCTTTTCAATATGTAAAACCCAATGTGTCCAATCTGTATGTCTTTTATTCAGGACATGGCATGCCCGGTCGATATGATGATAAAAGCTACCTTCTGCCTGTTGATGCAGATATCGAAACCGCAGACATTAACGGCTATGCAATTGAAACGCTTTATCAAAATCTTTCCCGTGTGGAAGCTAAATCCGTCACCGTCTTTTTAGATGCCTGTTTTAGCGGACAAAGCCACGGCGGTAGTTTGATCAGCCGGGCTTCCGGCGCGCAAATCGTGGATGCTCCATCTCCCCTTCCGAATAATGATACCTTAACCGTGCTCACCGCAGCATCCAAAGACCAGCTGGCAAGCTGGGATGAAGAAAGCAAGCACGGTTTATTTACCGAGTACCTTCTGCGTGCCCTTTATGGTGAAGCGGACCGCGATGAAGATGGCGAAGTCAAACTGGTTGAAGTGAACGCCTTTTTGCAGGAAGAAATGCGCTATAAAGCCCGACGCACCTATAACCGGGATCAAACGCCAATGGTCCGTGGACGAACCGATCTTGTTTTGTCCAAAGCAACCGATGGCACATTCCCCAAACGCCCGGTAATTGAAGCCGAAGCGATCCAAGTGGTCACCGATGAATTTGATTTGACCCCTGTCGAAGAAAATATGTTTGCCGTCAAAAATGCCAATGTGCGTGCCGCCCCCACCGTCAGGTCTGCCAAGGTCGATATGTTACCCAAAGGGGAACCCATCCATGTAGCTGCCAAAGTTACGGATCGTCCGTGGTATGCGATCGAAAAAGGTAATGACATCATCGGTTATGTATTTGCAGACCTGCTGGGTGAAGAAAAAGAAATCGCAACAGAAGAAGAAAACCGCGCCATTCGCGAACTGAAAGCCCGACTGGAAAAGCTGGAAGAACAGACCCGTATTGCCTCAACCAACGACATTTTACCGGCACCACCAAAAGATCAAGACACCACCGAAATTATTGAAAGACGCCTCTATGAGTCCGCTGATGACAGGGATTTATTCGCGCAGATCGAAAAAAATTTAAAAACCATGGGCGCGATACTGGCGCGTCAAAGCTTTATTGACGATCAGGATAAAAAATTCAACCGCACCCAATTCAATTATAACTGGATCAAAATTGATGCCAACCAATGCAGTATTGCCGCATCGATCAGCTTAAAACATCGCAGCCCAAACGGTGGCAAGAACCTGAATATCCACGACCACAAAGTCGAAGCTATGTTCTGGCGTGACCTCAACCGTAAAAAACGAATTTTACGCGCCCATGATGAAACGGGTGATGTGGTGAAAGAAATCCCGCTTTATCAATATGGACCCTACAGTTTTAAAGACAGACAAGATCGTCGTCGTTTCATTCAGATGGCTAAAAATTTACAAAACTTGTGCCCTAAACCGCACCAAACTTATGAAGCCAAAACTGATTATCGCAAGCCAGCCCCCCCGCCACGACCCTTTAACAGACCGCCAGCCCCCAGAAGGCCACCACCGCCTTTCAGGAATTAATCGCCTTGAGAAGTCCCCTGCATTCGCAGGGGAACAGGTGAACGGTGATTAGATATAAGAGCCCATTTCGCTGTTCATCGCATAAGGGGCAAGGGCCTCATACAGGGCTTCGCGCCGCACGGGCTTGGCAACATAGCCTTGCATACCGTGACGAGAATATTCTTCGATACTGTCCTGCATCACATCGGCTGTCAAAGCTAGAATCGGGATATTGGCTTTGTGTTTATCTGACAGATTACGGATTTTCTTGGTCGCTTCCAGACCATTCAGTCGCGGCATATGAATATCCATCAAGATCAAATCGAAATCTTCTTCGATCATGGCCTCTACCCCTTCCTGACCATCATTGGCCAATGACACCACATGACCCATTTTTTCTAAAAGGCCTTTGGCAACTGTGCGATTGATCTTGTTGTCTTCAACCACCAGAATGGACAGTTCACGTCCGACCTGACCGGGTGCGCTAGGGGCACAGGCATGGGCAGGCATTTCGGCTTTGGGTAAACGCAGATCGAAATAGAAAGTCGTCCCGAAGCCGACTTCACTTTCCACATGGATGCGATCTCCGCCCATGGTTTCCACCAGACCGGACGAGATGGCAAGACCTAGCCCGGTCCCGCCAAAGCGACGCGAGATTGATGTATCAACTTGGGTAAAGGCAGAAAACAGATGTTCCACCTGCGCCTTTGGAATGCCGATACCGGTATCTTTTACAGAAAAACGCAACAGGGCATCATCCGGGCTTTTTTCTAACACCGAGACACTTAAAGTCACTTCACCCTCGTCAGTGAATTTAACCGCATTTCCAGCAAGGTTGGTCAACACTTGCGTGATCTTTGACCCATCGCCCCAGAAATAATTCTCGCTGCCCAAATCAAGTTCCACATTGGTTTTAATGCCCTTCCCACGCGCCTGCGGACGAATAAGTTCTTCAACTGTCTTGACCGCATTTTGTAAGGAAAAAGCATGGTGATCCATTTCCAGTGCCCCGGCTTCGATCTTGGAAAAATCGAGGATATCATTCACCAATGACAATAACACTTCACCGGAACTGCGCAGACTGTGCAGATAATTTCGCTGGCGATCATCCAGCCCGGTATCTTCCATCAGTTGTGCCATCCCCGTGATACCGTTTAAGGGGGTGCGCAGTTCATGAGACATGGTCGCAAGGAAAGAAGATTTCGCCTTGTTGGCTTTTTCCGCTGCATTCTTTGCCTGAATAAGGGCTGCTTCTTCATCACTGAGGCGTTGGATCATACCGTTATAGGCATCAATCACGATGCCGAATTCATCATCGGATTCCCAACCAATGGGTTCGCGGCTATGCTTTTCTTCTGTCTTTTGAATACCACGCAACAAGGTTTCCAGCGGATCAGATACAAATCGACGGATCGCACCTGTCACACTTACACTCAACACCAGCATTAAAAGAGCCAGCAGAACAAAAATCTGTACAACTGAATCCTGTAACAAAACTTCCAGTCGTTCTTTATGGAAAAGAATTGCCACTTCACCAATAGTTTCACCACCGACATCTACATCACTGCGAATGGCACGGCGCACCAGCAAAGGGGATTCCACGTCTTTTGGAATATCACTGCCAACAGTTGCCAGAATACCAGAAAACTGTTCTTTTACCACCGCCCCTGCGACGTCGGGGTCCAGACTCAGGGCAGCCAGAATAGCTTCGGCACCCGATTGATCGAGATTCCAGACCGCATCGGAAAGCGCTGTCGCATAAATATCAGCCAGCGTTTTTTGCTTGTTTTCAAGCTCGTCATCCAAGTCGGTATAGGTCAAAAAGGAAAACAGTCCGGCCATAAACAATGCGGCCAACACAAAAGGAGGCATTAACGCCAGCCTGAGCTTCCCTCCTATTGAGTTCCCTTTACCTGAAAAAACAGACACGTAATCTTTTTCCTGCTGCTAAAACCCATCGGCATAAAGCTACGCGCTTTTACTTTGAGGTGCAACGGTTTCTGCGATAGGTAACTCTAAATATTCATAAAATTTTTTATAAAGTCTTACGTAACTTGCTCTTTGGTTTTATGGAAAGATAGATCAGGATAATCTTCCATTGCTTTTTCAAGGTGCCAGGCATTTCTGGCAAGAAAAACTGGTTCCTCGTCATGGTCATCGCCAATGGCCCCACGGTTTTCATCCAAAAACTTTTTCAGCTTCAGGTGATCCTCGCAAGTTACCCAACGCGCCGTATAAAGCTGGGTCGCTTCGAAATGCACAGGAATATTATATTCTGTGCGAATCCGATCAGCCAGAACCTCAAATTGCAGGACACCAACAACACCAACGATCCAGTCAGACCCGATCAAAGGTTTAAAGACGCGCGCGGCCCCTTCTTCGGCAATCTGCTGTAACGCACGGCCCAGATGTTTCGCTTTCATCGGATCATCGGGGCGGGCTTTTTGCAGGATTTCAGGGGCAAAGCTTGGAATACCTGTGAAACGCAGGCTTTCCCCTTCGGTCAAGGCATCCCCGATACGTAAGTTACCGTGGTTGGGCAAACCAATAATATCGCCAGCAAAAGCTTCTTCTGCCAATTCACGGTCTTGCGCCAGGAAAAGCGTCGGGTTGTGCACATTGATCATTTTATCAGTACGCACATGTTTCATTTTCATGCCACGTTTAAAATGACCGGAACAAAGACGCACAAAAGCGATACGGTCACGGTGTTTCGGGTCCATGTTAGCCTGAATTTTAAAGACGAAGCCTGAAACCTTTTTCTCTGTTGGTTCAATCTCACGCTCGGCGGTGGGTTGTGGGCGTGGGGCCGGCGCCATAGCCGCAAGTCCGGCCAGCAATTCACGCACACCAAATGTGTTGATCGCAGACCCAAAATAAACCGGGGTCATGTGACCCGCCAAATAGCTTTCCAGATCAAATTCCGGGCACAAACCGCGCACCATTTCAACTTCTTCGCGCAATTTGGTAACCGCATCTTCAGGCAGCAATTCATCCAGTTTTGGATCATCCAGCCCCTGACATTCAATGCCTTCGGAAATTTGGTCGTTTTTACCTTTGGCGACAAGGATCAGTTTGTCATTAAACAGATCATAACAGCCTAAGAAATTACGCCCCATACCGATGGGCCAGCTGGCAGGGACCACGTCCAACGCCAGTTCCTGTTCAACCTCGTCAATGATTTCAAACGGGTCACGGCCTTCACGGTCCAACTTGTTAACAAAGGTCGCAATCGGCACATCTCGCAGACGGCAGACTTCAAACAATTTACGGGTCTGATTCTCAATACCCTTGGCCGCATCAAGGACCATGACAGCCGAATCCACTGCCGTCAGTGTGCGGTATGTATCTTCAGAAAAATCTTCGTGGCCCGGTGTATCCAGTAGGTTAAAAGTCTTGCCCAGATAATCAAAGGTCATAACAGAAGAAGCGACAGAAATCCCGCGTTCCTGTTCCACCTTCATCCAGTCAGAACGCGCACGGCGTCGGTCCCCCTTTGCCTTAACGGCCCCGGCCATCTGAATCGCACCCCCGAACAACAGAAGTTTTTCTGTCAGGGTGGTTTTACCCGCATCCGGGTGAGAGATAATCGCAAAGGTTCTGCGCTTATGAATTTCTGTCTGTAAATCTGCCATGTGCCAAAGCCTAATAAAATTTAGCGCACAATAGGCAAATTTCACAAAATCTCCAGCCCTTTTTTTTGACGAACCCCTTTCAAATTGTTACCCTTCTTCTATCAGGGAAGGGACAAACCATGACAGAAGCATCAAAATCTAATAAACCGACGGTCAAAGAAAAGCGTGCGCGTCACGCCACAGCACAAGCCAGTTATATGGAAAGAAAGCGTGCAGAAGGGAAAGAATGGCTGGCAACCTGGGTACCGGGCGAGGCCAAGGCAAGCCTGAAAACGCTGATGAAAAATGCCAATGAAGATGAGCGCACACCCGATACCGATTATATTGATACGGTAGAAAAGGCATTAGAAACAACCGTTCCTGATTGGGCTAAAAAAAGTCAGACGCTTCTAAACCTTTGGCTTGTCAGTGAAAATGACATTATCGTCGACTTTGGTGCACCCAAGGAAAAAAAGAAAAAGAAAAAAAAGAAGAAGTAAGCTTTTCACTTTTCCGCCAAAATCCTTGCTTTTTTTTCGCAGGCATGACATAAGCCGCCGCACATTTTGCGCCAGTACTTGTTTCAAGTACTGCCCGGTCGCAGCCTACCCGGAAAAAACAAGGATAAACGCTAGATGAAAGCAATTGTGATTTGCTCCGGCGGATTGGACTCCGTCACCCTTGCCTATAAAATGGCCGCCGAACATGACTTACACGGTCTGATTTCTTTTGATTATGGTCAACGCCATAAAAAAGAAACCGGCTTTGCTCAACTGTGCGCGGACCGTTTAGGCGTCCCGCACAAGGTTGTCGATATCACCACCATCGGGGCTTTGCTGACAGGATCGGCTTTGACCGACGATGTAGATGTCCCCGATGGCCATTATGCCGAAGACAGCATGAAAACCACTGTGGTGCCCAACCGCAACGCCATTATGCTGACCATCGCCTTTGGGGCAGCCGCTGCAGAAAACTGTGATCTGGTGGCAACCGCTGTTCATGGCGGGGATCATTTTATTTACCCCGATTGTCGTCCCGACTTTATCGACAGTTTCAATAAAATGCAGGCCCATGCCTTGGATGGCTATGCCAATGTTGAACTTTACGCCCCTTTTGTTCATATCCCCAAAGATGAAATTGTCCGGATAGGCACAGAACTGAACGTGCCCTATGTGGATACATGGTCTTGCTATAAAGGCGGGGACACACACTGTGGCCGCTGTGGCACCTGTGTGGAACGGCGCGAAGCCTTTTATCTCGCAGGCGTAGAAGACCCAACTGCGTATCTGGATGCTGATTTCTGGATCAAGGCACGCGAAGACTACCAAAAGAATAAAGGCTAGACTGATGTTTACCATCTCAAAACAGTTTCACTTTTCCGCCTCCCACCAATTGCAGGGTCTGGCCGACGACCATCCCTGTTCGCGCCTGCATGGGCATAACTATATTGCCGAGGTTGTCCTGCAATCAGCAGAACTGAACAGCACCGGATTTGTACGTGATTATCGCGAGCTTTCAGGCCTGAAAGATTATATCGATAACGAACTCGATCATCGCCATTTGAACGATGTCTTGGGCCAAGATAACACCACGGCAGAAAAAATGGCCCAGCATCTTTATCAATGGTCCCATGCCCGCTGGCCCGAAGTCGTTGCTGTGCGCATCAGTGAAACGCCCAAGACCTGGGCAGAGTATCGACCATGAGCACTGTCATTCAACTCTCAGAAATTTTCGGCCCAACCATTCAGGGGGAAGGGTCCCAAATCGGCCGACCCACCCTGTTTGTGCGAACCGCAGGATGTGATTATCGCTGCAGTTGGTGCGATACGCTTTATGCCGTTGATACCACACATCGTGACAGCTGGTACAAAGCCACCGCCGAAGAAATAATGGCAGAGGTTGAACGCCTGAGCGATCACACTCCAATGATGGTGACCTTATCCGGTGGCAACCCAGCCATGTACGACCTGTCCTATCTAATTGATATGGGCCACGCCAAAGGCTATCAATTTTCCATGGAAACACAGGGCAGCCTGCCGCGCAAGTGGTTTTCCAAACTGGATGTGCTCACGCTCAGCCCCAAACCGCCGTCTTCTGACATGGACACCGACTGGGACAAGCTGAAAGAATGTGTCAGCCTCGTTGGCGAAACGACGCAACTCAGCCTGAAAGTCGTTATCTTTGACCAACATGATTATGATTATGCTCAATCGGTCAACGCGCTTTTCCCAGAATTACCGCTTTATCTGCAAACAGGTAACCCGTCAGTGGGGGGAAAAGCGGATATCCCCGGCGTGCTGGATAAACTAAAATGGCTGGCCGACAAGGTGGCTCAGGATAAATGGCATAAGGCCTGTGTTCTACCCCAGCTACATGTACTTGCGTGGGGGAATGAGCGTGGCGTATAATAATTGACAAGTTGAACGATTTGGACACAATATAATCATAAGAGGATAATATCAACCAGGCTGCACTAGTGATTTAATTGTCGATGAATTTTTTATCCAAACAAACTCTGGGATTTCTGCTGATCCCTATATTCACATTGATGTTCATGGGCATTTTTGTCATGGACCTTGTAAAAAAACATGATCTTGCCATTGAACAAGAACGCAGCCAATTTCTCCAAGCTGTTCTTAAAAACCAGATCCTTGATGTGAGCGTTGTTGCCCATGAATTCACCCTGTGGGATGAGGCAATTAATAAAGTCATTTTTGAACGTGACCAGGAGTTCATGGATGAAAATATCGGCAGCTATTTGATTGATACATATGGTTACACGGCAACCTTAATTTTGACTGACGCAAATGAGAAATTTGTCCGTTTCGATGTCAGTGAGGATGACGGGCAACCAATCCCCCATAAATTAGCTGAAAATAAGCAGTTGCAACAAATTGCACAGACGGCCCGTGCTGTTGCCCCAAAATCCGCGCGCGGGTCAGGGTACTGGCTAAAGATTGAGGACGATCTTTATTTAGTTGGGGCTGGAGCCTTTACTTATGAAGACTCTTACGAACAAAAGTCAGAAAGCCGAAAAGAGGTAGAAAACTATGTGCTTTTGACCCTGACACGGGCGGATCAGGTCTTTTGGGACAAACTTACCACTCAATTTTCCCTCCCCTATCTGGCTTGGGAAGGCCCCGTTGAAAATGGTTTAAAGGTTGAAATCAAGGATAGTTTAGGCAACGACTTATCCTATCTTGTGATCAGCGGGCCAAATAATCCCGTGCAGTCCATCATCGAAAATTATGGTGTGGCCGTTGTGGCCATGACCCTGATACTGATCGGTTTTGCTTTATTTTCCATTAAACGATCCCTTGATTATAAAAAAGCCCATGATGAAGTTGTGACGCTTAACAAACATATGGATGAACTGGTCAAAGCCCGTACCGACGAACTGGCAATTGCACTCGAAGCAGCAAATGAAGCAAGCCGCGCCAAAAGTGTATTTTTATCCTCCATGAGCCACGAATTCCGAACACCATTGAATGGCATTCTTGGTTTTAATCAATTGTTACGCCTTGATAAAAATAGAACGTTAACAGAAAAAGAAAAAGATTGGATCAGCCAAATCCAGGCGGCGGGTGAACTTCTTCTTTCCCTCGTCAATGATGTGCTTGACCTCGCGCATGTGGAAAGCGGCAGAATCAACCTGAATATGGAAAAATTGCAGGCCCGGGAGGTCTTTAAAAACTGTTGTGAACTCACCAAACAAATGGCCGCAGAAAAAGGCATCACCCTAAAAGCGAAACCGGAAAGCGACAAACTGGTTGAAGTTGACCGTCGACGCCTGCAACAGATTATTTTAAACCTGCTCAATAATGCGATTAAATACAATAAAGAAGGCGGTGATGTTGTCTTTGGATGCAAAAATCATGGCAAAGACCAGATCCGCCTTTATATTGCAGACACTGGCTATGGTATTTTGGATGAAGAGAAAGAAAATATCTTTGATCCGTTTTTTCGGAGTGACCGCCACAGCAGCGAGATTGAAGGCACCGGTGTCGGACTTTCTTTGGTGCAGCATCTGACCGAAGCCATGGGGGGCACAGTTAGCTTTGAGAGCGAAGAAGGTAAAGGCACGACCTTCTATCTGGACTTTCCCGCGTATCTCCCAAATAATAGCCATACATAAATAAAGTCTTTTATTTTGGGCACAATGCCTTATGTAGACGTCATGCAAACAGAAAACGCCAAAGATATTACCAAATATCGCAAATATTGGGCGCACCGCTTTGGTGTGGCGCCTTTCCTGCCTATGAGCCGTGACGAAATGGACATGCTGGGATGGGACAGTTGCGATATTATTCTTGTCACCGGGGATGCCTATGTGGATCACCCGAGCTTTGGCATGGCCGTCATTGGCCGAACGCTGGAAGCCCAAGGCTTTCGCGTCGGCATCATCGCCCAACCCGACTGGCAGGATGCCGATCCGTTTAAAGCTTTAGGACGGCCCAATCTGTTTTTTGGTGTGACATCGGGCAATATGGACAGTATGGTCAATCGCTATACGGCGGACCGTCGCATCCGATCCAACGATAGCTACACGCCTGATGATATTGGTGGCAAACGCCCGGACCGTGCCGTCATCGTTTATTCCCAACGTTGTCGCGAGGCCTATAAAGACGTCCCTATCGTCATCGGCGGGATCGAAGCCTCTTTGCGACGCATCGCCCATTATGATTACTGGTCCGATAAAGTACGCCGTTCCATTTTGCTGGATAGCAAAGCCGACATTCTGCTTTACGGCAACGCTGAACGGGCTTTGGTCGAAGTCGCACACCGTATCGCAAGAGATGAAGACCCCAAGACCTTTTTTGATGTGCGTGGCTGTGCCTTGATGCGCGATGACAGTCTGGATGATTGGCAGGAAGTCGATATGTCCTCCATCGATGATGTCACCCCACGCGATATAAAGGGCGAAAAAAAGGTTGTCGTGCGCATCCCGTCCTATGAAACCGTACGCGATGATCAGGATGTCTATGCACAAGCCTCACGCGTTTTGCATCTGGAAAGTAATCCCGGCAATGCCCGCCCCCTGGTGCAACGTCATGGCAATCGCGATGTGTGGATTACGCCCCCACCTGTGCCGCTATCCACCAAAGAAATGGACTGGGTCTTTGGTCACCCCTATGCGCGCAACCCGCACCCTTCTTATGGGGACGCGCGTATCCCGGCCTGGGATATGATTAAATTTTCCATCAACATCATGCGTGGGTGTTTTGGCGGCTGTTCTTTCTGTTCCATCACTGAACATGAAGGGCGTATCATTCAAAGCCGTTCACAGGAATCGGTGCTGGCTGAAATTGAAGATATGCGCGACAAGGTCAAAGGCTTTACCGGGCAAATCTCGGACCTCGGTGGCCCCACCGCCAACATGTATCGTATGGCCTGTAAATCAAAGGAGATTGAACAGACCTGTCGTCGCTTATCCTGCGTGCATCCCACCATCTGTAAAAACCTGAACACCAGCCATGAAAGCCTGATCGAACTTTATCGCAAAGCCCGCGATGTCAAAGGTGTGAAGAAAATTTCCATTCAGTCGGGCCTGCGCTATGATTTGGCGGTCAAAAGCCCGGCATATGTAAAAGAACTGGTCACACATCATGTGGGCGGTTATCTGAAAATTGCCCCGGAACATACAGAAGATGCCCCCCTTTCCAAAATGATGAAACCGGGCATTGGGTCTTACGATAAATTCAAACAGATGTTTGATGATGCAGCGAAAAAAGCGGGCAAGGAATATTACCTGATCCCTTACTTTATCGCCGCGCATCCGGGCTGTTCCGATGAAGATATGATGCATCTTGCCCTTTGGCTGAAGCGCAATAATTATCGCGCCGATCAGGTGCAGGCCTTTACGCCCACCCCCATGTCTTTATCGTCTGCCATGTATTATTCCGGTCGCAACCCGATCAAGCCTGTCAAACGCAATGGCGGGGAACTGGTCAGTACGGCAAAAGGGTTAAAACAACGCCGCCTGCATAAAGCTTTCTTGCGCTATCATGATGCCGAAAACTGGCCGATCCTGCGCGAAGCCCTGAAAAACATGGGTCGTGCTGATCTGATCGGTAATGGCAAAAAGCATCTTGTTCCGAGCTGGCAACCCAAAGGCACAGGTGGCAAAGGCGGTGAAGGGGCCCGTTTGGGCCGCAAACATAAAAAGCAGGAATTTGTGACGACCCATGCAGGCAAGGGCCGTCGTCGGTTTGACGATAAACCGAAAAACACAAAAGGCGGCCAACGCAAACATCGACGTTAATCCTTCTTCTGTTTTCTTGCGAAAGCAGGAACCTTTTTTACTTTAAATTGTTTAAAGGTCCCTACCTGCGTAGGGATACAAGGTTAACGTTTCCCATGCGCAATCTTCACCGCTTCAGGCATGGCACGCAATCGACCCATGGCCCAGACGCCGAAAAAAGGACCAATAGCCAGTGGCGCAAAAGCCCATTGCCAGCCTATCAGCTCGACCCAATAAGGCACTAGATGGATGGTGGATAAGGTCAATAAAAAGCCGATGCAGGTCTGGATCGTCACCATCGTGCCAATATGATCGCGTTCTGACAGTTCCATAACGCAGGACGAAAATTGTGCAGAATCTGCAATGATCGTAATCCCCCAAATGACGCAGACCACCATCAACAAGACCGGATTACCGCCAAAAAATTGCCCGACAAACAACGCGCAGGTTCCACTAATCAGCATCGCGCCCATTGTCAGGTAAGTTCGTCCGATCCGATCTGCGATCCAGCCGCCTGCAAGACAGCCAATTGCCCCGCTCCCCACAATGGCAAAAGTGGCAGCACTGGCATAAGGTTTCGCCCCCGACAGTCCATAGGCTTCAAAAGAGGCGAGCAAAAACACACCAATCCAGGCCCATTTGGCATAAAGTTCCCACATATGGCCAAAATAGCCAAAATTGGCATATCGCAACGGTTTGTCCCGCCAGGCATGCAAAATAAAGTCAGGTTGAAACTTAGGGGATTTGCCAAAATTCGGCCCCGTTTTGACAAAATTAATCAAGATCGCCCCGACCATTGCCGACCCGCTGGCCGCCGCGATGGTCACACGCCAGTCCAGACCACCCAACGCATTGAAAAAATGCGGCATGGCCGAGCCCAACGTTAAGGCGCCAACCAAAGTCCCGACCAACAAGCCCATGTCTTTTTGGGCCCAGCTCGCGGCCATTTTCATACCCACAGGATACACCCCGGCCATAATCGCCCCGGTTAAAAAGCGAAAGACCAATACATAAGGTTCGGTTGGATCTGCAAACAAAATGAAGGCATTTGAAATCGCCCCAATGGACGCAGCCCCCATAAAGAAACGATGGGGTTCTAGTCGATCTGCCAACCCCAACACCGCACTAAACAGCGTCCCGAACACAAAACCAACAGACACCATGCTGCTAAAGAGAGAAGCCTGCACATCGGAAATGGCAAATTCACGTTTCAGGTCCGGGATGGTCGCACTGGCAGAAAACCATAAAGCCAGCGTCAAAACCTCGCACAGAACCAAAAGCGCAATGGATTTTTGTTTCTCAGTCATAAAGCGACGTTAAATGATCAAGCGCGTTTGGTAAATCAGCCATTTTATCAATCACCCGATCCGCACCCATTTCTTCTACCGGGATTTTGCAATAACCATATGAAACGGCAATAGATTTCATTGCGGCATTTTGCGCAGCCCCAATATCATTGGGACTATCCCCAATCATGATCGCTTCATTTTTAGAAACGCCCATCTTTTCCAAAGCAAGAAACAACATTTCTGCATCCGGTTTTTTACATAAAACCTCATCGCCGCCAATAATCACTTCAAAAAAATCAGCCAACTTTAAATCTTTAGACAGATTGATCGTCGGTTGATGGGGTTTATTGGTGCATAACGCAAGGCGGTAGCCTTTTTGTTTTAAGCCCGCCAAAACCTCCATCACATCGGGGTAAGTCACGGTTTCGTCGGCTTCATGACCGTCATAGAAATCCAGAAATGCATCTGTCAGAAGTTCGATATCCGCCTCTGACAAAGGGTCCCCCGTTGCACGAAAGGCACGTTCCACCAACTTTGCCGCACCATTGCCAACGAATTTCTTGGTTTCAACCAGACTGATTTCCCGACGACCTTTGCTCTGTAAAAGCTTGTTACAAGCGGTGCGTAAATCCAGTGCACTATCGATTAAAGTGCCGTCCAGATCGAAAATCAGTGTGGTTAAAGCCATTTGTAGCATTCCGTAACAATCTTTGAATTTGCGCTTTGCCCCTTTTCAGCTTAAAAAGACTGCAAACGCACGTGTTTAATGATTTAACTATTCCAACTTGCAGCGGATGACAATGTCTAATTCAGCAGCCATCATTCTTGCCGCCGGCCTCGGCACCCGCATGAAATCAACCTTACCCAAGGTGATGCACCCCTTGGCCGGGCGCCCTATGGTCAATCATGTGATTGCAAACCTGCAACAAGCAGGTGTTAAACAGATCGCTTGTGTCATCGGCCCTGACATGCCCGCCCTTGAAAAAGCCGTGGCCCCACATAAAACAGCCGTGCAGGTTGATCGTTTAGGAACAGGTCATGCCGTATTGGCTGCTAAAGACGTGATGGATGGATTTGACGGATCGGTTCTCATCGCTTTTGGCGATACGCCCATGATCTCGCCCGAGACATTTTCACGCCTGTTAAGCGCAGGCACGGACGCAGATGTGGTTGTTTTAGGCTTTCGCCCCCATGATCCAGCCGCCTATGGTCGTCTGGTGGTCACAGAGGGCAAGCTGAAAGCCATTGTTGAATATAAAGATGCCAGCGATGAAGAACGCGCCATCAATTTGTGTAACTCCGGTGTGATGTGCGTTCGAGGGTCAAAGCTGTTTCCCCTGTTGGAAAAAATCAATAATGACAATGCCGCCGGTGAATATTACCTCACCGATATCGTTGCCATCGCCCGTTCCCAAGGCCTGAGCTGCACGGTAGTCGAAGGCAATGAAGACGAACTGTTAGGCGTCAACTCCCGTGTTGAACTGGCCAAAGCGGAACAGTTGGTCCAAGACCAACTGCGCGAAAACGCCATGATCAACGGGGCCACTTTAATGGACCCGGCCAGTACACACTTTAGCTATGACACCCAATTGGGACAGGATGTGGTGGTCGAACCCAATGTCTTTTTCGGCCCGCGCGTCACTGTTGGCGATAACGTTCACATCAAAGCCTTTTCCCATCTGGAAGACACCAGCCTGGGTAAAGGTGTTGTCATTGGCCCTTATGCCCGCCTACGTCCCGGTGCGGACCTGAAAGACAATGTCAAAGTCGGCAATTTTGTTGAAATTAAAAAGGCCGTGATCGAAGAAGGCGCCAAGGTTAATCACCTAAGCTACATTGGTGATGCCCGTGTCGGCCCAGAAGCCAATATTGGTGCAGGCACCATCACCTGTAACTATGACGGTTTCTTCAAATATCAGACGGATATCGGTGCCGGTGCCTTCATCGGATCGAACACCGCTTTGGTCGCCCCTGTCAAAATCGGGGATAACGCCAATGTGGGGGCAGGCAGTACCATTTCCAAAGATGTGGAAGCCGGGGACTTAAGCCTGACCCGCGCCCCACAGAAAAATTTCGTCGGCTGGGCTAAAAAGTTCAGAAGTAGTCAAGCCGCTAAAAAAGCCAAAAAATAAGAGAAAAGACCATGTGTGGAATTGTTGGATTTATTGGAAAGACCGAAGCCGCCCCTTTGCTGGTAGAAGGCTTGAAACGTCTGGAATATCGCGGCTATGACTCAGCCGGGATCGCCACCCTGACAAAAGGGATGATCAAACGTCGTCGTGCCGAAGGCAAGATCGCAAATCTGGATAAAGTTTTGCGCGACCTTCCCGCAGCAGGCACCATCGGCATCGGCCACACCCGTTGGGCCACCCATGGCATTCCTAACGAAACCAACGCCCATCCCCACGCTACAGAAAAGGTAGCTGTCGTCCATAACGGGATTATCGAAAACTTTCAGGAATTGCGCGCAGAACTAATCGACAAAGGCTATAGGCCTTATTCGGAAACCGATAGCGAAGTTGTCCCCATCTTAATCACCCGCTATCTGGACGAGGGACTTTCCCCCGTAGATGCGGTCAATGCGACCCTGAAACGTCTGGATGGCGCCTTTGCCTTAGGGATTATCTTTAGCGGCGAAGAAAATCTGTTAATTGGGGCGCGTCGAGGCAGCCCGCTGGCTGTTGGCTTTGGTGACGGCGAAATGTATCTTGGATCAGACGCCATGGCACTGGCCCCCCTGACCAAACAAATCGCTTACCTGGATGAAGGCGACTGGGTGGTTTTAAACCGTGAAGGCGCTGTTTTTTACGATCATAATGATAATGTAGTTGAACGCGCTATCACTGAAACGGCCATGTCTGGCGCCTTAATCGGTAAAGGGGAACATCGCCACTATATGCTGAAAGAAATCTACGAGCAGCCTCAGGTCATTGGGGATACGCTCTCCGGTTTCTTCAACCCGACCAGTCAAACAATTTCCATGCCGGACTTTCCGTTTAATTTAAAAGATATTCCGCGCCTGACCATTGTGGCCTGTGGTACATCATATTACGCTGGGCTGGTTGCAAAATACTGGATCGAACAATATGCCCGCGTTGGGGTGGAAATTGATGTTGCCAGTGAATTTCGCTATCGCGAAGCCCCCATGCCGGAAGGGGGGCTCGCCCTCTTCATCTCCCAAAGCGGGGAAACGGCCGATACACTGGCCGCGCTGCGTTACGCCAAAAATCAGAACCAATCAATCTTGTCCATCGTCAATGTGCCGGAAAGTTCTATGGAACGCGAAAGCGATGCCGTGCTTCAAACCCGCGCCGGACCAGAAATTGGCGTGGCTTCAACCAAGGCCTTTACCACACAGCTAACCGTCCTTGCCTGTTTTGCCATTGCCCTTGCAAAGGCCAAAGGCACCATTGACGAAACGTGCGAGGCGCGCCTGTGTAAAGCCATTGCCGAAGTCCCCGCACGCTGTGCGGACGTTTTAAACCACGATGGCACATTGCGCGAAATTGCCCTAAATGTGGCTGAAGCCCGGGACGTACTTTACCTCGGCCGTGGAGCCAGCTTCCCCATCGCCATGGAGGGCGCACTCAAACTGAAAGAAATTTCTTACATCCATGCCGAAGGCTATGCTGCAGGAGAAATGAAACACGGTCCCATCGCCCTGATCGACGAAGCTGTTCCCATCATCGTTATTGCCCCAACGGACAGCAATTTCGAAAAAACAGCATCGAACACCCAAGAAACCGTCGCACGTGGTGGTCGGGTGATCTTCATGGCAGATGAAGATGGTGTGGCCAAAATGGCAGACCATGCGCTTGCCAGCGTCACCATGCCCAAAGTCGACCCCTTCGTCGCCCCGATTCTCTATTCCATCCCCGTTCAACTCCTCGCCTACCACGTCGCCGTCCATAAAGGCACAGACGTGGACCAACCAAGGAATTTAGCGAAGTCTGTGACTGTTGAGTGAAATGTTCCGTATCGATACGGTAGTTCATCCATACCGGGCGCGACCATTACGCCCAATTCATCATCTGTGAATAATGGTACCTTCATTGCCACGGAAACCTCATGTTCCTTGGCATCGTGAAGGTATCG
>JABXIG010000019.1 GCA_013373205.1 Methylocystaceae bacterium | reverse complement strand
TTTCTTTTAAAGAGACATCCAATCCAATATAATGTTTCATGGTCACGTTCCTTCTATGGCCTTTATGGAGCAGTTTCTACACTGACTCCGATTATACCATTGGAGCGTGACCTGCCGCTATTACGGCCATGTCCCCGTTATCCCGTTATTCAAAGCACACATTTTCTACTTTCCTGCTTTGATCTTCTTAAGCAATTCATCAGCTTGCTCTTTTGTCCAATCTTTTCCCTTCGCTGAAAGCTGTTCAGCCCATTTGCGTGCCGTTTTAACATCTTTGGAAACGTCATTACCCTTGTAGTACAGGTTCATGAGTTTCAACATAGCTAATTCGTCATTCATATCCGCAGCTTTCTCAAGTAAAGAGATGGCTTGATTGACATCTTTTTGGGTGCCAATGCCTTTTAGGTAATATTCGGAGATATTTCGATAGGCGGAAGATGACCCCGTATCCAGATAAAGTTCAGCTAGTTCAAATGCTCTCTTTTCATCCTTTGGCACGCCTTTACCGTCTTTAAGCATTTGCGATAACGGGTAGAGTGCTTTCATATCACCATATTCAAAGGCTTTTGCGTAGTATAAGAAGGATGTTTCAAGTGCCTTCTTGTTTTTCGTGAACGGTCCACCAAGCTGTCTGCCGAGGTACATCAATGAAGGTGTGTATTTCTGGTCAATCGCTTTTTTGAACCATTGCCCAGCGGTTGCCATGTTCTTTGGCACGCCTGTTCCTGCTGTATGGAAAATGCCCATCATATGCTGTGCATTGGCGAGACCGTCATTTGCTGCTTTCAGGTACCATTTGGCGGCTTCATTATGGTCTTTTTTTACGAAGGAACCGAGGTTGTAATATACACCCACAATGTAGTTCCCCATCGGGGAACCAGCCTTTGCTGCCTGCTTCGCATGGTTAAACCCTGTTTCGTAAGATTGGGCGACACCATCACCATTAGTGTAACAAACGCTTAGATCAATCAGGCTTTTTATGTCGCCCTTTTTCGCTTTGTTTTCTGTCAGTTTGACATTTGAGCAATCTGCCTCGATCTTTAATTTTAAAGGTGGCGTTTTGCGAGTAAGACTTTTAAGCAGTTTTGCACTCTTCATGGATTGCGTTTCTTCGCCACGTTCTTCGGCATCGATTTCATTAAGGATTTTTCTGGCTGGTTTGTGGTAGCCATATTTTTCGGGATCATTGGCGAGAACAGTTGCCCATTTTCTTGCTTTTGATAAATTTCGTTCAACACCAAAACCAACAAAATACAAATTCATAAGATGGTACTTCGCGGTTTGGTCGCCTTTCTCGGCAGAAATCTTGTATAGAGATATTGCCATACGTCCATCTCTTGGTCTGCCCTTGGCATTTAAGTACCTCTCGGCGATTTGATTTATTCGCCTTGGGTCCGCGTGATTTGCATACTTTAAGGTCCATTGGTCCGCAAGCTCCCGACTTTTAGGAGCGCCTTCACCATTACGGTATATGTTAATTATACTCGGACCTGCTTGAATTATTCCGCCGTTCTCTGCTGCTTTTAGATATAAGGACAGAGCTTTTTCTCGGTCTTTAGAGAGGTTTCGTCCGTAAAAATATTCGCCAGCGAGGAAGTTAAGAGCCTTTGTATTGTTCTTTTCTATCGCTTTATTGAGCCACTTCATTCCTTCATCTATATTTTTTCTGACACCCCATCCACGGAAGTGCAGTTCACCGTACATAGCTTCCGCTTCTGCCAGTCCTGTTTCAGCAGCTTTGGAAATCCAATTAGCAGCGAGTTTTTGGTCCTTTTTTACTCCACCACTACCGTATAGATAATAAACCCCAGTTCGAAGCATAGCAGCAGGTAACTTGCCATCTGCAGCCTTTTTAAAATGTTGGAACGCTGTTTCTCTGGATTTTTCTACATTGGTGCCCGTTTCAAAACACGTACCCAGATCGAAGGAACTTTGGAAAATCCCTTGGTTCGCATTGGTTTCCAACTTCGGGATGTTAGTGCAATCTGTATCTGTTAAAGCTACAGCTTGACTTGAAAACAATATACTACTGGCCGTAGCAACCATAATGATAGGCAGTGTACGAGTAAGCGGTTTCATAATCCTATTCCCTGATCTGTTCGTATTCATGTCAACGCTGAATACGATTTTATTTCTTTAGTTCTGGCACTTAATACCATTGAAAGTTGTTTGGAGGAATAGTACCGTCACTCAGTCGAATGTCCATATTAAAATGATCGTAATTAAGAAACTTATAGTAATCGATAACAGCCACCTATTTCAGAACAAATTTCCCTCTGATCCCAACAAGATATCGTTATAATTTCAAGAGACCAACCTCAATGTTATCTTACCTGAGAGCCCCCTCTCTTTAAAGCCCGTCCAACATTTCCTGAAGGGAGAAGCGTGCGGAGTTTGAGCGCGGCGACCAGAGGTCGCGGTCCTGGGCTTCCTGAAAGCGTTCCAGCATTTCTTTTAGCGCCGCCGGGTTGTTTTCTTTGAGGAACTGATAGGTTTCTTCATCCTGAATATAGGCTTCAAACACCGCATCGAAATGATGATCGCGCACGCAATTGGCCGTTGCAGCAAAGGCAAACATATAGTCAAGGGTCGCAGCCATTTCAAAAGCGCCCTTATAGCCATGACGTTTGACCCCGTCGATCCATTTGGGGTTCACCACACGGGCGCGCACAACGCGGGCAATTTCTTCTTCCAGGGTACGGATCCGGGGGGTTTCCGGTCTGGAATGATCATTATGATAAACGGTCGGAGCCTCGCCCCCTTTTAAGGATTTGATCGCCGCTGTCATGCCGCCTTCAAATTGATAGTAATCATCACTATCAAGTAGATCATGTTCGCGGTTATCCTGATTTTGAACCACAGCTTCCACGTTTGAAAGGCGTTCTTCAAACAGGGCGTGAGCTGTTTCCCCGCCTGCACCTTGTCCGTAGGCATAACCACCCCACGCGACGTAGGCCTTGGCAAGGTCGTCTGCACTGTCCCAGCCCTTTTCATCAATTAAGGCCTGAAGTCCCGCACCATAGGCCCCGGGTTTGGAGCCAAAAACACGAAAGCCCGATCTTTTTTCCGCCTCGGTTTCTGTCAGTCCCTCTGCCATCAGTTCATTTTTTTCAGCACGCACGCGCGCGGCTAATGGGTTGATATCCTCGCCTTCATCCAGTGCGGCCACTGCGCGGGCAGCACTGTCAAATAGGTCGATCAAACCGGGGAAGGCATCACGAAAGAAGCCGGACACGCGCAAGGTGACATCAACGCGGGGACGCCCCAAAACAGATTGCGGCATGATCTCAAACCCCGTAACGCGGCGAGATACCGTATCCCATTGGGGCTGGACCCCCATGAGAGCAAGCCCTTGGGCGATATCATCCCCGCCGGTACGCATGTTGGATGTGCCCCATGCCGTCAGCGCCATGGTACGCGGCCAGTCGCCATGATCCTGCATATAGCGATCAATCATCAAACTGGCTGATTTCCAGCCTAATGTCCAAGCCGCAGGCGTCGGTACCGTGCGGGTATCGACCGAATAGAAATTCTTCCCCGTTGGTAGAATTTCGGGACGCCCGCGCGTCGGGGCACCACTGGGGCCGGGCACAATGAAACGTCCCTCCAAGCCTTTTAAAATGCCCGTGATTTCATTTTCCCCACAAGCCAACACATTAGGGCGCACCTGTTTCGTTACATAATCCAGTACCGCGTGCGTTTGCGTCCATTCCGGCTTACAAATTACATCATTACTGATGAGTCTATAAGCCAGTTCTTCCAGCCGTTCCACCGTATCACCATGGGTACGCCAGACGGTATCACTTTGCAGTACTTCTGGCTTTAACCCACCCCAATTTTGCGCCATGTCACAATCAAGCGGGTCAAAGTTTAAATCAAGGTCATTGGCAAGCGCGCGGATGAGAGAGGCATCAGCGCCTTCACCTTTATTGCGCGGCACCCGCACAAGGGCCACCAACAGGTCATTCAGCAAACGGTCTTTCGGGCTTTCGCCAAAAATATGCAGCCCATCACGAATTTGCAGTTCTTTCAGTTCACAGAGATGGTTATCCAGCTTGGCCAAGGCTTCTTCATCGCCATCATCCTTGCCAATGCCGCAATCTTCATCTAGCCCCGTGGTGCGAGACAAAGCGAGAATTTCTTTTTTCAGTACCTTCAGGCGGCGCGGGTCCACGCCTGCGGCTTCATAATATTCATCGACCAACTGTTCTAGGTCGCGCAACGGCCCATAGCTTTCTGCCCGTGTTAAAGGCGGTGTTAAGTGATCAATGATCACAGCTTGGGATCGACGTTTGGCCTGCGTGCCTTCTCCGGGGTCATTAATGATAAAGGGATACAAATGCACCATGGGACCGAAAACGGCTTCGGGGAAACAGTTTTCAGAGAGCGCAATGGCCTTACCCGGCAACCATTCCATGTTGCCATGTTTGCCCATATGAATAACGGCTTGAGCCGCATAAGAACCACGCACCCACGCATAAAATGCCAGATAATTATGGGGCGGAACGAGGTCCGGGCTGTGATAACTTTCCACCGGATCAATGTTATAACCCCGCGCAGGCTGCAAACAAACAGCCACATTGCCACAGCGATAAGCCGGAAGGACGAAACGACCGCAATCGGTTTCACCTTGTTTGAAAAACGGGTCGGTTTCTGCACGGCCCCAACGGGTATTCACCGCCTCTTGAACCGCCACAGGCAAGCTGGAAAAGAACAGCATATAATCTGACAAAGCCAGACTTTCAATCACATCGCGTTCATCCAGTTTGGTGAAATCATTGGTGACGCCGGCTTGCAAACGTTCAATCAGATCATTGCCGCTTTTGGGGATATTCTCCAGATGATAGCCTTCAGCCGCCATGGCTTTTAAGACATTTAAGGAACCAGCCGGGGTATCCAGCCCGACCCCATTGCCCATGCGACCATCCTTGTTGGGATAGTTTGCAAGAATGAGGGCGACTTTGCGGTTTTCAACCTTGGTATTTCGCAAACTGGCCCAATTGGCCGCCAGTTTTGCGCTAAAATCCAGACGGTCTTTGACAGGTTGATAGGCAACAATATCGCATTCACACAAATCATCGCGCACAGCCAATCCTTTAAAAGACACAGCACGGGCGAGGATACGTCCGTCAACTTCCGGCAACGCCACATTCATGGCAATATCACGTGCTGACAGACCATTCGTCCCCTCACGCCATGCTTCTTCATTCGATCCTGCAAATACCACTTGCAGGATCGGACAATCGGCCACATCGAATGGCGTTTTAGTGCGTTCTGCATTGGGTTTGGACAGGGCAAAACCTGTCCCGTTCAGGATCACGGATGTATCGCTTTCCACCAGCATTTCTTCAATGGTCGCCGCAGCGACACTGTCTTTCAAACTGGTGGCATAAAGCGGCAAGGGGTTTAAGCCCTGATCCAGCAAAGCTGTAACCAGCCCGTCAATGACGGCCGTATTCCCAGCTTGCATGAGTGCACGGTAAAAAGTAATCGCAGCGACGGGCTGACCTTCCTGCCAATAGTGCTTTTGCAAATCCGCCACAGACAGATTACGGGTACCGGGCCAGTAGATCCCCGCACGCATCAATGGAGCAGGTTCGGCCCAGCTCGCCTCACGGCCTAACAAATGGTGGCAGAAAGTTAAAAACTCGCTCGCATTTTCGATCCCCCCATGGACGCAATATTGCCAGAGGCGATGAACTGCCTCTTCATCCATGCTGGACAGACTTGACAGTTCCGCATCTGGCTGGTCATCACCCGGAAGTAGGGCAAGTGGGATGTTGTTTTTCACACAAGCCGAAACGATTTCGTCGACCCCATATTCCCAATAGCTTTTCCCACCCAGCAAGCGCACGACCACCAGCTTTGCCTTGGAAATAATATCATCCACATACAGGTCAACGGACATATTGTGGCCCATGTGTAATAAGGATGCGAGCCGCAAAGTCGGGATATCGGGGTCAGCCTCAAACAGGGCGCGGTGGGCCAGAGCCAGACAGGCAATTTCTGTATCAGCAGCCGATAAAACGACAATATCGCCCGGCGTCTGGCCTAAATCAATCGCTTCGGACCCATCCGAAATCGCCCCCGGTGTTGCGGCAAGAAGATGCATAATCAATCCCGTTTTTTACATTCTAACTTGATACATAGGAAAATTTAAGCCCCAACGAAACAAAAAATTCTTCAATAAATCACTTGTCGCGCGCACAATCTGATCCACACGCGCAAAAGAGAAAGCATATCAACATGATCAAAGCCACCACCCTTGAGGATCTCGACGTCATTAAAGATATTCAAACCCGTGCTTTTGAAGAACCGGACGAAGCCGAATTGGTCGAAAATCTGTTAAATGACCCCAGTGCCGCTCCGATCCTTTCCTTGCTTGCCTATAAAGACGATAATGCAATCGGGCATATTCTTTTTACCAAAGCTTATGTGGACGGTGCCACTGCCGCCCTGCTTGCCCCCTTAGCTGTTGATCCCGATCATCACTATAAAGGCACAGGTCAGCGCTTGATGAAAGAGGGTCTCAAACAGCTAAAAGCGCAAGGCGTTGATCTAGTGTTTGTTCTTGGCCCACCAGATTATTATCCGCGCGTAGGTTTTCAAAATAATGCCGGAAAACGAGGCTACCCTGCCCCGCACCCCATCCCCAAAAGGCATGAGGATGCATGGATGGTCATCAACCTATCCGGCACGGATGTGACGGGACCGGTGCGTGTCGCCAAGGCAATTTCTGCTAAAGAATATTGGACTGAATAGTAAAAATTTAAGCGTGTCCAGCTTCATCAGATAACAAACGCGGGTCAATCCCCAACTGACCAAGGGCGCGTTCCCATTTGGTCTCCAGCTGGTTGTCATACACAATACCATCATCGGCAGGAACACTAAGCCAGCCGTTTTCCATGATTTCCTGATCGAGCTGTCCCGGCCCCCATCCGGCATACCCTAATGCCAGCATAGATTGCTGCGGACCATCACCACTTGCCATATCGCGCAAAATATCGATGGTCGCGGTCAGGGCATATCTGCTGCCGACAATCACGGTGCTATCCTTGATATAGTCCGGACTATGCAGCACAAAACCGCGTTCTTCATCAACCGGACCACCGACATGAACGCGGATTTCGTTTTCCATTCCATAGGTCTGAATATCCAACTGGTTCAACAGGTCGGGAAAGGTCAATGACGGGATCAGCCGATTAACCACAAGGCCCATCGCGCCATCTTCACTGTGGGAACAAACGTAAATCACCGTCTTGGCAAAGCGCGGGTCCGACATATGCGGCATCGCGACCAAAAGTTGCCCGGTGAAATCGTTGGATATGATGTTGTTTTTGTTCATATCTATCACATAAGGCCCAATCACAAGAAGTGCAAGTCCTGACCCAAATTCTGACATATTTTACGACTATTTACACTGCTTATGAAACGTTTTTTGATTCTGCTCGCCCTCACCCTTTTTTCAATATCACCGTCATTTGCTACCAGTAGTGACTGGCAAGGTATTGATAAGACACAGGTTCGCCTCATCTCTGCCAGCCAAACGCTTGGCACGGGCAAGGATTTATTGCTCGGTCTACAGTTCAAGATGGCTGAAGACTGGAAAGTTTATTGGCGCAGCCCCGGTGATGCCGGGTACCCCCCAGAGGTTGACTGGAAAGCCAGCGAGAATTTTGATCAGGCCGAAATGAGATGGCCACGCCCGGAACGGTTTGAAGTTTTAGGGCTGGAAACATTGGGCTATAAAAAAGAAGTCGTCTATCCGCTTGTTTTGCAAGCTACAGACCCAAGCCAAACGTTGGATTTAAACGCCCATGTGCGTTTTTTAACCTGTGCCGAAATCTGCGTGCCCGTCGAAGTCGACTTGTCCCTGACCTTGCCTGCTGGGAAAAGTGAGCCCAGTGACTTTGCCCAATTGATCAATAAATATAACAGTCAGGTCCCGCGTCGCGATGCCCTCGATCAACTTGATCTGCAAGAAACCACCCTATATGTGGCGACTGATAAAAAACGCGGGACGGTACGCCTAAAAACGGCTGCTGACTGGGTCCTTACAGATCCGGATGCCTTGTTGGAAGGTCCCTTGGAGCTGGCCTTCTTTAAGCCTAAAATTGCTTTAAGCGAGGATCAGAAAACCGCCCTGATCGATGTGCCTTTTGATGGCTTGCAGTTTCTGGAAAAGCCAATTACAGACGAAACCCTTACCCTGACCTTATTGGATGGGATGCGTGCCCTTGAGATCCATACAAAGGTCGCACAAGAAATAAATGGGCCTGTCCCAAGTGTAGAAGGCTTTCACGCACTCGGTGCAACAGAAGCTGTTTCTTTTTCATTGATGAGCATCATTGGTTTTGCGCTTTTGGGCGGTTTGATCCTGAATCTGATGCCCTGTGTCCTGCCCGTTTTATCACTCAAAGTCTTGGGATTAATCAGTCATGGCGGGGCGCAACCTTCTGTCGTGCGCTTGAGTTTTCTGGCCAGTGCAGTCGGTATTCTTTTTTCCTTCATGGTTCTGGCTGGCGCACTGATCGCGCTGAAAACCAGTGGAGCAGCTATCGGCTGGGGCATCCAGTTTCAACAACCGCTTTTCCTTATCGCGCTGGCCCTGATCGTAATTCTGTTTGCCGCCAACATGTGGGGCCTGTTTGAAATTAACCTGCCGGGCTGGATGTCCAGTCTGGGGGCGCGCTCCCAGTCAAAAGGTATCGGCGGACATTTTTTGACCGGGGCTTTTGCTACTTTGCTGGCAACCCCCTGTTCGGCCCCGTTTTTAGGCACTGCGGTTGGATTTGCCCTGTCGCAAGGCACTTTTGAAATCATCATCGTCTTTGCTGCCCTTGGGGTGGGCTTAGCCCTGCCTTACATTGCAATTGCCCTGTTCCCCGGCCTTGCCACCCGCCTTCCTAAACCGGGACCATGGATGGTGACGTTGCGCAAAATCCTCGCCCTTGCTCTGATTGCTACAGCCGTGTGGTTGCTAACAGTCTTATGGGCACAAATCGGTTTGGATGGTACATTAGCTTTGGGTGCAATCCTCAGTATCCTGATGATCGTTTTCGCCCTGAAAGCAAAACTGAAAGCCGCTCATATCCCCCTGATGACAGCCCTGTTTTTAGCGGCCTTCATTGTCCCGCCTCTTTTAAAACAGGAAGCCCCGGAACGGGCAGAAGCTGAAAAGCTCTGGATCAAGTTTGATCAGGATAAAATCAGTGAACATATCGCAAATGGCCAAGTGGTTTTTGTCGATGTCACAGCAGAATGGTGTATCACCTGTCAGGTCAATAAAAACATCGTACTCTATCAAGGCGATGCATATGAAACCTTACAAAGCGATGGCGTCATTGCCATGAAAGCGGACTGGACCAATCCAAACCAAAAAATTGCGGATTATCTCGCCAGCTTCAAAAAATTCGCCATCCCCTTTAATGCTGTGTATGGGCCGGGTGCACCAGATGGCATCGTGTTGCCGGAATTGCTCAGTGAAGATGATGTTCTGGACGCAATTTCAAAAGCAAAGGGTTGAACCCATGCTAATGAATGCTTAGGTATATTCTATGGATAAAGTAAAATGACTTGTCATTCCCTCGAACTAGGAAATGGCAAAAAACAGAAAAGGGCAATAGGTCTATAAAACAGGCCCTTGCCAAGGAAAAGGCACTGTCCCACACAGTGCCTTTTTCACATAATCAGGGAATTTTTGATCTTTTCGACGCCTTCGCGTGCCAAAGCGTCCGCGCGTTCATTTTCTTCATGGCCCGCATGGCCTTTAACCCAGTGCCATTCTACCTCGTGAATTGCCAGCGCCTTTTCCAATTCTTGCCAGAGATCGGCATTTTTCACCGGCTTTTTCGCAGCCGTTTTCCAACCGTTTTTCTTCCAGTTAAAAATCCATTTGGTGATACCGTCTTTGACATAGGTACTATCAGTATAAATCGCGACCTTAACCGGACGTTTTAAAGTCAACAGTCCCTGGATGGCTGCAGATAATTCCATGCGATTATTGGTGGTTTCTTCTTCACCACCACACATCTCGCGTTCCTTACCTTTCCAGCGCAGCAACACACCCCAACCACCGGGGCCCGGATTACCGCTACAGGCACCATCGGTATACATCTCAACGATATTTTCGTCTGACATCTTTAAGCCAATCCATACGCACCAGCACTGCGCACATGCTGATGAAATTTCAAAATTTTATAATATTCCAGCGGATCTTTTGGTTTTACAAAAGCATCCTTCGGCGTATTGACCCAATCATAAAGCCGGGTCAGCAAAAACCGTAAAGCCGCCCCGCGCGCGATCAAAGGAAGAGCATCGACTTCTTCCTGACTGAAATCACGTACCTTTCGATAATGCGATAACAACAGTTTTGCCTTAGTCACGTTAAAGTCGCCATCACGTTCAAAACACCAAGAATTCATGCAAATCGCCAGATCATAGGCAAACAGATCATAACAGGCGAAATAGAAATCAATCAGTCCACTGCATTTTTCATCACGGAAAAACACGTTATCGGGAAAAGCATCGGCATGAATAATGCCCTTAGGCAAACCAGATGGCCAGCGCGGTTCAAGATAATCAAGTTCGGCTATCAAAGCCTCACCCAGACCGGGCTGGACTTCATCTGCATGTTCAAGACATTGCCCCAAAAGCGCGCGCCAATCCTTGATGGATAGATCATTTTCACGTTTAGTTGGAAAATCACGTCCCGCCACATGGAGCTCTGCCAAAGCCCGACCCAATTCAGCACAATGGACAGGTTTGATCTTGCGCGGCCACATGCCCGGTAAAAACGTAAAGATCGCTGCCGGACGTCCTGCCAACACACCTAATGCATGACCAGCACCATCCTTAAGAGGGACCGGACATGTAATATTTCGTTCAGACAGATGTTCCAGCAAATCCAGAAAAAACGGCAGATCATCTTCATTCACCCGCTTTTCATATAGGGTCAGAATGAAGGGGCCCTGATCGGTCTGAATAATATAGTTTGAATTTTCCACCCCTTCGGCAATACCTTTATAAGACAACAAGTTACCAATGGAAAATCGATCGACAAATTGAGAGAGTTCGTCATCACTGACTTCAGTGTAAACAGCCATATCTTCTCTCTATTCTTGACCCAAGCTTGACGGAAGCTTGAAAATCACGTTTTCTTCGGTGAAGACTTCAAACTTAACCGTAACGTTAAACCGTTCCCGACACGCTTCGACCACTTCTTCAACCAGCACCTCAGGGGCTGATGCCCCGGCCGTGATGCCCAAAGTGTCCACCCCGTCCAGCCCGTCAAAATCAATTTCACTGGCGCGCTGCACCAACATGGATTTGTCACAGCCATTTAAGCGTGCAACTTCCACCAAACGTTTGGAATTAGATGAATTTGGCGCCCCGAGCACCATGACCATATCCGATTTTTCAGCTATCATCTTTACCGCCATTTGACGATTGGTCGTGGCATAGCAGATATCTTCTTTTTTCGGCTGTTCCAGATTGGGATAGCGTTCTTTCAATATCTTAATAACGTCTTGTGTATCATCCACCGACAAAGTCGTCTGTGTAACCAGTCCCAATGGTACATTGCGTGGCAGCTCAACTGTTTGTGCCTGATCCGTATCTTCGACTAAAATCACTGCACCTTCGGGCAACTGCCCCATGGTTCCAATCACTTCGGGATGGCCTTCATGACCGATTAGGACAACCGGATGGTCCTTGTCATAATGTTTTTCTACAGCGCGGTGCACTTTACTGACCAACGGACATGTTGCATCCACATAGGTCAGTTGACGGCGGTCTGCTTCTGCCGGAACTGATTTTGCCACCCCATGGGCAGAAAAAATCACCGGGACGTTATCCGGTACTTCATCCAGCTCATCGACAAAAACCGCGCCTTTATCACGCAGACTGTCCACGACGAATTTGTTATGCACAATTTCATGGCGCACGTAGACGGGCTTGCCATATTTTTCAAGCGCACGTTCCACAATATGGATGGCCCGATCCACACCCGCACAAAAGCCACGCGGACCTGCCAATAAGATGGTTAAATTTTTATTCATGACTGCCAATATAGAAACCCGAGACAAAGAGTAAAGCAACATGTTAGACTTTTTTTATGAAAGTCATCCTCGTCACCATACTTAGCTGCCTGATCAGCCTGTCTGTATTTGCCGCCAAACCATCCGGCTTGGGCAAACCCAGTGCTGCGCCGGAAGTTTACCAGCTGAAAAGCCCTGTACAGCAAGCACAGGAACTGCTGAAACAACAAGGGCTCTATGATGGCGAAACCGACGGCGTTAAAACCCCTGCTTTGGTAGACGCCATAAAAGCTTATCAATTGAAGCATGGTTTGAAACAAACGGGGCGAATCACCGCCTCACTGTTGGAACATATTGAAAATATTGGTCGCGTTCATGCGCTGATCCTGCGGCTGGATGTGGTCAGAAAAGAACGTCAGGCAAAAGCACGCCAAGCCCTACTGTCCAACCCGGCCACGCGCAAGCTTCTGGAACAGAAAAATGTTGAAGTTGCCGACCCCACCCGTGATGTCAGCAAATGTTTTGAAACCCCGTCATCAGACTGTTTGTTAAAAGAGGCGGTAGAAAGTTCGCGGGCCGTTTTTGAAGATGATTTACGCGACTGGGCCTTAGGCGAAATTCTATCTGCACAGGTCAGTACGGGTCTCTCCGACGCAGCGATGGAGACAGCCGGGCGTATCAAAGACAGCCGTCTGGTCATTGCAGCGTTGACCAATATTGCAAAAACTCAAGCCAAAGAAGGTAAAATCAGTGAAGCTTTGTCCGGTCTTCATCTGATCCCGGTTGCCCAACGGCGCTTATCCGTCCTTTTAGAAGTGGCCGCCATTCATGAAGAAGCCGGCGATAAAAACCAGCAAATAGACACCATCAATAAAATCTTGGCTGGTGTGCTGGCTGTTGAACGATTGGAAGAGCGTTTATCTATCAAGATACAGGCCGCAGAGGCACTTGCCAGTGCCGATAAAAAACGCAGCCTGCGCCTGTTGGAAGAAATCAGCGAAACGGTACGCAATCAGTTAAAAGACAGCAGTCAGACAACCTTATTGCGTCAATCGGCCAGTGCGATGGCAAAGGCGGGCTATCCGGAATGGGCCTTAAAAGCTTTGGATGATCTGCCGGATAATGAAACCCGCATTCCCGTCCTGATGGCAGCAAGTCGGGCCTTTTTAGCAGAAAAACGTTTTGAAGCCGCGCGCCGGACGATTCAACGTATTTCGGCACCGCGCTATCGCAGTGTTATTCTCTCGGATCTGACCCAAAGCCTGTGGGAAAATCAACAAGCCGAACCTGCGATGAAAACACTGGCCGAAGCACAGACACTGGCCAATTCCATCAAATTGCCTTTTGCCAAAAACTATGCCCTGTCTAAAATCACCGAAACCCTGATCACCATTGCCAGTCAATCTAAAGATTCGCTGAAAGCCGAACAGGCCTATCATATTCTCGATAAGATCAAAGATGACCGACTGAAAGCCAAGGGACTGTGGAATCTCAGCAGTGCGTCACGCCAGCATGGGTTAATCGTCCAGAAAGCTGACCTGGAAAAGGAAACCAGTAAAGCCATGAACCAGATCAAAAGCCAATTTTCCAAAGCCTGGATTCTCGGTGATCTGGCCGACCTGCATTTTTCCAGTGGTCAAAAAGATCAGGCTGAAAAAGCATTTAAACTCGGCCTTCAAACGGTAAGAGATATTAAAAACCCCTGGGCCAGATCACGTGCCCTTGCAAAATTTGGTGCCGTTATTCATCGCTTGGATTGATCCTGTTCGCCCGACAGGGTATGGTGCGCCAACTGCCTTTTTCAAATCCATGGAGCCCACCCGATGAAATTCAGTAAAAACATCCTGTTATCAATGATGTTATGCCTTGGTCTGACGGCCTGTGGATCAATGGACGATCTCTATCTCTGGCGTGATGAAAAGCCGGAACCTTGTCCCCGTATCACTGTGTTACGAAATGCATCTGAACTGACTAAATTCAAAGATGGTCCGGGGCGCGATTTGATTGATGTTTTATTTGAAGCCAAGATCACCAACGTGTTAAGCGCATGCGAATATGATGTAGATTACGATACCCGCGCAGGCTCCATCCATACCCAAGTCGCTCCGGTCATCAGCGCCCTTCGCGGGGCTGCCAATGGCACCCGTTCCGCCGAGATGACCTATTTTGTCGCCATGGTCGATCAGAATAAAAAGATCCTTCAGAAAAACACCTTCCCGCTTAAACTGGCCTTCCCAGGTAACCTGACGCAAAATGAAGTCCGTGACGAACCGATTAGCCTGACCATTGTGACCGATGGATCAAAAGATGGCAGTGATTTTGAAGTCTATGTAGGGTTCCAACTCACCCGCGAAGAAATGGCATATAATGAACGCCTCAAGCAGCGCTAGATTTGCGAACGGTTCAAGTGTTCCGCCTGTTCGGGAATGAATAAGAAGAGATTGGTGCATTAAGGAAACACCTACTATCCATCAGCCGGAGCCACTCTTTCTTTCGGGAAGGTGACAATAACTTCAGTTCCCACACCGGGTTCGCTGATGATTTCTAAGGTACCGTCATGTAACTGCGTCAAACTCTTCGCCAAGGGTAGACCTAAACCTGTGCCTTCATATTGACGCGACAAAGAGGTTTGAACCTGAACAAAAGGCGTTAATGCACTTTCGGTTTCGTCACGGCTCATGCCAATACCATAATCTTTAAACGACATCACCAAGCGACCTTGTGCATCCTTATATGCCGATACGCTCACCTCTGCTTTATCCCTGCTGAACTTAATGGCATTACTCAGCATATTCAGGGAAATCTGTTTTATTCGGCGGCGGTCCCCTTTCAGCCGTAAATTGTCTGCCAATTCACTTTTCAGGGTAATTGACTTGCGACCAGCCTGCGGGGCCATCATACGCAATGCATCATCAAGCATCTGGTTGAGGTCAAACACCTCTTCGCTCAATCTGACTTCACCTGAGCCAATCCGCGAAATATCCAGAATATCATTAATCAGCTTCAACAAATGCTTGCCGGACAGATGAATATCATCAACATAGTTTTTATAGGCTGCCGGTTCAATCGGTCCTCTAATTTCATGGCGGATAAAATCTGAAAAACCAATGATCGCATTCAACGGCGTGCGTAGTTCATGACTCATATTTGCCAGAAAATCAGTCTTTGCCCGGCTGGAGGCCTCAGCCACCGCAACCGCTTCTTTATTTTTCTCAATATTATTTTGCAGACTTTCCGTCATTTTATTGAGAGAAACGGCAAGCTGTCCCATTTCATCATAGCTTGAGACCTTCACTCGAACAGATAAATCGCCTTTTTCTATTTTATGCAGACTCTTAATTAACGATTTTATGCGATCACTCAAGCTATTTGCCATTACAATAGCAACAAAAACAACCACCAAAACCATTATTCCGGTATAAACGATCAGATTAACGGCTGTTTTCTCCATCGATTTTTCAAGACTTGCCAGCAAATCAGCTTCCTGTTCTGCTGCCTTGACGCCCTGTACCTCAATTAGGCTATCCAGCAGATGGCGGGTGTCATTGGCTGCGCGGTGGAATTCTTCCACATTTGCCCCGATGGTCACAAACCCGAACCCGCGTTTAGATTTGGCATATTGGCCTGTGTAATAAGGAATCGTTGCCGCTGTGGTTAATTTCCACAACCCACTCCAAAAAAGCTGGAAAGAACCGGATCCTCCATCTTCGGTCAGGTTCCACCAACCTGCACATTGCGGGGCAAAATTCAGATAACGACAATCCAATGATAGCTTGCCTTGTTTGGTCAGTTCTTTAGCCGGTTTATTTAGTGTGCCCTGATCCAAAAACAATGGAATATCTTTCAGATAGCTTTCCAGATCCAGTCCGGATGCCTGCCAGCCATCATATAGTTTTTGCGACAACCAAGGCACCTCCGGCTTTCCGGTTTCTGGATCATAGCCATAAATAAAATAATCACGCGGATGGGAAATATTGCGCGCCTTATAATCCCAGATAAAGGCATAGTTACCGCTACCCGCATCAGAAATCGTGCTATAGCGTTCATCGGTTGGTACGTGATGATCACTAAATTCCATCACATGACGATGATCCAGTGCCAGTGTTACATAGCCGATGATTTTACCATTTTTCAAAACCGGGGTGGCCCATCGTATGATCCCTTCAAATCGCTTGCCGACAGGGTTTTCTTTTCCAGCATAAGCTGCCTGTTCCGGTGCGAAATCCACACCAGCCCGTTTAGCATTTTTTTTCGTATAAGGCCCCACAACCTTGCTAGGAACATAAACCCCAATCACATCAGAGACATAAATCTCACCGGGTTTAAGTTTTTGAAGTTCCGAAAAATATCGCTCTGCTTTGATAAATGTGTTTTCAGACTTGGAAATATCTTTCTTTTCAGACGACATAAGCGGATGTGACGTTACCTTGATCCGTTCCATCCCGGACAAATCCACAAAGGTCATCTCCCGATAAAGAGCCCGCATGTCATCACGCAGCATGGGATCGGCCGGGCGATAGCTGAATTGTTTTTCATTCGCCTTAATCTGCGCATGCCTTTGGGGTGTTTTATCGTTTTCAGAGTCTTTGGCAATCCATTTCCCCTGCTCTTCATCCAACACCCAATCACCATGATTCGTGATCGGTTGCTGATGCGCTTGGATAAAATTCTGATAGCTGGTTTCATCCGGGGCCAAAGTCGCTGCATAAAGAACTTCGCGATCTCGCCCATATAAAAAGGCTGCAATATCACGGGCCATATCGGTAGTCTGGCGTTCAATTGCCTCACGCTCTTTGTCATCCAGTGCATGAACTGAATTCATGGTCGCGATGTTGCCCGCATCTACCACAGTCTGCTTCATCTGATCTGTGATGACTTGGCTTTTTTCAGCCGTCTTCTGCCCAAAATCCAGAACAGCCTGCCAAGTCATGCCACCCAACAAAACAAGCGGAATGACCTTAATCAGAATGAAAACAGATATGAGTTTCCCTCGAATACCCATAGCCATATTCGTCATTTCTCCAGCGTATCAAGCCCTATCGAAGACTTTTTTACATTTTTTTGACATCGTACATGATAAAATGCCCCTTGCACATCCCCCCACACCCAGCCTATCTCTAAAATGTATTAACAATTAGGTGAAAATTTATGATCGAACGTCTACCCCTTTGGATTCATGGCAGGTTTAAATTTCTAAATGGAAAACTGCCCCAAAGCAACAGCCCGAAAATAACCTGGATTTTTCGTGGGCTAGGGGTTGTGGCTGTCATTGCCCTGCTGTACTACCCCATCGGCATGGCTTTGATTCATAATGTCGACGACAACACCGCTCTAGATGTTGAGGTTCAGGCCGGACAAAGCCGATCTGTTGCCATGGCGGCAAAGCTGATTGAACGTGAAACCGACCTTCACCCATGGGTCGCCAATGATCCGTGGTTCCTGCCCGGTGCGGCCCTTGATAATATGCCTAATTTCCAACAAGGCATCATCTATGCGCTGTCACGTTTTGCTATTGAAATGAGCGATCAGGTCGGACGTACCCGCGGGTCCAGCGAAGTGGATAAAGATTTAGATAAAGCTGCCGGGCTTTTGAAATATGCAGGCGACGTGTGGGTATTTGACTTTTCCGTTTCCCTCGCACCAACAGCACCAAGTGATTCGCAATATCGCGCGGCGCGCAAAAGCCTGGTTTCCTATAATAATCGCCTCGGTAATGGAGAAGCGGTCTTTGATACCCGCGCAGACAATCTGGAACGCACGCTAGAGCGCATTGCAGCTGATTTAGGCTCTGGTTCGGCTGTGATTGATACCTATATCCGGGAAAATTCTGGCAACCTGATCGATTTTCATGCCGATGATATCTATTATCGCAATAAGGGACGTCTTTATGCCTATTATCTGATCCTACGCGAACTAAAAAAAGACTTTAATGACGTAATCGTGGACCGTGACGTTACCAAACCCTGGGACCAGATGCTCGATTCCTTGAAAACCGCGGCAGAAGCTCAGCCCTTGATCGTCGTTAATGCCGACCCGGATAGTTTCCTGCGTCCCAGCCATTTAACGGCACAGGGTTTTTATCTCTTGCGGGCACGCACTCAATTAAAAGAAGTCGCTAATATCTTGTTGAAGTAAGCTGAAAATAAAGGCAAGCTGTCAACCATGGTAGAAAGTAAAGAAGTTCATGAACGGGTGTTTCTGGTCGTTGTCGATGACAGCGAAGAAATGCATGTTGCCTTGAGGTTTGCGGCCAAGCGTGCCAAACATTCAGGCGGCCGTGTTGCCCTGTTGTATGTAATTGAACCTGCTGAATTTCAGCACTGGATGTTCGTGGGCACATTGATGGCTGAGGAAGCCCGTGAAGAAGCTGAAAAGGCTGTTCATCAATATTCGCAGGCTGTTCAGGATATAACCGGGCAAATCCCCATGATCTATATCCGTGAAGGCAACCGTCAAAACCAGTTGATGAAGCTTTTGAAAGAAGAACCACTAATCTCGCTTTTGGTTCTCGCAGCCGCCGATTCAACCGATGGACCAGGACCACTGGTTTCCAGCCTGACCGGGGATATGATCGGTGGCCTGCCCGTTCCCATCACCGTCGTGCCCGGCACCTTGACGGACGAAGACCTGGATCGGATTACTTAAGATTTCCTATACTTGACTATTTTAGTTGGTTTTAGACTTGACCTTTTGTCAAAATAAGACCATTTATCTGATAAATATTTAATGTGACCGCATAGAAAGGTGCCCCTATGTTTATTCAAACCGAAGCAACGCCGAATCCCTCTACCCTGAAGTTCATCCCTGAACAAACCATTATGGCGCAGGGCACGGCCAACTTTAATGACAAAAGTTCAGCCGCGCGTTCCCCTCTCGCGACTCGTTTGTTTGATGTGGAAGGTGTTGACAGTATTTTCCTCGGTTCCGATTTTATCACCGTCACCAAAGAAGATGACAAAGATTGGCAAATCATGAAGCCGATGGTTCTTGAAGCGTTGATGAACCACTTCAATTCCGGTGAAGCCGTCGTCAAAGAAGATGAAGCAGGCGATGCAGCTGGTGAGGATGAAGATTCAGAGATCGTCAAACAGATCAAAGAACTGCTTGAAACCCGTGTGCGCCCGGCTGTGGCCCAAGATGGTGGCGATATCATTTTTCACAAATTCGAAGACGGCATTGTCTATCTGACTATGATGGGCGCCTGTTCTGGCTGCCCAAGTTCCGGGGCGACTTTGAAGCATGGCATTGAAAATATGCTGCGCTATTATATTCCGGAAATCACCGAAGTCCGCGAAGCTGTCTAAGCCGTTCTTATTCAGATAATTCCAATAATGTGGCAATCGAAGGCTCAAATCCTTCTTTTGCCGCGCTTTTTAACCAGAATTCCCCTTGCTGCGGGTCAATATCCACACCGACCCCTTTTAAAAACGCCATGCCCAACACATGCTTGGCCTGAAGCGAGCCTTCCTTGGCTGCGCGTTTGATATACATAATCCCGACCCGCGGATTTGGTTTGACCCCGATCCCATTGATATAAATTTCCCCCATCCGCACCATGGCAAATTGATCGCCCAGTTCAACTGCCTTGTTAAACCAGCCACGCGCGAGATTAAGGTTCACTTTTCCCGTCTTACCTTCCAGATGCAGATTGCCGAGCACCACCATCGCCGGGGTATAATCCTGCCGCGCCGATTTATGCAGCCAGACCAAAGCTTCATCGATATTTTTTTCAACGCCGCGCCCCTGCAGGTACATGGTTGCGATCCAATAATCCGCCATCGGGTTGCCATGGCTTGCATATTGATGAAATTCAGCCAAAGCGTCTTCATTGCGCCCTTCTTGCACGGCACGGATGGCATCTTCCATACTTGCCTGCGCCGATGTGGCGAAAATTGCGATCATAATGAAAAAGATAACTGGCATTTATTCATCAACCCCTTGCGTTCATCATACATCCCCGCCAATATCTATGGAAAGAACTAGTTTATAGAAAGAAAGCAGGTTGCACATGGGTTTAAAATCGGTATTTGTTGCAGGGCTTATGGGTCTTGCGCTTAGCTTCAATGTTCAGGCCGCAGAGAAACGCTACGCCGTTTCCATGCATGGCGACATTAAATATGGACCGGATTTTACCCATTTTGACTATACCAACCCAAACGCGCCCAAAGGCGGTACCATTCGGCTTTATGCGCCGGGTTCTACATTTGATACGTTAAACCCTTTCACCATGAAAGGTGTTCCTGCATACGCAAGCAGCCTTCCCTATGAAACCCTGACGACCCAGTCTATGGATGAACCCTTTACGGCTTATGGATTGTTAGCAGAAACCATTGAAATGCCGGATGATCGTTCTTGGGTGGCTTTTCACCTGCGCAAAGAAGCCCGCTGGCATGACGGTCAACCTGTTACAGCGGATGATGTTGTTTTCAGTTTTAATACGCTGGTGAAAGAAGGACATCCGCGATATCGCATTTATTACGGTGATGTCGAAGGCGTTGAAAAAACAGGCGAACGCTCCGTTAAGTTCACCTTCAAAAATGATGAAAATCGCGAACTTGCCATGATCATTGGTCAGTTGCCGATTTTACCCAAACACTATTGGGCTGATACAGACTTTACGAAAACGACGCTTCAACCACCGCTTGGCAGTGGCCCCTACAAAATTAAATCATTCGAGTCTGGGCGTAATATTGTTTTTGAACGGGTGAAAGACTATTGGGGTAAAAATCTGGCGGTCAATGCGGGCCAAAATAATTTTGATGAAATCCGTTTTGACTATTACCGTGATGACACGGTTGCTGTCGAAGCTTTCAAAGGCGGGGCTTTTGATTTTCGTTATGAAAATGTCGCTAAAAACTGGGCGACAGCCTATAACATTCCCGAAGTCAAAAATGGTCTGATACAAAAGCTACGGTTTCAGCACGAAGTTGGTGCCGGAATGCAGGCTTTTGTCTACAACATCCGCCGCGACAAATTCAAAAACCCGCTGGTCCGTCAGGCCTTAGCCTATGCATTTGACTTTGATTGGGCGAACAAAAACCTATTTCATGATGAATACACCCGCACAGCCAGTTACTTTGCAAACTCTGAACTCGCCGCAAGTGGTTTACCCTCAGGGCGTGAGCTGGAGATTTTGGAAAAATATCGCGGCCAAATCCCCGAAGAGGTTTTCACAAAAGAATATCAGCCGCCCAAGACAGATGGATCAGGCAATATCCGCAGCAACCTAAAAACGGCTGTTGGTCTTCTGAAACAGGCAGGTTACGGCATTAAAGACAAAAAACTGGTGAACCTTAAAACTGGCGAACCGTTAAGTTTTGAAATTTTACTGCAAGCCTCGCCCGCGTGGGAACGTATTGTTCTGCCGTTTAAGAAAAACCTGTCACGCTTGGGTATAGACGTCAGCGTGCGCATGGTCGATACTGCGCAATATAAAGAACGCACCGATACCTTTGATTATGACATCATTGTTGATGTCTTGGGTCAAAGCCAGTCACCAGGTAATGAACAATATGATTATTGGACAAGTGCGGCTGCGGATCGACAAGGCAGCCGCAATTCCATCGGTCTTAAAAATCCCGTGATCGATGAATTGGTAGATCTGGTCGTAAATGCGCCCAGCCGCGAAGAACTTGTCGTGCGCACACATGCACTGGATCGTGTTTTATTATGGGGGCATTATGTGATTCCGAACTGGCATTTGAAATCCGCCCGTATTTTAGCTTGGAACAAGTTTGGCATGCCGGACGTGTGGGCGAAATATAATCCAGGATATAGTGCCTGGGCATTTTGGTGGTTTGATGCGGAAAAAGCAGAAAAACTTAAAGATATGCGTAAATAATAGGCATTTTATCCTTAAAATGTAACATGACTTGCCCATAATATTGCTTAATATGTTACAAAAACATGACAAAGCAACCGCGAAATAAAGAGGGAAAGATGGCCGTAGAAACAAAATACTTTGCACTGGGTACTGAACATACGGCACAGGAATGGGCCACCATTGTTGCAACGCTGGCCCAAGGTCAACGCGCGGGCGAACAAAGCATCGAGCAGACCTATCTGGACACCTTTGATTGGGCATTGTGTCAGGATAACCTCTACCTCATTGCTGAAAAAAACGATGACCTCTGCGTTCGGTTGATGGCTGATGGCAAAACTCCAAAACTTGCCAGCCAGATACCTGTCGATACCATCCCGGTCTGGCCTGCCGATCTGCCCGAAGGCCGAATGAAAAAGTACCTTAACAAACTGGCGGGTTTACGGGCTTTTATTCCCTTAACCGAGATTAAATCCGAACAGATCATCATTCGGGTCGAAGACAAAAAAGGCCGTGAACGCGTTCGTCTGATCGTGGAAGTCAATTTCCAACGCACGGCCCCTCGTCGCAAAATGACGGAGCTGGGCTGTCGTTTGCGCGTTGAATGTCTGGCAGGTTACGAAAAAGACTTTGCCAAGACTTTACCCGTTTTTGCGGGCCTGCAAAAAACCACACAGTTTGAATTTTTTGAAACACTGATGACCAATGTGGGCAAAACGCCTAAGGATTATTCCAGTAAATTAAACCTATCGCTCGATCGTAACATGCGCAGCGATGCCGCCTTGAAAGAAATCCTAACCAATCAGCTTCATCAAATCGAACGAAATATTGATGGCACACTAGCCGATATTGATAGCGAATTTTTGCATGACCTGCGCGTTGCCGTGCGCCGTAGCCGCAGTGCCTTAAGCCGGATGAAAGGCGTTCTGCCTCAAACAGTCGAAGATAAATATGCTCAGGAACTAGCCTGGATCGGGTCCATCACAACACCGGTGCGCGATCTAGATGTTTATCTGTTGGATTACCCTAAATACCGCGATCAGTTGCGTGACGATTTACAGACCGATCTGGAAGCTTTACATGACTATCTGATCCTGAAACATAAAGAAGCCCGCGCCCAATTGGTCGAAGATCTAACCAGCAAACGCTTCAAAGATTTCATTACAAAATGGCGGACCTTCTTAAAACGTCCGGTTCCTGCCCGCCCGACCGCCCCCAACGCAGCACTGCCTGTGGGGGAACTGGCCGATAAACGTATCTGGAAGACCTACAAACGTATCATTGCTGAAGGTCGGATTATTACCGACGAAACCCCCGCCGAAGCCTTGCATGACCTACGTAAAACGGCCAAAAAGCTACGATACTTGTTAGAATTTTTTGCTTCGCTCTATCCGCCAAAAGAAGTTGGCGATATGATTAAGGCCCTTAAAGGCTTGCAAGAAAATCTCGGCGATTTTCAGGACCTTGATGTGCAGGCAGATACGCTACACAACTACAGCGAAGATATGCTAAAAGCGGGCTTCACCGACCCTAAAGTCTTTCTGGCCATGGGCGTTCTCGTCGAAAACTTTATGGCCCATAAGGTAAGCGTGCGCGCAGAATTTGCGGAACGCTTCGCTGCGTTTTCATCCAAAGAAATCAAAAAAGAATTTCGCCAATTGACGGGACATGAAAAACAAAAAGTCATTGCCGCCCACGTCAGTGAGGACGATCAGGAAGAGGCTTCCTGAACCAGATCATCCTGTGTCACACCCCATGTGGAAAACGGATGTTCAGAGATGTAGGAATTGAAAAACCGATCATCATGGCTGACTTCTGGTCCGGCCCAGTCCGGTTTTTCAAATGGCTGGTCGGGATGGTCCAGTTCAACTTCTGCCATAATCAACCCGTCATTGGCCCCATGAAATTCATCAATTTCCCAAGTCAAGCCACCCACATCAACGGTGTAGCGCGTCTTTTCAATCGCATCCCCGCAGAGTTGCTCCAACATAGCAGCGCAATCGGCATGCGGAATTTCATATTCAAATTCCAGTCGTGTTAGCTCCCCCTTATCCGCTTTAATCGTTAAAAAGCATTTGTCGCCTTTTTGTCGGACACGAACAACGGATGATTTTTCCTTATCATGGCTGATATATCCTTGCGCAATTTTTTTGGCACTGGCCGTATTTTTCCAGCCTTCTGCGACCACCAGGAACTTACGTTCAATCTCTAAATTATCCGACATATCTACACCTCTATTTATTTTTAAAGGCTTGGGTCAGCGCCGCACGAACGACGGGGTTAATCTCGTATTTTTTCTCGTTCTTGACATCATCTGCTGTCATCAGGCGCCATTCATTATGTTCGTCAGATAATTTGATTTTATCGAATTTCTGATCACTTTCACAGGCGTAGAAAATCATCACCCGTTCCGGTTTGCCCTCTTCTTCAAAGCTACGTCGGCCTGCATAGATAATAGGCCCGATCGTGACTTTTTCCAGATTGGTTTCTTCCAAAATCTCGCGCGCTATGCCTTCAATCATGTCTTCGCCTTCATCCAACTTACCACCGGGTAGGTCCCAATGGCCTTTTCCGGCTTTTTCCATCATCAAAATCCGACCCTTTTTGTCTTTCAGGATGGCTTTCTGACTGACTGAGAACAAGGCGGCATCATTTTCATAAGCTGGCACGGGTTTGATCCTGACTGTGAACGAAGACTTTATTACTGCCACAGATTTAAAGCTTCTGTCATCTTTGAAATGCAAAGAAATGTTAAGTTCTTGTGAAGGTCAGGTAAAACCATAGAAAAAAAAGGAAAAAACATACCTTCCCCATTTTGCCTATGCTAGAAAAAATCAGCAAAAAATTATCAGACCAGACAGGGAAGGTTTAAGTTTCATGGCGTTCAAACATATTTTGTTACATCTGGATGCAACAGAGCATTGTGCAAAGCGAGTTAAAATCGCACTGGATTTGGCAAAAAAAGGCGATGGTGTGATTTCGGCTATTTTCTGCCAAACAAATCCACAACTGTCAGCTATCGTCGGGACTCATCCTGTCGATGATACCTTACGTAAATTATCAGCTGAAGCTGAGGATTCTTTCATGGCTGCGGCCAAAGATGCCGGTGTAACAGCACAAGTCAGCAACACTTTGTGCACCTCACACGCCCAAGTCGTTCAGGCCGTCACATGGGCGACACGCACCAGCGACATTGCCATTCTGGGTCAATACGACTGGTCAACCAACTATTCCGGTATCCCTTCCGACCTTGCTGAAAATGTTATCTTGCACAGTGGCCGTCCCGTTCTGGTCGTGCCGTTTGCGGGGGAATTCAAAACCGTTGGCCAACGTTGCCTGATCGCCTGGAATGGTGGTCGCGAATCGGCACGTGCCCTGAACGATGCCATCCCGATGATGAAAGACGCCAAAATGGTTGAGGTCTTTGCCATCCAGAAAGAGGGGGTCAAACGACCTAGCGAAAAAGAACTGGTTGTTCACCTTGAAAAATATGGCATCCCTTGCAAAACGGCCCATGATCGCCGCGATAAAGTCAGCATCACAGATTTGTTGCTGTCACATGCTGCCGATGAAGGTTCTGATCTGATCGTAATGGGGGCACATGGTCACTATGGCGTGTCGCACATGCTAAAAGGCGGTAATACGCGTGAGATTCTCAAACACATGACTGTTCCAGTGTTGATGTCACACTAAGCCCGTTTCCTAAAAAAAGCCCCTTAAGCGCATAGGCCTTAAGGGGCTTTTTTGTGATCTATTTTTGATTTTTTCTTCTGGGCCAAAGCCATTTCATCCTGCGTGCGCTTTACACGATCGGCCAACATCTCGTGAAAGACTTCTTTTTCACAATCGCGCAAATGTTTCCAGACCACGTCTTCGGCACAATCAATCTTGGCTTTTGCAAAATCAACCATAATCCTGTCCACAACAGGTTTCGGCCCCCCGCACGATAGGTCCGCGCTGACCAGTTCCATAAAATATTCTTTTTTGTCGATATTCAGCTTTTTTGCCGCCCAGTTCGCAAGCTTTTTATTGCGTCTAGCTTCGAGGTAGAAATGTTCAAGATCATCATTAGCATGGCGAACCTCGTCTGTGACGCGCTTGGAATCCATCGTATTGACGACTGACATTTTCTTTCCCCGTTACTCTTTTTTAGGGGCTTTTCCCCTTATTTATTTTTGATCACGCAATGCCTGCGCCCTGGCATAACGATCTTTTAAATCCGCCATCTGTTCGCAAAAAACATTACAAGCCCGATCACAATCCTGTTTGGAAATTGCATCATAAAGTCGGACATGTTGATCAATTGTTTTTTGCTTATCCCAAAAGGGAAAAACAATCAAGTTTACAATCGGCTGGACCGCCTCAATTACCGACGTCATCATAAACTGCATCATGGAATTTCCGCTGGCATCCACAATCGCGCGATGAAAACGAACGTCGGAGGCACAAAAATCCTGATCCACCAAATCGATCTGCTTCTGTACAGATAATTCTTCCAACATCGTATTTAAATGACTTTCTTCACGATGTTCACACGCAAGACGCAAGCAAGTGAGTTCAAGTTCCTGACGGGCTTCGGCCACATCGGTCAGGTTAAATTCCCCCATCGATGTCAGTAATGACGTCATATTTATCAGATTTTCACGCGCTTCCTGACTGTCGGGTTTATTGACGAACGTGCCCCCTGTGGGCCCGCGGCGTGACCGGATCAGATTTTGAGCTGCCAATCGTTTTAAGGCTTCACGAATGGTGGGACGTGAAACTCCAAAACGTGCGGCCAGTTCCGGTTCTGTTGGTAAGCGTTCATCCACCTTTAAATCACCTGCCACAATTGCCTGACGCAAGGTTTCAGAGATTTGCTTGGCAAGACTTTCCGTTACCAAGGGTTCGTATTTAATGGCCATTTGTTTTCGTTCTTTCACTAACGCGCAGGTGCCTAAACCTATAGAAAATCAGGATAAACACAAGCATATTCTACCATTTGTTAATTTGTTTGACAAATATAAAAATAAAGGTACCCTTAGAAAAATAGCCGATTCATAAGAAAAGGAGAGATGATGTTTAAGGCTTTGGTTCTCAATAAAACAGAAGATGGCGTCAGCAGCGCAATCGAAGATCTGAATGAAGCGCAATTGCCCGAAGGTGATGTGATCGTCAATATCGAATATTCCACACTGAACTACAAAGACGGTCTGGTCCTGAATGGTCTGGGTGGGCTGACCCGTGACTATCCCCATGTGGGCGGGATTGATTTTGCCGGAACGGTTGAAAGTTCAGACCACCCTGACTTTAAAGCAGGCGATAAAGTTGTGCTGACCGGATGGCGTGTCGGGGAAATTCACTGGGGTGGCTATGCGCAAAAAGCGCGTGTGTCTGGTGATTGGCTGGTTCCGCTTCCCGATGGCCTAAGCCCGCATCAGGCTATGGCCGTTGGGACTGCTGGGTTCACTGCTATGCTCGGCGTTATGGCGTTGGAAGATCATGGGTTAACCACGGCTGATGGTGAAGTTCTGGTCACAGGTGCTGCAGGGGGTGTCGGGTCTGTTGCCGCCGCAATCCTCGCGAATTTAGGCTATAATGTTGCCGGGTCCACAGGACGTGCAGATACACATGATTACTTGCGCGACATGGGGGTAAAAACCATCATTGATAGGGCCGAGCTGTCCGAAGAAAGCAAACGCCCGCTAGAAAAAGAACGTTGGGCAGGCTGTATTGATGCAGTCGGCAGCACCACGCTGGCCCGCGTGCTCGCACAATTAAAATATGGTGCATCCGCTGCCGCCATCGGGCTTGCAGGCGGCAATAACCTGCCCACCACGGTCATCCCATTCCTGCTACGTGGCGTCAACCTGTTGGGGATCGATTCGGTGATGTGCCCAAAAGAAAAGCGTATAATTGCTTGGCAGCGTATCCAACGTGACTTGCCTATGGAAAAGCTGGAACATATGATCAGCGACGCCAAATTGTCTGATCTGCCTCAATTAGGTAAGGATATTTTAGCAGGCAACGTCCGCGGCCGTGTCGTGGTCGATGTCAACGCGAACTAAAAAGCAGTAATAGGGGTTTAACTTCCACAACCAAAAGGCTAGAGTAGAGACTGCATCCTTATCAGGAGTTATTGATTATGCGGTATCTGCTCAGCCTTTTCTGCTTTTGCCTTTTCCTTGGGATCAGTTCTGCTTACGCCAGCAGCGCCCGCGATCTGGCTGAAAAACTGCAAACACAAGCAGAAAATGGTGATCTTAGTGCGGCATATAAACTTGGCTTGCTCTGGTCCCAAGGCAAAAAAGTTGCCCCAGATTTTGTAACCGCCGCAGAATGGTTTGAACGTGCAGCCCAAGGGGGCTACACCCGCGCCATGCTAAAAATCGCTAATATGTATGGGGAAGGCCAAGGCGTGCCCCAAGACCGCCAACGCGCGATTTCCTGGTATGAAAAAGCCGCACAGAAACGGTCGACAGAAGCCATGGTTAAACTGGGCACGATCTTTACAGCACAAGAAGATTTCGATACCAGCGCCTATTGGTACGAAAAAGCAGCCATTCGCGGCGATAAAGATGCCCTGCGCGAACTGGGCAGCTTTTATTATAAAGGTACGGGCGTGCATTTTGACTTACAACAAGCCTTTGTCTGGCTGGAACTGGCTGCGCAAAAAGGCGATTATGCGGCCAAAAGCCTGCAGCGTGATATTGTCAATCGCAAAGGTCAGGAATGGGGGGACGGCTTGCGTCAGAAAGTCAATAACCGCATGATGCCGGAAAAATACTGGAATGCACGCTAAGCCCCAATGACATGAGCAACGACCGATCGCCTGTGCGAATGGCTGCGATGTTCAAACAGGTAAATACCTTGCCATGTACCCAAGACGGCTTGACCACGACTTATCGGGATGGTCAAAGATACATCTGTCAGAGCTGATTTAATATGGGCAGGCATATCGTCTGGTCCTTCCATGGTATGACGTAACCAGTTCATATGTTCCGGTACGAGGCGGGCAAAAAATTCGGTTAAATCCAATTTTACATCCGGATCGGCATTTTCCTGAATGGTCAGACTGGCACTGGTGTGACGGCAAAACAGCGTCACCTGTCCGGTTTCAACCCCGGTCCCTGCGATCCAGTTTGAAAGATCTCGGGTGAATTCATAAAGCCCCTGCCCTTGTGTCTGAATAAAAAATTCTGTTTGGTCCTGCTTCATCTCACCCTCCTGTCAGGCGGGTAGCATATCAATCAAACTCAACAGCCGCCATGGACAAATTGCCATGTTCAAAACCACGATGAAGGATATGACCCTGCCCGCCTGCCCCCATGGCGACATAAAACGGCAACCAATGTTCATCGCGCGGATGCGACATTTCAAAACTCGGTGCCTCTTTTTCAGCATTGATCAACGCATCCTGATCATTGGCTTCGACCTTTTCAACCATCCAGTCTTCATAGGCTTGGGCCCAGTCATCCGGTCTTAAAGAATTCCAGCGGATTGCCCCAAGATTATGAGTGGTGGCGCCTGATCCAATAATCATCACCCCGTCTTTTCGAAGGCCGGACAGATTTTTTCCAATATCATAATGATATACTGGCGGTTGTTGAGATTGCAAACTTAGCTGCACCACTGGGATATCAGCTTCGGGATACATCAGTTTCAACACACTCCAAGCGCCATGATCAAGACCGCGAACGGGCTCTGCCACAGCGCCGAGCATATCCTGCAACTGTGCAGAAAGTACTCCGTCATTTTTGGCAGGATATTCCATATCAAACAAGGTTTGGGGAAAGCCGTAAAAATCATGAATGGTCTTTAAGTTTTCAGCAGAGGTAACCATGGGCTTCAGCGTTTCCCAATGGGCACTGACCACCAAAATAGCTTTCGGGCGCTCATATTTCTCAGCCAGTCCCGACAGAAAGGCACGGCCTACGCTGTCTTTTTCAATCAAAATGGTCGGTGATCCATGTGATATAAACAAACTCGGCATCATGGCTTTCATCTCCTATTATTTCTAAAAAAATATAGAACACGAAATGGCGTTTGATTAGATAGATAATAAGAAACAATTTGTTTCGGACTTGCTTACTCCCGTCACCCCGGCAAATATCACAAGAAAAAGGGAGGCCTCAAAACTGAGACCCCCCTTGTTCTTGCAGTGCATGCAGACTCCTTTTACTGGAGCCACGCAGTCCCTAAGCCTTTGAGGCTTAGTTGCGTTCTTTGTCAACCAATTGGTTGGCTTTAATCCATGGCATCATGCCACGCAGTTGTTCACCCGTTTCTTCGATCGGGTGAGCTGCGCCTTGGGCACGACGGGCTTTCAGGAACGGTTGACCAACTTCATTTTCGAGCATGAAGTCACGAACGAATTTACCGTTTTGAATGTCGGCCAGAACTTCTTTCATACGGTCTTTAACAGACGCATCAACAACGCGCGGACCGGAAACATAGTCACCGTATTCAGCCGTGTTGGAGATGGAGTAACGCATGTTGGCCATGCCACCTTCATACATCAAGTCTACGATCAGTTTTACTTCGTGCAAGCACTCGAAGTAAGCCATTTCCGGTGCATAACCAGCTTCTGTCAGTGTTTCGAAGCCATAACGGATCAGTTCCGTCAAGCCACCACAAAGAACAGCTTGTTCACCGAACAGGTCAGTTTCACATTCTTCTTTGAAGTCTGTTTCGATGATACCGGAACGACCGCCGCCGACGCCACACGCATATGACATAGCGATTTCTTTAGCGTTACCAGAAGCATCCTGGTGAACCGCGATCAAGCAAGGGACACCACCGCCTTTGACATATTCACCACGAACCGTGTGACCCGGACCTTTCGGCGCAATCATGATTACGTCATTGTTTTTCGGTGCTTCGATCAGGCCGAAGTGGATGTTCAAACCATGTGCGAAAGCCAGTGCAGAACCTTCTTTCAGGTTCGGTGCGATTTCTGATTTGTAGATACCGGCTTGCAGTTCGTCCGGTGTCAAAATCATCAACACGTCAGCCCAAGCAGCAGCTTCAGCCACAGTCATAACTTTCAGGCCTTCGCCTTCAGCTTTTTTGCGTGTGGCAGAACCTTCGCGCAGTGCAACAGCGATTTCAGTACAACCAGAGTCGCGCAAATTGAGTGTATGTGCGTGACCTTGTGAGCCGTAACCAATGATGGCTACTTTTTTGGTTTTGATCAAATTGACGTCAGCGTCGCGATCGTAATAAACCTGCATGTTCAAATACCCCTTGAACTTTAAAGATAAAAAATTTGGATGCGATCTTTCTTAGAGCCCTTCGGCCCCGCGAGAAATCGCCACGACACCGGTACGTGAAACGTCAACCAGTCCCAATGGCTCCATCAGCTTAATAAATGCATCGACTTTGCCGGCCTTACCGAAGACCTCAAAGACGAAGGATGAATTCGAGCTATCGATCACCCGCGCGCGGAAGATATCGGCAATACGCAAAGCTTCTACACGATGTTCCCCCTCGCCTGCAACCTTTACCAGCGCCATCTCGCGTTCCACACTTGGGCCGTCGATGGTCAAATCAACAACTTTACGTACAGGAACAAGACGATCCAGCTGCGCTTTGATCTGTTCAATCACCTGACGTGTACCCGATGTCACGATGGTAATCTTCGACAGATTTTCCACATGATCGGTTTCAGCAACCGTCAGACTTTCAATGTTATAGCCCCGACCGGAAAAAAGTCCGATCACACGGGCGAGAACACCTGATTCGTTATCGACCAGAACGGAAACCGTATGGCGAAGGATGTCGTCTTTATCGTTATTTGTCATTGTTCATTCCTCCCTTACACCAAAACACCGGATGAGACACTACCGCCGTTTTCGCTGCTTTCAGAATCTTCCGGGCCTAAGATAATTTCGTTATGGGCCGCGCCTGACGGGATCATCGGGAACACGTTTTCTTCCGGATCCGTGCGAATATCCACAATTGTCGGCAGATCAGAGGCATACGCCTGTTTAATCACATCATCCAGTTCACCCGGATTATTTGCGCGCAAACCAAGTGCGCCATAAGCTTCTGCCAATTTGACAAAATCAGGCTGATCTTCGATCACACTTTCAGAATAGCGTTCGCCATGGAACATTTCCTGCCACTGGCGCACCATCCCCAAGAACTTGTTGTTCAGAATGAAGCATTTAACCGGCAAGCGATAGGCCATCAAAGTCGCGATTTCCTGCAGGTTCATCTGGAAAGACCCATCACCTGCAATCGCGACAACCAGACCATCGGGATGGGCAACCTGTACACCCATGGCAGACGGGAAGCCGTAGCCCATGGTGCCCAAACCACCGGATGTCATCCAACGTTTTGGTTTTTCAAAGCACAAATGTTGTGCCGCCCACATCTGGTGCTGGCCCACTTCTGTTGTATAGAAAGTGTCTTTGCCTGTTTCCAGTGCGAGATCACGGATACGTTCCAGCGCATATTGCGGCTTAATCACCTTATTTGAAGAGGTATATTTCAAGCTGTCTTTGGTACGCCAGTCATTGATCTGTTTCCACCATTTATCCAGTGACTTGGTATTGACCTGAGCTTGATCGGCTTTCCAGTGTTTAATCAATTCTTCCAGAACATGGGCAACATCGCCAATGATCGGCACATCGACAACAACGTTTTTGTTGATGGAACTTGGATCAATATCCACATGGATTTTCTTGGAATCTGGCGAAAACTTATCCAAAGCCCCGGTCACGCGGTCATCAAAACGCGCGCCGATATTAATCATAACGTCACAATCATGCATCGCCATATTGGCTTCGTAAGTGCCGTGCATCCCCATCATACCGAGGAATTGATCGTCTGAACCCGGAAAAGCACCAAGCCCCATCAAGGTCAAAGAACAAGGGATCCCCGTCATTTTCACCAATTGTGTGAAAAGTGTACAGGCCGCATCACCAGAATTGACGATCCCGCCGCCACCGTAGAACAACGGCTTTTTGGCTTTCTTAATCAGATCAATCGCTTCTTTGATCGCCGCTGTGTCCCCTTTGACCTGCGGCTTGTAGGACTTATGTTCTACAGCTGAGTTTTTGCCTGGTGTTTGATACGTGCCCAAGGACAGCAATACGTCTTTCGGGATATCCACCAGAACGGGACCCGGACGACCTGTGCGCGCCACATAATAGGCTTCGTGCAGAACACGACCCAGATCGTTTACGTCTTTGACAAGATAGTTATGTTTTGTACAGCCGCGCGTGATACCCGTGATATCAGCTTCCTGGAACGCATCGTTCCCGATCAGACTGGATGGAACCTGACCTGTCAAGCAAACAAGGGGAACTGAATCCATCATGGCATCGACAAGGCCTGTCACCGTATTGGTTGCACCCGGACCAGATGTCACAAGCACTGTTCCCACTTTTCCGGTAGAGCGTGCATACCCTTCCGCAGCGTGGACAGCGGCCTGTTCGTGCTTAACCAGAATGTGGCGAAGACCATTTTGTTTGAACAGCGCGTCATACAGCGGAAGAAGCACGCCACCCGGTAGCCCAAACATCACATCCACGCCTTGATCTTTCAAAGCTTGAATGATGATTTCAGAACCGGTCATTTCTTTCGTGGACATGCAATAATCCTCCGTCTCAACGAATTTTTATGTCCCTGTTACAGGGGCACAAATAAATGTACCCGCGCGTGTGCGCGAGCTAATGAGACGCGCAACCTAATGGGTCAGGATGCATTGGTCAACAAAAATTGGCGAACTTTCTTATAAATTTTATCGCGTAAACTTTCCGAATATTGCGCAGAATGTATTTCGCATTGATTAATTTGATTGCGAAACCACGTACATTGACGCTTGGCAAAGCGCCGCGTTTGCATTTTTCCCCGCTCGACGGCTTCCTCTAACGTGGCTTCACCACGCACGTAAGTCAGAAGCTCGGGCACCCCTAACGCCTTCATAATCGGGAGTTTTGGATCCAATTTCAATTTTTCAAGGGCGCTTACTTCTTCAATGGCGCCTTGGTCCACCATCATATCAAAACGCATATTGCAACGTTCATATAAGATATCGCGCGGTGGCATAATTACATCTGTCATAAATGCCGCATCCAATGCAGGTTCGGGTTTGATTTCTTGCTGTAACACAGCCAAAGAGGTTCCTGTTGCCTGTAAAACCTCCAACGCGCGACAGATTCGTTGCGCATCGCGTGGCTTTAATCGATCCGCCATCAGCGAATCTTTCACCTGTAGCTCTTTATAAAGGGAGTCGACACCTTCTTCATCACACCGGCTTCGAATGTTGTTTCTGATTTCGTCGGGAATTGGTGGCAGTTGGGAAATGCCTTCTACCAGCGTCTTGATATAAAGACCCGTTCCGCCCGTCACAATGGGCAGGCGGCCTTCTGCCCATACTTTTTCAATCTCGCTCACACATAACTTTTCCCAATATCCGGCAGAACATGTCTCGTGCGGCCCCATCACCCCATAAAGTCGATGGGGAACTTTTGCTTCATCTTCAAAGCTGGGACGAGCGGTGATAATACGCAAACCGTCATAGATCTGCATGGAATCGGCATTGATAATCACGCCATTAAATTCGTCCGCGATATCCAAGGCGGTGGCTGATTTTCCGCTGGCGGTCGGGCCACCGATCACGATAACAGGCTTTTTTTCTTTAGTTTGCATCTTCTCTCTGGCATAACATGGCGCACCGCGACACTATAACGGCACATTAGATATATGTCTTACGTTCTGACCCTTATTGCAAATCCTGACAAGCAACAAATCACGCCGAAAGAAATTTCACAAGCTTTAGGCAATGTGGATCCTGTCTGTCTTTCCGACTTTGAAGCTTACGATGTCTTTACGGATGACGTGATTAACATAGCTGAACTGAAAGAAAAACTGCCACATGTGGATGTGATTTTGCAAAATGCAGGCACACGCAAGAAAAAGCTTTTAATCGCCGATATGGACAGTACCATCGTCACAGGCGAAACGCTTGACGATCTGGCAGAATTCGCAGGCCTTAAAAAAGAAGTCGCCGTGATTACGACCCGTGCCATGAACGGAGAAATTCAGTTTCGCGATGCCTTGCGTGAACGGGTTGCCATGCTGAAAGGTCTCTCCAGCAACTTTTTAGAAGAAGCCATGAAAATGGTTCACCTGACCCCCGGTGCCAAAGAACTGGTTGCGACCATGAAAGCAAATGGGGCCTACTGTGCGCTTGTATCGGGTGGCTTCACCTTCTTCACCTCGCGGGTTGCTGAAAAAGTCGGCTTTGACTTTAATGCAGGTAACAATATGGAAATTGTCGATGGTGTCCTGACTGGCAATGTGCTTGACCCCATCGTAACCAAAGATTCCAAGTTAGATTACCTGCGAAGCCTAAGTGCTGAACAAGGCATCACCACCGAAGATGCAGTTGCCGTCGGGGATGGCGCAAACGATTTACCGATGGTTTTAGAAGCAGGCCTTGGTATTGCCTTCCACGCCAAACCCAGTGTGGTGGCGCGCGCAAAACATACCATCCAACATGGGAATTTAACCGCGCTATTATTCGCACAAGGCTATAGCAAGTCGGAATTTCAATAGAATTTTTCTATTGATAAAATAGCCTAAATCTATTAATCGGTATTTTGGTATTTAAATACCGATTAATACTTGACCCATGCCGCTTTCTCCCCTATTTGAAGCATATACCCCCCAATTAGAGAGTTAAGCATATGGACGAAATTCTATCTGTTGCAGTTGACAATCTAACTTCCCCCATGGTGATGTTTTTCGCCTTGGGTTTTTTAGCTGCGATGACCAAGGTTGATTTATCCCTCCCTCAACCCGTTGCCAAAACAATTGCCATGTATCTCATGCTGGCGATTGGTTTTAAAGGTGGCGTGGGCATGGCAGGTACGGGGGCTGGCCTTTCCGTGCTTACCCCTATCGCCATCGGGATTGTCATCAGCGCGCTGCTGCCTTTCATCGGCTATCAGCTTTTACGACTTTCAAGCGGATTATCCGCGATCAATGCGGCCGCTGTTGCCGCCCATTTTGGATCGATCAGCATCGTGACGTTCCTTACGGCCTCACAAATTTTAGTGGACCGTGGCCAAGGTGGTGAAGGCATTCTGGTTGCCGTGGCCGCCGCGATGGAAGCCCCAGCGATTGTTGCCGGCATTTGGATTGCCGCGCGATATCTCAAGAAAAACCCCCAAGAACAAAGTACGGGCAGCCAAGACCTTTCCATGCGCGAGGCGGTCTTTAACAGCTCCATTCTTGTACTCATCGGGTCCTTCATCATCGGATGGGTCGTTGGCCCAGAAGGCTTAAGCGAAGTAAAACCCTTTATCATGGATCCGTTTAAAGGGGTGCTCTGCCTGTTCTTGCTAGACATGGGCGCCATCGCCGGGCGTGGGTTGATGCAAAACCGTAAAGTTCTGGATTTAGGGGTCATGGCCTTTGGTCTTTATATGCCCCTGATCGGTGCAGGCATCATGGCCCTTGCGGTTTGGCCACTTGATCTTTCCATCGCAGGTAAAACCTTGATGTTAGTCTTAGCTGCCAGTGCCTCTTACATTGCTGTGCCTGCTGCCATGCGACTTGCCTTGCCACAGGCAAACCCGGCTGTGTACGTCACCTTATCCTTAGGTGTCACATTCCCCTTTAACCTTGTGATTGGCATCCCGCTTTATGTCGCCCTTGCCAACTGGCTTTATTAAGGAGTTGAGATATGCAGACTTTTACCAAAACACGCGTTGAAATCGTGATCGAACAAGCTGCCGTGGAACGTCTCGCCCATCTGTTGGATGATGAAGAACATGTCAGCGGTTACACCATCGTACCCGTCCATGGTGGCAGTGGCGTCCATGGTCTCTGGACGCGTGATGGCAGCATCACCGAAGCCGACGGCATGATGATGCTGATCTGTATTTTGGACCCCAAATATAAAGATGAACTGCTCGAACACCTTTTCACCTTCCTTGAAAACCGCATAGGAATTGTGACCGTTTCCCAAGTAGAAGTCATCCGCAAGGATCACTTCTAAGACTACTCTCTAGACTATGGATTTGATAGATAAAAACTATCAAATCCATAGCATTTTTCTATAAAATGGTATTCTGGTATTGAAATACCAGTTTCTAATTGACCCTCATTTGTAAAAGCACTACTGTCAAAATGGATAATTTCAAAAAAAAACGCCATTCGCGTTACAGTCCATTTTAAACATTGCTGTTTTTTGCATTTCGGGGTCATTTCGACATGAAAGCCATCGCTAAAATGAAGGAAGGCTATAAGCACTTCCAGGAACATTATTTTCAGAAACACCGTGATAATTTTGAAAAATTCGTCAAACACGGACAAAGCCCAAGGACGCTTTTGATTTCATGTTCCGACTCCCGTGTGGACCCGACCTTGATTTTGGGCAGTGAGCCGGGCGAAGTCTTTGCCGTTCGCAATGTTGGTAACCTTGTTCCACCACATGAAAATGATCCCACCCACTATCACGGGGTCAGCTCTGCCCTTGAATATGGCGTAAAAGTTTTAAATGTTGAAAATATCATGATCATGGGGCACGCCCATTGCGGGGCAATTCAGGCAGCTATCGATACAGAACATGACCCGGAAAAACTGGGGACGGAATTTGTCCACCATTGGGTTGATATCGCGCATGAAGCCTTCAGAAACCCATGTTGTTGCAAAGAATCCATCAATTCGGGGAAGCGGATCCCCCAAGAGATTGAACAAGCTTCCATCGTCAATTCCATGAACAACCTGATGACATATAAATTTGTAGCAGACCGCGTTGCCTCAAAAGAACTGAAAATCTACGGATTGCATTTTGATCTGGAAACAGGTGAACTCACGGCATATGACCGCAAAACAGGCGAGTTCGGGCCGCTTTAACTTGACCTTTTCGTCATATCCACCTATGTCCTTGACACAGATTTGACGAAGAGAGACTAGAGATCGTGGCTATCTTACCTATTTTGACTGCACCGGACCCTGTTCTAAAGAAAAAGGCCGAACATGTTGAGGAAGTGACGGATGAAATCCGCGCGCTTTTGGACGATATGGTTGAAACCATGTACGACGCGCCGGGCATCGGTTTGGCCGCCCCACAAGTGGGTGTCCTTAAACGTATCATCGTGATTGATGTTACCCAAGAAGGCGAAGAACCTTTTGCCTATAAAATGATAAACCCCGAAGTCATCTGGGAATCAGAAGAACTTTCTTTATACGAAGAAGGTTGCTTGTCCGTGCCAGAAAGCTTCAGCGAAGTGGAACGTCCTTCTGTCGTCAAAGTCACATATACCGATGAACATGGCCTCGCCCACGAAATCGAGGCTGACGGTTTGCTCGCGACCTGTGTGCAGCACGAGATCGACCATCTGAACGGCACCCTTTTCATCGACCATATCTCACGCATCAAACGTTCCATCATTATGCGCAAACTCAATAAGATGAAAAAATCAGCCTAAAACATTGTTCCCCTGCGCACGCAGGGGCCTCTCAACCATGAGGTTCCTGTTTCCACAGGAACACAGGGGGAAGCTATGACCGAAGACGACATATTGCTTAAAGAAGAAAACCCATTGCGCCTTGTCTTTATGGGGACACCGGATTTCAGTGTTCCTTTACTGGCAGCCCTGATCGATGCGGGTCATGAGGTCGTCTGTGTCTATAGCCAACCCCCACGTAAAAGTGGTCGCGGCCAAAAGGTCAACCTCACCCCGGTGCATGCTTTTGCCCAAAGCCATGGCATTGAGGTCCGAACGCCTTTGTCCTTAAAAAATGAAGAAGATCAAAAAGCCTTTGCCGACCTAAATGCCGACTGCGCCATTGTGGCCGCTTACGGTCTTTTGCTGCCCAAAGCCATTTTGGAGGCCCCGAAATTTGGTTGCCTGAATGCCCATGCGTCCATCCTGCCCAGATGGCGTGGGGCTGCCCCCATCCAACGTGCCATTGAAGCCGGCGATGATGTTTCCGGCGTCACCATCATGCAAATGGATGAAGGCTTGGATACGGGCGATATGCTCTTGATCCAGCCCGTCCCTATTACCAAAGACACCACCGGGGAAAGCCTGCATGATGCACTGTCCATGGAAAGCGCCCGCCTTGTTTTAGAAGCCTTGCGCGGCGTTGCAGGCGGCTATGCCAAACCACAAAAGCAGCCCGAAGAGGGTGTGACTTACGCCAAAAAACTGGATAAAAAAGAAAGCCAGATCAACTGGTCCCAAACCGCTGTTGAAATCGAACGCCGCATCCGCGCCTTCACCCCTTGGCCCGGCACCTGGTTTGCCTTTGGCAAAGACCGCATCAAGGTTTTATCCGCTGAAGTCGTCGAGATAAACGGCGACCCCGGCACCCGCTTGGATGCCGACGGTCTGGTGATTGGTTGTGGCAAAGGCGCATTGCGAATCCACAAGCTCCAACGCAGTGGTAAAGGTACCACCGATGCGGAAAGCTTCCTCAGAGGGTTTGATATTCCGGTTGGGTCAATAATTCAATAAGTACTTATTTTAGCAGACAAGTCCATTCTGTCCTGAAAAGACCATACGACACAGAAACTCATCTATTCTCTGTGTCCCTTTGAAAAAAGGGACCTTGTTCCGCTTATTTTCATGCTTTGGAAGAGACACCTGCTTTCGCAGGTGAACAGGTAATTCTACTTTCATTTCAAGTCATGATTCAAAATAACTAGCGATTGATTTACGTAGTTGGATCATATAACAATTGGTTCTTGGTTGCAGATGATGCACTACGCGGGGTGTCTGTCTGCTAATTCATTAGTTCGATAAATACAAAAAAGACAAACGGCAAGAAAACGAATAACATTGCGCCTAGTCTAGCCTGAGTTTCAGTCTCATAAGACAAAGATATAAAAAACCCAACCGGAAGAGACAAAATTAAAAAACCAACAGATAAAATCTGACCAATCCCCCATTGAAACTCAATCAGAACAGTCGAAAAGTCTGGCTCCCTTGAAAAGTATCCTGAAAGATATTCGAAAAAGGCATATAGGTTTAAAACCACAAAAGTCATATAGATCGTCGCGATCCATCTTCGATCAGGCTCAAACCTAAACACAAACACAACTTCTCCCCTGAATCCTTTCTTGCCGTTTTCTAATTTTGCCAACACATTATATTTTTAGCACATCAAAAAACAATTGTAGGTAAACCAGCCATACAAAAATCCCCCAAGCCCTTCCATAGCTCTCTTAAATTGCAAGAGAGGGTATCATGACAGCACGTATTACAACAGTCACATTCCAGGGCATCGACGTGATTGAGGTCGAGGTTCAGGTTTCTATCACGACGGGGCTGCCCGCGCTTAACATCGTGGGGCTTGCCGATAAGGCGGTGTCTGAAGCGCGTGAACGGGTCCGCTCTGCCTTGACTGCGCTTGGCCTTTCGTTACCGCCTAAGCGCATCACGGTTAATCTGTCCCCTGCGGATCTCGCCAAAGAAGGATCGCACTTTGACCTGCCCATCGCGCTTGGTTTGCTTGCGGCGATGGATGTTATTTCAGAAGAAGAATTGATGCCATTTATCGTGCTGGGGGAACTGGCGCTAGATGGGCGCATTTCCCCCGTCACCGGAGTTTTGCCCGCCGCCATTCATGCCCAAGTCAAAGATCGTAATATCCTGTGTCCAAAACCGCAAGGGGGAGAGGCGGTGTGGGCAGGCGATCTCGATGTTCTTGCCCCGCATGACCTGCTAGAATTGGTCAATCATTTTAAAGGCCGTCATATCTTAGCCCGCCCCGACCCGATCAAGGCCCAAGCCCAACATCCGACAGACAAGCTTGACCTGCGCGATATCCGGGGACAAGAAAGTGCCAAGCGCGCGCTCGAAATCGCGGCCGCCGGGAATCATAATCTCTTACTCTGTGGACCACCCGGCGCAGGAAAATCTATGCTCGCAAGACGACTTCCCGGCATCTTGCCCCCACTTGATGCCTATGAAGCTTTAGAAGTGTCCATGATCCATTCTATCGCAGGCACCTTACCCGAAGGAGGGTTGATGACAGAGCGTCCTTTTCGCGATCCGCATCATTCTGCCTCCATGCCCGCGCTCATCGGTGGGGGCCATCGTGTGCGCCCGGGCGAAGTCTCCCTTGCCCATCTTGGCATTCTGTTTCTCGATGAACTGCCGGAATATAACCGTCCCGCCCTTGAAGCCTTGCGCCAACCTCTTGAGTCTGGCCGTGCCGAAATCGCACGCGCCAATGCCCATGTGTCCTACCCCGCACGTGTTCAACTGATCGCGGCGATGAACCCGTGTCGCTGCGGCCATCTAGATGATGCAGCCCTTGCCTGTTCGCGTGCGCCAAAATGTGCAGAAAGTTATCGCGATAAAATATCCGGCCCGCTTCTGGATCGTATCGATTTACATCTGGATGTCCCGCCAGTCAGCCCCGCAGACCTACACCTTCCCCCCGCCCCAGAAGGCACAGAGGACGTCAAACGTCGTGTTTTTGCAGCCCGCGAAATCCAGCGCGCGCGTTATCATAATCATGGCTTTCGAACCAATGCCGAAGCCGATGGTGAGTTATTGTTAAAGATTTCCATGCCCGATCAAGCCGGAAAGAACCTATTATTAGAAGCCACCAACAAACTGAAATTATCCGCGCGCGGATATCACCGGGTCTTGCGGGTTGCACGCACGTTAGCTGATTTAGCTGGGGTCAATCAGGTCAGGGCTGAACATATTGCGGAAAGTCTGTCCTATCGGCCCAATATTATCAGGAAAGAAAAATCAGCATTTGCCGTTTAGCGACGTTCCTCAAAAAACGCCTTTAACATATCTGCGCATTCCTGCTCCCGCATACCACCATAGACTTCCGGCTTATGATGACAGGTTGGCTGATTATAAAAACACGCGCCATGGTCCACCCCGCCCCCTTTGGGGTCATAAGCCCCAAAATAAAGACGGCGGATACGGGCAAAAGAAATGGCCGTTGCACACATGGTGCAAGGTTCCAACGTGACATAAAGATCGCAATCCAACAAACGGCTTGATCCAAGCATGTGCGCAGCCTCGCGAATTGCCAGCACTTCCGCATGGGCCGTCGGGTCATGATCTTCCTCGCAGCGATTGCCTGCGCGGGCCAGAATTTGACCATCTTTGTCCACCACGACCGCCCCGATGGGGACTTCGCCACGCGCTTTTGCTTTTTCAGCTTCTTTTAAGGCTTGTTTCATATAATCACTCATGGACAAAGACTATAATAACAAGTAAAGACCTTGGCTATGAAAACTCCCCTGATCGGCATCACCATGGATAGCGAAGATGGCAGCGACGGCGCCTATTCGAAATTTGACTGGTATGCCTTGCGCGAAAATTATGCAGGTTCTATCGCTGTAGCAGGTGGCTTACCATTGCCTTTGCCCCATGAGCCGGATTTGGTGGGGCAATATCTCGACCTGATTGATGGGCTTGTCGTCACAGGCGGGGCCTTTGACGTGGACCCGTCTATGTATGGCGAAAGCGATGTGCATGACACGGTGGTGACCAAGGATAAACGCACCCTGTTTGAACGTGCCATCCTGGAAGGGGCCTTGAACCGTGACATGCCGATTTTGGGCATCTGCGGCGGGCAACAATTGTTGCATGTGGTGCTCGGTGGCAAGCTGATCCAGCATATCCCGGATGTCTATAAAGACTGCCTCGCCCACGAACAACCCAACCCGCGCGATGAAGCTGGCCATTGGGTGCAGGTAAAGCCCGGAACACTTTTACATAAAATCGTTGGCGAAGATCAGTTACATGTCAACAGCGCGCACCATCAGGCCATTGCCGACGAACCGGATGGTGTGGTGGTCAATGCCACCGCCCCCGACACCGTTCTGGAAGGGTTGGAAGCACCGGATAAAAAATTCTGTCTGGGTGTACAATGGCACCCGGAATTCCATATATGTGAAGGTGACAAGAAAATCTTCACCGCATTTATAGAGGCCGCACGCACATGAGCGACGAAAAACTTACCCTGAAAGGCGACCGCATCGCCAAAGTCATCGCCCGCGCAGGCGTCTGTTCACGCCGTGAAGCCGAACGCATGATCGAAGCTGGCCGCGTCACCGTGGATGGCAAAAAGATCGATAGTCCGGCGCTGAACGTGGTGCCGACCAATATCATTGTGGTCGATGGCAAAGCCCTGCCCGACAAACAACCGCCACGCCTGTGGAAATTCCATAAGGCACGTGGACTAATTACCACCAATAATGACCCGGAAGGCCGCCCCACGGTCTTTGACCAGTTGCCCGACGGCACACCGCGTGTGATCTCGGTCGGGCGTCTGGATTTTAATACAGAAGGTCTGTTGCTGCTGACCAACGATGGGGAATTGGCGCGTTTTCTGGAAAAGCCCAATTCCGGCATGGTCCGTCGTTATCGCGTACGTGTGCATGGTCGTGTTAACGAAGACGATCTGGCTGCCTTAAAAGAAGGTCCGGTGATCGATGGCGTACAATATGGTCCGGTGGAAGCTATTTTGGATGTGCAAAAAGGTGCAAACGCCTGGATCAACATTAACATCCGCGAAGGCAAAAACCGTGAAGTGCGCCGCATTATGGAATCATTGGGCTATGAAGTGACCCGTCTGATCCGCACAGATTACGGCCCTGTCCAGCTCGGAAAACTTGAGCGTGGCCATATGGAAGAAATCCCCAGAAAGGCACTGGCCGAATGGTTTGGTGGCAAGGTTGTCGGCATTAGCGACCCTAAAACAAAATCCAAAGAAGGTTTTGCCCAAGCCAAAGAAAAACCACGCTTTAAAGGTCCGCGTAAAGACAAAAAACAAGACGAAAAAAAGCCAAGAAATAAAGGAAGAAAACCCAATGCGGATCGTCGGCGGTAAATTAAAAGGGCGCAAACTGATCGCACCTGTTGGTCTGGATACACGCCCCACGTCAGATCGGGCACGCGAGTCCGTCTTTAATATTCTGGAACACCAAAGCTGGGGCCGAACAGCCCTTCGCGGTGGCCGTGTTCTGGACGTCTTTGCCGGAACCGGAGCCTTAGGACTGGAAGCATTTTCGCGTGGGGCTGGACATGTGACATTCATAGATCAAAATGAAGCCGCGATGAAATGCCTGATAGAAAATATCAAAGGTATCGGGGATCGCACCACCATCCAAACCTTGCGCGCCGATGCAACAAACCCACCTGTTGCCCAGACGCCATGCGATTTGATCTTTATGGATCCGCCTTATAAATCCAGCCTCACCGACGCAGCTATTCCCGCCTTAAAGGAAAAAGGCTGGATCAAGGACGATGCTTTATTCGTGGTCGAAGTCTCCAAAAAAGAAAACTGGCAAGTCCCAAATGACTTTGAAGAACTGGACCGACGCAAATATGGCGCAGCACAGGTAGTGTTTTTTAGTTAGGAGGAAAGGGCTTTGTCGCCGCACCTTGCCCTAAAATGGTATCCCCCGCGGCATTAACTGCTTGAACCGTCCATTTATAGTTATGGGATCCTGCAGGAGGGCATGGTCCTCTATAACCAAAGGCCCCAGCTGGAATATCATTCGATCCCGCATATTTAACAGTCCCACCACCATGCTGATAGCTTGGTACATTCATATCTTTCATTTTAAAAGATAGATGATCTGTTCCTTCCGGAATATTGTTAATAGTAAAAGCCGGAGAAACGGGTGAGCATGATTTTGTTTCGTTCCAGCTGAAATCCACCTCTAGAGTAGCAGCATTTTCTGCTAGTTTTGCCGTTTGGCAAGCGGATAAAATCACACCACTAATAAACAAAACACTTAGTTTGACAAAGCTCTTTATCATAATTCCCACCAATTTAATAATCGTACTCACTCTAACGGCCTCTTTCTTATAGTCAAACAAATATATTTGGATATCTTCTCCTGTAAAACCATCTATCACCTTATAGCCATACTAAAATGTGAGACAGGCGATGTAATGCCGACGTTTCAATTATTATCATCAAGTTCTTTTAATAATGAGGTGAGATGGTTCTCATAGTTTTTCCATTGCTGAGAACTTCCCTTATAGATTTTTTCCCGAACCTGTCCCGAACTTGCTGTGTGCACATTCCTTTTCGTTTCATGAGGGGTTAGGCACTGTCGCTCTATTTTAATATTTAACTTCCTAAAAAGTGCCTCAATTTCCTGCTCAGGTGTATTGGTTAGATTTTCATAATCCAACGTTATAATCTGTCCGGGAAATAATTGACTGAATTCTGACATCAAATTTTTATACATTTTATAATAAGCTGATACATCTTGTAGATTATGAGAAAAGTTATTTCCACCCGTTGCAAAATCATGTTTAAAATTGGACCAACATGTTGCAATTGCTGAACGGCGCACATCGATGATTTTTGCTTCGGGTATGATCGATAATAAAAAACCCGTCCAGCGGAAGTTCAATGGCATTTTATCAACAAGAAATGACCTTTTATCAGCCAGCTTGGTAATATGTTGAAGATATCCTTCCAGAACATCAACTACTTTCTCAGGAATAAATCCTTCTGTACGCGACATTTTATTATTTAAATAAATAAGTTCCCCCGCGCCATAAATGTCTGAATGGCTAGCGAGAATTTGTTCTACAAGTGTCGTACCGGAACGAGGCATACCGACAACAAAAATAGGAGTTACCCCCTTAGGTGAAATTTTAAAAGAAAGCTGTACAAGTTCTCTGGTTCTTTCGAGAATCTGTTGAAACATTTTTTCATCTTCTAATATATCATAAGACAGAATCTCTTTTTTCAGTGCATTCCCTTTATGGAAAAATGAAAACGCCTGATCAAATTCATTTTGGTCCTCATAAGATTTACCAAGGGCAAAACATAATTGTGAAAGCTGAACAGGGTCAAGCTTCTGCTGTTCATACATATCTTTCATAGATTTAAAGAATGGGTCCTGTTCCTCAACAGAACACATCCGGCTGTAATTTTTCAGGCCTTCCGGAAAATTGGGCCTAATATTGAGAGCTTTTCTAATGGCCGCTTTCGCTTTTTCTTTTTCCCCCATGATATAAAAAACATTTGCTAGATTGTTATATGCTTCATGGAATTTATTATTTAATTCAATAGCTTGGGAAAAATTATGAAGTGCACTATCATAGTGTTGTTCTGAGACCAGAAGATTCCCATAATTATTGTAAGCATTGGCCAGGTTGTTTTTAGCATCCTGAAACAAAGGATCAAAACAAATTGCCTTTTGATAACTGCTTATAGCATCTTCAAAATTCTGGTACCTCGCATACAAAACACCGCATAAATTATGAACCAATGCTAAAAAGGGGTACTGAGCCAGTAAAGTCTTAGCATGATTTAATAACAGATTTGCATCTATGTTATTGGCATTATTGAGAAACCCTTCAACCTGCTGAGCGACATCTGGTTTTGTTCCATAAAAAACTTGTTGAAGTTGAGATAGTCCTTTTTTTGCTTTTTCATTATTTGGGAATTTAGCAACTATCTCGCAATATAACTCTGCGGCAATAACAAAATTATTATTATTGATACTTCGTTCAGCTTTTTTTATTTGTGCATTAACGCCTATTGACACTTTCCATCCCCTTACCCACTACGGCCAAACAGTCGCTCAATATCCTTAAGTTTTAGTTCCACATAGGTCGGCCGACCATGTTTACATTGGCCGCTGTGTGGGGTGGCTTCCATTTCACGCAGGAGCGCGTTCATTTCATCTATGGTCAGCCGACGTCCGGCGCGGATACTTCCGTGACAGGCCATTGAACCGCAGACGTCCATGAGTTTGTCTTTTAAGGACATGGCTTCGTCCACTTCGGCGAGGCTGTCGGCAACGTCTTTAACCAAGCCCTGAACATCGACTTTCGCCCCAAGCATGGCGGGGACTTCGCGCACAACCACGGTGCCGGAGCCAAAGTTTTCTAAAACGAGGCCGAGTTCTTCCAGTTCTGCCGCACGTGCGATCAGTCGATCCGCATCAGCCAGATCGAGTTCAACCACTTCGGGGATCAACAACCCCTGACGCTTCACACCATTTTCTTCCACCCCGTTTTTAATGCGCTCGTAAACCAAACGTTCATGGGCAGCATGTTGATCGACCATGATAATCGCATCCCCGCTTTGGGCGATGATATAGGTCTCATGCAGTTGCGCGCGCGCCACACCAAGGGGGTACTGTTCCGGCGGTGCCGACATTTGCGTATCGGATGATTCACGCAGATTGGCTTGCGGCGGGGCATCAAAACCTGAAAGCGGGGCCTGAAATTCAGCCGCTTTTTCGCGCAAGCCTTCAGGGATATAATGTCCAAAACTGCTGCTACGGTTTTGTGAAGTAATTGCACGCGCCATTTCAGCCGCAGCCGGGTCAATGGTGTGGGGGCGATAATCCACTGGGCGCATAGCTGCCAGCGCATCATCACTGACCGTTGATGACGCCAGATGACCTGCGCCGCTTAAAGCCTGTTTTAAGGCACTGACGATCAAACCACGCACCCCTTGCGGATCACGAAAGCGCACCTCTGCCTTGGCGGGATGGACGTTCACATCAACCGCACGCGGGGGCAGTTCGATAAAAAGAGCCAACAAGGGATGACGGTCATGGGCAAGGAAATCACGATATGCCCCGCGAATCGCCCCATAAAGCTGTTTATCTTTCACCGGACGACCATTCACAAAGAAAAACTGCAAGGCATTGTTGCCACGATTCAAGGTCGGCAAGCTGATATGGCCTGTCAGGCGCACATTTTCGCGTTCAGCCTCAATCGGGATGGCATTTTCGGCAAAGTCTTTCCCCATAATTCCACGCAGGCGTTCCAGCAAAGCTTCAAACAAATCACCATGGGCCGCAGGCAATTTTAAGAGCGTGCGCACACCATCGCCTAAGGTAAAGCTGATCTCGGGATGGCACATGGCAAGGCGTTTAATCACATCAATGCCGTGGGTCAATTCTGTGCGGGGGGCTTTTAAAAACTTCAAACGGGCCGGTGTGGCAAAGAAAAGATCGCGCACTTCAATGCGCGTCCCCTTTGGATGGGCGGCTGGCTCCGGTCCCTGTTTTTCCCCACCTTCCACACGGATACACCAGGCGTTATCGGCTTTTTCGGTGCGTGACGTAATGGACATGCGCGACACTGACCCGATGGAGGGCAAAGCCTCCCCACGGAAACCAAGTGTGTCGATATTGAACAAATCTTCATCGGGGATTTTAGAAGTGGCGTGGCGCTGCACGGCCAGTTCCAGTTCATCCGGTTCCATGCCACAGCCATCATCGGTGACAGACAGCAACACGCGGCCACCTTCTTTCATCACCACATCAATGCGGCTGGCACCCGCATCAATGGCATTTTCCACCAATTCTTTCATGGCAGAAGCCGGGCGTTCCACCACCTCACCGGCGGCGATTTGGTTAATGAGCGTCTGGGGGAGAAGACGAATGCCCATTAGATAAATTCTTTCTTTAATCGTTTCATATACTTCAAAAGACCTTTGGTGGAGGAATCTTCATCCATAATCGGCACATCCCCAGTCAGTTTGGGCGTCAGATCCTTGGCAAGTTTCTTACCCAATTCCACGCCCCATTGGTCAAAGGAATTGATGTTCCAGATAATACCCTGCACGAAAACTTTATGTTCGTAAAGCGCAAGCAATTGCCCGACCGTAAACGGGGTCACCAATGGCAAAACCAGTGAATTGCTGGGTTTATTACCCGGGAAGGTGCGATGTGCCGCCAGCTTATCAATGCGTTTTTGGCTAAGACCCTTTGCCTTCATTTCCGCGCGTACTTCTTCTTCGGTTTTACCCAACATCAAGGCTTTTGTTTGCGCCAGAAAATTCGACAGTAAAATGGTTTGATGTTCGCGCAATGGATGGTGATTATTCGCCACCCCGATGAAATCCATTGATACGTTCCAGCTACCCTGATGAAGCAATTGGAAAAAGGAATGTTGCGCATTGGTGCCTGCATGACCAAAGATCACCGGACCTGTGGTGTAATCCAGCGGTCGACCTGAAAGATCAACGCGTTTGCCATTACTTTCCATATCAAGCTGCTGAAGATATTGCGGAAAACGCGTCAGATACTGGTCATATGGCAGTACCGCATGGGTGGACCAGCCAAAGAAATTGGCATACCACACGCCCAATAACGCCATGATAATCGGCATATTATGTTCAATAGGCGATGTGCGGAAATGTTCATCCATGGCATGCGCGCCTTCGAGCATTTCTTCAAACTTGTCAAAACCGATCACCAGCGCGATGGCCAGACCAATGGCAGACCAGACCGAATAACGCCCGCCGACCCAATCCCAGAAAGGGAACATGTAATCGGGGTCAATACCGAAATCACAGACTTTTTCTTCGTTGGTGGAAACCGCAACAAAATGTTTGCGCACCGCTTCTGTGCCCAAGCGTTTCACCAGCCAGGACCGGGCAGAGGTCGCATTTAGCATGGTTTCTTGTGTGGTAAAGGTCTTGGACGCCACGATAAACAGTGTGGTTTCCGGGTCCAAATTACGCAAAGTTTCGACCAAATGCGAACTATCCACGTTGGAAATAAAGCGCGGGGTCAAATCATCGCGCTGATAACTCCGCAAGGATTGCAGGGCCATAATGACGCCCAAGTCAGACCCGCCGATACCGATATTGACCACGGTCTTGATATGACGTCCTGTCACACCGCGCCAATGGCCTTTGCGCACATCTTCACTGAAACGGCGTACTTTGTTCAGAACATGGCGGACATCGGGCATGACATCTTCGCCATCCACTTTCATAGGGCGTTCAGATCGGTTGCGCAGGGCCATATGGTAAACGGCGCGATCTTCGGTGATATTAATATGTTCGCCCGCAAACATGCGATTACGTGCTTCTTCCACGCCGCAATGACGTGCCAGATCACCCAGCAAGTTCATGGTTTCTTCGGTGATACGGTTTTTGGAATAATCCAGCAATATTCCGCTGGAACGCACGGAAAATTTTTCAAAACGATCCGGGTCTTTCTCGAACATGTCGCGCATATGCTGCGGTTTAATGTCCTCATGGTGGGAAAGAAGGGCTTTCCAAGCGGGGCTGTTTGTCAGGTCACTCATAACCGTCTTCATTGTTGCTAGCGAAAGAAAGACAGCCTAAACATTTTTTGTTCGAAAGGGAATCCCCCTCATCTTTTTTATATCTTCCAGCACTGCTAAGAGCGCAGGCACCACGACAAGAACCAGCATCGTTGCCACCATCAAACCAAAGACAATGGTAATCGCCATCGGGATCAGGAACTGGGCCTGCAAACTGGTTTCAAACATCAATGGGGTCAATCCGCCAATGGTCGTAGCCGATGTCAGAATGACGGCGCGCAGGCGATCGACCGTGCCGCGTTTAATGGCTTCCATCGCAGGCTTGCCCATATCAAGATGTTCTTTCACCGTACTAACCAGAATGATGCTGTCATTGACCACAATGCCGCTTAAGCCGACAAGCGCCACAAGGGATAACATGGTCAGATCATAGCCCATGACAAAATGACCGACACATGCCCCGACAAAACCAAAGGGGATCACCGACATAACAACGACAGGTTTGGAATAACTGGAAAACACCCATGCCAGAATAATATAAATCCCACTAAAGCCGACAATGACACCCGTAATCATATCACCAAAGGTGCGTTTTTGTTCTTCCGCCTTACCTGCGAAGCTGACGTGAACATCATGCTTGCGCGCAATTTCATCCACACCATCGCGCTTTAAGGCCTCAATCACCAAATCCGTGCTGGTCAGGCTTTTGTTCAACTCCCCTGTAATAGACACCTGACGGGTGCCATCTTCGCGTTTCACGCTGGCAAAACCTGTTTTGGTGCGCAGCGTTGCCACCTGACTTAATGGAACTTCCGTCCCATTGGGGCTACGGATATAAAGTTGATCCAGACTTGTTTGACCGATATGGGCGCGGTCAAACTGCACACGGATCAAAACTTCTTCATCCCCGCGCGGGAAACGTTTGGCAATAGCCCCATCAAAATTATCACGCACCTGTCGTGCCACATCATCGGTGGTAAAGCCCAAGGCTTTGCCATGCGGGCTTAATTCCAAGATCGCTTCTTCTTTTCCAAACGGTAGATCATCTTCCAAGGCTGACACACCGGGATAACGTTTTAAAAGATCAATCACCTCGCTAGCAGCTTGTTTCAAGTGTTTGATATCATTGCCTTGAATGCGCACATCTACATCACGTCCCGGTGGACCCGCCGTCGCAGGAATCAGGGTCAAACGTTCTAATCCGGCTTTAAATTCGGTCTGCCTGCGCCATTCGTCAGTAAAATCTTCGGTGCGTACATCGCGTTGGTCAGATGCCAAAAGTTCCAGATAAATGCCACCCAGATGATCACTGCCAGCACCGCCGCCCCCGCCACCATGACCCCCAGCACTTGAAACACGCGTTCCTACCTTCGCCACATGGGTAATGACCAGCCCGCCGCCCAAAGCTTCATCAGTTCGTAACAACGCACGTTCCAGCTCATCTACCATGACCTGTGTTTCTTCGCGTGGGCTTCCTGCAACCATTTCCACATTGGCGAAAATACGTTCGGCCTCTGGTCCTTTAAAGAACTGAAAGCCCACACGCCCACCGGAAACAAGACCTATGCAAATAATCAAAGCACCAAAAGCAAGAGCTATCGCAACATAGCGATAGCTCAGTACACGATCAATGAAACGGCTGAAAACCCCATCGCGAAAATGATCGAATTTTTCATTAAACGTTTTGCGAAATCCCCGGCTTTCTTCTGGTTTACCTTTTAAAGCATGACGCATATGACCGGGCAAAACGAGGAAACATTCAATCAAACTGGCCACAATCACAGCAATCGCAACAAAGGGAATGGCCGCAATGATTTGCCCCATGATATCGGAAATCGCAAGCAACGGCATGAAGGCGGCAATGGTGGTCAGACTGGATGCAAAGACAGGCACCATCATGCGCAGAGCGCCTGCTTCCGCTGCTTCAACGGGCGATAAACCCCGACGGCGCAGGGTTTCAGAATGTTCCCCCACCACAATCGCATCATCCACCACAATCCCGATCGCCATAATCAGGCCGAACAGGCTAATCATATTGATGGTCTGGCCCGACAAACCCATCACAAACATGGTCGCCAACAACGAAACCGGAATACCGATGGCCACCCAAAAGGCCACGCGCGAATTTAAGAATAAAAATAAAATTGCCAGCACAAGAACAAGACCGGACAGGCCATTATTTACCAGCAAATCAATCCGATCACGGATCAGATCAGCCTGAATTTCATATTGATCAAGTCGCACATTTGCCGGAAGCGTGGGGCGAACTTCTCTGATAAACTGGCTGACAATATCATCGACTTTCAACGCATCGGCCGTGGTTGAGCGACGGACCTGCAATTCGATTGCTTTCATTTGATCGAAACGGATTTCGGCCCCGTCTGCATCAAAATTTTCGCTGATTTTCGCAATGTCTTTAAGTCGGATTTTCTCGCCATTTTCGCGAGAACGGACTTCAATTTCCGCGACACCTTCGGCTGTTTTGACCTCACCCAGGCCGCGGATTTGTTTTGCCTGCCCGCCGCCTGTCTCACCTGCCGGAATATCTTGCGAAATTTGCTGAATACGTGTTGCGATATCCTTAATGCTCAGGTCCAGACGGCGCAGGGTTTCGGGCAGAACCTCCACCCATATTTCTTCATCGCGCGCACCATTTAAATCCACTTTATCCACGCCACGTGCCAACAATTCATCGCGCAATTCCTTTGCCATGGCCTTTAGCGCGCTTTCGGGATAAGGGCCGGAGAGCAACAACCGGGTGATGGGTTCATAGCGCACAACCCTGTTGATGACGGGCTTTTCGCTGTCTTCTGGCAAAGTCGTCACCTGCGCGACAGCCGTTTCCACATTGGATAGGGCCGTCTGCATTTCGGTGCCGGCTTCAAATTCTATGGAAATACTGGCCGACCCTTCGTTCGAAGTGGATTTTACATGTTTGACGTTATCTAAAAAACGTAACTCTGGCTCAAGCGCCTGCACGATATTGGCGTCCACATCTTCCGCGCCGGCACCGGACCATGTGACATTAACCGTAATGACATCGATACCGAAATTCGGGAAAAACTGCACATTTAGGCGCACGAGGGAAACAACACCCAACAGCACCATTAAAAACATCAACAGGTTTGGGGCCGTGCGGTGGCGGGTGAACAGGCTGACCAGATTAAACCGGCTTTCGTTATGTCCCAAACTCATGGCGCGACCACCTTGACCTTAATGCCCGGCCCCATCTGGGCAAAACGGGTAATGGCAACCATATCACCTGCACTTAAACCGTCAGAAATCAAAACATGGTCCCCATCGCGTACAGCCAGTGTGACCATACGTTTTTGCAAACGTCCTTCATGAACCACATAAACATGGTCCGTGCCATGAAGGGCGCGTGCAGGCAGACGCACGACATTTTCATAAAGCGCATCCGGAACGGATACGCCAACAAATACACCGGGGCGCAGGTCAGTTTGTAACGTCAATCCGGACAGGGCAGCAAAAACCTTGCGCCCGCCTGTCTGTGCATCCACACGGGCATCAATGCGCACAATCGTGCCGTCATATTGATTTGTCGTTTCCCCGCGCTGCAAGGTGATTTGCACTTTGCGCCCGGATAAAGGTTCTTTTCGGGTAAGACGGGCGTAATCGGCTTCGGGGATATGAAAACTTGCTTCCAGTTTTTCCAGCGAAATCAAACGACCTAAACGATCCGAGGTCGACACCTGCTTGCCTTCGCTGACATCAAGATCGCTCAAAAAACCGTCAAACGGGGCCTTAAGCTGTGTATCCTCCACATCACGTTGGGCTTTGCTTAATGCAGTCTCTGCCTTTTGCACAGCGGATTGCGCCTGAATAATCTGAGTATTAAGCCGGGCAATCGTCTGTTCGCGCACCAGCACATTCTGCTTTCGATCACTTAACTGGGACTGGGCATCGTCATAGGCTTTTTTACTGACCGCTTTGCGTTTTAACAATTTGCGCTGACGTTCCAACTCGCGCGAGGCAATGGCAACCTGATTTTTATCACCGGGCAGCAGTTTTTCTTCGCCAGCCAGAACGGTTTGTAACTCGACCAACTTTGCTTGGGTTTCGGCCAGATCAGCTTCACGTTCTGTGCGGGTGGCAACATAATCAAAATCATCGATCACGACAAGAACTTCGCCAGCGTGTACCGATGCGCCATCGCCTAGTCGATCATGTAAAGAGACCACCTGACCGGACACTTGAGCACGTAATTCCGCATCCCGACCAGCACGAATTTCGCCAAAGCTTTGAAAGCTGGGGCGAACATCAGAAAAACTGACGGTTTGGGCAGTAATCGGCCAAAACCGTTCTTCGACTTCTTGTAAGGCCGGGGTCGGTTTGGTCAGTTCCAGTACAACAAAAATAGCTATAGCCACAGCCAAAATGAGAAAAGGAAGAATACCTCTTTTATATTGCTGCCAAAACGCCATACGAATGCCCCTAAAATGTAAACTAAGCTACCCTATCAGCTGCTATATTATATTATTGTGATGTAAGTCACCTAACTCCAAATATAATTAAATTTGGTATCAATTCTTTTTTGTGACCAGATAAATCCCACTAAAGATAAGGACGATCCCTGCATAATGATAGGTCTGTAAACTTTCGCCCAGCAATAACATACCAAGCACCGCCCCAAAAATGGGCATCAAATTCAGAAATGTGCCCGCCACATTGGCCCCGACCAGTTCCACCCCCCGGTTCCAGCACAAGAAAGACAAAACGGAAGGGAAAACCCCGATATAGGCAAAAGCAAAGAGGCTGTCCTGAGTCAAAGTGATCGTCGCCCCTGTTGACAATTCCCAGCCATAAATCGGGATCAACAAAACCAGCCCCGATAAAACCATGGCATACGTAAAGCCCAAACGAGATAAGCCTTGTGGAATTTTTGCCAAAAGCACCGTATAGACCGACCAGACAAAAACAGCCGCCAGAATAATCAGATCACCCGGGTTAAATGAAAGGGTTGCAATCGTCATCACATCCCCACGCAACACCACCCAGGACACCCCCATCAAAGACAAAGCAATCCCGACCATTCCTAATCTATTTAAGCCTTTGCGCAAGATGATCCATGAAAAGAACAAGGTGACCACAGGCATACCCGCTTGAACCAGCGAGGTATTGACCACATTGGTATAATGCAAGCCCCAATAAAGCAGCGCGTTAAAGCAAGTAATACTCAAAAATCCCTGCACCGTCACATACAGAATATGTTGCCGCAGGATGGGAAGGTCCCGTAGAAAATGTTTGTAACAGATCGGCAGCAGGATTGTTGCCGCGATGACCCAACGCCAGAAAACCATGCCAACAGGTGGTAAATCCGATGCAAAAGCACGCCCGACAACCGAGTTCCCCGCCCAGAATAAAACGGCCAAAGACAACAAAACATAAGGGTGCATAATAACGCGCACAATCACAACCAATCTCACTTAAATAAATGGGTCTACCCTTTTATAGGATCACACGGATATGTCCAGATGTGGTTAGTGCTTAAATATTTTGTGCGCCTGTGTCTTTCTTCAGCGTGATTGATCGTTTCTGTAATAAAATCAGCCAAAGTGCCCGCATGGCCTAGCAGATATTGGATCAGGGCTTGTAAATCCTTTTGATCATATCGACGATAACTTGCCCCAACAGCTTGAATGGCTTGCAGGCCAATGGGTTGTCCTTCAATCATTAAAGGTCCACGCAGGCTTTGATAGCTATAGGCCGCACCAATGGACTGGGCACAATCTGATTGAAATTCTATTCCTTCAAAAGCGACGAATTCATAGTTAACGCCCAAAGCCTCTGTCTTATGCATCATCTCAAGCTGGTCGTCATCCAGCCAGGTAATCATCTGACGGGATTTCACATTTGCATCATAATGATAGGTCGCAGCCACGCTTCCATAAGAGGTGAAATGGGCGCTATAAACAGAATCATAACCCTCTAACCATCCGGCCATCACCGGGATTAGGCCTTCTGAAAATTTTCGCATAAGCTGTTCAGGCGATTGATTGGACCCGCAGGCCAAGACAGGGGTACGATTAGAAAGATCAATATCCGACCAGGCATTTATCCTACCATTCTCAAGAATATAGGACGTCGCCGACATCTCATAAGGGTAGCCCAAGGCCCGTTCGATCATTATTGCGCTGCTTGATCCGTGACATATTGGGAAATATCAACCTCATCTATCTGTTCCGGTTTCAGGAACTTATCGGCATATTCTTTATATTTTCCACTGGTCAGGAACAATTCAAACAAGTCTTTGTCGATATGGTTATCCTTAACCATAAAGGACATGATCTTAATGGATTGCGACAAAGTTTTGGGCAATTTATAGGGGCGATCCGCTGCGGTTAACGCTTCAAAAATATCAGCGACAGCCATCATACGCGCAGGCCAGGACATGTCTTCGGCGCCAAGCTTGCGTGGATATCCAGTGCCATCCATTTTTTCATGGTGACCGCCGGCATATTCCGGCACTTTTCTTAAATAACGTGGGAAAGGCAGCTGATCCAGCATGATAATAGTCTGAACGATATGGTCATTGATTTTAAAGCGGTCTTCTTCGGTCAAGGTCCCTGCTTTGACTTTTAGGTTATAAAGCTCGCCCTGATTATACATATTTTCAGGGGGCGTCATCCTAAAGCCATAAGGGTTATCCTCATCAAACAAGGATTTATCCTTGCGATCAAAAATATGATGCGCTTGATCTGATAAAAGATTTTCCGTGACAGGAAGCGGTGGTTCTTCCCCTGCTGCTTTTTTACGGGTCAGTTCTTCATGGCCGATCCCTAAACGATCAGAAAGGGTGCGCGTCCATGTTTCTTTGGCGATTTCATCCAGACGATCCATGCGTTCCGGTGCCATAAATTCACCACCCACGTTACATTCTGCCACAAAGCCAAAATCATCATCTAGTTTTTGTAAACGATCCTTATAAACTTGTTCGAGCCTTGCTTTTTCAACCTCATCATCGGTCTTTTGCAGGCTTTTCAGATAGTCAATTTCCGCATCTCGTTTCAAGACTTCAAAGCGCATGCGTACTTCATGGATGCGATCATAAATCGTTTCAAGCTTGGTTGCTTTATCAACGATATATTCCGGTGTCGTGACCTTGCCGCAGTCATGTAACAGCCCTGCGATGTGCAGTTCATACTGTTCTTCTTCTGTCATATCAAAGTTAGCGAAGACACCGTCTTTTTGCTCAATCGCCGCTTCTGCCAGCATGTCGGTAAGGACAGGGACACGTTGACAGTGCCCGCCCGTATAAGCCGATTTGGCGTCAATCGCACCAGCAATCAATTCAATGAAGGAAACCAACAACTGACGCTGTGCTTCCACCAACAACTGGTTATCCAGTGCAATTGCCGCCTGTGCGGCCAGTGCTTCCACAAAAGGTTGAAGCTCTGCGGCAAATGGAATGACCTTGCCTGTATTTACATCCTGTGCATTTAACAACTGCAAGACAGCGATTACCCGACCTTCATTGTTATAAAGCGGAACTGTCAAAAAGGACTGGGAACGATAGCCCGTGGCTTCATCAAACTTTTTAGTTCCCTGAAAGTCAAACCCGTCAAACTCATAAGCATCATCAATGCTGATCGTATTTTTAGACAAGGCACAATAAGAGGCCACATTATGGCGATTTTCTTCACCCGTAAGCGGATCATAAAGTTCAACCGGAGGAAGTGTTATTTCATTACCTGACGTCCCCCCATTATAGATATTGAGACTGTCATTTCGCATAATCTCAAAACGCAAACGTCGATCTTCATCCACGACTCGATACAATGTCCCGCCATCCGCGTTACACATGGTCTTGGCTTCATTTAGGATTTTTTCCATCAATCGAACGGAATTTCGTTCCGTCGACAGGGCCAGACCTATATCCAGCAGTTTCCTAAATCGATCAACAGTCGCATCGGCCATCAATAGAGTACTCTCAGATTATTTTTTATGCGGTTTCACAAATCATATGAATTTAAATGCCCGCTTTTATATGACGTTTCGGCTCATGAAAAGTAATAAACCCTAATAATATATTAGTGTTTTAACCCATTATACAAAAGTTAAAAATAAAAAAATTTGTGGATCGTCAAGCTGTTGGGATGCATTTCAACCTCTGAGTAAATCGCAGCGGCAATTTCCACGTAATCCACTAAAGCTTGCAAACGTAAAATTGGGTTGCCCGTAAGGCAATCTGGGTCTTTTTCGACCAATGAATGGACAATTGACAGATCGTCTTCGCTATTTTTCAACACATCCAGAAAGGCCTGATAGCGTTTTTCGATATGTTCTAATAACCGATACCGCACATAATCAGGTTCCCCCGTCTGGGTAATCAGGTCCTGTAAGAGGGAATGCAGCAAGACTTGCGTCATTGAGGCGGGAATCATCATTAATTATCCTGTTCTTGTAAGAAAATTCTGTATGTCTGGCTCGCAGCTTGTTATGAGAAGACGTGAAAGATTTTTCTAAAGGGATGATTAATGCCATTTTCTTCATTGCGTGATTTCATGGATCGGCTGGAACGGGAAAACCGACTGGTACGGGTATCTGAACCCATCTCCCCGGTTCTGGAAATGACCGAGATTCAAACCCGCCTTCTGGCCGAAGAAGGCCCCGCTGTTTTGTTTGAAAATGTCGTAAAAGAAGATGGCACCCCCTATGATATGCCTGTGCTCGTCAATTTATTTGGCACCGTGGAACGGGTTGCTTGGGGGATGGATCGTGACCCATCGGGCCTGCGCGAAATTGGGGAAACGCTGGCATTTTTAAAACAGCCGGAACCGCCAAACGGATTTAAAGAGGCCTTAAAACTTCTGCCGCTGGCTAAAACCGTCATGTCCATGAAACCCAAAACGGTAAAAAAAGCCCCCTGTCAGGAAGTCGTGTTGGAAGGCGATGATATTGATTTATCAAAACTGCCGATCCAGACCTGCTGGCCCGGCGAACCCGCCCCGTTAATCACATGGCCGCTGGTCGTCACCAAAGGCCCCGATAATGGCAGAACCGATGACTTCAACCTTGGCATCTATCGTATGCAGGTTCTGGGGAAAAACCGCTGTATCATGCGTTGGTTGAAACACCGCGGCGGGGCGCAACATTTCAAACGCTGGGTCGATAAAAATAATGCGCCCATGCCGGTTGCCATCGTGCTGGGTGCGGATCCCGGCACCATTTTGGCGGCAGTCACGCCTGTACCGGATACTTTATCAGAATATCAGTTTGCCGGATTGCTGCGCGGTAAAAAAGTCGAACTGGTCGATTGTAAGACCGTGCCGCTGAAAGTCCCGGCAGAAGCCGAGATTGTACTGGAGGGCTACGTGCGCCACGATGAAGAAGCCCCCGAAGGCCCTTATGGCGATCATACGGGTTATTACAACAGCGTGGAAAATTTCCCGGTCTTTGAAATCAGCGCCATCACCATGCGCAAAAAACCGATCTTTTTATCCACATTTACCGGACGTCCGCCTGATGAACCCAGTGTGCTAGGCGAAGCCTTAAACGATGTGTTCGTCCCCCTGTTACAACAGCAATTTCCCGAGATTGTGGATTTCTGGCTACCCCCTGAAGCCTGTTCGTATCGTGTGGCTGTAGTCTCCATCAAGAAAGCCTATCCCGGTCATGCCAAGCGCGTGTTGATGGGTTGCTGGTCCTTCTTGCGTCAATTTATGTACACCAAGTTTATTATCGTGGTTGATGATGACATTGATGCGCGCGACTGGAAAGATGTCTGGTGGGCGGTTTCCACCCGCATGGACCCTGTACGTGACACCTTGATGGTAGAAAATACCCCGATTGACTATCTTGATTTTGCCTCCCCCGAAAGTGGGCTGGGCGGCAAGGTCGGCTGGGATGCCACCAATAAGATGGGTAATGAAACCCATCGTGAATGGGGCACCAAAATTGCCATGGATCAAGACGTCGTCGATAAGGTATCTGACATCTGGGACAAGCTCGGCCTGCCCGGGTCCGGCAAACCCATCTGGAAATAATGGGTTGTCTGAATTTTCATTTGGCATATCTTAAACCGTAAGACACCTGACAAAAAATAAAGAGCATCACGTATGAGCAACCATCAAAATAACCTCGACCTGTTAAACAACCTCGTCAAAAAAGCACAAGGCTTAGGGGCTGATGCAGCCGATGCGGTTTTGGTGGAAGGCACATCCTTGTCCTTATCGCAACGTTTGGGTAAACCTGAAAATCTGGAACGCTCCGAAGGGCAGGATTTGGGTTTACGTGTTTTGATCGGTAAACGCCAAGCCATTGTTTCTTCCAGCGATTTCAACGCAGATGCCTTGGATGAATTGGCCGAACGCGCGGTCGCCATGGCCCGTGTCGTGCCCGAAGATCAATATTGCGGTCTGGCAGACCCGGATCAACTGGCCACCAGCTTTCCCGACGTTGATGGCTATGATCCATACGAACCAGACGAAGAAACCTTAATCAGCTGGGCAACCAAGGCAGAAGAAGCCGCCCGTGCTGTTGAAGGCGTCACCAATTCCGAAGGCGCAGAAGCCGGATGGGGCCGCCATGATGTGGCAATCGTGGGTACAAACGGATTATCCCATGCCTATACCTCATCGGGTTGTTCTGTCAGTGCCTGTGTTCTGGCAGGCGAAGGCACCGGCATGGAACGTGACTATGATTATTCCACAGCCGTCTATGCCGAAGATTTGACCGACCCGGTTGAAATTGGTCGCAAAGCAGGGGAAAAAGCCGTTGCACGATTAAATCCGCGCAAAGTAGGGACAAAGCAAGTCCCAGTCATTTATTCCCCGCGTGTCTCTGCCGGATTATTGGGTCATCTGGTGGGCGCAATTAACGGTAATTCGGTTGCCCGTGGCACCAGTTTCCTAAAAGACAAAATGGGCGAAGAAATTTTCGCACCCCACATCGCCATTGTAGATGACCCGCACCGCAAACGCGGTTTACGTTCCAAACCTATGGACGCAGAAGGTCTGGCCAATCAGAAACGTAATTTTGTTGAAAAGGGTGTGCTGCAAAGCTGGATCTTGGATTTACGCTCGGCCCGTCAATTGGGTCTTGAAAGCACAGGCCATGCCGCACGCGGCACGGGGTCTGCACCATCGCCCAGCACCACAAATTTCTATATGGAAGCAGGTCGCTTAAGCCCGGATGAATTGATGGCCGACATCAAGGATGGTTTTTATATCACGGAACTCATCGGCATGGGGGTCAATGGCGTGACCGGGGATTATAGCCGCGGTGCCTCTGGTTTCTGGATTGAAAATGGCAAAATTGCCTATCCGGTCAATGAACTGACCATCGCCGGAAACTTAAAAGATATGTTCAAGGAAATGACGCCTGCGGATGATCTGGAATTTAGATACAGCACCAACGCGCCGACGATCCGCATTGAAGGCCTTACGGTTGCCGGACAGTCTGTTTAAGGGCTTGATAAACCAAAAGCGTTTCGCGAACATCGCGCCCAAGCTTGTTATAAAACGGGCGCAAAATAAAGGCCAACGGACTGATTAAACGTAAAACCGCTTTCATTTGCGGCCAGACGGTTTGCGGTCCGTTGGCCTGGTAGCGGGCAAGCAATTGCTGCAACAAAGCCCCATCTTCGCGATCAAAACGAACCGCTGAAATTAAAAAGCGCAATACATCACGCGCTTGTGCTGCATCCCGGCCCATAGCTTCGCCGACGGCTTCTTCAAAATCAATGAAGCCAACTTCACCAGCAGGCGATATAATCATATCACGTAATTGCCCGGTCCCATGCCATCCGCCTTTTTGATGCAAGTCAGCCAAAGCCACCATCGCTTTCATCAGTAATGGTTCTTTCTCTTCGGCATTTTCAAGTGCATCGTGGAGACTGGTGCCGATATCACTCAGCAACAACCAGCCCGGCTTTTGTGCGACCACATCGGGCACAAGAACATGACGCGCCTTGATCCGGATTAAACGCTTGGCTTCTTCATCCAACCCAACCTGATCAAAACTGGAAACCGTTGAACGCAATACCTCTGCACGACTTAAAAAAGCGAAACAATCCTGTACCCTATGCCATACGGTCCGCTGGCACGGTAAGGAAATTTTGATCCAATAGCGTTTACCATCCCATTCAAACGGAACACTTCGAGCCGGAACGCCCGTATCAACATAGGCCTGAACGGCTGCAATAAGGTCATTTTTCATAGCGCGAAGACATAATGCAATTTGGCCGAAAAAACAAGAAATCACATAAGCTTCACCCAAAAACCTAAAAAGGGCGTCAGGTCAAAACATGGGAAAGCGACCTGACGCCAAGGTATAGACATACACACGACATCAGCCGCGCATAAAGCAATCAATGAAAGGAATGAAAAATCGTTAATCTTTCGTGGCATTGATTTGACGCAGAACCCCAAACCATTGATGTTCCCGACAGATCTGTTCCGCCTCTTTACGTCCTAATGCATTGAGAAGGCGAACGGAAAAAGCTTCCATATATTCGCCATTTTGATCTGGCAACTGAACGGTCTGTCCCATTGCGTTTCGCACGATAAACTCCAATTCCTGACTAAACTTAAGTGGTAAGACAAGTATAGAGAGAAAGTTCCAGCCTGTTCGCCTGAAATCCATATTAATTTTGGATTTTATCCCGAAATCATTCAAACTCGCAGGAAGACCGGATCGGACTATTTTGCGATCACAACCTGATTTCGCCCGCTTTGCTTGGCTTTATAAAGGGCAATATCCGCTGCCTGCATACATTCTTCCAGATATTCAAAATTGATTGATCCAGCCAAACCAAGCGAAGCCGTTAGCGGCCCATACATATTGGTCCAACCATCAATTTGCAATGTTTCAATCTGTCTTCTGATTTTTTCGGCGACCTGTTCAGCGGCTTTAGGGGGTGTATCACAAAGCAGAATCGCAAATTCTTCCCCACCGAAACGTCCCACAACATCCACCGCACGCACCGAAGTATGAAGCAATTTCGCCACCTCTTGCAGAACTTTGTCTCCCATAGAATGTCCTGCCGTTTCATTAATTTTTTTGAAATGATCCAGATCCAGCATCAACAGGGAAAAACCCATGTTGGTCCGATTTGAACGTTCCATCTCGCGTTCCGCAATTTCAAAGAAATAGCGTCGATTAGCCAGTTGGGTTAAGGGATCAACCGTGGCACGGCGCAAAAGCTCAGCCTCACCATCGCGACGCTTTTCATCAATCTGTTCCTGAAAATAAGCACTCACCACGACAAGACTGGAAATAAACCAGATAATTGTCACCACAAACACACCAAACAAATCAGTGTGCTGCGTATGCATCAAAGTTTTGACAAACAAAAAGCCAAGCATAAAGGGAATAGCAATTCCCATGATCATTTGTACACGCGATTTTTTACCACCAACATAAGGACTGAGGATAGCTTTCATCCCGCCAATATGTGCGGTCGAACTTAGTAATGCCGAAGATAAAATAATCCCAATGGTCGCAGTCAGAAAAGACATCTGCCCATAAAAATCATCATAACCATAGGCATAGCCCGTATAAGACACAACTGGAATTGCCAGAGCAAGAAAAGCGATAATCTGTGCGGCGATCAGCTTCATAAAACCGTGCAACAACAGGGACAAAGAAATGAATCCAAGCATAAGGGCGGAATTCACCCCCATAGCATTTTGTTTGCCTGCCGCAAGTTCAGTTTCGACAACGGACTGAAACGGGGTCATCTGTATCGCAAAATCAGTGCCGGCCATTTGATCCATCAGGCGGCAAAATATCAAAGTAAAAGCACAAGCGGCACTGGCTAACTTGATTTTATTATCTTGTTTATCTTTAGTATAAAATACGGCAACACCCAGAAGCAAGAAACACAATGCCGTTAATGGATTGGTCGCAGGTCCCCCAACAAGCGGGCGATATAATGTATCAACCTGCAAAAAATACCCAAGCAACGCCGCAAGCCCGAAGCCTGCCGCAATAAGGGCAAAGGGGCGGGTCATTAACAAGGCTAGTTTGACAAGCGTCCAAGTCGGATTTTGTGTGGCAAAAGACATGGCAAACCTGTTTATCGTCAAATATCAATTTCTATGTGATGTTGCTTCCCATCGTAACTCACATGCAATTGATATGAATTGCTCTCTCTATCAGATTCTAAAGGCGCATCACCCGTCACATGAAGCCCGCTCTGCCAGCCCCAACCAAAGCCGGAGGAAATTTTCTCAACACCCTTATCTGTGATTTCATACGTACCATCAATGAACTGCAGACGTTCTACCGACACCAGGGTATCCATACCATACATACCAAAAAGGTCTGTGAGTGTGCCATTTTCCTGATCATAAACATACGAATCGGCCCAGCCCAGATAAAAGGCCGTATCGTGCCCTGTTCCCCCAATAATCAGATCATCGCCGAGACCACCTTCCATCCAGTCGTTACCAGCACCCCCGACCAAAACATCATCACCCGTCCAGCCAAACAGGTTGTCCTGATCGTCACCGCCTATAATCAGATCGCTTTCCCAACTCCCAAACAGATAACCTTTGCAATGACCGCTATTTATAATTTCCCCTTCAATCGTAATCATATCAATAGGTGAATCATCAGGGAGGTGATTGAGAATAACATCAAGGGTATCTTCGCCAGCAGGAGGGGAATGATTTTGAAGACCGATCTCTTGGTCCTCCTCTTCTTCTACTTCCTCATTCTCTGGAAATTCATCAAATACCGTGCCCAGAACATCTTCTAAATTGAACAGCGCTGTAGAAATAGCTTCCACATGCTCGTTCTGAAACGAATTTCCATCATCTGTTTCTTTTGGCTTTTCGTCACTGGTATTAAATTCAGTTTGATAAGCGACGTAACGGGATTTAAAGAAATTCTGCAACTCTTGCAAAAAAACAGGCCGATCAATAGCCAGACCATCACCAAAACTATAATCAGGCGCAAACGAATAACTTCCCGAAAAAGACTGTCGAACCGCCATCGCGCTATCATTATCAAGCATTAAATGGTCGAAATTCAAATAAGTGTCTTTGAATGTTAAAAGTTCGACATCAACCAATGTCTTCATTTCATTGTCATTACTGACTTCTACACGACCATTTGCAAGTTCTTTGACTCTGTAATCGGACAAATTATCTATAAAACGGACTTCATCATAACCGGGCCCACCCAGCACCACATCATTGCCGACACCGGGTTCGAAATAATCATCACCTTCGCCCCCGTCCAACACTTCTTTACTGCGTCCGCGTGAGAAAATACGATCATCGCCCGGCCCTGTTTTAATCTTGTAATGTGTATCTGCATTTAAGATGGAATTCAGGATCACCATGTCATTTCCAGCATGGGTGAATATCTGTAAAAAGGACTGGTCTTTACTTTCCGGACTCGGGTTAATTTCGATGTAATCATCCCCGCTATAGGTACGAACCAATGCATTTTTGACACCATTCAGCTCAATATGGGATTTTTCATTCCCGCCAAACAGCACGGTTACATTTTCATAGCCATTTGCGAACAACATACCTTTGCCACTCGAGAAAGCTTCAAGCGTATGGATTTCTTCTGTGCTTGCATCCTCGGAAGTTTTAACTTCCGCATTTTTCACAACATAATTGCGGGTCAGGGTGTCTTTACTCACATCTTCTTGAATATCTTCAGTCAATGTGATGGTTTGCCACATTGATTGTACGACTTCGATCCATTTCATCCGTAATCCCGTTCAGCTGCTCTTTATCTTTGCTTTTTCGTATTTCAATTCGCGCGATATTAATTTTTAAAAGACTAGCGTATACGATAATGCAGAGGCTCCCAAGTTAAATATTTAGAAGCGTGGGGAATGCTAAACCCCACTTTTTAAAGGTAAATCTAATATAAAAATTTCATAATTTTGTCATTTATCATTTCGATAATTCGGCTATTATCGAAATATGAAAACGGATCATGCTGTCATAATGCTTTCTGCTTTGGCCTCTGAGGCCCGATTAGATATTTTTCGATTTCTTGTCCACATCGGGCCTGATGGCGCGCCTGCTGGCGAGATTGCGAAAGCCTGCGCAATCACACCTTCAACATTGTCTCATCACCTTAATCAGATGCGACAGTCTGGATTGGTTGATCGCAGACGCGAAGCACGCTCGTTAATTTATTCGGTAAACTTTACCGAAATGAACGGCCTGATCGGTTTTTTATCGGATGATTGTTGTCAGGGGCAGCCCAAACTCTGTTTAAAAGGAAATGAAACATGACAATTCGTGTAGCGATTAATGGCTTTGGCCGGATGGGCAAGCTGGTCTTGCGCGCAGGTTGGAATACACCGGGGATCGAATTTGTCCATATTAATGAACCCAAAGGCGGGGCAGAATGTGCGGCACACCTGTTACAGTTTGATACAGTCCACGGGACTTGGGATCATGAAGTCTCACACGAAAAAGACGCCATTCTCATTGATGATCAACGCCTGAGCTTTTCAAAAGAAACCACCCCCAATGCAGTCAATTGGGCAGATTTAGGCGTGGATATCCTGCTGGAATGTTCCGGTAAATATCGCACCGACGAATTACTGCAACCGTTTTTGAATGCGGGCATTAAAAAAGTTTTGGTTGCCTGCCCGGTTAAAACAGACGGCGCGCTTAATCTGGTCTATGGGGTGAATGACCATCTCTATAATCCTGACACCCACAATATCGTCACGGCAGCCTCTTGCACCACCAACTGTATTGCCCCTGCCATCAAAGTCTTGCATGAAAAGATCGGGATTGTACGCGGGTCTTTTACCACCATTCATGACTTGACCAACACACAAGTAATTGTGGATAGCCCGCACAAAGATTTACGCCGCGCGCGTTCTGGCGTGAACTCCTTGGTCCCCACAACCACTGGGTCTGCCACAGCCGTTGCGGTAATTTACCCGGAACTAAAAGGCAAGCTGGATGGTCATGCGGTGCGTGTGCCGCTTCTGACCGGATCATTAACCGACTTTGTTTTTGAGATGAGCCGTGACGTCACTGCTGAAGAAGTAAACGGCCTTTTCCAAGAAGCCGCAGAAGGTGAGCTGAAAGGTATTCTTGGTTTCGAATCCCGCCCGCTGGTTTCTACCGATTTCACCACTGATGCGCGTTCCGTCATCGTTGATGGACCGAGCACGGTTGTGGTCGATGGCACACACTTAAAAGTCTATCTCTGGTACGATAACGAATGGGGCTATGTAAATCGCATGATGGATATCGCCCATATGATGGCTGAAAAAATGTCATGAGCGACCTTAAGAACTATGCCTGCGTAACGGCCAGCTATTGGGGGTTTACCCTATCGGATGGGGCGTTGCGCATGCTGGTGCTGTTGCACTTTCATCATTTAGGATACACCCCGCTTGATCTGGCCTTTCTGTTCCTGCTCTACGAAGCCATGGGGATTGTCACAAATTTCGTCGGCGGTTGGATCGGCGCGCGCTTTGGTTTGCGTTTAACCTTGTTTGCAGGCCTCGCCACCCAAATCGCCGCCCTTGTCATGCTGTCTTTATTGCAAGATGGCTGGGCCGTCTCTTTATCTGTGGCTTACGTCATGGCCGCCCAGGCCTTAAGCGGGATTGCCAAGGACTTAACCAAGATGAGTTCCAAAAGCGCGGTCAAACTGGTGGTGGCGGACGAAGGCTTATTGTTTAAATGGGTGTCCTTGCTGACCGGATCAAAGAACGCGCTGAAAGGCATCGGCTTTTTCCTTGGTGGATTTTTGCTGGAAACCTTGGGCTTTCAAATCGCACTGTGGGCCATGGCCGGATGTCTCGCCGCCATCCTGATCTTCGCTGTCATGGCGGTGCAGGGTGAGCTTGGCAAAGCCAAATCCAAAATCACCGGAAAAGACCTCTTTTCCAAATCGCGTGAAATTAATATCCTGTCCTTTGCCCGAATCTTCTTATTTGCTTCTCGCGATGTCTGGTTTGTCGTCGGTGTTCCTGTTTTCTTTGCCTCCCAACTGGGCTGGAGCTTTGATGAAATCGGTCTCTTCATGGCTGCGTGGATTGTGGGATACGGCATCATCCAAGCCTTTGTCCCGCGCCTGAGTTCCAAAACAAAAGACGCCACCTCCGGGGCACAGGCCGCAACCCTTTGGGGCTTCATCTTATTGCTGCTGCCTGCGGGTATGGCGTGGGGGCTGATGCAATTCCCCGATCAAGCAACCCTTTTGCTCATCACAGGGCTGCTCGCCTTTGCGCTTGTCTTTGCCATGAATTCATCCATCCACAGCTTCCTAATCGTCGCCTATAGCGATGCAGATAAAGTGTCTTTAAGCGTTGGGTTTTATTATATGGCCAATGCCGTGGGGCGCTTGTTGGGGACGCTTTTGTCGGGGCTGGTTTATCAGATGGCCGGGCTGGAAGCTTGCCTTGCGGTATCCTCCCTCATGGTATTGATCGCCGCTGGAAGTGTTTCTTTTTTAAGGAAAAAGATTGATCAATAGAGACATAAACTATCAACAAAGTGGTAGAAACTATAAACAAAAACCTTGAACACGCGTCGAACGTCTCACCTAGCCTATGAATCCAAATTATATTTTAATGTCAGCTCAGTTTCTTTAAGCCTTTACTGATCCAATCTTTCGAAAATTTTATTGGTCCTAGGATACCTTTACGAGGATTATCTGGACGATCTTTTTGAACCCGTGCGTTTTGCTCCAGCAATGAAAGAACACGGTCCGCATTCAATAATTCTGCCTTCTGGAGAGTAGGATAAGCTGAATGCTTAATATCATCTAATAGAATTCGATGAATTGCACTGGTCAATGTCCATACGAAATTTAGTCTTAACCCTTTTAAATTTTTATCATTAGCCAAACGCTCAAGACAATTAATCGCATCTCCAAACAAGTAAGCCGTTGGTCTTTCACGTAAAGCAACGGCAGCGGCATATATTTCTTCAGCAGTCGCTTCTTCGCCTAACAATTGTTTTAGACTATCCAAACCATCCAAACCACGGGCCGAAGCCTTTAATGCCGCACGAACCTCCCCTAAATCTGAAACAGAGGCATTTGCATCAATGTTATCAATATCATCCAAGAATTTTTGCTCTTGCCTTGATAACTCATTTTCCAATTCTTCAATATGCTCCTGCATTTCTTTTAGCTGAACTTCTACATTGCCCACTTTCAGTGATGTAATACGTTCAAGTATGGCTGGATTCAGCATCAACCAGATTAAAACAATTGCAGCTAAAACAGGCCATGCCGAAACATTTTCCATAAAAATCCTGAAATATTCGGTTTCCAATATCTTCTCCAGCCCATCAAAAATACAACCATTAAGAAAAAAATAAATAATCATTCACCTAAAAGCAATATCTATAGTAAGTCCTTTTTCGTAATTTGAAATAAGCTCAAAAAAAAAGACCCGCACTGCATATCTGCAAGGCGGGTCCTTTTTCGTCAAAGCTAAAAAAGAAAGCTTCTTATTTTTTCAGGTGATCTTTGATCAACGCTTCGGCGATCTGAACGGTGTTCAAGGCTGCACCTTTGCGCAGGTTGTCAGATACACACCAGAAAGACAGGCCGTTTTCAACGGTGTCATCTTTGCGGATGCGCGACACATAAGTCGCATCTTCGCCTGCACATTCAACCTGAGTCACATAGCCTTCATCGGCGCGGTGATCCACAACCACCAGACCATCTTGGGCGGCCATGACCTCACGAACGCGATCTTCATCGATTGGTTTTGTGGTTTCGATGTTGATATATTCCGCATGGCCAATAAAGGCCGGAACACGACAGCAGTTGGCGTGGACTTTGATTTTCGGGTCGAGAATTTTTGCAGTCTCAACCTTCATTTTCCACTCTTCTTTCGTCGCGCCGTCATCCATGAACACATCGATGTGCGGGATACAGTTAAAGGCGATTTGCTTGGTGAAAACATTTTTATTTTCAGACGCAGGCTTGTTCATAAAGATGCCTTTTGTCTGTTCAAACAATTCATCCATCGCCTCTTTACCGCCGCCAGAAACGGATTGGTACGTCGATACGATCACACGTTCAAGGCCGAATTCTTCATGCAACGGTTTTAGAGCCACCATCATTTGAATGGTTGAACAGTTCGGGTTGGCGATGATGCCTTTTTTCTTGTAGTCACCGATGGCTTCTGGGTTTACTTCCGGTACGATCAACGGAATGTCCGGGTCCATGCGGAAATGGGATGTGTTATCAATCACCACGGCGCCGGCTTCTGCTGCGCGCGGGGAATATTTCGCAGAGACAGCCCCACCCGGTGAAGACAGAACGATATCTGTTCCGGTGAAATCGAACGTATCCAGGTCCTGAACTTTCAGGATTTCGTTTTCACCGTAAGAGATTTCGCGGCCCACTGATCGACGTGACGCCAATGCCACCACTTCATCAGCGGGAAAATTACGTTCCGCCATGATTTGGAGCATTTCACGTCCCACATTACCAGTGGCACCCATGACTGCGACTTTATAGCCCATTAGTTTCTTCCTTTATCATCTGTGGCCTTCGGTTTGCCGAAGAAGGCCTTTTTCGATTTTTAGAACGCAGATACGAAAAAAGGCCTTAAGCGGTTTCCCGCGAGGCCTTTTTTCGAATATACGATCCGTTACTTAAGTCCTCGCAAGCAACCTTTTGGTCTTGGTTGTTGTCTTGGTTGTCTTTGTAGCGGTGAGAAGCGTGCATGCACCATCAGCCGCAAAAACCTTTGCGGTTGTTGTCGTCTTAGACATGATGTGCGCTGCATTTTGCATAATTGCTGGTAGCTCCTGTTTTCATCAGGGCCATTACATACTGAAAACAGGGCGGTTTGTCCAGTTACTTTTGTGCAGTGCGCAGTTCTTTTAAGGATTTAGTGATCCTTAATCCCAAACGATTAAGGATCGCGGCTGAGACCTGCTGCTGCCAGGTTGGTCAGGTATTCATCCCAGATATCATTCATGTTATCACCCAGCCAATGTAGGTAACCCCATGTGAAAATACCTGTGTCATGCAGGTCATCAAATGTCAGTTTAACCGCGTAGTTCCCTACCGGTTCTGCCCCGATGATCCCCACATGGCGTCGCCCGGCGATGATCTTTTTTTCTGACGGGTTATGGCCCTGAACTTCGGCAGATGGGCTTTCAACGCGCAGCAATTCTGCCGGGATTTGAAAACTGTCCCCATTATCGAAGGTAACGATCAGGGCTTTTTCTTCTTTTTTGACACGTAATTCAGTGACGTTAAGGTTGCCACCTTCAGGAGAGATGGCCATGGATCAGTTATCCTCATCCAGCTGGCGGGCTTCATCGGGCAGCATGATGGGAATACCTTCGCGGATGGGATAGGCCAGATGAGCTTGATCGCTGATAAGTTCCTGTGTGTCCGCATTATAACGCAACGGACCTTTGGTAATGGGGCAGACCAGCACTTCAAGTAACTTTGGATCTACAGCGGGGTTTGTCATAGTGTTTTATTTCCTTTATGCGTGACCGGATGATCCATCTTCCTGACCAAGCGCGGCCATGGACATCATGGTAATGAGGGTTTGTGCCCGTTGTGTCAAGGTGATGGCTTCTAACAATGCCTGTTTTTCACGCGGTTCAAACGGACCCAGCATGGCAAGGGCATTGACCAGATCTTCATCGGGGGCCTGTTCCAACGCATCCCAGTTTACATCCAGCATTTCCTGGGCGTTCGGGCCTGTTAAATCAAGGAAATGGCGCAAGCCATCCAGCAGCGCCTCACGATCTACTGTGGATTTATCTTCTTCCAGATCGACTTTTTGATAAGGTTTGTAATCGACAAGGGCACGGCGATAACCGCGTTCAATCTCCAACTCTTCCACAACGTTGAAACGGGTAATGCCTGCCAGTGTAATCAGGAAACGGCCGTCTTCCAGTTCACGAAATTCAACGATCTTACCCAAACAACCAACACCATAAAGCGCGCAGCTATCGGGTACCGGGTCCGGCACGTCATGACTCGGCTGGATCATACCGATGGCGCGACCGACAGCGAGTGCATCTTCGACCATGGTCAGATAGCGCGGCTCGAAGATATTAAGGGGCAACTGACCACGCGGCAGCAAAAGCGCGCCACTTAAAGGGAATAGAGGAAGGGTTTCAGGCAGGATCGGACCCATTAGAACAACACTGTGGTTAGTTTTTTGCGCATCTGGATGACAAGCGGATCTGTTAAACCGATTGCCTCAAAGATTTTCAACATTTGCAAACGCGCTGCATCGTCATTCCATGTACGGTCTTTTTTGACAATTTCAAGAAGCTGGGTCAAACCTTCTTCGTTCTTTCCCGCCCCATAAAGCGCCATCGCCAGATCAAACCGTGCCTGATGATCATTGGGGTCGGCGTCCAGCTTGGCTTCCAGTTCGCTGGTATCCACATTACCCTGTCCTGCCAGATCAATCATGGCAATGGCAGAGGCGATATGTTCATTGCTTTTTAATTCACCCGGCAGATTGTCGGCGATTTCTTTGGCGCTATCGATATTGCCCAAAGCCACATGGGTGCGCATGACGCCTGCGCAGGCTTCCGGGTTGGAATTGTCATGTTCTAGGATTTGCATGTAAAGACCTTGGGCATTGGCAGCATCACCACTTTCCAATAGTTCTTTCGCTTGTGCCAAAGCTTGTGTGATGGGAGAGCCCTCGCCACCAATTTGTTTATCGATGAATTTACGCAATTCACTTTCCGGCAAAGCCCCCTGAAACGCATCCACCGGACGGCCACCTTTAAAGCAGAAAACCGTCGGAACCGATTGTACTTGAAGCTGCCGGGCAATGTCGTGGCATTCCTGTGCATTGACTTTGACCAGCTTGATCGCTCCGCCCATGGAACGCACAAGATTTTCCAAAATGGGCTTTAAGGTTTCACATGGCTTGCAACCCGGTCCCCAGAAATCGACTAGAACAGGGACTTCTTGTGAAGCTTCGACCACATCGGCCATGAAAGTTTCGGTAGTCGTATCTTTGATAAGATCGGCGGCGCCTGCGGGGGCGTTAGGGTCGATGATCATTGAAAAAATCCGTTATTAAAAAAATGCTTGTCTACTTAGATAAATCAAAGGGCGACTTCACGCAACTGATGACCGCAAGCTTCGATAAATTGTCTTAAACCCTTCGGGCTCAGGGCGGTGGTCATTTCGTTGCTCAGTGGGTGGTAATTAACCAGCTCTGCGGACATCATGCGTTCTTCCAAGATGACATTGACGCGGTGTTCTTTATCGTTAATCAGCGCAAATGGCGTAACGGATCCGGGGATCACACCCAAAACTTCCATCAAAAGCTCAGGTTTTCCAAAAGACAGATGGGCCGAGCCGATTTTGTTTTTCATCTCTTTCAAATTAATGGCGGTATCTTCTTCGGCCACGATCAACCAGAGCGCCCCTTTTTTATCTTTCAAAAAAAGATTCTTGCAATGAAGACCCGGTAAATCACCGCGCAAGGCCTTGCTGTCTTCTACGGTGCGTAATGGCGGGTGGTGATGGGTGGTGCTTTCAATGCCAAGGGATTCAAGATGATTTAGCAGTTCTTCGGGTGTGGTCATGGTCAACTTATCCTAGAGAATGCAAGGCTTCTGGAAGGGGTTAGTATATGCGTACACGTAATTTATAGGTTGGATTTGGGGTGCTCTGAAAGGAAAGATTTAAAAATATTTCATTTTCTTGAATTTTTTAGCTTGCAATGTCTCAGGCTTTTAATATTATGCGCCCCGCTTCTACGGGGACCACCCAGTCCCAACCTTTGTAGGATGCAGGTTTTAAAAGATGATATGCGGGCGTAGCTCAGGGGTAGAGCGAAACCTTGCCAAGGTTTAGGTCGAGAGTTCGAATCTCTTCGCCCGCTCCATCTTCTAAAACACATAGACGCACTAAGATGCAATGCGGGCGTAGCTCAGGGGTAGAGCGAAACCTTGCCAAGGTTTAGGTCGAGAGTTCGAATCTCTTCGCCCGCTCCATCTTAAAGCGATTAAAAAGGCCGCCGACAATATGTCAGGCGGCTTTTTTTATGTTTGAACGTCTTAAAGAAAAAGCGCACGAGATCGTATCTCCCGTGCGCCTTTTGTTTATTGAATGGGTCCTCTTACTTGACCCCACTTAGCCTTTTAACCGCATTGACGAAACGGTTCAGGGTTTGTGAGATTTCGCCACGATCCAGCATGATTTCGATCAGGTGAAAGCGGGTTTCGTCCTGACAGGCACTTTCCAAGGCATCTACCAGTTCGGCTTTGGTCGTGACGCGCACACCATGACCACCCATGGGTTCTGCCATTTTTGCAAAACCCCAGTCGTCCAGATCGTGATAATCAGGACCAGGCTGGAAGGTGCGCAGCATTTCCCAGCTTTTGTTGTTGAACAGCAGCACAATCGGGTTCCAGCCATATTGGCGGCAATTGCCTAATTCCCACCCCGTCATCTGGAAGGCACCGTCACCGACCATGATGATGGGACGCTTGCCGGATGTAGCCTGAATCCCCAGACCCGCTGGAACGCCCGGCCCCATGGAGGCATAATAACCCGGCGCAACAAGGGCTGTATTTTCAATATCCATAGCGGTGAACAGGCAATCCCCCATGTCAGAGGCAATCGGCATCTTGCCATGGCGGCTGAACATGTCGTTGACGGCGCTGGCCACATTGGTCGGGCTGATCGGGCTGTCATCGCGTGGCAGATTCCGGGGATAGCTTGAAGGGGCAAGCTTTTCAGCCTTACCCAAAGGCTTGGCAATTTCGATCATGGCTTCGATCAACGCACCAAGCGGCACATTGGGGTAGGTGTGATGAGCGAAGGTGACTTCACGATCAAAGGCATGCACAGAAGCACGCATGTCGATTTCGCGTTTGGAGACCCCGAAGTTGGTGTCACATAAGATAACGCCCAACATTAACAGACCGTCAGACCCTTCGACGGTCTGGCGCACATCTTCGGTGCCCGCCAGGCCAAGATAGGTCCCGATAAGCGGTGAATCGGCATCGGCCAGAATACCACGGGCCATAAAAGAGGTAACAACCGGAATGCCCAACATAGACGTAAGTTCAGCCAACTTGTCTTCCAGCCCGAAACGGCGGATTTCAACACCGGCCATAATACAGGGCTGTTTGGCGGCGCGCAGATGTTCCAGTACTTCTTCAGCACAAGCGCGCGCGGCGTCCATATCTTCGGTTGTTGGCTGATAAGGTGGGACCGGATCAACTTCTTCAGCAACCATATCGCGCGGAAATTCGATATAAACCGGACGGGATTGTTCGATACATGTATCAAGTGCCTCGGCAATGAGTTTCGGGGCGGTCTTGGCATCATCCAGAACGATTTGGGCGCAGGTGATTTCTTCAAAGATTTTATATTGGGAATCAATGCGTTTAACTTGGTGATGCAGGCCCAGGCCACGCTGACTTTCCAGCTTGCCCGGTGCGCCGGAGATCACGACAAGGGGGGACTTTTCCACATAAGCTTGGGCCACAGGATTGACCATATTCAGCGCCCCTGCCCCGTAAGTGACAGCTGCCACACCCAGACATGAATTAAACCGTCCGGCAGCATCTGCGGCAAAGCCCACACCCGGTTCATGGCTCATGGTGTAGAGCGGCAGGACTTTACTGTCTTCGAGAATTTTAAAATAAGGCAGAGCAAAGTCGCCCGGAATACCAAAAACTTCGCGCGCGCCCCGATCCTTAAGGGCGGTGAATAATGCCTCTGCAAGTAACATGAAAAAAGCCTCATCATTATTGTTTCATTTGAAACGAGACTAGCAGAAACGGATTGTAATTTGGCGTTAAGTTTTTTGACTTTCTGATAATAACCAATCACAAAATGCTTTAATCTTGAACCTTTCAATCGCATCGGGCGGACAGACAAAATAGTAGGCCACGTTGGATTTGATGACATAGTCAAATAATCGCACAAGCCGCCCCGAATCGAGATCATTTTTGATGAGTGCAGAACGACCAAGGGCAACCCCTTCGCCGGCGATACAGGATTGCATCACCATATGGGTATGGGAAAATTTGGGACCACGGGTGTGGTCAATGTCTTTGATGCCAGCTTGGTCCAGCCAATATTCCCACGATAAATGACGTTCTGCATCACTGTAGACCGCATAATCATGTAACAGTACATGACCTTTTAACCCTTCGGGGGTGGTAATTGACGGATGCTTGTCCAGATAATGGGGGGAGCAAACGGGGAAGACCTCTTCTTCCAGAAATTTTTGTTTGTAGACATCGGGCCAATGGCCCAGTCCATACCGAATGGCACAATCCACATCATCCTGATTAAAATCGACGAGTTTATCGTCTGCTGAAATGCGCAAATCAATATCCGGATGTGCAGATGAAAAATGTTGCAGGCGTGGCACCAGCCAGAGCGAAGCAAAGGAAGGCATGACTGATACGGTCATGACACCGCTGGTATCGGATTTATGTAAAGACTGGGTCGCCTGCGCCAGTTGATCCAGTGCATCGCGCACAGCGGGAAAGTATTTCTGCCCTTCGTCGGTCAACATGAGGGCGCGGTTTAAGCGTTTGAAAAGTTTGATGTTTAAATGTTCTTCAAGGGCTTTGACCTGATGGCTGACGGCCGCTTGTGTGACAAATAATTCATCCGCTGCACGCGTAAAGCTCAGGTGTCGGGCAGCTGATTCAAACGCGCGCAATGCGTTTAACGGGGGAAGTTTACGGGCCATTGTGTCGATACAATCCCTCTTTTCGGATTAGTTTATCTAATTTGATAACGCAAAAAAGCTCGTTTGTGAAGGGGGCATGAAGTTGGTAAAACAAAGACCATAAGAGGCGCGCCTCTACTGGATTAACTCAAACTTTGATGAGGATAGTATGTCAGTAGAGACTCTGAACAACTTTCAAATTCCTGCATGTTGCGGGGATCAAAAACCTGAAACAGATATCAAAAGCCGTTTTTTAAAAGGCTTGACGCTTTTATCACTTTGGGCTGAACGCAATCGCAGCCGCCGCCAGCTTGCTGGTTTAAGTGACCATATGTTGCACGACATTGGCCTGACCCGTGCTGATGTAACAGCAGAAGCAGATAAACCGTTTTGGGTAAAATAAAGTAATAGGAACAACACCTATGACCAATGCGGTTTTATATCTTGTGACGGTGCTGATTTGGGGATCGACCTGGTTGGCGATCAAATACCAACTTGGCACCGTTGCAGTTGAAGTTTCCATCGCTTATCGTTTCGCATTGGCAGGGGTTGTCCTTTTGCTTTTTTGTCTGGTGACAAAAAAATCGTTGCGTTTTCATTGGCATCATCATGTCTGGATGGCATTGCTGGGTTTTTTCCTCTTTAGCGCAAATTATTTCTTTATGTATCTGGCCTCTGGCCATATCACCACAGGGCTGGTCAGTGTGGGTTTCTGTTCCATGGTCGTGATGAATATTCTGCTCAGTCGTTTGTTTTTTAAAACCCATATCAGTTTGCGTGTAATCGTGGGCGCGGGCCTTGGGATGATGGGAATCTTCATGGTGTTCTGGCCCGAAGTTCAGAACTTTGATCTCAGTGACACAGGCGTTTATGGCTTGAGCCTTGTCCTTATCGGTACGCTTTTAGCCTCCCTTGGTAATATGGTATCCAGCCGCAATCAGAAAAATGCTGTACCTGTGATGCAGGCAAATGCGTGGGGTATGACCTACGGGGCAATCTTTATGGCTGTTTTTGCCTTTGCGATGGGCCGCGAGTTTAATTTTGATCCAAGCTTTGATTATATCTGGTCATTGACCTACCTCGCCCTCTTTGGGTCTGTGATTGCCTTTGGCACATATTTGACCTTATTGGGCAATATCGGGGCGGAAAAAGCGGTTTATAGCATTGTTCTGTTTCCGCTGGTCGCACTCAGCCTTTCAACGGTTTATGAAGGATATCATTGGCCGATGGCAGCGGTGGTCGGTGTGCCCTTGGTGCTGTGGGGGAATGTCTTGGTTTTAACCAAACCCGGTATGTTTAAACGTATGCTTTTTAGGGGAAGGCCCGCTTATAAGCCGCTTTAAAAGCAGCGACGACCTCGGGGTCGCTGTTGCGACTAAGCACGATGTAAAGCGGCCTTGAAATTTCTTTAAGATGAAAGGCGGGCACCAGTTGGTCTTGGTCGAAACCCAGTTTTTTCAAACGATGTTGTAAGGAAACGAGATCAACAGGTAAAAGCTCGAGGCGTTTGTTCAGGATCATTTTAATCCCGGTTTCTTCATTGTTGATCTCGGTCACCGTAACATGGTTCTTTTCGAGATATTGACCCTTCACATCTTTAATGAGGGCTCCGACTTTATAGTTTGTCGCATCACTCAAAGTGTTGATTTGAATATCATCGCGGGATTTTTCGCGGAAAAGATAAACATCAAAACCAACGATTTCCCCAATCCAGTGAAATTTTTCTTCACGTTCCGGGGTACGCGCGATGGAAAAGAGGACGGTGTTGGGTTCGTTCAGTGCATGCGTATAAGCCCGCGCCCAGGGATAAATTTTAATGGCGGGAAAAAAATTCAGTTCGGCAAAAATTTTGCGGGCCTGATTAACAGCAATCCCCTGTGGCGAACCCTCACTTAAATAGCTATAGGGCTCGTAAAAAGAGGTGATGACATTGACTTTGGATAAGTCAGCATCTGCCTTACCGTGCGATACAGTAAAGCTGAATAAAAACGCAAGAAACAGGCAGGTGACTTTAAACATGGGCCATATCAGTGGTGATTTTGATTTCACTATAGGCGAAATTAAAAAATGTGAATAGTCCGTATTATACCTAGGGTAGATGTAGTAAAAATATTGTTCAGTTATCTAACAGTTATATGGTAGGCTGCGCGCAAGTTGAAAAGAAGGAAACAGTCATGGGCAGAAAAGCTTGGACGGTCATTATTTGCGGGGCGTTGATCCTTGCACTCGGTATGGGGATGCGACAAAATCACGGTTTGTTCATCGAACCCATGCGGGACGACCTTGGCTGGCAATTAGGCATCTTTGCTCTGGCTTTGGCGATCCAGAACCTGATGTGGGGCGTAGCGCAGCCCTTTGCGGGCGCTTTGGCGGATAAATACGGCAGCATGCCTGTTTTGATGGCGGGGGTTGTTGTTTATGTGCTCGGTCTGATCGGCATGGCCTTTCCGGCCAGTCCTTTGATGTTTCATATGAGTGCCGGGGTCTTTATCGGCATTGGCGTTGCGGCCATGGGCCTGCCAGTGGTGTTGGGCGCAGTTGCCCGGATGGTCTCGGAAGAAAAGCGCAGTACCGCATTGGGGATTGCGTCCATGGGCGGATCTTTTGGACAGTTCCTGTTCGCCCCTATATCGCAAGGGTTGCTCAATCAATATGGCTGGGCGATCGCGTTTTGTGTTCTGGCTGCGTTTGCGTCTTTAGGGGTATTTCTTGCCTTGCAAGTCAATGCTAAGCCCGAAAGTCATGATCCCGACCCATCTGTTGTACAACAGACCTTGGGGGAAGCCTTAAAAGAAGCCTTCGGGACGAACAGTTATATTTTGCTGAACCTCGGTTTCTTTGTCTGTGGCTTCCATATCGCCTTTATCGTGACGCACTTGCCGATGTTTTTATCGACCTGCAATATTTCACCAGAAGTTGGAGCAACGGCCTTGGCGACCATTGGCTTGGCGAATATGGCCGGGACCTATGTAGCGGGTGTGCTGGGTGGTAAATATTCCAAGAAATATCTGCTCAGTCTGATTTATCTGAGCCGCGCAGCGGCGATCCTGATTTATACCATGATCCCGGTGACAGTCTTTTCCACCATTGCCTTTTCCATTGCGATGGGGTCTTTGTGGCTGTCAACCGTCCCGTTGACCAGTGGTCTCGTTGGGGTGATGTTTGGAACACGCTATATGGGGACCCTGTTTGCTATCACGCTCTTCACCCATCAGATCGGTGCTTTCTTTGGGGCGTGGCTGGGGGGATATTTTTATGATCTAACCGGGTCATTTGATGGGGCGTGGCAAGCGTCAATCGCGCTTGGCATTTTCTCGGCCATCGTTCATTTGCCGATCAAGGAAATTGCCGTACCCAGAATGCAGCGGGCATAAAAGCTGTTCCCCTATGAAAGCAGGGGCCTCTGACATATAAAAGTTTCCTGCTTGCGCAGGAAAACGGGGTTTTAAATTTCAATTACGACTTTTCCTGTGGATTTGCGTGCCAGCAAGGCCTCGTAGGCCCCTTTAAGGTCCTCAAGTCCAAACGTCATGGAGACATGGGGATTAAGGTTGCCTTTGCTGATCCAATCCATCAATTCGGCAAAAGAGGCACGCAATTCATCCGGGGCCAATTTACGGTATGCGCCCCAGTGATAGCCAATGCAGCTTATATTTTTCACCATTATGATATTGGCCGGGATTTGTGGAATATCGCCGCTGGCAAATCCGACGATAAGGATACGTCCATCTTGGCGGGTGCTACGCAAGGTTTCGGTAAATAAATCACCGCCCACCGGATCATAGGCCACATGGGCACCCAATCCGTCCGTGAGTTCTTTAATCTTTTCCCGAACGCCCCCGTCGCGATAATCAATCAGATGATCCGCGCCATGGTCTTTACAGATGGCAAGCTTTTCGGGTCCGCCCGCTGTGGCAATGACGCTCGCGCCCAGTTGTTTGCCAATTTCGACAGCGGTTAAGCCAACCCCGCCTGCTGCGCCATGAACAACCAGTGTTTCACCTTTTTTTAATTCTGCTTTGACGCTTAAGCCATGATGGGACGTCCCATAGGCAACGGGAATGGCAGCAGCGGTTTTAAAATTCAGATTATCCGCGATGGGATAGACATCATGGGCTTCGGCTAGGGCATATTCAGCAAATCCGCCCCAATCCAGCACCGCCATAACCCGATCACCGGTTTTGCAGGTGGTGACTTTTGATCCGACCTGTTCGACAATTCCGGCACATTCCAGCCCGGGAGAAAAAGGCAAAGGGGGTTTGACCTGATATTTGCCTTTAACGATTAAACTGTCCGCAAAATTTAGTGCACTGGCTTTCACCCGGATCAGAACCTGATGGTCATTTGGGGAGGGGATATCAACCTCGCAGATTTCCAGTTTGTCATATCCGTCTAAAGTCTTGCACAGGGCGGCTTTCATGAAGAACTCCTTGATCGAAAAACGTTGGCATTATATGTAGCAATGTTTTTTACGGCGAGGAAGTCATCATGCGTGGATATTTTGGAATTGGTATTCAGGGGGTCAGCAAGGCCTATAATGCGGGGAGCCTATTTCGCACCGCCCATGCTTTCGGGGCGAGTTTTGTCTATACGGTGGATGCTAAATATTCGCGTTATAAATTAAACAAGACCGATACATCCAAGTCCATGGATCACACACCTTTTTACAGCTTTCCGTCATTGGACGACATGATGCTGCCTCAGGGGTGTCAGCTGGTCGGTGTGGAACTGACCGAAGATGCCATTGAACTGCCGAGCTTTCGCCATCCCACCAAGGCGGCTTATCTGTTAGGGCCGGAACGATCCAGTTTGACGCCTGAAATCCTTGAACGCTGCGATCACATTATCAAAATCCCGATGAAATTCTGTATCAATGTCGGCACAGCCGGGGCCTTGGTCATGTATGATCGCGTCCAGAGTATGGGCCGTTTTGCAGATCGCCCGGTGCGCGCCGGTGGCCCAACTGAACCCCTTGCTGCGCCAAACTTTGGCGGACCGATATTTCGCAATGGCTCCCCCTTTGAAGATCGCCCACCGGAAGTCCCTGAAAATTGGGGGGAGTGAAGGCCAGATAAACAATTTGTTAAGGGGTTTTTGCTAAGACATCCCTATGATGAAAAAAATTGCATTTTTTGGCGCGCTGCTTCTGTCTGCGCAGGCACAGGCAGCCGGATTCGAGTTTTTAGGCCCACAAGGTGATTGGGATGTATTTGCCGATAAAAAGGCAAATGCCAGTGTGTGCTATATTGCTTCCGTTCCGAGCAAAGCCAGTCACAAGGATAAACGCGGTGACATTTATGTACTGGTTACCCGTCGTAAATCCGAAGGATTCAAGGATGTCGTCAGCTTTCATCAGGGCTATCCGTTGAAAAAAGGTGCAGACATCAATGTCACGATTGGCAGTGCAGCCTTTAAACTTTTTGGATCAGACGAAACCGCCTGGACCTATGAAAGCAAAGATGATGTGCGCCTTGTCAAAATGATGAAGGCAGGCTCGACCATGGATGTAAACGCAATTTCCACACGTGGTACAAAAACAAGCGACACCTATTCCCTGAAAGGGATTTCTGCCGCTTACAATGCGATGACCAAGGCCTGTTCTTAACGGCTGATGATCCGGTCTTTGCCTTCACGTTTGGCTTGATACATCCGTTGGTCCGCCAGCTTGATCAGTTCTTCCAGATTGTGAGCTTCTTCAACGGAGGCCACGCCCATGCTGGCAGTGACATTTTGCTGACAGGTAAAATCGGTTTCTTTTAAGGCTTGTCTGACCTTTCCTGCCAGGGTGAAGGCCCCTTGATCGTTGGTGTCACGACACAGGATGATAAATTCTTCACCGCCCCAACGGGCAACCACATCAATTTGACGAACGGTTTGCTCCAGGACATGGGCAAACTGGGTCAGGACCTGATCGCCGACATTGTGACCTTCGTTGTCGTTGATTTTTTTGAAATCATCAATATCTAGCAAAATAACCGAAAAGGTTGAAAGAACCCGTTTGGTGCGTTCCAGCTCGATGGTGGCTGAATCCTGCAAATATTGTCGGTTATAGAGACCCGTCAGATTATCATGGCGTGATTCACGCATGAACTTGTCACGTTCCTGAATGGCAAGACGACGTTTACGTTCCAGCAGATAGACAAGGGAAAGGCTTAAAGAAATTGTAAGCGGAATAAAAATATCCGCCCCGCTAAAGGTTAACCCATCCAGCCAATAGGACAGATCAACTTGTGATGCAATTAGCAAGACGCCCAGATTGGCAAAAGCCACCACAATTAAATCCAGTTTCATGCTTTCGCTATGAAACTGCACGTCTTTATCATAGGTTTTTGTGTCACTGATTCTGGTCATTGTCTCCGACCCATCAAAGGCAGAATAGTTGACCTGCTTCTATATATAAAGCGATAGGTCGTCAAGCATTAAAATACTTCTAAAGTATAGCATTAATCGATGAAAGAATAATTCATGATCTTAATAGGTTGTTTAAAAAGAAGAATCGGGTTCTTTCAAAAACATCACTTCTTGCGGCGTACTGTGACGACCTAACACATCGTTTCGATGGGGGAAACGCCCAAATTGTTCAATGATAACCAAATGTTTACGTGCAAAATAAAGGTAATCGTCATCCCCTAATGCTTCCATCAGGGTGATGCAGTCCTTTTGGTCTTGGAGGTTTTCACTATGTTCCAGCGGCAAATACAGAAAAAGCCGGGGCCCCATTGGAAGGTGTTGATCAAATCCTTTTGCAAGCACATTACGGGTCAACGCACGGGCTTGTTCGTCATAGGCGAAGGCACGCGGGCTACCCCGAAACATATTACGCGGGAATTGATCAAGAAGAAGGACAAGCCCGGTGCAGCCGAGCGGTGTTTCTTCCCAATTAGCTAGTTTTCCAGAGATGGCTTGGTCAAATAAATCCTTAAAGTCATCACGGATGCGTTGGTCAAAATTATGATCTTTGATCCACCATTGTTCACGATGGGTCGCCATTTGGTCCATTTTCGCGCTTTCAAACCAGAATTCTAGCAGGTGAGTCAAAGAGGACATACTGATCTTTCCTTATGTTTCATATTTGGTTAAATTTAGGGATCAAACAGATGAAAGCAAGTAAGAGAGATGAGCAAAACAGTTTTAGGCCCCGATGGGCAACCGCGTTGTGGCTGGTGTGGCACCATTGATAATTTCTTCCCCTATCATGATGATGAATGGGGCTATCCGGTGGCCGATGACCAACGTTTGTTTGAAAAGCTTTGTCTGGAAAGTTTTCAGTCGGGCCTGAGTTGGCGCACGATTTTGGATAAGCGGGAAAATTTCCGCACCGCCTTTGACCAGTTTGATTTCCATAAAATGGCCACTTATGATGACAATGATGTGGAACGTCTTGTTACAGATGCGGGCATCATCCGCCATCGCGGCAAAATCGAAGCTGTGATTAATAATGCCAAATGCGCGATTGAAATGGTGGAACAAGAAGGATCATTGGCCACTTTTTTCTGGTCCTATGAGCCTGACGAAGAAAGTTTACCTGCCCCGCAAACGGTATCAACCAGCGCGGTTTCCACAAAATTGTCAAAAGAATTGAAAAAACGTGGTTGGAAATTTGTCGGCCCAACCACGGTTTATTCGTTCATGCAGGCCATGGGGCTCATTAATGACCATGTGGAAGGTTGTATTTCGCGCGCCAAATCAGATGAACTGCGCAAGAAATTTGTCCGTCCGACCTGACTAAAAACAGGCGTTGACCATTTGTTTAAACGCATCCGCACGATGGCTAATCTCGTGCTTTTCTGTCGGGTCCATTTCGCCAAAGGTGATGTCATAACCTATGGGTTGGAAGGTGGGGTCATACCCAAAGCCGCTTTCCCCGCGGGCAGGCCAGACCATTTCACCTTCTACCCGGCCTTCAAACACTTCAGTATGTCCATCGGGCCAAGCCAAAGACAGCGCACAAATGAAGGCAGCGCTACGATCGGCCTTTTGTTCGATCGTATCAAACTCTTCAATCGCAGTTTGCACCTTTTTCATGGCGAGGCTGAAATCTTTTTTCGGCCCGGCCCAACGTGCAGAATAAATGCCCGGTGCACCACCTAAGATCGACACGGCGAGACCAGAATCATCGGCCATGGCAGGAAAGCCGGACGCTTTGGCAGCAGCTAAAGATTTAATCAGGGAATTGGCGACAAAACTGTCGCCATCTTCCACCGGTTCGGGCAAATTAAGCTCGGCTGCAGAAATGACTTCCATCCCAAGCGGGGCAAGAAGATCACGAATTTCACGTACTTTACCTTCGTTATGGCTGGCGATGACAAGTTTTCCGGCGCTTAATTTGCGGGTCATGGGCGATTACTCCAATCCAAGGGCAGCGCGTTGTTTCACGGCCAGTTCCGTAATGCCTTTTTGGGCGAGATCTAAAAGCTGCATAAATTCATCACGGCTAAACGGGTCTTCTTCCGCTGTGCCTTGAATTTCCACAATGCCACCGTTTCCGGTCAAAACGAAATTGGCATCAGCTTGCGCGTTGCTGTCTTCGTCATAATCCAGATCAAGCACAGGCGTACCTTCATAAATACCGCAAGACACCGCAGCCACTTCGCTTGAAAGCGGCATAGTTTCCAGCTTGTCTTCGTCGATCATTTTTTGGAACGCGGCATACATAGCAACATAAGCCCCGGTGATAGACGCTGTACGTGTCCCACCATCGGCTTGCAACACATCACAATCTACACGAACCTGAATTTCGCCCATGGCTTTTAAATCACAAACCGCGCGCAAAGAACGTCCGATCAGACGCTGAATTTCCTGCGTGCGACCAGATTGTTTGCCGCTGGAGGCTTCGCGGCGCATACGGTCATGGGTGGAACGCGGCAGCATGCCATATTCAGCCGTCACCCAGCCTTCGCCAGACCCACGCATCCAACCGGGAACTTTTTCTTCCACAGTGGCGGTACATAAAACGTGAGTATCGCCAAATTTTACAAGACAGGAGCCTTCGGCATATTTGGAAAAACCCATTTCGAAAGAAACTTCGCGCAGTTGGTCGGCGGCGCGCCCTGAAGGACGGGTCATCTTATTCCAGATCTTCTGCAATGATGGAGATATTCAGATCGAAAGACACTTCACCTTCGTCTTCGTCACGGTGCAAGACGCCGATAAACTCGTCCAAAACATAAACCTCGATCGGGTGATCCGGCTTTTTCGGCGGCTGAACACGAATTTTGTCATTGCCGAAGGTTTTACGCAGATGCGCGGTGACTTTTTGAATTTCTTCCATCGTAATCATAATATAAATTCCTGAGGTATGAATGTTAGGACGGGTTTAACATAGCCTCTTGCGTTGACGCAACGCCCACTTGGTACTAAATTTTCTACTATGTTAAGTAATTTGAATGATAGATCGCGCGATATCTTCGGGCGCATTGTGGATGCCTATATGCAAACTGGCGAACCTGTGGGCTCGCGCACTGTTTCCAAACTGTTGGAAAATGCGCTTTCGCCGGCCTCCATCCGCAATGTGATGTCGGACTTGGAAGATATGGGCTTGCTCCATTCCCCCCATACGTCGGCCGGGCGTATGCCGACAGAAGCGGGATTGCGCCTGTTCATTGACGGGGTAATGGAAATTGGCGATTTGGCTGAAAATGAACGCCAGCAGATCGATTTGGAATGTTCAGCCAAAGGACGGCGGTTTGAAGATGTGATGAAAGAAGCCTCAGGCATGATTTCGGGTCTGTCGGGCTGTGCGTCTCTGGTTTTTGCACCAAAATCCGATTCTCCGTTAAAACATATTGAATTTGTAAATTTATCACCGGGACGCACATTGGTCATCATGGTGATGGAAAATGGCGTGGTGGAAAACCGTGTCATAGAAACCCCACCCGATATCCCGCCCAGTGCCTTGGTGCAGGCGAGTAACTATCTGGGTGCCAAGCTGGTTGGTCAGACAGTCAGTGACGGATTGGAAGAAATAACCAAAGAATTACAAAGCCATAAGGCCCAATTGGATGAATTAACCAGCCATGTGGTTGAAGTAGGACTGGCTCAATGGGCAGGGGGGTCTGAAGAATCTGGATCATTGATTGTGCGCGGTCAAAGTCATCTTCTGGACGATATTTCGGCCATGGGTGACCTTGAACGCATAAAATCTTTATTTGAGGCTTTAGAAACAAAAGAAACCCTGTTAAAGCTTCTGCGCCTTGCGGACGGGGCCGATGGCGTACAAATATTTATAGGATCGGACAATCCATTGTTTAATGTCTCTGGTTGTTCGATGGTGGTGGCCCCCTTTCATGACCCCCACCAAAAAATTGTCGGCGCAATTGGCGTGATCGGGCCAACCCGCATCAACTATGCGCGCATTATTCCGATGGTTGATTACACATCCAAGGTAATCGGCCGATTAATTGGTTAACAAGAGTGAAGAGTAAACAAGATGTCAGGCGAGAATACACAAGCAACACCTGAAGATAACGAAGCAGTTGAAGTTGCGGTTGAAGAAACTGTTCAGGAAGAAGCGACCCTGGAAGCTGATGTTCAAGGGTTTACAGCCGATGACCAGATTGCGAAACTTGAAGCCGATTTGGCGGAAATGAAAAATAAATGGTTGCGTGCAGTGGCTGATGAACAAAATGTGCGCCGCCGTTCTGAAAAAGAAAAGCAGGATGCGCTGAAATATGGCGTCACCAATTTTGCACGTGAAATGGTCAGTGTCGCCGATAACCTGCGCCGCGCCCTTGAGAGTGCTTCAGAAGAACTAAAAGACAGTGACGTGGTTAAAGGCGTGGAAATGACCGAACGTGAATTGCAAAATGCATTCAACAAAGCCGGCATTAAACGGGTCGAGGCTGCGGGGCAGCCGTTTGACCATAACCTGCACCAAGCTATGTTTGAAATTGAAGACCCAAGCCAGCCTGCGGGTATGGTAGCTCAGGTCATGCAAGATGGCTATGTCATCCATGATCGTTTGCTGCGCCCTGCCATGGTCGGTGTCACCAAAGGTGGCCCAAAAATGGAAGCCGCCCCAGCTGCCGCACCCGAGGAAAACACAGCACCTGCCGCTGAGGAAGGCCCGGGTCAACCCAGTTATGAAGAACCAACTGGTGATGGCGCTGGCTCTACACTGGATCAGGAAACCTGATCTTTACGCTTAAAGTAAAATAAAAAGGCCGCACTGTTTTATCAGTTGCGGCCTTTTTATTTATTTTCGTGCGTATATCTAAGGCCGGACCCCCTTGACCCATTTTGCTTAAACTGAACCTCAGAACTGTTTGTCCAGATACTTTTGTGTAGTGCGGAGTTCATTCAAGGATTTAGTGATAATCTGCCCTGCGCCCCATAAGCCCAGCGCAGCAATCCCCAACCCCACAATAATATCGGGCCAGCCCGTCGTCGTTTGCCACACTCCGAGCCCGGCCATCATAACCGCAATATTGGCAATGGCATCGTTTCTGGAACAAATCCAGATGGATTGCCTGTTGGAATCTCCGCTGCGATGACGAAAAAGCAAAAGGGCCACAACCACATTAGTGATAAGGGCAAGAAAGCCAATAATCCCCATTACCTCGGCACGTGGCACGGTCCCTTCAACGATATGGTGAATGGACGTGTAAAAGACATATAACCCGACAAGTCCCATACAAATCCCTTTAAACAAGGCGGCCTTTGCACGGACTGACAGGCTCATGCCCAGCACGATCAAGGTAATTGCATAATTTGCCGCATCACTAAAGAAATCCATGGCATCCGCAGTAAGGGCGAGGGATTGCCCCAAAGCCCCGGCCACCAGTTCCACCAAAAACATGGCACCATTGGTAATGAGGGCAAACCAGAGAATACGGCGATAGGCTTGATCCACTACTTCGCTCTGGTGGTCACTGGCACAGCTGTGGCATCCGGCGCTCATACCATATCCTCTTCTTCCTGCACATGTTCGATCATATCTTTTAAAGTACAGCGGATATGGTCATCATGTGCGCGATAATAAATATGTCGCCCCTCCCGGCGTGGTTTTACCAGACGGGCAGCACGTAATAGACGCAGGTGATGACTTACCAGCGACTGTGATGCCTCGCTTGCCGTGACAATTTCTCCCACGGTCATTTCTTGTTCCAAACACGTCAAAAGAATCCTGAGTCGCGTTGGATCTCCAAGCAATTTAAAAACTTCAGAAAGCTCAACCAGTTGGTCCGTCTTAATCTGCATGATAAGCCATATACATATGAACAACTATTCATATTTAGCATATTATTTTACATTGTGCAACTTCACTAACGTTTACGGCCCTTGACCCATTTTTCTTCAAGGGCAGTGCTTAAGGTGAATATTAATGTGTTTTCATCCGAATGGATCGGCTCATTGATCGAACCTCTTTTTTCTTATCTATCCCATGGTTATACATAAGGAACGATAAAGAAAACCGCTAAATTTTTAATTCATTGCGATCGATTTTATCCAGAAAATCTTCTACAGGAATGGGTTTGCTGTACAGGAAGCCCTGGATCAGGCTGCAGTTTCGTTCCAGCAGAAAGTCATTCTGTCCTTGCGTTTCGACCCCTTCGGCAACCGTATTCAGCCCTAAGCTATGCGCCATAGACAAAATTGCTTCGGTAAGCGCTGCATCTTCAGGATCACTTAACACATCATTGATGAACGAGCGATCAATCTTAAGGGTGGAAATCGGGAAGCGTTTTAGATAACTGAGTGAAGAATACCCCGTCCCAAAATCATCAATCGACAGATGAACCCCAAGGTCACGGATGCCGCGCAGGGTTTTTAACACCTCAGCATCATCATCCACCAACAGACTTTCGGTAATTTCCAGGGTCAATTTCTCATTAGGCAGCTTTGTTTCAGCTAAAGTTTCTTTTACCAAAGCAACAATGTCACTGCGTTTAAACTGTCGACTGGATAAATTGACGCTGACCCCAACCTCAAGCCCTTTTTCCAGATTCCAATGGGCGGCATCACGGCACGCCTGTTTTAAGATCCATTCCCCCATCTGAATAATCATTCCGGTATCTTCTGCAACCGGGATAAAGGTACCCGGTGGAATAAGACCACGCACCGGATCGTTCCAGCGCACCAGACATTCGGTTGTTTTGACCTTCTGGGTCATGGGATCAATAATCGGTTGGTAATGTAATACGAAATGACCTTTGGCCATGGCTTCGTGCAGGGCAACTTCCATTTCATGGCGTTCCTGCGCGCGTGAATTCATTTCTGGTGTAAAGAAACAATAGGTATTGCGCCCGAGATCCTTCGCCTTGAACATGGCCGCATCGGCGTTTTGCAACAAACTATCCACCGTCAGACCATCATCAGGATAAAAAGTTGCCCCCACAGAAACCGACGTATATGTCGTATTGCCTTCTAATACATAAGGCAGGCTCAGGCATTCAAGCATCCGATCCAGCAACAGTTTCACGTCGGCATCGTTGTTGGCCTCATTGACAATAATAATAAATTCATCCCCGCTTAGGCGGGCAATCGTATCACTGTTTCTAAACAGGGAACGTAATCGGTCTGCCACATGGCACAGCAACTCATCCCCGATCATATGACCAAGCGTATCATTGATATGTTTAAAATTATCAAGATCCAGAAAGAATAAGGCGATGCGTTGGTTATTGCGCTTTGACAGATTTATGGACTGGGTCAGACGATCACGAAACAAGTTACGGTTAGGCAAATCGGTCAGGGAATCGTAATTTGCCTGATAATGAATGCGTTCTTCCGATTTTTTACGACTGGTAATATCGGTAAAGAGTGACACCCGCTTCGACATCGCGCCTTCATCATCGTAAATCGTGGTAATGGAGAGCCATTCGGGATAAATTTCGCCATTTTTACGGCGGTTCCAAATTTCACCTTGCCAAGTTCCGCTAAGCTGCAATTCTTTATACATCCGGTGATAATAGCTTGTGTCATGACGCCCGGAACTGAGCTTATGAGGCGTTTTACCAATGACATCCTCTTCGGTGTACCCCGTGATTTCCGTAAAAGCCGGATTGACCATTTCAATAATATTATCTTTATCGGTAACCATCATAGCTTCAGAAGCTGTTTGGAAAACGGTGGCCGCCAGATGGAGTTGGTCCTGAGCGCGTTTCTGTTCGGTCAAATCAACCCGCACCAGTGCATGCCCCCCTTCACTCATCGGTGTGTTAGAACTCAGTATCCAGTTGTCATCCTGCGTCAGTTCAAGATAACTGCCATCAGCCTGATTTTCACGCTGAACAATCATTTGACTGTCTTGCTGAGCTTCAGTGAATTCATCCAGTTCCATGCCCTGTTTTAAACGATCACCCAGACTTTTATGCAACCGTTCAAACGTGGCATTCCAGAAAACCAGTTTATTATCCGGTCCAAAAAAGGCAAACCCTTCAGACATACTGGAAACCGCATCGCGAAACAGCCGGGCGTTTTCACGGGATTTCTCACTGGCGAGATACCAGCGAAAGATCGAATAAGCGAGCGCGATGAAAATTATGAATGCGACACCCAGCAGCAAGAACAAATAACCATTGGCGTTATTGTGACGCGTGATCCGAATATTTTCTAAAGTCGTGATCAGTTTCTCTGCATTTAACTGGCTGTCTTCTTGCAACAGATGGTCTAAAATACCGGAAATATCCTGCGCTGCTGCAAAGCTGACCTCCATATGACGCAAGGCATTCTCCAATTCCGCCGTCTGTCCACCGCTTAATGCCAGATCGCGCAACTGGTTTAAAATATTGCGGGTGGTTTCCAAGCGTTCTTCGGTCGGAAAAATTTGATACCCCTGTAGCTCGTTCAACGCACGCAACGATAGGGCGGTCGCCTCCATCCCATAATCTTTTGCATAATCACGCAAAGACGCCAAAAGGAAGTTACTGGAATTGCGCGCCAAAGCAACCTTGGCCTTCAGCCATTCGATCTGAGTTATTCTTTCATCAATAGCCTGATTGAGCTGGTCCATCTGTACCATCAGAGGCGGATTTGTCCGTTCCGGAATCAACGTCAGTGAACCTGCAATAATCTTGCGAACGTCGTTGATCTGGCGAACATGTTCAACAATACCATCAAAATGAACGAGCTTGAAACTGGCAGCCTTTAACGCATCCTCGTTTAATTTAACGTCCAGATATTTAAGCTTATGGGCATCCTGAAGCGTGGCCGTCAGGGCCGTATTTTCATCGGTTTCGCTTTTAAAGAGATGGAATGTCAGGGCAATTGTCAGGGCCAAAAATCCAAAGAGAATACCGATCAGATGGGAAGACTTCATTGCATGCCCTTGCGATATTCACCACTTAAGGATTTGATGAAAGCTTGAAGATCAAGATTTTCCTGTTTGGAAATCGTATAGCCTAACTGATAGCGCGCCATAATGTTGATGGCTTCTTCCAGTGTTTGCACACTACCGTCATGAAAATAGGGTGCAGTATGGGCAGCAACACGCAGGCTCGGCACCTTAAAGACATGCAGATCATCTTTATGTTGTGTCACGTTAAACCGTCCGAGGTCGTCTTGGGAATCTGTGTTTTTTTCGTTAAAATAAGGAATAAAAGCACCCATGCGTTGATACATATTCCCACCCACATTCACGCCTTGATGACAGGCGACACAGCCGAATTCTTTAAAAAGGGAATAGCCGCGTTTCTGCTGTTCCGTAATGGCATCATCATAGCCACGCAAATATTGATCAAAGGGTGAATTCACCGTAATCAGCGTATATTCATAATGTTTGATGGCATCACCGATGGTATCGGGTGAAATTTCCCCGTCATAGAGGGCTTGGAACGCTTCGCTATAGCTTGGATCATTTGTCAGCTTCTCAATGACATCTTCCCAGGCCGATCCCATTTCGATAGGATTGGTCACCGGCCCCTTGGCTTGTTCGGTTAGATCAGCGGCCCGCCCATCCCAGAACTGCGCGAAATTAAATCGGCTGTTCATCACCGTGGGGGCATTCACCGTACCTTCTTTACCATCAATCCCTGTGGATATCTTTGTTCCATCCACACCGAAATTATTCACGTTATGGCAACTGGCACAGCTGATCGTATTGTCGCCGGATAACAAGGTTTCATGAAACAAACGATCCCCCAACGCGACTTTATCTTCATCTACTTCATGACGAAGAGGGATCGGAAGGATAGGTTCGTTTGAACGCGCGACAGGTTGTGTGCTAACATTTTGAGCATAGCTTTGTGAAGCGAACAAAATGACGGCTAAAAAGAATGTTGTCAGTGCTGTCCTAACAGGTTTCAGCATGGTACGTACGCCTTGGCTTTATTTGTGCTTTTTTTCTTTAATGTGCACTTAATTTTATCATCTAATTCCTTCCATACAAATTAGTCAAAAAAAAGCCATAAAGCAAGGTGGAAACCCGCTTTATGGCCTTGAAAATGACGTTACTTACGTCCTATCTAATTTTTATGAACCAAGGCGTTCACGCTCCACAGCACGCCAGCCAATATCACGACGGCAAAAACCTTCTGACCAATCGATCGCATCAACCGCCTGATAAGTCGTCGTCTGGGCTTCGATCACACTGGTACCGCGCCCAGTCACACCCAGCACACGCCCACCTGTCGCCAGAATTTCATTGCCATCCGCTTTTGTACCCGCATGAAAAACATAGGCTTTTTCAATTGCATTTGCCTGATCGATATTTTTTATCACGGTACCTTTTTTATAAGACCCCGGATAGCCTTTAGCCGCCATAACAACTACCATGGCTGTTTCGTCATGCCAATCAAGTGTGATATCATCAAGGCGGCCTTCAGCTGCAGCTTGTAGCGCTTCCAAAACATCTGATTTCCAGCGCATCATCAAGACCTGACATTCCGGGTCCCCAAAACGAATATTATATTCCAGTACGGTCGGAATCCCCTCTTTCACCATCAAACCACAGAACAGCACGCCTTTATACGGACAACCTTCTGCCGCCATGGTTTTGATCAGCGGGGTAATGGCTGTTTCCATAATCTTGTCACAGATGTCGGGGGTCGCAATCGGGGTTGGGGAATAGGCACCCATGCCACCTGTGTTTGGCCCCTTATCGCCATCAAAGGCGGCCTTGTGATCTTGTGCAGCAGCCAAGGGCAAAGCACGTTCACCATCAATCAAAGCAAAGAAACTGCATTCTTCACCATCAAGGAATTCTTCAATTACGATTTCGCTGCCCGCATCCCCAAAGATTTTATCACCCATCATGTCATCAACGGCCCGAAACGCGGCTTCTTCATTCTGACAGATAATCACCCCTTTGCCTGCTGCCAGACCATCCGTTTTCACAACGATGGGGGCACCATGTTTACGGATAAAATCTTTCGCCTGATCCGCATCGGTGAAACGTCCATAAGCGGCGGTCGGAACCCCGGCTTTGGCGCACATGTCTTTCATAAAGCCTTTGGAACCTTCCAAGACAGAGGCGGCTGCACTTGGGCCAAAGGTTTTGATCCCTTCGGCTTCCAACTTGTCAACCACACCTAAAACCAGCGGGGCTTCTGGGCCAACGACGACAAGATCAATGGCATTGTCTTTGGCGAAAGCAACAAGCCCGTCCACATCTTCTGCGCCGATATCGACACATTCGGCGACATCCTTGATCCCGGCATTGCCCGGTGCGCAATAAAGCGTGCTGAGTTTTTCAGACTTTGCAATGGCCCAACATAAGGCATGTTCACGACCACCGGACCCAATGACGAGTACTTTCATAACGACTTCCCATATTTGATGTTCACAAGTTGGCAGACTTGTACCATATTGACCCCCATGACTGACAACCCTTTTGCAGATGCATTTGACACACCGGGACAACATAATCAACCGATCCTGAGTGTTTCTGAACTTTCCGGCGCTTTAAAGCGCACGGTTGAAGACGCTTTTTCCTTTGTGCGTGTACGCGGGGAGATATCGGGCTTCAAGCGTGCAGCGTCCGGTCATTTGTACCTTGGTCTCAAGGATGAAAATGCCGTGATGGATGCGGTCTGCTGGAAAGGGGTCGCCAACAAAATTGATCTACGCCCGCAAGACGGCATGGAAGTGATCTGTAAAGGGCGTCTGACCACCTATCCCGGGCGATCCAAATATCAATTGGTCATCGAATCGATGGAGCTTGCGGGCGAAGGGGCCTTGCTCAAGCTGTTAGAAGATTTAAAACACAAACTCGCCACTGAAGGTCTGTTTGATCCAGAACGCAAAAAACAACTGCCGTTTCTACCCAAAGTGATCGGCATTGTGACCTCACCCACCGGGGCGGTGATCCGCGATATCATGCATCGCTTAAATGATCGTTTCCCGCGTCATGTGCTGTTGTGGCCCTGTTTGGTGCAGGGAAAAGGCGCTGCTGAACAGGTTGCCCAAGGCATTCGCGCCTTTAATTCCATCGATGGCACCCAAGGTGTGCCACGGCCAGACCTGTTGATCGTGGCCCGTGGTGGGGGCTCGTTAGAAGACCTCTGGTCCTTTAATGAAGAAATCGTCGTGCGCGCCGCTGCCGAAAGCGATATCCCACTCATTTCGGCTGTAGGTCACGAAACCGACACCACCTTAATCGACTATGCTTCGGACCGCCGCGCCCCCACCCCAACGGCAGCTGCGGAAATGGCCGTGCCGGTGCGTATGGAAGTCTTAGCGCAAGTCATGGATGACGGCACCCGACTTGTTGCCGCCATGAACCGCATGATGGATGAGCGCAATTTGCGGGTAAAATCGGCGTCTCGCGCCATCCCAAATCCACAACGCCTTGTCGATGATATGACCCAACGCTTGGATGACCGGGTGGAACGGCTGGGTAATTCCGTTGAAAACCTGTTACAACGTCATTCCATGCGGGTGGACCAACTGACATCAAAAATCCCAGAACCCAGACAGCAAATTCAAAATGCACAGGAACGATTACGTGGGCGCACCCAAGCCTTGATGAATGGCTATCGGAACACCTTACAGAAAAAACAAAGCCAATATGATCGCACATCCGCACTGGTCCGGCGTAAAGCAGTGGATGACGGTCTTCAACGCGCCGAACAACGGCTTTCCAGCGTATCGGCTTTGCTGGAAAGTTATTCCTATAAGAGCGTGTTGGATCGCGGCTTTGCGTTGGTCACAGATAAAGAAGGCAGCGCCGTAACCTCTGCCCAAGGATTGGAAATTGGTCAGGAACTCGCCATCCAGTTTGGCGGGGATGAAAAACTGGATGTGCTGGTTAATGGCGAAGGTGTTGCCCCAACGGCTGAGCCTGTAGCTAAACCTAAACCTAAGGCCCCAGCCAAAAAGAAAGGCCCCTCACCGGAACAGGGAAGTTTGTTTTGATGTTTTTCTTGCTTAAAAAAATGATTGTATCCCTGCACACGCAGGTATTTTTAAAACGTCAAACAGGTTCCTGCCTTCGCAGGAACACGGTATTTATTTTCATGCTACTGTTTAGCGTCAACGCCCATGCCGGTACATATTCCTTAAACGGTAGCTTCACACAAGGCGGGCTGGTTTTTGGCACCGTCACACCAGGCAGTCTTGTGCAACTGGATGCAGAAGAAATCAAGGTCTCCAAGGATGGATTGTTCCTGTTGGGTTTCGGGCGGGATGCCAAGACAGATAGTCATCTCAGCATCACCTATCCCGATGGCGGTCAAGTTAGTGAAACCCTAACAATCGCCAAGCAAAATTTTAAAATTCAGCGCATTGATGGATTGCCCAAAAAGAAAGTCACACCTGACCCGGAAGCAACCAAACGAATCATTGCCGATAATGCGCAAGTGGGAGAAACCCGACAGCAGATATCAAACACCCCCTATTTCGCCAGCGGGTTTGACTGGCCAGTGAAGGGGCGCATATCCGGGGTGTTCGGGTCACAACGTATCTTGAACGGCAAGCCCCGCAGTCCCCATAAAGGTGTCGATATTGCCGCCAAGAAAGGAACGCTGATTACGGCTGACGCCGACGGGATCATTTCCTTGCTGCATCCTGATATGTATTTGATGGGGAAAACCGTGATGATTGACCATGGTCACGGCCTACAAACCATCTATATCCATATGAATGAAATCCTTGTGAAAGAAGGACAATTCGTAAAAAAAGGGGCCCCCGTCGGCAAGGTTGGCATGTCGGGTCGGGCAACGGGGCCCCATTTACATTGGGGTGTGAGTCTGAAAAATGTTGCATTGGACCCCCTTTTATTGCCCAAATGACCTAAAATACCACTCAAATGGGTGGCGCCAAGACAGAATTAGATGCTAAAAGCACAGATTATTCGCCTTAGGGTAGGAAATTATGAGTCGTATTTTAATCGTTGATGATGACGTGGACATCTGTTTTGCCATGTCAGCCATGTTGATTGGCAAGGGTTTTGACGTTGCCCACAGTCATGATGGCAATGCTGCCATGGACCTTTTGCGCACCGAATGTTTTGATCTGGTTATATTAGATATCTTCATGCCGGAAAAAGATGGTTTGGAAACCATAGGCGAGATTCGCCGCCTGAACACAACGATTAAAATCATTGCGATGTCAGGATATGATAAAAGCCGATTCAATCCGTTGGAATATGCACGTTCCCTAGGGGCAAACGAAGCCTTGGCCAAACCATTTTCTGCCGATAAACTTTTGGACTGTATTCAAGATCTATTATCTGAAACGCCGCAACCGCAAGAGACTTAATCTTTCGGCCAACGTCGATGAACCCACAACCACTGATCCGGTTTTTCCCGGATCCAGCTTTCCAGCGTATTGTTTACATCCGCCATGATCCGTTGAATATCTTCTTGTCGGTTACCACTCTTGGGCATTTCAAGCGCGGGGTAATAAGTTAATCTAAATTTCGTCTTTTCAATCCGTTCAATCCGCATAGGGATCAGCGGACAGTCAAACTTCAAGGCAAATTGTGCAATCGCCGGGGCCGTCATGGCATCACGACCAAAAAAGGGCACTGAAATGCCATCATTCATTTTCTGATCGACCAACAGGGCAAGATGACGACCTTCCTGCAAAGATTTCATGGCTTGTCGGGCACCTTGCAGTCCCTTCGGAATCAAGCGACAGCCGTCCGGTTTACGTTTATCAAAAATACTTTTCACCCACGGATTATCTGGTGCGCGATACACCAAATCCACATAAAGCGGTGGGGTTCTTTGCGCTGCTGAATGCGGTGAAAATTCCCAATTTGCGAGATGACCTGAAAAAATCACCCCACATTTACCATCGTCGCGCAATTGATCAATTAAATCAGCATTAACAATTTCAAAACGCTCAGGGTTATCATAAACATTCATGGTCGGAACATGAGGTATTTCAAAAGCCGTACGACCTACGTTATCCCATACTCCGGTCAGAATTTTATTAATTTCATCCGTTGTTTTTTCCGGAAAAGCGTGTGTCAAATTATCACGGGCCAGCCCATGTGTTTTCGTCATCGGCCCGATAAGCCGAGCGACAAATCCACCAATTGCCGACGCCACATTAAACGGCAGCATGCGCACTATTAAAAAGATCACGTGGATAGCGAATGCTTGGGCGGGATGAGACAAATATTTTTGAATGACGGCGCGCATGACACTCTGGCTTCAAATTTTTTGAAAAAAAGCATTTAACATGTCAGGTGTGGCAAAATCCAGTGAGATTTTTATGAAATCTATGGAAGAACGTACTGACGGGTCTAAGCGCACATAATCTTTTTCAGTCGTCACCAAACGAGCGTCAAGCTGTGATGCTCTTTGAATAAGCCCATCAATTTCAGTCGTGCTGAAAGCATGATGGTCACCAAAACTCTCTGTTTCTACCACATCTGCACCCATTGTTCGCAAGGTTTCATAGAATTTCTCCGGCCGGGCAATTCCGGCAAAAGCGAAAACTTTTTCACCTTTCAAATCAGGCCGATTATCTACCACAATTGATGCGGATAGAATTGGTAAACCTGAATAATGTTCTCTGATCCGGCTTTTGCAACCTGTTTGATCCTGCCCTATAAAAATAATGGCATCCGCACGCTTTAGACCTGTCTCAATCGGTTCGCGTAAAGGACCAGCGGGAAAGACGTGTTCATTACCATGGCCAAAGCCGCCATCAATCACCACAAAGGACAAGTCTTTAGAAAGATGCGGGTTTTGATATCCATCATCCATAATAATGATGTCACCACCATGATCCTGACACATCTTTGCCCCTAACGGGCGATCATGCGAAATACAGACAGGAGCAGCTTGCTTCAACAGCAAGGGTTCATCCCCTACCTCTGCCGCTGTCTGAGCTTCGACCATCACTGGGCCTGCTAATGTGCCGCCAAATCCACGCGATAGAAAAAACGGCTTTCTACCTAATTCTTTTAAATTTTTGCATATTGCAAGTGCCGTTGGGGTTTTGCCAGCCCCGCCCATTGTCAGATTACCTATACAAATGACCGGAATGTCGGCTTTAAACACAGGGTCTTGCGCTGCGCGTTTACCCGTCTGATACCCATAAATGGCCCCAAGAGGCGATAAAAGACGCGCTAAAAAACCATCATAACCATATGACCAGAACGCGGGGGTTTTCACTTAGTCCCCCTTGATTTCTAGTGAAAAATTATGACATAAACGCTTAAACACACGATCGAGCACACTGGCTTCACCATAAGCAATCTGTTTAGCTGAAACAGCAGATGCATGTAGTTTTACAGGATCTCGCAAAAATCCATCAATGACTTGAGACAGTTCCGTTTCATCTTTCACGATAGTAATCGCCTGAGACTGCTCGAAACTGTTCATAATTTCGGTAAAGTTTGTCATATAAGGACCACAGAGCAAAGCACAATCCAGCCGTGCCGGTTCCAGTGGATTTTGCCCCCCCAACGGATCAAGCGATTTTCCCATAAAGACGATCGGTGAAAGACGATAGAACAAGCCGAGTTCCCCCATGGTGTCGCAGAGATAAACGTCGGTTTCTGGGTGAAGTTGATCCGCTTTTGAACGTTGTGCCACACATAAGCCTTCCCCCTTTAAATCCATAAGAATGCTATCCCCACGTTCAGGATGACGCGGCGCAATTAAGGTCAAAAGACCAGGAAACTTTTTTTTCAGTTCGTGATGGACCCGGCCCATGCGCAGCTCTTCGCCTGGATGGGTGCTGGCAGCTAACCAAAGCGGGCGCTGCGCGGTCTGTTCTTTCAAAAAAGCCAATTCGGCTTCATCACAGGGCAAGTCCCCTGCGGCATATTTTAAATTGCCCACACATTCTATGTGTTTCACGCCCAATAGACGATAATTTTCGCAGTCTTTGTCCGTCTGGGCCAGACACAAGTCAAAGGTCGATAACAATCCTTTAATAAAGCCTTTAAAGCGCAGCCATTTTTTGAGAGACCGTGACGACATGCGCGCATTGATCAAAGCCATTTTGATCCCACGCTTATGGCTTTCATGCAAAAGATTGGGCCAAAGTTCACTTTCTGCCCATAAAGCGATGTCAGGTCGCCAGTAATCCAGAAAACGTCTCACATAAGGCAGGCGGTCAACGGGAACAAACTGATGGATCACGCCTTCAGGCAAGCGCTTCTCCATCAATTCTGCCGACGTCACCGTCCCGGTTGTCATTAAAATGTGATAATCCGGCAATTCATTTTGCAGTTTATCGATCAGGGCTAATAACGAGATCGCTTCCCCCACACTCGCACCATGTAACCAGATCAGCTGGCCCGTTGGACGTGGCTGCGAAGCATGACCGAAACGTTCTTCAAAACGCGTGGGATGTTCTTTGCCTTTGACCAAACGCTTTTGAAGGTAACGGTGAATCAGTGGAGCCGCCAGAGTCGTGCTCAGTCGATAAAGCGAATAAATCATGCGGCCTCCATAGGGGGATGGCCGGTTTGTTCATCGCAGAAATTCTGCACGGTTGTCAGCGCATCTTCGATTTGCTGTTGAAAATGATCCAGTTCGGTTTTATCTGATTTTTTCGGGATATAGATGGGGTCAGACCAACAAAAAACCCCTTTGGAAAAAGGTAAAGCCAGACAAAAACGATCCCAACTGCCTAAATGTTTGCGCGCTTTTGTCCCAAATGCACAGGCAATCACAGGGACACCTGACATTTTGGCCACATTGACAATGCCACTGCTGGCGCGCATACGCGGCCCCCGTGGACCATCCGGCGTGATGCCAATGCTTTCGCCTGCTTTTAGGGCTTTTAACATGGCGCGCAAGGCTTGGGCCCCACCTTTTGAGCTGGAGCCTTCTACCGTCTGAATTCCAAAATGCCCAACAGTTTTGGCAATTAATTGCCCATCGCGATGTTGCGAGATAAGCATGTGGATGTTTTTCTTTTGGTTCCAGCAGTATGGCATCATCAGAATACGACCATGCCAGAAAGCCAGAATAAACGGTTTATCCTGATCCCAGAATTCCTGCGGGACCGCGCCATTGATCACGTTCCAACGCCCTGTCCAATAAACAAAACGGATATATTGTGCGCCCAACCAGCACAGCATATTTCTAAATCCATCCGATTTGGTCAGGGTCTTAATCAGCTTCATTCTTCGCCCGTTTCTTCTTCGCTGAATTGCATGGCGTAAAGCTTAGCATAGATACCGTCATGATTGATCAGTTCAGTATGCGTACCCTGTTCGGCAACCTGTCCTTTATCAATCACATAGATCAAATCCGCATCGACAACGGTAGATAAACGGTGCGCAATGACCAAAGTGGTACGTTCTTTCATCAGTTCCTGCAAGGCCGACTGAACCTTGCGTTCACTTTCTGTATCCAGAGCTGACGTCGCTTCATCCAACAACAAGATGGGGGAATTTTTCAACATGGCGCGCGCGATGGAAATGCGCTGGCGCTGACCGCCGGACAATTTCACCCCATCTTCACCAACCATGGTGTCATAGCCCTCTGGCAGTTCCATGATAAAGTCATGGGCGGCGGCATGTTTGGCGGCATGGATGATATCATCTTCAGAGGCATCCAGACTGCCATAGGCGATATTGGCGCGCACAGTATCATCAAACAAGACGGTTTCCTGACTGACCAACGCACAGGCCCTACGAAGGGAGGCCAAACGGACATGAGAGATATCTTGCCCATCAATTTTGATGGTACCATCATTCAGATTATAAAAACGTGGGACCAGATTTAGAACTGTCGATTTCCCCGCTCCGCTGGGCCCGACAAGGGCGACGGTTTTGCCTGCTGGAATATGGATGTTCAGGTTCTGCAAGGCCTTGGTGCCGTCGGCATATTCAAAGCCAACATCTTTGAAATCGATTTCTCCGCCTGTGACATCCAGTGCTTTGGCCTGATCAATATTTTTAATCTCGGGCTTTAGGGCAAACAGGTTAAAGACCCGGACGGCACCTGCCAAACCACCTTGCATTTCCGCATTTAGGTGGGCCAGTCGTTTCGCTGGCTCGTACGCGCTAAAGGCAGAGGCCATAAAGGCAAAGAAATCACCTGCTGTTTTAATGCCTTCGATGACCTGATAGCCGCTATAGACGATCACAAGCGCAACGGTGAAGCCGATGACCGATTCCATAATGGGGGAGTTTAAGGCCTTGGTGCGTTCCGATTTCAAAATCAAGCGACGGATATTTTCCGTATGATGACGCATCTGGCCGCGTTCATATTTCTCCATCCGATAGGCTTTAACGTGGCGAACACCGGAGATGCTTTGATTGAGGAAGGTCAGCAGGTGACCAAATTCAATTTGTGTGTTGGTACTGACCTTGCGGATGCGTTTGCCGATTTTTAAGACTGGACCAATTGTGATGGGGAAAACGATCAGGGCAAATAGGGCCAGTTGCCAGTTGGTGACCAGCATGACCGTGACCATCCCGATCAGCAACGTTAGGTCTTTACCCGCGCTGGTCAGAACCTTGGTTGCCGTATTGCGCATTAAAACCGCATCGGTCATGAAACGTGAAACAAGCGTGCCGCTGGGATTATCATGAAAAAAGGCCAGGTCCATCTTCATCAGATGATTATAAAGCTTGATTTGAATGTCCGACACGATGCGTAAACCCAGCCAGGACATGGTTGTCAATTGACCAAATTGCGAGATGCCTTTGACCAGAAAAACAAAGACAATACTTAACCCCACATTCCATAGCATATCGGGGTTTTTCGCCGTAAAAATCTCATCCACCACGGGCTTTAACAGGCTCATGCTAAGGGCCGTTGCAATAGAAGAGACAGCCATAAAGGTTAGGGCAATAGATAATTGAAATTTATATGGCAGGACATATTCCTGAAAAATACGCTTCATCAGCGGGAATGTACGGGTGTCCTGGGGCTGTTCGGCTTGCAAAGTCTAAATAACCTTCACGATGGAGCTTAAATTTGGCCGCACATTACCACGGGTTTTTAGAATGTGCTAGAGCCTGTTCGGACTTATTACATATGAATGTGCGTAGAATAACCCGCTGAGGGCATGTCATTTCTGAAGACACTTGCTCAAATCTATTCTGTTGGCGTGCGGCCTAACTTTTTCAAAACCGCAAATGGTGAATCCTCAATATCATCTACGGACTTTTTGGGAGCAGACGAAGTCTTTTGTTCCTGCGGTTTTGGCTTGTTCGGGCGTTGCGGGCGCATGTCCATGGCATAACGGTTCATGAAGTCCGTATCTTTTTCCTCACAGACCAGACCGATCAATTGGGCAACACAGTCCAGCATCTTGTCCAAATCGGGCGTTTCTGCCTTGGCAAAATCTCCAAGCACATGATTATGAACTTTTTCTTTGGAACCGGGATGGCCGATCCCTAAGCGCACACGCTTATAGTTTTTGCCCATATGGGCATCGATACTGCGCAAGCCATTGTGACCACCGTGACCACCGCCTGTCTTGATCTTGATTTTCGCAAAAGGCAGGTCCAGCTCGTCATGCATAACAATAATCTGTTCAGGAACGATTTTATAAAAGCGCGCCGCCGCAGAAACGCTGCGTCCAGACTCGTTCATATAAGTTTCCGGCATCAAAGCAAGAATCTTAACCCCATCAATGGTGCCTTCACACATCTGGCCGGAAAACTTGGACCGCCAAGGCCCAAAAGAATGGTGCCGGACAATCGTGTCCAGCGCCATAAAACCGATGTTGTGGCGGTTTTTGGCATATTTCCCACCGGGGTTGCCTAATCCGACCAACAAAATCATAAGAATAAACCTTATTCTTCGGTTGCTTCTTCTTCGCCTTCTTCGCCATCTTCGTCTTCGACAGCAGCTTTTTCACCGGAGCTCGGTGCAGCAACTGTACAGATGGTGAAGTCACGGTCTGTAATGGTCGGCTCAACGCCTTCCGGCAGTGTGATGGCAGAAATGTGAACACTGTCACCAACAGCCAGGCCAGCCAGATCAACATCAATGCTTTCCGGAATAGCCGTTACCGGACAAAGCAGTTCGATCTCGTGACGAACTACGTTCAAGACACCACCGCGTTTCATGCCTTCGGATTTTTCTTCGTTGAGGAAGTTAACCGGAACTTCAACAGCGACTTTCGCATCTTTAGCCAAACGCAGGAAGTCAGCGTGCAACGGCTGGTCTGTAACCGGGTGGAATTGTACATCACGGCAGATTACAGTTTCTTTTGCTTTGCCCAACTGGATTTCACCTGTGGAAGCAAAGAAAGTTTGACCAGTGTGCAATTCTTTCCACAACTCTTTCGGGCTGATAGCGATGCTGACAGGGTCTTTTTTATCACCGTAGATGACGGCCGGTACCAGGCCTTCACGACGGATTGCGCGGGCTGCCCCCTTGCCGGCTGTCTCACGCTTTTGTGCAGTTAGAACGTAGCTCATTGCTGTTTCCTTAAATATAAATCTCAAAATAAGTCATGGTGCCTCCAGGGGTGCCCCACAACAGTAAGCGCGCGTGATACAGCAATTGACCAAGCGAGTCAACTTAATCAAACGCAAAAAGAGCGCCCAAAAGGACGCCCTTTTATTTAAAAACGGCTACGGCTTAGTCAAACAGGCAGGATACCGACTGTTCATCATGAATGCGTTTCATCGCTTCAGCCAGAATAGGTGCAATGGAAATATGACGGATATTACCCGCATCAATCACCTGTTCAGTGCCCAAAATGGAATCTGTAACCGCCAGTTCCTGCAAAGCAGAAGACGTAATGCGTGACACCGCACCACCAGACAAAACCCCATGGGTAATATAGGCAGAAGCAGATTTAGCCCCATTTTCCAACAAAGCTTGCGCCGCGTTACAGAGCGTCCCGCCAGAATCAACAATATCATCGATGAGGATACAGTTTTTACCATCGACTTCCCCGATCACGTTCATGACCTCGGACACACCGGCTCGTTCACGGCGTTTATCAATAATAGCCAGACCCGCATCCAGTCGTTTGGCAATGGCACGTGCACGCACCACCCCACCCACATCGGGTGAAACGATCAAAAGATTTTCGGTATCATAATTTTCAGCAATATCACGGGCAAAAACAGGCGCGGCATGCAGGTTATCTACCGGAATGTCGAAAAAGCCCTGAATTTGACCGGCATGCAAATCCATCGTCAGAACGCGATCTGCACCTGCTGTCGTGATCAGATTTGCCACCAGCTTTGCTGAAATCGGCGAACGCGGCGCACTTTTGCGGTCTTGTCGTGCATAACCAAAATATGGAACGACGGCTGTGATACGACGGGCAGACCCGCGTTTTGCGGCATCAATCGTGACCAGCAATTCCATCATATTGTCGTTTGCAGGATATGATGTCGGCTGTACGATAAACACATCTTCGCCACGGACATTTTCGAGGATTTCCACGAAAACTTCCTGATCGGAAAAGCGCTTTACGCTCGCTTCGGTGAGAGGGATGCCAAGCTCTTTACCAATCGCTTCGGCCAAAGGACGGTTTGCGTTACCTGTAAGGATTTTCATGTGAAAATCTAGCCCTTAATTTGATGTGCCTGATAAATTTTCGGCAACATATCAACGCCGCCCTGCCCTGTAAACGCCTTAATTCAGTAAAAAGAACCAATTTATGACGAAACAAAGACAAAGTGCGGGATACACCCCCATTAAAAAGGTGGAATAGACAAGCGACTACGTCTTCCTGGTGCAGCCGACGTACCGATCTGCTCACGACTCGCCTCAAATGCTTTTTCGGCCCGGTCTCTTTCAACTATCTGACCAATACCGGGCATGGCTGCGCGTGAAATATTATAGGCCAGACGCCCCCATTTGCCATCCAGCACACCTTCATCCAGCTGGTTATCCTGCTGGGCACGACCCAATTCGTTCGCTTCGGCGTCTTGGACAATCCATGCAATTTTAATACGTTCTTTGCCTTCAAAGGCGGGAAGAATATCAACCTCACAGGATAGGTAATAGGAATCCGCATCCCCCTGACTGCGCACCTTGGCACCAAATTGTCGCAAGGTTAATCCCATCGCCTTATGAAGGGCTTGGGCCCCATCCCCGCGCGTGCCTTTGATGTCCCCCAAAACAAACACCACCGGACGGTCCATCGGGTCCCGTTCAACAGCTTCTTTTTCAGAGGCATCTTGTAGATATCCAGCAAAAAGGTCAGCCGCAGGTTCAACCAGATCATCAATCAAATCCTGATCGCCATAATCCCATTGATATTTCTGCCCGACAATTTCTTGTGAAGATTCATGAATGACGGTGTTGGTCCGGTCCATAAAGGTCCAGTAAATGCTGCCTAACTTCTCAGATGGCTGGGCATTTCGATCCAGAATAACCTGCCCACGCACTTTATATGTCGGATTGTGAAGACGTTTTGACGTAGCCGGAATATTGCGCACCGCCAGACTATCAGCCAGACTTCTGGTAAGGATCTGTCCCATAGGGATGGACGTTCCTTCCATCGCCAGAATTTGCACCGTTCCACCATCGCGCAGACGCAGCCCCGATGTATCCACACCGGTGCGTTCATGACGAAACGGTTGCGGGGCTTGAGTACAGCCCATTAAAACAACCAGCAAAAGAAGAAAAGACAGAACCTTCGGCATAATCAGACCACCATCACACAAGAAAAGAGCAACGCGGCCATCACCATAAACATCATCATTATTATATAAGGCATAATCAATCCAATACGATTGCTGAGATCTGGCGTCCGTAATCAGGCTCTGATCGATGGGTGGTGCGTCGATAGCTGAAGAAATTCTCTTCGTCTTCATATGTATCAACGCGCGATCCTTCGACCGAGGCCAGAGCGAGGCCATCCAGTTTGGCTATGACGAAACCGGGCAGGTCAAACTGATATTTGTTTTCGCTTTGCCCGTCTGTGAAATAGCTCGCAAAAGCTGGATCCATATTTAAAAAAGTTTTTCGAAATCCCGTATCAACCTCATACGAAGGCTGATGAATACAGGGACCGACTGCGGCCTTGATCTTTGCACGTTCTGCCCCGATAGAGACCATAGCCTCCACCGTATTTTCCAGAACACCGCCAATGGCCCCTTTCCATCCGGCATGCGCAGCCCCGATCACGCGGTTGTCATCATCTGAAAAAAGCACAGGTGCGCAATCCGCTGTCAAAATGCCCAAGGCAATATAAGGTTCTTTTGTAACGAGCGCATCTAGTTCCGGGGCACGTTCGCGGCTCCAAATTCTATCAACGATCTGTACCCGATTGGAATGGACCTGGGCCGCACTTAACAAATCAGACACATCCGGACCCAAAGCCTGAACCACAAGCGCGCGATTGGTCAGAACGTCTTTTAGATCATCCTTGGAACCCCAGGCACAGTTTAAACTATTATATACCCCCGTGCTAATCCCGCCTTTACGCGTAAAAAATCCATGGGTTGCCTTGATATGATCTGCTTTCAGGTACGGGAGCTTTTCATCTTCTGACATGATCAAACCTCTTCAAATGCAGGCGGGTGGGGCTGGGCGGGATGGGTTGCGCAGATGACTTTAAATAAGCTGCCCATCTCATCAGGGGAACAAAGTCGTTTGTGCGCAGCAATCAAATCATTTCGTTGGGCATCATCCTGTGCCCCATTGATCAGGGCCTGCATGCGTGCGGTGATGCCCAGACGTTCCAGAAACTCCCCCTGCCCCATGGGACCAAAAACATGAGCACCACCTTCTTTAAAACTGCGAGCCAACGTTTCAAAGTTTACATGGGCGGTGACATCAGCCTCTCCCGGCGTTGCCAACACATCCGTAAATTTATGATCCTTCAAAGCCTGCAAGCTCTCGCCAAACGCGGATTGTTCATACCCGTAATCAATCGCCAGAATGGACCCGCCCTGATCCTTGATACGCTCGGCCAATCCCAAGGCAATAGCTTGAGCGACCAGAGAAGTTTCAAACAGGCTGCCTTGTGTTTCCTGATCTTTTAATGTGGATGGCATCAACATTGTTGCGGCTTCATCCGTTTTTAAGACGAACCGCAAACCCTCGCCGTCGGGGTCAAGATCAACAAACCGTTCTGCCCAGCCTTTTTCGCCTTTTTCAAACTGACGAACCGGCAACGCATCAAAAAATTCATTGGCAAGAAAAATAGCAGGCCCATCGGGGATGGTCATCACACTCTCATGCCAGTTGACCTTATAATCTTGCAGACTGTCTTTCTGTTTTTCTTTTAAAGTCGGGCTGATTTCCACCAGATGAATATGAATGCTATCTATAAAATCGGGCACTGCACGCACCGCGCGCAAAGCATCTTTCATCAAAGTACCCCGTCCCGGTCCCAGTTCGACCAGATGCATGTCTTTCGGGCTACCCATCTGCTGCCAGACAATCGCCGCCCATAGGCCCAAAAGCTCCCCAAAGCACTGACTGATTTCAGGGGCGGTGGTGAAATCCCCTTTCACCCCAAAAGGGTCGCGGGTCATATAATACCCATACTTGGGATGGCACAGACATTGGGTCATATAATCAGCCACTGACACAGGACCCGTGGCTTCGATTTCACGACGCAAAGACTTTAATAAAGCGCTCATGTGTTCGTTTCTTGTTTATTTACCAAGGCACGCCAGACAAAAAACAAACCGATCAGGATCATGGGCACAGATAACCATTGCCCCATGGTGGAGCCGCCACTTAAAAAGCCGATCTGCGCATCAGGTTGGCGAAACAATTCAACGATGGAACGTGCAACGCCATATCCTGCAATAAAAATACCAACGAACAAACCGGGGGCATGGCGCAAACGTTCACGTCGTGACAAAACAAATAAAACGATAAACAGGATTAAACCTTCCATAATCGCTTCATAAATCTGGCTGGGATGACGCGGGTCCGGCCCCCCATTGGGAAAAATAACCCCCCACGGCACATCCGTCGTGCGACCATAAAGTTCGGAATTGGCAAAATTAGCGATCCGGCCAAAAAACAAACCGATAGGCGTGCCACAGGCTAATAAATCCCCAAAGGTCATCATAGGCAGCTTGTGTTTTTTACAGAATAGCATCGCGGCAACCACCACACCCATAAAGCCACCGTGGAACGACATACCCCCATTCCAGACTTGGAAAATCGCAACCGGGTTGCTGCTGAAATAATCGAAATTATAAAACAGCACATAACCGGTCCGCCCCCCCAAAACGACACCAATAGTTGCCCAGAACAAAAAATCATCCACATGTTCATGGGTAATATTTCCGGGGAACTTGGGTGAAATCCGTTTGATATATTGCCAACCGCCAACCAGCCCAACGATATAGGCCAACGCATACCAGCGAATAGCAATGGGGCCAAGCTCAAGGGCGATCGGATCGATCATGGGAAAGGGAATGGCAAATGCCATAGTATCTATCCTGTCTTATTTAAAGGGGTCGTCCTGATTTAAGAAATCCTGCACGTACTGGCGCACGCCTTCTTCCAGATCGGTAAAGTCTTTGTCATATCCCACAAGACGTAATTTATCCATCTTGGCTTCGGTGAAATATTGATATTTATCGCGAATATTTTCCGGTGTCGGCACATATTGGATCAGAGGTTCTTTCCCCAAAGCCGTATAAACAGCCGTTGCCAGATCCTTGAAGGAACGCGCCTTGCCCGTCCCCACATTAAACAAACCGGACACATTGCCTTTTTCATAAAGCCACAGGATCACATCAACCACATCGCCAACCCAGACAAAGTCACGCAACTGTCCGCCATCTTCATAATCGGGATGATGCGATTGAAACAGCTTGCATGCATCAGCCCCTATGGCTTGCGGAAAGACATGGGCGACCACGCTTTTCTGCCCGCCTTTATGATATTCATTTGGACCATATACATTAAAGAACTTAAGCCCTGCCCACTGGGGCGGCGTGCTAGACTGTTCTTCCAAAGATCGGGCAACTGTGCGATCAAAAAGATGTTTGCTCCAGCCATAGGCATTTAAGGGACGTAAACCTGAAAGGTTCTTGCGATCTTCGAAATCAACAAAGCCTTTATCACCATCGCCATACGTAGCAGCTGAAGACGCATAAATAAATGGAACCTGATATTGTGTACACCAATCCCATAGGGCAGCGGTCAAGTGAAAGTTATTTTCGAGAATTTTATCGGCATCGGTTTCCGTAGTGGCCGAGATTGCCCCCATATGGAAAATCGATTTTATGTCACCTTGGTATTGTTTGAGAAATTCAAACAGGTCATCGGGATGAACGATGTCATATAGGTCACGCTTGGCGATATTTTGCCATTTCACACCATCGCGCAGACGATCGGCAACCACAATCCTGTAATCGGGATAGCGTTCTTCCAGCGCTGCAACAATGTTGGATCCGATAAAACCAGCACCACCAGTGACAACAAACATCTTTATAACCTTTTATTCTTTTATCGACCTGCCTGTTATATGTCCGATTGTGCATCTGCATCAAGCAAGACTTGCACTACAAAATTCACATGCCATAATGCCGCACCGATTCGCTGCAGACAAAAGGATGACATCCATGCAAAGCAAAAACCGCCTTTTCGACGATATGGCCAAAGTTGCCAGTGGTGCGGTCAGCACATTAACCGGCGTTCGCGAAGAAATTGACGGCATGATTCGTCAACAAATTGAACGGGTTATAGCTGATATGGATGTTGTGCCGCGTGATGAATTTGAAGCGGTCAAAGCCATGGCAGCCAAAGCACGCGCAGAACAGGACACCTTAAACGCCCGTATCGAAGCTCTGGAAGAAGCCTTAAAAAAATCAAAAAAATAAACAAGTTAAGTCAGAGAGAGAGACCCTGCGGAGTCGCCAATTTTCATACGCAAGTCTTCCACATTTTTATCCACAGGAATCTTTTTTTCGAATCCACTGGGGCCTTGCACGGCCCCTTTTTTTGTTTAGGTTCGACTGAAACGAACACGAACAAAAAGATTATAAACACATGTCTTTACTGGAACAGGTAAGCTCGACCGCGACGACTCGCGGTCTCGATATTTTAGAAAAACTGGCCGATGATCGCGGCTGGATTCTGGATCAGGCCGATAATGGCGACTTAATCATGCAAAGCACGGGTGAATGGTGCACTTATGATGTGCAGTTCACCTGGTCAGCGGAATATCAATGCCTGCACATCACCTGTTCTATTGATATGCATTTACCTGCTGATGCGGGTGCAGAAATCAATGACCTGCTTGCCCATATCAATGCCAAGCTCTGGATCGGTCACTTTGCCGTTCTGGCCGAAGGCAACACACCTGCGTTTCGTCACACCTTGTTGATGAAAGGGCCACACACCCTTAAAGCCGCCGAACTGGAAGAAATCATCGAAATCGGTCTTGGCGAATGTGAACGGTTCTATCCCGCCTTCCAATTTGCCGCCTTTAATAAAATGTGCGCCCCTGACGCGATCGCCTGCGCCTTGTTCGAATGTGTGGGCAACGCATAATTCAAGATGCATCCCTTAATGGAATTATGCTATAGTCATCCCAGTTTAGAAAAACTGTGAAGGTGACCAGAATGGCTATTTCTTCAGTAATCGCCGTGCATCAGGATGGGCGGGCAAGTTATGTATCGCGTAACAAACCGGATGATGATGCAAAAACCTCTTCAAAAGAAGATGACAACCCCATCGAAGACACCATTGATCTTGGGGTCGGTGAAAATTTCCGCAGTAAAATCGAACAGGCATCCAGGAAGGAAGAACTGCTTGATCTTTTAAAAGAAGGTCAAGCACAAGCGCGTGAAACACTTAGCAAGTTCGAAAATCTATTAAACAGACAACGTGGCGAAATCGGCGAAGACCGTTTTTCCCAACGTAGCCAGATTCTGTTTGAAGCGACCCAAAAAACTGTCGTCGAGATTATGATGGAACAGACGGAGAATGAAACCTCCGTTTCGGTCAAAGTCTCCATGTCTTTCGAAGCTCGCCTGAGCACAAACCTCCGCGAAATTGATCCAGACTTTTTTGAAGACTGGAAAAAAGACAATCAAGATACACTCGGCTTCTTAAAAGATGTGGATTGGGAAGAGTAACCCGTCTTTATTCTAATTACGGGATAGTTTCCTTCGTTTTACCGATTTGCGCCCTTCTCAGACCGTGCGCATTATACTAAATATACACAAATCAAAAATGCAGGAGAATTGATCATGGGTTTGATCCTCGTCGGATGTGGCAAAATGGGTGGCGCAATGCTAGAAGGCTGGCTGGATCAAGGCGTGCCAAAAGACAGTATTCGCATTATTGAACGTTCCGGTGAACATGCCCAAGCGTTGCGCGATACCCATGATATTATCGTAGCCGATAGTCTCGACGATATTGAAGACGGCTTTCCTGCGGATGTGATTTTGCTGGCGGTCAAACCGCAAATGATGGACGATGCCATCACCAAAGCTGTACGTTTCAAAGACCGTGCAACATTCGTGTCCGTGGCGGCTGGCAAAACCATTTCCTATTATGAACAGGCCATTGGCACCGATGCACGAATTATCCGTGTCATGCCCAATACCCCTGCTGCTGTTCGTCGTGGCATTAGTGTTGCCTGTGCCAATGATCAGGTTACAGACGGCATGAAAGATCATTGCACCAAATTGCTGGAAGCCATCGGCGAAGTCGCCTGGATTGACGATGAAGCCCTGATGGACCCCGTCACTGCTGTTTCCGGTTCTGGTCCTGCTTATGTATTTTACATGACTGAATGCCTGACACAGGCCGGGATCAAAGCAGGTCTGCCAGAAAAACTCGCAACCCAATTAGCACGCGCCACCGTGGCCGGAGCTGGCGAACTTATGCGGCAAAGTGGGACTGATGCTGATCAACTGAGAATTAATGTCACCTCACCAGGCGGGACAACTCAAGCGGCTCTTGAAGTGTTGATGGCAGAAAATGGATTCGCCCCTATGATGGATCAAGCCATTTATGCTGCAGTGCAGCGAAGCAAAGAGCTAGCAGGGTAGCCTGGTACTATATTGGCTTTGTCATAAAATAATAAAAGTTCTTAAAACCCCCTTAAAGCCTTTATTTTCTGCGAGCTCTCACTGCCTATACATAAAAATACGTAAAAGTATTTTGTGCGCCGCACAAAAAAAGATTGACTATTGTATGCTGCTCCCTCATATTGCGCTTAGAAACTTTGCAGTGCAGCAAGTCTTTACAACTTTTAATATCTGGAGCTAACATAATGACCGCAACTAAAAAAACCCAAACTAACCCTTTCGCTTTTGACGCCACTAAAATGTTTGGTGATTTCGACCCAACTAAACTGATGGGTGAATTCGACCCGCAAAAATTCATGGGCGATTTCCAAAAAGCGTTCTCTGAATACAAAATCCCTGGCGTCGATGGTAACATCGTTCTGGAAAGCCAAAAGAAAAACGTTGAAGCTTTGGCCCAAGCTAACAAAGTCGCTTTGGAAGGCATGCAAGCCGTATTCAAACGCCAAGCTGAAATCATGGGTCAAGCCATGGAAGAAATGCAAGCCACTTTCAAAGAACTGTCTGCTGCTGGTGAGCCGCAAGACAAAGTAGCTCAACAAACTGAACTGGTTAAAGAAGCTGTTGAAAAAGCACTTTCTAACATGAAAGAACTCGCTGAAATGGCTGGCAAGTCCAACACAGAAGCTTTCGAAACAATCCGTACTCGTTTCACTGAGTCTCTGGACGAAGTTAAAGCTGAAGTTCTGAAGCTGAAAAAATAAACCTTACCCCCTATACTAAGGTTTGATCTTGGGCTGTCCTTTGCAATAAAGGACAGCCTCTTTCTTTTTGCACATGCGAAGTTTTCTTGACAAACGCTCTGAAAAAGAAGATATACCCCTCACCAAGTATTTCCGCGCGTGCAAAGTTAATGCACGTGCCCTTTATTAAAGATGCTGTCTTTTGACAGATCTAAGGTCGCGTTTCCTTGCCCCGATATGGGCATCATGTGCGGAAAAGTTTTATGGGTCGTTGAACGCATTTGAACGACTTGAACGCATTTGATATAGGATAAACGCGTGACCACATTTGATATGTTGGGTCTGGCGCAGCCGTTGCTGTCTGCCGTCCAAAAACAAGGCTTTACTGAACCAACACACATCCAGGATAAATCTATCCCTCATTTGATGAACGGGTTTGATTTGATGGGTGTTGCCCAAACCGGTGGCGGTAAAACCGCTGCTTTCGTTCTGCCCATGCTCAACCGATTACTCGAAGAAAATGAAAAGACCGTTGCAGGCAAACCGCGCTGCATCATTCTCGCACCGACTCGGGAACTCGCCCAACAAATCGGTGTCGCCATTCGCGATCTGACAAAGGGCCTTAAAATTTTCCATACCGTTATTTTCGGTGGCTCGCCCTATCGTCAACAATTACAACAGCTGCAACGCGGCGTTCACATTGTTATCGCCACACCGGGTCGTCTGATGGACCATATGGAACGCGGCACCATCAAGTTTGATAACGTTCATACCTTCGTTCTCGACGAAGCTGACCGTATGCTTGATATGGGCTTTATTCATGATGTGAAAAAAGTCGCCGCCGAAATGCCCGAAGAAAAGCAAACGGTGATGTTTTCAGCCACCATGTCCAAGGGCGTTCGTGCTCTGGCACAAGGTCTGTTGAACAAGCCCAAACAGGTAGAAGCTGCGCGCGAAAATTCTGTCGCCACCACTATTGATCACCGCGTTTTGCATATGAAGCAAAAAGACAAGCCAAAACTTCTGGCGCATCTGCTGGATGATCCGACCATGAAAAAGGTCTTGATCTTTACCCGCACCAAAGCCATGGCTGATCGTTTGTGTGATAATCTGAAAGAAAAAGGCCACAAGGCCGATGCCATTCATGGGGACCGCCAGCAATCTGCCCGCCAACGGGTTTTGCGCGCGTTCCGTAGCGGTAATATCGAATTGCTCGTCGCAACGGATGTGGCCGCACGCGGCATTGATGTCGCCGACATCTCACACGTTATCAACTATGACATGCCTTTAGAAGGTGACAGCTATGTTCACCGTATTGGTCGTACAGGCCGAGCCGGACAAAGTGGTGTTGCCTTGTCTTTCTGTACAGATGGTGAAGGTGATTTGCTGCAGGTGATTGAACGCACCATCAAGCAACGCGTTGATATGGATGCAGACCACCCGTTCCATCAAGACCCGCTGCCATTTAAAGCCGGTGGAGATCAAAAACGTCGTCGCTTTGGCGGCGGTGGTAATGGCGGCAAACGCAAATTTGGCGGTGGCCGCAAGAAACCGGAAGGCGGCTTCAAAAAAGAAGGTGGCCCCAAAAAAGAAGGTGCCTTTAAAAAGAAATCCGGTGGCTTCAAGAAAAAAGCTCCAACCGGTTCTTTCAAAAAGACCGCTGCCAAAAAGAACAACCGCACAGGCAGTGCTGGCCCGAAACGCCAAGCGGCATAACGGTCAATAAAGTAAAAAGGGCTTCTGTATAAACACAGAAGCCCTTTTTTTATGTGACCCGACACCGACTTTATTCGGCATCAAACCTACTTAGTCTTTATTGGCCGGGCAGGTGTTCAGACCGATCAGCGTATAAGCCGGGCACCAGCCCAACAAGGCTGTGACAATCGGCACAATCCCGATAAAGCCCCAAGCGTTATAGCCTGTACCTGGTGCAATAAATCCAAGACCGTAAGCCAGCAAAACCAAACCTACGATGATACGCAAAATCTTATCGATAGAACCGACATTCTTTGTCATTGTCCCATTCTCCTAAAATGACAGTAATTCACTGTGAAGGAATAAACAGGATTTTCAACTGTTTTTCTGTGACTAAATCACATTATGCTGAAATAAAGCCTTCAAGGCCTTTTGGGTCCAGAATTTTGACCTGACCACGCATCAACACAATCCAGCCCTTTTTCTCAAACTCTTTCAGCTGGCGCGAAACCACTTCACGCGCACTGCCCAATTCCACAGCCAGTTCATAATGCGTTTTTTTCAAAAGGCCTTCATCATCTGCCCGATCCCGTAAAAACTGGGCCAACCGCACATCCACCCGACCAAAAGCCACTTCTTCAACCAAGGAGACCAGATTGGAAATCCGTTGCCCATAGCTTAAAAACACCAGATCGCGAAAGGCCTGAGATCGGTTCAATAATTCCTTAAACTGCTGAACAGGAAGCGCAACAGCTGTTGTTTCACATTCTGTCACTGCTTCGGCACTATAAAGGTCACCCGACAAAAGACATGATGTGGTCAAAATACAGGTTTGCCCATCTTCTACGCGATAAAGCACAATCTCGCGTCCTGTTTCCCCAATCATCTGAACGCGCACACACCCATCTAATACCATCAAAAAAGCACTACACGTATTACCGGTTTCAAAGACTTTCGTGCCCGCAGGCACAGTCATTTTCTGCAAATGAGAGGTGATAAAGGCCGTATCTTCAGGGCCAAGACAACCCAATCCTGCCAAACTGTTAATCTGTTTCATGGATGACATCATACGCTAAAGACGAAGACTGTAAACCATCTGTTAAGGCCTATAAGTTAAATTTACACGATCTAGGAATCCATTAATATGAGCGCGAGATATGGCCCGTAGCACAACAAAGACCCAACGTACCCCTCTTCTACCCCCAGGTGTTCAGGAATTTCTGAATCGCCGCGCGATTGAAGCTTTCGGGATTTCGTTAGGGGCCTTGGCGATTGTTCTGGCTGTCACACTCATCAGCTATACTCCCGGTGATCCTTCTCTCAACAGTGCTTCACCCCATGATGTGCAAAACCTGATGGGACCGGCTGGGGCTTATGCCGCCGATCTGTTCGTGCAATCCATTGGGTTGGTGTCGGTTGTGCCTGTTCTTGTTTTACTCAGCTGGGCCTGGCGTATTGCATCGAAACAGATGGTCACCAATCTCTGGATGCGTTTGGTCATGCTTGGGGCGGCAACACTTTTGCTGACCATCGCCTTAAACGCCATCCCGACCCCGGCTGAATGGCCGCTGCGCAGTGGAGGCGGTTTATCCGGTTTGTTGTTAACCCAGCGTTTGATGGATCTTGTCACCTTGATTGGGCTTGGCAATATTGCGTTTTTACAAACAGCATTGGCGCTTGCTTGTGGCATTATCGGCAGTTTTGCTCTGATATATGGCCTGGCCTTGTCCAGAAATGAATGGTCTCTCATGGGCTATGGCGTTGGTGTAGCCCTTAAAGGCACGGCAACAGGATCCGTCGATGCAATGAAAAAAGGTGTCGGCGTCTTAAAACGCACCAAACTGGAAGAACTCATTGAAGAAGAAGAAGGCCCGCTGGATGATGAAGAGGTACCCGTTTTAAAACGCAAAAAATCACCCAAACGCGTCAAGGAACCTGAAACTAATCTGGAAGTGCCCAAAAAATCCAGCAAGGCCAAACAGCAGTCTTTGGTGCTGTCGCCTGACAGCTACAACTTCCCACCGATGGATCTCCTGACCGAAGCCAGCCCCTCGCAAAAAGCATCCTCTAAAATCGATAGGGCGGCGCTAGAACATAATGCTGAACTCTTAGAACAGGTTCTCGGTGACTTTGGCGTAAAAGGCGAAATCGTAGAAGTTCGCCCCGGACCCGTCGTCACCCTCTATGAACTGGAACCCGCAGCGGGCACCAAGACATCGCGCGTCATTTCACTGGCTGATGACATTGCCCGATCCATGTCTGCTGTGTCCGTGCGTATCGCAGTGGTACCGGGTCGCAGCGTCATCGGGATTGAATTGCCAAATGCCAAACGTGAAACCGTCTATTTGCGTGAACTGATTGAATCATCCGGTTTTGATAACCCAAAAGCCAATCTTAATATGGCGCTCGGTGTGGATATTGGCGGACAACCCGTCATGGCAGACCTTGCGCGCATGCCGCACTTGCTGGTCGCAGGAACCACAGGTTCTGGTAAATCTGTCGGGGTCAATACCATGATCCTGTCGCTGCTTTACCGCATGACGCCGGAAGAATGTAAGTTCATTATGATCGATCCAAAAATGCTGGAACTGTCTGTCTATGACGGCATTCCGCATTTGCTGTCCCCTGTTGTGACCGAACCGGGCAAGGCGGTTATGGCCCTAAAATGGTGTGTACAGGAAATGAACGAACGCTATCGTTTGATGTCCAACCTGGGGGTGCGCAATATCTCCGGCTACAATGCCAAGCTGGAAGAAAGTCGCAAAAAAGGCGAGGTTCTGACCCGCCGTGTTCAAACCGGGTTTGATCCGGAAACCGGGAAACCGATCTTTGAAGAGCAGCCGCTTGATATGGAAGCCATGCCTTTCCTTGTCGTCATCGTGGATGAATTTGCCGATCTCATGCTGATGGTCGGTAAAGAAATTGATGCCTGCATTCAGTCTCTGGCGCAAAAAGCACGGGCCGCCGGCATCCACCTCATCATGGCGACGCAACGTCCCTCAACCGATGTCATGACCGGGACCATCAAGGCCAACTTCCCGTCGCGCATTGCCTTTACCGTAACCACCAAGATTGATAGCCGCGTTATTTTGGAAACCCAAGGGGCTGAACAGCTCTTAGGAATGGGGGACATGCTGTTTAAGCCGGGCGGCGGTCAGGTGTCCCGCGTCCATGGGCCGTTTGCCTCGGATCAGGAAGTCGAAGATGTAGTCAACCACCTGAAAAAACAAGGTGAACCTAAATATGTCGAAGCCGTAACCGAAGAAAGTGATGAACCCATCGACGGTCTGGTTATGCCGACAGGCTCTGTGGGCGGCAATACCTCCAGTGGCGATGCGCTTTATGATCAGGCTGTACAAATCTGTATTCAAGACGGCAAAGCCTCCACCAGTCATATCCAACGTCGACTTTCCATCGGTTATAACCGGGCGGCACGCATTGTCGATCAAATGGAAGAAGATGGTATTGTGTCAGCACCGGACCGCGTCGGTCGCCGTAAAATCCTCGCCGGGAAAGATGGTGTCGAATAAATAAAAAGCCACTTTAGCTCAGTTGGTAGAGCAACGGTTTCGTAAACCGTAGGTCACAGGTTCAAGTCCTGTAAGTGGCACCATTTTTATGTTATATTCCAAGTATGATCAAAAGAAAGACTGGGAGCCAGCGATGCGGCTTGGAATTCTTGCCTTTTTTATTCTAGTAACGCTGCCCTTTGTTGCGCGCGCGGCTGATCTGCCTGTCAAAGTCGCCCTGTCTTACGAAACGATCCTTGGGCTACCGGACGATGCGCGCTGTCTGGACAGGGTACGTGATGTCTTCCCCAACCTAATCATTGAAAATGTACCGTGGAAACGCATTATATTGAACCTGGAACATGGCAAAACAGACCTGACCCCCTGCCTCTTCCAAACCCCGAAACGCGAGACATTCACTGACTTTTTTGGTCCGATTGCATATTTACAAATCATCATGCTCTTTCAAAATGGTCAGGATTTGAATCTTGAAAATATCTCGAAGCTTAAAGGCGTTTTCTTGCGCGGTACTTCCTTAATTAAAGAATATACAACCCCGGACATGGCGACAAAAGAAGTCAACACCATCAACACCGTCCTACAAATGATCAAACTCAACCGCGCAGATTACAGCCTCATGCCCGCACACTACATTAACCACCGCGACACCGAGGGTCTGACAATGAAAACGGTTACCCAGATGCCGCTTTATATAGGCGTGAGTAAAAAATCGCCGAGGAATAAAGAAATTTTGCAGATTTTATCTGAAAAACTACCCCTCAAAGATACAACCAGGTTCTAAGCTTTTATTCCACCGACTGCCTGACAGCCGCAGCGGCTGCAAAGGGGCAGAAGGCGAGGCTGGCAAATAAAATGCCGCTCAAAATCAGAATTTGAGATTTAACGGCAAAGCCCCCAATCGCCGCTTCCACCAGACCAACTCCGAAGATTAGGATCGGAACAAAGAGGGGAAGGACCAGCAACGAGATCAAGACACCACCCCTTCTCGAACCCAACACAAGGGCGGCGCCGATCGCACCAATCAGACTTAGCGCAGGCGTGCCGAGTAACAGGGCGACCATGAGCATGGTAAAACCATCGCTGCCCATATTCATCAAAATCGCAAGAATTGGTGAAGCGATCATCAAAGGCAAGCCCGTAGTCAACCAATGCGCAGTGATTTTTGCAAGTACAATCACTTCCAGGGGCATGGGGCTGAGGCTCAGAAGTTCCAACGACCCATCTTCATAATCTGTCTGAAACAGACGTTCCAGTGACAACATAGAAGCAAGCAGAGCCGCCACAAAGATCACGCCGGACGCCACACGGGCAAGAATATTGCCTTCCGGTCCGATACCGAAGGGAAACAGGACGACGGTGAGAATAAAGAACATCACAACCATAACACTGTCACTGCCTTGACGCAGAGCCAGACGTAAATCACGATGCACGATGGAGAAAAAACGGCCCATGATTATATCCCTTCCGCCAGCAAAGAAGCACTTTCTGCCCCACGTGCTGCACTAAAATCACCCACATTGAGAATCTGCTGGTGCGCAATATTCATGTCCGAATGGGTGGATAAAACAACCATCCCGCCTTTTTCTCGGTGCGCTTCGATCAAACCTTCCAGTTTTTTGATCGAGTCTTTATCCAACGCGGTGGTCGGTTCATCCAGCAGCCATAAAGGAGATTTTGACGCAATAATGCGTGCCAGATTGGCCCGGCGCTTTTGCCCGGCCGATAAAAACCGACCCGGCACATCAAACAGATGGGCAATATCGAAAACGTCGAGGGCTTCAATAAAGTTGGCTTCGGCTTCGGCGGGATCACTACGCAAGCCGGCCCAGAATTTCAAATTTTCTTCCACAGTCAAAACAGGTTTGATCGCATCATGATGGCCAACGTAATGAAGACGTTCGCGATGTTCATCCCGTTCTTCCAACACCGAAGTATCGTCCCAGAACATCCCACCAGCAGCCGGGGATAATAGCCCGGCCATCATACGTAACAAAGAAGACTTCCCGGCCCCGTTATGACCGATCAACGTCAAGCACCCTTTGCTTTCCAAAGAAAAGGTAAGACCGGAAAACACCAGCCGTTCTCCCCGGATACAAACCAGGTCCTGTCCTGAAAATATCGCCATTTCTATCCCCTTGGCGGTTTCATTTTGCCCGCACGTTAAAACAAAACATCCCCGGGGGGCAAGTCCGGGGATGTTCTGAAAGTTCTGGCATGATCGATTTCACTTGGTTCGGACCCTGTATGAAGAGCTATATCTGTTAAACCACAAACCATCGATACGGGGGCTGATCGACAATCAAAGAGGGGGGATGCCCTTCACAACATCATCCGATCCATGGTCTTAATATGCAGGGGAAATTGGGCAGTAATATGAGCTATTTTTGCCTTAATGTGCCTTATTTCGATTTTAACGAATATTACGCTGAATTATATCTTCAATAACCCCAGAAGATTTCAACTTGGCGATGGCTTTATTGACATCATCGATCTTATCAGCTTGCGACTTATGCAAACGCACCCCGACCTTAACAGAATAATAAGGGTCCCCAAATTGAACCTTAAACTTATGCTGATTTATATTGAAAGAGGCTGCATGACGTTCCAATACGGCCACATCAACTTTCCTTTCATTTAAAAGTTGAAGAACTTCCAAAGGACTGTTGGCATCAATGCGTTCACCGTAATCTTGTTGGTTAGGATAGGTAAAGCCTTTAATGCCACCCACCCTTTTGTCGCGTAAAACCGTCGTATTGGGAACATCAAACACTTTGCCTTTGGGAAAAACAAAAACTTCGATCAATTTATAAATCGGATCACTGAATATATGGACCGTTTGATCGCGCACAGGAAACCAAATTTCATTCAAGCAACAATCAACTGTCAATTCGCCTGTTAAAAATTTTTCGCGCCCCACATCAATTGGATAATCTTTAAAGACCATATCCACACCAATTTCATGGGCGATGGCGGTGATAATATCTACATTAATCCCGCCAGGTCCATAACCATTACGGTGCTTAAACGGGGCAAGGTTGTCTTTTTGTAAAGACATCACCCATTGATCTGCACGCGCAGGGACAATGGAAAGAAAAAGTCCGCACCATAAAACAGCACAAACATAGACCAGACCTGACAGCTTGGCCTTATAAACTTTCCCGGCGTTTTTCATTTCATCCACTTCAATTAGGAATAGAAGTATTTTAAAGGGATTATATCCACAAAATTATACCTTTCACACATATAATTGTATTTTTCCTACCAATTGGCAAAAAAGGGACCAATGCACATATAACGCGCGCGGTCCCTTTCTTTCTTCAGTTTTTACTGGGCAGCATCAATTTTCTTATAAATTTCGCCACCTCCTTCTTTGAATTTTTCTGACATTTCAGCCATGCCTTTTTGGGCTTCTTCCTTCACTTCATGGCTGATGCGCATAGAGCAGAATTTCGGACCGCACATAGAGCAAAAATGTGCAATCTTCGCACCTTCTGCTGGCAAGGTTTCATCGTGGAAGTTCAGCGCTTTTTCGCTATCGAGAGCCAGATTAAACTGATCTTTCCAGCGAAATTCAAAGCGCGCTTTACTCATGGCATCATCGCGCAAACGCGCACCGGGGTGGCCCTTGGCAAGATCGGCTGCATGGGCAGCCACTTTATAGGCCATCACGCCTTCTTTCACATCATCGCGATTCGGCAGGCCCAAATGTTCTTTTGGCGTCACGTAACACAACATAGCACAACCATACCAGCCGATCATCGCCGCCCCGATGGCAGAGGCCAGATGATCGTGACCTGCAGCGATATCGGTCACAAGCGGGCCGAGTGTGTAGAACGGGGCTTCGTCACAAACTTCCAACTGAAGGTCCATGTTTTCCTTGATCTTATGCATGGGCACGTGGCCGGGACCTTCGATGAAGCACTGAACATCATGTTCCATACATTTTTTCTGCAAGACCCCAAGGGCGCGCAGTTCAGCAAATTGCGCTTCGTCATTGGCATCCGCGATAGAGCCGGGACGCAAACCATCCCCCAAAGAAATCGCAACGTCATACTGTTTAGCGATCTCGCAGATATCATCGAAATGATCCCACAAGAAATTTTGCTTGTGATAATGCAAGCACCATTTTGCCATGATGGAACCACCGCGCGACACGATGCCTGTCACCCGGTTCACCGTCAGCGGCACATGTTCCAACAACAGACCCGCATGGATCGTCCAATATGACACACCCTGTTCGGCCTGTTCGATCAAGGTGTCTTTAAAGATATCCCACGTCAAATCTTCGGCGACCCCACCACATTTTTCCAACGCCTGATAAATCGGCACCGTCCCGATCGGCACGGGGGAATTGCGCAAAATCCATTCCCGGATATTGTGAATATCAGTCCCGGTAGACAGGTCCATCACGGTATCCGCGCCCCAACGGGTTGACCAGACCATCTTATCGACTTCTTCCGCCACCGATGAGGTCACAGCAGAATTGCCAATATTGGCGTTGATCTTGGTTAGGAAGTTACGCCCGATGATCATGGGCTCAATTTCTGGATGATTAATATTAACGGGCAGAACCGCACGTCCACGCGCAATTTCTAAACGCACAAATTCACCGGTACAAACGTCCGGGATTTCCGCGCCATAAGGTTCCCCATCGCGCAAATAAGCTTCTTTACGGCCTTCATTTTCACGAATGGCAACATATTCCATCTCAGGCGTAACAATGCCACGACGGGCATAAGCCAGCTGTGTCACGGCCTCGCCTGTTTTAGATTTCAACGGTTTTAAATCACCGCGCGGAAACGGGGCGACACCCGGCTGATCATCTTCACTTTTAAGACCGTTATCTTCCGGTTTGACATCGCGACCGTCGTAAGCTTCCACATCACCGCGCGCCGCAATCCAACTTTCACGCAGCTTGGGCAGACCTTTATTGATGTCTATGCTGGCATTGGGGTCGGAATAAGGGCCGGATGTGTCATAGGTCACCACCGGGCGTTCCCCACCTTCTAGGTAGATGCAACGCATGGCAACGCTTACGTCGTCATGAATCTCAGAACCAAAAAATACTTTCTCAGAACCCGGTAGAGAACCGGTTGTTATATCAAGTTTTGTCATATTAAAGGATCTCCTAAAATCATAAAGCAGGAGACCCGGGAAAAGGCCTTGGGGGAAATAGCGTCCATCCCTACGCCGGTTTAACCCGGATCAGGTTCAAAGGGTTCACAATGTTCACCATCGCATCTCAGCCTTTTAATAGGCACCCCTTGGAATCTCCCTAAGCTGGAATAGTTGACCAAAAAGGTCAAGCACCATTTTCTTGCTATCTTGATGGGTTTTTGCTATCGACCTCCCAACATTGGTTTTCTCGGGGAGCACCACCATGTCGGGCTATCGCAAAACACTCACACATTTTCTGATCGAAGAACAACGTCGCCGTCAGGGTGAAGGGGTTCTGACCCTGCTGCTGGCAGATGTGATGACAGCCTGTAAAACCATCTCTGATCTGGTTGACCATGGTGAACTTGCTGGCGCCCTTGGCACCCACGGGACCGAAAATGTGCAAGGCGAAGTCCAAAAGAAACTGGATGTGCAATCCAATGAATTGTTTAAATTCTGTAACACCATCGGCGGTCACTTGGCTGGCATGGCGTCTGAAGAAGAAGACGATATCGTCACCGTCCCCGCAGAATATAGCGGTCGCTACCTGTTGCTGTTTGATCCGCTGGACGGGTCTTCCAACATTGATGTGAATGTGTCCGTGGGGTCTATTTTCTCTATCCTGCGCTGCCCGGACGGGATTGAACAGCCCACAGCCGAAGATTTCCTCCAGCCCGGCACAGAACAGGTCTGTGCCGGTTATACGGTCTATGGCCCTTCCACCATGCTGGTGCTGACCACAGGCAATGGCGTAAACGGCTTTACCATGGATCGTAATGTGGGGGAATTTTTCCTCACACATGAAAATCTGACCATTCCGGAAGAAACCAAAGAATTTGCCATCAATATGTCCAACATGCGCCACTGGGAAGCCCCGGTGAAACGCTATATTGATGAATGTCTGGCAGGCACCACAGGTCCACGTGACCAAGATTTCAACATGCGTTGGGTGGCCTCCATGGTTGCTGACGTGCACCGCATTATCAGCCGGGGCGGTGTCTTTATGTATCCTATCGATGAACGGATTAAAGAAAAAGGCGGTAAATTGCGCCTGATGTATGAAGCCAACCCCATGTCTTTCATCATCGAACAAGCCGGTGGAATGTCTTCAACTGGTCGTGAACGTATTATGGAACTGCAACCCAAAGAACTGCACCAACGCGTTCCGGTTATTCTCGGGTCCAAAAAAGAAGTCGAACGTATCGTTCGCTACCATGAAGAAGCTGACGCCTAGTTTTGAGAGTATTTACTCAGACAAATGAAATAAATACGCCTCAGATTACCTTAAAGTATCGCTCAGCCTTAACTTTGTTCTACTTATTGGATGGGTTACTTATCTGAATAAATAGAGTATCCTATACGCTATTAGTATTAGGATAAGCGAATGATCTCATGAGTACCGGGGGACGTGCATCTAAAGAAGTCGCAGAACATTTCTGCAAAAAATACGGGTGTCCACACGCAGCCGATATTATAACTGCACGCCTGTCCGCAGACAGTGATCCCAACAAAACCCAATTCTGGCGCGACGTCTTAAATCATCTAAAAAATTTAGAGAGAAACAGCCCGACCTGCGGTATTTATGCTAAGACTGCCCCTGAAAATGGCCTACCTATCACCGAAGAAGATGATGATGCAGTGCGCAGATAAAAAAAACTTTTTCTGATTCTTATTTTCTTCTCAAATCCCTAGCAATATGTGCATTGCACAGACATAAAAAATACACAAATACCCCTCAAATTTTCCCTTATACTGCTCCCATAAGAACGCAAAATAATCCGAATGTCATATGAACAGGGAGACAGGATATGGCGTATCATTCACGTTCACCCCGTGTGGTGGGTGCCCATTTTTTTGCCCGTTATGGCTATAAAGATGCTTTGATGCAGGCCGCAGCCAAATCCAGTGAAAATCCGCAAGAACGGTTTTGGCACGATGTCATGGATATTATTGAAAACATGCAAAAGTCTGAAGAAGACGGCAAGCATCCTTGCGCTGCTTTACCACCCAAAATGTCCTAAAGCACCACAAAACACCCATAAAAAACACCGACGCCTTTCCATGTAGGCATCGGTGTTTTTTCATTACAAGGCAAAGGTAATTAATCGTCACCCATTTTAAGGGCAGCGATAAAGGCCGTTTGCGGAATTTCGACCTTACCGAACTGACGCATTTTCTTCTTACCCTTCTTCTGCTTTTCCAGAAGCTTTTTCTTACGGGTAATATCACCGCCATAACATTTGGCGGTTACGTCTTTGCGCATCGCTGAAATGGTTTCACGCGCGATGACTTTGCCGCCAATGGCTGCCTGGATCGGGATTTTAAACAATTGACGCGGGATCAAATCCTTAAGGCGTGCACAAACCTGACGACCCCGCCCTTCCGATTGGGAACGGTGCGCCATAAAGGCCAGCGCATCCACAGGTTCGGCATTGACCAAAATGGAAATTCTCACCAAATCACCGGCGCGATATTCATCGACTTCATAATCAAAGCTCGCATAGCCGCGCGAACAGGATTTCAAACGATCATAAAAATCAAACACGATCTCGTTCAATGGCAAGCGATAAACAGCCATGGCACGTGACCCTACATAGGTCAAATCCAACTGCTCGCCACGGCGTTCCGTACAAAGCTGCAAGACAGGACCCAAAAATTCATCCGGCACCATAATGGTCGCCTTGATCCAAGGTTCTTCAATACTGTCAATCTTGGTCACATCAGGCATGTCGGCCGGGTTATGCAAGGTCAACAAGGATCCGTCATTCATATGCATGTGATAGACAACGGACGGTGATGTGGTAATCAGGTCCAGATCATATTCACGTTCCAGACGTTCCTGAATGATTTCCAGATGCAACAGACCTAGGAAGCCACAACGAAAACCAAAGCCAAGCGCGGCTGAACTTTCCGGTTCGAAGTGGAAAGACGCATCGTTTAAGTGAAGCTTACCCAACGCATCGCGCAAATCCTCAAAATCCGCCGCATCTACAGGGAACAGACCACACCAGACCACAGGTGTTGACGGTTTAAAACCGGACAAAGGTTTATCCGCCGGACGTTTTGTTTCGGTGATGGTATCACCCACAGCTGCATCGGCCACAGACTTAATCGCCGCTGTGAAATAACCAACTTCACCCGGATTCAATTGATCCAGTTTCTGCATCTTTGGTGAAAAACAACCAACCTGATCGATTTGATATTCTGCTTCGGTGTTCATGAAGGTGACCTTCATGCCCCGCTTAAGATGACCGTCTTTAATACGCACAAGCGTCATAACCCCAAGATAGGGATCGTACCAGGAGTCAACGATCAAGGCTTTCAAAGGCGCATCCGCATCCCCGGTCGGTGCCGGAAGGTCTGTGCAGATATGTTCCAGCACATCTTCGCAGTTCAAACCAGTCTTGGCCGACACCAGAACCGCGTTTGAAGCATCAATGCCAATGACATCTTCAATCTGCTGCTGGATACGTTCCGGTTCACTTGCCGGAAGATCAGCCTTGTTCAAAACGGGGATAATTTCATGATTATTTTCAATCGCCTGATAAACGTTGGCGAGTGTCTGAGCTTCTACGCCTTGGGTGGAATCCACCACCAAGAGGGAACCTTCACAAGCCGCAAGCGAGCGAGACACTTCATAAGCAAAATCCACGTGACCCGGTGTATCCATCAAGTTGAGCTGATACTCCTGCCCGTCTTTAGCGGTATATTTCAAACGCACGGTCTGAGATTTAATCGTGATCCCGCGTTCACGTTCGATGTCCATATTATCAAGGACTTGTTCCTGCATTTCACGGTCCGTCAGGCCGCCACATAGATGGATCAGACGATCCGCCAACGTCGATTTGCCATGGTCAATATGGGCAATGATGGAAAAGTTCCGAATATGGGACAAGTCAGTCATGGATGTTATCCGCTAGAAAGCTAAATGTTAAAACGCGCCAGACCATATAGTGAGTCGTACAAAAGCGCAACTCTCTCCGTTATCCACATAAATTTTATTTTCAGCAACAGTAGTATTGATTGTTGAAGGAATTAAGAGCACTATTCTACTCGGGGTAGGGAGTGCGATTACACCCTGTGCTCTCGTGCATTTAAAATGGTGGAATATAATTACAAAATTAGGTAAAAGATAACAACATATGTTTCCTTGCATATAAGAATAATCATCAACAAATGCAAGATATGTATGAAAAGCAATAGACCCAAAAATGGGCGCTTTATTCTAGGGAGGACAATGTGAAGGACGATACCGTTTACAACGGAATGCTTTCTGAAAAGAACGAACAATCACTTACTGGTCAAGTTGGCGACGTCATTCAGAAGATCGCCGTCGAAGCCGGTGATATGGTCATCGAAATCGCCGATGTTTCGGGAAATATCGAAGATGTTACCGCACGCATCAATCAACAAACAGACAGTTTCAATCTGGTCCGCGAAGCTGCCGCCGCCATGGCACAGGTAAAGGACGAGATTTCCAACGCGACACAAACATCACTTGAAGTTTCTGCACAAGCAAACGCGGATGTCACGCAATCGCGCGAAAAGGTCGAAGTTTCATTATACAATATCCAGACACTCGTCGATTTTGTACGCGACATTGAAGAACGTTTGATCGGGCTCAATGGGGCTTTGGAAGAAGTGCGTGGAGTATCCGGCGCCATTCAAAAAATCGCCTCGCAAACCAATCTCCTTGCCCTGAACGCCACTATCGAAGCCGCGCGGGCGGGCGAAGCCGGAAAAGGCTTTGCTGTCGTGGCAGGGGAAGTCAAAAACCTTGCCGGACAAACCGCTAAAGCCACTGAACAAATTGACCATACACTAGAAGAACTCGGCTCACAGGTCGAACTTTTGATGGATGAAAGTGTGCGCGGTGTGCAAAATGCCGCCGCCGCCCAAGAAGGAACCAAAGACATTGGGGACGCCATCAATATGGTTGGCGAGGCCATTGCCAAGGTTGACGGGGAACTGGCCAATATTAACAATTCCACCCACGCCATCGACGGCCATGTTGAAGGGGTCGTCACCCAACTAGAAGATATGAGCGCGCGTGCCGAAGAAAACCGCGAAGATTTAAGCAGCTGTAATGAGCGGGTCGCTAAATTGCGTGATTTCGGCGCCGACCTGATCCAACTGACCAACCAGTTAGGTGTGGAAACCATCGATAGTTTCTTCATTAATCAAATCGTCAGCGGATCGCAAAAAGTTCAGCAGCTTTTTGAACAAGCTGTTAGCAGTGGTGAGATTTCAATCGATGACCTGTTTGATCAAAACTATATCAAAATTGATGGGACAAACCCACCACAATATAAAACCAAAGCGCTGGACTTCCTGGATAAACATTTGCCGGAAATTCAGGAACCGATCCAGGCCTCTAGCGACAAGATCGTTTTTGCCGCCTGTGTGGATACAAACGGGTATCTGCCTGTTCATAACCTTGCTTTTTCCCAGCCCCAAAAGCCCGGTGAAATTGAATGGAATACTGCCAATTGCCGCAACCGCATGATCTTTAATGACCGTGTGGGTCTAGCCTCAGGTCAAAATGACAAACCCTTTTTAGTTCAAGCCTATCGCCGGGATATGGGGGGTGGAAATTTCGTTATGATGAAAGATGTATCTGCCCCGATCTTTGTAAAAGGACGTCACTGGGGCGGGTTGCGCTCGGGTTATAAACTCTGATCCCGTCAGATTTTTAGTACCTTAAAGCACCCCTGACCTTGAAGCGGGGGTGCTTTTTCTTTATGTATGGAAGAAACGATAACAGTTAGGTTTCAAAGACATGGTTGATGGTCCGATAGGACGGTATCGCGATCTGCTAAACGGCGGGAACATCAAACCCGATACAGCGCAAGAATTGGCGGTAGAGAAATTGCAACTTCTCCACAATGCGCTCAAATCCTATGAACCAAGTACAGGTGAAACGGGTTGGCGGGCGCGTTTTGGACTGACAAAACGCAAAGAAACCCCGACCCCACCGCAAGGTATCTATATGTATGGCGATGTGGGCCGCGGTAAATCCATGCTCACCGACCTGTTTTTTGACGGCGCCCCCGTTTCAGCCAAGCGCCGGGTCCATTTCCATGAATTCATGCGCGAAGTCCACGAACGTTTAAAAGATATTCGCGAACAAAAGCTCGATAAAAAAGAAGACGCCATTGTTGTTCTCGCCAAACAACTGACATCCGAAGCCTGGCTTTTGTGTTTTGATGAATTTCAAGTCACCAACATTGCCGATGCCATGATCTTGGGTCGCCTGTTTAAAACCTTGTTTGAACAAGGCGTAGTCATTGTTGCCACCTCGAACCGTGTGCCGAATGATTTGTATAAAAACGGCCTGCAACGTGACCGTTTCCTGCCGTTCATTGATATGATCAATGAAAAGCTCGACGTTATGCAGCTCGCCAGCCCAACCGATTACCGTCTGGGTCGCGAAGGGGGCGAGCAAACCTATTTCTACCCGCTGGATATGGATACCCGCGACCAGCTTCATGGCCAGTTTGAAGACATGACCCATGGGCAGGCCAAGGCCGATTATGTCATTATCAAATCGCGCCAGATCGATGTGCCCAAAAGATATGAACGCATCGCCTATTTCACTTTTGCGGATCTCTGCGTCAAACCTTATGGCGCAAACGTCTATCTCGAACTCGCCACCCTGTTCGATGTCATTTTTATCGAAGCCATTCCCATTCTTTCGCCAAAAAACCGTAATGAGGCAGAACGCTTCGTTCATCTGATCGATGCGCTCTACGAGCATAAAGTCAAACTGATCTGTTCGGCCGCCGCCTTGCCTGATACCCTCTACCCCGAAGGCGATGGTGCGTTTGAGTTTCAGAGAACAGTGTCCCGGCTGATGGAAATGCAATCGGAAGATTACCTCGGTTCGGAACATTTAACCTAGAGGGAATCGGACCTGCAAAAAATACAAAGCTGCCTAGATTCGCGCATGCACAATTATGGGTCACTGCATGCGGTTTATGCATGGTATCACCACACTAGAAAAATGCTGTGGTGCAGCATTTTTATGCGAAATATTATTAAACCCTAGAGGTTCTCTCGCTTTTCGAAAATTTCAGGTACTGCAATACCAAATTTTGCTGCCCATGGTAAGACCACTCCGATGCAAAGGCTAGGGTTTCTGCGGGGTTAAGGTGTAAGTTTTTGGAAACAAGGCTTGCTCTGAGGGCAAAATCACGCTAGTAACCTCGGACGGGTTTTTGGACTTTAGTCTTATGCGCGCATAAGGTGGAGTTCAGCTTTATTTATTTAACCGGATCGAGGGAAGATTCTCCATGGCACGGAACAAGATTGCTTTAATCGGCGCTGGTAACATCGGCGGCACACTGGCTCACCTAGCAGGTCTGAAAGAATTGGGCGACGTTGTCCTTTTCGACATCGCAGACGGCATTCCGCAAGGTAAAGGGCTGGATATCGCTGAGTCATCACCTGTTGATTGCTTTAACGCATCTTTCTCAGGCACTACCGATTACAAAGATATCGAAGGTGCAGACGTCGTAATCGTAACAGCTGGTGTACCACGTAAACCAGGTATGAGCCGTGACGATTTGATCGGCATCAACGCTTCAGTAATGAAGTCTGTTGGCGAAGGCATCAAACAATATGCACCGAACGCATTCGTTATTTGTATCACAAACCCGCTGGACGCGATGGTTTGGGCATTGCGCGAAGTTTCTGGTCTGCCGCACAACAAAGTTGTCGGTATGGCGGGCGTTCTGGACTCTGCACGTTTCCGTTACTTCCTCGCAGAAGAATTCAATGTTTCTGTTGAAGATGTAAACGCATTCGTCTTGGGCGGTCACGGCGATACAATGGTACCGCTGGAGCGTTACTCAACTGTTGCCGGGATCCCGGTTCCTGACCTGATCGAAATGGGTTGGACAACACGCGAGAAAATGGACGAAATCGTTCAACGCACACGTGACGGCGGTGCAGAAATCGTTGGTTTGCTGAAAACTGGCTCTGCATTCTACGCCCCAGCTGCTTCTGCCATTCAAATGGCTGAGTCTTACCTGAAAGACCAACGTCGCCTGTTGCCTTGTGCAGCTTGGGTTGACGGTGGCAAGTACGGTCAAGACGGCATCTACGTTGGCGTACCGACTATCATCGGTGAAAACGGTATTGAAGAAGTTGTTGAGATTAAACTCAACGATGACGAACAAGCTATGTTCGATCACTCTGTGAAAGCTGTTGAAGGCTTGATCGCTGCAACGAAAGAACAAATGGCTAAATAATCGAATGCGGGGTGCTGATGTGCCCCGCTTCTTTTGTTTGGATACGTTCAAATAATCATCCAGAAAAAGGCCATAAAATCCTTTTTCAAACTTTGAGGCAAAGCAAAGATGAATATTCATGAATATCAAGCTAAGCAGCTTCTTAAAGAGTACGGTGTAAACGTACTTAACGGTGGTGTTGCTTACACTGCTGATGAAGCTCGCGAAGAAGCGCAAAAGCTCGGGGGTCCGGTTTTTGTTGTAAAATCCCAAATCCACGCAGGTGGCCGTGGTAAAGGTAAATTCAAAGAAGCAGAAGCTGGCGAAGCCGGCGGCGTGCGCGTTGTTAAGTCAGTTGACGAAGTTGCTGATAACGCAAAAATGATGCTGGGCAACACACTGGTGACACACCAGTCTGGTCCGGAAGGTAAAGAAGTTAAGCGCGTTTACATCGAAGACGGTTGTGACATTGCTACCGAACTTTACCTCGCATTCCTGATTGACCGTGCCACAGACAGCGTGACCATCATGGCCTCTACTGAAGGCGGTATGGACATTGAAGAAGTTGCGGCAAGCACACCGGAAAAAATCTTGACCGTTGCCATTGATCCGGCAACAGGCATCATGCCTTTCCACACACGCCAAGTTGCCTTTGGTCTGGGCCTGACAGGCGCGCAAGTTAAATCTTGCTCCAAACTGTTGGCTGCCATGTATAAAGCGTTTGTTGAACTGGACGCTTCTATGGTTGAAATCAACCCGCTGGTTGTCACAGGTGACGACGAACTGGTTGCTTTGGACGCCAAAATGAACTTCGATTCAAACGCCCTTTATCGTCAAAAAGCAGTCTCTGACATGCGCGACGAAGACGAAGAAGATGCGATGGAACTGGAAGCTTCCAAGCACGACCTCAACTACATCAAACTTGATGGGACAATCGGTTGTATGGTGAACGGTGCCGGTCTTGCAATGGGCACAATGGACATCATCAAATTGTACGGCGGTGAGCCTGCAAACTTCCTGGACGTTGGCGGCGGGGCGACAAAAGAGCGCGTAACCGAAGCGTTCAAATTGATCCTGTCTGACCCGAATGTTGAAGGTATTCTCGTGAACATCTTCGGCGGTATCATGCGTTGTGACGTAATTGCAGACGGCGTTGTGGCTGCGGCCCGCGAAGTCTCTTTGAACGTTCCGCTTGTTGTTCGTCTTGAAGGTACAAACGTAGACCAAGGTAAGAAGATCCTGTCTGAATCCGGTCTGCCCATCATCACTGCTGATAACCTTGCAGATGCGGCTGAAAAAGTCGTGAAAGCCGTGAAGGAGGCCGCGTAACATGTCTGTTCTTATTAACAAAGACACGAAAGTTATCTGTCAGGGTTTCACTGGCGCACAAGGGACTTTCCACTCTGAGCAAGCGATTGCTTATGGCACGCAAATGGTCGGTGGTGTCACACCGGGCAAAGGCGGTACGAAGCACTTGGACCTGCCGGTTTTCGATACTGTTGCTGATGCCCGTGAAAAAACAGGCGCCAACGCTTCAGTGATCTACGTTCCGCCGCCGTTCGCGGCTGACGCAATCTTGGAAGCCATCGATGCTGAGCTTGAACTGGCTGTTTGTATCACTGAAGGCATTCCGGTCATGGATATGGTTAAAGTGAAACGCGCTTTGGCTGGCTCCAAAACGCGCCTTGTTGGACCGAACTGCCCGGGTGTGATTACACCGGGTGAATGTAAAATCGGTATCATGCCGGGTCACATTCACAAACGCGGTTCTGTAGGTATCGTGTCTCGTTCTGGTACATTGACTTACGAAGCTGTTGCACAAACAACAGCTGCTGGTATGGGTCAATCTACTTGTATCGGGATCGGTGGTGACCCTGTAAACGGCACCAACTTCATCGATTGCCTAGAAATGTTCTTGGGCGATGATGAAACTGAATCTATCGTTATGATCGGTGAAATCGGCGGTACTGCAGAGGAAGAAGCTTGCGAATTCCTCAAACAGTCCAAAGTTAAGAAACCGGTTGTTGGTTTTATCGCAGGTGTTACTGCACCTCCGGGCAAACGTATGGGCCACGCTGGCGCCATCATTTCCGGCGGTCAAGGTACTGCGGACGCGAAAATGGAAGCTATGAAATCTGCCGGCATCGCTGTTGCAGACTCGCCGGCTTCTATCGGTAGCACAATGGTTAAGCTGCTCGGCTAATCATTGATGGGATGAGCAATCATCCTTCCTAGTAATGGGAGAATGAGTGCGGTTTATCCGATGAACGAGATAAACCGCACTCCTCTAGGGAAAAGTAAGAATATGGTCGATACCCCTGAATCAGTCCTCAACGGCAACAACACTGTGTATCTCGCAGAATTGTATGCCCGCTATATGCAAGATCCGTCCTCTGTAGATCAGAGCTGGGTCTCCTTTTTCTCAGGTCTGCGTGAAGAAGGTTTGGAAGCACTTCAAAACCTGAGCGGTCCGAGTTGGAATAAACCAAGTCATGGTGTGGTCAATACGGGCGTAAGCTCGGTCACGGCACCTGTTGCAAACGCCCAGCCTCAAGCTGGTGCCGTTTATGCAAAGGCCGATGATGACGCTATTCGCGCCGCCACGTTAGACAGTATCCGTGCGTTGATGCTGATCCGTTCTTATCGTGTGCGCGGTCATTTGATTGCACGCTTTGACCCATTGGGGATCGAAGGGAACGACTACCACCCGGAGCTTGATCCGAAATCTTACGGCTTTACCGAAGCCGACATGGATCGCCCGATCTTCATCGATTTTGTGTTGGGTCTGGAAACAGCCACACTGCGTGAAATCGTTGATAAAATCCAATCAACATATTGCCGCCATATCGGTGTGGAATTCATGCACATTCAGGAACCGGAAGAAAAATCCTGGATCCAACGTCGCATTGAATCGTCTGAAAATCAGTCCGACTTCACCGTTAAAGGCAAGACAGCAATTCTCGAACGCCTGACCGAAGCCGAAGGGTTCGAACAGTTCCTCGATAAAAAATATACCGGAACGAAACGTTTCGGCCTTGAAGGTGGGGAATCATTGATCCCGGCCATGGAACAAATCTTGAAACGTGGTGCACAACTCGGTCTGAAAGAGGTTGTTCTGGGCATGCCACACCGTGGCCGCCTGAACGTTTTAACCAACGTCATGCACAAGCCATTCCGTGCTTTGTTCTCTGAATTTCAGGGCAACTCATCCAATCCGGATGATGTTGAAGGCAGCGGCGATGTAAAATATCACTTGGGCACAAGTGCCGACCGTGAATTTGACGGCAACACCGTTCACCTGTCTTTGACCGCCAACCCGTCACACCTTGAACTGGTTAACCCGGTTGTCCATGGTAAAGTTCGCGCCAAACAAGAACAACTTGGTGGTCCGCGTTCACAAGTTATGCCGTTGCTTCTGCATGGGGATGCGGCTTATTCCGGTCAGGGCATCGTTCCTGAAGGGCATGCCATGTCCGACCTGCGCGGCTATAAAGTCGGCGGGACCATCCATATCATCGTGAACAACCAGATCGGCTTTACAACAGCGCCGCATTATTCGCGTTCCTCACAATACCCGAGTGACGTTGCGAAAATGGTGCAGGCCCCGATCTTCCACGTTAACGGGGATGACCCGGAAGCTGTGGTTCATGTTGCCCGTATCGCAACTGAATACCGTCAGGAATTTGGCAAAGACGTCGTGATCGACATGTTCTGTTATCGCCGCCACGGCCATAACGAATCTGACGAACCGATGTTCACCAACCCGCACATGTATAAGGTTATTAAGAACCAGACAACCACGCGTGAAATTTACGCCCAGCGTCTGGTATCTGAAAAAATTCTGACAGAACAGCAGGTTCAGGATATCTACGACGGTTTCCGTGCTCGTATGGAAGAGGAATTCGAAGCTGGTAATTCCTACAAGCCGAACAAAGCCGACTGGTTTGAAGGCAAATGGGAAGGCATGGCAAATGCGCGCGGTGAAGAAGAACACCGCAACGAAGATACATCCGTTTCCGAAGACGTTCTGCGTGAAGTAGGCCAGGCCATTTCAACAGCACCTGACAACTTCTCTGTAAACAAGAAAGTCTTACGTCAGCTGAAAGCCAAATCCAAAATGATCGAAACCGGTGAAGGGATCGATTGGGCAACAGGGGAAGCCCTTGCCTTTGGCTCGCTTCTGGTAGAAGGTCACAAAGTCCGCCTATCCGGTCAGGATTGTGGTCGCGGAACATTCTCGCAACGCCACTCTGTGATTGTGGACCAAGAAACTGAAGAACGCTATCGTCCGCTGAATAACATTCGTGAAGGTCAAGGTGACTATGAAGTTATCGACAGCCCGCTGATCGAATTGTCCGTTCTTGGTTTCGAATATGGTTATTCACTGGCTGAACCGAATGCACTGGTCATGTGGGAAGCCCAGTTTGGTGATTTTGCCAACGGCGCCCAAATGATTATCGACCAATTCATTTCATCTGGGGAAAGCAAATGGTTGCGTCTGTCTGGCCTGACAATGCTTCTGCCGCACGGTTATGAAGGTCAAGGCCCGGAACATAGTTCAGCACGACCGGAACGTTACCTGCAGCTTTGCGCCGAAGACAACATGCAAGTCTGCAACCTGACGACACCTGCAAACTATTTCCACGCACTGCGTCGTCAACAATGCCGTAACTTCCGTAAACCTTTGGTGATTTTTACACCGAAATCATTGCTGCGTCACAAATTGTGTCAAAGCACATTGGCTGATTTCACCACAGGGTCTGCGTTCAAGCGTGTGATCGGCGAGATCGATACTCTGCCAGACAACAAAAAAGTCAAACGCGTCGTTCTGTGTACAGGTAAAGTTTACTATGATCTGCTGCAAGCACGTCGTGACAAAGGCATTGATGATGTTGCCATCATCCGTGTCGAACAACTTTATCCTTGGCCGAAAGAAACCATTAAAGAGAAGTTGGCGCAATATCCCAATGCGGAACTTGTCTGGTGTCAGGAAGAACCGGCGAATATGGGCTACTGGTCCTTCGTCTTCCCGCGTTTGGTCTACATCTGCCAAGAGCTCAAAATCAAAGGCGGCTTCCCGGGTTTCTCCGGTCGTCGTGCATCTGCATCACCTGCAACAGGCTTAAACAAAGTCCACGTTGCTGAACAACAGTTCCTGGTCGAAGAAGCATTAAGCGGTAAGTTGGAAAATCTTCCGACACCGTTCGCGCGTGAGACCAAAATGGCTGCATCTAAACTATAGAATTTGTGAGGAAACAAATGGCCACAGAAATCACTGTTCCCGCTTTGGGTGAGTCCGTATCTGAAGGTACGGTCTCAAAGTGGCTCAAAAATATTGGCGACACCGTTGCCGTTGATGAACCGCTCGTAGAGCTGGAAACCGATAAGGTTACTGTTGAAGTACCAAGCCCGGTTGCTGGCACACTCGTTGAAATCGTTGCAAGCGAAGATTCAGACGTCGAAGTCGGCGCTGTCCTTTGTATGGTAGGTGAAGCAGGCGAAGCTGCTGCACCTGCTCCGGCAGCATCTGAAGAAAAAACTGAAGAAGCAGCGCCTGCTGCCTCCAGCGGTACGGGTGAAACCGTTGATATCGAAGTCCCGAACCTGGGTGAATCCATCACTGAAGGCACCATTGCAAGCTGGCTGAAAAAAGTCGGCGATGAAATTGGCGTCGATGAAGGTTTGTGCGAAGTTGAAACCGACAAGGTGACTGCTGAACTGCCGTCCCCTGTTGCTGGCGTTGTGACAGAAATTCTCGTTGAAGAAGACACCGACGTTGAAGTTGGTCAAGTCGTTGCCCGCGTTGCGGTTGGCGCCACGGCTGGTGCCTCTGCACCGGCTCAGGCCCCTGCGGCTTCTGCCCCCGCTACAACATCTTCTGCCCCTGCAAGTGCCGCCAACACAGCTCACCCGCTGTCACCGGCTGTTCGCAAACTGGTGGAAGAAAACGGTCTGGATGCCTCTAAAATCCCGGCAACGGGTAAAGATGGTCGTTTGGTCAAAGGTGACGTACTAGCTTACATCGAAAGCGGCGCAGCTGCGAAAGATAAAGCAGCCCCCGCACCTGCCGCACCAGCACCAAAAGCAGCGACCCCTGCCCCTGCTGCAGCCCCTGCGGCTTCAAGCACACCAAATGGGGCGATGATCCCACCGCGTCCGGTTGGCCCACGCGAAGAACGCGTCAAAATGACACGTCTGCGCAAAGTCATCGCATCCCGTCTGAAAGAAGCGCAAAATACCGCTGCCATCCTGACCACTTGGAACGAAGTGGACATGACAGGCGTTCTTGAAATGCGCAAGCAATATAAAGACGGCTTTGAGAAGAAACATGGCGTGAAGCTTGGCTTCATGGGTATCTTCACCAAAGCATGTGTGACAGCACTTCGTGAATGGCCTGCAGTCAATGCTGAAATTGATGGCGATGAAATCGTCTACAAAAACCATTATGACGTCGGGATTGCCGTTGGCTCCCCAACAGGTTTGGTGGTTCCGGTTGTGCGCGATTGTGATGAAAAATCACTGGCACAAATCGAAGGCGATATCTTGGACTTCGGTAAACGCGCTCGTGATGGTTCGTTGAAGATGGACGAAATGATGGGCGGTACCTTCACCATTTCAAATGGTGGTGTGTTTGGCTCCTTGCTCTCTGCACCGATTTTGAACCGTCCGCAATCTGCGATCCTTGGCATGCATAAAACACAAATGCGCCCAATGGTAATGCCCGATGGCTCTATTCAGGCCCGTCCGATGATGTATCTCGCGCTATCTTATGACCACCGGATCATTGATGGCCGTGAGGCGGTTTCCTTCCTTGTTCGTGTAAAAGAATGTTTGGAAGATCCGCAACGCATCCTGCTGGACGCCTAAGACCAGAAAAATTAAAACGGAAGGTCTTAGCCAAGACCTTCCGTTTTTTTTAAGAATTTTTAGATAAAGGAATTATCTGTCATGAGTGACAATTTTGACGTTGTTGTAATCGGGGGTGGTCCAGCAGGTTATGTCTGTGCCATCCGTGCGGCACAATTGGGTTTGAAAGCTGCTGTTATTGAAAAACGCGGCTCTCTGGGCGGGACTTGTTTGAACGTCGGTTGTATCCCGGCCAAAGCTTTACTTCAATCCACCCACCTTTATGAAATGGCTGCCCACGAAATGGCGGACCACGGCATTAAAGTCACCCCGAAACTTGATCTTGATACCATGATCGACCGCAAAGAAGCCGTTGTTAAACAGCTGACACAGGGCGTCGAATTCCTGATGAAGAAAAACAAAGTCAAATATGTTGTCGGCGAAGGAAAAATCACGGCTGCCGATCAGGTCACTGTGACCTTGAACGATGGTGGCGAAGAAGTTCTTCAGGCTGAAAATATCGTGATCGCAACGGGGTCTGATGTTGCCTCCCTGCCATTCCTTGAGATCGACGAAAAAGTCATGATGTCCTCCACCGGCGCCATGGAAATGCGCAAAGTCCCGAAAAAACTGGCTGTCATCGGCGGCGGCGTCATCGGTCTGGAGCTGGGTTCTGTCTGGAACCGTCTGGGTTCAGAAGTCACTGTGATCGAATTCCTCGATCAAATCCTACCCGGAATGGATGGCGAAATCCGCAAAACCGCCCAACGTATGCTGAAAAAACAAGGTCTCAAATTTAAGACCGGGACCAAAGTCACAGCTGCTAAAAAAACCAAAACCACGGTTACGCTGAGCATGGAACCCGCCAAGGGCGGTGATGCAGAAGATGAGAAATTCGACGCGTGTCTAGTCGCCATTGGCCGTAAGCCTTATACCGACAACCTCGGTTTGTCAGAAGTCGGCGTTGACATGGATGAACGTGGCTTTGTCAAAGTTGACCACGACCTGCAAACCAATGTGGCAGGTATCTTTGCAATCGGTGACGTCATCGGCGGTATGATGCTGGCGCACAAAGCAGAAGAAGAAGGTGTGGCGGTTGCTGAAATGCTGGCGGGTCAATCCGGTCACGTGAACTATGATGTCATCCCCGGTGTTGTATACGTTCACCCGGAAATCGCCTCTGTCGGTAAAACCGAAGAAGGTCTAAAAGAAGCGGGCGTTGATTATAAATCAGGTAAGTTCCCCTTCCAGGCCAATGGTCGTGCCTTGGCCAATGGCGACAGCGAAGGGTTTGTAAAAATCCTGTCTGATGCAAAAACAGATCGCGTTCTTGGTGCACATATCATCGGCCCACAAGGCGGTGATCTGATCCAGGAAGTGGTTCAAGCCATGGAATTTGGCGGTTCTGCAGAAGATATCGCGCGCACCTGTCACGGTCACCCGGGTTTGCCCGAAGCCGTGAAAGAAGCTGCTTTGGCGGTTGCTAAACGCGCGATCCATTCCTAAAGCTCAGCGCGTACACAAATAGAAAAGGCCTCCCGTTTTTTCGGGGGGCCTTTTTAATAGAGACAGGGCTCGAAACCTTAATCGTCAAACACAACTTTGTTGCGACCCGTGTTTTTTGCCTCATAAAGTTTGGCGTCGGCCAGATTGATTAAATCATCCAAAGCGGGTGTTTTCTGCCAGCTTACCCCAAGACTGATTCTCACCTTGATTTCCCGATTGCCATAGCTGATCTTCAAGCCATCAATACTTTCGCGCAAATCTTCAAATTGGCTGCGCACATCATCCAAGGTGTCACATTGCATTAAGATGCAGAATTCTTCCCCCCCAAAGCGCGACACCACCCCTTTATTTCCAAAATCGTGGCGCAACTGGTTCGCTACCTGTTTCAGAGCTTCATCGCCCCCATCGTGGCCGTAAGTGTCATTGATATTTTTGAAATGATCGATATCGCACATGGCCGCCACCAGATAGCCGCCCTCGTTGCGAACTTCTTCCAAGATGGCTTCACCGCGTTGGAACAAATACCGCCGATTACGCAAACCCGTTAAATAATCTGTAATCAGGCTATCTTCCAGGGCTTTGATATGTTCCAGCATCTCGACATTCTGCGAGATACGACAGAAAAACTCTTCATTCAAAAATGGTTTGGTGATGAAATCATTGGCACCGACCTTAATGAATTTTGCCGACAGGGCATGGTTGCCATAAGTCGACACACCGATAATACATAGTTCGCGTTTAGAATAATGGGTGCGGATCTTTTTCGTCAGTTCAAACCCATCCAAATTCGGCATATTATAATCGGTGATAACCAACATAATATCCGGATTTTCATCCAGCGTTTTTAACGCTTGCAAACCATCTTCTGCTTCTAAAATCTGAAATTTGTAACGCGACAGAAGTCCATGCATCTGATAGCGCGCTGTCTTGGAATCATCCGCCAGCAAGACCTTCACCGACTGATTATTATAAAGACGTTTTACGGTCGTGATCACATATTCAATGCTCGCCGGACTGTCTTTCACCACATAATCAATGATATTCTGTTGCATCAGATGGTCGCGCAGTTCTTCGTTGAACTGACCGGAAAAGACGATAGAAGGCACAGACTTTTCTATAACATAGTCCACGATCTCCCCCTTTGGGGCATCGGGTAGGTTTAAATCCAGCAGCGCCAGAAAAAAATCCTCAGATCGTTCATCGAGAATAGCGCAAGCTTCTTGATAACTTTCAGCGCAAGTCACACGAAAACCGAGCTGGTTTTCAATTTGGCTTTTTATAACGGATCGGAAAAATTTGGCATCTTCAACCAAAAGAATCTCGACCCCATGGGTGGCGGTCATTTATCTATCCCTGACACAGTAAGATCAATCTATGAGCGGGTCATTTTATATGTGATTTTCCTCATCATATCCCCATTGAACATAATGTCCATAGCTTTCATGTTGAATATTAAAGGTTGATTATTTTATATATTATAAACTTTTTATATTACGCCATTTCTTTGCGGCGTAAAAAATCAGACGAAGCCAAGACAGCCCCGCCACTGATTAAGATACACGACAACGCAATCGCCCAGGTCAGACTGCCTTCACCGATCAACAACAATAAGAGAGTAGAGGTCAACGGAATGGTATAGGACCCTGCGCCCAACGCGCGGATATTGCCATGCTTGACGCCATAATCCCAAAAAAAGAAAGCACCACCGGCCGGGCCTAATCCCATAGCCAGCAACACCAGCCAACCGACCAAATCCTGCGGCCAGATGGTCTGCTCAAACATCAGATGGCACAACGCTGCCAATACTGAACCACTCAGACAGAACCAGCCCACCGCGTCTGTTGGCACCCCGCCAAACAGTCGGTTCAGGACGGAATAGGTCGCCCAGGTAATCCCACAACCAATCGCCGCCATATATCCGAGCATATACTGACTTTCCATCGCAAAGCCTTTATCGCCAAGGATAAGCAAAACCGTTCCGGCTAACCCACAGAGCGTGCCCAGCGCATGGTACCAACGCAGTTTTTCTCCGGGCAAAAACGCAGAGAAAAAAACGATCAGGAGCGGCCAGAGATAATTAATCAGATTTGTTTCAACAGCCGGGGCAGATTTCAGGGCAAGGAAATAAAGAAAGTGATAACCAAACAGACCAGATACCCCCAACAACCAAGCTTTCGGGGGCTGATAGATATGTTTAAATGGGCTTTCTTTTTTGACCAGCCATTTTATCAACGCACAAAGGAACGCGACAAAAAAGGACACGGCAACCAATTGAAAGGGGGGGATGTCCCCGGACCATACGGTTAAAATCCCCAAGGTTGACCACATAAACAGGGCCACGGCACCGATCAATGTGCCCTTTACGACTGAATCCACGTTTTATACTCTTTTAGTCAGATGTTATGGCATCTTTCGCCGCATTATAGGCATCCACCGCTTTATCCGCGACAATCCCGGCATCACGTTTCATATTATCCAGAGCTTCTGCCGGGGTCATGTCACGATCATTTTCAGTTTTAGGGCTTTCTGCTTTTTTCGGTGCTGCTTGTTCAACCTGTTTGGCTGGTTCAGTTTTTTCAACTTTTTCTTCTTCCCCACAAGCAGAAAGGCTTAGGGAAAGCGAACCCAGCAAGAGGGCGGTCATAAAATATTTCATCATTATTCCTGTCCTTTTTATCAAAGCGTCAAGGGATTAACTTAGTTTATCAAACGGGATCGACAAGTTGTCACGCCCTTTTTGCATCTTTTCTTCAGGCCCCATGGGTTTAGCAGGGCTGTTCATGTCTTCATCTTCATCATGGGGATGCCAGTTTTTCATATACTCACGCGGGCTGCGTAAATCTTCGCGTGGGTCGTCCTCGTCATAATCGCGCATGTCATATTCATGGAAGCTGGGATCATCATTAGCGGCGCCTTCTTCATCAGCCAGTTCAGCCAGACGGTCATAAGTCGTAAGTGAACTATAAAGATCGGGATCAACATCTTCACGATGGGGGCGGCAACGCCACAATAATATGCCTGCGGGCAATCCAGCCAGCAACCAGCCCGGCAACTGTAATAGATTCAAAACCACCGTATCAAACAAAACCGAAGCATAGCGTGCTTTAAAAATAATCCATTTGCTGCCCATCAGGGCGACCAGTAAATCATTAGCTGATGTAATAAATCCACGTCCCAGTGCACTTTCTGCCGCTGCCAGCATAAAGGCCAGAGCAAAAAACATCCAGCCGAGTAGGAAACCGACTTTGGTTGCTAAATTTATATGTGCATCGGATCGGGCCACGGATGCTCCTGCTAAAAAATTCTTCTCAAACGTTCATATCATAGATAAGCTGATTTGAAAGAAGGAAAAGCTATGAACAACAGAATCCACGACGAAAATCTCCGGCTGATCTATAGCCAGCAGGAATCAGATTTCCTTGATGAAAAACAGCACTATTATTTAACTTCGCTCTGGCTATGCCTGTTAGGGGCTATCGGCGTCCCCATTTTTTTCACCATAAATCATTATTTTTTAGGTACGGGAAGTTTTATGCTGCTGCTTTTAAGCTTTCTTTGGGCCATCCTTGGAATGTTTGCTGCAATGAACCTGCCTTTTGTCGTTTTCAAGGTCTTTAAATATCGCAAATTGAAAAGTGAACACATTAAATTCCTTCAAAGATACAATCGCTTAACAAAATGATTTTTTTAAGATCATTACCTTGCGCTTAGGGAAAAGCACGCGTATCATTCCCCCCAAAATAATCTTGGAATTGGGATGAATAATGCAAACTTATGGGGTCGAAGCGGTCAAAAACCGATTATTGTTTGATAACCCCTGGTGGGCATTGGATGAACAAGCGCCGCAAAAGTTCAAACAACCTCCCAAACGTATTTTCTTTAACGATTTTGCCTATAAAATTGAAAATGGTGATTCAGGCCGCGCCGTTGCACTGGTCGGTCCGCGAAGGACAGGAAAGACGGTCATGGTGCGCCAAATGGTCGCCCGCCTGATCGAAGGCGGCGAGCCACCGCGCCATGTGCTTTTAGCCTCGTTAGGTGTGCCAACCTATTGGAGTGCGGGACTGCATCAAATCATTGAACTTTTTGTCCAACGCAATGCCAGAACATCACAAGGTAAAACGCTGTACGCGTTTTTGGATGAATTGCAATATATGCCCGATTGGGAAAGTGAACTGATTAAGGCTGCCAAAGATTTCCCGCAAGTCCGTTTGATCGGGGTTTTATCGGCTGGCACGCCTTTAGCAGAAGAAATTGAAGAAAACGATCCGGGCTATGACGTGGCCGTTCTCCCCAGTATCAGTTTTGCCGAGTTTTTACGTTTTCGAGGGCGGGAAAAAGAACTCTTTGGCGGTGACCCGGCCAACCATAAACTGGCCTTCAATCAGGCCAATCTACCCCAGCTGAATAAAGAATTTAATTATTACATTAACTATGGTGGATTCCCGGAAAGTGTCCTTGCCAAGGTTCAAGGGGCCCCATCCCCCCTATTTGTGCGCGACACCCTGATCGAACGCCTGCTTCATAAAGATGTAGCCTCCTTTTTTGGTATCAATGATTTAAAAGGTCTGTCCCACCTCTTTACCCTGCTCGCCTATAACACAGGGCGCGAAGTCAGCATTGAAGAATTGGCACGTGAAACAAAGATCGCCAAAAACACCTTGCGTAAATATCTGGATTATCTGGAATCGGCCTGGCTGATCCGTCGCCTGCATCGCGTAGATAAAAATGCCAAACGTTTCCAACGAGCCGTTGCCTTCAAAGTTTTTATTACGTCGCCTTGTTGGTATGCCGCCCTTTTCGGACCCGTGATGCCCGATGATGAAGTCTACGAACGTCTGGTCGAAACCGCCGTTTATTGCCAATGGCTTGGCGTGTCCCATCGTATTTCCGCACTCACCTATGCCAGTTGGCGCGGGGGCAAAGTTGACTTGGTCGGCTATAGCGATCTTGCCCAGCAAAAAACACGCGCACCAGAACCTAACCTGATTATCGAGATGGACTGGAAACAGAAACTCTCCGGCTTTGGTGAAGGCCCACAAACTGTAACCGAATTTGTGCGCATGAACTGTAATGGCGAAGAAAACACCCTGCTTTTAACGCAGAACCTTATCCGCACCGGCTATCACCGCCATGTACGTATTCAGTCTGTTCCAGCAAGTCTTTATGCCTACGGGCTCGTAAATGAAATGTCTTAACCGTCGATAGCGCTGTTGAGTTTACGCAATAAAGTGACCAGTTGAACGGCTTCTTCATCGCTTAATGCGCTTGCGGTTTTACGATCCCCGTTTTTAGCCAGTTCCAGACCACGTTCATAGATTTCCTGACCTTTATCGCTGAGTTCCAACGCATTGGAGCGACGATCTGTGGGGGACGGTTTTCGGACCACAAGACCCCGGTTCTGCAACCCATCAATCACCGCCACCATGGTGGATCGTTCCACACCCAGGGCACGGGCAACAGCAGATTGGGAAATCCCTTTATTACTGGCAATCAAGGTTAATACCCCGAACTGTCCCGGTGTGACCTGAGTTTCGGTCATAGCTTCGGTGAAATTATTGAAAGCGCAGACTTGGGCACGGCGCAAATGATACGTCATTAAGTCATTTAACGGACCAACATTGGTATTTTGTTTTTTTGAATTTGTGTCCGGCACCTAAAACCTCTCGTCACCATCCGCTAATAAATGTTATTAAGTCTAACATATAACCCCCTATCCCATCTGTCTAGGAGTATCCCCATGTCTTATGTTCTGCCACTTTGGACCCCACCTGCGTTAAAAATTGCGGGCACTGATAAGGAATTTCCAGTGCGCCGGGTTCATTGTGTGGCTAAAAACTATGGGGAACATATCCGCGAAATGGGCGGCGATCCACAAAAAATAAAACCGAAATTCTTTTCAAAATCTGCCCATGCGGTTGCATCCGGGATTGAAAATGTTGAAATTAACTATCCCCGCGCGACAAATGATCTGCATTTCGAAGTAGAACTCGTTGTTGCATTAGGTGCTGACGCGAAAATCTTCGGCTATGGCATCGGCATTGATTTCACCAAACGTGATCTACAGGGCGAAGCGAAAAAAGCGGGTATGCCATGGGACACAGCAAAAAATTTCGCAGGGGCAGCGGCTGTTTCCCAAATCACACCAATAGAGGTCACAGGCGAAATGACGCAAGGTCGCATCACTTTGGCGCGCAATGGGGACGTACAACAAGACGGAAACCTGAACCAAATGATCTATAATGTGGCAGAAATTATGGAACATCTGAATGGCTATGATGCTTTACTGCCCGGTGACATCATTTTTACCGGCACCCCGGCAGGCGTTGGTGCTGTTGAAAAAGGTGATGTCATGGACTGTACCATTGACGGTCTGCCCGACTTTTCGGTTCGTCTGGTATAAGAGGCGACGATGAAATCAATTTTGATTCTGTGCGCCGCGCTCGTTCTTTCATCCTGCATGCAAGGCCCGCCACGCCATTGGCAACATCCCAAAGTCCCCTCCAGTCAGTGGGGGGCGGATCACAACAAATGTAAACGCCAAGCCGATAAATACCTCGGCACAAAGCCAGCTTATCAGTCAGAACAGAATATCAGCAGTTATGATGAAAAGATGCGCCTTTATAATGTCGGCAAAAAACAGAAAGAACTGGTCGCAGACTGCATGCGCAGAGCCGGCTATGTTCCGATGAAATAGATCCTGACCCTAGTTCAATTGATCCGGCGTTGGGTTGTCGCCTTCTGCGGGCACACCCAGCGGATCCACTTCCACACGGTCAGCGATCAGCTCACAGGCTTCCGCATTCGTGGTCATTTGTTCTTTCAGTTCTGGGTTTTGCTCACCAACAGCACGGAAAAAGTTAGACGCAGCGCGTAAAAGTTTGGCGGCGAGTTCAGCATTGTTGGCCATATCAATCCCCTTTGGTTATAAAGTTATACCAACCTAACGACCTCTAAGGGAGATTGCAAAGATTATGTCGGACCTTCTTTGGGCCTGTTGCATCTTTATCCTCGCCCATATTATCCCGTCCTATCAGCCTCTTCGTGAAAGATGTGTTTCGATACTGAATGAACGGGTTTTCATGTCGATCTATGGTCTGATCTCTTTAGGACTGTTCATCTGGCTGGTCAGAACGTATCTGAACGCTCCTTATATCGAGCTCTGGACCATGGAAATCTGGATGAGCCATACGACGTTAAGCATTATGTTCATCGTCTGCATCCTGCTGGTGTGCAGCTTTTCCCAACCTAATCCCTTTTCGTTGGGGATCGGGGGCAAAGGGTATGACCCGAAAAATCCAGGAATTGTCTCACTTTGCAAACATCCAGCCCTGATCGCTTTTGCCCTTTGGTCTTTCAGCCATATTCTGCCCAATGGGGACATGGCCTCTGTTTTATTCTTTGGGCTGATGGGCGCACTGAGCCTCTATGGCCCGTTTTCCCTGAATCAAAAAAGACGCCGCCAGTTGGGTCTTGAAAACTGGCAGCGTCTTTCAAAAGAAACTGTTTCAGGTTGGCCCCATATCGGCTGGCAACGCTGGCTCAGCGCAGGCCTGCTATATATCGGTCTGCTTTATGCCCATGAACCCGTGATCGGAATTGCGCCTGTTGTCTTCCCCTGATTAGCCCTTATCTGTCCCGATAGGCTTGCTATATTGTAATTGCGTATCCCACGGGAAGAAGACCCAAGTCTCCTGCTCGACCTCTTTTACGAAAGAATCGACCAGTGGCTTGCCTTCCGGCTTGGCATAAAGGGTGACAAAATACGCTTTGGGCAGTAATTCACGGACCACTTTTGCAGTTGTGCCTGTATCCACCAAATCGTCGATCAGCAGAAAACCCTCACCATCTTCGGTTTCAGTGGCTTTCTTCATGATATTCACCGGCGAATCGTTCAGTGCAGCGGCATCATCGCGATAAGCTTCGCAACAGACTGTGTCGATCAGTTTCAATCCCAACTCGCGTGCCATGATCGCCGCCGGAATTAAACCACCACGGGTAATGGCAATAATGCCTTTAAACTTTTCACGTTTAGTCAATTCACGGGCGAGTTTACGGGTGTCTTTATGAACTTCTGCCCAGGATACGATTTCTGAAACAATATCGTCTTCCAAAGATGCCATGATGCTGTGATCCTCAATTAATGCGATTTTGACATTTTAATAACTTGAACAGTTGGTCAAGTCAAAGCCATAAAAAAAATCGGCCCATGCGGACACGGGCCGATTTTTAACTCAATAAGACAGACTTAACGCAAGTACAAGTGAACTTCGTTAGTCTGTGCTGTTGCGCTATTTCTTGCGCTCAAAGCGACACGGCTTGGCGGCAGGCCCATTTCTGTCAGACTGCGCAACACTTGTTCAGCCTGACGGCGTGCTTGTGTTGCCCCAATAGCCTGTTGACCAGGTGCTACTTGTGACGGTGTTACCGCAACCAGATCAAACACGGCATCCGGGCGACGATCCAAAACCTGCTTCACAGTTGTGTAAATCGCTTGTTGATAGTTAACCTTTGTACGATCAAAGCGGATAACGACCAGCGGACGACGGTTTGTCGGCTGTGTTGTGCGTTGGAAATTCGGACGGGTCACTGTCGATGTGATGCCCGTATTTGACGCAGCCATGCGGTTAGACAGGGACGTTCCGTAAATTTCGCCAGCTTTCACGCCGGCTGCCAATGTATTCAGGTTGGCACGTTCTGCAGCCACATAGTTGGTTTGGCGGCGCACATCTTCGGTTACTTCGCTCAAAAGACGTTGGATCAGAATGACGGTCTGATTCACTTCATCCTGCAGGATAGCCAGTTGACGGTGGTCTTCATCGACCGCACCGGAAATACCAAAGGTCGCCTGTACAGATTCGAGCATATAAGAAGACATGGTCGAATCTTCAGCAACTTTCTGCGCCAGTGCATTCATCTGTGCAATATCACTGGACAAACGATCCAGATCAGAAAGGGAGCTGTTGAACTGCTGCACCAAAATCGGGTTACCCGGTGTAGTACCGACCTGCAAACGCGCATTGATCGCGGCAACTGTGCCATGATAACGCTGCGAATCCTGAATGGTCTTGCCACGCAGGTTTTGCAATTCTTCGTTATGCACACGAATTTGATCGATCAGTTGGGCCAACTCCCCGCGCATAGCGGAAACTTTCTTCCCAACGAATGTGCCCGTTGCTTCCCCCGGTGTGACCGGAAGAGGTTCGAAATTCGTTGTACCAAGCTCGGGTTGACCCGCCGCTTGAGTTTCGGCGATGTTTTGACCCGCGCCTTCTGCGGTTGCTGCAGTTTCAGTCGCTTCTTCCCCTGTAAGAGAAGGCCAGAGTGCTTCTTCTGTGAATGAACATGCTGACAACGCGAGTGCTGAAAGTACAATCCCTGCCTTTGACCACTTAAGAACCATAGTGTACGGCTACCTTTTTTAAAGTCCCGAAACCGACCCCACAAAAAGGGCCGATTCATAAATTAGTAAGTTTCCCCTGAGGTATGCCTTGGTTCCCCCAGATAATTGCGTGCAAATCTTACCCTAAAGGAAACAACACAGACAAGGGCGTATTTGCGTTTTTTTGCAATGAAGTAGTGATATTTTGAACTTTCTGTAATTTTTTTGAAAAAAACTTTGTTTTTCCTCTTGACCAATGGGGTTCATATCGCTACTTTCCGCGCCACCCCACAAGGGGGTCGGCCTTCAGGGCTGACAATAAAATATGCGCCCATAGCTCAACTGGATAGAGTACCTGACTACGAATCAGGCGGTTGGAGGTTCGACTCCTTCTGGGCGCGCCATTTTGGAAACCTCAAGGTTAACGCCTTGAGGTTTTCTTTTTATTAACATCCCAACAAAAAATAAAAAATATTAAGCGATTTTCTTTTCGATCTCAGCCCCTTCGCGAATGGCGATGGTGTAAAGTTCATCGGCATTTGCTTTCGCCAACATAAAGATATCGTGATCCAGTTTTCCTTGCAGCACCATCTCTTCCATGATGCTGATCACTTTTTCGGGTTTGAGCCGCCCGCGATATGGGCGTATCTGGCAGAGGGCCTGAAAAATATCGGCAATGGTCAGGATCCGGGTCGGCTTATCAATCTGGTCCCCCTGCCAGCCAAAAGGATAGCCCGAGCCATCCAGCTTCTCATGATGTTCGGACGCCCATTTCGCAATCGGGGTATTTGGGAAAATGGCTTTTAACACCCGTTTACTGTCCAGCGGATGGCTGCGCATCTGCGAAACTTCATCCTCATTCAAACGGTCAGGTTTCTCCAGAATTTCATCCGGTGTGCGCAATTTTCCGACATCATGAAGCAATCCGGCAATACGTAATGTGCGTCGGTCACGCTCCGACAAACCCAAAAAGCCGGAAATCGTATAGGCCAGATCGGCAACACGCAGGCTGTGATAATGGGTAAAAGGACTTTTCGCATCCACAATCAATGAAATCAATTCGCCCAGGGCTTCGACCTGATCGAAACTTAAAACGACTTTATGATCGGAATAATCCAGTGTTTCAAAAATGGCATCATCCAGATATTCGTCACGCAATTCCAGCCAGAAACTGTCGCGTTGCACAGCTTCGCGCGCGGCTTCAAAAATTTTGGGTGAAAACAGGCTACCGACAAATTCTTGCAGGTTTTCCAGAACTTCGGTTTTATTCTGCAAAATTTTATATTTTTCATGAGACAGGCTGAAAATAGCATATTCCACATCAAGCCGATCTGCCAAAAAAATCAAATTGGCAAATTCGCGGGTTTCTTCGCTCAAATCTTCTGGTAGTTCTTCCCAACGGGTATGATGATAACGTACCGCTGTTTTATAAGTATTGAACGGCTCAAAGCTACTGAGGAAAAATTCCCCGCGCAGGCAATGATCTTCTGCACCCGACCATTCAATTTCATCCAGCAATTTCTGATGGGTTGCTGTGGAAGAAACACCGCAATCATGCAGCATACCTGCAAGCAGGCTAAAATGGCGCTTATCCCGATCCCAGCCCAAATGATGGGCAATGCGATGACAAATCAAACCTACACGTCGACCATGGCTACGGTCATCTACCCCGACATAATCCAGGGCAGTTGTCACCGTATGGGCCGCACGACCCACATCCATTTCCAACCATTCGAAATCTTTTGACATTGTCATCTTATAGAACGCCTTGATTGTTTTATATCCCTTTAACTAAGGAAATAGTCATATATTTTTAACAAACAAGATATCTGTAATGAAACCTGCAATCTACAATTTTAATTTGAATAAAATTTTAAGAAATGACCGTTACCCTTGTGTCTCTGGGTCATTTGTTTCATCGACCACATCTGCAATTTCAGGCTCTTCAAAACTTGTAGCTTCAAAGCCACCTTCTTCGATGAGCCCGACTCTTGCAATGGGACCAAGATCAATCGCCACCTCTTTTGCCCGCATCAGGTTTTTCTCCGTCACCTGTGCGAGTTTGACGGCACCGCGTGCCTGATAGACATCAAAGGCCGCCTGAAATGCTTTGACCGCTGCCTCTGCCGTTTCGGGTTTACGTGTTTTCTGACATAACATAAACAGGGCAGAGCCCAGATTATTCTGTGTCGCCGCCCATAACATGGGGCTTTGCATCTTGTTACGCACGGCCAACGCTTCGCGACAGGCTTCTGCAGAACGCGCAATCATATCCAGATCACCCAACTGGCTGCCCAATAATTGCAAGGCGCGCGCCAAATGGTGTTTCGTATCCCCCCACCGACGCGGCGTGCTACTGGCACTATAGACCTGCAACGCCTTTTGAAAAGATGCGATGGATTCCCTCAACGCCGCATCATCTTCATCCAGCTGATCTTTCTTAAACAACAACTGTGCGATCATCACCTGAAGGTCAGCCCATTGTTGGGGGAAGGCAGCTTGCGAAAATGTATCACAGGCCTCGCGCAGACTTTCCACAGCAGCTTCCAGCAGGTTATTTTCCCCACCCATGTCAAACCAGGCACTTTGTGCATAGCCCAAATGACGCTTGATAACACCTTCCAAAACCATTGAATTGCTACGTCGAAGCCCACGCAAAGCTCGATTATAAATGTCTTCGGCTTCTTTTAGCCGATCAGGATTTTTCTTGATCACGCCACAAGTCGCAGCCAGATTGGCGAAACCGACTTCAAGACGAACCTGTTCATCCGAGTCCAGCTCGCGCATGCGTTTTTTCAACACCGCGCGTGCCCCATCAAGGGCCGGACCAAGCACGGCTTCAAACGCATCGCGCTGAGGCTGATCCACCGGGATCAAAGCCCCGATACAAACCCCATAAAGATACCCGGCCAAAACCTCATCAAGTTCAGCAGGTATATCTACCGCATCACAAGGTTGCACATATCCAGCGCGCAAATTACGTAGCGGCAATCTTTGGGTCATGCGCAGATGAACCGTCTGCCCCCCGGCACGAACCTGCCCCCAAACCAGCAAATCGCCTTCCAGCTCTTTCAACCAGTTTTGGGCATTATTGCGCGCTTGATTCCAAACCATGGTTGAATCGGAGAAATCTGCAAAGGCAAAGGCAGACCCTGTGCGGCGCACATTAATTAATCCACCACCGATCTTTTGTGCCATTGTCTTTAACGTCTCAAAAAGCATTTGGGTTTCTTTTTGATCCGGATCATCAAACATGTCAGCGATCAAAATTTCAAAGGTCGCTTCGCGCCCTTTATGGCTGCCAAATAGACGGGAGAAAAAGCCCTTTTTCTTTTGTGGTGTTCCTGTTGCCCCGGGCTTGGCGGGCGTTCTCGCGCCGGATCCATCTGCCGGTGAAACCCCGGCCTTAGCCAGCATTTCATCAGCAACGCGCAAACGTTCCACCAGCTTGGACATAACTTTGGAAGACAGGTCAGGATCGTTTTGAATGCCGTTCATTAAAGACTGTGGCGAAATTTCTTTTAACGTACAAGGACCGGACGCTTTAGCCGTCGCACTGCGCGGGCTGCCATCAATGACCCCCATCTCACCAAACAATTCCCCGGCTTTTAGCTTGGCCAGCAACACGGCGCCATGTTTACTGTTTTTAGTCAGTTCCACATTGCCTTTAATGATGACATAGGCCGAGCCACTGGGGTTACCTTCTTTGAAGATAACCTCTCCGTCCTTATATTTCTTTATTGTCCCAGCCTCGGACATTCATGCAAATCCTTCTATAACCCACTGAGCACTATACATATGTATTATTAAGAGAAACTTATCATCATAAGGGAATGTTACGGCAATCTTTCCCTCAGCTTTTCTGTTACCCGATCAAAGACCGCCTGCCAGTTGCCGGGCTCGGGCTGACGGATCAGGGTCATTTGCGGATACCAAGGGCTGTCTTCACGTGCCAACATCCATCGCCAGTCCGGCGTATAGGGCAACATGACCCAGACTTCTTTACCCAAAGCCCCTGCCAGATGAGCCACAGACGTATCAATCGTGATGACCAGATCCATTTGGTCAATCAGCCCCGCGCTATCTGCGAAATCATTAATGTCGTTCCCCGCATCTACAATGAGAGCAGAGGCACCCGTTTTTTGTAAATCATGCCGCCCCTCGCCTTTTTGCAGGCTAAACAGACGTACATCAGGCAAACCCGCCAGTGGAATAAAATAATTTAAAGGCACAGAACGCCTGCGATCATTTTGATGAGTTGGACTGCCTGCCCAAGCAATCGCAATGTTCATCCCGCCTTCCACTGCCGGGCGAATACGAAAGCGGCTGGCTTTGGGTGGGAACAGATAGGGCACTTCGCCGGGGATATTGTCTTCGCGCACATCTAACAGATGGCCTAAACTCATCAACGGGATCCACGTATCAAATTCCGGTAAAACTGACCCGAAGGGCACCAAATGGTCAATTCCCTCACAATCCTGAAAAAGGGTCATCAGTTCAGGCTGACATTCCAGAATAACGGTCCCGCCATATCGTTTTTTTATGGAAGAAATCAGCCGAACAAACTGGATGGAATCCCCAAAGCCCTGTTCACGGTGAATGAACAGACGTTTGCCTTGCAAACTATCACCTTGCCAGCGTGGTTGTGAAAATTGGCGCGGCGGGCTTTTGTCCAGTTGCCAGCGCGCATCATATTCTGCAAACCCTTTTTCAAAATCACCTGCAACCAGATAGGTTAAAGCCCTGTCCCATGGGCAGTCCTTATAGGACGGATCCTTTTCTAATACGGCATCAAAAATTTGCAAGGCATCTTCACAATAACCGGCATCACGCAACGCAAGACCTTTATTATAGAGGTATTGCACCTCATCCGGGTCCAGTTCGACGGCTTTTTTATGGGCGGCAAGCGCCTCGTCCAAACGGTCCAGGTCATTCAACACATTCCCCATATTGGAATAGGTTCCGGCAAAATCCTCACGTAAGTCCAATGATTTCTGATAACAGGCCAAAGCCGCTTCATAATGTTGTAATTTCCGCAAAGCCACTGCCATGTTATTATACGCATCCGGTTGTTCCGGATAAAAGGCCAAAGATCGCGCATAAAAATTCAACGCTGCCTGCAAATCACCCTTTTTATGATGTGCAATCGCCCTGGCAAAAAGAACCTTGCCTTTTTCGTCTGCCGGAAGCTGCTGGAAATCTATTTTTTCTGATTTATTCATGTCTACCATTAAGCCTAAGGGATCATCCCGACTAGATTAGACAAAGAAATTATGGAAAAAAAGGAAAATGACCTTGCCTTTCCAATTTAAAACCTCAAGTGTAGAAGAATGATAAAACCTCTATACCGCTCTGTTCTGTTAATGGCTTTGATCTGTCTGGCGAGCCCTTCGCTTCACGCCAAGACATTAAAAGTAGCCGTGGGTTTATCTATCCCACCATATTTCATCAAAGAAGAAAACCGCGGTATCGAGTATGATATCCTAAAAGAGGCTCTGGCATCACAAGGCTATAAGATGGAACCCCGTTATGTTCCCTTGGGCCGCACCCTACACTTAATGAAATATGGACAGGTCGATGGCATTATGTCCACTGGTCGACGTGATCTGCCCGGATGTTATACGCAACCACATATCACCTATTGGAACTTTGCGATATCCCTAAAGAAACGCGCCTTAAATATTAAAAGTATCGAAGATTTAAATGATAAGCGGGTCTTATCGTTCCAAAACGCCAAACATTATCTCGGTCCCGCTTTTAAAAAAATGGCACTAAACAATCCAAATTATGACGAGATTGCCAATCAAAGCGTACAGAACAAACTCCTGTTTAATGGCCGTGTCGATGTGGTGGTGGCCGACCGCTTTATCTTTGAATGGTTTCGCCAAGACCCCGACGTCAAAAAAGTCGCAAATACAGAACAAGAGGTTGTTCATCACAATTTATTTGAACCCAGCGAGTTCGGTGCTGTCTTTAAAGACGACGAAATTTGCAAGGCCTTTAACATAGGCCTACAAGAACTGCATGATTCTGGACGTTATTTCGAGATCATTGCCTCCTATAACGTCGCAAAACCAAATTTAGTCAACTAAAGTTCAGAGCTAAACTGTAATTTCATCCAGTGAAATATGAACATTGCTGGCCTGAATGGCCTTTTCCTGCTCGGCTGGTGTTTTGGCTGTCACCGATAAAGCATGCAGACTGCCGTTTGACAATTCATCTTTAAACAGACCGAGCACATCTTTTTGACGCTGCAACAGAGATTGCCCGTCAAAGGCATCGGCAATGATGAAAAGTTGGAAGTTACAGTCTTCCCCTGCTGCTTCCACCACCGCCTTGGGATATGAAGATTTGACCCGTTCAATAATAACAGCTTCTTCCATCATATTTTCGCCCCTTCCAGCATGGGGACCAGCTCGCCACTTTCCAGCATGGCCAGAATAATGTCACTGCCACCGATCAGTTCCCCTTTAATATAAAGCTGGGGAAAAGTTGGAAAATCGGCATATTCTTTTAATCCCATTGCCAACAACGGGGCTTCCAGAATATTGACATAGGCATAATCAATCTCGGTTGAGTTTAAAGCCATGGCCGCTTTAGAGGAAAACCCGCATTTCGGCTCCTTCGGGGTGCCTTTCATGTAAAGCATAATTGGGTTTTCATCTAGTTGCTGTTTGATCTTTTCCTTAGTCTTCATGAAATGTGCCTTTCGCTTCAAAAGATATCTTCTGAAGGAGCACAGCAATTTTCATTCCAGACCAAAACCGTTGTAAAACAGATAGTTAGTCTTGGGCATTTTCTGACAAAACACGATCCGTCTGTGTCAGCTCAACGCCACGATAGGGGTGACCGCTTAATGTTTTGATCATATTATGCTGCGGTTTTGGCCGTGAGATCAAAACCGAACAATTTGATTGATTGAGAAGACGTAACGTTCGATTTCCCATAAAAGCATTCACCAAAGGGTTACCCGGCAAACCTTCGCTCACCAATAAATCGGCACCGGATTGCTTAAGGTAATCCAGAACAGCATCTTCCATATCCCCATACCGCACAACCGCGCGGGATTTATGATCTGATCCTAAAATCGCATGTTTTACAGCAATTAAAGCATCCTGCGCTTTAAAATGGGCATTTTGAGATATATCATAACGCACATGATCCGGCAGTTCGCTCAGCAAACGCTCTTTATCTTCTTTGCTAAATTCCCACGCATAAAGCACGTCTAAATCAGCACCTTCACGTTCAGCCAGTGACGCTGCCATTTCAAGAATCCGTTTATTGATGGGGCACTGGGATGCATTTTTCTTTCCCGCATTCACCGCCGCAACGATCTTGCGATAGTATTTCTCGCCTCCGGGGCGCACCACCCAGATAGGACATAAGGTATGACGCATCAATTCAGCCGTCAGATCTGTCCCTAAAAGTTGCGCCCAGCCGTTGCCATATTGGGTTGGTGCAACAATAAGATCGATCTGTTCGTTTTCCACACAGGACACAGCTTCGCTTAATAGGTCACCGGACCTAACAATGACATCAAACCGGGTTTTCTCCAGATTAATCCCATCCAGCAACCGATTCATCAGCTTCTTTCGTTCCTGAATCAAATCGTGATAGTCGGCCCGAACATCCAAAACATGTAGGACTTTCAAATCAGCCTCATTTTGCCGGGCCAGATCAATCGCCTTATCCAATGTTTCTTCTGCACCGATCCCTAGATCGTAGATCGCAAGTATGTTTTTGAAACGTTTCATTAGGGGCCTCCCTTCAGGCTAAGTGATTAACTGGTGAGATTTGAGGGCGCACAATGCCCACTTACGTATTTCTTTTCCGTAATTGACCGTTTCAGCACAAAGACACCTAAGGCCGTTGATAGAACCGATCCCATAATCACGCCCAGTCGAACGGCGTTCAACTGTTCTGAGGTATCAAATGCAAGGGTTCCGATAAACAAACTCATGGTAAAACCGATCCCGGTCAGACAGGCAACGCCATAGACCTGCATCCAGTTTACGCCTTTGGGCAGACGGCACAGGCCCGCTTTAACCGACACCCAGGAAAAGGCAAAGACACCTAATTGCTTACCCACAAACAAGCCCAAGGCAATGCCCAGTGGCAGCGGGTCGAGCAAACTGCTTAAAGACATACCCGCAAAAGAAACACCGGAATTAAAGAAGGCAAATATCGGGATAATCATGAAAGCGACCCAAGGGTGCAAGCCGTGTTCCACAGATTTCAACGGGGAATGACCGTCTTTTTCGGCCAACGGAACTGTCAGGGCAATCATCACGCCTGCCAGCGTGGCATGGACACCAGATTTCAACACCCCGACCCAGACCACAAGGCCGATCAGGACATAAGGTGTTATGGCCCGCACGCCGAGTCGGTTTAATCCGACCAGTAATGCAAACCCACCCAGACCAAAGAGCAACGATGTGGTTGACAGGTTATCCGTATAAAACAGGGCAATGGCAATAATCGCACCCAAATCATCAATGATCGCAATGCCCAGCAAAAAGACCTTCAAGGCCACAGGCACGCCCGGTCCGATCAGGGCTAGAATACCAAGCGCAAAAGCAATATCAGTCGCTGCCGGGATCGCCCAGCCATCCAAATTGACCGGAGTGGTAAAGTTCACGCCCACAAAAACCAGTGCCGGAACCATCATCCCGCCCACAGCAGCAATCAACGGAAGAGCTGCGCGATCAAAGCTGGACAATTCGCCTTCCATCACTTCGCGTTTGATCTCCAATCCGACCAGAAAGAAGAAAATCGCCATCAGCCCATCATTCACCCAGAGTAAGAGCGGTTTGTTAATTTCCAGCCCCCCGGCTTGGACAATAACCGGGGTATCCAACAGGGCAGTATACCATCCAGATAATATACTGTTGTTGATAATCAGAGCAGCAAAGGCCGCAACAATTAAGATGATACCGCCCGCGGTATCCTTGTTGAAGAAGCCAGTTTGATGGGATGTTGATTGTGTCATCGACATTCTTTCCGTTTGGTTTTGATTTAGTTTTTCTATGATAACGGCGATTAAATGATAAATATAATAGAAACAAATCACATTTTGTGATAGATATTAACTATCGAAACTGAGGGACATTCCATGCCGACTTTACGCCAGCTTCAATATCTTGTTGCCGTTGATGATGAACGCCATTTTGGACGGGCCGCCGAGCGTGTCCATGTTGCCCAACCCACCTTAAGCGCCCAACTATCCACCTTGGAACATAGACTGAAAACCCGTCTGTTTGATCGATCAAGAAAAGGCGTGTCCCCCACCCCGGCCGGACAGGAAATTATTGCACGCGCGCGCAAGATTATCTCGGAAGTGGATGGGCTAATCGATTTTGCCAAACAGATCGACACCCCTTTAAGCGGACGTTTGCGTCTGGGGGTGCCGCCGACAATCGGGCCATATATCCTGCCCCATATCGTGCCGAGCCTGCACCAACAGTTCCCACAATTAAAATTATTTATCAACGAAGGCGCACCCAGTGATATCCAGCTGCAATTGTCAGAAGGCAAACTGGATGTCGCCTTAAGTCCTTTGCCCATTGTCACAACTAAACTGAATTATGCTGAAATTTTTGAAGAACAGCTGTTTGTCGTCATGGCCCGCGATCATAATCTCGCCAATAAGAAAGAAATATCGGGAGCAGATCTGAAGGGGGAGAAAATTCTGACCATGCAGACCGGACACCATCTGCATAATCAAGTGAAAGACCTGTGCAATCAATATGATGCAGAACTTTTATATGACTATGCCGGAACAAGCCTGGATGCCCTGCGTCATATGGTCGGGATGGGGGCAGGTATTTCCTTTTTCCCCAATCTTTATATCCTGTCTGAAATTAAAGGACGCAATGATCTGATTGTGAAAAAGCTAAGTAAAGACAACCCCACAAGAAATATCGCCCTGATCTGGCGCAACGATAGCCGACTGGACACGCAATACCATGAACTGGCCGACCTGTTTCGCAAGAAAAGTCAGGAAGTTCTGGACAGTTAGGTGCGCGCACATTTGGCACAGTGCCCGCGCACTTCGATGGTTGTTGTTTCTGCCACAAAAGCCTTCTGACTGGACCAGTCTGATAAGATTTCGGACACTTGCGGAAGGTTAAATTCTTCAACGGCACCACAGTCATTGCAGATCGAAAAAGCGCTAAAACCATCATTATGGTGCTGATGGGCACAAGCGACAAAAGCATTCAGGCTTTCAAGGCGGTGCACCAGTTCAAGTTCAAGCAACTTGTCCAACGCCCGATAGATCTGCGGCGGGGCTCTTAACCCTTCATCCCGAAGACCATCCAGCAAGTTATAAGCGGTTTGCGGCATTTCCGCTTGTTTCAACGCCTCATACACCAATTGCTGGTTTTTGGTCAGTTTCATTTCCAACCTCCCTCTCCTTTCCAGGGTGCCATCAGGGTGACACCAAAGATCAACATGGCCGCCACCACAATAGATGGGCCGGACGGCGTGTCAAATTCCAACGATCCAAACAACCCCATTGCAACCGCGATTGACCCGAACATACTGGCGCAGACGGCCATCATTTCTGGTGTACGACAAAAGCGTCGTGCACTTGCTGCCGGAATGATGAGCAAGGCCGTAATCAACAAAATCCCCACAATCTTGATCGCAATCGCCACAACAGCCGCCATCAAAACCATAAAGACCAGCTTGCTTTGATCCGGGCGAAAACCTTCAACCAGTGCCAGATCTTCGCTTAATGTGGCGACCAGCAGCTTCTGCCACATAACAACCAGAATAGCGATAATCACCACAGCCCCAGCATAAATGACAGCAATATCGGTTTTACTCACGGCTAAAATATCACCAAACAGATACGAATCCAGATCAACCCGCAAATTCGTCATAAACGCCACCAGCACCAGACCAATGGCAAGGGAAGAATGCGATAATATCCCCAACAGGGAATCCGTCGGTAATGACCTGTTGCGTTGCAACCCCATCAGGATCAACGACACCAGCAAAGCAATGGCAAACACCCCGATACTGAGCGACATTTCAAATAAAAAAGATAAGGTTACACCCAACAAGGCACTATGGGCCATGGTATCGCCATAATAGGCCATGCGCCGCCAAACAACAAAGCACCCCAATGGGCCAACGCACAAAGCAATCCCGATCCCGGCAACCAATGCGCGGGTGAAAAAATCATCCAGCATGCGCATTCTCCTGACCTGTTCCATCTGTGTGGGTGTGGTCATGGGTGTGGTCATGGTGATGATGGTGACCATCCTCATGATAACAATGATCTGTAATGGAGCCATCTTCATGCAAAACCCGTCCGTCAGACAGATGGGTATGGTCATGATGATGTTGATAAACGGCCAGTGACGAGGATGCCTGACGTCCAAAAAGTTCAAGATATTTCGGGCTGCTGGCAACCGATTGCGGGGTGCCTGTGCAACAGACATGACCGTTTAGGCACAAGACCCGATCCGTCTGCGCCATCACCACATGCAAATCATGGGAAATGAGTAAAATGCCGCAGCCTGTTTGTTTGCGAAACTTGCCGATCAGATCATAAAGTTCGGCCTCGCCAGCATAATCGACCCCTTGCACCGGCTCATCCAGAACTAAGAGATCTGGCTTTCCAATCATAGCGCGCGCGAGCAAGACACGTTGAAATTCGCCGCCCGATAGATCATGAACTGCGCTGTGGGCGTGGTCTTTCATGCCAACCGAAGTCAGCATTTCATCAATCAACGCGTCACTATAACGCCCGGCCAGTCGCATCAATCGATGCACAGACATGGGCAAAGTTGCATCAATTGTCAGCTTTTGTGGAACATAACCAATACGAAGATTAGGCTGTTTAAATTCTTTACCTTCCTGCAATTTCATCAAACCGATAGCGGCTTTCATCGTTGTGCTTTTTCCCGAACCATTCGGCCCGATCAAAGTTACAATTTCACCCGGGTTCACCCACAGGTCCACATCACGGATCAGCCAGCGGCCATTTTGCTGCACGCCAGCCCCTTGTAAAGATATCAATGGTTTTGTATTCATTATCCCATCAATTTCAACAGGCATTAAAAAAACTTGATGGCAGAAATAGCATATGTAATAACATAACACAATTCGTTACCTTATAACATATGAGAGAGTCTGATGATCAGAAAAACCTGCCTCACGGCCGCTTTCCTCTGCGCTGCCCTTAGCACCACCGCTTTTGCTGCCCCCAAAGTTGTGACCAGTATTAAACCTGTTGACTCTTTGGCCCGCGCCGTCATGAAAGGCGCAGGAACGCCTGACCTTTTGATCGACAGCGTACAATCACCGCATCGTTATAGCCTGAAACCCTCTGATGCCCAAAAAATTCAGGATGCAGACGTCATTGTCTGGGTTTCAGACGAAATGGAAATCTTTTTGGCGGATGCGATTAAATCTCTTAATCCCAAGGTGCTGAGCATCACCATGGAAGATGAAGAAGTCCCTCATGGCGAAGACGATCATGACCATGAAAAACATAACGAGGAACATGCTCATGAAGACCACGATCATGAAAAACATGAGCATGAGCAAGAAAAGCATGATGACCATGATGACCATGATGACCACGAAGGCCACCATCATGATAAAGATGTCCACTATTGGCTAAATCCGGCCCATGCTATCGAACTGGTTGAAAAACTGGAACATGAGCTCAGCGAAATCGACCCGGCAAATGCAAAACTTTACAGCAAAAACGCCCATGCCTTAGTTGAAGAACTTCATGATCTTGACCACGATCTCAAACACACTCTGGCAGCCATTAAAGATAAGCCGTTTGTGGTTTTCCACGATGCTTACGGTCATTTCGTTGAACGGTATGAACTGAATATGGCGGGTGTTGTCACTTTAGCACCGAACAAACAACCCAGTGTCAAACGTTTGAATGAAATTCATCACCTTTTGGAAGAAAAAAAGGTCAAATGTATTTTCTCTGAACCCCAATTCCCCAGTAAAACAGTTGAGCGTCTAATCGAAGGCACACCTGTCAAAGCAGGTTTGCTTGATCCAACCGGCGGTACCATGGACAAAGGCACAGATCATTATATTAAAATGATGAAAGCCATCTCAAACAGCTTGGTCACATGCCTTAATTCCTAAGACTAAAACAGTGGGTGGGTGGTCTGACTGGCTTCCCACCATAAAGACAAACCTAAAACGGTAATAAATATACCCCCGATCAAGGCGGCTGATAAAGACAGGGTCTGCACCACAGCAGTATCCTGTCTTTTTGCAAGAAGCAACGCACCTTTCCTGAAATAAACCGCCAGAATGGCAAGGCCACTGACCGTCAGCGCGGTCCCAAATGAAATGGCAAAAACAGACGCAATCCCGGCCCACCCCAATCCAATAATCTCGGCAAAGATCAACACCAGCACAGAACCGCTACAGGGACGGATGCCGACAGAAAAAATAATCGCCAATGTGTCTCTTAAACCGGTTTTTTTATCCAGCATTTCAGGACTTGGTACATGGCTATGCCCGCAGGTGCTACAGCTATGATCATGGTCATGATGATGGTCGTGACCGTGATCGTGTTCATGAGCATGAAGGACTGGCTTTCTATATTGTTTATAAAGTGCCACGCTTGCGCGTTTCACTAACACCAAACCGATAAGCACAATCAATCCAAAACTGACCATTTCCAACATCGGCACGCTATCTTTTGCTTCGGTGCGGGACATGCCGATAATCCCAACCATACCCTGCACCAACACAATGGCGCTCAAACCTTGTACGAATGCGGATGCAAAAGACAAGGTAATGCCGCGTTTCAACTTGCTTTCATGACTGATTAGGTAGGTGCTGATAATCGCCTTGCCATGACCGGGGCCTGCCGCATGAAAAACACCATAAAGAAAGCTCAGGACGACCAAAGACCAAGCGGCCATCATACCGCCATCCTGTATTGCGCGAATCGCACTTGCCAATTCCCGGTGAAAGGCTTGTTGCTGAATACGGATATAATGCACAGCTTCTGCCCAATAACTTACGTCTGAGGCGACAGCTTCCACAGGCAATAACCAAACAGCAACAAGCACACAAATCATCAGGGGCATGAAAGCACAACCTTTTCAGCAAAGAAAACACCAATACCATCGCCAGCTGTTTCGGATTGATCCAGCATAGCTGCCATTAGGCTCAATTCTTCCGGCGGTTCCGGCATGCTTAAACGATAACCACACCCTTGTGTGTTGCCGACCAACTGAATGGGGTCGCCACTGGCAGCATGCAAAATTTCCACATAGTATGTCGGATCATAGACCGCATAATCGATTTTATGCGCCTTCGGATCAATCGGGTTTTCCAGCATAACCGTAAATTCCATCCACAGGCGCTGTTTACTGACATAGGTCTTATAATCAGTGACCGGTTTAAACGTCACCGCTTTCCCATCAGAATGAATAAAGGTGAAATAAGAATATTCGGACAGGTTTTTAAGATTCTGTTCCGCCAAATCATTCAATGATTTTTGACTATAGCCACCATCTTTGTTGCGCGGCGTTTCTTCCAATGTGAAGGCTGAATAAAAATCATCAAACAACCAGCCGACCCATAGACCCTTGATTTGGCCTTTTTCATTAAAGATCAAGCTGGTTTCCAGATCAATCCAACTATGCGGATGAGCCTTGGCAGGTAAACTCGCACCCAAGACCAAAAACAACATCACAAGAAATTTCATACGATTATTCCAACGCTTCTAGCATATCCACATGTTCGGGATTGAGCCATGTTTTGAAATAAGTCTCAATGGTTTCTTTGGTAATCCCGCGCGTAATAAACACAAGGGTGGTATCAGATACACCCTCGGGCCAGTGATCCAACACAGCCGGTTCGTGGAACACATGCTGGACACCGTGGATAATATAGGGGCGTTCCGGCTCGTGCGCCAGACGGATTATGCCCTTGATACGCAGTAAATTTTCACCTTGATTACCAAGCAGCATCCGCATGGACAGAACAAAGGCTTGCTGACTGACGGGTTCCTCAAAAGTCAGACTGAAACTGTGTATCGTCTTACCATGGTCATGATTATGGTTGTGGTCATGATGGTGATGATGTTCGTGCTGGTCTTGTCCCAACCATTTTTCAAGATCAGCACGTTTAACATCCTGATCCAGCTGCGCAAAGGAAAACAAGCCCGGCAAATCTTCTAAAACCTGTGCCTTTTCAACAAAAGGAGCATGGGCATTTATATCGCGCACCTTCACCTTTAAATCATGTACAGCAGCCGGATCGATTTCCAAATCTGTTTTGGTCAGAACAATTCGATCTGCCAAGGCCAATTGTTTAACGCACTCGTCATATTGGTCCAGCGTATGCAAACCATTGATTCCATCAAGTGTCACCAGCGTACCATTGATCCGGGTCTGTATCATAAACTGCGGATGGGTTGCCAAGGTGTGCAGAACCGGGGCCGGATCCGCCAGCCCGGTGGTTTCAATAATCACATGATCAAACGGCTTAATCGCGCCGGATTTTCTTTTTTCCAGCAAATCCAGCAAGCTTTGGGTGATATCGCCCCGGATGGTGCAACACAAACAGCCCGTGGTCATTTCAACGATCTGTTCTTCGCTATGCACCACCATAAAGTCGTCCAGCCCCACATCGCCAAATTCATTGACGATCACGGCAGCATTGGAAAAAGCATCACTTTTTAAAACAGCCGATAAAATGGTGGATTTACCGCTGCCCAGAAATCCGGTCAGGATGGTTACAGGAATGGGATATGTCATGGGGCCTCCTGTCCGGATTGTTATAATATAACATCAATGCGTTCAAGCCTTAATTGCTCTGGCACCTCGAACTTGCGATATGATCGACAGGAAAATACCAAAGGCAATAATCCCAGCCCCGGCCCAGGTTGCCTGACTATAACTCTCCCCTAAAAAAAGAGTTGCCAGGGCCAAGCCAATAGCTGCCGCAATATATCCGATTTGGCTCAGCAAGACCGGACCGCCTTTTTGCTGAAGCCGGAACAAGACGGGAAAGGTTAGTCCACCCACGATTAACTGCAAGGTTGCCGCTTGCGGCACGGCTTCCAACGCGGTCAGGTCGATCCCGCCTTCATAGCCATAAAGGATCAACAGAAAGAAACCGACACTGGCAATATGGCTCCAAAATGCCAGAATATCTGGGCTCGCCCCTTCCGGCCAATCAAGTGTGCGATATACGTTCCCACAGGCTAAACTAATAGGCACAAACAAGGCGGCCACAATCCACATCAAAGACGGTGCATCCACACCCGAACTACGTGTCACTGTTACCGTCATTGCGCCAACAAGACCAAAACAAATCCCTAAAACGCCAAGCTTCTGCGGTGTTTTCATCTTAAACAAAACCGCCAGCCCCAAGGTATAAACAGGGGTAAGTGCATACATCAATCCCATGTAGCCTGCGCCTACATACGCCATGATAGCAAAAAGAAGCAAGTTCGGTATCACGTAGGAAATCAACGCCGAAATCACCACATAGCGCAGCATATGAAGCCGAGGCCAGCACAATTTCTTTTGCATTAACAAAACCGGACCGACAATGACGACAGCGCCTAAGGACACAATCATTGCCCAAAGGGTCGGCGACACCTGTGCAAGACTTGCCACTTTGCCTAAGGGAAGATAAAGCCCCAACAAGCCCCCTGTCATGATTAACAGAAGAACCGGGCTTTCAAACATCTTAGTCATTGGGAAAATGTCCGTTAAAAGAAATGTCACCTAACGCCATTCGGTTGCTTGGATGTTCACGCTGTTGCAAATCTTGCGGCAGTTTTTTCGGATGTGCGCGCTTGCCCACAACGATGGCGATTTCCAACTTGAAACGATCCGGCATTTTTATCAAGGCTTTTGCCTCATCAAACAAAACACCGGCAACCGCATGAGCGCTATATCCCAACATGGTAGCCTGCAAACCCAATTGCGCCCATGCCGCCCCCGTATCAAAACTGTGATAACCAGAAGAAACCGGATCATCTGCTTCCTGATCGACCAATGTATCAGAAGCTACAAAAATCAGCGCAGAGGCATCTTTACCCCATGAAGCATTAAACGGGTTCAAGACATTTACATAGTCAGACCAACGTTGATCTTCGCGCTGAATATAAACAAAGCGCCACGGCTGTATATTATAGGCAGACGGGGCCCAACGTGCTGCTTCAATCATGGTTAACAGGTCCTCATTTGGCATAGGGCTTGGGTCAAAAGCACGCGCAGACCAACGTTTTGTAAAAACCGGATCAATGGGATGAGTCGCTTTTCGCAACATATTCATAGCTAAATTCCTTTACATGATGGAGGGAGCAACCTATTCTGCTCATGTAATTTGACATAATATAGTTTGATATCAAATTACTTAATGTAAAGCTATATATAACTCCATAAGTTGTGAGTCAAGACATGAGTACGAAAATAATTGACGATATTTTATCCCAATGGCACCGCGAACGCCCGGACATTGACCCGACCCCTATGGCGGTGTGCGGCGATGTCTGGCGTGCAGGTGAAATCTTGCGTCAAGGTGTTATGGCAAATTTAAAGAATTACGATCTGGATTTCCCCCAATTCGACGTGATCTTGACGTTGCGCCGTCAGGGAAAAGGCAAGACCTTGTCACCATCCCACCTTGCCAAGGAAATGATGTTGTCCACGTCGGCTATGACGAACCGTCTGGATCGTCTGGAAAAGCGTGGCCTGATTGAACGGATCAGTGACCCTAATGATCGACGTGGCCTGAAAATAACGCTAACAGAAGCCGGATTCGATCTGGCCGAAGGCCTCGTCGTGTCCCATGTGGCCACAGAAGAAAAACTATTGGAAAATTTAACCAGAGAAGAAGGCGAACAGTTACGCACCTTATTGGCAAAAATCACATAATAAAAAGGCCGCCTCTGTTTCCAGAAGCGGCCCTTTCTTTGTGCTTTTAAAGCGTATGGTTGCTTGGTGCTTAGAAGCCCATGCCACCCATACCGCCCATGCCGCCCATGTCAGGCATAGCAGGTGCGCCAGCGCCAGCTGGTTCCGGCTTATCAGCAACCATAGCTTCGGTTGTGATCAACAGGCCAGCAACAGAAGCCGCATCTTGCAGAGCTGTACGAACAACTTTAACCGGGTCAATAACACCAGCTGCAACCAGGTCGCAATATTCGCCAGTTTGAGCGTTAAAGCCGTTTTTGACGTCTGTACCTTCAAGCAGTTTACCCGCAACAACCGCACCGTCATGACCCGCGTTTTCAGCGATTTGACGGATCGGCGCTTGCAGCGCGCGACGGATGATGTCGATACCGACTTTCTGGTCAGCGTTGTCACCTTCCAGACCTTCCAGAGCGTTTACAGCATACAACAATGCTGTACCACCACCGGAAATGATGCCTTCTTCAACAGCAGCGCGTGTCGCGTGCAGGGCGTCATCAACGCGATCTTTGCGTTCTTTCACTTCAACTTCAGTTGCACCACCAACCTGGATAACAGCAACACCGCCAGCCAATTTAGCCAGACGTTCTTGCATTTTTTCACGGTCGTAGTCAGAAGTTGTTTCTTCAGCTTGTGCTTTGATTTGGTTGCAACGTGCTTCGATCTCAGCCGGATCGCCTGCACCCTCAACGATTGTTGTTTCTTCTTTAGTGATCACCACAGACTTGGCAGTACCCAGCATGTCGATAGTCACGTTTTCAAGCTTAACGCCCAATTCTTCAGAAACAAGCTGACCGTTTGTCAGGATCGCGATGTCTTGCAACATTGCTTTACGACGATCACCAAAGCCCGGTGCTTTAACAGCAGCCACTTTCAGGCCACCGCGCAGTTTGTTCACAACCAGAGTTGCCAGTGCTTCACCTTCGATGTCTTCAGCGATGATCAACAGCGGACGTGACGCTTGAACAGAGGCTTCCAGAAGCGGCAACATCGGCTGCAAAGAAGTCAGTTTGCCTTCGTTGATCAAGATATACGGGTTGTCCAGCTCACAGATCATTTTTTCTGAGTTGGTGACAAAGTAAGGTGATGTGTAACCACGATCGAACTGCATACCTTCAACAACGTCGAGTGTTGTGTCCAGACCTTTAGCTTCTTCAACAGTGATAACGCCTTCGTTGCCAACTTTTTCCATCGCTTGTGCAATCAGGTCACCAACTGTTTTTTCACCGTTTGCAGAGATGGTACCGACTTGGGCAACTTCTTCGTTGGTCGCAACAGGCTTAGAACGGGCTTTAACGTCAGCAACAACAGCAGCAACCGCTGTGTCGATACCACGTTTCAGGTCCATCGGGTTCATGCCAGCGGCAACAGCTTTTGTGCCTTCACGAACGATCGCTTGCGCCAATACAGTCGCAGTTGTTGTACCGTCACCAGCCAGATCAGCTGTTTTAGACGCAACTTCTTTAATCATTTGTGCGCCCATGTTCTGGAATTTATCTTCCAGATCGATTTCTTTCGCAACAGAAACACCGTCTTTTGTTACGCGCGGTGCACCGAAAGATTTATCGAGAACAACGTTACGGCCTTTCGGACCGAGAGTTACTTTTACAGCGTTTGCCAGAAGGTCAACACCTTCGAGCATCTTTGCACGGGCTTCCGTGCCGAATTTGATTTCTTTAGCCATTGTAGCTAGACCCTTATGTTAAGCAGTCAAAATTAAAATGTGAAAGAGTAAGGGAACCCTTAGCCTTCAATCACACCCATGATGTCGGATTCTTTCATGATCAACAGATCTTCACCGTCAACCTTGATTTCTGTACCAGACCATTTGCCGAACAGAACGCGGTCACCAGCTTTTACGTCAAGCGCAACGAATTCACCGTTGTCACCACGTACGCCAGACCCGACAGCGATAACTTCGCCTTCAGATGGTTTTTCTTGTGCAGCTTCCGGCAAAATGATGCCGCCAGCAGTTTTAGTTTCTTGCTCTACGCGTTTTACGAGGACGCGATCGTGCAGAGGACGAAATTTCATGGTTTTACACTCCGTGATTATCACCAAAGTAATGACCCAAACGAGTCAGTGTTAGCACTCGTTAGGTCCGAGTGCTAACAGAGGTAGAAGGTGTACTCTAAAGTGTCAAGGATTGAATCGTTATTTTTTTAATTTGCCACGTCGATACAGGATTTTTTGATCCTCGACCTTAGCCGTATCAAAGACAATAAAATGCCCACCGCGGAAGCCTTCCACGTAATCTACACCGGGATGATCCGGGGCCGGACGTTTCCAAAGTGTGATGACTTTCGATTTCGGATGTTCCTTCACCCAGTCCGCAATAGAAATGCCGGTGCGGTTGCTGGTCAATTCGGCAATCGGTTTTTCAAGACGCCCCAAAAACTGGAACGTCCCATGATATGTACCGACAAAGGCAACATCGTATCCGTCATCCTGATAGGTCTTCAAAGCACGTGACAGACCGTGAAGATCAAATTCTTCTTCCAGATACGGGGCTAAAGCAAAATGCAAAGCCACAACAAAACTGCCCATCATGACACTTAAACCAATCAGGCTTTGTTTATTGTCTTTTATCACACGCACAACGAGATAAAGCGCGATTACAAACGGAACACCCATCCAGAAGCCGGGAACATCAGCCACCCAACCCGGTAATTTTTTGTGCGACACATAAGGTAAAACCATGGCCAGAACCGTGACCACGATCATAAAACCAGCAGGCAACAGACGCCCTAGACGACTATCTGCGATATCACTATTTAAAACCCAGCGCGCGATCAAAAAGGCGCAAGCCGGGAAAATCGGCAGAAGATAATGCAGCTGTTTACCGCTAATCAGGGAAAACGCGACAAAGATCGGGACGAACCACAGGATACAAAAACGATCTGCACTATTCTGCCAGAGTGATTTGAGAGAACGAAAGGCACTTCGCCACAAGGTCGGCCAGATTGCCCAAGGCAACAACAGTGGACCGATCACCGCCAGATACCACCACCAAGGCCGCGCATGGGCAAAGGATTCAACCACACGCCCCGCAGTTTGCCCCCAGAAAATAGCATTGCGATATTCTTCACCGCCATAAATACCAGCCGGCACCGCCCAAGCCAAACCAATCACCGCCCCCCCAAGAACAGAGAACAGAATGCGGATGTACCATGTTTTCAAACCATTATAATGGCTTTTAACCAAGCCTTCTCGATCCCAAAGCGGCAGTAACAAGGCAAGGGGCAGAATTTGCAGCAAAATCACCGGACCTTTGGCCAGAATACCAAAACCAATGGCCAAGGCCAGATGAATCCAACCTTTTGTACCGCCCTCGCGCCACACATCCAGAATGCCCAGTAATCCCCACATGGTGCAGGCAGCCACCAGCATGTCGAACATGGTTACCGTGGTAAAAACGGTCCAAAACGCCGCACCCAATAAAACGATCGGGGCATAATCGGCAATACGTTGATCATCCGGCCAAAGCTTTTGTGCCATCGCACGGGTCAGAAACAGACAAGCCAGCGCAAAGAGGGGCGCAACCAACGGCGGCCACCATTCATTCACCCCAAAAATGGCCCATCCCATATTCATGACCCAAAAGAGCAAGGGCGGTTTATGGCTGTAGGTTTCCCCATTCAGATGCGGGACAATGTAATCCCCATGCAACCACATTTCCCACGCAACCGCGAGATAGCGGGTTTCATCCACGGGTAAGGCAGGTCGCAAGGAAATCGCCGTAACGACAAGAATAGCCCAGATAAATGTGAAAAGAAGAGGGGACCAGTATTTTTGGATCATCACGCGTTTTCTTCAACCAATTTGTCATCCCGCACTTGTTTCGGGACAACCCGTTTCAACATCTCAAATGCTTAAAAAGGATTGTCCCGGAATAAATCCGAGATGACAGTTTATACTCTGTTCTCACCTTCACGAACAATCGCTTCCGCAGCATTTTCATCCCCAGAAAGCTGGGTTTCAATCTCACGCCCCAAGGTCTTGCCATGGCGATAACGGCGATAGAGATACACACCCAATAAGCCCGAGACAATGAATAAGATCACACTTAACGCAATATTCCATTGTGTGTTCAATTCAATCCCGCTGCCCGCCAATGCAAAAACCACCGTTTGCGGAATATACCCCAGCATGGACCCGAAAATAAATGCAACGGGACTGGCACTGGACACCCCGGCGGCGGCACTGGTCGCCATATTATTGCCAACAGGTAAAAGCCGGATCAACAAGGTCATGGAAAAAGGATTGTCGCTTAGAAAGTCATCCACGCGTTTGATTTTGCGGGGGAATTTACGCTGCACCCAGGCCCGACCATAAAAACGTGCATAAAAAAACGTCAAGGCACAGCCAAAGGTCACAGCCAGAACGGAAATAGTGACCCCTTTAACCACGCCAAAGGCATAGCCGCCCAAAAAGGATAAAACCTGACGGGGAAAGCCAACAGCGGTGAGCAAGCCACCCAGACCAATAAAGATAAACCAGCCCTTTAAGCCCTGACCGCGCACATTGTTGTCGATCCAGGATTTGTCGATCCCTTTGGACAACAGATAAGCCGCGCCCGCCAGCACGCACAGAAAGATCAGCCCCTTGATGAAGAGCTTATAATTCATGAAGCATCCTTGTTGATGATTACAGGCACCTTGCCGCGTGCTTGCAGCCATTTCACGCCCATAATATCCACGATCCCGACCCAAAGGCGGTTCCACATGCCATATTTTGACACGCCCCGTTCACGCGCACGATGGTTTACCACCACCGACTGCACACGCCCACCGCGACGAATCATCAAGGCAGGCAGGAACCGGTGCATGTGATTAAAATACGGCAGATCAAGGAACGCATCGCGGGTAAAGACCTTGAGGCCACAGCCTGTATCAGGTGTGTCATCACCCAACAATTTTGCGCGGATTTTATTAGCATTGCGCGACTGCCACAGCTTGAACGCACTGTCATGACGCTTGGCGCGCCAACCTGCCATCAGTAGAAAATCCTGATCATCAGCTTTTGTCAGTTCATCATAAAGCGCGGGAATATCAGCCGGGTCATTTTGACCATCGCCATCCAATGTGGCAATGACGCGTCCATCAGCCGCTTTCACCCCCGTGCGCACGGCTGTACTTTGACCACATGATTCTTGGTGCGTAACAATTTTCAGAGAGTCCGTTTTAGCCTGCATATCTAACAGACGTTGCGGGGTGTCATCATCGCTACCATCATCCACATAAACGATCTGATACGTCAGTTTATCGTCCAGCGCCGCCATGATTTCTGTGATCAAAGGCTCAATGTTTTCCGCTTCATTTTTGACCGGAACAACGACAGAAAGTTCAATAGGGGCTGACATAGAAATGGGGACTCGTGTGCAATGCATTAAAAACCGCCGCGCATTATGGCCTTTTCAATGATTTTGTCCACCTAATTCATTCAGCCGCCATCTGGGCCTTGGATTGTGCCGACACAAAGGCTTCAAACTCTTTTGCATTTAAGGGCTTGGCAAAAAGATAGCCTTGAATTTCATCCACCCCGTGATTAGACAAAAACGCCTGCTGAAATGCATCTTCCACCCCTTCGGCGGTAATCTCCATCCCCATACTATGGCCCATGGTGATAACGGCCTTTGCAATCACCCCGTCACTGGTTTCATCAACGATTTCATCAATAAAGGCCTTGTCGATCTTGATACGTTTCACCGGGAAGCGTTTGATATAATTCAAGCTGGAATAGCCGGTTCCAAAATCATCAATCGACAAGGATACACCCAGGTCACGCAATTCTTCCAAAACGGAAATCGTATGTTCCACATCATCCATCACTGCACTTTCGGTGATTTCCAGTTCCAGCAAATGGGGCGACAACCCACTTTCCAACAAAACCTGACGCACCAAAGTTACCATACAAATTTCTTTGAGCTGTACGGCAGAAACATTGACCGCAACCTTTAGATCCCCCAAGCCATCTGCCTGCCAACGTCGGGCCTGACGGGTTGCTTCACGCAACACCCAATCCCCGATACTGACAATCAGGGAACTGCGTTCTGCAATCGGGATAAACTGTGCCGGTGACACGAAGCCACGTTCCGGGTGGTTCCATCGGATCAGGGCTTCCATGCCGGATACGGTACCACGTTCCACATCCAGTTTGGGTTGATAGTACAATTCCAGTTCCCCATTGGGGATCGCCTGTTTTAAGTCGCGTTCAATAGCGCGGCGTTCAATGGCCTGACGGTTTAATTCTTCCACATAAAACTGATAACTCGATCCGCTTTGCTGCTTGGCCCGTCGTTTGGCCAGCGTGACATGATGCAGCACATCTTCAGGTGTTTCATCGCCTATATTCAGCAAGGTAATGCCGATAGAACAGGTCAAATCAATAACATCATCCCCGCTTTTAATGGGTTGGCTGACATGATCCATGATGCGTTGTGCCAAAATAGCGGCTTCATCAGAATCGGCCACATCCAACTGAATCAGGGCAAATTCGTCCGCACTTAATCGGGCTAGCGTGTCACTATCGCGCACCAATTCGCCTAAACGGTCCGCCACACTTTGCAAGACCAGATCGCCAACGGCTTGCCCATAATTCTGGTTAATGCCATTAAACCCGTCCAGATCAATTAAATGCACCGCCGAGGTTTCTTCACTGCGTTTTATCTGACGGATTAATTGGTGACACCGATCCATAAACAAGCCCCGATTCGCCAATCCGGTCAGCGTATCGGTGTAAGCAATTTTCTTCAGGTATTCGGCATTGAACTGGCCATTGCTGGCATCCAATGCTTTTTCAGCCCGTTCGCGTTCCACCGCCTCGCGGCGCAGGTCGCGCACAACGGACTTTAGCTCGCGGGTGCGATCCGACACCAACGTTTCCAACTTGGCATTATTTTGCTGCAAATTATCCTGCTGGACGCGGATTTCAGAAAATGCCGCTGACAAACGATGCAGCAGATCATTATAGGATAAGGCAACATCGCCCAATTCATCACGTCGGATCTGATTGATTTTATATTTTTCCGGATGGGCCAGATCAATGCCCGCCTTGTTCATCCTGTCGCGCAAGTGGCGAATAGGCGACAGCATCAACCATTCCAGAATCACCATGGTTACAGCAGTGACAAAAAAGGATATCAGCAGAACCAAGCCGATGATCCGCCAGATGAAGGCCGTGATTTGTGCCGGAATCTCCGTCTTATCCAGCTTGGCCTGTACGATTAAAGGATACCCCAAATCATCTTTGGTCCATTGCACGTCGAAACTTTTCATTTTGGGGGCAAGAATGGAATATTGACTGAGACTGGCAATTTCCTGCCCTGCCTCATTCATAATTTCTGCTGATAAAAGAACCGAACCATTACCAATATTTGGAGACATTTTATTTAAAGTCAATGGATTATCACCGCTGATCTGTAACCATGCACGCACAACAGCCAGCCCTTCGCGCTCCACCTCTAACAAGCGATCACGTTCAAAATTATGGACTGAAAAAATAAGAATGGCCCCTTCCACAATCAGAATAGCCAAAAATACAGCCCCTGTGACCTGTTTACACAAACGACAGCGGCTGAGCTTTTTCAACACCAGTGAGCGCTTGGTGAACTGTGACAATCCCATAGTCATAACGCCAGCTTTCATTATTAAAGTACATTAGATAATAACGAAGTAAGGCAGGCTATGCATGTCACAACCGTTCACAGCTTTGTGAGGACAAACTCTAAAGAACAGCTCTTAAGCTTCTTTGCGAAAACAATAGCTGATCCAATGGCGTGTTAATTTCTCCTGCAGGCTATTTTGCGATAACCGACCTCGCAATCCCTCAAACGATACCTCATCAAGCGGCTGATCCTGATTGAAACAGGTAAAGACGACCTTTTCCTCACCTGTCTTTGGATCAATATGTTTTTGCAGGCATTGGGCGCAGATTTCCTTGAGCATACATTGCATCGGAGAATTGATTGATCCAATCGCCATATGATGTTCTTTAAAGCAGCCCGTCAACACCCCATGGCGTGCCTGTGCAACCGCACGCATCATCATGTCTGAACCAATAGCGATGATGCGGTCCACATCCCCCAAGGCCAGACTGACGTCACCAAGTTCACCATCATGATACGCTTTCATGGCTTCAACCACATTACCGACAAAGGCAAAATCCTGCGCCCGGCCCGGTGTAAAACCCGGGGCCTGATCGCAGCACCAGACAATGGCATCAGCCGCCTTTTCGATATTTTCAATATGATAGCGATCTTCCATCCCTTTATATGCGGCAAAATACAGCACCCGACTGCCTGCCTTGCGCATCGCTTGCCCGATGGAAAATAGAACGGCATTACCCAAACCACCACCTGCCAAGAGTACGGTTTCGTTGGAGGGGATTTCCGTTGGCGCCCCCGTTGGTCCCATCAGGATAACAGGTTCACCATTTTCAAGATGGGCACATAGATTACTGGACCCACCCATTTCCAAGACGATCAAAGAAATCAGGCCATGATCCACATCTACATGGGCACCTGTCAAAGCCAGCCCTTCCATGGCGAGCAAAGTCCCATCAGCACTTCGAATGGCATGATTTTCAAAATTCTGTAGACGATAGAACTGACCGGGCCTGAATTTACGCGCCGCCGCGGGTGCCTTGATAATGACTTCCACAATGGTCGGGGTCAGACGGACAACATCCACGACCGTTGCGCGCAAGTCTTCGTTCAGAGTTTTCACCAAACGTGCGCCGTCACAACGGTTTTCAGGCAGTTTCTCCATCATCCGGCTAATCACCGGATAACCTTGTTTCGCACTTGCCATGGCGCTAACCACATTGCCGGCATAACTTGGATGAAGGTCCCCGAAATAGCTAATCGCCTTTTGGTTCTGACCAATATGGGCCAGCACATAAGCCTGCGACGGCTTGGGTGACCACTCCGGCGTGACCGCTTGCCCATCTTCATCCAGTGCCCGATAATATTTGCCATCCAGTTCCAGACCGATTTCGGGACATTCACGCGCAAGGACCGTGTTAGGTTTCGTGCCTGCTGCCACAATAATAGTCTTGGCAGGCATCCGTGTTTCTTCCCCGGTTTCTTTATGTTCCAGCTTCAGGCCCATCGCATGCCCATAACTGTCCACCTCAACCGCGACAGGGGATAACAGTTCATTAATTTTGATCCCTTCTTCCAGCGCATAAGTGACTTCATCGGCATTGAGGCGATAACTCGGGGCTTCAACCAAACGGCGGCGATAAGCAATCTGCGCCCCGCCCCAGCTTTGCAACAACCCCAAGACATCGGGGGCATCTTTCGCTTTTTCGGATCGAATTACTTTGGCATGAGTGATAAATTCATCAGCAATTTCAATTTCTTGCTTGGTCCATCCTGCACGCACAGCGTCTTCGCCGATTTGGGTGCATAAGATCTCATATCTGTTAAGAAATTTTTCTACTTGGACTGGATAATAAGCTAAACTTTCCGTACAAGCGTCAATAGCCGTCAAACCACCCCCGACAACGACAACCGGTAAACGCACATGAAGATTGGCAATACTGTCTGCACGCGCGGCCCCGCTTAACTGTAACCCCATCAGGAAATCTGAGGCCTGACGCACACCGGGGGCGAGGTTATTGGGGATATCCAGCACCGTTGGGGCACCAGCGCCTGCACAAAGTGCGATATGATCAAATCCCATATCATAGGCTTCATCTACCCCGATGGTCCCACCAAAACGCACCCCGCCAAACATGGTGAAACGCGCCCGACGTTCCAGCAACAAACGGATGATTTTCAGGAAATTCTTATCCCAACGAACCGTGATACCATATTCCGCAACCCCACCAAATCCGGCCATGCTGCGAGAATTCAAATCTTCATAGAGGTCATTGACATCATAAATGGGCTGAAAACTATGTCGCGCCCCTGTTTCATCAACACCTGAAATTTCTTGCGCTAAAGGTTCGATCTTCAAGCCATCAATCGCCACCACCTGATGACCATCATTCATCAAATGATGGGACAGGGTATAACCGGCCGGACCCAATCCGACGACCAGAACCTTGCGTCCACTGTCTGCTTTGACAAAAGGCCGTTCAATATTCAACGGGTTCCAGCGGGTCAGGAGACTGTAAATCTCAAACCCCCAAGGCAAATTCAACACGTCTTTCAAAATGCGGGTTTCCGCTTGGGGGATTTCCACCGGGGCCTGCTTTTGATAGATGCAGGCTGTCATGCAGTCATTACAGATGCGATGGCCTGTGCCTGCCATCATGGGGTTATCTACGCAGGCAATAGCGACAGCCGCAATAAAATCACCACCCAGTTTCGCCACATGCATTTCGGAAATCATTTCTTCCAGCGGGCAGCCTTCCAGCGCCACCCCCAATGGATTCTTATCGATCTCCTCACTTTTTTTGACATGCAGCCCGTGAGAGCAAGAATCACGATTGCGTTCATGGCAATGCACACAATAAGACGCTTCGGCCATGGCATGGGTCCGGTCACAGCCCTGATCTGTCAGGGAAAACCCTTCGCGCACATCTAAATGAACTGGATCATTATAGTATCCTTCTGTCCCGTCATGATCCGTTGCAACCAGATGGTCATACTCTTTCTTGCCCGCGGTCCAAAAAAGTTTACTGTCTGGAAAAGCCTGACTGTGATACGCCCAAGCGGCATATTGGGTTGCCGCTTCGATCAAATCAGCATGGGCATCTTCATCTTCCAGCCAATGCATGACTTTTTGCGCAAACACCACATCGTCAAACGGCCCGCCCAAGGTTTTTTCAAGGGCTTTTGCATCAAAGGCACAGGCTTCTTCGGCACGATAGGCCTTGATAGCTTTGCGCTGTACGAACTTACGCCGACATTCAATAAAGGCATCAAAAGCAAGATGATCTGCACGTTCTTTGGCATAAACATCGTTGATCTGGAATAAATCGACGATAAATCGGTCCAACATGGGCGAGAGAGAAAGAATCAGTCCCGAACGTTCCGACGCGGATAGGTGATCCGGCGCATCGCGTGCCGCCAGCAGACGATCATAAAGCGCCGGTCGATCCTTCTTTAACTGTTTTAGAAATGCCTGATCCACCCGGATCAAGCCATCGCGTTGATATAAATCCTCGAACGAAAGGCAATTTGCCAAGCATAATTCGACCATTTTCAGTCCCCTGCCCCAGTGGTTGGTCAATTTTTACTTTTCAGTCTGACGAAAACCACTATACCTGTAAAGAAAAACAGGAGACCCTCATGACAGATATCTACGCAGGCGACATCACACCTGCTGAAGCCTGGGATATTTTAAAAGATCAGCCGAAATCCGTTTTGATCGATGTGCGTACCGAAGCCGAATGGGCCTGGGTCGGGCAAGTGGATTTAAGCGAGCTCGCCAAAGCCCATCACTGCATAGAATGGAACAGTTTCCCCGGCGGTATCCCCAATGGTGATTTCATTAGCGAAGTCAAAATGCATGTACGCGATCAAGAGACCCCTTTGCTGTTGCTCTGCCGTTCTGGGGTGCGCTCCAAACATGCCGCCATTGCTTTGACGGCAGCGGGTTATAAAACCTGCTATAACGTCGCAGGTGGATTTGAAGGTGATAAAAACGAAGCCGAACATCGCGGTAGCGTCAATGGCTGGAAAGTTGCTGGCCTACCTTGGCTACAGGGGTAAGTGCTTGAATTGGCAAGGTCCCTGCTTTTGCAGGGACACAGGTTTGTTTTCCTGCGAAACCAGGAATCTCTATGCATTTTCAATAAGCCTAAAGCCCAAAATGTTCCTTTAAATCCACACTGGATTTATGACCGATCTTGTCCCGATGGCGCGATAAAAAGTCATCTGCGGCGCTGCGTCCTTTTTGAAATAACTCACTGAGCATATCCCAATTCGGTGTCATCTCACTGCCCGGGTTGAGCTTGGATGTGGTGGGGGAACCATCGATTAAATGGAAACGATGGCGGCTCAAGCGACGGGCCTTTTCACTGAAGGCAATTCCGGATTGTGAAACCTCGCGTCCTTCTTCAATCAATTCAATCTCGCGGCGCAGAGATTGGGAAAAGCTTAAATGGTTTAAATGGGTCCGCATCCCGCCAATATGGGATGGCAGCTGAAAATCCACCGGGCTGATCTGCACCAACAAGGTATCATCCGTATTAGAATTTAAAATCACCGGACGCAAGGCCGGATTGGCAGAAAAGCCCCCATCCCAATAAGGTTCACCATCAATCAAAATTGATTTCGACATAAAAGGCAGACAGGTTGAAGCCAACACCGTTTCCACCGATATTTCTTCCGTGGTGAAAATCTTCGCATTGCCATTGGAAACTTGTGTCGCAGCAATATAAAGACCTATGGGACTTTCGCTACGCAACGCATCAAAATCAATAGAATCGCTCAGAATTTTTCGTAACGGGTCGTAATCCAGTGGGTTATGGTCAAAGGGCATCAGCAGCCCATTCATCGCCCAGCTCATCATCTGGGACGGTTTGGTCGGCACGGACATAAAATCCCCGGCCTTGGATATGGCTTTCCAGACTTCTGCCAGTTTGGCGCGTGCCCCTTTTGCACCGTCCTGTAAATATCCATCGGCCAAGGCAACCGCATTCACTGCGCCGGCACTGGTGCCACTGATGGTGTCAAAGGATAAAGCATCATCTTCAAGCAAACGATCCAGCACACCCCAAGTATAAGCGCCATGGGCCCCGCCGCCTTGGAGAGCGAGGTTCAATTGTTTGTAGCGATTATCGCCCAAACCCAGTGCGGAAAGTGTTTCTTCAAACATAAGGAAGATAGTATAGCATTTTTGTACAAATGAAAGTGAACTTTTTGTGCAGTGCAACAAAAAGCCCGGCAGATCACATCCACCGGGCTTTTTAAAAAGGGATAGTTAAGCTTAAACCAACTTGTCCAGTTCAGCGATCAACGCATCACCCATCGCGGTACAACCGACTTGTTTCATACCCTCTTGCATGATGTCGCCTGTGCGTACACCTGCGCCCAATACGTTTTGAACGCCTTGATCCAGCAGGTCGGCTTCTGCCACCATGTCAAAGCTGTAACGCAAGCACATAGAAAATGACAGAATGGTTGCCAGCGGGTTCGCCAGATCCTGACCAGCGATATCCGGTGCAGAACCATGTACCGGTTCGTACATGGCGCGTACTTTACCGTTGGCATCTTTGCCGGACAGGGATGCAGAAGGCAACATGCCGAGTGAGCCTGTCAGCATCGCCGCGCAATCAGACAGCAAATCACCAAACAGGTTATCAGTCAGGATCACGTCGAACTGTTTCGGGTTACGCACCAACTGCATGGCGCAGTTATCGGCATACATATGTTCCAAAGTCACGTCAGCGTAGTTTTCTGCATGGTATTTGGTCACCACTTCACGCCAGAATTTACCGGATTCCATCACGTTGGCTTTTTCAACGCTGTGGACTTTGTTGCCACGTTTTTTCGCCAGATCAAAGGCAACGTCCGCCGCACGAATGATTTCAGCGTCTGTGTAAACCTGTGTATCAAAGCCTTTACGACCGCCGCCGGGCAATTCTTCAACACCGCGCGGCTCACCAAAATACACACCTGATGTCAGTTCACGCAGGATCATAATGTCCAGACCACGCACAACTTCGTCTTTCAAAGTTGACGCATCCACAAGCGCATCAAACACCATGGCCGGGCGCAAGTTGGCAAACAGGTCCATGTCTTTGCGCAGACGCAACAAGCCAGCTTCCGGACGGGCGTGGCGTTCAACGTTATCCCATTTCGGACCACCAACAGCGCCTAACATCACCGCATCCGCATCCAGGGCGTCTTGAACAGTTTCGTCAGTTACTGCACATTTATGGGCTTCGTAACAAGCCCCACCAACAAGACCATCGGTGACATTGAAGTTGACTGAACGGTTTTTCGCCAGCCATTCAATGATCTTTTTAACCTGACCCATAACTTCAGGACCAATGCCGTCACCCGGCAAGAAAAGGAGGTTTTTAGCGTCGGACATATTTTCTTTCCTTAAAAGAGTGTGCCCCTGCGAAAGCAGGGGCCTCGTTAAGCGAGATTCCTGCTTTCGCAGGAAAACACACGTTTTTCTTAAATTTAACGCGCCATCCAAGGCATGGATTGCGAATATTGATCTTCAAACGATTGGATTTTATCTTCTTTTTGCAAAGTCAAACCCACATCGTCGAGGCCTTCCAGCAAACAATGCTTGCGGAACGGATCCACATCAAATTTGATGCAACCGCCATCCGGGCCTTTAATTTCCTGATTTTCAAGATCGATGGTGATGGTGGCGTTTGCACCACGTGACGCATCATCCATCAATTTGTCCACGTCTTCTTTGGGAAGGCGGATCGGCAAAATGCCGTTCTTGAAACAGTTGTTATGGAAGATATCGGCAAAGCTGGTGGAAATGATGCAACGGATGCCAAAATCCGCAATCGCCCACGGCGCATGCTCCCGGCTGGAGCCACAACCAAAGTTGTCACCCGCAATGATGATCTGTGCTTTGCGATAAGGTTCTTTGTTCAGGATAAAGTCCGGCTTTTCGGTGCCGTCCTGATTGAAACGCATTTCATCAAACAGGTTGGCACCCAGGCCAGACCGTTTGATGGTTTTGAGGAACAGTTTCGGGATGATCATATCGGTGTCGATATTGATCAACGGCATCGGGGCTGCGATACCTGTCAGTGTGGTGAACTTTTCCATTGTCTTAGTTCCCCTCTTTCAAAAATTCACGAACGTCTGTCAACTTACCTGTGATCGCTGCCGCCGCTGCCATGGCCGGGCTGACCAAGTGGGTGCGCGAATCACGGCCCTGACGGCCTTCAAAGTTACGGTTGGATGTGGACGCACAGCGTTCCCCCGGCGCCAGACGATCATCATTCATCGCCAGACACATGGAACAGCCCGCTTCGCGCCAGTCAAAGCCCGCGTCAGTAAAGATTTTATCCAGACCTTCTTCTTCAGCGATTTCTTTCACCAAACCAGAACCGGGAACGACCATCGCGTTCATGCCTTCTGCCACTTTACGGCCCTTCGCCACAGCCGCAGCTGCACGTAAATCTTCAATACGACCGTTGGTGCAAGACCCGATAAAGACGCGGGTAACTTCAATCTCGTTCAACGGGGTGCCGGCTTCCAGACCCATGTAAGCAAGTGCACGTTCAATCGCGCCTGCTTTACCTGCATCACGTGCATCGGCCGGGGACGGCACTTTTGCCGTAATCGGCAACGCATCTTCCGGGCTTGTACCCCAAGTCACGTACGGCACCAGGTCTTCGGCCTTGATGATCACGGTTTCATCATACACCGCACCTTCATCAGAGGTCAGCGTACGCCAGTATTTTTCAGCCGCTTCAAAGGCAGCACCCTTAGGCGCCATCGGACGACCACGCACATAATCAATTGTTTTGTCATCAACGGCGATGAGGCCTGCACGCGCGCCACCTTCAATCGCCATGTTACAGACGGTCATGCGCCCTTCCATGGACAAATCCATGATCGCTTGTCCGGTAAATTCGATGACGCAGCCTGTACCGCCTGCGGTGCCGATTTTACCAATGATGGCCAGAACCAAATCTTTCGCGGTCACGCCGTCAGGCAAGGCACCTTCAACACGGACTTCCATGTTTTTAGATTTCTTTTGCAGCAACGTTTGGGTTGCCAAAACATGTTCAACCTCAGACGTGCCGATCCCGAAGGCGAGCGAGCCAAACGCACCGTGTGTCGCGGTGTGGCTATCGCCACAAACGATGGTCGCACCGGGCAAGGTGAAGCCTTGTTCCGGGCCGACAATATGCACAACACCTTGACGCAGATCGTCCATCGCAAAATAAGGAACGCCAAATTCTTTAACGTTATTTTCCAGAGCTTCGACCTGAACGCGGGATTCTTCGTTGGTAATCACAATCCCATTGGAACGATCAGAAGTCGGGACGTTATGGTCGGCGACGGCGAGGGTCAGTTCCGGGTGACGCACCTTACGACCCGACATGCGTAGCCCTTCAAAGGCTTGCGGGGAGGTGACTTCGTGAACCATGTGACGATCGATGAAGATCAGGCTGGTGCCGTCTTCTTGCGTTTCAATCAAATGGTTGTCCCAGATCTTGTCAAACAGTGTGCGGGGGTTGCCCATTTTCGTTCTTCTCCGAATGAGTCAGAAATATATACATGTAAATGTAAGAATTGCGCCCCTTCTATAGAAGTTTTGGACGCAAAGGTCACGCACTTTTACAACACGGACGCCATGATCCCCAATTTCAGGAATTTTCATTACAAAAATAACAAAAGTCAGGCTATTTTATTTTAAAGAGGAGGGAAGTTTTGAAAGAAGGCGAAGCGAATCTTTTGTGGGGTGTCAGTTGAGTTGCGAGGTCGTGCCCGTGATTTAATTTCGTGGTTGGGTCGAGACTCCCATGCCGAAAGATCGAGAAAGATAATTTCGTGTGTGTTGTCTAATAGCGGCCCTTCTTGTCAAGCTCCAATTTGTCATCTCAGCCGGGTTCACGGTTGTCTTCGCGGTCTGATGGTCTTTGTTTTACGGGTAAAGACCGCCGCATGATGGCTTTCAAAGGTGAGAGAGTTTC
>JABXIG010000046.1 GCA_013373205.1 Methylocystaceae bacterium | reverse complement strand
ATGAATTATATCCTGAAACAGCCGATATCACAGTTGACGTTAGATCGTTTGACCACGGGTGTATTTGCACGGTATCGGGATGATCGGTTACAGCGGGTTGGATCACAGGGCACGAACTGAATACGTTCAGCGTGGTTCACATAATTTCATTTATAGAATTTTCATATTGTTCATGCATTTCAGGAGGAATACCAGTCGCTCTCATTGTGTATTCTGAAATTGAAAATAAGAATTGACGAATCCTTTTGTTTTTTGTGAGCAATTCTTTAACTCTTAAGTCTTTTTCTTCACTGATTTCGTCAAGATTTCGAAAGCTGATTTCTTTAGCTGGCAAGCAGCATTCAGGAATAAGAGTTGGTGCCTCCAAAAGCGTTCTAAAAAGTTCGAGGAATCGGTTCCATTCTCTTAATTCGAATTCAACTGTATCGTTATTACCACCAGATAAATTGTATTTTAATTTTAATCTTAGTAAATAACTCTCACGCCCACCCCAAATGAAATAGCGTAACATGGACTCAAATTGTTTTCTATCGTGCCGAGGATCAAAAACATTTTTGAAATCATTAACTAATGGAGAAATACAAAATGTGATGCAAAAGACGGCATTTGAATAAAGTGCCATGTGTTCATTCTTTTTGGGGTCTAATTCGCCTCTAATATGTCGTAAATGCGAAATTAAGCCTCTGAAAGTTTTGTCATATTCTTTAGTCAATGGCACATTACAATTCATAAATGTGCCTATATCTGAAAAAACTTTCCATTTTAAAAAAATGTCTTCAAATTTATGCCAGTTCTCAATATCTGAACAATATGAATTTGATTTATCGAAATCAATTTTTTGACTTCGTGCAAAACTAATAAAATTTGTTTCGTCAAATAATTGGACATTAATTTGTTTGGCTGAGAGCCTATGAGCTTCTTCGGGCGTATTTCTTAAAATAACTATAGATTGATCACTTGAAGTGTATTGCATCAAGCCAGCAGCCCAGAATGATCTGTTAATAGCACTCATTTTGTTTCTGTCTTTACAATCGATTATTGTTTTTTTAATGCTGCCATCATGACGAAGGTCGATTGCCATCACGTCTATATCAGTGATCCTTTTCTCGACATCACTAATTTCTGATTTATTTGGAACTAAAACTTCAAGAAATGGAACCTGATCTGTCGCGACCGCGTATCGAATTGCCATTTCTTTTTGGTATCTGTCTTGATCTGAACGAGCCAAAATCAATCCCCTATTTGTCAGAATCGCATAACAAGCTGATCCCATTCATAGGTAGCTTGTTCATCTTGGAGTGCTTTTTCACGGGCACGAAGTTCTCTAGCCGAAATTAATGACTGAACGTAACGTTCATCTTTGGAAAGAGCAATAATAGCTTCACGATCTATCTCCAAATCGGCCATTTCACCTGTTTCTAGTAATTGTATAGCGAGATTTAGAGCCTGTTCGTTTTCAGGCTCTTTGATAAGTTCTACACGCCAAAAATTTTCACCGGCAGGCACAAGTTTAGCCACTTTCATTTGCACCAATTTTAAATATTGGCTATAAGCCTCTGAATTTTGTCGAATGTATCCTTTATTTCTGAATGATCGTAAAATTGCCAAAGGGCTTATAATTTTATATTGATCATACCGTAATTGCCCTTTACGCACTGCTGAAACTAAGGCCATTGCACGTTCATACACTTCTCGATTGGAGGCGTTTAATCTACCATTACCCGGCTTAGGAGTGAAAATAAAATGCTCCTCATCTCCGGCCCAAGAAATTTTTGGCGGTTTTAATATTCCTTCTGTTGAAAATCGGTAAATCAAATCTTGTTGTGTTGTCGTTAGTTTTACTCCGCCAATTTCTGCATTGGTTTCAATGAATGAAAGCGGCCAACCTTGATTTTTCTTTATAATATTTAATACATTCTGGATTTCTGTTGAACCCGCCTGAACAGCCAAATCCGCAAGGCCATCTAAATTGTCAGCAAAATAGATCGGGCTAACAAGCATATCACGACCTCTAGCACGGTGTTCACGGATTAAGCCGCCGTGCGTTCCTATTTTGATACAACTTGAAAATACTCCCTTTTCTATGCCTGATGAATTCAATAAGCGATCTTTGTTTTCGGGTGCTTTTTGAATCTCATTTAAAATATGAAGTGTAGCTTGCTCAATTTCGTTCAAAGTTTCATTTTTTGCAAAATCACCAATTATGGAATAGAGATTATCAAAATGCGGAACTGTAGGAATAACTGTTTTTATGTTCCTTGGGCTGTCTGTGATAAGTTTTACAAAGCCAATTTCTTCAAGGATTTCAAGAACGGGCCTTAATGAGTGTGAGTTTATAGAAAAGAAAAAATCTGAAACTTTACGCAAAACTTCGAATTCAATTTCTTGTAGGCCTTTAATGTGAATTGCGAGGCTAGCTGCCATACCGATTTCTCGGAGTGAGAAATATTCAGGTGCATCCACACGACCTAGACCATTTTGAAGATCAAACGCGAATTCAGCAATTTTCTTTCCGTCCATATTATCCCCCTCTTATGAGAAAGCCACCAAAAATAGTATTTCATTGATTGGAAAGATTGCATGAAAATTATGCTATGTAAATGGAATATACAGATATTTGCATACTTTAGTTTGCTTTAATAACACTTATAAGTAGCTGCTAAAATTTGATATTTTCTGCCTTTATATGCGTATATCGTGCCAGCATACGAAAATCACGATGGCCGGATACCAATGCGACTTCCGGCACTGATGATCCTTTTTCAAAAAGGCGGCTGATACCTTCGTGGCGAAGGTCATGAAAGCGTAGATCATCAATCTTGGGCCGTTTTGACCACCTTCAACCACGCATGCGTCAAGGCTCCGATACCATATGGGAATGGTCTCTTCAATTGTTGACCACGTTGCTCTAACAATATCTCCACTGCACGGGCTGATAACGGCACGTCGCGTGAATAGCCATTCTTAGTGTCTGGTAAATGCACAATACGATCAGACCAGCGTATCCTTGACCATTCGATTGACATGATTTCACCACGACGCATAGCAGTCTCAATAGCAAATTCAATGACTGCCTAGATAAACGGAGAAAGCCCGTTTAAGGCCGTCTCACGCAGTTTCTCAAACTCACCATCATGTTGACGTCTATCACGTCCGGGCGGTATCTTGGGCTTTCTGATGTGGTCTAATGGTATGTCTCGAAGCGGTATATCCCAATCGAGTTTAGCAGCCCTGTGAACCACGCTGAACGTATTCAGTTCGTGCCCTGTGATCCAACCCGCTGTAACCGATCATCCCGATACCGTGCAAATACACCCGTGGTCAAACGATCTAACGTCAACTGTGATATCGGCTGTTTCAGGATATAATTCAT
>JABXIG010000055.1 GCA_013373205.1 Methylocystaceae bacterium | reverse complement strand
TCCAGAACCTCCGTAAACTCGCCAAGCTGAGGCCGTCACCGGCGTGAGACATCAGCAGGAACGCTCTGCCTAACTCGCCGGCCGGAAATTCGGGTCGAGTTTTTCAACACCATCTCCGAAATGCTGACTTCGGGCAAGAAGATAATGCTGCACATTGCCGCGAAGGGCTGGTTCGAGGAAGCTGCGACGCAGCGATGGCCAGTCTCGTGAAGGTCCGGAGAGGGCCGCGAGCCGACTTGTGCCGCCGGCAGAAATCCATGGTTTCTTTCGGCGTCAAAGACCCGCTCCCGACGCCTCCAGTGGGACGCGATCAGCACGGCATCGCCAATACAATAGCACTCAATCAGCGCATTTGTGCAGCAAATCCGTGTAGAGCACAAAGCAATCTCGGATAGCGACTGCCGAGCAGCAGTTGTCGGAATCTTCCACACCATCTCAGTGGATGTTCGTTCCGAGCACCGAGCTCACGTGCGGGTCATCATGACGCTGCCAGAGCGCGCCTTCGCGCAGGATCCAGCCCCCTTCGGGATCGGGCACGGCATGACGGTCCAGTAGATCGAGGATCGCCGGGTTCGGTCTGACAATTTCAGCATCGATCAGGGCACGCACCGCCTGTTGCACCTGCCAGAGCTTGTGTCGTTCAGTGGGGCCGCTGGCCTCTCCGTAGTGTTCGAGATGGCCCCGCAGGGTCTCCTGAATGATCTCGTGATAGAGTGGTTGATCAGGTGGGCGCAGCAAACCCTTTTCTGCCAATAGCGCGATCTGCTCCGCGTAATCAGGCGCTCTGGCCCCCCAGACCAGCGCGCCCAAGGCCGAGGTCGGGAAACGAAGTCGACTGGGGGAGTACGACGTGTACCAGGGGTCGGCCCCGTTCTCCAACAGGAAGACCCGGGCCGCCAGATTTGACGTTGTGGAACTGAGCAAAGGTAAGTCGCCCGTCCCGCCGCCGTCGGCGGTATTCACGAGTCCGCCATGGTCGATATAGGCCCGCAGGAACACCGTTGCAGGCGACCCGTCGTTGAATATGTGCAGCGACGGCGAGCCGGGGTGGAATATCTGCACCGCCGAGTAGGCCATGACGCTGCCTGATGCGTTCGGGTCGGCCCCGGCCTCCAGCAGCGCCCGGGTCCAGCGGATGTTCTGCTGCCGCACGGCCTCATTCAGCAGCGTGGTCACCGGCGGCGAGACACCCTGCGGCGTACGCATCACCCGATCAAGCCGCCCGCCCATGTCCCGGAGGGCGGCCACGTCGGGGGCGGCGTCGGTATAGAGGGCTTTGAGCATGGTCCGCATTTGCGCATCCTCGTCGCCCGCGACTGCAGAGGCCCGGCCGGTGGCAGAGGCCTCATCAAGGCACCGGACCATGTTGGACAGAACCTTGTCCATCGTCTGCTCGTCTTCTGGCAAGTCGAAATAGACCCGTGTCTGAGGTGTGTTGGTGCAGTGCTGATCACCTGGCCGACATGCAGCCAAGGCAATGAGGACAACCCCGAACAGCCAAGCGCGGCGCGGACTCCTCTCTGAGCCGGTTGATGTCCTGTTCATCAGCGCACCGCCAATTTGCGCGATCAGGCCCACGCAGCTTGCGTGTTCAATACGTGTCACAGCAGTGTCGAGTCCTCGCCATACGCTATTGGTCAGCCGATCTGAACCGTCCCGGTTTTCCCCGCGACAGATGCCCGGTTTCCCGCGACATTATCGAAATCGTCGCATGTTCATAGACCTTCTCAATTGCCTCGGCTGATGGGATATTCGCGATTGTATAAAGAAGGCGCCGCTTTTGAACTACTCGACCCAATACAGGGTCTCCCATACGACAGCATAAGTGCTTTTCCACGGGTCCAGGCGTGTGATCTCGCGCCGGTCACCCTGCTGCGCCAGAAGCGGTGTGATCCGTTCGCGGTCCTCAACCCGAAGAGAGCGCCGGGATCGCGGCGGAGCCAATGGCGCAATGACCGCAGGCGACACTTGGAGGGCCCTACACTTGACCCGCTGGCCTCATCAGGCAATCCCTACTCGATGCAACACCACACTCGGGGAATATGGATTGGAACCGCTATGCTCCGAAAAGTGCCATAAGGACGGCCCACCGATCGCGACGCCGGTCCTACGGTTCCACTTGTGGATTACCGGGACCTTTGCCGATGCGCCAGTCCGCACGGCCTCCGCGCGGGCCGCCGAGGCATTCATCGACCATTTAGGCAAAACCCAGGCCTTCTACGCGATGGTCCGGCCGACAGGCTCCAAATCGCTGAAACTGTCCCGCGCGGGCAAGGCAAGGCGGACCGAGATCTCCCGAGCCGTCGCTACCGGGCTGCCAGATCACCGCTATCTCTACCTGACTGGAACGGACGCGGAGGGGCACCCGGGCCACCCAATGCTGGCCCTTGCGCATGCACCTCTGCCAATGGCCGAGATCCGGATCGAGCCGCCATGGCAGGCGGAGGGAGCGATGGACCTGATGGCCCAAGTTGATGCTGCTCTCGAGGGGGTGCCGGTCCTTGCCGGTTATATGGGCTACGGCTTTGCCCCGCGCCCGCTTGGCGTAAACTTTGCCAGCTTCGTCCCGCCAGCCCATCGACGCTATCGCTGCGAATTGATGATGGACCCGGTGCCCTTCTCGCCTCTGGTCCGTCACGACCAATCCTTTGTAACCATGCGTCGGCTTGAACAAAAGCGCGCCGCAAAGGTTCGGGCAATTGGCGAGGCGGACCAGTTCGACTATGTCCCCGGCCTGCCCGACGTCGGTTGGCGAACCTATATCGGCGGCGCCTTCCGCGACCGACTGGCTGTAACCGCCGAGGCGCTTGGGCCGGACCTGACAATTGATGACAGAGGATTTTTTACGACCGTCACCGCCGGGCCCGCACCGATTTGGGGCGACCTCAACCTGAATGAGGACATCAGCGCCTACCAGGCCGTCCTTGCCTACCTTGAACCCGCCCTGAGCGACTGGAACATGCGTGTGCGATCCGCACCGGGGTACAGCACAAAAGACAAGGAACGGGTCCGGCAGGCAAAAGCCTATGTGGATCGGTTCGCGGTCGCGGAAGGACAAGCCTGAGATGCCTAAGCAGACAGATTTCAGGGCCGGGCTGCAGCGAAGGGTGCTGTAGTCTGACACCTTCCAGTCCAACCCATCAGGCGCAGAAGGCTCTCGACGAAGCCAGTCGTCTGCCTGAGCGACAGGCCAAACAGAACCTTCTCCAGCCAATGTTGCAAAGGGTACGCTGTCCGGCATAGCCGGACGGAGTCCGGGTGAATTGACCGATCTGTGGCATTGGAGGCTCCTTCATCATGCGGTGAATGGGAGGCAGGCCGCTCGCACGCCCCGCCATGGACGCGCCGTCACCGCTCCGGCGCGTGCCAGACGAGGCGGCCATCGCCGCCCTCGTCGGTGAACAGTGGACTGGCCTGGCCGATCACTGCCGAGGTGGGGAACGGACCGAAGTAGCGGCCATCGAAGCTGTCAGAGACCGCCGGGTTCATCAGGAAGACCTCGCCCTCCGCAATGGTGCGACAGCCCTGCCAGACGGGAAGATCGCGGCCCTGGCTGTCGTGCTCTCGCGCCTCCCCCAGGTGTCTGCCATCGACGGTGATCGCAGCGCCGTCACGGCAGACCCGTTGTCCCGGCAGCCCGATGACGTGCTTCAGGATCGGTACATCGCGACCGACATAGCCGCGCGCGACCATGAAACCTGCAAAGGGTTCGGGCGGCATGACCACGACCAGATCTGGCACCTCGAGCCGATCCGCCGGCGCTATGGTGTAGAAACCAATCGGCACGCTGGCCGAGGCGTTCCAGACCAGCCGTTGCGCAACCGGAATGCTGCCGGCGATGACGGTGGCGACCGCCGCGACCGTCGCCATGATGTAGCGGGCACGGGTCATTTTCCGATCTCCCGGCGCCGGAGCCATGCGGCATGGCGTTCCGCCGTATAGCGTCGCGGCGCTTCGCCTCATCGGATCGTCGGCAGTGTCAGGCGCTCACGGGAGAGCTGTCCGAGGCTCGGCAACCGAACCGGCAATGCGGAGAAAGGCGGACACGCCTACAGCGCCAGCGCCGATAACAGCGAAGATCATCTGCCAGCTCTCCGAGGGCATCATGGCCCTGGCGATCCCTAGGGTGGCGTGGAAGCCAGCGAGCACCGCCGGCACCACGAAGATCAGCGCGACGACAAACCGCGCCCAGAGCGGGCGCACGAGTATGATCAGCGCCTGACCGATGGCAAGCGTCAGGCCGGCGGCGAAGCTGCCGACGAGGATTGCACCGAGCCAGCCTGCGCCGGTTCCATAGGCCCAGATGCCGGTATGAAGTCCGACGAGGAACGGCAGGGCGAAGACCGCGAGGTTGAACACCAACCAGCACAGGCCCGCAATGGCCGCGAAAGATGCAAGGATTCCGAGAACGAACATGGTGGTGTCTCCCGTTTGACGTGGAACGGTCGCGCCTGCCACCACCACCATGGCGCAACCTGCAAGTTAGCAGAATTCTTGTCTTTGGGCGAGATACAAGGTGACCCGCCCCCCTTAGGGAACCGGCCGATCGTTGACCCGTGGTGCAGATTTCCCCACTGTGTCGTGATGATTTACGTCCTGGCATATCCACAGTTTGAACCGAGTGTCGCCGAACGCATTCGTCGGTTTCGGACCGAGAACGAGTCGGCCAGAGCCAAGCTCATGCCCCCACACGTAACTCTCGTGTTCGGGCTGATGAATACTCGCCCTCATGAGCTCCTGGAACACTGCGAGGCGGTGGCAAGCAGGGCATCGCAATTTGAGGTCTCTTTCGTTTCTGAAGAGATTACACACGATTCCTTTGAAAAGACCCATAAACTGCTGCTCGTCAGCTCGACCGGAAGTTCCCAGTTGGCGGCACTGCATGACCAGCGCTACGAAGGTGTTCAGAGGGCGGAGCGAAAGGACGATACTCCCTACCGTCCACACATGACGATCGCGACGAACCCTCATCGAACGATTTTCGAGCGTTTAGAGACGTCTTCCCTCGGAGGCTTCCCGCTCTTGGGAACCATTCGGGCCCTGGAGGTGGTTAAGCTTGAGAATGGGAGGCTACACCACCTTCGCACCACCCCGTTCGGAAAGTCGGGCTAGGGTTCGAAAGCGGCGTGCGGAAGCGCGGCAGGTGGTCGTGCTTGATCCGCGCCGCGCCCCTACACTTCCGGCCCACAGCGGACCTTCATCAGAAGGGCACATGCTGCGGCGGCTTCCCTGATCCGGAACAGGACCTCGAGCGCGGCCCGCGACTGGGTCGTCTTGAATACGTCGGCGAACTTGCGATGGGCATGGCAAGGCAGAAGGCATGCGCGAGCGGAACGGCGTTGCTCCTGCGACGCCGCTTGGCCCCCCGGCTCAATCAGCATGCGGGGCGTCAGGTGCTTTGACGTCGAATACCTTCGTCCTGTGCCAGTCCAAGAAGACCCGATGCTTGTCGGTCAGATCGACTGGCCGATCAAAACTTAGTCGCGCACGTGCCTGCTCGCTGAGGTTCGCCGAAAAGACCGGAATGCCGTCATCACCGAAGGTAACCAGACCACCATCGAATACGGCATCCCAAAGAGCCGACAGAAGCAAACCATTATGGACATCCAGACGCTCTGCGTCGTTTTCACAGTCGCGCCATGGCTTGATGTGAGAGGCACGTAGAAGCGGCTTGTCGACAATCCCGGTAAGAGGGCATCGCCCCCGCCAGTATTTGATCAGACGCTCACGAAAGATGTTCTGGCCGACACGCTGGACCACAAGGCGTTCCGCCTCCGTCGTCTTCGGCAAGTGCTTGGTGCGGTGAATAAACTCCTGAAGTGGTGCGTCGGGAAGGCTTGCGGCAAGCTCGTAAACTCGTGGCATCACGCCATAAAGCAGTGCCAGCGAGGCAAGCCGGAACCGTGCGAGGCCTGGTCCTGCGGTATTGGACGCCTCAATCCCGATCTCTGCGATGACTCCGGCGTGATCCAGGGCGAGGAGCCACGCACCGGAAGTGTCCCGTGCGAGCCAGATCGATCCCTGCGCGGTCGTCGAACTGTACCGCTGCCAGCCATCGATTTCGCCATGGGGGCGCCGGAAGCCGTTCTGGTAGGTGACTTTGTCGCATTCCTGGCGGGTCACGAAGGATTGGGGCGTCTCGATCATCAAAAGTCCATCGCAAACAATCTGGCTTCAGGTGGGGTTGATGACAGTTTTAGCCGTACCGAGTGATGATCTGCTGTGATTTGCGATGGGGCGGTAGTTGTCGTTACAATATACTGGAATGGTGGGGGGCTTGTTTTCTCTTCCAGGCCCAGCGCGAAATCAAAGAGATTTGAGTAGATGCCAGCGTCGAGGTCTGCTTCGCGGGGACTGTCGTGGATGAGGAACGACGGTAGGTCCGCCTTTCCGTTCACAGAAAGGATCATGGCGGCGAGGTCGAAAGCAACGATCTTGAACGACTCTACTGCCGCCGTTGAAAGGCCCGCGCCACGATCTAGCAATATCTCGGGATGTAGACCGTTACCGTCGAGTTTCACTTTCCCAGTACAGCCATTGGGCATCAGAGTCGCGACAAGTTGTCGAAAGAGTGTTTCCAAGTCACCTATCGCTGCCGCGGCGCGTTCGCGCTCAAGGCCCATCTTTTGTCGTTGACCGTCAAGCATTCTGTCAACGCCGGCCAAGCGCTGAACTATTCGGGCGCGATCACTTAACTGGCGGTCGAACCAGCTAGCTTCTCTCACCAAGTCCTGAGCGTGATTTATAGCTTTGTTGGCGTCTGAGGCTTGCCGCTCGAGTTGCGCGAAAGAATCTTCAATATTGGAAATTTCACCATCCAGACGCAAGATTTCCTGATCGAGGTTCTCAATTTCTCCGGGCAGTGCCAATCTTTGACGATCTAGCTCAGCAACATGTTTCTCAGTCCGTTCAATCCGGCCTTTCACCTCGTCAAGGTTGCACCGTTCCAGAGACACCCCACATCCATTGGCCTTCACCTCATCGATGCTGACATGACAAATTGCGCAACGGACAATAACGCCAGTTTCAAGTCTTGCTTGCTCGGTTCCTTGTTCGGCACGAGCAGCAGAAATCTGACTCGGAAGGCTGTTCAATAGGGCCTTCTTCTCCGCCCTTTCGTCGCTTCTTTTGTTTCGTTCGGACTGCAGAAGGTTTCGTTTGCCGCGCAGAGCGTCGCTGGGGCGACCACCCTTGGAGTGCTCGGTGCCCAGGGCCTTCGCCAGTACTTCATTCGCCTTGTCGATCAACTCCTTGCGCACGATCTCTTCCGTCGGATCACGGTCTTTGGAGTAAGAAAGGCGTTCACAGAGTTCGTCGAATCTTTGGCTTTGGAACCAGTCGAGATGGCCGAGCTTTTCACGTAGACCGTCGCGCTCGCGCGTATGTGCTCTCGCCTCCTTCGTGGCTTGAACCTCGTCCGCTGAGAGCGCCCCGATAGCCAGACGCACGACAGTCAGCCTTGTCTCAAGAGAAAGTTCCTGAGCAGGTGATCCCGAACCGGACCGCTTGGATCGCCAGTCGAAGACGTCGTCCAGACGGCATTCCTGATCGCGGGTGAGCCAGGCCAGCAGGACGTCCCAGACTTGTTCTGCCTTCAAGTTGTCTGGAACCTGATCTCGATACCGGGCGCAAAATCTGTCGGAGATCACCGGCGCTATCGTTGGACGTTCAGTGCCGACCAGAATCTGGTCAAATGTCTCCTCGATCCGCTCTGCGCGGGTGGCGCGGGAGGGCAGATTCATGCCAATCGGACGGGTGACCACCCAACACTCGCCATCAATGATGACTTCGGCGCCTACAAAGCCATTCGGCAATTTTTGCTGCATGAGCGGGCGCTGTTCGTCGTTGGCGAAGGTGCGCTCGCCCAAGCAATACCGGATCAAACGGCAGAACGTCGTCTTGCCGCTGCCATGAGGGGTGGTACCGGTTTCGTTCATCGACAGATCGGGCGACCAGATGATGTTTACCCCGCGCCGAAGCTCGATATCGCGCAGCAGGGTCTGAGGATCGCGCCAGAGCGCCAGCCGCCGAACCCACAGGCGCGGCCCTTGCCGCCCTTCCGGCAGGTTGAACTCAATCTCAGACGGCTGAAACAGATCAGGCTGCAAGGCGACCCTCCCTGATGAACGGAAGGATTACGTCCGACACCTGCGCGAGCCCCTGATCCAGATCCACACCTTCCAGCCTCGACCATGCAAAGATTGCGCGGCCGACGGCAGGATCGCTTGCATTCAGGGTTGATCGGTCAAGCCTCGAACCCGCGCTCCATTGTGTGCCGTCGGATGACACATCCAACACGGCAGAGGAAACAAGTTCATTGAAGGCCGCGCCCCAGGCCGCGTTCGTTGGCGGAATAAACTGGGTCACCCCTGTCGAGTGCGGCATAAGACGTTGCCACTCTAGGCGATCCGCTTCTGTCAGGAACCCATCCAGCAGACTTGGCTGAAGGCAGGCGAGCGCAGCCAGACGGACGCGACGGGCATCCGAAGGCTCTGGCAGAATACCTACCATCGCCCGAAGCTGTGCCCGGACTCTGTCTCGCTCATTGACACCCTGAGGCCACGCCCACATCGCATTCTGATATTGGTTGAGCGGTGAAAGCTCAATTTGTTGGGCGACGACTGTTCCGTCCGCCATACCGAGAGCGGCGAACGTGCCATCCTCCTCCATGCGGTCCCAGGCTTCGAGGACAAGGCGGCGTGTACAGTATTCGCCGTATGCTCGAGTTTCATTATTCTTGAGGACGCGAAAGGTTTCCGAGGGGTAGTCAGGCCCCTTAACCTCAACGGGGTCGAGAATATAGCTCAGTGCGTCGCGGGTAAGACCGTACGCGCGAGCATAAAAGGCGTCCAGATCCGCACGGAGATCCGCGCGTCTTGTCTCGTCCCACACGAACGGCTGGCCGAAGTGGCCTAGATCGCGGGCAAATGGTGCTAGACTGTAAGAAGTGTAGGTGAGCTCCAGAACCCTTGGGGTGATGAAGGCGAGACGAGACTCAGTGTAGTAGTCAGGAGGAAGGATCGGCAGCTGTTTCATGATCGTGAAAGTTAGGTGTGTGCCACCAACTTTCTGACGCGAAGCATAGTCCAAAACAATTGAACTCAAATTTGCGAGAAGCGCATGCCCAGGCTTTGATCCATCGAAACCTAAGATCGGCAAGTTGCGAGAAGCAGGCATCAACGGGATAGCAACTGGTATCGTGGTTCGCTCTGCCGATGAGTTCGTGATATCTCGGTACCCGAGCAACCACTCACGCCGGTAATCGTACTTGGACATCAATTCCGCGAAGAATCTCGCGATTACCCAGTATCTTGGCTGTATCTCTTTGGAGAGGTCGCTGTATTCGGTGAATTCAACAGTTTCACCCTCACCATCAGACGATGCGAAGCGATGATTTAAGCTGTTGATGTACTTGCTCTCATAGACAGGAAGTAGCTTCTCATCGTCTTTCTCGGCAATATTCGAAGCGAAAATAAATCCTTCCGAAATTGCGCGCTCTCTCGTCCAAAGCTCGTCCGAATGGTCACCAAAATCCACAAGCCTCAAATAGAACGCGCCCCAAGGGTTCCCGTCCGCTCCGTCAACAGAGAGTGGAGGAGCATTTCGGTATAGGGTGGCTGTCAATTCGGCATCCGCTTTAGATCGAAATATCGCGGCTGTGCCTGTGGTCGGATTGATTGCACGAATATCGCTTGCAGAGAGTGAGAACCTCCTATTGTCGTCGGCAATCATCCCGACGTCCAAGATGGAGAAGGCGAACTCCGGATCGCCCTTTGATTGCCCTAAGGTAAGAAGACAGAATGAGTTGCGGTCATCTGTAGCGGTGAAAATGAGGCGAATCTCGTAGAAGCTGTAAAGCGAAATCAAACGCCTATCGGATAGAAGCCATCTAAAAAACCATTGATTGTTGGAGTCTGTCGAAATGCCAGTTGGCACGATTATTCCAGATCTGCCACTTTGCGACGTGAGTTTCGCCGCCAATTCTGAAAACAAGGCATAGGTATTCACGTCACCTCGTCCGGTTAGCGGAAAGCGCCCCCCATCAGAACCAGGCGTGCGAGCAAACTCACTACTGGCCTCAGAAAGTCTTTTGGCTGCGGTAAACGCCATGAATAGAGCTTTATCGGCGCTTCCATCTGGAGCTGCCGCTAACGCCTTAATCAAAGTGTCGCGTGCAGCCTTGTTTGGAGCCTTGGCAATTTCGGCCGAGCCGGACGCAAAGAACTCCTGCTCCTGCAGCTTGATCCGCTCCCACGGCGGGTTGCCCAGCACCACGTCGAACCCGCCGCGCTGCATCACGTCGGGGAACTCCAGCGGCCAATGCAGGGCGCGGGCGTTGCGGGCGGCCTTGGGCGCCTCGACCATCGCTTGGCGCATCTTGCCCTGATTGAGGGCCATCCACAGTTCCTCGGTCGTCGGCACGGTGCGGGCCGATGCGCCCGCCGGTGCGCCGCCCACCTTGGGCAGCAGAAAGGCCGCGACATAAAGGTCCGCCGCCGCCTTGGCGCGGACAAAGGTCTGCCCCTTGCGCAGTTCCTTGAACCGTTTGGCCTTGGCCCCGATCTGCTCGACCGTATCCTCGGGCAGGTCTCGGAACCCCGAGAAATCCAGCGCCAGCGGTTTCATCGCGGGCATCGACGCCTGACCGGTGCCGAAGTCGAACCCGCCTTGCCCCGCCGTCGCATCACGATTGGCCTTGAGGTAGTACTTCGCGGTTTCCTTGTCGTCGCCGGTCAGCGGCTTGTAGGCGGCATCGGGAATGCCGTCCTGCAGCACCTGCAGGTCGAACACCCCCAGCAGCGCATCGCCGCAGCGGATCTGCGCGTCGAAGAAGCCCAGGGGAAGGCCGGGGTCCACCGTCTCGATCCAGAGCGCGACCTTGGTCAGTTCCACCGCCATCGGGTTGCGGTCCACCCCGTGGATGCAGCACCGCGCGACATCGCGCAGGGCATGGCGGAAGTCGGCGAGCGAGGGCGTGCCCTCGGCCCGGATGCGCGCGAGCCGCGTGGCGATGCGGCGGGCGGCGGCCAAGAGGAAGTGGCCCGAGCCGCAGGCGGGGTCGATGACCGAGAGCTTCAGCAGCGCCTTGGCGGGGTCGTCCGCCTCGGCCTCGGTCTTGTCGAGCACGGGGTCGAGCGCGGTGTCGAGCAGCGCCTGAACAAGGCTGTCGGGCGTGTAGTAGGAGCCGGTGGTCTTGCGCTGGTTGCCCCTCTGCTCGGCGGCTTCGGAGGCGAAGACGAGCGTCTTGCCGTCGTCGCCGAGCTGCGGCTGCAGTTCGAGGAGGGATTCGTAGACCGAGCCCAGTTCCTCGGTCTCCATCGCGCGCCAGTTGACCGGGACCATGCCGGTCTTGTCGGCGAGCCAGGACAGACGATAGAGCGCCTCCATGAAGGCACGGTTGCGCAGCCGGGCGGTTTCCAAGTGGGGCAGCCTGTTCTCGGCGAAGAGGCCGCCGAGGGCAGGCAGCGCAAGGGCGGACTGGCCCTGCGTGAGGGCGCGGAAGACGATCTTCACCCCCTCGTAGCGGTCGTGATGCTTGTCCCAGGTGGCGGCGCGGTAGCATTGCTTGCGCAGCGACTGGAGCGAATAGCCCTGGGCGTAGAGGGCGCGGGCCTCGGGCTTGGCCTTTTCGGGGTGAAGGAGGTTCCGGTCCTCGGCCACCATTAGGAAGATCAGGCGGTAGACGAGGCGCAGGAGTTCGTTGAACCATTCGGTCAGGTTCACTTCGCCGGAATGCAGTTTCGCGGCGAGGTCGGGGTTGGCCTCGAGGAAGCCCGAGCCGAGCAGTTTGAGGGCCAACTGAACCTGACCGGCCAAGCGATCACGCGCGGCTTCTCCTTCCTTGGAGCCAGCGTCGCGCCAGCGTTCGAGGGGGCAATCGGTGGCGGGGGTGTCTGCCGCGCCGAAGCGGGTGCGGTGGATGAGCAGCCAGAGGACAGCGAAGGACGCGATGTCCTCGTTGGTGAACATCTGCGCCAGATCGGCCTCGATATAGGCCGGACGGGTCAGCGAGGCATTGTCGCGCATGAGGCGCAACTGCATCCCGTTGGTCACGATGCCCCAAAGGGCCTCGTCCCGATCATTCAGGTGGTCCTGCAGGGCGAAGGCCGGGGAGCGAGACCGATCCATCGAGAGCGTCGGGCTGCGGCGATCAAGCAGCTCGGACGGCGGGACGACGACGACAGGCACACGGTCGGACGCAATTAGGGCGATCGGTGCGGTTGCCACCACTAGATCGGTGTACCCGAAGGTTTCCTTGAAGAAGTCGGCGATGAAACGCGAGGTGGCGGCGGCCGAGGGGTGCTCGATCTTCGCAAAGGCGTCGAAATGCGATTGGCCTACGCGGAAGGCGGTGGCGATTTCCTCGCGGATCTGGAGACCCTTGCGAACCCCGTATTCCTCGGGGGATTGCTCGGGTGCCTGGCGCTGATCGATCTTGGCGATCATCGCAGGCGCGATCAGGTTGCCTTCGAGGCTCAGCGACGGCCACGCGGACATATCGGTGATTGGTTTGCGGGCCATGGTTACACCTCCCCCGGAACAAGAACGAAGAGGCCGATGACGTCTGGGGGAATGATCGGCTCCACACTGACACGCGACGCGGAACCGGCGGCAGCACGAAGGCGGGCGTGGTCTTCAACCAGCTCCGCGGCACGCTTTTGCACGAAATCGGCAATCGGGCCGCCCAGCAGGTCAGGAAGTGCCGCCTTCGCCGTATTGATCATCCGGTCGCGGGCGACAGGCGCAAGATCAGCAGTCGCAGGAGAGGCAAGCAGCGCGCGCGCCTCGCTGCCAGAGGCAATCACCGAGTTACTGTCGAGGGCAACAAGGGCGGCTTCCTCTGCCAGCAGGAGGCGCTCACGCCGAGCATGAACGGTGAGCTTGTAGCGAATACGCAAGAGAGCGACACGCGTCATCTGAGTGACGGCGGCACACGGCCAAGCCCCGACACGTCCGATGCCCAGATCCGGCAATGCTTCAGTGTCGAGAGAGGCTTCAAGCAGGCTTTCCGCCAAGGACGATGTCAGTGGATGGGTTCTAGTCAGAAGCGAAGCGCCTGAGGGCACGGGTTCTTGCGTGGCCAGTTTCAGAGAGCCCTTCAGCCCACGCTGCTCCAGCTTTTCCTTGAGGCTATCCTGAAGGGCATGCACGTGAGCGAACTGCAGCGACTTCTTTTTCTCGAGGGGCACCCCAAACCGAGACATCGCGCGCTCGAGAAATTCGAGCGTTTCCGCTGGCGATCCAAGGAGGGTCTTCGCCTTGTCCCATTCAGGAGCGACTTCAATCGGCTTCATGGCATTTTGTGCAAACCGGGCACGTGACCGTTTTTCATTCTCGCTTGCATCGCGCCAGCGGGTCTCCATCACCTGGATACCGTCGCAGAGTTGCAGGTCCAACGTCAGCTGCTTGTGACTGCCACCACCACGGCGGAGCATCATTGCCGCCATCAGCGCATCGGTGACCGGTCCCCGCTCCTCGGGCAGAGGCACAGTCACGCCCGTCGCCTTACGGATTTCTTCTGCCTTGCGGAGAATGACGTCCAACACGGCGCCGTCGATGGCGCTGTCGGGCGAAAACATCATGATCGAGCGAACGAGTTCGGCGGGTTGTCCGAAACGATCCACGCGACCTTCGCGCTGTTGATGGCGCGTCGGGTTCCAGGAAAGGTCGTAGTGGATCACGGTGTCGAACAGCTGTTGAAGGTTGATCCCTTCCGACAGGCAGTCCGTGGCGACAAGGATGCGCTGATCTTTGGTGGAACCTTCTTCCGCCGCCATTTCGGCAACGCGATCGCGACGTTCGTCCGGTGTCAATTCACCCGTCACGGCTTGCACATTCAACTTGGGGAAGGCCTTACGAAGCCTTTCCTTCACATGCTCTGCAGTGGCGAGGTAGCGGCAGAAGACGACGGGATTGGCACCATCTTTGATCAAGGGTTTGAGGCCCTTGATGAGGGCGTTCAGTTTGGGATCCTCGGCCGTCAGAAGTTCGCTGGCCTTGTCGAGAAGCCCTTGGAGAGCGGGATCATTTGAGAAGACGGTGTTTGGCTCGATGTCCACGGCGTCTTCATCATCACCATCTTCGTCGTAGATCTGCGGCTCGAGGCGCTCGTCTTCATTGGAAGCCCGGTTTCGCAACGCGCTCATGGCGGCTGCGGGTGACGATCCGACACAGCGCATCAGCGCCAGAGTGCCCCAGAAGGCAAGCCGGCGATCCTTCTGCGCGTCTCCAGCCCGAGACACGACCGAGAAGCAGTAATCAAGCACGGCCTCTTGGAAGGCCCGATGCTCGTCGTTCAGGCGATACGAGTATTCGGTCGTCTCGTGCTTGGGGAACGAGCGGTTCTCATCCCAGTCGCCCTCGACCAGGTCGACGCGCCGCCGCTGAACAAAGTGCCTGACAAGGCGCTCGCGGTATTTCTGGTTGTCGAAGTTGACGGTCCCGAATTCCTTGTCGATCAGCGACAGTAGCCGAGCGAACGCATCCTCGTCCCCGGAGTGCGGCGTGGCTGTCAGCAGGATCAACCGACGCTCAGGGTCGCGTGCAAGGCCTTGGAGCAGGTCAAAACGCTGCTGCTTTCCTTTGTGCGTCCCGACGCAGGCGTGTGCTTCGTCTACGATAACGAAATCCGGGCAGGCCCTGGCGAACCCATCCCGGCGTTTCTCGGCTTTGATATAGTCAAGGCTGACCACCGTGAAGGGATAGGCATCGAAAAGGGTTTGCGCCAATGGGAGGTTGCGCTCCAGACGTGCCGCAGTCCCGGAGGTGACGGCAACGGCATCGATCCCGAAGCGATCCTTCAGTTCGGTGATCCACTGGTCTACGAGGTGCGGAGGGCAGAGAACCGAAAACGCATCGACCTCTCCGCGATCCATCAGTTCGCGGAGGATGAGACCGGCTTCGATGGTCTTGCCGATGCCAACGTCGTCGGCAATCAACAGCCGCGGGACCTGAAGGCGAAGGGCCATGAGCAGCGGGACAAGCTGGTACGTCCGAGGCTCAAACGCAAGCTGTGCGGCGGATCGGAACGGACCTGCCCCCCGGCGGAGGGTCAGTCGCAACGCGTCGGCAAGAAGGGCCGCCTTGGACTGCACTGTCGTGCGCGCATCGTCAGGCAGGTCGAAACGAGCGGCTTCTACCGGCGTAAGCTCGAGATCCGGAGCAAGAACCACGATGTTGTTTTCATTGCCCGAGAGGGGGCGCAGGGCGAGCAGGCCGTCGCCGGGTGTCGGCAAGGCAACCCATTCACGGCCGCGCGCTCTGACAAGATCTCCAGGAGTAAAATTCACAGTCATTTCAACCTTCAAAATTCTTCCTGAAGCCATCCGGCAGTCCCTCCGACGGAGCCGAAGGCAATCCAAAAACGACCCAGCCCTTGTTCATCGCGTCTGCCTCAGCTTCTGCAGTCAAGTCAGCGGTCGTCGCGGCAACGGCGAACGCGCGCCAAACGAACTCGAATTCACGCCCACCAAAGCTCGCGGGCATCGTATCGACTTGGGGAATGCCTGCAGAGCTGAATGCCTCAAGCCATGGTGATGCCACCGTTCCAGCTGTCGGCTTCGCAGCAAGGGAAATTGTGCCGCGTGCAAGATCGATCAGGAATTGCGCCACTTCCGGGCTCGAGCGGTCGATCAGCTCATGGTCCGGTTGGTTGAAGTAGGACAGCAGGCAACGGTAGCAGCCGCGAACACAGCTTCCGTCTTTCTTCTCCTGCAACAGAGCCGCATCACCCGCCGCAATCGCGGCATCCACATTCTCGAAGTGCATCAGACCCAATGCGGTCTTCGCCACCTCGTTGATTGCCTTTCCGTCATCGATCAGGCGCGTGAGCACGCCGGCACCGCCTTCCGTTGCCTCGTAGGCAAGGATTGCACGGCGGTTGTCCCTCGCGGGCAGCGGTTCACCGAGGATTTCGCCTTCTTCCAACTGGAAAACCACTTCGATTCCGCGCAGCAACGCATGCTGAACCGACGCGATTGTCTCGGGCTCGTACTGCTCAGGCTTTTCAAAGCGGAACAACAGGGCATTCTTTCTGTCGCGAACAATCGGGACAATGCGAACCGGCTTGACCACGTCGGGCGGAACGTCCGTGTCGCTGTCCTCATCGTCGGATTTCGCCCAGTATCCGGATCTCGGATCGATGTGGAAACCGAAGACAGTCTGGTCCTTTCGGCGCTTCAAGCCCTTGTTCAGTCGGCTGATCTCCGCGCTGTTGGCGTATTGCAGGGCCAAGAGGGAAGTCTCGCCACAGACGAATTTGGCGTTGGTCACTTGGACCTGCCCATCCTTCTTCGGCCAGGAGAAGACGGTCTGGATGTCAAAGCCCTGCCGAACGCGCTCTTCATCGTTCGCCGTGATGCGCTCAGTCGGGGCGGCCTCGACGTTGTCGATGCGCAGGGTCTTCTTGATGGGTACCTCACCCGCCATATGGTTGTTGCACCCATGGCAACGCTCGACCTCGCCCTCATGCGATGCACCACAGTTGGAGCAGATGTAGATATCCTTAGTCGCCAATTCCGACCCGTCGCCCTGACGCACCTCGGGCGGCAATTTGGCTTTCATGACCCGGTAGGCTCGGCCCTCATGATAGATCAGACTGCGCGGGCCGAATTCGGAAATGGCGAGGAAGCGGGCTCTGGAAAGGAATGACCCCGTCTTGCCTTCGCCTGGTACAAACGCGTAGAGCGGCAGGCGCGGGAAGTTGTACCCGGGCAGGAAGCCCTCAGTCGCCAGATACCGATACGAATAGAAATCGGACCCATTCGAGGCTTTGCCTTGTTCGAGGATGGCGATCTGATCCTGGGCCTGCATTTGCGCAGCCTTGATCTTGCGCCGGTCGGCTCCCGATAGCCCCGTAATCTCCGAACGCTTGTTGGCCTCAGCCAATTGCGTCCTGGCAGAGCTATAAAGCTCCCGCCAACGGTCGAAGGCGCGGTCAAACTCCTTTGGGGCATTCATGGCCGTGTGAAGAACGAACTCGTCTGGATCGTCCATCCAGATCGGGGTTTGCCCTCCGTCGGACGCCAGAATCTGCTTCAAGACACGCGCCATCGGTCCCCGTGCCTGCGAGACCAGAGCGGGTTTCGAGATGACCTCCAGAACGTCTTCTTTCAGCGGGAATTTGTCCCCGTGAAGGTCCAGAATCTCTGGGATGTCGGGAGAAAGCGCCAGTTTCGCTTCCGCCAGCCACACCGCGTGCAGGTGCGATCGGACCAGCTCTTCATTCGTGATGTCGAGTGCTGGCGGCCGCACGACACCGGCCACCATATCGTTGCGCCGTTCAAAGAAATACTGATCATGCGGTGACCCCGAGGCGCAGTATGTCACGACAACCGCGGCCTGGCCCGAGCGACCGGCACGGCCAGCGCGCTGCGCGTAATTCGCCGGCGTAGGAGGTACGTTGCGGAGGTAGACGGCGTTCAAGGCGGAAATATCAACGCCGAGTTCCATAGTCGGAGAGCAGAACAGCGCTGGCAGGAACCGGTCTGACTCGCCGGTCGCCCGAATTTCTGTTCGGTCCTCCGAGGTCGCGAGATGGTCCATGTCGTCCTGCTCGAAACGGAACCGCCATTCACGCCATTCTCTCTGCTTTTGCGAAACCTGAGCCGTGTGCTCGCGTCCCTCCAACCCCCAGTAGGAACTACGCCCGTCGCCAAGGTCACTGGCAATCGCGGTGTAAAGGTCGTGGAAATATCGGTTGCCGCGGTGGGTTTCATCATCGAGAGCCGGTCCAGGCACAAGCCGAACCGCAGATGGGGACAGGCGCCAGCCCGTCACATCGCTATCGAGTTCAACAGGCACCAGCAGCCCTTCCTCGCTCAGGAAGACAAGCATCCCTTCCATGAATTCGTAGTACTCATCCTTGTTCAGCTTCATGCCTAGAACCGACTTCCGGTTCACGAGCCGTGCGATCCGCGAATTGGGACCTGCCCGAAGAAGCGTTTGTTCTTCACGCAGCGTGACGACGTTCTTGCTGCCCGCGCGCAGGACAAGCGAGGACCGCGCTCGCGGATTTTCCTTTTGGTCAATGGCCCAAGGTGCCTGAAGCAGCATTCGGGATTTCTGGGCCACGCCGTCGAGGACAGTCAGGTCCAAGGCTTCGGTCTGAACAGCCAGGCCCTCAAGCATCGCGGACAAAATCGCCTTTAGAATTGCCTGCCGCTGTTCGAGGCTGAGGTCTCCCAGCGCTGGATGGATGGCCATGAAGCGCTCGCGATCTTCAGAGATTTCCTCGAGGCCGAGGAAGTTCACGTCGATCAGGTTCAGGACAGACAAGCTGGGGTTGGTGAAGCGCCAACCGCGACGCAGGTCCGTCCAGACACGGTGGGCGAGTACCTTTGCGAGCGATCGCTGGGCGTCTTCGCGAATGATGGCACCAGCATTCGAATCCAGCAGCCAATGCTGGCGCGCCTCTTTGTTGGCGGCAGTAAAGCCGAGCGCCTTCACCACCTGCAGGCCGAACTCATCTTCTGCGAGCCCACCTGAGCCAGCAGCAATGACCGCGCGAAGGATGGCTCCGCGCAACAGGCTTACGAACAGGAAGTCATTGAAATGGCCAGACTGCAGGGCTGCATCCTGACGGTTATCCGTGAACCCCAAAAGCTTCCGCTTCGTCTCGGGTACACCGCTGCCAGGTTTGTTCATCCACTCCAGGGCGCTGGCGACCAGCAAGGTTGTTGCCGAGCTTCGCCCTTCGCCGGACAGACCCGCCAACTTGCTGCGCTCACGCATCCCCTGCGTCGGTTCGTCATGGCAGCACAGGCAGAACGCGAACTTTCCCGGGATGAACCAGAAATCGTTTCCGCCCGCTCCGTGGCGACCATCAGCACCGACGACGTAGGACACCGGCATACGCTTCTTGCGATACCCTCTCAGCCGTTCAATGCCGTTTTTCTCTTCTCGCCAGCTTTCGGGGTAACCCTCAAGCTCGCCTGTGAACTGGAAGTCAGTATCGCCGGGCGTCACCGGACAGAGATACCCCGCGACCTCGTCTTCTTCAGTGTCGAGCGGCGTGTCGTCGATGCTTCGAGGCAGAAAGCGCAAGCTCCCATCATCGTCGACCTTGGTCACGACATGGTATTCTTGGCCACAGTTTCGGCAGAACCGCGTGGGGTAGAGGCGGTTTCCAGGGGCTTCGGGGTCCTCGAGCTGCCCTTCAAGGAGGATCCGACGCGGCCTGGCCGTGAGCGTCGTAAAGACTTCACCGGCACCGGAGATGAACCGGTGGAGTTTGAAGGCGAGAAAGGCTCCGTCCTTCGTGCCGCCGCGCTCATGCTCCGGCAGGCTTACCCGGGTCAGGAATTTTTCGAGATAGTCTCGGCAGGTTTCTGCATCGACCGCACTGGCCAGAGAAAGCTTTTCAACGGCTTCTTCAAAAGGGATCGGCTTCTTCCTGCGAAGCTCAAGCCCATCGTCCAATCCGAGTTCGAGTTCGGCCCAAACCGAGAGCGGATGGCGCTTTAGGGTTTCGTCATCGAGTGCGTCCGGCAAAGGCTGCGTCAGGGCCGTCTTCAAAGCGCCAAGGACGTGCTCGATCTTCAGGGCGTCATCGGTCGCGCGCTGCAAGGACTCGTCGATGACCGCGTCCGGGCCAATGTCGGTGCCAAACAGACGAGACGCTACCTTCGCGACAGCAAGTGCGCGGCTCTCGTCCGATCCCTCGGAGGCCATCGTCGCCGATGTCCCGATGCAGATTGGCTCCTTGTCAGGCGAGCACCTATCCCGCAGGCGTCGAACGAGGACCGCGACATCGGCACCTTGGCGCCCACGATAGGTATGGAGTTCGTCGAGAACGATGAACTCGAGACCGGACGCGTTCGAGACGACTTCCGAGTCCAGGTCGTCCTGACGCGTCAGAAGCAATTCTGCCATCATGTAGTTCGTCAGGAGAATGTCGGGCGGATTGGCAGCGATGCGCTCCCGCTCTTCACGGCTTTCCTGCCCGGTGTAACGTTTGACCACCGGCTTGAGCTCATCGGGCAAACCGGAACCAGCGATGAACTTGTCGATCTCCTTCATCTGGCTGTTTGCCAGTGCGTTCATGGGGTAAACGATGATTGCCGTCGTGCGACGCGGCTTTCCTGCGCGCCGCGCTCGGATGATCGAGTCGACAACCGGCACGAAGAAGCACAGGGATTTCCCCGAACCCGTACCGGTTGTGACGACATAACTCTTTCCTTGCTTCGCCTTCGCGATCGCCTCGGCTTGGTGCCGGTGAAAGCGAAGAGGCGTGGTGCCGAACCGGAAAACCTTGCCCGTGCCGTCGTCGAGATCACCCGTGGCGACGAGTTCATCGACCGTCGGCCCCGCCATGAAGCGTGGGTTCAGAGACAAGAGGGCATCCGGCCAGAATTTTCCGGCGTCGTACTGGGCATCGATCTCGGATTTCAGGTCAGGTGCCCGAATTGCGCTGAATGAACGCGAAAAGTGCTCGTAAGCACGGATCAATTGATGGTCGAACTCAAACGCTTTCATTCAGGCGGCCTCCTCGGTGTCCGGGCTTGGAACATCGAAGCCTTCGTCGTCCTGGAGAACGTCCTCGCCTTCCTCCGGCACGGAATCTGCCCTGACGATCGCATGCCCGGTTGCCTTTGAAATCATGGCAAGGAGCCGCGTCTCCCGATCCGCCATGAATCCCTCGAAGTCATCCGCCCTCAGCAAGGATGTATCCAGTCCGTGAGACGCCAGATAATCATCAAGCGCTTCGCGGGCGATCGGCGGGTTGTCCTTTCCGCCTGTTTCCAGTCGTTCCAGGTAGACCGATGGAGCTACGCCGCCAAGAATGCGGTTGGTCTTGTAGCTGAGCGGCGTCTTGTTGACGACGGTGTCAAAGACCTTCGGCTCGATTTTCTGCTTCTTGCACCAGTCCTGCGGGAAGATGTGGTGGATATCGACGTACTCGTCAAAGAATACCGTGTCCTTGAAGTGCTGGCCGGAGCGAAGATCTCTCGCGCCTTCGGCCATCAGAAGGGCGTGGATACCCTTGTAGGCGGCCGACAGGCGGGTGCGCAGGGTGCGCAGGCGTTCCGGTCGGAAACGGCCATCGGTGATCGTGCTGGGTTCGGGGCCACCGTCCAGCCATGCGGGCACCTCGAGCACGTCCTTGGCAAATCGGGACTCGATGGCCGAGCCATAGAGTTCGCCAAAAATGCCGCACCAGAACCAGCGGGCGAGCTGGTCTTTCACTGCAGCGTGGTCGAACCTCGGCCCGATGATGGCGAGGATCGCGGCAAATGGGACAAGCTGGCCCTGATAGGGCAGATCGATGACCCGATAGATGTGGTTCTGCCGGAGGAACTTCGCCGCAGTCTTGAACCCTTCTTCGACCGCAGCACGGTGTTTCAGGTATGCCTCCAGCGGCAGGTCTAGGAGCGACTGACGCGTGGCCCGGACTGCGGACAGCTCCGACTCTTTGCGCCCGGCGGCGATTTCGGCCGCGCGGGTCTCGACCCCATGCAGGAGGGCGATGGCCTGGAGCACATCTGTTGCCGCGACTTTTTCCAGCACGCCGAACTTCTGTTCGGCTGCCCGCCCAAAAAGCTGAAGTCTCGTCTGGAGCCCCGGCTGGCCGTCGGCGCCGAGCCAGTCGTCTCGCAGGCGATGGCCGCGGGCTGCATACATCGCTGTCACAAGCTCGAATGCGTCGAGCGGCTTGCCGCCGGTATTCACCTTCTCAAAGACCAGACAGACGGCCTCGTGGGAGGTGTCGGGGCTCAATGCGATTACGGGCAGCTGGTAGGCCTTGAAGTTCTGAAGGACCTCATCCTTGAACGGCTTGAAGAGCTTGCGTGTCTCCGGGTCGTTTTCCAGCCAGTATTCGTTGAAGCCATCTTGCCATTCGTCCCAGTCAAAAACCTGGTTCAGCGGGAACATGAGGTTTTGGTATTCGAGTTCAGGCGTGGAGAGGTCGAGGTCGATCTTCCGGTCGAAGTCCGACTTGATCCGACGATCCTCGGGTACAGAGACAATCGCATTCTCCCTGTCCTCGGCCGGATTCATTGCTTTTCGAATGTCGATGTAAAACCAGCGCTTCACGAGCTTGAGGCGAGGCGTGACCGTTTGCACTACCTCGCGGCGCAAGCAGGTCTGATAAAGCGAGGTCATGCGCTGCTGGCCATCCAGCAATAGCTGATCCGGTGCGTCGTCGCCAACTGCGGCATCCGCCCCCTGGATTGGTCGGCGTGCGAAGGTATCGGCCGCACCAGGCTTCACCTCGAGCGTCATCAAGGCGCCGACCGGAAACGCCTGCGAGATCGAGGCGATCAGCCCCTTGATCCGTTCCTCGTCCCAAACCCAACTGCGCTGGAAATCCGGCAACTGAATCTTGCCGTTCCCACACTGACGGAGAAGCTCCTCCAAGCTGACCGGGTTGGTCTTGAATGCCGCTTGTTTACCCAATCTGGCTCTCCTCAAATGAACTTGCTGGCTTCTGGCAACTGGACGCGGTGTCCGAAGAAGGCTTCATTTCGAACCCTCCGGAGCGCCAGCTGCTCGAATGCCGCTGAAAATCTCGTCGCGATTGATCAGCACGATCTGCTGGTCTTGGGGCGCGCGCGCTTCGGGGGCGGTATCTAGACCGAGGCGTTTAAGCGCATAGTAGAGGAGCGCACGTCTCACCTTGATCTTCGCCTTGCCGCCGCGCATGCCATAATCGAGGGCAATAACCTTCGCTTGTGTTTCCGAGAGGTCGGGGTGGGGCCCGACTTCCAGAGTAACCTCGGAAAGCCAGTCGTGATCGTCACCGGCCGACTTGTTGCTTTCGCCTGAGCCTCGGACCTCAAGCATTCGAGACAACAGGAAGTCCTTGAAGCAATCGTCGGTTTGGCAGAACGCCCGAGTGTGCCAGCGGAAACCGTCAAACGCGATGGCATGGGGGGCGATCCAGCGCCAGCGCGGCTCGGGGCTAGACAGGGACTGGTACTTTACCTCGATCGCCTCGGACCGGCGGATGGCGCCAACGATCGAACGAAGCGTTGCCGGATTGACCCCACGAACTGGCGTAGGGGCGGCCGCGTAGGGCGGGAGGTTGGCGATCCAGGCGTCCTCGCGGTCGAGGAGCCCGTCAGCGACTGATCGCAGCTGCGCAAGGTAGCGGCTCGCGTCAGGCTCGAGGAACTGCGGCTTGAACTCGGAGCCTCGTACATAGGTTCGCGCACTCTTGTCGTAAAGCATGTTGTCGGGGGCGAAGCCGATGTACCGATTCAGGTCGGTGGACGCCTGGTTCACCGATACCCCGAACTGATCCATAAGATCGCTGCGGTTCACTTGCCCCTCCCAGAACAGACGGAACTCTATGAACTCGAGGCGCTGCTCGACACCCCAGCGAAGTTCCGACCGGTCGCTCTCCAAAAATCACCTCCGGGCCAGATCGGTGGACCCGCAAACTATGCGGGCCCATTTTCTGTGCTCTCGATGACGCTAACTGAGGGGAGGAAAGCGGGCAATCGAAATTGCGGGTACCTGCGCTACATACCCTTAGCTGACACTGATTTCTCCCTGGCGGGCCAGCCTCCGGCTCAGAGAGCTGCTCGACGTACAGCGAACTCAGCCCTCCCTCCGATCCGAGGCACTGCAATCTTCACTGTCATCGGACTACTTGCCTCTTGCCTTCCCCTTTAGGAAGCATGTTACTTCTGGCAAAAAATTGCCAGAAGTAACGGTCGTATCAGTTGGTCTCTTCAAGGCGAGCTTTGAGCCAGTGGAGAAAGAACGGATGACGTGTCCACTTAACCTTCTTTCCGTGCTATTCATGGATAGGAGGGTTCGATCATGGGACGCACATCGACCGCTGCGACGCCGCAGAAATGGGACGCGGACACGAAGCTGGCGCAGAGCCGCCTGAGCGTGCTGGAACTGGCGAAGGAGCTTGGCAACGTCGCCGAGGCCTGTCGTCAGCGGGGGCTGGACCGGACCAGCTTCTATGAGTGGAACTGCTCTCGACCTTCTCGGCGGCGATGTGCAGGCCCAGCTTCGTCTTCAGGTCACCTGAGATCGAACCGTGGGCGGTAGGGGTCAAGCATACGGTGGCCTCGACCATCTCGGCGACTGTAGCCTCCTTGGGACACTGAAGCATGGCGATAATCTGTGCAGTAAAGTGTCAGAGTTCGGCCTCCTCTGAATGTCGGCTTGCTGCGCATGGGCTTTTTCGTTCGCGCCCGCAGAGAATGTCCGGACGCCGTCCTCCGTGCAGGTCGCGCCGGGCCGGGCGGGGTGATCCTGGCGGAATGTCCGCTTCCATGTCCTGGCAAGGGCATGTTCGCACAGGCAGAGAATGTCGGCTCACCGCCCACCGTAACGTATGCAGAAAGCTGCGCGGCCATTTTGAATCGGTGCAGCGCTCACGCGCTGCCCTCCGCGAGGCGGTAGACCGGGATGCCCATCTTGCGGGCCTTGTCGGCGAGGTTTTCCTGAATGCCCGTTCCTGGGAAGACGATGACCCCGATCGGCATGGTATCGAGCATCCGGTCGTTGCGCTTGAAGGGCGCGGCCTTGGCGTGTTTCGTCCAGTCGGGCTTGAAGGCGACCTGCGGCACCTTGCGGTTGTTGGCCCAGGTGGCGGCGATGCGTTCGGCGCCTTTCGGGCTGCCGCCGTGCAGAAGCACCATGTCGGGGTGCTTGGCGTGCACCTGATCGAGCCTGGCCCAGATCGTGCGGTGATCGGTGGTGTCGCCGCCCGAGAAGGCGATCTTCGGCCCGGCGGGCAGTAGCACCTCATTGTCGGCCCGTCGCTTGGCGGCGAGGAAATCGCGGCTGTCGATCATGGCCGAGGTCATCTGGCGATGGTTGACCCGTGATCCGGAGCGCGGCGACCAGGGCGTGCCTGTGCTGCGCAGGTAGAGGTCGGCGGCAGTGTCGCGGAAGATCTCCATGCTGTCGCGGCGCTCGATCAGGTTCTGGCCGATGCCGATGAGGGTTTCGAGCTGGACCGATTTGACCTCGCTGCCGTCCTGTTCCCGCTGAAGGCGCTTCTGGACCTGCTCGTTATCGTCGAGTTTGCGTTCGGTCCGTTCCACGGCGCGGTGGAAGGTGTTGACGGTGGACCACATGATCTCGTCGAGGTCGAAATCGAGGCTGGTGTCGGCCATGGTGGAGATCAGGGCATCGAAGATGTCGGCAAACCTCAGAGAGCAGGAACGGGAAGCTCCGGACGGCGCTCTCTCTCGACCACCCGGACTCACCCCGTCCCGGCACCTCTCTGACTCGGCACCTCAGGCCCCATCGCCTCGCAGACTTGACGGCTCCAGCGCTCCGCCATCAGATTTCGCAAGACCTCATTGATTGTAAGCGATATTCATGAGATATAACGACTTGAGATCAATCATCGGGGCCAAGAACGGAATTTCATGGAGCAGGCGCAAAGGAATCCGTTTTCAGGTGCCGTAACCGTTTTTCACGAGCGCTGGCTCCCCGAGGAGGCCACACCTGCGGGCTATGCTGCGCTGATCGATGCCTATGCGCTCGCAACGCCCCTGCCCCGGACACTTTCCGCCATCGGCCCACGTCACAAGGTCTACGAGGCCGACGGCTGGCGCCTCTACACGCCCCGCCATGAACCCGAGGCGAGCCTCATCGGTCATCTGACCTTCGCGCTGCGCTACGAGGGGCTGGATCTGGCGGTTCTCAAGCGGCTGTTCAAGGCAACCGGCCCGGAGCCGATCCAGGCCATTGTCGAGGCCGCCCCGACGGGCAGCTACGCGCGCAGGATCTGGTTCCTCTATGAGTGGCTCCTCGGCGCGGAATTGGATCTGCCCGACGCCACGCGCGGCAATTACGCGCCCGTGGTCGATGCCAGGCTCCAATGGGACGCAGAGGGCGCCCCCTCGCCGCGCCACCGTGTCCGTAACAACCTGCCCGGCAGCCCGGATTTCTGCCCGATGATCTTCCGCACTCCGGCGATCGAGGCCTTCATCGCCCGCGATCTGGCAGCCGAGGCCCGCGCGGTGCTGGCCGAGGTGCCCGCCGATCTGCTTGCGCGCACGGCGGCCTTCCTGCTGCTCAAGGATTCACGGTCGAGTTTCCAGATCGAAGGCGAGAACCCGCCCCAGGATCGTATCCGGCGCTGGGGCCAGATCATCGGTGAAGCCGGGCGGCATCCGATCGACCGGGCAGAACTCGAACGCCTGCAACGCATCGTCATCGGCGATGCCCGCTTCGTCCATCTGGGCCTGCGGCAGGAGGGCGGGTTCATTGGCGAGCACGACCGCACGACCGGCGCCCCCCTGCCCGATCACGTCAGCGCCCGGCATGAAGACCTGCCTGCGTTGATCGCCGGGCTCGAAGCGTTCGACCGCGATATCGCCCCGGGGCTCGACCCTGTTCTGGCGGCTGCCGGCCTCGCCTTCGGCTTCGTCTATATCCACCCGTTCGAGGACGGCAACGGGCGCCTTCATCGCTACCTGATCCACCACGTGCTTGCTGCACGCGGCTTCAATCCGCCCGGGCTGGTCTTCCCAGTGTCGGCGGTGATCCTCGAACGGATCGAGGCTTACCGGCAGGTGCTCGAGAGCTATTCGCGTCGGCTGCTGCCCCATGTCAGCTGGCGCCCAACCGATCGCGGGAACGTCGAGGTGCTGAACGACACCGGCGATTTCTATCGCTTCTTCGATGCCACGCCCCATGCCGAATTCCTCTTCGCCTGCGTGGCCCAAACAATCGACCATGACCTGCCTGCAGAGACCCGGTCCCTGCGTGCCTATGACGGGTTTAAGTCCCGCGTCTCGGGCCTGATCGACATGCCCGACCGCGTGCTCGACCTGCTGTTTCGTTTCCTGCACCAGAACGATGGCAGACTCTCCGGACGCGCCAGAGCGAAGGAATTCGCCGCTCTGACCGACGCGGAGGCCGTCCGGATCGAAGCCATCTATGCAGAGTTGCAGGAGGAGTTCTGAGGCCGAGCCTCCTCACCCAAACCGTTGGCCGGCTTCGGTGAAGGTGTAACCGTTGGCGATGATGGCCTCATCGACGACCTCATCCGAAGACAGATAGTCGTATTCACGCTCGAGCTGGCGGTAGAGCCAGCGGGCGAGATCGCGCAACGCCTCGCTCACGGTGTCCTCGGCGTCGGCGGTCATGTCCTGCCAACTCGGGCTGTCACGCTCGACCGAGATCGCCATACAATACTCATGGTAGTAATGGCCGCGATGGGTGGCCTCAGCGCGATGCTGGTAGAAATTGTGCTGCTGGACCGCTTGCAGGGCATTGGCGATGCGGTGCAGCTCGGTGTCCTGCGGCGCGTATTCCCTGATCCGGCGTGGGGCGCCCTTGCGGTAGGCATAGAAGGTTTCGAAGCACGCGCCGTCCCCCTGGCTCCAGAAGCCCCGGAACCAGATGCAGGGTTCCTGCCGTGTGCCGCCGCCTATTAACCGGACGGTTCGGGTCTTGAGGTTCAGCCCTAGGATTTCCGCGATGCGCTGGAAATCCTCATAGACCGCATCGTACCAGGCATAGTCGAAGCCGCCCTCACGATACCAGGCGCGAGCCTTGTCCTTCGCGTGCCCGGACAACTCGTTGAGGCGATAGACGGTGGTTTCGATAATATCAGGCATAGGGATCGCCTCCGTCCAGCACGATGGCAAGCCAGCCGTCCGTGTAGAGCCAGTCCACAGTCTCTCCGGTGGCGAGGTCGAGCACATGGGCGCCTCCACCGAACCCGTCCACACGCGGCTTCGAGCAGGTATTGGCGTATTGCATCCCCCATAGGCCGGTCAGACCGAACTCCTTCGCGCAGCGTTTGACGAATTGGATGACATGCTCAGGATCGCCGGTGCCATCATCGCGCATCCAGAGCTGGGTTCCGCCATGCTCGGGTTGAATAGAAAGCAGAAACCCGTCCGAAGGCGGATCCTCAGCAGCATTCTCATCCGAGAGCGCATTGTAGAGATCGAGCGCGCGGGCGGCCTGCTCGGGAGTGCCCACGTCAAGCAGGCAGGAGAAATGGGTGAAATAGTCGGCCATGATGGTCTCCGGGCATGACATGGCCCGGCGTGACACCGGGCCGAATGGGATGGAAAGGGTGAAGCTCAGGCGGCCTGTGGCAGGTGGAGCAGATCGGCCGCGGTCTCGCGCCAGAAGGGATCAACCAACCGTGCCTCCAGCGCAGCGGCGCGGTAACGCAGCCGTCTCGCATCCCCGGGCTCCGAGGCTCGGAATGCCATACCGCGCAGTCGGCTGGCCTCGGTCACAATCCTGCGTGCCTCGGCATCGGGGGCGACCGGCTGCTGCCAGAGGATAATGCCGGCGCGGATTTCGCCGGCGAGGACCAGGCGCTGATCGCGGTCCTGAATGAGCATGATGCGCGGCTGGAAATACGGAAAGCTATTTAGTCGGGTGCAAATATCACCGCGCGACACGCGCAAGGTTGCGGCCTGGATGGCCTCCTCCGGTGACGGGCATTCCCCAAGCGGGATCACGCGGTCAAAGCTATTCGCCGTGTCACCGGCGTCATAACTGGCGACGCCGAGGCAAGAGATGCGCAGCGGCAGCTTTTGCGACCGATACAGCGCGGGTAGAACATCAGCCGTCAGAATCTGGCCGATGGAGCGGAAGGTTGCGAAACGGGCAAAGGTCATCGGGATCACTCCATGACGGGCGCCGGTGAGCCTCTCTCTCCGGCCCTCAACCCGTCACGGCCGAAAGGCCCGCACTCTTCCTCTCTGACCGGGCTTGTTCCCGGTTCCGCTGCCGACGATGGGCGACCATCGTGAGGCACTGAAGGCCCGAAGCGCGGGTC
>JABXIG010000048.1 GCA_013373205.1 Methylocystaceae bacterium | reverse complement strand
CCGTTTTATTTTGCATCTAACTAATTGATTTTCAAGTATTAAACAAATTGGCACCGTCTGGTTTCAGGCGTAGATTCATAGTCAGAAAACGCCCTCGGTGGGAGGGTTGTTAGTTATGGAGAATATTGAGTTATGAGTGAAAAACGTTACAAACGCTTTAAGCATATCGATCAAGCTTTAGCCAATAAAGCTGAATGTGCTTTAGATGAGTTCCGATTAAGAGCGCATGAAAGAGTTGGATGTCAATTTGCAATTTCCCTTGGCAGAAGTAAGGCATTAATCATAGAACGTTATATGTATGGTTGGAAATTTTACAGAGTAGTCAAAGCAAACTTTCCAAACAAGGTTCTGTTGACCCCTGAACAGGGTAAACTGGCAGTAGAGCGCGGTATTCATAGCCAACGTTTTTCTCCCGCCATTTTAAAGGTGTAAAAGTCCAATCGACTTCAAAAACACAATAAATTTAAAGGTAGAAATCAAAGATGCCGTTTGAGAATACCTGCAAATATTGTGAAGGAGGTTTTCGCAACGGATGGGATTTTTCCTTACATCTTCCGTAAAGTCGAAAAGACAACGAAGACTAAATGATGGAATTGGCAATCTTTGCCATAAGTGTTATTCTTCCAGAAATTACTTTTTGAAGGATACACTTATGGCAACGATGAACGTGTCATTACCAGATACCATGCGCGAATGGGTCGATGGGCAGGTCGAAACTGGCGTTTACGCCAATGCCAGTGATTATGTCCGTGACCTGATCCGCAAAGACCAACGTCAACGCGAACTGATCAATATCGCCTTGATAGAAGGTGAGCAAAGCGGTGTTAGCAAGCGTAAAGTTGGTGATATTGTCAAAGCAGCGAAGGCGCAGTTAAACGGTGCGTGAATATCGTCTTTCGGAACTGGCCGACCAAGACCTCCACGACATTTACGTTTACACCTATCGGCAATTTGGTGAGAAACAGGCTGACCTTTATCTGTCCGAATTGGAAACCTGTTTTTTGCGACTGGTTGGTCATCCAAATTTGGGTCGGGATATTGGCTATATCCGTGATGGTTATCTTCGGTTTGAACACCAGCATCATTCGGTTTTCTACCAGATCGAAAGTGATGGGGTTTATATTGTGCGGGTTCTTCACAGCACCCGTGACATTGAAGCGGTTTTATAGGAGGGGATTATGGATGACGACCTTGTGATGCTAACAAAGACTGTCATTAATGAGAACGGAGAAGAAGAAATTCTCGTCGTAAATGAAGAAGAAATCTTCAATGCGATTATCAAGAACAACAAAATAGACTCAGTTGTTCCCATTGAAGACGTACTGAGCGGCAAGCATAAATGGTATGAAGATTAGGGTTATCATGCTCTATATCCACGCCACCGCCAAACTTGCCAAAGCTTTGAAGCTCAAACTGCCACCAGCCCCGAATGCCGTTGACATCGACTGGCTGGATAACTGGTATGCGAATGTGTTGGATATTGGGCTGCCGATGAAGATACTGCTCTTCACCAACGCCGAAACGCGCTACTGTCTGGTTCATCCGTTCGATGCCGGTGACGATCTTGATTACATGGTCGATATTTTTCGCATGCGACTGCAAGAACACACGGGTCGTGATTTATCAGCGCAACATGCACAATATCAATTCTGTAAAACCAATTCCAGAAAGGTATTGGGGTGCATGAACGATCTGGCGTTGATGCTGGAACACTGCGCCCGTGATATGTGGGAAAGCGGTGAAGGCGTTGATCTGGAAAAGGTGGAAACGCAACTCAATCGTGGGATTGTAGCAGGGAAATTCATTCAGGATGAATTTGACAAGATGTTGGGTCGGGAAAAGACAAGGCTCAAGCCGACCCACGTTCCGCATTTGAAATTGGTGGAGTAATCACGTTTCTTTTGAGTTTTGTTCTTTAAACTCTTGTTCCCAAGTAGCCCAAGCAATTTCTTGACCTGCCTGTTTTAAAAAGCGTTTGAAATTTCTATCCAAAATGGGATTTCCTTTAGGAGCTTTATTTGTTTTCCGGGTTCGTAAGTTCTTCTCGTCATTAGCGATCTTACATATTTTTACTTTACTCAAGGTGTTGTGTTCTTTCGAAATTTCAAAAAATGCTTCCACCAAATCTTTGGCATGTTTAGTAGCAGCCACACTTTCTTCTAAATTTCGCTTGTTCTGGTTTGATTTAACATTTTCATATTGCCGTCCCAAAACAGAGCGCTCCATTTTAGTGCGATTACGCATGGCATGTGCCATTACAGGGTGATCATCTCGAAATGGATACATGCCACTACATGGCGGAAGTGCTTTTTCAAGTTTGAACTCATTTGCAATAATGACAGCCCAGTGTTTTTCATAAAGTTGCTTCATGGCTTTTAGATCGTAAATGTCTTTCCATGATGGAACTACAATGGTTCTGGTGCTGTCGGATGCCAAAATCTTATTAAGCTCTTCTTTCTTCTTGGAATTTTCACGTTTTATCGGTGTGACTAAGGTTGCGCCTATTAACTTAATTGTCTTGTTTAGTAAGTAGGCTTTCCCAGAATAGTTCTCACTTCCTGAAATATAACCAAAACAATTTGAACTAACTCCCATATCCCCTCCTGAAATCCCTCAACCCCGTGGGGTATGTGGAGACCTGATATATTCTAAAAAACCGTTATTCCTATTGACCGCACAATGACCACAGGTTGGTTACATGCGGGAACTTTTCAGGAGAACGATCATGAAATATGGAATGCACAATGTCTACACTTTGAACGTGAAAAAACACAAATCTTTTGCAGGCGTGAAGCATAGCAGCACCCGCACGGTCACACGCATCACTACCTCTCGTCATATTCCCAAAGCAGCTAACGATAACCGTCAACCAACCAAGCAGCCGCCCTATGCGGCTGCTATGGCTGCCTAATGCCTGAAATCATTTATCAATTTATAGAGAGGAATATGACCATGAAAACATCAAAAATTAACCCTAAGAACCGCCCCAATTCTGAACGTAGCAAAGGTACGCCACGTCCAAATCGTTTTCGTAAAGTCTGTGATGATATGCAGGAATATTTTTCTGATTTTACATTCGCAAATGTTTCGCGTTGTCTGGACGATGGAGCAATTTACGTCCTTGATGACCTCGTCACAAACGTTAGCAATCCAGATCATGTTGTTTCGTCGTTATCTGCATTAGAGGCTTTTGATAAGCTTCACTTGCCTCATTCTCACATTTGGATTGAATTGGTCGAACCAGTCACATGCCTCAACGAGCGCGGTATTCCAGAAGATGCCTACATCTCGATTGCAACATATGAAACAGGTGAGGGCATCTTCTTTAATCTTTATGTTGAATTTCGTGGCATTAAATTTGTTTCAAAATATGTGTGTAAAAATGTCCTCAAAAACGGAAAAGCCTGTTTGGGGTTTGAAGAAGGTCAAGAATATTACGAAGCTCTTAAGCAGGCTGATGAATATTTAAATGCGGCTGCAATTGTCCTTGTGAACTTTCTATTTATGTTGAACTGTCAGGACGTAGAGATAAAGAACATCTCTCATCACAGAAAGCCACGCATTGCGGCCAACTCCAATCGTCCCAACAAAAAGAAACGTGATTACACGATTATTCGTTTTTCTCGATACGTTTCAGACAAACAAAAAGCAGCTTCGAAAACAGAAGGTCCGCATCGTTATGTTGTCCGTTGCGCACACCTTTGGGGGAAAAATACGCGCCCCATTGAACAGCAGCAGTGGCGAAAGGCTACTCTTGTGCGCATTGCTGCGAATGATAACGATGCCAATACCGTGAAGAAACCGTCGTATCGCTTGTCACGTCTTTAAACACACAAAACGTTGCGCGGCTGCTGTGTCTACCTAATGCCCGAATTCATTTATCAATTTTTAGAAAGGAATATGATCATGACTGATATTAACGACATGCTGAATAATGCAGGGGAACTGGTTGATGCTTACATCGACGCTTACAATGCTTCTCGTAAGAAACTTCGCGAAATTATGGGTGAAGCTGCGGTTATTTTCTTCCATGCACGTCAAGACCCTGATGGCTTCATTAAGGCGTGTGCTGCCCGTGGTGTAACCGTTTCTGACCGCGCATATGACGAATTGGCTCTGTTGGTTATTAAGACCCTGTTCCACCGCCAAGGCGAAGATCAACGACAACGTTTCAATATCCGTGCATTGGTTCTTTGCGCTGCCCTGAAAGAATTCGAAGGCGGAGAGTTTGTTGCGGAAGATGTCGTTCGTTGGATCGCGGACTACAACGGTGGTTTGACCCAGATTGCCGAACATTTTCGTGTTTCTGAAAAAGACCACCCTAACGATGACAACGCAGAAGACAAAACCCAAAAAACACCCCCCGTGCGTCAGAAAACTAAATCTCGCCCTCATACGCCGAAGGTGGTGATTGATCCCGATTATCTGTCTCAACTGGTGGCAAAAGGTGGTCGCATCAACTTGGCTGCCGAAATCACCGAAGACGGTAATTTGAAAATCATTTCCGTTGCTGATCGTGTAGCTGCAAATGACAACACTGAGAACAACCAAAACAAGGAGGTCGCATAATGGTTATTCGTGAACGTATTCCAACTAACTGGGCATCCCCGCTGAAAGCGGCGGGTGGATGCCACAAAACTTCCAAGCTGCTGGTCAGTGTTCGCCCAAACGATATCAAGGAAATCCGTGAGCCGTTTTGCAATTCAGCTGCCTTCACTTTGACAGCGAAACGTGCTGGAATTGCAGAACGCTATTGGATCAATGATATTGATCCTGACTTTGTGAACTATTGGACCGTTGTTCGTGATCATGTCGATGAGTTCGTGGAACTGGCAACCCAAATTCATGCTCAGCATGGGTTGGGCAGTGAAGAGTTCTTCTTTGAGATGAAATCTCTTATGGATGATGAAGATAAAGTCACAAAAGCCGTTGCCCTATGGATGGTAAATCGCTTGGTCAGAGGTGGCGCAACTCACATGGCTGGGTTCAACAAATCATACCTGAAAGATGGCCGTGGCATCAAACAAAGCTACATCAACCGTCATTTTGAGTTCAGTCGCCTGTTGCAAGGCGTGAAAATCACCAACCTCGATTATTCCGAAGTTATGAATGCCGATGGTGACGGCGTTTTGAACTATCTTGATGCGCCTTATGCCGACAAAGGTTCTCAGGTCTATCGTTTTGGCAAGATCGACATGGACGCATTCTTCGCAAATATCGTCGCATGCGATCATAATGTCCTGCTGACCATTAACAACAGCGAAGAGATGCGCCAACGCACTGAGAAGCTTAACGGCTATGTCTATAGCTATAAAAGCGGTTTGTGCGACGCTGGTGACAAGGTGAAAACTGAAATTTTCGCTGCGAATTATTCAAACCGTTTTTATGACAAGTATTTGTCTGAATGCGCGACCCCTTTGCTTGAATATGTGGGACCTGCGAGTAACGACAATCGCCCTGTGAAACCCATATCTAAAAAAGCCAGTAACGATAATCGTTCCAAGAAGAGCAAAACAAAACAGCACGTCAAAGACCTGTTCTTGAACCGTCCGGGTTTAAAGCGTTCAGTGGAAGCTTACTCACCGCAGGCGTTTCTGGATCACCTGTACGCGGCAAACGGCTACCAGCCTTTTGACCTCGACCCATGTAGCCCGGTCAAAGGTGAGAAAGCTCCGGTGTGGGCAAAAAACCACTTCACAATTGAAGATGATGGTTTAAAGCACGATTGGTTCGGCACTGTTTACGTGAATGCCCCTTATGACGACCTCAGAACATGGGTTCCGAAAGCCGCAGATGCGGTCTGGTGTAAATCAATGGGAAATGCCCCTACAGTGGCTTCTGGTAAACGCCGTAAGCCCAAGGCTCGTACCGTTGTGATGCTTCTTCCTGCGCGTACAAATACTCGTTATTGGGAGAAATATATCAAGGACCACGCCAAGGTCTTCTTCATCACGGGTAAGATGAAGTTTCGCAACTTCGATGAGGACGGCAACCTTGTTCATAAACACGAAACACTGCCTCATGGCCTTGCTCTTGTGATCTGGGGTGACCACGAACGTTTCACCAAGTATTTTGAGGAGCTTGGTCAATATGATGGGCATGTCTTTTATGATCGCTCCCATCCAAGCATTCCTGATCTGCCCGTGGAATATTGGAAACGCATTGACCGTCAGAAATGTGCCAAAGAATTTTCTGGTGAGCATGATTTCGACACTGATGTGATCCACCATCATAGCTGTGCGAATATGAAGCATCTGCCCAACCGTTCGGTACAATTGACAGTGACATCCCCACCTTACAACCTTGATAAAGATTATCGTGGTGCTATCGATGATAATCGTAAATGGGATGATTATTGGGCTGAGATGGAAAAAATTGCCACCGAACTTTATCGCGTGACGGATCACATGGGTCGTGTTGTTATTAATGTTGCCGAAAGCCTCAACTGGGACACATATCCTTTTGCTCATAACTGGGTTAAATTGATGACCAATGTTGGCTTCAAGGTCCGTGGAAACAAGATTTGGGATAAGGGGAATTCCCGAAATGGACGTTGTGTCGGCAGCATCCGTCGTGCTTCTGCCCCGGGTGTCATCGACGAACATGAAATGCTTTTGATGTTCTATAAAGGGTCTTATCGTCGCCCAGAACTCAAAAGTATCAAGACAGGTACAAAAGGTGACTTCGGCAAGTTCTATCGCAGCGTGTGGCATATCGAGACAGAAAAAGCCACCCGTATCGGGCATTCAGCACCATTTCCCACAGAAATCCCAAGCCGCTTTATCCAGCATTGGTCTGGTCCCGATGATGTTGTTTTGGACCCGTTTCTCGGTAGTGGGACAACCGCTGTGGCAGCCATAAAACACGGGCGTAAATTTGTTGGCTATGAACTATCCGAAGAACACATTGAAATTGCCAATGACCGTATTACCTATGCCCGTGAAGAAGCAGCAAAAACGGAGTGCGAAAACCCGCACTCCGAAGCCGCTTGATGTAGTTTAAAATAACACGGGTTATTTAACGCGACGACGCGCACGATCTTTACAGTCAGCAATTTGTTTATCGAGTTTTCCCTCAAGGATCATTTTCTTCACTGTTTCCAAGACTTCCACAATATCCTGTTTCGACGAACCGCATTCGATGCTGGGTTTCCCGGGTTCCACTTCGAAGACATAGCTCGAACCGTACCGCAATTCGACGAAATAAATACCGCTTTCATTTTTCCAGAACCACTCCCGGGGTTTGGCAGCAATCAATTTCTTCTTTTTGATAATGTTGCCATTTTCGTCTTCTTCGTTCACATAGCGATAACGCTCGATTTTGAAGGTTGGGTCGTTGATGAAGGCGATCTGATTTTCGATCCCCTCAATCATCACGTCGGCACCTTTTTTGCGCCGTTTTTGCTGAACAGTTGGACGGTTTTGTGTGCTGAATTTAAGCTCTTTCATGACGAATCTCATTGTTGTGTTTCCATAGAAAAAGCATATGGCCGACTGATAAGGTCGGCCAAGTTCAAGAGTATAGTTTAGGCAATATTTACAGAATATTATGGCCCAAAGGCCACTAAACTAAAGCCATCAATTGGTCTAAATCGTCTTGTGTCTTTGTATGGATGTAAATTTGATAGCAATCAAAGAGTTCCCGTTCTTCAACCAACGTTTCCCGGGTGGAACTCAACCCAATTCCATCTGTGGTCAAATGGGGTGTAGGTGATTGGTCCAAACGCTCAAAGGTGCTGATAAGTTTGCTTTCCAAATGGAAGCAATGTGGGTATTTTTTGACAATATTTGCTACGTGGTCTTCATAAAAGGGCATCATTATTCTCCTCAAAAATTATCTGATTTTATTTATCAATTTCTGCTCCCGGGGCAGCACAACGCTTCTGAATGATAAATATTTAGAAATCGAGAAGGTGAATTTGATGGATACCCGTGAGCTTTATGCAGATTTAAAAAGCCTTGGAACGGTTGATAGTGCTGATGAATATTCAAACCTGTACGGATACAGCCGTAGTACGATACGATCTCAATGGGCAAAACGACAATCGCCAGACCTGTCCGCATGGGTACGTTTATGGTTTTCACTGAACTCGATTGCTCAAGACACCGAGGACGCTATTAAAACCGTACATAACTCAGAACGTGGTGCATATACTAAGGGGCTGGAAGAGCTTCGCAAATTGCAATCCCGGGTGTGGCAGCATGTTACTGAACTGGCAAGTTAAGGGCGACTGGTATCCATCTGCCATGCACAATCCACGTTCTGAAACTCTTTCTCAGAAATACCGATAACCTCGAAACGAGGCAGAATTTGCATGATGCAATTCATCGTTTTGATCGCGTCATCACGTTGGTAATCGCATTCAGATGCTGGTGCGCCATTATACATGGCTTTGCTAATTTTTTTATAAGCATATTCAGAAGCATTGCGTAATTTTCGCTCAAAACTTTGGATGTCAGTGATGACCATAAAACCGTCAGGCTTGTTGACCGAAAATGACCAGACTTTATGCGCAGATTTTGAGAAGACCTTATTCACAGCAAGTTTCTGATCGTAGCAATATTCAGCGCGTTCTTTAAGGTGCATACCTGATTTTCCAATACCATTGGCATCACGTTCCTGCTGTAACCAATGATCTGGATTCATCAGTTCTTGGTCTGTGGTGGCATGAGCGGGAAAAGTCGCCCATGCCAGAATTATGATAATTAACCACCGCATTGTGCGTTTACTGATGCGTTGTTGCCTTCCAGCATGGCGATAAGCTTTTGACGGTCAGGATCATTTTCATCGGGAGAACCCGAGAAATATCCATACAAAACAGCCAAAGATTCACTTTGCATCCCGACATCTGCGCGGCAATTACAGGTTTTCTCGGCACTATCATCGAAGAGAAGGTCTACTGTTTTCCCACAAACACGATACATTTCAGCACGAATGCCGACTTCATCTTGAGAACAGGTGTTTTTCAATCCCGGCCAGAAGTATTCACCGATCTCCCAAACCAATTTGTTGTCAGAATTATCTTTTGAACCATCCAAAAAGAGTTGAAGCTGCTTATCTGTGTAATCAGCATCATAGACCTTGTTGACAGCACATTCGCAGAAAGCATCTGTTGCCCCATCACGCCCCATGCAGCTTTTGTGTAAATCACCTGCAATCCACCCTGCTCGAATTTCTTCGGCTTGCACATTGACTGTTGCCAGTAAGAGGGCAAACGCGATCAGTAATGTCTTCATTTTCAATTTCCTTATTGTCTATTTCACACGACCAGCACGTTGCAGCCAGTCATCCCCATTGCGGCACGTCAGTGCTGTAAAAATGTAGGGAATGTGCCCTTTTGGAAGCAGTGCTTTGTTCTTGTAATCCGACATCCATTTTTGGATGCCTTCTTCGGGCATGTATTTTTTCATGGAGGATGCCGTGCAGGAACACACGCTTTTCTCAAAACCTTGGGCATAACAAAGGTCCGTAAAGTCGTTACGTGATTGTGACGACCATTCAAACGCATTTGCAGCGGTTGTCATGGTCATGATAGCTACCACGGCCATTAAAAATGTTTTCATGAGTTATTCCTCTATTTCGGCAGTAGGTTGACCACGTTCTGAAAATTTACAGATGCCATAACTCGTCACCATTTGGCCGTAGCGGTTATGACCTTTGACACGCACTTTCACATTGACCAGCGGCAGGTTTGAAAGGTTTTGGGCAAACACCAGCCCATTATTTTCCAGTTCTTTTTGCTGACGTTCTTCTTGCTCAGCAGAAGGAAGGTTCTCAAAAGCTGCTAATGTTAGCCCACCGCGCATATTGGTCCGTCTTGACTTATCCCAATATCGATATTCAGCTTCATAGAACTCAGCCGTTTCTGGGTTAAGCATGAGGTTTGCAATTTTTGTCTGGCAACGAGGTAAGTAATGATTATCAATGGTATATTTGCTTGGTTCGATTAATCCCGTGCTTGGATCAACTTTCATTGAAGATGAACCAGAGCCATTCATTTGTGAAAAGACCACAACAGCTATCAACGCCACACCAGCCGATGCTCCGCCGATCATACCCATTCTTGGTCTTCGTTTTAGTGTTTCAGTCGTTTCCTGCCGAACTGGGGAATGATCTTCTTTATTTTGTCTTACTTGATTAAATCCACGCCCGATCAATGATTTCATGTAATTCTCATGGGCAAGAAAACCAAACGCAGTTCCCAATCCTGCACTACACAGTAGGGCAATTGTAATAGCTGGGCTGAGTTTAAAACCTGCTATAGCTCCCATAATAAGCGTCACTGGAAAAACCAGTAGAGCCAACACCGCAAACATCCATTGGCGACGTATGAACAACGGAATACCCAGAAGAAACGGCGAAATAAACGCCAGCCAACTGAACTCGGGATTCAGAACTTTGACTTCACCCGTGTTCGGGTTTTTAAAATGTAGCACATTACTCATTATTGGCCCCTTGATGACAGCAATTGCCGTTTTGATTATTCATTCCCCACCCATCTCAACCTGAATAAATTCAATAAGCTAAAAAGTTGAATATTTACGACAATAAAAAATAATGACTTATTACGTCAATAGTTAAACTTGAATTTTTAGAGCAATATCCGTCGCATGACGGATTCATTAACAAAACAGATTGGTCGCCGCATAAAGGCACTAAGAAAGCAAAAAGGCTTCACACAGGCAAGACTTGCCCGTGCCACACTGAAAACTGTCGAGACAATCTCAAAGATAGAAAACGGTCATGTCTCACCGTCCTTGACGACATTGGAAGAATTTGCCCGAAAGCTCGATTGTCCCATTTCTACATTTTTTGAAGATTGTGAACTTCCGGTTCCTGAAACAGAACTCACAAAAGCTGCACAAAAAATTCAATATGCTTTAAAGGCGTTTCCCGATGCAGACCTTGAAGTGCTTGCTGAGTTGGTTGATGCGTTGGAGAAAAGAAGGTCGTAGT
>JABXIG010000007.1 GCA_013373205.1 Methylocystaceae bacterium | reverse complement strand
TGCAACATTGGAGACAGACAGGTCATCGCCGTCCACGTCAGACGCGTTTGCCAGCAACTGGTCTTCTGTCAGCGTAATGGTGCCATCTTCATTCATGGTGAAGCTGGTCTCTTCAGAGACAACCGGACCGTCATTTACTGATGCGACGTCAATGGTGCCGGCTGCTTCTGTTTCTACAGTGCCGTCTGAGACATCGAAGGAAATATTAACTTCGCCATTGAAGTTTTCATCTGGGGTGAAGGTCCATGTGCCGTCGCCATTATCAGTGAGGGTCCCATCATCAACACTGAGGTTGACGACGGAGAGGGTATCGCCGTCTACATCTGAGGCGTTGGCGAGTAAGTCATCTTCGCTAATAGTGATTGTGCCATCTTCATTGATGTCAAATTCGACATCATCGCCAACGACAGCGGCGTCATTGACTTCTTCAACGCTGATCACACCTTCGGCGGCTGTTGTGTCTGTGCCATCCGTGACGTCATAGCTCAAATTAACATCACCGTTGAAATTTTCATCAGGCGTGAAGGTCCAGCTGCCATCACCATTATCTACGATCGTGCCGGTATCTGCCGTAAGATTAAGAACGCTGAGATCATCGCCTTCGACGTCCGTTGCGTTTGCAAGAAGGTCTTCCTGTGTGAGCGTGATGGAGTTGTCTTCACTTGCATCAAAGCTTGTTGCACCCGAAACATCAGGTCCGTCATTGACGGCTTCGACAGTGATTGTGCCGCCAGCGTCTACGCTCAGTGTTCCATCACTGACTTGATAGGACAGGTCAATTTCACCATTGAAGTTTTCATCAGGTGTAAAGGTGAAGGACCCATCATCATCCAGTTCAACCGCTTCACCATTGATGGTAAGGTTCACGACAGAAAGTTCGTCACCATTGGCATCAGAGGCATTTGCCAGCAGTTGTTCTTCGGTGATGGTGATGGTGCCATCTTCATTCATCGTGAAGCTTGTGTCTTCGCTTACAATCGGTGCGACGTTGCCATCAGGTGTTTCAACCACGATGGGGTCTGTAATGATGGTTGTTGTGTTTTCTTCAGTTGCTTGGGCTTCGTCGGTTTGGGGCAGCTCGACCACATCTATTTGGATGTTGAGGGTGTTTACTTCCTGTGGGTCAATGGCAATGATCACGACTTCGGGGTCTTCGGTCGGGAAGACTTTTGTTCCTTCAGGCAGGGATTTTATTACAGCTTGTTGGCTGCCGTCTTCGACATAGTCTGACAGATCCAGTTTGATGATGGCGATCTGATCATTGCCGGCTGCATCTTGTAAATCTTCTTGAGGGACTTTGACATGCAGGCGTTGTAGCTCTGCCGAGTTATCTTTGAACTGAGCAGCACCGTCGCCAGTGTAGCCTTCTGCATGGATAGCTTTACTTTTGTCACTGCCCATGTGAGTCGCTTGCAGGGTGAGGTCGCTTTCTTGTTCGATCTCAAAGTCATTAATAACAAAGACTTGATCAGACAAACCTTCTTCGTTGCCCATATTGTCCAGGTCGAACATTTCAATGCTGCTTTTTGTGCCTTGATTTTGTGCCATTTGATTCACTCACATCTGCTGCAGGCATCCCATTTAAGGAAAAGTGCCGATTTACGAAGTTACTTCAAAATTACCATGTATAGTCTGAACGAGTGATTAGAATTGCGCAGGGGGCCCTATATAAAATTATTTAATTAACCTTATTTACAGAATTTCAATAAAAGTATTAGGTATATGTACGTATTTTTGATCCTCTTCAAAGGAAGGTGTGATAAAGAGAATCGAATCGGAGAAACTGCAAAAAATATCGCTATAACAGAACTTTAAAACTTTAGTATTAGGGGGGTGTACAGCGTGTATAAGAAGGGAGGGTATTTTTGCTTTTTTAAAAGATTATATTAAAATCCCCAAGATATTGATTGTAGGGCTATTTATTTATTTTATACATATATGCCTTGTTATTACCTTGTGGCGACAAGTTTAATTATCTATCTATGGTCTATAAAATATGAGGGATAATCGAATATCAATCTAACTGTGTAGTTCTTTGTTAATACTGGGAAAGTCGGATGCATAAGTTGGCTTTTTACGTGTTATTCAGGAGGCTGTTTTTTGCCAATCTTTCCAATTTTTTAACAAATTGACCTTATGTTTGGTGTGTTAATGACCAAAGCTAAAACAGGGTAGGGATGGTCTGCCATGTTGAGGTGATGATGAAAGTTGAATGGCCCGATGGCGCGTAAAGACAAGCAGATCCGGTTTATCAGACCGCTAAGACGAGTTGTGTTTAGTCGCATGGATGTGGTTCTAGCGTCTTTTGCATTGAACGTGCTGACTCTTGCTTTGCCTTTGGTTGTTTTGCAGGTTTATGATCGGATTATTCCCAGCCAGTCGACAGATACATTTACTTTTATGGTTTTGGGGTTGGTCAGTGTTGTCTTTCTGGACGGTGCCTTGCGGTATTTGCGCACTTATGTAACTACATGGGCGGGAACACGGTTTGAACATGCCGCTTCGGTTCGGGCCTGTGATCAGTTTTTGGGTGCGGAAGTGCAGGATTTTGAAACCACGCCCCCGGGCGTTCAGATGGAACGCTATTCCGCTATCGAGGCTTTGCGTGAGCATCAATCCGGGCAAGGGCTCGTTAGTTATGCAGAACTACCTTTTGCCTTTTTGTTTGTTGGTTTGATTGCTCTGATCGGTGGGCCTTTAGTTTATGCACCTATTGCGGTTTGTGTGATTGCGGCGCTTTTTGCCATTTGGTTGGGCATCTGTCTGGACCGGATTGTTCGACAAAGAAACGAACTGGACGATGATCGCTATAACTTTATCTTTCAGGTATTAAACGGCATTCACTCGGTCAAGGGACTGGGTATGGAAGCGTTGATGTGTCGTCATTATCAGCATTTACATGCACCTGTTTCCTATGTGATGGAAAAATTGGTTTTTTATTCTTCACTTGGACAATCGGTCGGTGCGATCCTGAGTAACTTCGCCATGGTATCTGTTGCGTTGTTGGGCAGTATCTTTGTCATTAATGGTGATCTTACAGGTGGTTCCTTAATGGCCTGCACATTGTTGGGTGGACGTGCCATTCAGCCTTTGATCCGCATGATCGGTGTGTGGGTGCAGTATCGCTCCCTTAAGTTGTCAAATGAACGTTTAAATGCGTTGGGGGCTATTCGTCAGGAAAATAATTCACCTGAAAATATTGCCAACACACCTGAAATTACAGGCGATATCCGTTTTGAAAAGGCGACGATCTATCAAAGCAATACAGGCTTTCCTATTTTTAAAGACCTGGATTTACATTTCAAATCTGGGGAAATTATTGCCATTTTAGGTCAAGTTGGTGGTGGTAAATCGGCTTTGTTGGAAACCATTGCCGGATTTATTCCTGTCACCGAAGGTTCTATGAAATTTGATGGCGTGGACTCGCGCGATATCAGCTATCGTAAATTAAGACAGAAAATGGGCTATGTGCGACAAAATGCACCGTTATTCCGTGGGACTTTGCGGGAAAATTTGACCAAGTTCAGAAGCCGTGACCATTTGCCAGCTGCTCTTGAAATCGCCGATAAGCTGGGGTTAAGCGAAATTATTGCCGCCATGCCCAAGGGGCTTGAAACACCTGTTGGGGAGTCTGCCTCAGAAGGTTTGTCCGGGTCTGTTCAACAGATGGTCAGCCTGACCTTAACCTTTGCCGATAAACCCAAAATTCTGTTACTGGATGAAGCCAACACCGCCCTTGATGGGGATGCGGATAGACGCTTGAGAGAATATCTGGAAACGTTGAAAGGTAAGTCTACTGTCTTGATGATTACGGAACGTCCATCCTTGATTAATATTGCAGATCGGGTGTTGGATGCCTCTCATGGGGTTGTGAAACAGATAGAATGGGAAGGTTTTGGCCCGGCAAAACCAAAAGCGCCAGAGCCACCAAAAGAAGAAAACCCAAAACAAACTGAGGGAGGCACAAGCGCATGACAGGCGTTGTACTTCATCAGCCGCCCCCAAAAAACTTGGCTCGTTTGTGGCGCAAAGCTGCCTTTAACCGGACAGGTGTGGAAGAACTAGAACCTGTGATTTCCGCCCTTTTGGTCTTGTTGGAACAAATGGGCTGGAAAGGGTCTGCACACCGCATTATTGATGCAATCCCTTATGAAGCGGTTGATCTGACGATTCATGATTTGCGTGATATGATGTCGCGTCTTGGCTTTCGTACCGTCCGACTGAAAAGTACAAAAAAGAAATTATCCCTGCGTCTGTGTCCCTGCATCTACCAAACCCGTGGCGGAAAAATCTACATTGTGATTGATCAGGATGATGAAGCCTACGCCATTGATCCGGTTTCAGGCGGGTCCATGCCGCTTGCCAGTATTCGTTCGCGCGGCACATTCTTTGTTGTGGAACGTATTGACCGGGAAGCCAATGACGAGGGGGATCGTTCTGCGCTGTGGTTCAGAAACCTTTATCTTCAGTTCCAGCCATTAATCCGCAAAGCTTTTGCCATCAGTTTTTTTATCAACCTGATGGCCCTGACCATCCCGCTGGCAATTATGATGATTTATGATCAGGTGATTGCGAAAGAATCAAAAGAGACACTTTATTATGTGGCGAGTGGGGTCAGCATTGCTTTGGGGTTTGAATTGATCCTGCGTTTGATCCGATCAAAAGAGCAGGCCTATATCGGGGCGCGGTTTGATTATCTGGTCGGTACCAAAGTTTTTGAACAAATTCTTCACCTCGCCCCGGTCTTTACTGAACGCGCCCCTGTTGGGGGGCAGGTTTCACGTATTCGCAGTTTTGAATCGCTGCGTGAGATTTTTTCCGGGACGTTGGCGAATACAATCCTTGATTTGCCCTTTGTGGTGCTTTTCATTGCGGTTATTGGATTTATTGCCGGACCAATGGTGGCGGTTCCGCTTATTCTTGCTGCGATTTATGCAATTTTGGGGGCGATCATTATGCCAGAAATCCGCGCACGCTCCCAAGCCGCTGGGGAAGTGAGGTCAGCGCGATATAGTTTCCTTGTGGAAATGCTTTGGCAGTTGCGACAGGTGAAACAGCGTTGTTCCGAAGATCGCTGGAAAAAACGTTTTCGCGAACTTTCCGGGGATGCGGCGTGGGAAAACCTTCAGGTTTCACGTCTTCAGGGCAATGTGCAAAATATTGCCCAGACCTTGATGATGGCTGCAGGTGTATCCACATTGGTCTTTGGCGTTTACGGGGTGATGAACGGGACGATTAGCTTAGGCGCTTTGGTTGCTACCATGATGCTGGTCTGGCGTATTCTCTCGCCTTTACAGGCATTGTTTAATGTCTCAAACCGTATTGAACAGATGCAAAATGGGATGCGTCAGTTAAAAAGCATTTTACGTTTCTCACCGGAACAGGAACCCGGTGATGCCCCGCAGACAGTTGTGGATTATAAAGGGGCAATTGAATTTAACCGGGTGAGTATGCGCTATAAGTCGGACGCTAACCCGGCTATGCTTGGGGTCAGCTTTAAGGTCAAAGCTGGTGAGATGTTGGCGATTACAGGCCATTCAGGTTCGGGTAAAACGACGCTGGCGAAATTGATTTTGGGGTTGTATCGTCCACAGGCTGGGGCCGTGACGCTGGATAAAATTGATATCCGCCAATTACACCCCATTACCTTGCGTCAGACCCTTGCCTATGTGCCGCAAAGTAACCATGTTTTTCCCGGTACGCTTTATGAAAACCTGACGTTGGCTGATCCAACGGTATCCTTTGCCCAAGTGCGCAAAGCCTGTCGTCAGGCGGGGATTTTGGACACCATTGAAGCCCTGCCAGAAGGTTTTGATACAGAATTTAAAGAAGGTTTGCAAACACAGGTGCCGCAAAGTTTCTTGCGTAAAATTGCCTTGGGTCGTGCGTTTTTGCGCAAGGCACCGGTTATGATTCTGGATGAACCTGCCGGGTCCATGGATGAAAAAGACGAAGCAACCTTTATTGAAGCCTTGGAACGGGCGCGCGGTACCCAGACCATTATCATGATTACCCAACGGCCTAGTCACATGCGCTTGTGTGACCGTTTGATGGTCCTGAAAGAAGGTCAAATTGATATGTTGGGCAAACCAAATGAAGTTCTGGATAAAATGTTTGCAAAACCCAAGCCGAAACCAAAACCTGAAGGGGCAAGCTGATGAGCACCTCAAGCGATATTGAAAATGAAGTTCTGTCGCGCAAACGCACCATGTCGCGCGAACAGTTAAAGCTTTTATCGCGTGAAGCCATGCTGGAAGAAGCCGGGCCGTCACGTATGGCCTCCAGTGTGATCGTGTTGATTATGTTGTTGTTGGGTTCTGCGGTTGTGTGGTCGCATTTTGTTGAAATTAAAACCTCGGCAACGACAGAAGGGACTGTGATCCCCTCAGGTGATAAACGTGTGGTTCAGCATCTGGAAGGCGGGATTGTAAAAGCCATTTTAGTGCGCGCCGGGGATTATGTTGAAAAAGACCAAGCCTTGTTGCAGTTTGAACCAACCTTGCGCACGGCAGAATTAAACCAGATCAAAGCGCGTGAAGCAGCCTTGGCCATTAAGCAAGTGCGTCTTCGCGCTTTTATTGACGGGAAAGACCCGGATTTCAGCGCCTTTGTTGATCAATACCCTGAACTGGTCGAAGAAAGTCAGTTTAACCTGAACGGTGTGCGCGCCCGCATCGAAGGGGAAAAGACGGTTTTGCGTTCTCAAATTGAACAGCAGAAAAAGTCAGTTGAAAATTTTGAACGTCAGGTACAAAGTCTTTCCAGACAGTCGAAGTTACTGACTCAGCAGGTGAATATGCGTCAGAAACTGTTTAAATCAGGTCATGGCTCTCGTGTGAATTTGATTAATGCGGAACTGGAACTGGCGAAAAACAAAGGGTCCATCAACGAAGCAGAAGTGTCTAAAGAACAGGCCTTGGCAAGTATTGAAGAAACGCAAAATCAGATTTCCGAACTGGATACAAAAGAACGTGGTCAGGCATTGGAAGAACTGGATCAGGTCAGCGGTCAACTGGCCGAAGTACGCGAAAATATTGCCCGTCTTGAAGATAAAGTGACCCGTCTGGAACTTCGCGCCCCGGTTAGCGGGGTTGTACATGGTCTGGAAATTAACACACCGGGTGCGGTGATTGAACCGGCGCAGGTTGTGATGGAAATCGTGCCAGCCGATGAACAGGTCATTATTGAAAACAAAATCCAACCCAGTGATATCGGTCATATTGAGGTCGGACAGGAAACAAAAGTCACAGTAACCGGATTTGATGCGCGTCGATATGGAACCGTTGATGGTGAATTGATTAAATTTTCCGCGACAACCTTTATGGATGAAGCAGGTAATCCTTTCTTTAGAGGGCATATTCGCCTAAAAGAAGATTTCCTTATTGCGAATGGGGTTAAACATAAAATTGTCCCCGGCATGACGGTGCAAGCGGCTATTATTACAGGTGAACAAACTTTGCTCGAATATCTCACACGGCCAGTTTACGTATCCTTACTGAATGCGTTTAGGGAAAGATAAGGCTATGTTCTGTGATGAAGCGTTTTTATATGCGGAGAAGAAGTAAGTGTTTGGTTGGTTAAAAGGCAAACGGGATAAAAAACCGACATACGAAGAAGCCAAGCAAATCGCCCAATGTGACGATGTGCAGGCGCGCTGTGATCTGGCTGCCCTGACGGATCTGGAACCGGAATTGCTGTACTTTTTTGCCACAGATAAAAACAAAGAAGTGCGCGAAGCAGTGGCTGAAAATAAAAAAGCCCCGTTGCAGGCAAAAATTATTCTGACCAAAGATGAAGATAAGGCGGTTCGGGAAAAGCTGGCTTCACGCATTGGGGAATTGACGCCTGCATTGGATAAAGATGCGACCTCACGGGCCAGTCAAATGGTCGTAGAAGTCATGCAGGGTCTGGCAAATGACCAATTGCCGGACATTCGTGCGATTTTATCTGAAGAAATCAAACTGATGAATAATATCCCGCAAGATACAGCCTCCAAGCTGGCGCGCGATATTGATGCATCTGTTTCATCGCCTATGTTGGAATTTTCCCCCATGCTGGATGATGATGAACTGATCTCGATCATTTCAGAATCCATTCAGGATGAAGCGCTGACAGCGATTGCGAAACGTCAGGGCTTAGGGGAAAAGGTATCGACAGCGGTTGCTGAAACAGAAAGCGGGCAGGCTGTTCAGGCCCTGTTGGAAAACAAATCTGCTAATATTAATGAGAGCACGCTGACGTTCATTTCTGAAAAAGCCAAAGATCATGAAAATTGGCATGGGCCTTTGGTTGATCGCGACACTTTGCCTGATGAGGCAATTCAAAACGTGGCCAAGTATGTCAGCACGGCGCTGGTCAATCAGATGATTGCTAAACATAATTTGCCAAATGATGTGGTCATGCAGTTGCGACGCACCGTGTTTAACCGTTTAAACAAGGTGCGCAGCCGTTATGCAGAAGAATATGCCAATAGCCGGGTTCTGGTTGCAGAAGAAAATGAGAATGTGCGCCGTCAGTTGGAAAACACCCTGACCGAGGTCGGTTTTGTCGATATCCGCTGTGTCGCTGATGGGGAAACAGCCTTGCGTGTGTTCGAAGCCGAACGCACGCCCGTAAAACTTATGATCTGTTCAGACAGTCTTGCAGACATGGAAGGTCAGGAAATTCTAGAAGAAGTGCGTGATCTGGATGAAGACCTCCCCTTTATGTTGATGTCTGCAAAAAATGATGAAGACACAATTTTAGAGGCACGTAAATATGGTGTCAGTGAATATGTACTGAAACCTTATAGTGAAGCTGATTTGTTAAAACGCATTGAAAACATTTATAAAAAGCTGAAATAAGGTGGTGTTGGGCGATGGAAACGACATTGCGTATCCGCATCGCTTTTCCCAAAGGTCATATCGGACCGGGTAAAATCGCCTTGCTGGAACAGATTGATAAAGTCGGTAGTATCAGTGGGGCAGCAAAGGAAATGGGCATGACTTACCGTCGTGCCTGGCATTTGCTGGAAACCCTGCAATCTGTGTTAAATGAAGATGTCGTCGAAACGTCCATTGGTGGGAAAAAAGGTGGGGGTGCCAAATTAACCCAGGTTGGAAAAGATTTGATATCGCTTTATCGGGTTGCCGAAGATGGGGCAAGGAAAGAGGCAGCACCTTTGTTGAAAAAGATGGATAGTCTTTTGACCAAAGAAAAAAAAGGCGACCCGAGTTAAACAAGGGCCGCCATTGGAGTTTATGCAAGTGAAAGCGCTAGAAATCACTTTGCATTTGGTGTGAAAAGAGGTTGATCTTTCACACGGAAATCACCGATCAATTTTTGACCTTTTGCAGAGATAAGCCAGTTTACGAAGGTGGTGGCTTCTGCATTTTTAACATGCGGGAATCTTTTCTTACTGACTGCAATGACACCATAAGGGTTGAACAGCCTTTGGTCACCCTCACACAAAACGTCAAGGTTTTGTTTGTTCTTAAAGGCAATCCATGTTCCGCGATCACTTAAGGTATAAGCGTTCATGCCCGCGGCGATATTAAGGGTGGCCCCCATGCCAGAACCTGTCGCCCGGTACCATTCCCCTCTAAGGTCTTTGTCTTCAAGGCCAGCCATCTTCCATAGGGAAAGTTCGCGTTTGTTGGTGCCGCTGTCATCTCCGCGTGATGCAAAAGCCTGCCCGCTATTTTTGATTTTTCTAAGGGCGCTCGTTGGGCTCATGCAGTTTTTAATTTGTGCCGGGTCATTTTTCGGACCAATGATGACAAAGTCATTGTACATGACGTCATAGCGTTTATCGCCAAAACCGTCAGCGACAAATTTTTCTTCTGAAGGTCGGTGATGAACAAATAAAACATCAGCATCGCCTTTGCGCGCAAGGCGGACGGCCTGTCCGGTACCAACGGCAACAACACGGACTTCAATCCCGGTTTCTTCAGAAAACTTTGGCAGTAGGTATTCGAAAAGACCAGAGTTGGCGGTCGAAGTGGTCGAGGCCACCGTAATAAAGGTTTTTGTTGCCTGTGCATGAAATGAGAAAAGAACTACGGCACAGATGGTCGAGATCAATATGCTTAAACGTTTCATCATGGTGTCGCCTAAATCAATGAACAATAAAGGCGCTATGTTATTTCTATCATAACGCACATTGCAGTATGTCTCTTTCGACATAACGAATCAATAGTCCTTTTGTCTCATAGCGTTAAAACGTCCAGTTTAGGTTTTCATTTATTTCGAAACGGTGTATAGGAAAGCATGGAACTGATTACAGATACACAAACGCTTTCAGCGTTTTGCGATCGACTGGCGACTGAGCGTTTCGTCACGGTCGATACAGAATTTATGCGCGAAAAAACCTATTGGCCGAAGCTTTGCCTCGTCCAATTGGGTGGGGAAGATGAAGCGCGCTGTGTGGATGTACTGGCAGATGGGATCGACCTGCAACCACTTTATGATCTTATGGCGAATGACAAGGTGTTAAAAGTCTTTCATGCTGCGCGTCAGGATGTCGAGATTTTTGTCAAGCTGACCGGACAAACACCGACCCCGATGTTTGATACACAAGTTGCGGCCATGGTTTGTGGGTTTGGGGAATCAGTGGGCTATGAAACGCTGGTGAATAACCTCTGTAAGAAAAACTTGGATAAAGGTTCGCGCTTTACAGATTGGAGCAAACGCCCCTTGACTGAACGCCAGATTACGTATGCCTTGGGCGATGTCACCCATTTACGTGTGATTTATCAGCGTCTGATGCAAAAATTGGAAGACAATAATCGTGCAGGATGGCTGGATGAGGAAATGGCTGCACTGACCAGTCCGTCAACTTATATTGTAGATCCGGAAATGGCGTGGAAGCGTTTAAAAGCACGTACCAAAAGTGCAAAAGTACTGGCCGTCCTGCGTGAAGTTGCTGCCTGGCGCGAGCGTGAGGCCCAACGCAAGGATATGCCCCGGAATCGTGTCATTCGCGATGATGCCATTATCGAAATTGCCCACCATACCCCCAAGGATGAACAAGCCTTGGAACGGGTGCGTGGCATGAATAAATCTATTGCCCAAGGCCGCTATGGCAGCGAAATTCTATCTGCAATCAAACGGGCCTTGACCATGGACCCGTCTGAATATCCCCAACCGCCAGCTAAAAAAGACCTGCCAAAAGGCTTGGGACCGGTGGTCGATCTGTTGAAAGTGTTGCTGAAATTCAGCTGTGAACATAATGATGTCGCACAAAAGCTGGTGGCAAATGCGCAAGATCTGGAACAGATCGCCGCCTATGGGGCCAAAGCAGATGTGGCCTGTCTCAAAGGTTGGCGTCGCGAACTCTTTGGTGCCTCTGCGATCAAGTTGAAAGAAGGAAAACTTTCTTTGGCAGTCAATGGAAAAAACATCAAAGTGATTGATCTTGGCGAGTAAGTGGTCGCTTTAAGAGGCTAATAAAAACAACTGTTCACCTGCGAATGCAGGTGTCTCTTTTAAAGCAATCACGGCCGGTTAAAGAGAGGTCCCTGTTTTCGCACGGACGTAGTGTGACAGATCACCCATGTTCCAGTCGGCCACTTAATCCTAAGTGTTTTGCCAGTGTTTTAACCCGGCGGGCCACCGCATCCCCCAAGAACACATCTTCATTTTCCGGTAAAGACAGGATTAATTCCCCGCCACGGATTTCAAGGCGGGTTTGTTCTAACAGGTGCGGGGCACCACTTGCCAACGTATGGGCTAGTCGCAGGGCTGCGCCTACGGTCTTGGTCCAGATGGCATCTTCTTCATTCAAAAATGTCTGTAGAGGTTTTGCAATGCGCCGCGAAAAGTCCCCTTTATAGCGACTATAGACACATGCCCCCATTAACGCACGATCATGATGGGATAGCCCCGCAACAGGCAGGCGTAAAACCCGTAAAAAACCGTGGTCTGCACGGTAATCAGGATGTTCGGCCCATGCAATATCATGCAATAAGCAGGCTGCGTGGCGCAGGTTCATCCAGTTTTCTTTTTCATTTTGAAAGATCGGTTCCATCCAGTGAAAGACTTCTTCGCCTTGTTGTCCAAAGCGTCCTTCACGTTCCACAAGGTTTTGGCAGCTGCTGATTAGCGGGTCCAGCTCTTTGATGTCATCATCCAAAGACTGAAAAAATTCACCCTCGCGCATGGAATAGCCGGAAAATATAATTTCTGACGGTTCGATGGTTTCCAGTATCTCTTGTAATAAAGCGATCGCAGCAGGCAAAGTTTCTGCCCGTTTTTTTGATATATCAGGCACGCTAAGCAGGACGTCTAGATCCAACTTGCATAGGATCCCAAGCAGACGTGTTGCTTCTTCATGCTGTAATGTGAAGTTATCAATCACATGCAGGGGGTAATCAGTGTAATGCATGATTAGGCGCGCAACAGCACGCAATGATCCGCCAACTGCAAAAAAACTGCGCCCCTTCATCTCATGCGTCCAATCTAGGGAAGCAAGTTTGGAGCGGATGAATTTACGCATATCAGCGATGGATTTGTGGTTCTCATCACCAATGCGCAAATGCCCGAGCGGGGTGGTGTCATGTTTGGCAAATTTTCCATGATCTAGACTGACCAGATCAAAGCTCGCCCCGCCCATATCGCCCAGTAAGCCATCAGCTTTGGGCAGTCCGCTTAAGACACCGTAAGCAGCCAGTTTGGCTTCTTCTTCACCGCTTAAGACACGGACATCTGCATCAAAAAGATGTTTGATCTCACGAACAAAATCTGGTCCATCAATTGCTTCGCGCACGGCCGCCGTAGCAAGCAGGCTGACGGTATCCACCTGCATGACTTCAACCAGCTTCATAAAACGATTAAGGGTTTCATAAGCCAGTTCAACACCATCGGGATTGAGCTTGCCTGTTTCATCAATTCCCGACCCCAGACGGCATTGTACTTTTTCGTTAAAGATAGGCAGAGGAATGCGGGCCGGTCCGTGAAAAACCACCAGACGCACCGTGTTGGAGCCAATATCCACAATGGCTGTTAAACGGCCTTTGCGATCCGGCCCGTGGGTGTAATTCATTGTGTTAGTCCAACATCAGCTTTTTCAGGCTGCGACCTTTTTTCTTTAAGGCAGACCCGCTACCAGACAGGCTAGGGTTGGTCATAAAGTAATTGTGACAGGAAAAACCGCTTTCATCAGCCTTGACCCGTTCAAAGGTGGAGTCTGCTTTTAAGACCCAGCTTTGGGCTTCATCCTTGAGGTTTGCAACCATGATCTGGTCAAGGATTTGACGATGAACTGTATCTGTTTCAATGGGAATGAGGGTTTCCACACGACGATCCAGATTACGTGGCATCCAGTCAGCCGATGAAATGTAGATCTTGGCGTTCGGGTTCGGCAATTTGTCACCATTGCCAAAACAGACGATTCGTGAATGTTCCAGAAAACGACCAACGACACTTTTGACGCGGATATTTTCAGACAGGCCGGGCACACCCGGGCGAAGGCAGCAAATCCCACGAACAACAAGATCAACCTGAACACCAGCTTGCGAGGCTTCATAAAGTGCATCAATGATTTTAGGGTCAACGATGGAATTCATTTTCGCCCAAACCATCGCTGGTTTTTTGGCTTTGGCATTTTTAATTTCGTTTTCAATGCCTTTCAAAATGGTATCGCGCAAAGTAAGTGGCGAATATTCCATCTTTTCCATTTTTTCCGGTTCAGCATAGCCTGTCATGTAGTTAAACAGTTTGGTCGCATCACGACATAATGCCGGATCGCAGGAGAAGAAAGACAAATCTGTGTAGATTTTGGCTGTGATGGGGTGATAATTTCCGGTGCCGAGATGGACGTAAGAACGCAATTGTTCCCCTTCACGTCGCACGACAAGGTTAATTTTGGCATGTGTTTTCTTATCGACAAAGCCGTAAACCACCTGTGCACCCGCACGTTCCAGGTCACGTGCCCAACGGATGTTGGCTTCTTCATCAAAGCGCGCTTTTAATTCCACCATGGCGGTGACGGATTTACCGGCTTCTGCCGCTTCTACCAATGCCTTTATGATCGGTGAATTGTTGGATGTGCGATAAAGGGTTTGTTTAATGGCAACCACATCCGGGTCCCGCGCGGCTTGTAAGACAAATTGAACAACCGCATCAAAGCTTTCATATGGATGGTGAACCACAAAATCTTTTTTGCGAATGGCTGCAAAGCAATCCCCGCCAAAATCACGGATCCGTTCGGGGAAACGGACATTGTAGGGTTTGAATTGCAGGTCAGGGCGTTCATCCGCAATCAATTCCTTGGTGTCGGCAAGTCCGAGCAACCCGTCCAGAATAAAACAATCCTCTGTATTTACGCTGAGTTCATCAATGACCAGATTGCGCAATTCTTCTGACATTTCAGCATCAATTGACATGCGAATGACAGACCCGCGACGGCGGCGCTTCAGCGCACTTTCAAAGGTACGAACCAGATCTTCGGCTTCTTCGTCAATTTCCATCTCGCTGTCGCGGATAATTTTAAATAAGCCCGATGACATAACTTTATAGTTTGGAAATAGACGATCAAGGAACAAATTGATGATCTGTTCCATCGGCATAAATCGAATGGTTTTTCCATAATCCGGCAGGCGCACAAAACGCGGCAGCATTTGTGGCAGCGGCACCATAGCTTTCAACTGTTCACCGTCAATCGTAGACTCCAACGAAAACATCATGGCGAGGCCAAGGTTGGGAATGAACGGGAAAGGGTGCGCCGGATCAATGGCAAGCGGGGTCAGTGACGGGAAGATTTGCTGCATGAAATGCTCTTCCAGCCATATGATGTCACGTTTGGGGACATCCTGACTTTTTAAAACTTTGATCCCTTCTTTAAGTAGGAGGGCGCGAAGGGAGCGATAGCGTTCTTGTTGCCCCATGACCAGTTCGTTGGCGGCCTTATGGATTTGGGCAAGTTGTTGCGCGGGGCTAAGCCCGTCATAGCTTAATGACTTGATACCCGCATGCACCTGTCCGTTCAGGCCTGCCACACGGACCATATAAAATTCATCAAGGTTCGCAGCAGAAATGGAGAGAAAACGCAAACGTTCCAGCAAAGGATGGTGCGGGTTATCGGCTTCTTCTAGCACGCGGGTATTAAATGATAGCCAGGAAAGTTCCCGGTTTATAAACCGTTCGGGTGAATCCATGGAGATCGTGCTTGGGAGTTCTGGTTTTTGTGTTTGTGTGTTCATTTAATTTCTGCCCCCTTAAATAGGATATCAGCGCGCGCAAAAGTAACTTTGCTGTGTTATATAGGCCAAGGCCAATGCGGTGAAATCTTAAAAGATGAAACTTTTGTGATAGTGGCATATATATAGCAAAATAATGCGATAAAAGGCAAAGGTTCCCTTTATGAAAAATCTGCTTCTTCTGCGTCATGCCAAATCAAGCTGGTCTAACCCGGGACTTCTGGATTTTGAACGCCCGTTGAATAATCGGGGGCAGTCGGCGGCAGATCAAATGGCGCTTTATTTATCAAAGAACCTGCCTTTGCCGGATCATGTCATTTGTTCAACGGCTCAGCGAACACGCGAGACCTTGAACGCCTTGTTAAAAGCCTATGCCCATGAAATGACGATTGATCTGTCGCGTGATTTATATATGGCGCCGCCAAGCGTCATGATGGGGCTTATTCACGCCGTCCCGGATCAAGTGGAAACCCTGATACTTATCTCGCACAATCCCGGGATGGAAGAACTGGCCCTGTCTTTATCCAAACCTGTTCATAGTCCGGCCATGGAAGATATGCTTTATAAATATCCGACAGCGGCATGCGCGCATTTGTCGTTTGAAGGGGCGAACTGGACTGATGTGCGTATGAAAAGCGCATCGTTAGAGGCTTTCATTAAGCCGCGTGACATATAGATCGTTTGCTATACGATATCCCTGCCTTCGCAGGGAAACGTGTGGGGATTTAAGCTTTAAATAAAAGGGGCCTGTATCCTTGCGAAAGCAGGGATCTCTTCCTTACAGTTTTTTATTTCTTTCCCATAAAGGCCCGTAAGGCGGTCAGATACAGTTTTGCACGAGTTTCATCATCCAGATCTTCAAGAATTTTTGCCTGTTGTTTGCGTACCCGTTGGGCAGATTCAATTAAGGCACGACGTTCAGGTGTCATTTTCTTGGCGGCTTCGGCTTTGACCTGAGCGAGAAGTTCTTCATTTTGGGCCAACAGGTCTTCCATTTTCTGGCCGCTGCCTTCCAGTTTGCTGATGGCATCGTCCAAGGCCACGCCAGCTTGGCTGCGGTAATCTTCTTTTTTCTTCTTAGGGGGCTGTTTCTTCTCGCCTTTTTGGCCTAAAGCTTTGCCGAGCAATCTTTTTTGTAAGGATTCAAACATCGAGATACTATGTGACATCAGTGTTAAGATTAATTGATTTTCTCATTGTAGCATGAATATATTGTGGAAATCTAAACACATCTCGCTATTGTGAAAGACATGAAAAGATCTCGTAATGCAAAAATCATCGCCACGCTCGGTCCGGCTAGTTCCACCCGCGTGCGTATCGAACAGTTATTCAAGGCCGGGGCTGACGTCTTTCGCCTGAATTTCTCCCATGGCAGCCATGAAGATCACAAGGACCGCTATGATGCGATCCGTGTTGTGGAAAAGGAATTAGGCCGCCCCATCGGTATCATGATGGATTTGCAGGGACCCAAGCTGCGACTTGGAACCTTTAAGGATGGGTCCGCCTTGCTTGGAGCGGGGCGTCGTTTTCGTCTTGATCTGGATAAAGCACCTGGTGATGTGACCCGCGCGCCCTTGCCGCACCCTGAAATTTTTAAAGTGTTGAAACCGGGCATGACCTTGCTGTTAGATGATGGCAAAATGCGTCTGAAGGTTTTGGACTGTGGCAAAGACTTTGCTGAAACCGAAGTCATGGTCGATGGGATGCTTAGTGACCGTAAAGGTGTAAATGTGCCCGATGCGGTCTTGCCTTTGTCTGCCTTGACAGAAAAAGATATGGCGGATTTGAAATTTGGTTTGTCTATCGGGGCAGACTGGGTGGCTTTATCTTTTGTACAAAAAGCAGATGATATCCGTGAAGCACGCAAGATCATTGGCCGCAAAGCTTCGATCATTGCCAAGCTGGAAAAACCTTCAGCCATTGATGATCTTGAAGAAATTGTCCAGTTAAGTGATGCTGTGATGGTTGCGCGTGGGGATTTGGGTGTGGAATTGCCGCCCGAAGATGTGCCCATGCTGCAAAAACGAATTATTACAACCGCGCGTCAACATGGTAAGCCCGTCATTGTCGCAACGCAAATGCTGGACTCCATGGTTACAGCACCAGCCCCCACACGTGCGGAAGCATCAGATGTTGCAACCGCCATTTACGATGGATCGGATGCGGTGATGTTGTCAGCTGAAACAGCTGCGGGGGATTATCCGGTAGAAACCGTTGAAATTATGGACCGGATCATTAAACGCGTTGAAGGGGACCCTTTGTGCGCGCGTATGCGTGATAACGATCGGATTATCCCTGAAGAAACGGAAAATGATGCGATCAGTGCTGCGGCCCGTCAGGTTGCCGAAACGATCAAGGCAAAAGCAATCGTGACCTATACAACGACAGGGTCCACGTCCTATCGTGTGGCGCGCGAACGTCCGGAAACTATGATCTTAAGTTTGACGCCCAAGGTTGAAACCGCACGCAAACTAGCATTGTGCTGGGGAGTGCATTCTGCGGTGACACAGGATGCGGCAGATTTTAGTGAAATGGTCAAAGGGGCGCATAAGGTCGCAAAAGCAGAAAAAATTGCTATGCGTGGGGACAGTTTAGTTGTAACGGCTGGGGTGCCGTTTGGAACGCCGGGGACAACCAACATCTTAAGGATTGCGAGTCTGAGTTAACCCATGTTTAGTGAAATTTTCTCCATTCTGGCACCGGTTTTTGTCTGTGTCGGCATTGGCTATGGCTGGTCCAAAAGTGGTCGGGCCTTTGATACCCCGATGGTCACGACCATAGTGACCTATTTTGCGACCCCCTGTCTGGTCTTTTATGCCCTGTCAAAAGTCGAGCTGGATATTTCCACCCTTTGGGACATGGGGCTTGCAGCCCTTGCGGCGAATATTGCTTTTGCCGTGATTGGTGCAGTTGTCTTGGCGATTTTTAAATTGCCGCAGCGCGCCTTTTTACAGGCGTTGACTTGGCCTAATGTGGGCAACGTGGGCTTGCCGCTTTGTTTGCTGGCCTTTGGGGATGACGGTCTGGCTTTGGCGGTTGCCTTTTTTACCGTCTATGTGGTCTTGCAGCTAACAGTCGGTGTGGCTTTTGTATCGGGTAGTTTTTCACCAAAGTCATTAATGAAAATGCCGATTATCCCGGCAACAATTCTGGCCTCAGTCTTTTTGTTTACCGACCTTGAAGTTCCTGTTTGGTTATTTAATACGACCAAGCTGATCGGGGATTTAACAATCCCGTTAATGCTGTTCACGCTTGGGGTCTCGCTTGCAAGTCTGCATATCGGCAGTTTGAAAACGGCCTTTGCCTTATCAGTATTGCGTTTGGGGATGGGCTTTGGCGTCGGGGTTGGTCTGGCTGCTATCTTGGGTCTAAGTGGTCCGGCAGCTGGCGTTGTTATTTTGCAATGCGCTATGCCCGCAGCGGTCTTTTGTTATTTGTTTGCGCAACTTTATAATCAAAGACCGCAGGAAGTGGCCGGATTGGTGATTGTGTCCACCTTTATGGGCTTTGCGGCCCTTCCTGCGTTACTTTGGTTCGTGCTTTAGAATAATTTTATTCTGCGGCGATGGGCTTCGGATCACCCTTTTTAAAGCGGGCGAGGAGATCAGCTTCTTTGGCTTTCACCTCTTTGACCGCTTTTTCTTTAACGTGACCAAAGCCACGGATATCACGCGGAAGGTCTGCGATCTGAACAGCAAGTTCCAGATTGTCCACATGCAGGTTCTGACAGAGTTCTTCCAGAACACCCATATATTCAGAGATAAGTTCGCGTTCCATGCGGCGTTCAGCCGTCTTGCCGAAGATATCGAACTTGCCACCGCGCAAGTGTTTGAACTTCGCCATGAATTTAAAGACGCTTAGCATCCATGGGCCATATTCTTTCTTGATGAGATGACCCGTCTTGGTTTCTTTATCGGACAGAAGCGGCGGGGCAAGGTGGAAGGTCAGTTTGTAGCCATCTTCAAATTGTTCCGCGAGTTTCTGTTTAAAGGCCGGATCACTGTAAAGACGTGCGACTTCATATTCGTCTTTGTATGACATCAGCTTGGCAAGGACATGAGCGGCGGATTTGGTTAGTTGTTCAGACCCGAGACCCAGTTCGCTTTCAGCTTTTTTTACACGCTCGATCATGGCAAGGTAACGGTTGGCGTATGCTTCATCCTGATAAGCTGTCAGATGTTTCATGCGGTGTTTGATCAATTCTTCCAGATTGGTGTGGATGAATTGCGGGTTCTCGTCTTCGACCAATGCGGTCAGTTTGTCCATATCGTGCGCGGCCCAGCGGCCCAAGTTGAAGGCACGCTTGTTGAAATCGATCGCCACACCATTCAGTTCGATTGCTTTAAGCAATGACTCTTCGGCGATCGGGATCAAACCTTTCTGGAAGGCATAACCAACTACAAATAGGTTGGACCCAATGGAATCACCTAGCAATTTGGTTGCAAGGTGACTTGCATCAAAGAACCAGCTGTCACCTTGGGCGACCGATTCAGCAATGCTGTTTTTCATGCTTTCCAAGGGGAAGGGGGCATCACGGTTGACTGCAAAATCGGGGGTCATTACTTTGTGGTCATTAATGATGGCTTTTGACTGTCCGGCTTTTAATTTTGCCAAGGCATCAAAGCTTGCCGAAGTCACAAGGTCACAGCCCAGCATCAAATCAGCTTCACCCGCCGGGATTTTGACCGCATGGATATCATCAGGTGTATCGGCCAGACGGATGTGAGAAATGACAGAGCCATTCTTTTGGGCAAGACCTGCCATATCCAGAACACTTACGCCTTTCTTTTCGATATGGGCGGCCATGCCTAATAAAGCGCCGATGGTGACAACACCAGTACCACCAATACCGGTTACAACGATGGAATAGGTCTCATCGGTGGCGGGCAGGCTTGGGCTGGGTAGGTGTACCGGATCAAACTGGTCAAGCTGGTCGCTGGCTTCTTTCTTGCGCAGTTTTGCTCCATTGACGGAAACAAAGCTTGGACAGAAGCCTTTTACACAAGAAAAGTCCATATTACAGGTCGACTGATCGATTTGACGTTTGCGCCCCAAAAGCGTTTCTTTCGGGGTGATGGACACACAGTTGGATTTTTCACCGCAATCTCCACAGCCTTCACAAACCGCATCGTTGATGAATAATCGACGGTTTGGTGTCGGTGCTTTTCCGCGTTTGCGCATGCGGCGCATTTCGGTGGCGCAATGCTGGTCATAGATCATGACGGAGACCCCTTTCCAGTTGCGCAAGTCACGTTGGACTTCGTCCAGGTCGTCGCGATGGTGGAAGGTTACATTCGGTGCAAAGGCCGTGCGTGATGGGTACTTGTTGGGATCATCAGCGACAATCGCGATGCGCTTTACGCCTTCGCCGTCCAATTGTTTGGTGATGCCCTGAATGGTCAACGGGCCATCAACAGGTTGCCCACCTGTCATGGCAACGGCTGCATTAAAGAGGATTTTATAGGTGATATTGACATTGGCTCCCAGTGCCTGACGGATCGCCAGAAGGCCGGAATGATAATAGGTGCCATCACCGAGGTTTGCAAAGACGTGTTCTTCATCGGTAAAGTGGCTTTGACCAACCCAAGGCACCCCTTCACCGCCCATTTGGGTGAAGGTCTGGGTGGTTTCCGCCCGCACCCAAGTCGCCATATAGTGACATCCGATCCCGGCCAATGCCCGTGATCCATCAGGCACGCGCGTTGAGGTGTTGTGCGGACAGCCTGAACAGAAGGTCGGGGTGCGTTGTGTGGTCAATCGTGGTTTGGCGAGTTCTTTTTCTTTTGCATCCAGCCAGGCCAGACGTTCATTCATTTTATCATCGCTGTGATATTTTTTGATGCGCGCGGCAATAACCCGGGCGATCCGTGCCGGGGTCAATTCGTTGGCGCTGGGCAAAATCCAGTCACCTTTTTCGTTGAACTTGCCGATCACGCGTGGGCGCACCAGTTCGTCCCAGTTATAAAGCTGTTCTTTGAGCTGATTTTCGATGACGGCGCGTTTCTCTTCAATAACCAGAATTTCATCCAGCCCTTTGGTGAATTCTTTCACGCCTTCGGGTTCCAACGGCCAGGGCATACCGACTTTATACAAGCGAATACCCAATGTCGCGGCGCGTTCTTCATCGATCCCTAAATCTTCCAGTGCCTGAAGAACATCTTGATAGGATTTACCAGATGTGATGATGCCAAGCTGGGCATCTGGGTTATCAATAGTGATTTTGTCGATTTTATTGGCGCGCGCAAAGGCGATAGCGGCATAAAGTTTATATTTTTGCAGGCGATATTCTTGTTCCAACGGCTTGTCTGGCCAACGCAAATGAACGCCATCTATAGGGAAATTGAAATCAGGGTAAACGGTTTTGATACGATCCGGGTCCACATAGACAGAAGCAGATGCATCTACGGTTTCAGAGATGGTTTTCATCCCGACCCAACAGCCGGAAAAACGCGACATTTCCCATCCCAATACGCCAAAGTCGAGGAATTCCTGAACGCTGGAGGGGTTGAGAACAGGGATTTGTGCATCCATGAACGCATATTCAGACTGACACGGGATGGTGGAAGATTTACAGTTATGGTCATCGCCAGCCAAAGCAAGGACACCACCATTTTTGGATGTTCCAGCATAGTTTGCGTGTTTAAGAACATCTCCTGAACGGTCCACGCCCGGGGTTTTGCCATACCACATGCCAAAGACGCCATCATATTTGGCCCCTTTAAACAGGCCGACCTGTTGGGATCCCCAAACAGCCGTCGCCCCGAGCTCTTCATTGATCCCGGCTTCAAATTTGATGTGCTGCTTGTCGATGAATTTTTTTGCGCGCCAAAGCTCACGATCCAAATTACCCAAAGGACTGCCGCGGTAGCCAGAGATAAAACAGGCGGTGTTCAATCCGGCTTTCAGGTCACGCTGTCGTTGCAGCATGGGCAAGCGCACAAGGGCTTGTGTACCTGTCATGTAGGCTTGTCCGCATTCAAGGGTGTATTTATCAGATAAGGTAACGTCGCGCATGATGTTCATCTTGGTTTCATCCCTGTGGTTTCATTTGTATGTAAGTATCAGGGAAGAAATGACAATAGCGCAAGTAGGTAAGTGATGCTGACCTAAAATTCGCAACAAACAAATCGGCTTTTTCAAGCTTTCAGAGAAATATTACCCATTTGGTTTATATCGCGAACAAAAGTTTCACCTTCGCGTGTGCAGTAATCTGTGTTGCAATTGCTCAAAATGCTCGGTTTACGAACAGAATCAGCAAATCATCCGAGAAAGTCTTCGCCAAATTCTTCTTGAATGGCTTCGATTTCATCCAGATGGCTGGCAAGTGACAAGACGCATTCTTTATCCAAACGTACGCCTGCGTCGTCCATGATGGTGTTGAACGCTCGTTCATTAGACCATTTATCTTTATAGGGTCGGGCACTGGTCAATGCGTCAAATACATCGGCCACAGCAATAATACGGGATTCGAGCGGGATTTCATCGCCTTTTAATTGATGGGGGTAGCCTGTCCCATCAAGTGCTTCATGATGATAGATCACAATGTTTCGCAACATGTCAAAGTGATGAAGTCCGCCCAAACCAAACTGTCTGGACATCACATCAATGATGTCACTGCCTCTGGTGACGTGGGTTTTCATGATTTCATATTCATCATGTGTCAATCTGGCTGGTTTTAACAGAATATCATCGGGCACAGCAACTTTACCCACATCATGTAAGGGGGCAAATTGGAAAAGATATTCCACCCAGTCCTCTTCTTTTTGGTGTTTGGGGGCAAGGTCAAAGGCGATCAGACGGGCATAGCGTGACATTCGTTCCAGATGGTTACCCGTTTCTTCATCACGAAGCCGGCTGAATTCACGCGCGGTCTGTACAGCCCCTTTGAAGGTTCTAAGGTTTTGCAGTTCATTAATGACTAATAAGGAAACAACCCCGGCATAGGCACTTAATGCGGCCATGCGGCCATCGCTGAAATAGCCTTTTTCCGGGGAATTGAAAAATAAAAAACCAAACAGTTGCCCGTTGAAGCGGATAGGGGTGGTCATGCTGGAAAGGAAGCCATTATCCACTAGACTTTTTGTATGTTTGTTTTCCTGACTAAAGACGGTAATATCATCAATGATACGCGCTTCATGTGTGTTGGCAATATCCTGTAATGATTTTGCCATGGACAGCGGGGCTTCGTAAAAGCTGATAGGTGAACTGCCATCGGTGCTATGGGCAAAGGTTTTTAGGATGTCGGTTTCACTATCATAGACTGCAACCGCGATACGGCAAAGGGCGGGGTAGAGACTGCGAACCTGTTCATGGATTTTACACAGTCTTTCACCAATCGTAATTTTATCTTTATCCAGCACTTTTTGAAGCATTAACCCGAGCCTTATGCATAAAAGTATCGTTTTGCGGTATTATACAGTTTTTTTTAGCAAAATCGATTGTCTAAATGGATAGTCTATAAGGAAATCGCACGTTTCGCAACTTTTAGTTATAAAGAGATGTTAGCTGTTCACCAAAGCGCTCTAAGATGACGTGCCGACGGACTTTTAGGGTCGGTGTCATTTGTTCATTTTCAATGGTGAAGGGGGTGGCGATCAAGGTAAATTTACGGATTTTTTCAATATTGGACAGATGGCTATTAACCCGGCTGACCGCTTTTGAGATTTCTTTTCGAAATGCCTCAGACGCAATAATTTCTTCATTGCTGAGCTCAAGGCCGTTGTCATTAGCATAGGTTTGAAGGAACTCTTCATCTGGCACAATCAAGGCAACCAGATGGGGGCGTTGATCGCCATAGACCATACATTGGGAAATTTCTTTTTCCAGACACAAAAAACCTTCGATCCGTTGCGGGGAGATGTTTTCCCCACCGGAATTGACAATAATATCCTTTTTTCGATCTGTGATTTGCAGGTAGTGATCTTCATCCAGAAAACCGATATCCCCGGTATGAAGCCAGCCATCTTTTAAAACCTCTTTTGTAGCTTTGTCATTGCGCCAATAGCCTGACATGACCAGATCGCCACGCACCAGAATTTCTCCGTCGGTTGCGATTTTCAAATCGGTTTGTGCGAGGATGGGACCAACAGTGTGCATTTTTATTTGTTTGGGTGAATTCACGCTGATAACAGGTCCGCTTTCGGTCTGTCCATAACCTTGGAAAATATGGATGTCCAAAGCTTGAAAGAAAAGGCCCACTTCAACATTTAACGGTGCCCCACCTGAAACCATGGCTTTAAGCCGTCCACCAAAGCGTTTTTTGACCTTGCGGCGTACCAGAAGGTCGAGCAACAGGTTTTGCAGATTACCCACAAACCCTAAGGGCTTGCCCAGATGTTTGTCGGTGCCAAGTGCCACAGCTTTATGAAAGAGTTTTTGTTTCGTCCCGCCAGCCTGTTCCAGTCCGCGCAAAATCTTCAGGCGGATCATTTCATAAAGTCTTGGTACCGCGGTCATGATGGTCGGGCGGCATTCTGCCATATTGTTTACAAGCTTGTCTGCGCTTTCGGCATAATAAATCTGCGCGCCCAAATAAATTGGCCACATCAGTCCGGCGGTATGTTCATAAGAATGGGAAAGCGGCAGGAAAGACAGGAAGGTTTCATCACTTAGGCCAATATCTTTGAGAACCTCTGTCGCTCCGCGTAAGTTGTGTAAAATGGCACGGTGGGGCTGAATGACCCCTTTGGGTGTTCCGCCTGTGCCAGAGGTATAGATCATGCAGGCTGTATCATCACGATGGATAGATTTGGCATTTTCCCGAATATCAAAGTCAATCTTTTCACCTTCTGAAATAGCCTGGTCCCAATGATAAACCGGATGGGACAGTTCCTGTTTTAAATCGAGCTTCTCCAAAGAGAGGACAAATTCCAGTTCAGCGGCTTCATGGGTCGCAGGCAGCACTTGGCTTGCAAGCTTTTGGGTAGATATAATGGCGGCGCGGGCTTGTGAATTATTCAGGATATGGCGGTGGTCGCTTTGGGTATTGGTGGTATAGGTTGGCACCGTTACTCCGCCAACAGCCATGATGGCAAGATCAGCCAAAGCCCATTCTGTACGATTTTCAGATACCAAGATGACATGGTCGCCTTTTTCAATACCTTTATTCTTAAGCCATCGTGCCAGCGATATGATGGTTTTTGCAGCCTCTGACCAGCTGGTTGGTTGGTAGGTGGCGTTGACCTTTTGCCACAGGAAAGGCTTGTCTTTCAGTCGCTCGCTTTGATCAAAAAACAAGGTGACAAGATTTTCAGCCATGGTTTTTCCTTTTTGCAGAGTTGACAGAAAGACGCCTAAGAGACAATTCTAGCCTTAAACCTTCTTCCTCTTCAAAGTGAAAAGAAAAAATGACAATACAAACAGCTGAAAACCTCCCAACCTGGGACTTAAGTCATCTTTATAGTGCTCCAGATAGTACTGAACTAAGAACTGATCTGGCAAAAGGCAAGACGATGGCCGAAAATTTTGCCAAAATATATCAAGGCAAACTGGCCGATATTGACGGGGCCACATTTGCCAAAGCACTGACCGAATTTGAAGAAATGGAAGACTTGCTGGGCCGAGTGGTCAGCTATGCACAATTGCTTTATGCCGGTGATAATACCGATGGGGCCATCGCACAGTTTTATCAGAATATGCAGGAAGAAATTACCAACCTGTCCAGCCTGATCCTGTTCTTTACACTTGAGATTAACAAACTGGAAGATGCTACCCTTGAAAAGCTGTTTGAAGATGACGGCGTTGCGAAATATAAATCCTGGATCATGGATGTTCGGGTTCATCGCCCATATCAATTAAGTGATGATATGGAACGTTTGTTGATGGAAAAATCTGTCAGCGGTAAACGCGCCTGGAACCGCCTGTTCGATGAAACCATGGCAGGTTTGCGTTTTCCTTTTCAAGGCGAAAACGTCACCAATTCTGAAATTCTGGACAAAATGTCCTCTAAGGATGGTGCGGTCCGTAAGGAAGCAGCCAAATCATTTGGTAAGGTGCTGGGCGATAATATCCGCCTTTTTTCCCTGATTACGAATACGTTGGCAAAAGACAAGGCGACAGAAGATCAATGGCGCGGGCTGGAACGCCCGATTTCTGCACGCAACCTGTCCAACCTTGTGGAAGATGAAGTGGTGGAAGCATTGATCGGGTCTGTAAAGGATAACTATGCAGATTTGGCGCATCGCTATTATAGTTTAAAAGCCAAATGGTTTGGCGTGGACAAGATGGATTATTGGGATCGTAACGCCCCATTGCCCGAAGATGATGATAGTCTGGTCCCTTGGGACAAAGCACAAGAAACCGTGCTGAAAGCTTACAACAGCTTTGATCCTGAAATGGCAAAGATCGGGAAAAAGTTCTTTGATCAAAACTGGATCGATGTGCCCCCGCGCGCAGGTAAAGACAGTGGCGCCTTTGCCCACCCCGTGACCCCATCAGCGCATCCTTACATTTTGCTGAATTATCATGGCAAGGTTCGTGATGTGATGACCTTGGCCCATGAATTAGGCCACGGGGTCCACCAGGTTCTGGCCGCCAAGCAAGGCGCCTTGATGGCAGATACACCTCTGACCTTGGCTGAAACGGCTTCTGTGTTTGGGGAAATGCTGACGTTCAGGTCCATGCTGGATCAGGAAACGGATGAGAAAAAGCGCCGCATTATGCTGGCAGGTAAAGTGGAAGATATGCTGAATACCGTTGTGCGTCAGGTGGCTTTCTGTGACTTCGAACGCCGCGTTCATGATGAACGTAAAAAAGGCGAACTGACACCGGACCAGATCGGGTCGATCTGGATGGAGGTGCAGGCAGAAAGCCTCGGACCAGCGTTTCGATTTGATGAAGAATATAAACATTATTGGGCTTATATCCCGCATTTCATCCATACACCTTTTTATGTGTATGCCTATGCCTTTGGTGATTGTCTGGTAAATTCTTTATATGACGTGTTTCAAAGTGGTCATGAAGGGTTTCAGGCTAAATATCTTGAAATGTTATCCGCCGGCGGGACAAAACGACATAAAGAATTGTTGGCACCTTTTGGTCTGGATGCGTCTGATCCGGATTTTTGGAAGCGTGGCCTCAATGTTGTTTCCGGCTTTATTGATGAGTTGGAAGATGTTCTCTGACTTAATCCATAACAGAAGAGGGGGGGATCAAAATGGTGATTTTGGTCCCTTTTTCTTTTTGGCTGTCTATACGGATGGAAAAGCCATGTAATTGTACGAGAGAATTCACCAATGGCAGGCCAAGACCTGTACCTTCGTGACGGCGCGTCAGGTGACTTTCAAGCTGGCCAAAGACTTGCTGTGCGGTGATGATCTCATCCGGGCTCATGCCAATGCCATTATCTTCGATTTGCAGCAGAATTGCCCCGTCATCCGTTTTTAGAAGACGAAAATAAACATTGCCGCCGGGTTCTGTAAATTTAATAGCGTTGGAAAGCAAATTGATGACGATTTGTTTCATGCGCATTTCGTCAGCTTTAATGGCGGGGATGCGGGCGGGAAGTTCGGCGTGCAGCTTGACCTTACCTGTATCTGCGCGTTCCTGCACAATGTGAGAACAGGACTGATGCAGGTCGCGAAGGTCGACACGTTCTAGGTTAAGATCCATCTTTCCGGCTTCAATGCGCGATACATCCAAAATATCATTGATGACTTCTAACAGATGCTGGCCGGATTTATAGATGTTGTCCGCATATTCATCATATTTCGTATCCCCCTTAAAGGGGCCGAAAATCTTCAACTTCATGGCCTCGGAAAAGCCGATTATTGCATTTAAAGGAGTGCGTAATTCATGGGACATATTCGCCAGAAATTCTGATTTGCTGCGTGATGCCAGTTCGGCCGTATCTTTGGCTGTTCGAAGTTCTTGCTGATGTTTGACTAAAATCCTGTGGGTCTGGAATATGATGAAAAAAGCAATGAAGATGCTGATTAAGGCGACTAGAATCAGTATGAATTCGTTTGTTTGCAGTGTTTCTGTCAGTTGTGTTTTGCTTTGTGAGATATTGTGCTGAACAGAGGCTAAAACACTTTGGGACAATATATTAATCAGGCGGGCCAGTCGGCGCTGTTGATCGAGATACTGAGCAATAGTTTCTTCGGCTTGAAGAATATCTTGTTTTAACAGAAAGATGTCAGCGTCTTTTTGATGGAATTTTTCAAACCCCTGATGCAGTGACATAAGATTTTGCATCAGCACCGGGTTTAAGTCTTTGATCAGGCTTTCCTGGTTTTTTGCCAAAGCTTTTTGAAATTTTTCGAATGCCCAGTTGAACTGATTTTTTAATGGCAACAGGAGTGAGCGATCACTTGTTTCTGCCGCCGAATTTAAAATACCGATCATCAGGGCGCTTTGGGTTTGAATCTGGTGGGCATTTGAAATTTGTGAAATCGCAAGATTGGATAGGTCGTCCATATCGTGATGCGCTTTTTCTTCAGCAATATCAGTTTGTTCTGAAATATCATGAGCCGTGCGATTGCTTTTTAGGCGGATAAGGGACTTTGCACTATAAAGAACGGGTTCATGCACATCATAGAGTTTATTTTGCAGACTATTGATATGCTCGACAATCTGATGTTTCTTTTTATCAAGCTGAAGCTTTTTACTGGTCAGCCAGCTGATTTCTTGTGTGAGTTGCCAGATTTGTTCGCTGTTGGTTAGAAATTCCTTGTGATTATCGTTGCCAACTTGCGATTTTAAACGGTTTAATGATGACACCATCTTTAAGTGATGTTCACTAAGACGTTCAATTTCATGCGTGATCTGTCTTTCATTGGTGGCAAGTGCAATGCGTGGGGCTGCCGCTGCAATAAGGGCGGAACGTTCAGACAGTTGCAGTGTTGCGGTAAGGGAGGGGAGAGAGCGTGTATTATGAAGATTGACTTCGCGGGTAAACATTTCAAAGGTGAAAAGCGCAACCCCAATTGATAAAAGGATCAGAAACACAACACAGCCAAAAGCGACGATGAGTTTATTTCTGATTATATTTTGCTCACTCATTTGCACCATGTTCAATTTAACAACCCATGTTGTCGTAAAATCTGTTCGGCATTGTTTTTGTCTATTTTCAATGTCGGAAGGGTCAGTTTTTTGTTAATTTTTTCACCTTGGAGATGGCGAAGTGCTTGCTGGATGGCATCTCCACCGGGTGTTTTATACAAAAAGGTTGCGTCTAGGATCCCGTCATAGACCCAGCGGACCCCTTCGGCCGGGATACCGTCAATGCCGATAAAGGCCATTTTCTTTTCAATTCCCAAATCTCGCGCAGCCAGAAAGGCACCATATGCCATGGGGTCGTTGTGGGCATAAACGAGATCAATGTTTTTATGGGTTTGAAAAGCTCGGGTGGCAATCTGGTAGGCTTTATCCTGTTTCCAATCCCCATCATTTTTGACGTTCAAACAGCTTATACCGCTTTCTTGATCCACAATGTCTCGAAATCCATTATGGCGATCATGGGCAGGTGTGGAATTTTGACCACCCCATATTTCCAGAATGACCCCTTTGGCTTTACCTTTTCCGCCTAAGTAATCAATGGCAAAGGTGCCCGCATTTCGTCCGATAAGGGTATTATCCCCGCCGATAAATTGCGTGTAGTTTTTATTTAGAATATCGCGGTCCAAAACAAAGACGGGGATGCCACTTTTACTGGCCCGATTTATGATTTCGGTCAAGCCTTCGGCTTCTTTGGGGGAAACCAAAAGCGCATCGACTTTTCGACTGATCAGTTCTTCAATGTCCGCAATTTGTTTTGTGACGCTATCTTGTGCATTACGAACTAAGAGTGTCAGATTTTCGTGTTTGTTGGCTTCATGGCGGGTGAGCTGATTGAATAATAAACGCCAGGGTTCTGTTGTCGTCGCCTGAGAAAAACCAATTATATACCGTTCCGCAGCCAAAGCGGGGGCGGAATAAAACAGGATGTAAAATAATAAAATCCAAATGGATTTATACGATTTTTGCGACATTCCTTGAGTTCTCGATTCTTATTTTATTCAATGTTTTTTATAGATAGGGAGGGGCATACGGCTTTCAAACCTTTTATTTTACTGACCGGTTCCTTATTTAAATAAATAGCTATTAACATTTACCTGAGGATGGCTTACTGTTTACATCCTTTCGTTAAATAACCCTGTTTTCTCGGGAGAGATGCCCATAATGACACCAGAAAATGCTCAATCCAAAGTTAAAGGATTAGCTCAGGACTTATTGAGACAGGTTGTGGAAAGCACACCTGTGCCGACTTTTGTGATTGATGCGGACCATCGCATAATTCATTGGAACAGTGCGTGTGAAAAAATATGTGGTGTTGCGGCTTCTGAAAAGCTGGGGACGAAAGACAGTTGGCATCCTTTTTATGACTACGAACGTCCAAGTATGGCGGATTTGGTCGTGGATGGACGGATTGAAGAGGTAAAGGCCTTTTATAAACACAAGTACCGTCGTTCAAGCGTGTTGAAAGGTGTTTGGGAAGCGGAAGACTTTTTCCCCAATTTTCCGGATGGGGGGAAATGGTTATCCTTCAGCGCAACGGCCATTCGCGACGAAGAAGGCAATGTCATCGGCGCGATTGAAACCATGCGTGATGTCACCATGCAAAAACAATATGAGCAATCGTTAAAAGATAAAGAGAAATTGCTGCATGAGGTTATTCAGGGCTGTCCGGTACCGATGTTTGTAATCGATCAGGATCATAAGGTAAGCCATTGGAACAAGGCCTGTGAAGCGATCATTGGCACATCATCTCAAGAAGTTGTTGGCACCAAAGATCAATGGAAACCTTTTTACGATCATGAAAGGCCTGTTCTGGCCGATCTTGTGCTGGATAATAAACTTGAGGACTTAACTGAATATTATAGTGGGATCTGGGCGGCTTCTGCTCTGATTGAAGATGGCTGGGAAGCGAACGATTATTTTCCGAATTTTAAGAACGGTGCAAAGTGGCTTCATTTTATGGCAGCACCATTACATGATCAAAATGGTCAAGTCGTCGGCGCGGTGGAAACTTTACAGGATGTCACTCATCAAAAAGAATATGAAGCCCGGCTGGAATTTCAGGCCAACCATGATGCACTGACCGGACTTGCAAACCGAACGCTGCTTCAAGATCGTCTTCTTCAGGCAATCGCCCATGCAGGGCGAGAAAAACGCTTGTTATCGTTGCTGTTTATTGATCTGGACAATTTTAAAACAGTAAATGATACCTTAGGTCACAATGTGGGTGATCAGTTGATTGTGGAAACAGCTAAAAAAATTTCCAAGGCTGTGCGCGCAGGTGATACGGTGGCGCGTCTGGGGGGGGACGAATTTGTTGTTTTGTTATTCGCTCCGGAAAATGAAGATCATGTAACCGATATTGTGCAACGTATTTCCAGCGAGGTTGCAACCACTTTCCATCACAACGGACAGGATATACATATCGGTTGCAGTGTTGGGGTTGCCATGTATCCACAGGATGGTCAGGATGTCGAAAGCCTGATGAAAAATGCTGACAGTGCCATGTATCGTGCTAAAGCTAAAGGAAAAGGGGGCTTTCGTTTCTTTACGCAGGACTTGACCGATCGGGCTTTTGTCCGTCTGCAAATTGAGAATGATCTTCATAAAGCTATAAGCGAGGATCAGTTTGAACTGGTTTATCAGCCTATCTTTAACCTGCAAACAGGACAAATTATTGCAACCGAAGCCTTACTGCGCTGGAACCATCCAGAAAAAGGCTTGATCCTGCCGGGGGATTTCATCTCTATCGCGGAAGAAACCGATATGATTGTGGAAATCGGGGAATGGGTTTTAAAAACGGCCGCGCGTGAAGCAAAATACTGGCAGGAAGAACTGGATCACACCCTTCGTGTTTCCATTAATGTGTCGGCTCGTCAGTTCAGAAATAACGAAATTCACAGGGCGCTGAAACAGGTCTATGACGAGATCGGTCATCCGCGCTTTAGTATCGAGTTGGAACTGACTGAAAACCTTGTTATGCAAAATCCGGAAAAAGCTGAAGGCAGCTTGCAGGCCTTGCGTGAAATGGGTGTTCAATTGGCCATGGATGATTTTGGAACTGGCTATTCCAGCTTGGCGTACCTGCGCCGTTTCCCTTTTGATATGATTAAAATTGATAAAGCCTTTGTCGATGACTTGGGCAAAAACCGTGAAGCCGAAGCCATTGTGCGTGCCATGTTGGAATTAGGGCGTGCTTTGGGGTTGCGTATGCTGGCTGAAGGGGTGGAAACAGACTTACAACGCCGTTTTCTGGTGGATGAAGGCTGTGATGAAGTTCAGGGATTTCTTTTTTCCTACCCCAAATCAGTCGCTGATTTTCGCAAGATGTTGACAAATGAAAATGAAACCAGCCAGTTTAAACAGGAAGGGGCAGGAATTTAGCTTTACCCATCCCACAAGTTTTCTGCGCCCGGTAGGGCACGTCGTGCTGATACAATCAGTTCGGGCTGGCAGTTAATCTCTTCGCAAAAAGCAAGCAAGTTCCCCTCATCGGCGAGGAGAAAATCCATGATACCTGCCAGAAATGCCGGATCAGTTAGATTTTCACGCAAGTCATCCGGTCCCATGCCGCTTTGTGACATGAGTGCATTAAGGGCATATTCATTGGCACCAATATAGGCAATGGCTTGCAGGGCGATTGTTTCAGCTTGTTCGGCTTTCACTTAAACGTCAGCCTTCTTCATCGATGATTTGGTCCTGATGTTGTTCGCGGATGGACAGAACCTTGGGTAAATTCTCGATAAACAGGGGCACGAGATTAGGGTCAAAGTGAGACCCTGAATTTTCTTTCAGGAACTTGACGGCTTCTTCTACCGTCCAGGCTTTTTTATAGGGGCGCCAGCTTGTCAGGGCATCAAATACATCACATATGGCGGCGATGCGGCCTTCAATGGGGATTTCTTCGCCTTTTAAACCATTGGGGTAGCCGGACCCATCCCATTTTTCATGGTGGGTGATGGCAATGGAACGGGCCAGTTGGACCATTTCCGATTCATTGTCGGCTAAAATCTCAGCGCCCAATTGGGCATGGGTTTGCATGATGGCCCATTCTTCAGCTGTGAGTTTTCCGGGCTTGAGCAAGATGTGATCCGGGATACCAATTTTCCCTACATCATGCATCGGACTGGCATAAAGGATCAATTCTGCATGACGTTCCGAAATACCTGCGGATAACGCCAGAACCTGACAGCTTTTGGACATGCGGATTACATGTTCGCCGGTTTCATTATCACGATATTCACCCGCACGACCCAAGCAGCGGATGATATCCAGCTGTGATTTGCGCAATTCTGCCGTGGCTTCATTAACTTTTTCTTCTAGCGTGTGGCTGTAATCTTTTTGTTGTTTATAAAGATGGCGAATTTCTAAAGAATTGTGGATCCGTTGCAAGACTTCGGCATGCTGGAACGGTTTTGTCACAAAGTCACGTGCGCCAAGATCTAGGGAACGAAGCCGTGTATCCATATCGGTTTGGGCGGTCAGAACCAGAACAGGCAGATAGTCGCCTTCGTCATGGAATTCTTTTAACTGTTCCATGACTTCAAAACCATTCAGGCGGGGCATTTGGATATCCAGCAAAATCAGATCATATTCATTTCCTTGATGGAGCCCTTTAACCTGGGTAGGGTCTGTGGTGCTGGTGACATTTTGGTAGTCTTCTTGCTGCAAGAGGGCTTCAAGCAGCAACACATTAGAAGGGTTATCGTCAACGACTAGTATTTTAGATTCTTTTAAAATTTTTTGTTCTACAGCCATTGTGAGGCTCTCCCTGGACGCCTGATTTTATGCAAGGTTAGCATGTTTTAACATATGTGCCAGTTATTTGGCAAAAGTCTTTCGTATAAGATCAAGCAATTAATTTATAATGAGAGGCGTGTCATTTTTTGCTCTTGGAAATTCAATCCAGAATTCACTTCCTTCATTTTCAATTGTGGAATATCCGATGGTGCCACCCATCAGATCACACAGGTGCTTACATAGGGTCAATCCCAGTCCCGTACCTTCAATCCCCTGACTATGGGCACTCAGGCGGTTAAATGGTGCAAAGATATCGCTGCGTTCACTTAAGGGGAGGCCATAACCCGTGTCTTTGACGCTCAGACGAATGCGTTCATCCTTGCGGTTTTCACAGCAAATTTCCACATGACCTTTGGGTTTGTTGTATTTTACCGCATTGGAAAGCAGGTGCATGACAATCTGTTGAATACGGGCATGATCGGCAATGATTCGGGCTTGTGGAAAATCTGTTTCCTGCTTGCTGATGGTGATTTTATCTTTCTCTGCCAATGGCTGGGTAAGGTCTATGCATGAGTCGATAATATCACATAGATTAAGTGATTGAAGGGAGAGGCTAACCTGTCCGTTTTCAATGGAAGAAATATCAATCGCTTCATTGACGAGCTTTAGCAGATGATCTCCGGCCTTAAAAATATGGTCGATATAGGTCAACTGTGCCTCTGTCAGGTTTTTTTCGGAATTTCCATTTAAGATTTGAGCAAATCCCAAAACAGCATTTAAGGGGGTGCGCAGTTCATGGCTCATGATTGACAGGAAACGTGATTTGGCTTTGCTGGAATTTTCAATATCCTGCATGGCTTGGCGCAAGGTTTCTTCTGCGGCAACGCGTTCTGAAATGTCATCAAAAACGATTACTTTTGTTCCCTGTAATTCTTCGCTTTCGATATTTGAAATATTAAACTTCACAGGCAAGACTTTATTTGTTTTCGTGCGCATTTCGGTTTCCCCATTGGCGGGGACTTTGGCTTGCAGATCTGTGATGTTGCTTTCATGGATGAGCAATTCAGAGAGAGGTGTTTTGTAGAGCTCCCCATCCATATAGCCGAGTAAACGCGCTGCTGCCGGGTTGATAAACTGGATCATGTCATGTTCATCAATTTCAAGAATACCAGCACCGGCCGCTGTCAGGATCAATTCATTTTGTTTACTTAGTTTTTTGATCTGTTCTTCTGCTTCGTTAAGTACGGTCATATCAATGACCCAAGTGAAAATACAATCCTCACCTTTGATTTTAATCAGTTTTGACGTGACCAGGGTGGGCATCGGGCTGCCATCTTTTCTTTTGCCCATAAACTGAAAGTTTTCGGTACCCGTGCTTTTTTTCATCGTTTCGACATATTGTTCCCGGTCTTTTGGGTCATAATAAAAATTTGGGGTCACAAGATGTTTTTCATCACCTCTTTCATAGCCAAACATATTGAGCATGCGGGTATTGATAAAGCGAATGGTGCCATCAAGTTGAACCAACATCCCGCCGACGGGGCTGAGTTCCATATAACTATCGAATTGTGCATCACGCACTTCCAGTTCGGTCCGAGCATTGTGGCTATCTGTGACATCACTATAGGTTGACATAAAGCCGCCACCGGGCAGGGGGATATCGCTGATGGAGACAACCGTGCCATTGGGACGGGTGCGCGTAAATGTTTTGGGGGTGATGTTTTGCGCGTCTGCAAGGCGTTCTTTAAAACGAGCTTCTTTATTACCCGGTCCATATTCACCGTGATCTATATTGTAACGCACTAACTCTTCAAAAGGCATGCCCTTATAAAGCAGGTCTTCATGATAATGATGAAGCTCGATAAGGCGGGGGTTGAAGAAGATGAGTTTTAAATCCGCATTAAAGATACAAATGCCTTGTTCAAGGTGGTTAAACGCTTGAATAAGAAGGCGTGTTTCTTCAGGGATATCTTCTTTGGACATGCGACCTGCTGTTTTCAAAATTATCTTAAAAACAGCTTAATCATCTTTCCATACAGTAGCAAGTAGCTGTAATCCAAAAATCACTTCAATTTAAAGCTTAGAACCCTGTTACCGTTACGTTTTGGCTGACCTGAACCTGTGCGGATGTGTCATTTTGATTATAACTGAAGACGGTATAGGCCTCTTGTGAGTCGTTATAGACGGCCTGCCCCTTTTCCCATCCCGTTTCTTCAGCAAAGGTCAGGATGTCATTGCTGCCCCCGGTAATCACGAGGCTCCCATCATCATTAGCGCTTGTGAGCTGGGTCGCCCCGATGGTCAGGCTGTTGGCCGCCGTATCCGTCAGCATATCAATGTTTTCAACAGAACTGAGCGAAATATGGTCACTGACAAAGTTAGGGTCAAAACCGGCTTCCAGTTGTAGAGTATCACTGCCAGACCCGCCACTGACGGTGACGTTGCCAGACTGAATTTGTATAATATCCGCCCCGTCAGCCCCAAATGTGTAATCTGGCACGTTGACGCTGGTGGTCGTAATCTGGGTGTCACTGCCATCTGTTGAGGTGATTTTGGCGGTTAAATCAAAATTGTCTTGATCATCGGTGACACGGATTTTGATATTATCCAGATTATCATTGGACAGTTCAACCGAGCCATTGGTTACGGTGACTGCGACATCATCCACATATAAAACGGCTGTGTCAGGAATGCCGGACAAGGTAACGTTGGAAAGTGTTTCCGATCCGTCACTATCGCCTTCTGTTGCATTAAGGCTAATCGGCAGGTCCACATAGGTTTCTGAATTCGTGGTTTTTTCAAAGCTGATGGAATTGATCAGGAAGTCATCATCAACACCTTGTGGTTTGAAAACGACTTGATCAAAGCTTGAGTTATTTGTCGGTGAAATTGTTATCGGGTCATCCACCTTGTCGGTGATCCCCGCGTAAGTTCCTGTCCCAACAGATTGACCGTTGAGGAAGAATTCATAAGCCGCTGTTTCGCGTGAATGAAGCCAGGAAAAGGCCACGTCAACCGAAGAAATAGCTGTATCAAAATCGACAAACACGCTTTCAGCATAATTTGAATACCCAATTTCTTCGCGTTGACCTGACTCGTCGCCTGTGACACCGATACCGCTAGCCTCATATTCTGGATCACTAAAACTGGTCAGTGCATCAACACTCGGCGTATGACCTGAGCGGACCTGTCCTGTCATTGTGTAGCCGTTGTCGGTGTCGCTATAATTCAGACGTGTGATTGTCACGGTTTCTGTTTGGCCGCCGACGGATACTTTTGTACCTGCGCCGATATTTAAGCTTAGGTTTGCAGAATCTGCATCTGCTAAAACAGTGATATCCACCGTTGCGGTCTGTGTTTCACCATCTTCATCGGTGACGGTGTAAGAAAATGTATCGCCACCACTATAATCGCTTGTCGCGGTATAAACCACGTTCGTCCCATCAATCGTGACACTGCCATGTTCAGAACCTGCAACGGCTGTAATGGTTGCACCGTCGCGGATGGTATCATTATCCAGAACAGATATCGTCACACTGCGATCTTCCGTCACTTCGGCGCTGTCGTTGCTCAGGGTGTTATTCACATCGGCAAAGTCGATTGCTGTACTGCCTGATGTGGTTGTGGTGCCATCGCTGACGACAAAGTTGATGTTTTTCAACCCTTCTTCAGACGAGGTAATTGTCCATGTGCCATCATTGTTATTTTCAACATTCACAGTTTCATCATTGCTCGACACACTGTTCAAACTGAGCGGGTCCCCATCCATATCGCTTACATTATCTAAAATATCAGACGCTGACAGGGTATAGTTCTCATACTCCGTCCCCGCATCCAGTGAAAATCTGCCAATGATAGGGGCATCGTTTACGCTATTGACGGTGATTTTAGCCGTTGTGCTGTCAGTTGCAGTGCCATCGCTTACATCATAGGAGAGAGTAATCTCACCATTGAAGTTATCGGCAGGGCTGAATGTCCAGCTTGTTGTGGAGCCTTCACTGGGAACTGGGGTTAGCGTCCCATTGTTGCCTTGAACGCTCAGGTTCGTGATGGAGAGTACATCTTCATTATAATCACTCGAGTCCCCAAGTAATTGCGAGGCTGTAATGACAATGTTTTGATCTTCATTGGTTGTGAATGTGACGCTGTCATCTGCAACAGGATTAACATTTACATTGCCACCGTCTTTGACAGCGGTTTTTGCAGTTTCAGCAAAGTTGGACGCTTCGTTTTGTGCACTGGCCGTCTCGGTAAAAAGGGCGTCACCCGTTTTACCTTCTGTAATGGCCGTATCAATTTTATTGTTGGTTTGTACGATCTGATTAGCTGTTGCGGTCGCATTATTACTGACATTGGTGATGTTCACAGTCAGGTTGGGATCTGAATCTTGCAGGTCCTGTGCGGCTTGTGTGATGACATTCCCCAATTGCGTTGCATCTTTAAGATCCAACGTTCCACCGGAGTTTGTAATTTGTGTCGCAATGGTCTTAAAGACTTGCGAGGCAACAGAATTTTCTAAGGTCCCCGTAGTCGCCCCTTCTAGGATATTCCCTGCCTGAATGATGATGTTCTGGAGCTGAACCCCAACCGCAGCCAGTTTTGAATAGGCTGTGGCAGTTGTGCCGTCAGCAGATTTGGCTAATTCAACAGGATCATCCTTAAGTAAATCGATATTTGCATCCAAGCCAAACATGGTCAGCAGGTCAGACTGACTGACCCCATTCGCCATCAAAGTTGTCAACGGAGAGATGATCGAAACGCCTTCGACATTAGGTGCCTGCAGCGAGCCATAGAAAGTTGCATTAGTTGAGGTATCTGTTCCTTCGATCACAGAAATAACATAATCCTGCTGATTTGCGGACAGATTAAAATTCAGGGTGAAGTTACCGTTTTCATCAGTAATAACGACATAGTTGCTTTCGTCGCCATCAATAATGCCGTTTTTGTTAAAGTCCAAAAAGACCTTTGAGCCAGACAAATACCCGTCAACGGCAGTACCCGATATATTGAGGCTTGTCGTTATTGTGGCCGTGTCTGAATCCGAACTGGTATCTGTTGTTGATTCCGTCTCTTGATCCGAGCCAGTTTGATCTGTTTGCCCGTTTATAATTTGGTCATTGCCCAGACCTGTTTCTTGCGTAAATGTATTATTTACTTCAGTTTCTTCCGTGTCGTAGGCACTGTTAACTTCAACTTCAATGTTTTTATAGCCGTTGGTGTCTTTATTACCTTGCTGTCCTGTCCCGCCATTCACACCATAGCCTGTATATTCAACGGCTGCCTGTATGGCAGCAACGCTGAATTGATGGGCATCGCGGGCAGCTTCACGGGCCAGTCGTTCGGCCTCAAGGGCACGTTCTGCTTCGGCCAAGGCTTCTAGAGCGCGTTGTTCGGCTTCTAAAGCCAGTTTCATTTCAAGTTCGGCCTGCTCTTTGGCTTCCAGTGCATCTTGCATCAGGGCTTCTTGCTTGGCAGCCATAGCCAGCAGCTTTTCGGCTTCTTCCTGTGCAAGTAAGGCCTGTTCTTTAGCAAGGGCGGCTTCTTCTTCGGCACGTTGGGCTTCTTCTTTGGCGCTTACGGCTTCTTCGCGTGCGATGTCTGCTGTTTCTTTCAGCATTTGCTCCATCTCGCGGGCCTCAACTGCTTTTTCCACAAGGTTTTGAGGCAGGTTTCGCACCGCATCGCGTGATAGATTTTCAAGCTGCGCATTGGTGAATTGCTGTTGGGTGGGGGTGCCGCCGGAGGTGGGGTTCCAGCTCCAACCGATATTGGCTTGGTTGGTGGAGCCAATCGGCGTACCATTCATATCATAAACCACGATCTCGCCGGGTTGTTCCCCATCCAGTGTGGTTTCGATCATGTTGACAGCTTTGAATTCACCTTCTTTGTATTCAACAAAAACTTTAGTCCCGCGGATGCCGATGGTCGCAACCGGGGTGGTGATGCTGACCGCATCCGGGTTGATCTTGGCGATCTGACCGCTGACAAAACTTGCGGTCCCTTCCACTAAGGAAATAACGGTAGACCCATCTTGTGTGCCCGGATCGTAAACCAGTTCATCCAGTACAAGTTGGCCTTCTTCACCTAAAGAAAAGACGGAAGTATCCGCCAGTGTGATCCCGACACCGGCGCCAGTTTCTGTTTCCAGAACGTCGCCTTGGTAGACTTTATCACCGACATTTAAGAATTCTGTTGTGCCATCCACATGGGTGACGGACACCGCACCTTCCACATTATCGACTGTCCCGATGGGGGCGCCGACTTCTTGTGTGTTGATTTGTGCTTGGGCAACTTCAAGGCCGGGGATATCGACCTGTGCAAATTGATGTTGGGCATTAATGTCGCTAGTGCCGTCAAATGTACTGCCGCTGAGGGTATGGCCATTCGGCAGGTTTAGGTCTGCCAATGTATCGTGATTAAAGTAACCGGGCGCGACATAATGATCGCCCGCATTGGTCTGGATCAGCAGGTCTGAACCATCACGCAAAAAAACAGCCGAGTGGAGATCAACCCCATTCGGTATTTGAATTTGACCCGCACTTTCTTGAAGTGCGATTTGGTTTTCAGATCCCGCCTGAGATCCGTTCATATTATCAAGCATAGACAACCCTCACATTGTCTATGTCTCATCCCTCTTTCTGAAAGTTATGAAGCTTTGGTTTATTTTCCCTCAAGTATGTGCCTATTAACTGGCGTAGTGCTTCTTAAAATATTGACCTTCATCAGTTCAGATTCGACATAGGTAAAACCCCTTATAGAGCTATACATAAGTATAATGGTTTTTCAATTTTTAGGCTAATTAATTAAATTAGTGTTTTAGTCAGGTATTTAGTTTTCGGCTTTAGGTTTTTAAGAATTCTAAAAACTGATTATTTATCAATTTATTATTCACCATTTTTGGCCGAAAAGACAAAAACTGAGGGGGAGAGCAAAGTTATTTTGTTTCTTTAGGTATTTCTAATGCTTGCGCGCGAATCGAAAAGATTGCATTTTATGTAAATTTTATAGGCATTTGTTTGCATTCTATTTTTTTACTTTTTAGAGAACATTTTTTGGTGAGTCTCTACTGGTTGAAACCTCGCCTAGTAAAAGGGGTAAAACTTAGATTGAATACAATATTATTTGCACTTTTTTGTCAGGTATTCGGTCTTGCCGATTAGATACTCTGCAAGATCAAAAAAAGGTGATGCTTGTCATCTATCGGGGATCTTGAAATTGGGGACTTCCGTTTTGATGCAAAAATCAGGTAGATTGAATAATCGTCTTGTTCACTGGAACATAGGTTGAAAGCCAAGGTCGCGTTGCTACGGTTTGTTTATGAGGAAAAAGTTATGCTGCCACCGCCCTATAATGAGCTGTTTGACAGTCTTTTAGGCACCTTCCCCAAAGAACGGGTGGTGACGGACCCTTTGCGAACTTTGGCTTATGGAACGGACGGCAGCTTTTATCGGCTGATCCCAAAAATCGTCGTAATTGTGGAAAGCGAAGCCGACGTTCAGACTTTGCTTTCACACTGTCAAAGATTAAATACGCCCGTCACATTTCGTGCGGCTGGTACCAGCCTGTCAGGGCAAGCGGTCAGCGATAGTGTGTTGGGCTTGCTTGGGGATAATTGGAACGGGTTTTCTTTATCTGACGATCATTTAAAAGTCAGCCTGCAACCGGGCGTGGTCGGTGGGCAGGCCAATGCCAAGCTGGCCCCTTTCGGTAAAAAGATCGGCCCCGATCCCGCCTCGATTAATGCGGCAAAAATTGGTGGGATTGCGGCGAATAACGCCTCCGGCATGTGTTGCGGGACGGCACAGAACAGTTATCGCACCTTGTCGAGCATGCGTCTAATTTTGCAGGATGGCACATTGTTGGATACAGGCGATGAACAGTCTGTTCAGAGTTTTAAACAAACCCATTCTCACTTGTTGTCTGCCTTGTCTGATCTGGGGAAAGCGACAAAAAAAAACGAGGTTCTGCGTCGTCGGATTAAACAGAAGTTTAAGATCAAAAACACAACCGGCTACAGTTTAAATGCGCTGGTGGATTATACTGATCCCATTGATATTTTACAGCATCTGATGATCGGCTCGGAAGGTACGCTGGGTTTTATTGCCGAAGTCACCTATGACACCTGCATCGAACATGCTCATAAGGCATCGGCTATGGTGTATTTCGACAGCTGCGAGATTGCAGCAAAAGCGGTTCAATGTTTGAAAAAGGCCCCGGTGGCAGCCGTTGAACTGGTGGATCGTCCGGGCTTGAAATCTGTTCAGGGCCAAGCTGGCATGCCTCCTTTTCTGAAAAAATTAGGTGAGGATGCAACTGCGCTTTTAGTGGAAGTGCGCGCAGAAACCAGGGGTGAACTGGATTATTTGATTGCTGAGGTGACGGCGTCCATTCAACATATCAACACAGTCCAACCTGTTGAATTTTCAAAAGATGCAGAGGTTTGCGCACGCTACTGGGCCATCCGTAAGGGTTTGTTCCCGCTGGTTGGGGCGATGCGCGAAACAGGGACGACAGTTATTATCGAAGATGTCGCTTTCCCAATTGAACATCTGGCGGCTGGTGTGGTTGATCTACACAAGCTATTTAAAGAGTTTCACTATGATGAAGCGATCATTTTTGGTCATGCGTTGGAAGGCAATCTGCATTTTGTCTTCACGCAAGATTTCAATACACAGGAAGAAGTGGACCGCTATGCGCGCTTTATGGATGCGGTCTGCGAGATGGTGGTCAAAAAATACGATGGATCGCTCAAGGCGGAGCATGGAACGGGGCGCAATATGGCCCCGTTTGTGGAAATGGAATGGGGCGTGGATGCTTTTACACTCATGCGTCAGATCAAAAATTTGTTTGATCCTAATGGTCTATTAAACCCCGGCGTCATTATCAATGACGACAAAGATATCCATTTAAAAAACTTGAAACCGCTGCCGCCATCGGAAGAAATGGTTGATAAATGTATCGAATGCGGTTTTTGCGAACCCAAATGCCCGTCTAAGGGGCTCACGCTGTCACCGCGTCAACGTATTGTCGGCTGGCGCGAGATTTCACGGCGTGAAGCCTTGGGGCAAACAACAAAAGAACTTCGCACCCTTTATGATTATCAGGGGATGGATACCTGTGCGGCTTGTGGGCTTTGTGCCACCGCATGTCCGGTGGGGATTGAAACAGGTGCTTTGATCAAGATGCTGCGTGGACGTCAACTCAGTGATGGGGCCGGCAAAATTGGACAATGGTTTGCGGGTCATTATGGCACGGCGATGAATGTGACGTCTTTCGGGTTGAAAGCCGCAGACTTCGCTCATGGGCTTTTGGGATCAAAACTGATGGACAACATGTGCGGAACGGCTCGCAAAATATCCGGCAATCGACTTCCGAAATGGACCCCAGCGATGCCGACAGGAGCGTCGTTTAAAGGTCAAAATTCGACAGATGATGACAATGTGGTGGTTTATCTGCCAAGCTGTGCCAGCCGCACCATGGGACCAAGCCGGCTGGATGACAAGAAAACACCATTGCCCGAAGTGACCCATAAGGTATTGGAAAAGGCGGGCTTTGCGGTTCGCTATCCTGAGGACGTCAAAGACCTTTGTTGTGGGCAACCTTTTGATAGTAAAGGGTTGCAAAACGTTGCAGACCATAAGGCACAGGAACTGGCCGTCAGCTTGTTAACAGCATCTGAAAATGGCAAATATCCCATCGTTTTTGATACATCACCTTGCACATTTCGCATGAAGACGATGCAGAAAGAGGGCCTATCGCTTTATGACATCACAGAATTTTTGCATGATCATGTTATTCATAAGCTACCAATCAAGAAGCTAAATCGAAAAGTCGCGGTCCATGCGACCTGTTCCACCCAGAAAATGGATTTGCAAGCTAAACTCAGAACCATTGTGGAGCATTGCGTCACTGAAGTGGTTGTGCCAGAGCGCGTGGGCTGTTGCGGTTTTGCAGGGGATAAAGGCTTTACTCAACCGCAATTGAACGCGTATGCCTTGCGTCATTTATGTGATGATCTTGTGGGTGTCAAAGAAGGTTATTCTACGTCACGAACCTGCGAGATTGGTCTATCCGATAAAGCAGGGTTTCCATATCGCTCTGTAGTATACCTTCTAGAAGACTGTATAAATTAAAGTTTCTATATAAACCAAAAGGTTTCATTTTGGTTGCTGCTTTTTGTATGATAAGATTTGTCAGCTGACCCGCTTTAAAGCCTAAAAAAAAACAAAGGTTCGGGCAGGTTAGGGAGTCTTAAAACCAAAGGGACGACAAATATGCAAAAAGCGCTAAATATCAATGCAGATAAGTGTACGGGCTGTCTGCAATGCGAGGTTGCCTGCTCGTTTGAACATACAGGCACATTTAACCCATCCAAATCACGGATAAAAGTTTTTAAATTTCACGACGAAGGCCGTTTTGTGCCTTATACCTGTACGCAATGTTCAGAAGCCTGGTGTATGCAGGCCTGTCCGGTGGAGGCCATCTCTTATGATGCGGCCACGGGGGCCAAAGTTGTGGCAGACAGTGCGTGTGTGGGCTGTAAGGTCTGTACCATTGCCTGTCCGTTCGGCACGGTGAACTATGTGCCAGATACCGGAAAAGTCGCCAAATGTGACTTGTGCGGCGGTGATCCTAAATGTGCAACAGCCTGTCCGACAGATGCCATCACCTTTGTGGATGCATCCATGACCGGATTAGAAAAAATGCGTAACTGGGCGGCGAAAACCGACAGTGGCGCAGCAGCAGAAGCTTAAAGAAAGGGAGGGCGTTTAATTATGTCTTGGGCACGTAAAATTTTGCGGGTGAACCTTTCTAAAGGCACCTGCATGTCAGAAGATTTAAATATGGACTGGGCGCAGAAATATCTCGGCTCGCGCGGTCTGGCGACGAAATACTTCATTGAAGAAACCGACCCTAAAGTGGATCCGCTTTCGCCTGACAATAAAATGATCATGGCAACCGGACCTTTGACAGGCACATGCGCGTCAACAGCGGGTCGTTATACCGTGGTGACCAAGGGGGCTTTGACGGGCGCGATTGCTTGTTCAAACTCTGGTGGATTTTTTGGTAATGAAATGAAGAATGCCGGATGGGATATGATTATCTTTGAAGGTAAATCTGAAAAACCGGTTTATCTGAAATTGATTGATGAGAAAGCCGAGCTTGTGGATGCATCCAAATATTGGGGCAAATCCTGTTGGGATACAGAAGAAGGCATCAAGGCCGATTTGCAAGACCCGCAAACACGCGTGGCTTCTATTGGTGTATCTGGTGAAAAAGGCGTCATGTACGCTTGTGTAGTCAATGATATGGACCGCGCAGCAGGTCGATCAGGTGTGGGCACCGTGATGGGGTCAAAAAATCTGAAAGCGGTTGCGATCCGTGGGACACGCGGTGTGAGCGTGGATGACCCCGCAGCCTTTATGGAAGCGACTAATGCAGGCAAGGTCGTGCTGGCAGAAAATCCGGTGACTGGTCAGGGGCTACCGACTTATGGCACGCAAGTGTTGATGAATGTCATCAACGAAATGGGTGCCATGCCGACACGTAACTTCAAGGATGTTCAGTTCGAAGGTGCGGCCAATATTTCTGGTGAAAAAATGCATGAAGTGCGTGCAGATGGCACTAAAAACCTGGTGACAAATGCGGCCTGTTATGGCTGCACCATTGCCTGTCAGCGCGTTTCAACGATTGAACGCACACACTATACCGTCAAAGATCGCCCGCAATATCAAAAAGCCTCTGGCGGTTTGGAATATGAAGCGGCCTGGTCATTGGGGTCTGAATGTGGGGTGGACGATATTGAAGCACTCACTTTTGCGCAGTTTATCTGTAATGAACAGGGCTATGATCCCATTTCCTTTGGCGCAACGGTTGGGGCGGCAATGGAACTGTTTGAAATGGGTGTTCTGACAACCGAGCATACAGGTGGGATCGAGCTTAAATTCGGCAATGCCAAAGCTTTGACCGACTGTGCCGAGCTCGTGGCAACAGGTGAAGGTTTCGGTGCGGAACTGGGTTTGGGATCCGCACGGTTGTGTGAAAAATACGGACATCCGGAACTGTCCATGTCGGTTAAAAAGCAGGAATTCCCGGCCTATGATGCCCGTGGCATTCAGGGTATGGGCTTAACTTACGCGACCTCCAACCGCGGCGCGTGTCATTTGCGTTCCTACACTGTGGCATCTGAAGTTTTGGGTATTCCCGAAAAAACCGATCCGCTGGAAACAGATGGAAAGGCTGGACTTGTGATGGCGTTTCAGGATGCAACAGCAGCTGTGGATAGCTCCGGTCTTTGTATCTTCACCACATTTGCCTGGTCCCTAGAAGACATCGCCCCGCAAGTCAGTGCGGCTTGTGAAGGTGAGTGGACGGTTGAAACCATGCTCGAAGCAGGCGAGCGCATCTGGAACATGGAACGCCAGTATAATCTGGCGGCAGGCTTTACGGGCAAGGATGACAATCTGCCTAAACGCTTGATGAAAGATGCTGCGAAAACAGGCCCTGCCAAGGGCAAGGTCAGTGGTCTGGATAAGATGCTGCCGGAATATTACCAAATCCGTGGTTGGGATGCGAACGGTGTTCCGACATCCGAAACGCTGGAGCGTCTTGGACTAGCTTAAAAGACAAAGTAGGGCGAACTGTCAAACGGTTCGCCCTGTCTTTAAAGAGGTCCCTTTTCGCAAAGGGACAGACATAAAAAAGCGGCTGCCTTTGTGGGCTAGCCGCTTTTTTATGTCTGTCATCCCGGTCGTGTTCCGGGACAATCAGAAGATATGGGAAAAGGCATTTCAATTTGGTGTCCGGTTGTCTCGGAATAAATCCGGGATGACACGGAAACTGCAGGGAATTACTCCGCACTTGCAGGGATGAGGATATCGTTTTTATTTCCGTCTTCTTCATCCCAGTTTTCATGTTCTAATGAATTGGCCTTAGCGACAACACCTTTGGCAATCCGTTTGGTGAAATAGTAAATCCGGCGCAGGCGTTCAACAGTTTCCATTTCGCGGCTGTAGGTGTACCCACGGTTTTCACCTTCGGCCAAAAGACGTGCGGCACCATGTTCGGAAATGGCTTTTGATTCCTTGGCGATGGCCTCTTTCATATCGATGACTTTTTGTGCGATGTCTTTATCTTCGCTGTATACAGCTTCTAAAGACAAGGTTAGGGCATGGCTGACTCTGTCATGGAGAGATTTTAATAGATGGGTTGTTTGAGGGCTGACGGTGACATTTTCTTCAATGCGGCGTTTACCGATTTGGACCATATCTGTTTCGATCAAATCCCCGATATTTTCCAGATGGTTGGCCGCTGACATTAGGCGGACCAGTTCGCGCATGTCTTCTTCCCCAAGGGGCTGCGCGCCAACATTGCGAACATATTGGATAATGGTCATATGAAGCGCATCTACATTGCTGTCCATCTCTGCCACTTTATCCAGTTTGCTGCGTGTGCCTGTCAGTGCGGCAGGCAAGATCGCATTCATCATTTTTTGCACATGTTTGCCCAATTCACCAATTTCAAGACGTACTGCGTTTAAGGCAATGGGCGGGGTGGAAATCAGCGCATCTTCAAGGTATTTAGGTTTAACTGATAATTCTGTGGCTCCACTTTCCAGCGGGACCAGCCTCTCAACCAACTTGGCAAACGGGGTCACAAACCAGATGAAGATGATGGCATTGGCCACGTTGAAGATAGTATGGGCGTTGGCAATATCGCGCGCGGTGCCACTGTCATACCCGCCAATCTCTCGCACAACGGCCGCGAGTTGGTCCACAAAGCCAATCCATAATAAGACGCCGGCGACGTTAAAAAGCACATGAACCACTGCTGCGCGGATGGCTTCGCGAGGTTTACCGATGGATGCTAACATGGCGGTTACACAGGTGCCAACGTTGGCACCAAAGATCAGGGAAATGCCACCTGGCAGGGATAAAAGTCCCTGGGTTGCAAGGGCAATGACGATCCCTGTTGTCGCCGAAGAGGATTGTACAAGGGCTGTAAAAGCTGCGCCAACCAACAGGCCAAGGAACGGGTTTTCCATTGACACCATAAGGTCAAGGAAAGGTTCAAAGCTGCGCAAGGGTTTCATGGCATCAGACATAAGGTTCATGCCCATAAAGACCATCCCTAGCCCCATGAGCATATTCCCGTACTGTTTCAGCTTGTCATTTTTTCCAAAAAACAACATGCCAAAACCAACAGCCACCATAAGCATGGAAAAATGGGTGATCTTGAATGCGATGATCTGAGCGGTGATGGTAGTACCGACATTGGCCCCCATAATAATGCCGATAGACTGTGTGAGTTTCATCAGTCCGGCACTAATAAAGCCCACCACAAGCACGGTGGTGACCGAGGACGATTGAATGATAGCGGTCACAAAAGCCCCGGTAAACATACCGATAAAGCGATTGGATGTTAGCTTGCCCAAGACGAGTTTCATCTTTTCGCCTGCAACGGCTTTTAGGCCGGCGGAAAGTTGTTCCAATCCAAAAAGAAACAGAGCCAGCCCCCCGGCAAGTCCTGCAGAAATATTAAAAACGTCTAGTTCGGCACCGCTTGCCATGACAATTTTACCCATATGTTATTTATTATTTGTCACAAAATTGTAACGTACTTATTTGAGGTAATCAAATTAAACCTCAAGTCAGCTACTTGCCAAAATTGGCGTTAGGGGTTAGAGAAACAAGAGTTTTTTAGCAGGATAGTGATTTGAGCGCTTTATTTTCCGATCCCATCTTTTTATTTCAAATCGTCGCCGCCCTTGTGGTTACAGGTTTCATTGCTGGTGCCATGGCCGGATTGCTTGGGGTCGGGGGCGGAATTGTTATTGTACCCGTGCTTTATTTCCTCTTTCAGAAATTTGGGACATCTGCCGATGTTTCCATGTTTGTCGCCGTCGGCACATCCCTTGCTACGATCATTGCAACATCCATTTCGTCGGTGCGATCCCATCACAAAAAAGGCGCGGTGGATTGGGCTTTGTTGAAAAGCTGGACACCTGGTGTGGTGGTTGGCGTCATTGCGGGGACTGTTCTCGCGTCTTTTTTACACGGTAATATTCTGACGATCCTGTTTTCTATTCTGGCCTTTGTGGTTGCCTTACGCATGTTGTTCAGCAAAACGGGTGGGGCATTGACAAAGGGACTGCCGGGGCAGCCGTTGGAATTTATCTATAGCTTTATCATCGGCAGCATTTCAGTGATGGTCGGCATCGGTGGGGGCAGTATCAGCGTGCCGATTTTAACGGCACATAATTTTGATATGAGAAAAGCCGTTGCCTCTGCTTCCGGCATCGGGCTGGTGATTGCTGTTCCCGGTGCCATTGGCTTTGTAATCTCAGGATGGGGCGCCGAAGGATTACCGATGGGAAGTCTTGGATATGTCAACCTTTTGGGTTTTGGTTTGATTGTGCCGATGACGGTCTTGTGTGCGCCTTTGGGGGCCCGGCTCGCTCATACCTTAAATCCGATATACTTAAAGAAAGGCTTTGCGGTCTTCCTGCTGCTGACCAGTATCAAAATGATGATTGGCGCCTTTTAAAAAACTTTCTTGAAAGCTTTGAAAAGAATATTTATTTGAGCTAACGTACTTAAAACGATTAGAGAACCAAATTTAAGGAGTCCATATAATGGGGGATAAGTTCCGGTTAGTGACGCGAAGCGACTTTGACGGTCTGGTTTGCGCTGTATTGCTTAAAAAAATGGACTTGATTGACGAGATCACTTTCGTACATCCCAAGGATATGCAGGATGGCAAAGTCGCTATCACAAATCGCGATATTACAACCAACTTGCCTTATGTGGAAGGTGTCCATCTCGCCTTTGATCACCATTTGAGTGAGACCTTGCGTGTTGAAGACAATCCTGCAAATCATGTGATTGATCCGGAAGCCCCTTCGGCTGCGCGTGTCGTTTGGCGTTATTATGGTGGACATAGGGAATTCCCGAACAGCTGGGACGAAATGATGGAAGCGGTTGACAAGGGGGATGCCGCCCAGTTCAGCCGGGAAGAAATTTTGAAGTCTGAAGATTGGGTCTTGTTGAACTTCCTGATGGATGCCCGTACCGGACTGGGGCGTTTTCGTGATTTCCGCATTTCAAACTATCAGTTGATGATGGAACTGATTGATTGCTGTTCCACCATGTCGATTAAAGAAATTCTGGAATTGCCAGATGTGAAAGAACGCGTGGACATGTACAAGGAACATGAGCCCAAGTTCATTGATCAGCTGAAAAAATGTACGAAAGTGCATGATAATGTTGCGGTTCTTGATCTGCGGGAAGAAGAAGTTATTTACACGGGAAATCGCTTTATGATTTATGCGTTGTTCCCGGACACAAATATTTCCATTCATGTGCTGTGGGGTTTGAAAAAACAAAATACGGTCTTTGCCTGCGGAAAATCAATTTTGAACAAGTCATCTGGCACAAATGTGGGGGAGTTGATGTTGAAATATGATGGTGGCGGGCACGAAAATGCCGGAACCTGCCAAGTGGCGAATGACAAGGCCGTTGAAACATTGGATGCGCTGGTTAAACAAATGAATGCGGATGGATAAATCAGAGTTTTTATATGATTTTTAAACAGGGCCTCTGTACAGATGTGCGGGGGCCTTGCTTTATTTTCAACCAATCCGCTATAATTATATTTTACCCCTGCTTTAACGATAAGAAAATAATCCGAAAGCCGATAGTTGATGAACCTTATGTCCCGTCTTCCTTCCCTCTTAATGATTGTCCTTGCTTTTGCTGTCGGCACGGTGTTTTTACCGTCGATCAGCGGCTGTTCTTTGATGGATGCTGGCCCGGTTGGGCGGTTTGTATCTTCTTTGACCGGGACCCATGGTTTACCGCGCGAAGCCATGGAAGATCTGGCCCGTTTTCAAAAAGTTTATCAGCAGAAAACCGATGATAACGAAGATGTGCGTGATGATGAATTCAAGCAATTCGTCGATGCTTTTAAAGTCGTGCGTCGCAGTTATGTGAAAGAAGTTTCGGATAAAGACCTGATTACCTTTGCGATTGAAGGTTTGAACGGAAAAGATCAAAGCTGGTCAGAAGCCGATGATGGTACAGAAAAAGGCAAAGCCAATGCCCATAAGGTCATTGAAGTGGCGCTTGATGCTATGATGTCACGGTTAGATCCGCATTCCAGCTATATGACTAATGAAGAATTTCAGGAATTGATGGTAGATACCAGTGGGGAATTTGGCGGACTTGGCATTGAAGTGCAGCAAGGCGAAGGTTTCTTAAAGGTGGTCTCGCCCATCGAAGGCACCCCTGCTGACAAAGCGGGTATGCAACCTAATGACCATATCACCCATATCGAAGGTGAATCGATCAAGGACTGGACGTTGACAAAAACCGTGCGACGTTTACGCGGTAAACCCGGCACCCCTGTCACGGTGACGGTCGAACGCGAAGGCGAAGAACCATTTGAAGTGACCATCGTGCGCGATATCATACAGGTGCGCGCCGTTCGCTATGCGCTATATGATGACTATCTGCACCTGCGGATCAGCGCCTTTTCTGAACGTTTGGAAAGTGATGTGGAAGATGCTTTTGATGACGCACGTGCTAAACTAGGTGACAAGCTGAAAGGTATTGTACTTGATTTGCGCAATAACCCTGGTGGCTTGTTGCAACAATCTGTCGCGTTAAGTGATATTTTCCTCAATGACAGCAATGTGGTTTCCATTCGCGGACGTGACGAAAAGGACGTGCGCAATTACGGGGCAAGTGATGGTGACCTGGCTGAAGGGTTACCTGTTGTTGTTCTGATAAATGGCGGGTCCGCCTCAGCTTCCGAAATCGTATCCGGGGCTTTACAGGACCATAATCGCGCAATTGTGATGGGACGTCGCAGCTTTGGCAAAGGATCCGTTCAAACGATTATGCCTTTGATGCGCGAAGGGGCGGTTCGGATCACCACGGCACTTTATTATCTACCATCAGGGCGAACAATCCAGCAGGTTGGTGTGGCCCCTGATATTCGTCTTGACCTACCTGAACCGAAAGAAAAAGAGGTTGCAGAAAGTGAAGAAGGTAAAGAGAAAACGTCATTTAAAGCACCACGCGAAGCTGATTTCCCCAATGTCTTGAAAGCGCGGATTCTGGAAAAAGACAAACTACACGATAAAGATGGTGCACTGGGTCATACATCCATCGAAGCTTGCCCGGAAATTGGGGAGCGTAAAGACAAAGAACTTGGTTGTGCGCTGGAATTTCTCAAAGCAGGATCTGCACATAAGTTTTTAGCTGCTGTTCAGGCTAAGGGTCGGGGTTGAATGAGATAATTTGTGTTTGTCACAAAAATTATTTCCATATTCACCTATATGGGTGAAGTCAGTTCTGCGGGAATGCGGCAGTATGCTCTCAGTTCTCCGTTATGGGGTTCTGAGTACGACGTAGTTTCTCGGCGGACTTGGGGTGATAAGCTTTAGCTTTATCACCCTTTTTTTTGCCTAAATTTGTGTATCGTGATGTTTTTCTAAAAAAAAGTGAATAAATTGACCTGTATCACCCATATGGGGGAGGGCAGTTCTACTGTAATGAGGCAGTATGTTTTCAGTTCTCCATTATGGGGTTCTGAGTACGACGTAGTTTCTCGGCGGACTTGGGGTGATAAGCATTAGCTTTTCACCCTTTTTTTTGTTCAATTTTAATGGGTTGATGCTACACTGTTCGGATAAAAACACTTGAGGGGTCTGGATCGCGGGCATGGGCAGTTTTCGCTTTGGCGTCTTTGCACAATTGATTATCAGTTTTATCCTAGCGGTGATCTTTACGGTTGCAGCCGCCGGGGTGGGCATCGTGTCTATCCAGAAATTCAATCAAGGGATTGAAGAAGTTGCCCTATCACGCCTGCCCGCCATGACTTTGGCGTATCAACTTGGTCAACAAAGTGAGGCAATCGTCGCCAGTGCACCCATGCTGGTTCGTGTAACAACACAGTCTGAACGTGAAAGCATTTCTTTTCGCATTTCTGATCGGGTAAGATGGCTGCAGGAAATTATTGACTCTCTGCGCGGCTATGACGTGGATGAAAACGTACTGGAAGTCATTAACGTTACTCGGCAAAAACTTCTGGAAAACTTCGATAGATTGGATGGTCTGGTGATGCAGCACATCAATGTTGTTGAAGAAAAGAAAAAGCAACATCGCGCCCTTCAGGTATTGGTTGCACAAAAGCCCAACGCGAACGAACCTTCCGAAGGCAATTGGAATGAAATCACGGCTCGGCTAATTGAACAGTTACTGGTGTTTGAAACAGAAAATGATTCTGTCCAGATCGCCCAATTACGCGAACAGCTTTTGTCACGTTTTGAGAACCTTAAGCGAACAGTTCAGGGTTTAAAGAATGAGCAATATCAGAAACAATTTGCGAAAATTCAAAAAATAGCTTTAGGGGATGGGGGATTAATCACCCTGCAATCGCGCGAAAAACTGATATCTAACCGGATTTCCGGGATTTTGGCGATAAACGAAAGGCTGTCTAGTCGGTTTGTTTATTCCGTAAATGATCTGATCCGGCGCATGAAGGAAGAAATTGAAAAGGATAGTCAGGGCTTTCAGCAGCTTGTGGAAAGCAGCACGCGCTTTTTAACCTTGATTGTTTTAGGCAGTGTGATTGTTCTGACCTTTTTGGGCATGATTTATATCCGTCGGATATTACAACGCCTGAATGCCTTGAAACGGTCCATGCGCATTCATGCCGATGGGGGGGAGACCGAAATCCCGCTGGATGGTGAAGATGAAATCGCCGATATGGGACATGCCTTAAAATATTTGGTGGATGAAATTGAACATAGAGAGAAAGAAATCCGCCTGAATGAAGCACGTTTTCGCGATATAGCCGAAGCTACATCAGACTGGTTTTGGGAAACGGATGCGGATTTAAAATTTTCTCTTATCTCTGATCGTTTTTTTGAAATTACAGGTTTTTCACGTCATCAGGCGATTGGACAAAATCGGCTGGAATTTAGCAATTATATCGGCCAGGAACAGGATGATCTGGAAAAATGGGCACATCATAAAAACGATCTGCAAAATCGCCGTCGCTTTCGTGATTATTCCTATTCTTTAAAATGTCCGGATGGTCAGTGGCGTCAGATCAAGGTCAGCGGCAAGCCCATATTTGATAATGAGGGGGATTTTTTGGGCTACCGTGGGACAGGGTCGGACATTACCGCAGAAACACAAGCCCGAAGCCGGTTGATGGCCGCAAACGAGATTATGCCCGGCGCCTTTGCTTTATGGGATCATGAAAATCGCTTAGTCCTCTGTAACCGAAAATATTATCAATATTATAAGATATTAAATGATCGCATCCGCCCCGGTGTAACGTTTGAAGAACTCGCCTTATTGATGGAAGAACGAAATGGCATTTGTGATGCAAATGGTTATGCGGCCAGACGTCGAGAGTTTCGACAACGCCCCATCGGTGTGTTCTTGGAAGCCTTGTCAAACGGTCGGTATTTGCAGGTCAGTGAAGCCTCCACGCTGGATGGCGGTACAGTTTCCTTGGTGATTGATATTACCGATCGGGTGGAAGCCGAAGCTCGTCTGGAACAAGCCCGTCTTCTTTCTGAAAATGCGAACAAGGCAAAATCCAAGTTTTTGGCCGCCGCCAGCCATGATTTACGTCAGCCCCTGCATGCCATCGGGATGTTTCTGTCTGCCTTGGAAGAACGCCGCAGCAAGGATCAAAGTGACGAAGCACTGGGCGATCTGCGCATCATTAATAATATATCGGATAGCCTGGAAGCCTTGCGAAGCCTGTTAAATGCTCTGTTGGATATTTCCAAACTGGACGCAGGTGTGATGAAGGCGGAACCAACCACGATTAAGTTACGTCCGTTGTTTGATCGGTTGGTGAAGCAATATGAAGCGCGTGCCCATGAAAAGGGACTGGTGCTAAAATCCTTCTGTCCCAATCTGGCGGTAAAAAGTGATCCGGTTCTGTTAGAACGGGTTTTATCCAACCTTTTGTCAAATGCGGTACGCTATACCGTAGATGGCGGGGTCCTGATCGGGGCAAGAAAACGCGGGGACTTTGTTCAGCTCCAAGTCACCGATACCGGTGTCGGCATTCCTGAAGAACGTCAAAAAGATATTTTCATTGAATTTCATCAGTTGGAAAATCCGGCGCGTGATAGAAGACGAGGACTCGGCTTGGGGCTTGCGATTGTTGAACGTGTGCTTGCGCTTTTAGAACATGATTTGACGCTAAAATCCGTTGTGGGGAAAGGTTCCACATTTTCTCTATTGCTGCCCAGTGACAGCTATGTCGAAGTGATAGAAGATGAAAAACCCATCGAAGTTGCCTTAAGTGGTGGGGATGTACCGTTAATTATGATTATTGATGATGAACCTGACATTTTAGAAGGTATGGAACAGCTGATTAAAGGCTGGAAATATGATGCGGTCTCCGCCCTCTCATCTGAAGGGGCACTGGAGATGCTGAAAGATATGGATAAATTACCTGATCTGATTTTGGCAGATTACCGTTTGAATGAAGATTTGACCGGGGCTGATTGTATCCGCTTGATCCACGACACTGTAGGTCAAAAAATACCATCTGCGATTATTACCGGGGATACAGCACCGGATCGCATTCAGGAAGCCAAGTCCAGTGGGTTTATTTTGCTTCATAAACCTTTACGTCCGGCCAAGCTTCGCCAGCTTATTCGCAGTGTTCAGGTGAAAACATTCACTTCATCATAAAAATAGATTTTTATTCGGCGTTTCATTTGTTACCTTCGATACAGAAAATGATAAAAATAACTGCGGAAAGCCAGAAAAATGAAAACCACATTTGTTGTAGCAGATGACCACCCCCTTGTTCTCGAAGGTGTGAAGGGGGTATTGCGCTCTATGGAACCGGATGCTGATATCTTGCAGGCAACCAGTTATCCTGATTTGCTGGAAGTTTTGTCACAGGACATTGATTTTTCGCTTGTGATTGCGGATTTGAACATGCCGGGCATGGCCGGACTGGATGGTATCCGTGCCGTGCAGCATAAACGCCCGGAAGTCCCGTTGATGATTATTTCTGCAACTGAAAGCCAGAAAGCCATTACCAAAACCTTGGAATGTGGGGTGGCTGGCTATATGTTTAAATCTTTTAGCCACCAACAGATGCAACATGCGCTGGAAACTGTTCTGGAAGGCGAAACATTCGTCCCCGAAGCGGGCACACAGATGCTCAGCAGCGATGAATTTGGCGATGATAAAAAAACAGATTTTGGGGCTGCGGCATTGAACCGCTTGCCTATGGGGGTGGTAATTGTTGATAAAGATGCCAGCGTTCTGTTTATGAATAATGCAGCAAGCGACATTTTTGCCCTGAGTGATGGGGTCAATGTGGGTGCAACCGGGATTTTTAGAACGGATAAGGTTGCTGAAACCAAAATGCTGCATAGTATGATCGCTGATGCAGCCATTGATTTGGGAAGTGGGAACGAAGAAGATCGTGAAGGTGGGGCCATGAGCGTTTCGCGAGCTTCCATGAAACGATCGTTTTCTTTGCTGGTGGTACCGCTTCCCGATGATGATGTGACACGGGATTCAGGAAATGTCGCGGTCTTTATTAATGACCCTGAAAAACATAACGAACCACCGACCAATGTTCTGGCCCGTCTTTATGGATTGACCGAGGCGGAAGCGCGCTTGCTACAGGCGTTGATTGTCGGTAAAAAACTGGAAACCGTATCAGAAGAATTTGGTGTTTCGATGAATACGGTACGTTCGCACTTGAAACAGGTTTTTCGTAAAACGGGAACCAATCGTCAGCCCGAGCTGGTCAGTCTGGTGATGAATAGTTCGGCCTATCTGGCTTCAAGTCCGGTGCAGGTTGCGGAAGAATACGAAGATTGAGTTAAATCTCATGTGTTGAGGGATGAAATATGGATAAACAAACCCAAACCGAATTGGAAGCCGCAGCTTTTCGCGGCCTTGTGGCCCATCTGCAAAAACGCAATGATGTGCAGAATATTGATATCATGAACCTTGCCGGATTTTGCCGCAATTGTTTGGCAAAATGGTATAAGGCAGCGGCAAATGAACAAGGGGTCGAGCTGTCCATGGATGAGGCAAAAGAAGCCATCTACGGTATGCCTTATGATGAATATAAAGAAAAATATCAGAGAAAGGCCACAGATGAACAAATGGAAAAATATTCAGATAAGTCCGGTCATGCGGTGATCGAAGGGCTTTAAGTTTCATGACGGACTTCGGGGAACAGGCTGTTGCGGAACAAGGGGGTGTTCAGATCGGTTTGACGGCTGTGATTGTTGCTGTCACTGATGATGAGCCGCGTGTTCTTGTTGTGCGCCGTGTAGATCACGCTTTGGCCTCAACCGAAGAAGGTGTGGCGCGCGAAGGCGATGCCTTAAGCGATGATACTTTGGAAGCCTTGCCCTATGGTCCGTTTTATCCGGGTCGTCACCGCACATTGGATGCGGGCTTGCGCGGTTGGGTGGAAGAACAGACCCAGCTGGATTTAGGATATGTGGAACAGCTTTATACTTTTGGCGATCGAGGTCGTGACCCACGCGAACAGGAATTAGGCGCGCGTGTCCTTTCTATCGGTTATCTTGCCTTGGCACAGGAAGCCAAGCCCGCAGGGGCAGGTGAAGCTTTATGGCAAAACTGGTATCGTTATTTCCCGTGGGAAGACTGGCGCGCAGGAAAGCCAGAAATTTTAACGCAAGAAATTGAGCCGGGGCTGGATGAATGGGCAACACAAGCCGATAGCCCGGCAGAAATCCGCGAACGCTTTTCACGCATTGACGCCACTTTCGGGTCTGAAGAAGTGCGCTGGAATGAAGACCGGGTGCTGGAACGTTATGAGCTTTTATATGAAGCTGGGATTGTCACTGAAGCCCAGCGTGATCGGGGGCAGGATATGGCATTTTCTGTCCACAGCCACCCCATGGTGCTGGATCACCGCCGCATCCTTGCGACTGCCATGGGACGGCTGCGCGGTAAATTAAAATATCGCCCCGTAGTGTTTGAATTGGTCCCACCGACCTTTACCTTGTTTGAACTGCAAAAAGCCGTCGAAGCGATCAGTGGCAATTTACTCCACAAACAAAATTTCCGCCGCCTTGTGGAAAAAAGCGGCCTTGTGGAAGGCACAGGGAAATATGAAAGTAGAACGGGCGGTCGTCCAGCGGAGACCTATCGCTATGTCAGGGATATTCTTGCAGAGAGACTGACAGCAGGACCGAGGCTTCCGGTTGGGAAGCGTTGAAACCCGCCATTCCTGCACAGGGGGGAACTAGAAACCTTTTAATTCTGATTAAACGGGATCCCCACAATAGCGAGGATGACACGATCAGGATGTTTGTGTCAAAAAACTTACATATTTAAGTTATTTAAAAACAATAACTTATAGATTTTCTCTGGTTGATTCTATAAAAATTCCTTGACCTATGTTCAGAGTGAGCATAACTTATGCTCAAATGGAGGTTAAACAGCGCCTCCGAAATTTTTTGCCAAATATATGCTCAATATGAGTATAAGGAGCCTGATAAGATGACTGTCGCAGCCCCCCTGCTGGAAGATGAATTTGAATATACAGCCGATGTGGCAGAGCGCATGGCGCCTGTATTTGAGCGTGTGAAAGATCATATCACGGCTGAAGAATGGCCTGTGATCGCCCCATATGTGGATGAAATCCTGCGCCTGAAAAAAGAAAAGAACGCTGTTATTCTGGCGCATAACTATCAAACGCGCGATATCTTCCACTGTGTATCTGACATCGTAGGTGACAGTCTTGCCTTGGCGGTTAAAGCCAAAGAGGTTGAAGCAGACGTAATGGTGGTTTGTGGTGTGCACTTTATGGCCGAAACAGCAAAACTGTTGAACCCATCTAAAAAAGTCTTGATCCCGGACCCTGAAGCAGGCTGTTCGCTGGCAGAAAGCATTACGGCTGAAGATGTCAAGCAATTGCGCAAAGACAATCCAGGTGTGCCGATCTGCACCTATGTAAATACCTCTGCAGATGTGAAGGCCCATGTGGATATTTGCTGTACCTCTGCAAATGCGAAAAAGATCGTGGAATCTTTGGGGAGCGATAAAGTTTTGCTGGTACCGGATCAATTTTTGGCGGCAAACGTTGCCAAAACAACCGATGTGGAAATCCTGACTTGGGCCGGGCAGTGCGAAGTGCATGAACTGTACAAGAAAGAAGATATGGTTCAACTGCGCAAAGATCACCCGGATGTTGTGATTGTCGCCCATCCGGAATGCCCGCCAGAGGTTCTGGATGAAGCTGACTTTTCCGGTTCCACCACAGGCATGGCGGACTTTGTGAAAGAGAAAAAACCTGAACTGGTCGCACTCATTACAGAATGTTCCATGTCCGATAACATCCGTGCGGATTGCCCAGACAGCGAATTTATTATGTCTTGTTCCATATGTCCGCACATGAAGAAAATTACCCTAGAAAAAATCGTTCATTGTCTGCGCAACCTTTCAAATGAAGTTTTCGTAGATGAAGAAATCGCAAAGCCTGCACGTGCTTCCATCGAAGCCATGATCGCAGCCAGCTAAGAAGGCCAAGGTGCCATGGAACGGCTTGAAACGGATGTATTGGTGATTGGGGCAGGGGCCGCTGGCCTTGTCAGTGCCCTTGATCTTGAAATGTATGATGTGGTCGTTCTGGCAAAAGCGCCAGCAGGCGAAGGATCCAGCAGCGCCTGGGCGCAAGGCGGCATTGCCGCAGCTGTTGGTAAAGACGATCATCCCGCCCATCATAAACGCGACACATTGGATGTGGGCGTTGAACTGTCCTGTGAAAAAGCCGCTCATGTCATCACCTATGAAGGTCCTGCCTTGATTGATGCGCTCATAAACTGGGGCGTCAATTTTGATCGCACGGATGAGGGTGACTTATGTCTGGGTCGCGAAGCGGCCCATTCTTTCCGCCGTATTCTTCATGCTGATGGGGATAGCACGGGCAAAGAAATTATGCGTGCCCTTGGACAGGCTGTGCAAAACAGCGACCATATCCGTTTGATTTCAGATGCCACGGCCTATGATTTGATTGAAAAGAACGGTCGTGTCATCGGGGCGCGGGCAAGTCGCCATGACGGGCAAAAAGTCACCATTTTTGCAAAGGCCGTGGTGATGGCGACAGGCGGCATTGGCAGTCTGTTTGGCTATACGACCAACCCGGAAGAATCCTGCGGGGAAGGTCTTGCCATGGCTGCGCGTGTCGGTGCTAAGCTTGCGGATCTGGAATTTGTGCAGTTTCACCCCACTGCCATTGATGTGGGCGTCAAGCCTATGCCACTGGCAACCGAAGCCTTGCGGGGTGAAGGTGCCCATCTGATTGATAGCCGCGGTGTGCGTTTTATGCCCTCTGTTCATAAAGATGCAGAACTTGCCCCGCGTGATGTGGTGGCCCGTGCGATTTGGCGCCGCGTCAAGGCGGGTGAAAAAGTCTATCTTGATTGCCGTGAGGCTGTGGGTGCTGATTTCAAAAACCGTTTTCCCACTGTTTATGGCTATTGCATGGAAGCAGGGCTTGATCCGACAACTCATCCGATCCCCGTCACCCCTGCTGCGCATTACCACATGGGTGGTGTTGATGTGGATTTGAATGGTCGCACCTCTGTTGATGGCTTGTGGGCTGTGGGCGAAGTCGCCTGTACGGGCGTGCATGGAGCGAACCGTCTTGCCAGCAATTCATTATTGGAAGCCGTTGTGTTTGGCCGCCGGGTAGCAAAAGATATTCAGGCCGTTAAAGCGATTGATGTAAAGTTTGAAGACGCAAATGCTGAAACATCCGGTAGCCTTGATCTTAGCGATCAGCTTGCCAGCGTGCTTTATGGTGCTGCAGGCGTGGAACGTCATGAGGCCGGGCTTTATACTGCATTGGTTAAGGTCGTTGGTTGGGAAGAAAAGCAGGACAGTTTTAGCCCAAGCTTTAAAAACAAATTGATGGCCGCCAAGATGATCCTTGCCTGTGCGTTGGAACGAAGTGAAAGTCGCGGCGGGCATTTTCGCAGTGATTATCCAGATACGGATGCAGAACAAGCCCATCGTAGCAAAACAAGCTTAAAAGAAATTGACGCATTTATTCGCGGCCTCAATATCGGGGTAAACATACAAGGAACCATTCAGTCATGTCAGACGCTGGCGTAAAAGTAGAACCGCTTTCTCCCATTTTGATCGAACCTGCGGTTCGTGCGGCCCTTGCTGAAGATTTAGGCCGCGGTGGTGATTTGACCACGGATATCGTGATTGATGATGATGCCTGGGTGACAGCCTCCATCAACGCGCGCCAGACCGGGGCCTTGTCCGGGATTGATTTTGCAGAAATGACCTTTGGCCTGATTGACCCACGTGTGGATATGGAAATCTATATCGCCGATGGCGGGCGTGTTGCCCCCGGTGATACGGTGGCTGTGCTGGAAGGACCGGCCCGCGCGATCCTGACAGGGGAACGTGTGGCGCTTAACTATATGGGGCATTTGTCCGGCATTGCGTCGGAAACCCGTAAAATCGTAGATGCGGTGGTGGGCACGAAAGCGCGGATCACCTGTACCCGCAAAACCACACCGGGCTTGCGTGCTTTTGAAAAATATGCGGTTCGTTGCGGTGGGGGCTTTAACCACCGTTTTGGTCTGGATGATGGTTTGATGATTAAGGATAACCATATCGCGGCTTGTGGCGGCATTACCCAAGCCGTTGAACGGGCTAAATCCAAACTCGGTCATATGGTGAAAATAAACCTTGAAGTCGACACTTTGGATCAGTTGGAAGAAGGGCTGAAAGTGGGGGCCGATGTGTTTTTACTCGATAACATGGGGCCGGACCTGCTGAAAGAGGCGGTTAAAATGATTGACGGTCGCGGTGTTGCTGAAGCATCCGGTGGTGTCACACTGGAAACGGCACCTGCGATTGCCCAATCTGGCGTGGATGTCATCTCTATCGGTTGGTTAACTCATAGTGCACCTTGCCTTGATCTTGGGATGGATTTTTAGAATTGATTTAATATGAGCAGCTGTTGATTTTACAGCATATGGATCTATATTTCTAAAAACGAAACCGGAGATTTAAAAACATGAGTGATATCCCTTTTGAAATTGGCGTCCAGACCCTGAAACAATATCAGGATACCGGTGTGGATCATATTGTTCTGGACGTGCGTGAACCGGCAGAGATTGCCTTTCATGCTTTTGAAGGGGCGCTTGAAATCCCGATGAATGAAATCCCGCAAAGCCTGAATGAACTTCCAAGAGATAAAACCATTGTAGTGCTCTGCCACATCGGGGGCCGTTCCATGCAGGTCACGGGGTGGTTACGCCAGCAAGGCTATAACAATGTCACCAATCTGCGTGGCGGGATTGAAGCCTGGGCGGCGGCTTCTTAAAATCTGATTTTAAAGATTCGGGCATTTGCGCACGACGGTCCGAAATAATATTTTATGCCTTTCCTTGAAAGCAGGGGCCACAACTACCCTTTTGCGGTTTTGATAAACCCATCCACATCTTCTTCTTTGGTGTTGAAGTTTGTCACCAGACGGATCAGGGGGGAATGGGGGTCTAGCCAGCGATAAAAACCATAGCCAGCTTGTTCCAGCCGTTGCAGGCTTGCTTCTGGCAGAGTGATGAAAATTTCGTTGGCTTCCACCGAGTAGTAAAGTTCTGCCCCTGGAATGGTTTGTAACCCTTCTTGTAATTTTTGCGCCATATCGTTGGCATGACGGGCGTTTTTAAGCCACAAGTCATTATCCAGATAGGCATCCCATTGGGCAGCAAGATAGCGCATTTTTGAAAAGAGATGTCCGCCGCGCTTGCGTTTATAGCCCGCTTCTTTCGCAAGGTCCTTGTTAAAGAAGATGATAGCCTCGGCGCACATGGCCCCGTTTTTGGTTGCGCCAAAACTTAAAACATCAATGCCGGATTTCCACGTCATTTCTGCAGGGCTACAGCCGAGTGTAATCAAGGCGTTGGTGAAGCGTGCCCCATCCATATGGACATAAAGTCCGTTTTCTTTGGCAAGCTCGCCAATTTGCCGGATTTCACCCAAGCCATAGATGGTCCCGGCTTCCGAAGCTTGAGACAGGCTGATCGCGGCGGGTTGGGTATGATGGATAGAATCCGATGTAGCCGCTAGTGCGGTATCGAGTTCTCCATGATGTAGCTTGCCATGAGCACCGGGCAATGTGACCAGCTTGGCCCCGCCTGTATAAAATTCCGGTGCGCCGCATTCATCGCAGTTGATATGGGAATCACGATGGCAATAAATGCTGCCATACGAAGGTGATAAGGCCGTCAGGGCAATGGCGTTTGCGGCAGTACCCGTTGCGACCAGAAAAGTGGTTGTGTCACATTCGAAAATCTCGTTGAAGCGGGCCTGCACCTTATCTGTTACAACATCATCGCCATAAGGCATGGCAGCACCGTCATTTGCACGAGCCAAGGCCTCTATGATTTCAGGGGAGACACCGGCCGTGTTGTCGCTTGCAAAATTCATCTCACCCACTCCTCATCAAGGTTATTGTTTTTTATAGCTTAACCTGAATAGGAATCTCTTCAAAGTCTTGTTTTGTTTTGAGAAATCGAAAAGCCTTTATTTCATCTAATGTGGCGATGACCCAGATCAATTCGGGCTCATAAACCATGGCTTTATCGGTGTCGGATGGAAAAGGTACGCCATTGGGGTGGGAATGATAAAAACCCATCATGCTGCGCTCGCCTGTTTCACGGATCAGTTGAAAACGCACGGCAGGATCAATTTCAAACGTTTTTGTCTTGTCACCTTTGCTGATATTATTGGACGGTAAAAGCCGTTCAACACAGTCAGTATGGCCCACAATCAGGCCACAGCATTCCTCAGGAAAAGCAGCGCGGGCATGATTTAAAATATCATCATAGTGGGCTTTGGACAGGATCATTCAGCAGGCGCAAAGGTCAGGCCGCCGAGTTTTGCGCCGCTGTTGATATCCAGAATCATTAAACGGTTTGTGCCGGCTTCATTCACCAGACGCAAAACAAGACGCTGGGAATCCATTTCGGTTTCTACAATGAGGTAGCCTTTGGGAATTTCCAAGCGTATATCACCAAAGGCTTTGGCGGGGGCAAGGGCGGTTGCAGGTGCGGGGCTATCTTCTGAGGCTTTTTTCTTACCAAGCAGCGGAACTTCCACTTCTTTCAGGGCTTGTTCCAGCTCGGGCGCTTCTGTTGCGAGATCAAAAAATTTAAAATCAGGGTTGTCAGCCTTCTGTATTAGGCCGTAAACCAAAGCCACCATTCCCAGAATGATTAAAATTCCCATGCCGACAACGGCAGAAACGAGTAAAGTTCTCATCTATTTAACTCTAGCTTTGGTTTGTGTTTATCCCAATGAACGATCAATTCAGCATCACCGCCCAGGATCATGACAAAAATATCCGTCTTGATAAATTACTTTCAAAAGGCGTCAGCGGTTTGTCGCGCTCGCGTCTGAAAGCCTTGATCGAAGAAGGATGTGTGACACAATCGGGCGAGACAATAACGGACGCATCGCTCAGGGTCAAACCCGGACAGACATTTTACGTTAAAATTCCTGTCGCCAAGGATTATGAACCCGAACCGGAAAATATCCCGCTGGAAATTGTCTATGAAGATGATGATCTCTTGGTTCTGAATAAACCTGCTGGCATGGTCGTTCATCCTGCCGCAGGCAATTATGACGGAACGCTGGTCAATGCGTTACTTTATCATTGTGGGGATAGTTTATCCGGGGTTGGCGGGGTTAAACGACCCGGCATTGTCCATCGATTGGACAAAGAAACAAGCGGACTTATGGTGGTGGCTAAAAACGACATTGCCCATGTCGGGCTGTCTGAACAATTTGCAGCACATAGTCTGGAACGTGCTTATCTGGCCGTAGTATGGGGATGCCCAGATCCGAAAGAGGGACGCATTGAAGGCAATATCGGACGCAGCCCATCGAATCGGAAAAAAATGGCAGTGGTTGGCCGGGGAGGTAAAGAAGCCTATACCAATTATAGGTTGGTGCAAAATATAGGATATTACGCATCAATGGTTGAATGTCGTTTGGAGACAGGGCGTACACATCAAATTCGGGTCCATATGTCGACCAAAGGGAACACGGTGGTTGGGGATGCGCTTTATGGTCGAACACCATCGCGTTTTTTGCGCGTGCTAAGTGATGCGCAAAAGGCAGAATTCTGCAGCTTTTCACGCCATGCATTGCATGCATATTCTATAGGGTTTTTGCACCCGCGAACACAGGAAGAGCTTTTCTTCAAAAATAAACTTCCTATTGAAATCAATAACTTAATTGATCTTTTGAAAAAAGTGTAGATTCTATTATGCCTGATACTAATAGTTGGGTATTATAAATTTATTGAAGGGGATTCAATAGAAGGAGGGGCACCCATGATGAGTGGCCCTGATTATTAAGGGCTGTACGTGTAACCCATATCCGATAGGGGGATGGCACATGGCTAGCAATACCTTAGGTTTAACTTTTACGCCGGAACAGAACTTGTCCCGGTATTTGACAGAAATCCGCAAGTTCCCGATGTTGAGCGTCGAGGAAGAGTATAGTTTAGCGGTAAATTGGCGCGAACATGAAGATCATGACGCGGCCCACAAACTCGTTACCAGTCATTTAAGACTTGTTGCAAAAATCGCTATGGGTTACCGCGGTTATGGTCTGCCTGTAGGCGAGCTGATTTCCGAAGGTAACGTCGGCATGATGCAGGCGGTCAAACGTTTTGACCCGGAGCGCGGTTTCCGTCTTGCCACATATGCCATGTGGTGGATCCGTGCATCCATTCAGGAATATATTTTACATTCCTGGTCGTTGGTGAAAATGGGAACAACGGCTGCGCAGAAGAAATTATTTTTTAACCTGCGTAAACTCAAAGGCCAGATGAAGGCCATTGAGGAAGGCGATCTTCACCCGGAACATGTGAAAAAAATTGCAGACAAGCTAAATGTACCGGAAGATGAAGTGGTGCAAATGAACCGTCGTTTAGCCAGCAATGATCACAGCTTGAATTCCCCCTTGCGAATGGATGGGGAAGGTGAATGGATTGATTGGCTGGTTGATGAAAAAAGCAATCAGGAAAAAGAACTTGGTCAACGTGAAGAGCTGGACAACCGCCGCACCATGCTGGAAAGCGGATTACAGGTTCTGAACGAGCGTGAACGTCATATCCTGACGGAACGTCGTCTTAAAGATCAACCGTCCACACTGGAAGATTTATCACAGGAATATGGTGTCTCGCGCGAACGTATTCGCCAGATTGAGGTGCGTGCGTTTGAAAAACTGCAAAAATCAATGAAGAATGCTCTTTTAGAACAACGCATGAAAGAACGGGAAATGCGTCAGAGGTTCTAGGGTCAGGATCTATTAATTTAATGAAGGCATCCTTTTTTGGGTGTCTTTTTTATTTACGCGACTTGGTGTTTTTCGCCTTCTTTGCACCTGGGGCTTGAGGTTCGCCACTTGGGGCGGATGGCTCGTCTTCTTCGCCATGGGGTACGCCAGCCTCTTCGCCTGTCACCGCATCGCCCCATTCGCCCAGCAGTTTCTTTTGCTTTGCCCGCAATATGGAAACACGACGTTGGGCGATAAAGGTCATTCCGGTGGTGACGATGGGCGGGGTGACCGTATAAAAGACCCAACCAAGAGCAGCTGACCCATACATGGTGAAGAGTGAAAAAACATCAGTCAGGTTATCTACGGCTAAGGACATAGAGTTGCTGCCCATCCATAGATCCAGCAGGAAGGGAAAGACACCGGCAAAATTCATGGCCATGACACTATAAAATGCAAACCGCTGGGCACTGCGATCAATGAGCAGCGCAACAAAGGTTGGTAGCATGCCAAAAACCACCAGAACCAGAGAAGCCATAGAAACTAAAAGCAAAACCATTGCCGCAAAAAGAGCGACAAAGCCCAATAACATCAAGCCGCCGCCTGCGTTTGCGGGTTTTTTCTTTACGACTACTCTTGGTTTAGGGGATGCCATGTCAGTCTCTTTCGTCCTACCAGAGTTTACCGATAAAGGTGACAGTGATCATTAACAAGGCAATCACGATTGAGGTCATAGCTGCGGCTTGTTGACCAAGGCGGTTTGAATTTTTCTGCAAGGCACTTGCGCCGCCTTCGATATCATTGATTTCATCCTCTGCTTCCTTGAACTCAGCGCAGGCTTCATCAAAGTCCATTTGATCCTGGGCGCGTTTTTCTGCGTTATCCAGCAGATTAAACAGATCAGCCAGGTTCCCTTTGCGGATTAATTTTGGAACTTCTTTTTCCAATTCCTCACGGATGGATCTACTATGGAACGCCTTGATTGCTGGCCCCATATGGGCACCGACCCAGCTGGTAAAGCCCATCAGATTACCTGATTTTGTCCGCCATTGGACAAGGGCCAGCAGGCTGAGCATGCCAAGGGTGGCAATTTCTTCACGTTCATCCCCGACCGCTTTGATATGCGGGTCGATGTTTTGGTTCAAACGCGCAGCAATGAAAGCCACAATATGACGGTCAATCGGGCGTTGTTTTTTATCAATTTTGGCGGAGACACGCTCAAGGGCAGGCATTAAGTCCTTAATATTCATGACAAATTCATCTGCCAGCAAGGGGCTTTGGCAGGGTAAAGTCGGATTTGTTTCATAGAGACAGCGTTCAATTCCATAACCGATTTTACGGTCCTGAACAAAATCCTGCAATTGGTCAAAGTTTTTTTCAAGGGCCACATACACCGGGTTATAGGTATCTTGTGCATCAAACCAGGCACGCGGCAGCCCGCGTGTAATGAGCTCAACCGGGGTGTTGGCATTGCCTTTTTGCAAAATACTATTGGCAAGGGCTGTACCAAATCCATCCGGCATGCACCAGCAATCTTTATAGCGAATAGGGAGTGAGGGGTCGAGCACGATACTGATCCGTGCGGCCAACAGGTCTTTGTCACCACCTTGCGACTGTGCCATATGGATGGCATTGGAGGCCGCAGCAGACAGGTCAGAATTTTCCATATCACGCTTAAGCCAGGTTTCGAGCAGGTCATCTTTGACCAGACGATCCACATGACTGGGCATACGTGAAACGGCCAATGACAGGGTTTTGGTATTGAAGTGGTCACGTCCGGCATATTCGATGGATCGTTTGGCTTTTGGGGCAGCTTTTTTCTGCATTGGTGTCAAGCGCCGACCATTGATCCACAAATCAAGCTGTTCCAGCCCCCAACGTTCATGTTCATCATCGGATAACATGCCGCGCAAGGCTTCCAACATGTTGACGGGCACGGGTTCCTGACCGATTAGTGTTGCATATGAACCTTCATACATTTTGGAATAAAGGATATCGTCGTCAGTTCTGAAATGCGGAACCGGATTGCCCCCGACAAGCGCAAACAAAATGGTAACGCCCAAGGCATACATATCATCAGACACATCCCCGGCACCACGGCCCGAAGATGGGGCACAACCGCGTTCAATGGTTTCAAACAGGGTGGGCTGGTCATAACCGGGTGGAACAGTCGTACAGTCGCCCAACACAAGACGGTCTAGTGAGCCATCCAGAAAAAACAGATTGGACGGGCGAATTTGACGGTGTGATACGCCGCGTGTGGCAAATTCCTGCAACGCGTGGCACAGCGGTTCGATGATTTTGCGTACCATCTCATGTTGGTTAATCTGACCGAGGTGATCCAACAGTCGCCCGCCGCCGGGGCGTTCATAGATCACGGCGATGGTGCGTTGGTTCATCGTCGGCCAATGCACGATCCCCCAATCAACCAGAGACATGGCTCCGCGGATACTTGCCCCTTTTAAAACGTCCATAACCCCGGTGCGTGGCCCCAGAAAAGGTGGGCAGACCAAGGCGAAGAGCTTGCGTTCGGTATTGCGTTTATCTTCAGTGTGATATGCCTTGGCTGAGGGGGTGCTGAGTTCAGGGATGTGCATACCCGGGTGGATCTGGAAACGTTCCATCGTCACAGGCGGCAAAGCTTTTGCCTTTTCCGGTTGCGGCTGCGGTGCAGCTGGTTGCGCCTGATCCTGCGCTTGCGGTGTATCCTGTTCGGCCATGAACGCCCTATAATCGCCAGATATTTTAAACTGTTACTTCAGCATAATCGAAACTGTAGTGAAATGTATATAAAGGATATAAAACAATAATTAAAAGGATATGAATAAACAAAAAAAAGGCCCTTGAGCATGCTTGATGCGAAGGGCCTTTTTCAGAAATGGAAGATAGATCAGCCGTTAAACGGATCTGTGACCAAAATTGTATCTTCACGTTCCGGGCTGGTTGAACAAACCGCAACAGGTGTTTCGATCAGTTCTTCGATACGTTTGATATATTTTACACATGTTGCCGGAAGGTCGCCCCATGAACGTGCACCTTCTGTGCTTTCAGACCAGCCTGCCATGGTTTCATAGATGGGTTCTACGCGGGCTTGTTCGGCCGGGTTGGATGGCAGGTGTTTGATGGTCTTGCCATCGATCTGATAGCCGGTACAGATTTTCAGTTCGTCCATCCCGTCCAAAACATCCAGTTTCATCAGGGCAATCCCGTCAATGCCGTTGACTTTAACAGCTTGTCGAACCAGAACCGCATCAAACCAGCCGCAGCGACGTTTACGCGCAGTGACGGTACCAAATTCATGACCGCGCACACCCAAGCCTTCACCGATTTCATCAAACAGTTCTGTTGGGAACGGACCAGAGCCAACCCGTGTCGTGTAGGCTTTGGTAATGCCCAAGACGTAAGAAAGCGAACTTGGCCCCACACCTGCACCTGCGGATGCCTGACCTGCAACTGTGTTGGATGATGTGACGAACGGAACTGTCCCGTGGTCGATATCAAGCAAGGTCCCTTGCGCCCCTTCAAACAGGATACGTTCCCCGCGTGATTTCGCATCATCCAACAGCTGCCAGACAATTTGGGAATATGGCGTCAGTTTCGGGGCCATCTCCAGAAGCGGTTGCAACACTTCATCCACGGACCATTCTTTTTTACCAAGGCCGCGTAAGATCGCATTGTGGTGTTCCAGCAGTTTTTCAACTTTTGCACCTAATGTATCCGGGTCCGCCAGATCACCAAAGCGGATGGCGCGACGGCCTACTTTATCTTCGTAAGCCGGGCCGATGCCGCGACCTGTTGTACCGATTTTCGCTTTGCCCAAAGCCTCTTCGCGGACCTGATCCAGAAGTTGGTGAACGGGCAGGATCAAGCAGGCATTTTCAGCAATAGCAAGTGTCTTCGGGCTGATATCCACACCTTGAGCGCCAATGGTTTCCATTTCTTTCAACAAGGCAGCGGGGTCAATGACCACACCATTACCGATCACAGACAGTTTGCCACCGCGCACAATGCCAGACGGTAATAGGCTAAGTTTATATTTTACACCATCGATAACAAGCGTATGGCCTGCGTTATGACCGCCTTGGAAACGCACGACAACATCGGCACGTTCCGATAGCCAGTCTACGATTTTGCCTTTGCCTTCATCGCCCCATTGGGAGCCGACTACAACTACGTTTGTCATTGGTTCATTCTCCATTCAGGTTGCTTGGGCTTATGCCAAGGCAACGAGTTTTCCGTCTGTGAAAATATGGCTGCAGCCCAAACGTTGCGCTTCGGCTTTCGGGTCTGCTGTTTGTTCAAGGGCGTTGACACAAATCTGGCCGTTCTGGCGCAGTTCTGTAATCGCCTGAATATCTGTCCCATAAGGGATAAAAATTCTGTCTTTTACGTCAGGCTTGGGCAGGGCGCGCATTAAACTATCAATATAAAAAGTAAACCCGCTGGCGCCTTCGTCTGAATCGGTGATGTAGCGTCCGCCACGGCCTAATTCACCGCGTGCACCTTTGGCATAGAAAGTATATGTCACACCTGTGTGGTATTCATAACCGCGGTTTTCGACTGTATCGATGGTGATGGTCAGGCCGGGGGCTTGTGCTGAAATCTGATCATAAACAGCGATCAGGCTTTCACGCAGTTCAGCGGCGAGACCGGACAGGTCAAGGGTGCGCAAAACATCAATCGCTTCTTTGGCAGGGCCTGCACTATCAAGCAGTTGCGCAAAAAAATTAATATCTTCACCGCCTAAAGCTTTTACGCTTGCTGCATCTTTTCGATCAAGCGCGATGCGTAATTCTTCTTTTATATGGTTCGTGATGTTTAGGCTGTCACACAGCGCCGGGACCAGACGGGGCAAACCTAAATCAACACTTAAGCCCTCTAAGCCCGCTTTGCGAAGGGCATCAACGGCCAGTAAAATAACTTCGCAATCGGCGGCAGGGGCGGTTGAGCCGATCAATTCAACACCGGCTTGGCCAAACTGACGTTCGGGGCGCAGTTGCGATCCTTTGACGCGTAAAACCTGACCTGTGTAACTTAGACGTAAAGGACGTGCTGCCTTGGCCAGTCGCGTGGTGGCGATACGTTGTACTTGCACTGTCATGTCTGGGCGAATGCCCAGCATGCGTTGTGAGATCGGATCCATCATGCGGAAGGTCTGGGACGCAATTGCCTGTCCGCTGCCTTGCAAAAGATTATCTTCAAATTCGATTAAAGGGGGTTTGACCCGGTCATAGCCGTAGGTGGCAAAGCTGGTCATCAGGTGATTGACGACGGATGCTTCATATTCAGCATCAATCGGTAAAACATCTTCCAGTCCAGTTGGCAGTAAGGCTCTGTCAGTCATTAGGTCCATCCGCTTGCGGTACGCGTGTTTAAAAATCCAAACGCGGCTTTCTAGCCGGAATCGTGACTGACAGCAAATGTTAATCCTGAATCCAGCGTGATTTTTTTAAACCGTGTCGTAGCCCAGAAACAATTTTGGGCTGTCGTATAAAAACGACAGCCCTAATTATTGTGGCCTCAACCTGTCAAACTTGCCTTTTCATTCGGCAGATGCACTCTATTCGGGCAATGGCGTTCTGGTCAAGAAGAAAAATGTGCTGCGCTGCAGCAAAAATGACATTTGTCAATGCACATTTATTTCTTTAGAACAAAAAGACGGATTAAAAAACAAGACATATTAAAGGGAAATGCGGCCATGAGTGAGCAAATGATGAAATGTGTAGAAATCGGCGAACCCGGCGGGCCGGAGGTTTTAAAGCTGGTGGATCGGGCATGCCCTGACTTGGATATTGGCGATGTCTTGATTAAAATTAAGGCAGCAGGTGTCAACCGCCCCGATGTGATACAAAGAAAAGGTCTTTATCCGCCGCCCCCAGGTGCTTCAGATTTACCGGGGTTGGAAGTTTCAGGGGAAATCGTTGCCGTTAAAGGTGATGTCGGTGCGCTTAAAGTTGGTGATAAAGTGTGTGCCCTGACCAATGGCGGTGGCTATGCACAATATTGCAATGTGCCTGCGGTCCAATGTTTGCCGATTCCTGAAGGTCTGAGCATGGCTGAAGCGGCCTGTGTGCCCGAAACGTTTTTTACAGTCTGGTTTAATCTGTTTTTACAAGGTGGTTTAAAAGCGGGGCAATCTTTGTTGGTTCATGGTGGTTCCAGCGGGATTGGCACAACGGCTATTCAGATGGCGAACAAGCTGGGGGCCACGGTTTACACTACAGCAGGCAGCGATGATAAATGTCAGGCCTGTGTGGATTTAGGGGCCAAGTTTGCGATAAACTACCGCAACGATGATTTCGTTGCTGTCTTAAAAGAAAAAACAGGCGCTAAAGGGGTGGACATGATCCTTGATATGGTCGGCGGGGAATATATTGCGCGCAATATCAAGTGTCTGGCGCGCAAAGGTCGTTTGATTAATATCGCTTATCTGCAAGGCAGCACAGCCGAAGTCAATTTTATGAATGTGATGATGAAGCAATTAACCATCACAGGGTCCACCTTGCGCCAGCAGCCGATTACGGTTAAGTCACAGATCGCACAGGAGTTAAAAGAAACGGTTTGGCCCTTGATTGAAGCGGGGGCTATAAAACCTGTTCTGTTTCAAGCATTTGATATGACAGAAGCGGCTGAGGCCCATCGATTGATGGAAAGCAGTAATCATATCGGAAAAATTGTCTTAAATATGGAAAGTTGAGCCCTTCGCATGCGAAGAAGTTTGACCTGAGCGAAAAACGGACTATATAGTAGGGCAAACGGGTTGATTATGTTCGACCCGGTTCTATTGATAAATTCTAGTAAAAGGGATCAAGAAGATGGCGCTGCCTCTTATGCCAAAGGCGACGGCCGTTTGGCTCGTCGAAAATACGGCACTGAGCTTTATTCAAATTGCCGATTTCTGCGGTTTGCATGAACTTGAAATTCAAGCTATTGCAGATGGTGATGTCGGTATGGGAATGCAGGGGCTGGACCCGATTGCAAATGGCCAGCTGACTCAGGATGAACTGGACCGTTGCGCCAACGACCCGGCGGCACGTCTGAAATTGGCGAAATCCACGAACCCGATGCCTAAAGCCCGCGGGAAGGGTGCTCGTTACACACCTGTTTCCAAACGTCAGGATCGTCCGGACGGCATTGCATGGCTGGTGAAAAATCATCCGGAACTGCAGGATGTACAAATTTCCAAACTGCTGGGAACCACGAAACCGACCATTAAGGCGATTCGTGATAAAACTCACTGGAATTCAGCTAACATCACACCACGTAACCCGGTGACTTTAGGTCTTTGTACCGAAGCTGATCTGGAAAAAGTTGTTATCATTGCCCGTGCACGCGCGGCTAAGCTTGAAAAAGCCGAAGGTAATGCAGAAGCCGCAACAAATGCTTCTGACGATACAGCTTCAGAAGAATAAGCTATCGACCAATTTGTAAAAACGGCGCTTGCAGTGTTTGCTGCAAGCGCCGTTTTTTATTCTGCAATAAAATGACTAAAAAGAAAAATTGGTCAGGTCTGCCAGCCACTTTGTAGCGCAATGCGCACTGCCTGAGCCCGGTTGGCGGCTTCCATTTTGCGATAGATGTTGCGCAGATGCACTTTAACTGTAATTTCCTGAAGGCCAAGCTTGCGGGCAATTTCCTTGTTGGTGTTACCTTCAATCAGATGACCAAGAATTTCTTTTTCCCGGTCACTCAGACGCGATAGCGGGCCATCGGACATAGACTTTGATGTGGCGTTCCGGCCTATGGGGCTATCGTCATTAGATTCAGGTGTGTCTTGAAAAGCGGCGGACGGGATATATTTTTCCCCGGAAAGAACAAGACGTAGTGCATTGACCATGGCTGAGCCGCTAATGGTCTTGGGGACATAACCCGCAGCACCGCGTTCAACAGCTTCCAGAACATCATGACGGTTGAAGTGGCCAGACAAAATCACAACAGGTGTTTTTTGATGGGCTTCACACATTTTAACCAGACCGTCAAACGCATTCATGCCGGGCATTTTCAAATCCATCAGGATTAGATCCCAACCTTGGCTTTGTCCGGCGATCTCGTAGGCTTCGTCAAAAGAGGCGGCTTCTGTTATCTCGACATTCGGGTCGAGCTCTTCCAGAAATGGGCGCAAGCCTTCGCGAACGAGGTTATGGTCATCAGCAATAAGAATCTTCATTGTTATATTTTCCGATCTATAATCTGACTGTATCATATTGGAATATCATATAATTCTCAATCCAAATTGAAGATTACGTTGTTTTTGCAATGGATTTTCCCGCTTTTTCAACTTGTGCGGCAAGGTTTGCCAAACTTACAGGTTTCTTTAGGACGGAAAATGCGATCTGGTTGAGGTCTTCAGGGGCATTCTCATCCATTCCGGTATGGCCTGTTACAACAATGACCGGGAGATCGGGATTGCGCTCTTTAAGATGCTTAATCAAGGTGAGGCCGTCCATGCGTGGCATACGGATATCTGTCACCACGATATCACAAGGTTCTGCCTCATAAAGTTCAAGGGCTTCTTCGCCATCACCTGCCATATTGACTTCAAAGCCATTGGTGAAAAGATATTCCATCATGGCTTCGGCGGCGTAGACTTCGTCATCTACCACCAAAACACTTAAACCATTACCATCGAAATCAAGCTCGTCGTCTTCATCGGGCAGGTCGGGAATTTTGGAAATAAGGGTTGTTTCGGCTTCTTCGATACAGGGCAGAGTAATATCAAAACGTGCGCCTTTGTGGATGTTGCGAGCCTGGATTTTACCGCCCATGGCCGCAATAATGCCGTAACTAACGGATAAGCCAAGCCCAGTGCCTTTACCCACGTCCTTGGTTGTGAAAAATGGGTCAAACAGTTTGGCCATGGCCTGATCGGAAATGCCATCGCCATTATCAGTGACGGCAATATTGATCATATTGTCGGCCTGATCATAGGTCATATTGACATCAATGCGGTTGATGGTTTTCGGGTCATCGCCTTCTTTGCGGCGGCGCTGGTTAATTGAATCATGAGCATTTGTGATCAAGTTCAAGATTACTTGTTCCAGCTGAATAGGACGGCCTTTGAGATGTTGATAGTAAGGTGGGTAGCGCACATCCATATGTATATTTTCTGCCAGATATTGCGCTTCGATCATATCAACAGACTGTCGGATGATGAGAGATGGATCGAAGATTTCAACATGCCCAGTGTCTTTACGGCTAAACACCCGCATATGGTCAATAATATCGGCCATACGTGCGCTTTGCATGCTGATCAGGTCAAATTGTTTTTCAATCTGATCTAGGGTGATGTCATTACGTTCCATTTTTAACATGCTGCCTTCGGCGGCAAATCGCATGATATTAAGCGGCTGGCTCAGTTCATGGGTGATCCCGGCGGCCATTTCACCCAGTGTGGCGAGTTTTGAGGTCTGTGCGAGATGTTCATTCACCCGATTACGTTCGGTCACATCCCGTATAATCAGCAATCGGGTTTCTAAGCCAGCATAGGAAACCGGACGGCTGGTGATGTCGGCCTCAAAAATTTCATCGTCCAGTCGACGCAGTTGTACGGATGTGAAAGTGTGGGTGGGATCATCGTCTTGCAGGTTGGGCGCATTTTTAAACAAAGGTTCATTAGAACAGACGTAATTGGCAAATCGTTTACCAAGAATTTCAGTTCGGGTTTTGGTCGCAAAAAGTGCATGGCCTTCCGGATTGGCAAACACGACACGGTCATTGGCATCTAGAACCAGAATCGCATCAGGAGACATATCAACCAGGCTTCTGTAACGTCCCTCACTTTCGCGCAAGGCTTCTTCAGCAATCAGGCGGTGTTTTTCACTGCGCAGACTGGACACGCCATATCCAATGTCGTTAGCCAATTCTTCTAAAAGCCCTGTGCGTTTCGGGTTAAAGGCATCACTTTGATCCGAGGTGACAATCAGAAAACCGGAAATTTTGGTATCCATGCGGATGACGAACAACGCGCCGCAGGTGATGTTTTGTTTTTTGAAATCATCGACCATATGTGGCAGCGCCTGATGGAGGACGTTTTTGGTCATGACCATATTTTTCTGTTTGATGAAGGCTTGCTTGATGGTGCTGGTTGGTTTGAACGAGATATCATTCAATTTTGCACCTTTTTGCATGTCCGTATCGAGATATTCCGGCAAATTACCAGGGGCATTAAACAGGGTGACCCATGCGGTTTTAAACAGACCAAGTTCTGTAATGATCCGGCAAATCTCCGATAGGATGAAACTTTCATTGCGGGCATGGATCAAGGTGCTGCCCGACAGGCTGAACGCCTCAGATATGCGGTTGCTTTCAATAAGTTCATTTTCCCGGCTGCGAAGGGCGCTTACATCTGTGTAAATTCCAACGATGCCGCCTTCGGATGTGGGATGTTCATGGACGAGCAGATAATGCCCGTTGCTTAATTCCACTTCACGGATGCCACAGGCTTTGTGGTCCTTGACCAGTTGTTCAAGATAGTCATCATCCAGGGTTCTGGGGAATTTGATGATGTTTTTTTCATAACTGAGTTTTTGTACATCGCGATAAGTTAGATTTTCCTCGGCAAATGGGGCGAGGTCGGGGAACATGTCGAGGGTCGCCTTGTTCAAAAGGATCAGCTTGTCATTGCGGTCCCACATGACAAGTCCGTTTGCGAGGGCATTAAGGCTTTCTTCATAGCGGGTTTTGTAGGTGATGGTTTCTGAAATATCAGAACCTGTGCCGATATAGCCAAGAAATTCACCGTCATTGTTAAAGATCGGCTTGCCGTTAATGGAGACGGTTGTCTGACGGCCATTATTGTCCAGTTTATATTTATAGTCCCGAAAGGGTTGGCGTCTTTTTAGCTTTTTCCAGTGTTGCAGCTGGTCGTCGGTTAGGTTTTCCGGATGTTCAAAGTCATGACGGGTCTGACCAATCATCTTGTCCGTTGGGATGCCGGTCAGTTTTGTAAAACGGCTTGATATGGAAATGAACTTGTGGTCCGGCCCGGTCTTCCAGTACCAGTCAGAACTGGCGGCGACCAGATCGCGAAAGCGGCTTTCACTTTCATGTAAGGCGCTTTGGGCGATTTGTAGATCGTGATTAGAGAGATAAAAGGCGATTAGGTCCGCAACTGAGCCTGCAAACAGGCGGTCACTATCACTCCAGATGCGGGTTTGATCCGGGGAAATGATTTGCAAGGTGCCTAAGGCTTGGCGCCCAATCCCGACCAGGGCAATTAAAAGAGATTGCACATTTTCTTCTTCGGGCAAGGCTTTCAAAAAATCCTGACATCGGATGTCGTGGATGGCATTACTGAAGGCAACAGTTCTTTCACCGCGCAAGGCCCCAAAAAAATCAGGCTGGTCGGTTCTGCTGATTTTTAGCTTTTCGGGAAAGGGAACGTTTTCATGATGAAAACGATACATGGGTTTAAGGACTGTTTTTTCATCTTCAAAAAACCACAGGCTTGTCTGGGGAACGTCAAGGGTCCGGGCAGTTTCGCGTAATAACCAGTTAATGGCCTGTTCCTTTGTGGTTTGTTCGGGGCTGCGCAGAAACAGGTTAAATCCTTGTGATATCCTCTCGAAAGCCGCGAGGTATTTTTTTGATCGCGGGGTATATTCATTATCAATGGCTTTGAATTTACGATGAAGCAAAGCTCCAATGATCAATCCTGCACACAGCGTGCCGAGGACGACACCGGGCCCGACGCTGAGCTCACTTGCGATCTCGTTTGCCCCAAAGGCTGATGCAGGCATGGCGAGCAAAGTAGTGCCGCACAGGAGGCTATGTTTTATGTGCTGTTTGACAGACTTTATGTTCATGCGATCAAGACCCTTTGAAGACAGTTTTAAAGTAAACCATGTTTGCATAAGGGGAAAGCCCTGAAAGAAAAGGATAAGTTGGGAGCGTTACTTAAAGGGGAGTTTACAGGTGATTAATTGTGTACTTTTTATTGCAGAAAAGTTACAAGACCGGAGAATATATTACATTTTTGTGAGGGAAGATGTCAGAGGGAAAGCTACCACCGGGAAAGCTACCGTCAGGCGAGATGAAAATGCTTGATAAAGAGCTGAAGCACATCAGCAAATTCGAACAGGGGATTCAGGAAATCAGCCGAGGGAATTTAAAGTTCGGTATTTGTATTCTGTTCCTTGTTGTTGTTGGGTTATTTGCTTATACGCAGGTGGCAGAACCGGGTAGTCAGGTCTTTATTATTCTGGCAGGCTTGCTAGGCGCTTATATGGCGTTGAATATTGGGGCAAATGATGTTGCCAATAATATCGGTCCAGCAGTAGGGTCGAAAGCTCTGACCATGACCGGTGCATTGGTGATTGCGGCGATTTTCGAAGCTGCTGGTGCCATTATTGCCGGGGGCGATGTGGTGTCAACGGTTCGCAAAGGCATTATCGACCCAAGTGGGATGGACAGCGATATGATGTTTATCCACGCTATGATGGCTGCACTTTTTGCTGCTGCCCTTTGGGTTAATCTTGCCACCTTTATCGGGGCACCTGTCTCGACAACTCATTCCGTTGTCGGCGGTGTCATGGGGGCCGGGATTGCAGCGACAGGCCTTGGTGCGGTTAACTGGGCAACCATGGGAAAAATTGCAGCCAGTTGGGTGATTTCACCCGCGCTTGGCGGCATTATTGCAGCGATGTTTTTGGCGTTGATCAAATTCCAGATCATGTACAAAGAAGATAAGGTCGGCGCGGCAAAAAAATGGGTACCTATTCTAGTAGGCATTATGGCCGCAGCCTTTGCCATGTATCTGACCATGAAAGGTCTGAAAAAATTATGGAAGCCGGGTGGTGAGGTGATTATCCTGATCGGTGTGGCTTTCTTCGTTGCGACATGGATTGGTGTAAAGCCCTTAGTGGCAAAAGCAGCAGAAAAGATTGAAAATCGTCGCCGTGCTGTGTCTGACCTCTTCACCATTCCGCTGATTTTTTCTGCGGCCTTGTTGTCTTTTGCTCATGGGGCGAATGATGTCGCGAATGCGGTTGGCCCATTGGCTGCCGTTGTTAGTGTGGCCAGTGGTGGGGAAATGGGCGGTAAGGCCGGATTGCCCCTGTGGATTCTGGTTGTTGGTGCATTGGGGATTGCCGCAGGTCTGATGCTATTTGGTCCCAAGTTGGTGCGTACTGTTGGTGAAAAGATTACCAAGCTGGATCGTGCCCGCGCGTATTGCGTTGCTTTATCTGCGGCAATTACTGTGATTATCGCCTCTACATTGGGCTTACCTGTCAGTTCGACACATATTGCCGTTGGCGGTGTTTTCGGGGTCGGGTTTTTTCGTGAATTTTTGGCGAACAAGCGAAACCGTGAACGTCTTGAAAAAGTTCTTCCCGAAGCAAGTGCACCCGGTGAACATAAAGGTCGCGCCGAAGCATTGGAACGTTTGCATAAAAAGCAGGAAAAGGCCCGTCGGCGTAAACTGGTCCGTCGTCAACATTTAACCACAATTGTTGCAGCCTGGCTCATCACCGTGCCTTTATCAGCCCTTTTGGCAGGGATGTTATACTTCATTATTTCCACATTTCTGTAAGAATTGTGTAGAAAAACACAGCAAGAGGTCTTGTCCAGATGGGCAAGGCCTTTTTCTTTTGTAAAAACACCATAGTTTTGTTGTTGTCATATATGAAAGTTGCTATACCTTTTCACCAAATAGGCGGACTGTCTTTATCCTTTTGAAAAAATGGCTTAGGTGGTTCGCAAAAGCAGGAACAACAAATTGGGTTAAGTCACTTGACAAGCGACAATGAACTAACGCCTCAGGGCATTGATATCTCCCCCGTTTCTATCGTAGACGAAATGCGCAACAGCTATCTTGATTACGCGATGAGCGTGATCGTGTCGCGTGCGCTGCCGGATGTTCGTGACGGGTTGAAACCTGTGCATCGGCGCATTCTTTATGCCATGAAAGAAAGCGGTTACGATTACAACAAGCCCTATCGTAAATCAGCCCGTATCGTCGGGGATGTGATGGGTAAATATCACCCTCATGGTGATAGCGCGATTTATGATGCCATGGTTCGTATGGCGCAAGACTTCTCCATGCGTCTGCCGTTGATTGACGGGCAGGGGAACTTTGGTTCTATGGACGGGGATCCCGCAGCGGCCATGCGTTATACCGAAGCACGCATGGATAAATCGGCCCATAACCTGATTGTTGATATTGATAAAGAAACAGTCGATTTTAAAGCCAACTACGATGACACCACGGTTGAACCTTCTGTTCTTCCGGCACAGTACCCGAATCTTCTGGTCAACGGGGCAGGCGGTATCGCTGTTGGTATGGCAACCAATATCCCACCCCATAATCTGGGTGAATTGATTGATGCCTGTTGCGCGTTGATTGATGATCCAAACCTGACCATTGATGACCTGATCCGTGATTATGTCTTTGGCCCGGATTTCCCGACAGGCGGGATCATTCTTGGTCAATCTGGCTTGCGTTCGGCTTTCCACACGGGCCGTGGTTCTGTTGTGATGCGTGGGCGCACGTCGATTGAAGAAATTCGCAAAGACCGCATGGCGATCATCATCACCGAAATTCCTTATCAGGTGAACAAAGCGCGCATGATTGAAAACATGGCGGCGCTGGTACGCGATAAAAAGATCGAAGGTATTTCGGACTTACGTGATGAATCAGACCGTCAAGGCGTGCGTGTTGTGGTGGAAATCAAAAAAGGCCACCATGCGGAAATCGTTCTGAACCAACTTTTTAAGTTTACAGCTCTGCAAACCAGCTTTGGCGTTAACATGCTGGCCTTGAACAAGGGCCGCCCGGAATTATTGAACCTGAAACAAATCCTTCAGGCTTTTATTGAATTTCGTGAAGAAGTCATCACCCGTCGTACAATTTTTGAACTGGGGAAAGCCCGCGACAAGGCACACGTTTTGGCGGGTCTGGCTGTTGCCGTTGAAAATATCGATGAAGTGATTGAATTGATCCGTGCCGCCCCTGATGCACAAACAGCACGTATTCAGTTGATGGAACGTGACTGGCGCGCTGGTCAGGTTGAACCGCTAATCCAGTTGCTGGATGAACCGGACCGTCAGGTTGTAGATGGAAAATACAAACTGTCTGAAGCACAGGCAAAAGCCATTCTTGAACTTCGCCTGCATCGCTTGACCGGGCTGGAACGTGAGAAGATCGCGGGTGATCTGCGTGAATTAGGGGCAGAGATTGAAGAATATCTCTCCATCCTGCGTTCACGTGAAAAATTGATGGCTTTGATGCGCAATGAACTGGTTGATATGCGCACACAGTTTGCAACGCCGCGTCGTTCTGAAATTCAGGAAGCTGAATTCGAACATGACATTGAAGATTTGATCCAACGCGAAGATATGGTCGTGACCGTGACCAGTTCAGGCTACATTAAACGTGTGCCACTGGATACGTACCGTGCGCAACGTCGCGGTGGTAAAGGGCGCTCGGGTATGAGCACCAAGGATGAAGATATCGTGGAATCGGTCTTTGTCGCCAATACCCATACGCCGTTGTTGTTCTTCTCGTCCACCGGTATGGTTTACAAGATGAAAGTTTATCGTTTGCCGCTGGGTAACCCGCAGTCCAAGGGCAAGGCGATGGTTAACCTATTGCCGCTGGATGAAGGCGAAACCATCTCAACCGTGATGGAACTGCCCGAAGATGAAAGCCAAGCAAAAGACATGCACGTCATGTTCTCCACCGCATCTGGTGGGGCGCGTCGTAACTTATTGTCCGATTTCACCAACGTGAAAGCCAATGGTAAAATCGCCATGAAGCTGGATGAAGGCGATAGTATGGTGGCTGTGAAAATCTGTTCACCGGAACATCATGTCTTTCTGACCACGCGCAATGGCCAATGTATCCGCTTTAAGGTGGAAGATGTTCGCGTCTTTGCGGGGCGTAATTCCACAGGGGTGCGTGGCATTCGTCTTGCTGAAGATGACCGGGTGATTTCCATGTCGATTTTGTATGGCGGCGATTGGACATCTGAACAACGCGATGCGTATCTGCGTTATGCCAAAGCCAAACGCAACGATGAGACACCGGAACTGGGGATCTTGACTCAGGAAGAAGCCGATCAGATGGAAGCAACAGAAGAATTCCTGTTGTCTGTGACAGAACGCGGCTTCGGTAAACGATCTTCTTCGTTTGAATATCGCACCACGGGTCGTGGCGGTAAGGGCATCGCCAATATCGAAATGTCAGAACGGAACGGTAAAGTCGCTGCGTCCTTCCCGGTTGAGCCAGAAGACGAGATCATTATGGTCACAGATGGCGGCCAGTTGATCCGTACAGGTGTTGACCAGGTTCGAATCGCAGGCCGTAAAACCCAGGGGGTTACCTTGTTCCGCGTCGCTGACGGTGAATCTGTGGTTTCTGTCAGTTGTTTCCGTGACATGAGTGACGACGAAGAAGGTGAAATCGCTGAAGGTGAGGGCGCGGAAAGCCCAACGCCCACCGATGAGGCAGCCGGGGAAGCTGCTGAACCTCAAGTAAACGATAGCACAGGGGAAGAGGCGTAAAGCCTCTTTTCCATATGTTGCTTAAATAAAAACTTTTGATGGAGTTTTGTGGCATGCCTAAGAATCGCATTGGTGTATATCCTGGAACGTTTGACCCGGTAACCAATGGGCATCTGGATATTATTCGTCGTGCCGCCCGTCTGGCAGACCATTTGGTCTTGGGCGTGGCCATCAACCGGGGGAAGGGACCGCTATTTTCATTAGAAGAACGGGTTGCCATGGTGGAACATGAATTACCGCCAATTATGGAAGCGACAGGGACAACAATTGAAGTTAAGCCGTTTGAAAACTTGTTGATCGATTTTGCCCGTGAGCAAGGGGCCAAGACGATTTTCCGGGGGCTACGTGCGGTTTCTGATTTTGAGTACGAATTTCAGATGGCAGGAATGAACTCTCGACTCGCACCGGAAATTGAAACGGTCTTTATGATGGCATCGGATAAATGTCAGTTTATTTCATCGCGTTTTGTGAAAGAAATTGGCAAGCTTGGGGGCGACATCACCGGGTTTGTGACACCTAATGTGAGAGAAAAGTTAATGGAACGCTTCTCAGGAGAGAATTGATCCATTTTGTTAATGTCATTTTCATGACAACGGGAATCTTTTTTGTAGCGAATGAGGGTGATCTCTCATTCGCTTTTGTCTTTTTTGGCTCAAAAATGCATGTGTAAGCCACTGTTTTTAAATAAATTTCAAATAATTTGAATTTTTTTTAAATTCCTTGTTGACCGATGGCTCTCTCCCCACTATGTTCCGCCTCACCAAACGGGACGGCCTAACACGCTGCCCCACCTCAGATGAGGGCACTTAGCTCAGTTGGTAGAGCATTCGACTTTTAATCGAACGGTCAGAGGTTCGAATCCTCTAGTGCCTACCATTACGAAAAACCCCGCTTCATTGAAGCGGGGTTTTTTGATTTTAGTGATTGTTTTCAATGATCTGAGGCCGTGATGAATTTATCGCTGAGACCCGTATCATAAGACACGCCTTCAGCCGTCAAGGTCACACCCATGCGGCCATCGTCTTCGGCCACCAGCCCTTTGCGTGTTAAAGCCACCCAGACAGCCGGGTTGGAAAAACCGCTGGCATCGCGTGCAGAAACCGTAAAACCGCCGATATGGACATGGTTGCCATGCGGGTGGGGCAGTTCTGAAATGGTCACGTTTCCTGTAGCTTCATCCTTTTGAGCGAGACTGGGTTCAGCTGCCAGAACCTGGGTCAGGGCCAGGGTGCGCAATTGCAGTTTATTTAGTTTAAGCGGGTTTTTCTTAGGGGGCATTGCTTGTCTTTCTGTGCGATGTTTAAAGAAAGAGAGTTTAGCGCACTTTAGGCAGCTCTTGCCACGATGTTGTGTAACGCGGGGACACATGGTTGCGTGTGGCATACCAGCTGCGTTCTGTGCGGCATTGTCCAATGTTAATGCTGCCTTCGCCATAGCGTTTATTAATCTGATCCAAGGCCTGCATCAAGGGGGCACTGTCCGGGGCTTCTTGGGCGAAGAGAGAATATTCCATATGATCTTCGTGGGTCAGCCCATAAAGCAGCACGCCCGCTTGTTTATAATGATAGCCCGCCCGGTATGTGCGTTTCAGGCAGGCAAGGGCGGTTTTTTGAATGATGCGGGAATCGCTGGTGGGATAGGGTAGTGCGGCACTGAGTTCACCACGATATTGTGGCTGGTCTTCGCGATGGCGGTTGGTGCGCAGGAAGATATGCAGCTGTTGGGCAACCAGATGGCCGCGGCGCAACTTTTCACTGGCGCGCAAAGAAAAGGTCTTGATGACAGCTTCTAACTGATCTTGGCTATGCAGCATTTGCCCAAAAGAACGGCTGACCCGGATGCTTTGTTTATCTGGCGTGACCTGTTCAATCCCATGGGCGGAGATGCCGCGTAATTCTTGGGCGGTGCGCAAGCCCACCACGCCCATTTTTTTGCGCAACCACGCATCAGGTGCGCGGGTCATATCAAGGGCGGTGTAAATGCCATCAGCGCGTAAAGAACGTGCCCAACGTCGCCCAACCCCCCAGACATCGCCAATGGGTGTGTTGGCAAGCCCGTAGTGCAAATCTGCCCGACTGCGCAAGACCTCGCAACCATCGCCCTTTTTGGCAAAGCGGGCCGCGATTTTAGACAGGGTCTTGGTCGGGGCAATGCCAAGGCTGATGGGCATGCCGGTCCATTGCAAAATCTTCTGGCGAATTTCCATCCCATAGGTTTTGAGATCGCCATGGGAAAATTTATCCAGATTGATGAAACATTCATCGATGGAATAAATTTCAATCTCAGGCGTGAAATGGCGCAGGCTGTTAAAGACGCGCGCGGACATATCGCCATAAAGCGCATAGTTGCTGGACCGCACCACAAGGTCAGGATGACGCATGGCCTTGACTTTGAAATAAGGTTCCCCCATGGGAATCCCTAAATCTTTGGCTTCCTGAGACCGTGCGATGACACAGCCGTCATTGTTGGACAGCACGACAATCGGGCGATTCTGTAAATGTGGCTCGAACACCCGTTCGCAAGAAGCAAAGAAGTTGTTGCAATCGACCAGTCCGATCAGGCTCATTCCAAATCCCTGACAGAATTTTTGACAACCCCCCAGATATAGGAATCTTCGGTCAGTGCGATGTTGGGGTAGCTTGGGTTGTCTGCTTTCAGGTAACTGCCTTCTGCGCGTTTAATCAGCCGTTTTAAGGTCATCTCCCCATTAATAACCGCAATGACGATGCTGTTATGGCGTGCTTCCAGACTGCGATCCACGATCAGAAGATCGCCAGGGTAAATGCCGGCTTCAATCATGGAATCGCCACTGGCGCGCACGAAAAAGGTCGCTGAAGGGTGTTCGATAAAATCGTTTAAATCTAGACGGCCTTCTTCATAATCTTCGGCGGGCGAGGGAAAACCCGCGGGAACGCAGGATGCATAAAAAGGTAAGTTTAATTCACTGATGGTAGGAATATAGATGTTCATAGCAAGACTCCAATAGGAACACAATATGAACATTTGTATAGGGAGTCAAAGTGTTTTCAAGGTGTGACGCTGAACACTGCGTCGGACTCTCGATGGTTGTAAGAATCGGTCTCAGTGAAGAAAGGAAAAACTCATGCTTGATATTGTTCTTGCCCTTGCGATTGTCCCGGTCGGCGCTTTGTTGATTGCGTGGTTATCGCGTCCTGCCTCGTAGGCAAAAATCTAGTCGCTTGTGTAGAATTCAGTTGTTAGCTTAAGGGCGTATTGCTGCTGTTTTCCACATAGATTGTGCGGCTGGGGAAGGCAAAGGCGCTGCCTTCTTCTTCAACGATCTTTTTAAATGCGATGATGTGATCGTTTTGTACCTGACGCCATTCTTCCCAATTGGTGGTAATGGTAAAATAATAAAGGTCGATATTGATGCTGCTGGCGCCAAATTCATTGAGATGTACCATCTGCGGGACCCGTTCAGGGTGTTCTACCTGTTCGCTGTTGGCGAGAAATTCACGGATGCGCGCAACGATGCGTTCTAACTGATCTGCTGTTGTTTTATATTCCAGGCCGATGGTCATTTTTATGCGTCGGTTGGTCATGCGCGACCAGTTGGTAATTGGACTGTCGGCCAGTTTGGCATTTGGTACATTGACCAGTGCTTTGGCAAAGGTGCGGACCTTGGTTGCGCGTAGACCGATCAGTTCCACGGTACCTTCTACATCCGGGGTCTGGATCCAGTCTCCTTTATGAAAGGTTTTATCTGTAAAAATCATGAGCGTGCCAAACAGGTTGGCAACCGTGTCTTTTGCAGCCAAGGCAATGGCCATACCGGCCAGCCCGATCCCGCCTAAGAATGCAGAAACATTCAAGTCCCATTGTTCTAAAATAGCAACCAGTCCGATGACGACAATGATGACTTCCAGTGTGCGGGTGGAAAAATGCTGTAAATCTTCATTGATTCGACGTCCAAAGCGATGACCGACAGTAAAAAGCGCGCGGGTCAAGGGGGCAACCATGCAGAAAAATAGCCAAAACAGCGTGTAGGTATAAAGCGAGGCAATGATTGGATTGGTCACATTCTGCCAGCTGTCGGGTAGATTTAGAACTTTTAGGGAAAGCGATAACCCGATGACGACGATTAAAAAATTAACGGGTTTTTCCGAGACTTCGACGATTTCATCGTCTATGGTATTTATGGTTCGTTTGGCAAGTTTACGGGCGATACCGATGACAATTTTGGTAAAGAGGGTTCTTAAGACCAAAAAGACTATAAAGACGGCAAGGGCACTGATTTCATGCCCATAAGGGATGCCCGAAATCGAACTTGCGAGTGTGCTGATTTCGGCTGAAAGGTCTTTAAGCCATTGTGAAAATTGCGTCATAAGTATCTCGTCACTATCCATCTGTCCTTAATTGACCATATATGGTGATGGCCTGTCGGGCACAAGCTGTCAAGGAATATGAAAGTTTGCATACAATGGGTTGATATCTTGACAACTTATAGTCGGGTGGGCAATACCAATAGGTGAAGTAATTATAAAAAGAGTCTTTGATCGAGATGGCGCCAGTTTTAAAAGTTCTTTTAGTAGAAGATAATGAAGATGATGCAGAACTTTTGTATCTGGAATTGCGCCGTGGTGGCCTGAAGGCTGATATGGTCCGGGTGGAAACGGCAGAAGATTTTACAGCAGAACTCAATCAAGGGGGCTGGGATCTGGTTCTCTCAGATTATAATCTGCCGAATTTTAATGCCCCGGCAGCTCTTGAAATCGTTAATCATTATGAAAAAGACCTGCCGTTTATCATCCTGTCTGGCGCGGTGGCGGCCAAGGATGTTGTGACGCTGTTAAAAGCGGGTGCACATGATTTTCTGGAAAAGAATGACCTTGCCCGTCTTGTCCCGGCGATTGAACGTGAATTGCGCGAAGTAAAAATGCGCACAGAACGTAAACGGGCAGAAAGTACTTTGAAAAAACTGTTTCGCGCCGTTCAGCAAAGTCCGGTCAGTGTAATGATTACGGATAACAAAGGTCGGGTGGAATATGTCAACCCGACGTATGAAGCGACAACAGGTTATAGCCGCAGTGAAGTGCTGGGAAACTTGCCGGATGTTATGGCTGGAGACTTTGTCTCGTTGGATCAGAATGCTGAAGTTTGGGATGCGGTTAATAAGGGCAAGGAATGGCGCGGTGAATTTTGTAATAATCGTAAAAACGGTGAAGTTTTTTGGGAATATGTCACAGTTGCCCCGATCCGTGATGAAGTTGGTGGCTTGACCAATCTTTTGATCTCTAAAGAAGACATTACATACAGAAAAGAAGCCGAAGAAAAAATCTATCGTCAGGCAAATTTTGACGATTTGACCGGATTGCCCAATCGGGACCTCACTCTTGACCGATTAGGACAGGCATTGGAACGTTCAGATCATGCGGCCTTGATTGTGGTTGATGTGGATAATTTTAAAAAGGTTAATGACTCGCTTGGTCATGCGGTGGGCGATGAAGTTTTGAAAATTGTGGTGGAACGGATCAATTCCTGTCTGGATCAACGTCAGACGGCTGGTCGGGTCAGTGGGGATGAATTTGCGATCGTCGTGTCCGAGATGAACGCCGTGAATGAAGCTGAGGCTTTGATCGGGCGTATTCTGGATGCGTTTTCAACCTCACTTGAAATTGATGACCATGAAATTTTCACAACGATCAGTGCCGGCATTGCTGTTTATCCCGAAGATGGGGTGGAACCTTCCATCTTATTTAGAAATTCAGAAGCTGCCCTGAGCAAAGCAAAAGAAGAAGGGCGCAACGGCTTTAACTTCTTTACCTCCCATATGAACGATCGTGCAGAAGAACGTCTATTGCTGGAAAGTGGGCTGCGTCGGGCTTTGGAAAATGATGAACTGTGTTTGTTTTTTCAACCGATCGTGGATGCAAAAACCGGGCAAATTATCGGTGCGGAATCTTTGATCCGTTGGGCGCATCCAAATAAGGGGCTAATTTTCCCGGATGAATTTATCCCCTTGGCTGAAGAATCTGGTTTGATTGTTCCTATTGGTAAATGGGTAATTGAAGAAGCCTGTAAATGTATCAAGGACTTCCATGCCATTGGTTTTGGGGATTTTTATGTCACTGTAAATGTTTCTCCACAACAAGTGTGGTCCGGGACGTTAGTGGAAACGGTGGAACAATCCTTGAAGGAAAATAACCTGTCTGCGAAATACCTTGTTGTTGAGATGACAGAAAGTGTGTGTCTCAATGATAGTGATGAGACTCTGAAGAAGCTGCAGGATTTAAATGACTTGGGGGTAAAACTGGCGGTAGATGACTTTGGCACAGGTTATTCTTCGTTGAGCTACCTGAAGCGTTATCCTTTCCATACCCTAAAGATTGATCGGACTTTTGTGCGCGATATCCCCGAAGACAAGGATGATATGGCCTTGTCGAATGCCATGATTGCCATGGCGCATAGCCTGAGCCTAAAAGTCGTTGCCGAAGGGGTTGAAACGGCGGATCAAATCACCTTCTTAAGAGAGGGAGGCTGTGATCTTTTGCAAGGTTATTATTACAGCAAGCCGATCGCGAAGGCCGATTTCATCAAATTCAAATTGGCTGAGGGCAAAGCCTCATAAATTTTGATGAAATAGCTTGTTTATTTGATCCAACCCAGAGTATACGGTGCGGTGATAATAAATAAATAGGTACTTTAGTTAATGGCGAAATACCAGATCAAAGACATTAAGCTGGTAGTTGCGGATCCGAACCGACAATTGCGCTCCAGTTTAAAAGGGGTTTTGAACCAGCATGGTTTTCGTGGCATGCAGGATACCGATAATGTTGAGGATCTGGAAGAGATGATCCGCTATGGTCATCCTGATTTAATTTTGTGTGATATCGATTTGGATGGGGATGTCTGTGACCTTATTCGCCGTGTCCGGCACAATGAAGTCGGCGCGAATCCCTTTGTTAGTGTGATTTTATTTATCGAAGAACCCAACGAAGATATCGTCAGACGCGCATCGGAAGCTGGGCTAGATGACTTGCAAATTAAACCTGTTGTTGCCGGAAATATTATCAAGAGAATTGAATATCTTGTTGAAAAACGTAAACCTTTTGTTGTGACGACAGATTATGTCGGGCCGGACCGCCGTAAAAAACCCCGACCAGATGCGATGGAAATACCATTGGTTCAGGTTCCGAACACTCTGGCCGATAAAGCAAAAGGTATGTTTAATCCACATAAGTTTAAGCGAGAAATCAAAAAAGCAGTTTGGGATATTAATGCCCAGAAGATTGAACGTCATGTTTTCCAGGTTGGGTATCTGGTCGACCGTCTTGTTCCTGCCTATGAAAATAACGAGATCAATCGTGAAAGCTTAGGCATGGTCATGAAGTTACTGCAAACTAGCCGTGATATCGTAGAACGTTTGGAAGATAGTGATTTTGGTCATATCGCAGATTTAGCAGGAACCTTGGAAACAGTGGCTAAGTCTTTATGGAATAGTGGCACCCAACCCAAGCATAAAGATCTGGAACTTCTTCCGGAATTATCGGCAGCTTTGTCTGCAACCCTTAAGATGGATGCGTCTTCGTCTTCGGTTGCTCATAAAATCAGGTCATCTGTTCAGGAGAAATACCAAAGTTAAATTTATGGTTTTGCTGTCCTTAAGTGAAATTGATTGTTAGTATAAAAAAAATCAGGATTTTTTCCGAAATTGTTGGAAGATTCTGGAAAAAACGTTATGGTTCTCGTAGAGAATATAAAAACATTTTAAATGAATGAGGAAGAGACATGGAGTACAGCATTCGCGGTGACGAGACGACTAAAGAATTGTTTCTGCAAGGGCGATTGACCTTTTCGGATAATGTTGTCTTTCGTAAGATCGTTGATGATTTGAAAGAATATGGCGGGTCAAAATGTGTCTTTGATTTAAGTGGTCTTGAATTTATCGATTCTGCAGGTCTTGGCATGTTGATGCTACTGCGTGATGCCACTGTTGGTCGTCCTTTCACCATCTCCATTCGCAATGCAGATGGTCAGGTTCGCCGGATGTTGGAGATTGCCAAGTTTGATGCGTTGATCCCGTTTGAGGATTAATCTTTTTTCTGAGATTTAAATGAAAAGAGCGTTGATCTAACGCTCTTTTTTTTATGCCTGTTCGTTCAATTGTTCTTTCATGAAAAGCGCTGCGGCTAAAGCGCCTTCTTCGTCAATTGAATGGGGGAGAGCTGGTCGCTTGAGGACCGTTGGGGTAAGATTTACGTTTTGTAATCCTTGTGCCGCTAAATCTACGGCATGCACGGGCAACATTTCATCCGCTTCACCATGGATTAGTAGGATTGGACAAGGGCTGGTGAGTTCTCTTTTTAAATGAGAGGCGCCAACCAAGGCACCGGAAAACCCGATGATACCTGCGAAAGGTGTTTGTTGTCTAAGTCCAACATGTAGGGCCATCATCGTCCCTTGTGAAAAACCCATTAGGATGACATTTTGGCGGCTAAGTTTATATTGTGACATTAAGTCGTCGATATAGGACTCAATGATTGGTGCGGCTTCCAGTGCGCCGTCATACATCGCTTCAAAAGCGATGTCTTGCGTGGCGGTGTTACGCCGCAAGTATTCAGAATCATATTTTGCCAGACTAAACCATTGTCGCCCTAGGGGGGATAATTCACAGGCTTGTGGCCCATTGGGTGAATGGAAAATGGTATCTGGTAACTGTTGTTGGAAAAAGGGGGCTAGGCTGATTAAGTCGGCCCCATCAGCGCCAAAACCATGCAGCATAATAACCAGATGTTTACCATTGCCCATTGCCGGAGGAAGGTGCGGGCCATTTAATCGTGTCATGGTCTATTCCTTAAGCCAATTTCAAACACTGGATGATTAGGGGAATATGTTAAACAATACAAACACAAAAAAATATTGTAAAATAAATTAATTTAACAAGAATAATTGACATAAATACTGATTTGTCCTAAATCTTCACTCAACTAACCTTTTTGTATGATCGAGATTGTAATGTCTGTTTCCTCAAGTACTGTATCTTTTGTTAAATCGTCCGCATCGCAGCTGGATGCTGATGCACGCTTGTCAGATATGCTCAACCAATATGGCAGACTTGATGCACATTCCCTGTTGGAAGAAGTGTTGCTGAAAGAATTCAAAGGCGAAATTGCGGTCAGTTCTTCCTTTGGTGCTGAAGCGGCTGTCCTGTTGAAGTTGATTTCCGATGTGGATAAGGACACGCCTGTTTTATTTATTGATACCGGGCATTTGTTTGCAGAAACAATCCAATATAAGGCAACTATTGAAGATTATCTCGGTTTAAGGAATATCATCACGGTTTCTCCAGAAGCGATACATCTGGAAAATGCAGATAGGGATGCAACCTTGCATGAACGTGACACGGATTATTGCTGTCATATCCGCAAGGTCCTGCCGTTTGAAAAAGCATTGGGGCCTTATAAAGCATGGGTCAGTGGTCGGAAACGCTTTCAAAACAATGAACGTGCTGATCTACAACCGATTGAATTGGATGTGGATGGGCGCTTTAAGGTGAATCCACTTTATAATTGGGATTATGATAAAGTGATTGCTGAATTTAAAGCGATGGAATTACCCAAACACCCGTTGGTGGACAAAGGTTATCCGTCCATCGGTTGTGGCCCTTGCACCCGTGCCGTGAAGGCGGGGGAAGATCAGCGTTCCGGTCGCTGGTCGGGACAAGAAAAAACGGAATGCGGTATTCATAAGTCCCCGAGCTTTGAAGCAATCTACATTTAGATAAAAAAATTTTTAAAGGCTATCTTTTCAGGTGGCCTTTGTCTGATTCCATTTGTTATAAAGCGACAGCTCTTTGCAAAGCTTCTAAAAGGGTTAAATAAACAAAGGATAAAAATGAATGTTGTCGCTTGCAGATCGTCTTTCAAAAGAACTGAATGTCTCCTTAACTCAGGTAAATGCCGCAGTTGAATTGCTGGATGGTGGTTCCACCGTTCCCTTTATTGCGCGCTATCGTAAAGAGGCCACGCAAGGTCTGGATGATACTCAGTTGCGCCAGTTGGAAGAACGTCTGCGCTATCTGCGTGAACTGGATGAACGACGCGATGCCATCGTTAAATCAATTGATGAACAGGGCAAACTGACAGATGAATTGTCCCGACAACTACAACTGGCCGATACCAAAGCACAGTTGGAAGATTTGTACCTGCCTTACAAGAAGAAACGCAGAACCAAAGCACAAATAGCCCGTGAAGCAGGGTTAGAGCCATTAGCCGATATGCTGCTGGATGATCCGACAAAAACACCAGAAAAAGAAGCCGAGGCCTATTTGAATGGTGAACTCGGTATTGAGGATACGAAAGCTGCGCTGGATGGCGCACGTCAGATTTTGATGGAACGCTTTGCCGAAGACGCGCAATTATTGAATCAACTTCGACAATATATCTGGTCCGATGGCCGAGTTGTTTCAGAAGTGGTGGCCGGCAAAGAAAGTGAAGGGGCTAAATTCAAGGATTACTTTGACTATGAGGAAGCCGTTCAGAACATTCCTTCCCACCGTGCATTGGCTCTTTTTAGGGGCCGAAATGAAGGGTTTTTGAAGATATCCCTGCACACAGGAGAAGGTGATGGGGCCGATTGTATTGGTCGTATTGCGCGTCATTTCTGTTTGGAAGATCAGGGGCGGGCAGCAGATAAGTGGCTTTTAGAGTGCGCACGTTGGGCTTGGAAAGTGAAAATCTCGCTCCATTTAGAAATGGATGTACTGACTTCATTACGCGAAACGGCAGAGGAAGAGGCAATTTTGGTCTTTTCACGAAATTTGCGTGATTTGTTGTTGGCTGCCCCTGCCGGAACACGCGCAACATTGGCACTTGATCCGGGGTTTCGAACCGGGGTGAAGGTTGCCATGCTCGATCAAACCGGGAAATTATGTGAAACAGCAACCATTTATCCTCACGAACCGCAACGCCAATGGGATCAATCAATTGAAATATTGGCAAAAATTTGTCGTACTCATAAGGCAGAGTTAATTAGCATAGGCAATGGCACGGCATCGCGAGAAACTGACAAGCTGGCAGAAGAACTGATTAAACGCTATCCCGATTTAAATTTGACGAAATTAGTGGTGAGTGAAGCCGGCGCGTCTGTTTATTCCGCTTCTGAATATGGGGCGCAGGAATTTCCTGATGTGGATGTGTCGATCCGGGGGGCCATCTCCATTGGGCGTCGCCTGCAAGATCCTTTGGCGGAATTGGTGAAAATTGATCCGAAATCCATCGGGGTAGGGCAGTATCAACATGATGTCTCACAGGTGAAACTAGGTCGTATGCTGGATGGTGTGGTTGAAGATTGTGTGAACGGGGTCGGTGTTGATTTGAACACGGCTTCGGTTGCGTTGCTAAGCCGTGTATCAGGTCTGAATGAAAGTCTGGCCAAAAATATTGTGCAGTTCCGTGAAGAAAAAGGACGCTTTGACGATCGCAAACAGTTGAAGGATGTTGCCCGCCTAGGACCGAAGGCATTTGAGCAAGCCGCCGGATTCTTGAGGATTCGCGATGGTAAGAACCCGCTGGATCAATCTGCAGTTCATCCAGAGGCTTATCCCGTTGTTAAAAAAATCATGCAGGTTTCAGCGCATAACGTTGTTGAATTAATTGGTAATAAAACCGTTTTATCAAATTTGGATGCAACACAGTTTATCGATGATAAGTTTGGTTTACCAACGGTGAAAGACATTCTTTCGGAACTTGAGAAACCAGGCCGCGATCCGCGTCCGGAATTCAAGACTGCGACTTTCCAGGAAGGCATCGAAAAACCTTCAGACCTTAAGCCTGGTATGCGTTTGGAAGGGGTGGTGACGAATGTTACAAACTTTGGTGCCTTTGTGGATGTTGGGGTTCATCAGGATGGTCTGGTGCATATTTCCCAATTGGCAGACCGTTTTGTGAAAGATCCGCATGAGGTCGTGAAACCCGGCGATGTTGTGATGGTAAATGTGCAGGAAGTAGACCTGAACAGGAAACGGATTTCACTGTCCATGAAGTCTTCTGAGAAATGGGAAAAGGCTGCTTTTACTTCTAGTAGAGAAAAAGATGGTTCGCAGGGACAGCAAAATACGCTAGGGTCTAAGATGAAGCCCAAAAGACAGGTTTTACGTAAATCAGAAGATGCAGCTCAGAACCATAACGCGATGGCTGAAGCACTTGCGAAAGCCGGCTTCAAATAAAAAGACTTTGTCGGACTAATAGAAACTATGATGGCAATATCAGAAACTGCTTCTAAAAAGGCCTTGATCGATCCTGCAAAGGCAGGATGGGGGATGAGTCTGATTGAAACGGCTTCAAATCTTTTTACCATCTGCCTCGATGAACATATTCAATACATGAACCCTGCGGGTCTGGCCTTGTTGGAGGTTGAAGATCCACAGGATGTTTTGGGTAAAGTTTTTGTCGATTTCATTCATGCCGATTATAAAGAATTTCTGTCCTTTGGGCTTGAAGTCCTCGCCGAAGAAGATGACTTTATTCCGCTTAAGTTATTGACGGTGGATGGTAAGGCATTGGATGTCAGGCTTCTGATTAATGAAATCGAAATTGAAGGACAGTGCGCCTACATTGTTGAGGTGCAGAATATTACCGAATATAAACGTGCTTCGGAAGCCGTGCGTGATCGCGAACATCGTCTAAAAAGCATCCTTAATACTGTTACTGAAGGCATCATGACCTTCGATGTTAATGGGGTGATCCAGACGTTTAACCCGGCGGCGGAGAAAATTTTTGGTGTCTCCGCTCAAAGTGTGACGGGTAAACACATTGAAGTGTTGATGGATGCAGAATATCGCGATTCATATAAAAAATTTTTAGAACGCAAAGTTTTTACCGGGGTGACCCGTCTGCTGGGAAAACCTTGGGAACTGATAGGTCACAATGAACATAATGGACGTTTCCCGCTTGAGATGACGCTGACTAAGCTACAGGTCGGTAATGAATTGATCTATACGGCTGTTTTTCGTGATATTACGGAACGTAAGCAAAGCGAAGAACGTATTCGCCACATGGCCCATCACGATACATTGACAGGTCTGCCGAACAGACATTTGTTTACGGACCGCCTGAACCATGCGGCAAAAGTTGCCAATCGTTATAACAAGGCCTTGGTTTTGATGTTTGTTGATTTAGATAAATTCAAACCGATCAATGATACATTAGGCCATGAAGCGGGTGATGTGGTTTTACAGACTGTTGCAAAGCGTTTTCGCAAAATTGTTCGCGAATCGGATACCGTGGCGCGCATTGGTGGCGATGAATTTGTCATATTACTAGAAGAACTTGATAGTTCGGATGACGGGCTTTTAGTGGCTGAAAAACTCCTGGAATCATTGGAAATTCCGATCCCGGCAGGTGGACGTGAATGTACCCTTGGGGCCAGCATTGGGGTGGCGCGTTTCCCTGAAGATGCCATGGATAGTGATGAATTACTGCGTTGTGCGGATGAAGCCATGTATGCGGTGAAATCATCTGGGCGCAACGGCTTTAAGGTCTATGAACCTAATTTGTCTGTGCTGGGTTAATAGATAAAATTTTATTAAATTCAAGTTCAGGCTTTATTTACCCTTATCCTTCAGTATAAGCTCCGTTGTTTTTTTATCTTGAGCCGGAGATGAGCAGTGCAAAGAGTTTTGCATAAATTGAAAATGAACATGCTCGTGGGCATAGCCTTCGCTTGTATTATGACTATAGCTGCACAAGCGAAAGACCCGGCACCTTTTTTAGGCATGCAAATTCAAGGCGTGTCATCTGAAATTGCTAAAGCACTGGGGCTGAAAAGTACCAAGGGTGTGCTGGTGCGTGATGTGGCTTATCCAGGGCCTGCCAGCCGTTCTGATATTCAACGCGGCGATGTTTTAGTCAATCTGGATGGTGAAGAAGTTACTTCAGTTGAATCCGTAACGAAACAGGTCATCAACTTTAAAAACGGCAGCAAGGTTAAAGCCACAGTTATCCGCCGCGGCAAGAAAGTCGATCTTAGTCTGCCTGTTGGTAGTCTTCCGCCTTTGTGGGATATCAAACGTAATGATGTTGCGACCATTGCACCTTTGGGTATTACGTTCGCCGCTTTGACAGATAAAGTGCAGGAACGTTTTGATGTAGCCTGGGGGACGCGTGGTGTTGTTGTCAGCTTGGTTGATGAGGAAAAATCAGCCGGACTTGATATCAAGGTAGGCGATGTGATTATACAGATCAATCAGGCGCCTGTGTGGAAACCTGGCCATATTATCGGCTTTATGAAACGCGCACAGGAAGAAAAACGGGAGATGGTTCTTCTGTTATTGGAACGTGACAACGGCTTTCGCTTTACCTTCCTGCCGGTTCCGCAATAATTATTCGTGCATCATTGGCGGGTCTAAATCTTCGTCCCAATGGGCATCCGGTTTGGGGTAGCGTCCCACCCACCCCTGTAATAAGGCGACATGTTCGCTTTCTTCTTCGGCAAATTCAGCGGCCATTTTCTTGACGTCTGGCTGTGTGCTGTCATTTGAGATTTTTTGATAAAAATCATAAGCGCCCTGTTCAACATTTAGCGCCAGTTGCAGTACGTGATAGGGCGTCATTTTATAGTGGGTTTGAAAGCCATCTGCAGCTTCCGGGCTGTCACCATCTTCCCAGATGAAATCCCACGGTGCGATATGGGGGAGGGTTAGGTCTTTGGCGCGTTCTTCCATTTCAGAAGCATGTTTGTCAGCATATCCAGCGAGTTGATGAAAAAGCTGGGCCACTTCCGGGTTGTTGTGGACCTCCATGGCTTCGGCAATTTCACGATATCGTTCTGCAGCTTCTGTTTCCATGGTCATGGAATGAGCCAGAAGTTCTTCAACAGTGTCCATTTTATATGATTTATCATCAGTTTTTGTCATGTGATGTCCCCCTTTTTTTAGTTTTTTTCACGTTGATTTTTGACAGCCTCAATCAAGGCTTCAGGCGGCATAGCACCGGGCATGATTTGATCGCCAATAATGAAAGCGGGTGTACCTGTAATGTTCAACAGGTTAGCCAGTTGGCGGGTGGATGTGATTTCTTGGTTAACTGTGTCGCTTTTCATGTCTGTTTTTAACCGATCGAGATCAAGGCCAAGGTCTTGTGCCGTTTTATATATTTTTTCTTCGCTCAGGCGACCGCGCACCGTCATCATGGCTGTGTGGAAATCCATGTATTTGCCTTGCATTTGTGCTGCCAGTGCTGCACGTGCAGCAACTTCAGACATGGGGCCTAAAATGGCAAATTCTTTCAAGACGTATTTAATATTCTTATCATTGTTGACGACTTCCATGACACCCGGGAAGGCGCGTTTACAATATCCACACTGATAATCAAAAAATTCAATCATCGTGACATCACCTTCTGGATTACCGCCAATAGGGGTGATACCCGGTATAATCATTTTGTCTTTTAAGGCTGTAAGGGCTTTTTGTTGCATTTCTGCCTTGGCTTGTTCCTGACGTTCTTGAAGGATTTGCATGGATTCCATCAGGATTTCCGGGTTTTTTAACAGCGTGTCACGCACGAGTTCGCGTACCTCATCCTGTTGGCCCGTGCTGAGGTTATCATCGGCAAGGAGTGGCTGCGTTAAGAGAAAGAAGGACAAGGCCAGAATAAGAATACGCATGTTTTAGTCTCTATATGGTTTATTGTGTTTGGTGCATCATGAGCCAGTGCGTCTTTTGATGCAAGTCTGACTTAACGGATTAACTGGATGTTGGAAAATGTGATCCCGCCATCGCCACTATCTTGTGTGGCTGCCATGCCAACAAAGGTAATTTTGACATTGCCTAAATGATCATCAGGCCAAGCGCGGCGATAGATTTGGAAAAGGTCTGCGGCTTCCTGATGCCAGCGATTGGTTTGTTCAAAACCACCGCGTTGAACATAGTATTTAACTTGACCCATTGAATAGATGTTGCCGCGTTTCAGGGCGGTTTGATCATAACCAATGGCAATTAATCGATCAAACGGTGGTAGTTCCTGTCCGCGCCAGACCAAAAGGCTAGGGTCCAGTGGTTCACTTTGCGCCTGTCCCCCATAAAATCCAACAACCAGTCGAACGGGGTGATGAGGTGATTTATGTTCAGAAACATACCAGTTCCAAATCAGGAAAGGGGTCACAAGAAGTTTCGTTGCCTGATATCGCGCGACAATAAAATCATCATGACCGGACTGGATATGAACGCCGATGCGATCATTTTTCCGGGCCATATAAATATTAGGAAGTTTGTCTTTATTTGAAAACAGCTTGTCCTGATCAGCCCCTTCAATCACCCAGCCTTTTGGTATGTGCGTTGGGCTGAATTGGTCACGCGCAGTGAGGACATTTATCTTACTGCTGGTGCCGACAATCATTGCTTTTTTTTCTGTCGCACAAGCCGTAAGGCTGAATAACAGCGAGATGACTAAAAGGGTTTGTTTCATCGGTTTTGTTGTTTTTTCAGCATACGCTCAGACGTCAGACGAATATCTTGAGCCTGTAGCCATTCGCGTGAACCAACCTTAAGGCCGTTTTCAGCACGGTTGGCAAGGAATTGGGAATCCTTATAGCGACGTTGCAGAAAAGCTTCTTCAGCAAGTGCTAGGGAGCTTTCTGGCATCATATTGGCTTTGCCATAGGCGATTCCCAATTGGCGCCATGCAAATGCATATTCAGGATCTGAGATGACGGTAGCTTCCAGCATTTTAATTGCATTGTCCAGTTTTTGCGGATCATTCTGTTCCAGATAACTGCGTCCTAAAGCCAAGAGTAAAAGGGGCTGGCGCGGCAAAAGCTCTACCGCTTTTTCATAAGAGGTAACGGCTTCGTTCAGTTGTCCATTTTCAAAATAAATCTGCCCTTTAAGTTCATGGAAATAAGGGTCGTTGGGTTTTTCTGCCAATAAACTGTCGATTTCCTTGAGCGCCATCTCCATTTGTCCATCTTTATGGTACGCACCTGCACGGGCATATCGTGCGGCAATGCTGTCATCCCCAATGGGATACAGTCGCAGTGTATGGGCCGGGGGCAATAGGAAGGAGTCAAGTTTGGCACGCATGCGTGCATGCATTTCGCGATATTCAGGACCTAGAATATTCTTGCTGTTCGGTGACTCTTCGACATGAGAGCGAAGGGCTGCAATACGCTCCCCAGTTAAGGGGTGAGAGCGAATATAAGGGTTTTGTTCAGCGGTTTTACGGGTTTCATCCTGTTTCAGGATTTCAAAAAATTCCAGCAACCCTTTAGAAGTCAGCTTTATCTCGTCCAGATATTTCATGGCTGCCTGATCTGCAGAGCCTTCTTCCATACGGCTATAGCTGAGTAAGGAACGTTGTGCAGCTGTTTGGCCGCCAAACATGATGGCAGCCCCTGCACTGGGTTCCCCGGCCGCTGCGGCAACACCACCGAGGATAAAACCAAGGATCGATTCGGCGGGCACACCTTGCATTTTTTGTCGAAGGCGGGATAAGTGTCCCCCTGCAATGTGCCCGCTTTCGTGGGCGATGACACCAATGACTTGTTCAGGGGTGCGTGCACGCTGTAAAAGACCCGTGTGGATAAAAAGTTTTTGTCCACCAGCAACAAAAGCATTGAGTCTACTGTCTTTAACCAGATAGATTTCAATGTGGTCGGCGGCAAGGCCGGCGGCTTGAAACACTGGCTTTGAATATAAAGCAATGATATTTTCGATTTCCGCATCCCGGATAAAGGATATGGATCCTGCATGTGCAGGACCCGGGATGGGGAGTGATAGAGTCCAACAGGCAATAAAGAAAAGAAATTTTATGGTTTTTCGCACTGCTTTCCACCGTTTACAAAAATCTATAGATCGATACGCTAGCCTGCAGCACACGATGCGTCAATTGGCTGTATGTGTCATTGTGCTCAGCTTAGTCGCGTGTAGTACAGGTGAGAATATAGAAGATAGGGGTAAAATCGGTTTTGTGAAAGGGTTCCTTGGTGGTGTTGTTGCAGATGAACCACGTGCAGCCCTGATTGGACGTGATATTTTATCAGCAGGTGGCACAGCTGCGGATGCTGTGACAGCGATGTATTTCGCCTCTGCCGTGACGATGCCGAGCTCAGCGAGCCTAGGCGGCGGGGGTGTTTGTGTCATCCATGATCATGAAACGGAAACGACAGAAAGTTTGGATTTTTTGGCAAAAGCGCCGAAGAGTTCGCAAGTTGGCGTTGAACGTCATGTTGGCGTGCCGATGAATGCCCGTGGTTTTTTCATTCTCCAATCACGTTACGGGGATTTGCGCTGGGGGCAATTGATCGCCCCTGCAGAAAACCTAGCTCGTTTTGGCACACAGGTCTCACGTGCTCTTGCGGCAGAACTGAAACCAGTAGCAAACGCTTTGATCCAGGATAAGGAAGCTGCGCGCGTTTTCCAAAAAGCAGATGGAAGTCCGGTGCGCGAAGGCGATTTTATTACGCAGCTTGACCTTGCAGCCACACTGACGGAAATTCGAACAAAAGGACCCGGTGCTTTTTATGTCGGCAGTTTTGCCAATCGGTTTGTGGAAGCAGTTGAAGCTGCAGGTGGGCATATTACCAAAGAAGATTTGCGCGATGCCTTGCCAGTCTGGCGCGATACAGTTGAAAGTCAGCCTTATAATTACAAGATTGCCCATTTTGCTGCCCCACCAGCAGCAGGGGGTGTTGTCGGGGCCCAGATCTGGTCTATTTTGAGCGAATATGGTAATTACGATGTAGATGATGAAACCATGCGTGCACATATGTTAGCGGAAGCTTCCATGCGGGCGTTTGGCGACCGTGCACGTTGGGTGCAACCTAATGGCAAAACGCGTCTACCTGAAAGTCAACTCGTAACAGAAGACCGTATTAAAGAATTGATGACGGGCATGAGTGAGCAACGCCATCAATCTGCGAATAGTTTGGCCGCTGTTCCCCAGCTGACACCGGAAACACCTTCTGCCCTTAGTCTTGTGGCCGTGGACCGTTTTGGGTCTGGTGTGGCTTGTAACGTATCTATGAATAATGGATTTGGAGTGGGGCGCATAGCACCTGGAACGGGTGTGTTATTATCGGCTTTGCCGGGCTTAAATGGTCGTGGCCCCATGCCTTTGGGTCCTATGATTGTGGTTAACCACAATTCCAACGAAGTTTATTTTGTTGGTGCCGCCTCGCGCGGGGTGGTGGCTCCGACGGCTTTAGTGTCAATTGCAGCACGTACCATTATGGCAGAACAAGAAATGGATGATGCCATGCGCCAGCCGCGTGTGCATCATGGAGGTGCACCGGACAAGCTTTACTATGAAAGCCGACTGGCAAGCGATGTTATCTCGAACCTTCAGGCCAAAGGGTATCAGATGGAACAGGTTCATAGTTTGGGGGTTGTCAATGCGATTGCCTGTCCGCTTGGTATTCCCGTAGCCCCGAATAGCTGCCGGACGATGAATGATCCTCGCGCTTATGGACTGTCGGTGGGGACAAACTGATGGCGTTGAAAATTGCCAAGCGCGGCAGTGTTGCGCCTTTTATTGTTATGGATGTTTTACGTGCAGCCAATCAGTTGGAAGCGCGTGGGGAACATGTCATTCACTTGGAAGTTGGTCAACCCAGCACAGGGGCTCCGAAAAAGGTTATTAAGGCGACTCAGAAAGCTTTGCTCGGTGACAAGATTGGCTATACCGATGCCTTGGGGATCGAGCCGTTGCGTGAACGCATCGCGCAGTATTATCAGGATTATTACAAGGTTAATGTTGATCCATCGCGTGTTGTGGTTACAACCGGATCGTCCAGCGGGTTCTTGCTGTCTTTTTTGTCTGCCTTTGAACCGGGCGATAAGGTTGGGTTGACGGCACCGGGCTATCCGGCCTATCGCAATATCTTGCAAGCGTTAGGGTATGAGCCTGTAGAGATCGCTGTAGGGCCTGAAACCCATTTTCAACCCACACCTCAAATGCTGGATAATCTGGACGTAACCCTTGATGGGTTGATTGTGGCGAGCCCGGGGAACCCAACGGGCAGCATGCTGTCACGGGATGATTTAAAAGCGTTATGCGATTATTGCGACGAAAAAGGCATTCGCTTTATTTCGGATGAGATTTATCACGGGATCACCTATGAAAATCGTGCTGATACAGCAATAGAGTTTAGTGATAGCGCGATTTTAATTAACAGCTTTTCAAAATATTTTTCAATGACAGGCTGGCGGTTGGGTTGGATGATCGTACCGGAAAACATGGTTCGTGCGATTGAATGTCTGGCACAGAATTTATTTATTTCGGCACCAACCCTGTCTCAGTTAGGCGGTGTTGCAGCCTTTGATGCGATTGAAGAAGCTGATGCCAATGTTGCGCTTTATGCCAAAAACCGTGAAATGCTGTTGAACGAATTACCCGGTGCGGGATTTGACCGCCTTGCACCCAGTGACGGGGCCTTTTACATTTATAGTGATGTGGCGCACTTAACCAATGATGCACAGGCTTTTTGTCAAAAAATTCTTGCTGATACAGGGGTGGCAACAACACCTGGGGTGGATTTTGACAGTCAGCGCGGGCATCGTTTCATGCGCTTTTCTTACGCAGGGTGTTTTGAGGATATGGTTGAAGCTACCAAAAGGCTTAAGGCTTATTTGAAATAAGCCTTAAGCCTTATTATGGGCTACTTTATTTTGATCCGTAAACCAGTCACACCGCCCCATATTGTTTTTGGTAAAATGGGGCATCGTGTTAAATTTTTTAATCTTGAGAAACAGCTTGCAACAGTTCCAATGCGAGCAATCCCCACATTTGATTTTATCTGACATTTTGAATTTCCTACTTTTCAAAAGCAATCAGACGTGTTCACAGCATTTTTTGTATTTTTGACAAATTAGTCTAGAAATATTTTTGATGCAAATAAAAAACCAGCCGGAAAATTTCTGTATCCGGCTGGTTTTTTGTTTTGGTTATGGGCTTGGATGTTAACGGCTCCACCACCCTTTACGCTTGGGTTTATCTTCTGTGACTTCCTCGTGGGCACCGTCACTGGATTTAACCGTTACCGCTGTACTGGCAACAACCTTTGTTTCGACTTCAGCTTTCGGCTTTTCTTCGACTGCTGGAGCTTCTGTCTTGGGTTCGGCTTTCTTTACAGCGCGTTTGCGCGGGGCACGTTTGGGCTTTTCAGCAGGCTTGGTTTCTGCATCCGTTTCCGTGTTGGTTTCGGCTGCATCTTCCTTGACCTCTTTGGCCTTGGTCGTGCGTCTGCGCGTGGTTCTACGCTTGGGCTTTTCTTCTTCAGCAGTTTCAGCAGGTTTGCTTTCCTCGGCTGCATCCGCTGCAGGTGCTTCCTCATCCGTTTTCTTGCGACGACGGGTGCGGGGCTTTTTCGGCTTTTCTTCCGTTGCAGTTTCTTCAGAAGTAACGTCTTTTGTTTTGCTTTCAGAAGGGGTTACTTCTTCAGTTACTGTTTCGCTTGAAGATGTTTCAGCGGCTTCATCCGTATCGGGACGACGACGACGCATCCCACGGCGGCGCGGACGACGTTGTCGGGGCTTTTCTTCTTCTTCAGTCGAATATTCACCTTCTTCAGCAGGGGCAGTATCTTCTTGAGAATTGCCATCTTCTTCTTCTGAAGGTGTTTCGTTTTCGCTATCAAACTCTTCATCGTTGGGACGACGTGTTCTGCGACGCCCACCACGTTTGCCGCGACGGCGACGTTTGCGGGGCTTGTCCTCGTCATCGTCATCTTCTTCTGAAGAGTCTTCTTCACTTTCAATGACTTCTGCTTCGATTTCTTCAGTCTGGTTGTCGGTTTTGCGACGACGCCCGCGACGACGGCGGCGACGTTTGCGACCATCACCTTCTTGTTCGTCCTCGTTGTTTTCAAGCACCTCATCCTTAATGTTTTCCAGCTTGGTGGAATCTTCCGGACCGAGCGGGCGGGTGTTCGCACTCTCGCCACCTTGCTTGGTTTTCAGGCGTTCCAGCTTATATTCTGGTGACACCAGACTGTCATCGCCAGACAGTTGAACCTGCATTTGATAGCGATCTTCAATGGATGCCAGCTGATCACGTTTTTGGTTCAGGATGTACAGGGCGACTTGTGTCGGCACATGCATGATGATTTCTTCAGAACGACGACGGATGCCTTCTTCTTCGATCACACGCAGGATATGTAGTACCATGGATTCAAGCGAGCGACGAACACCTGTACCGTGACAGTAATGGCAGGTTTCCGTACTCGTTTCTGTGAAGCTGGGACGCAGGCGCTGACGTGACATTTCCAACAAGCCAAACGGGCTGATCCGTCCGATCTGGATGCGGGCACGGTCATTTTTCATTGCATCTTTCATGCGACGTTCAACAGCGGTTTGGTTGCGTGAAATTTCCATATCAATGAAATCCACAACCACAAGCCCGGCAAGGTCACGAAGACGCAAGGACCGTGCAATTTCATCAGCGGCTTCAAGGTTGGTCTTGAGCGCGGTTTCTTCAATGTTACGTTCTTTGGTGGAGCGACCGGAGTTTACGTCAATAGCAACCAAAGCTTCTGTTGGGTTGATGACAATATAGCCGCCACTTGGCAGTTGAACGATAGCACTGTGCATCGCATCAAGTTGGCCTTCCACCTGATAACGGTGATAAAGCGGTATTTGCGATTCATCGCGGTAAGGCTGAACTTTTTTCGCATGGCTCGGGATCAACATTTTCATGAAGTCTTTGGCAATGCGATAACCTTCTTCACCTTCGACCAGAACTTCGTCGATGTCACGACTGTACATATCGCGGATGGATCTTTTGATCAGGTTGGCTTCTTCGTAAATCAGGGCAGGGGCCTGACTTTGCAAGGTCACATCACGGATGTTGGACCAGAGCCGCATAAGATATTCAAAATCACGCTTGATCTCAGCCTTGGAACGTTCCGCCCCGGCTGTTCGCACGATAACCGCTGTGCCTTTGGGGATGGATAGTTCTGCGAGAACGGATTTCAAACGTTTACGGTCTTTTACGTTGGAGATTTTACGTGAAATCCCGCCACCTTTATCCGTGTTGGGCATCAGCACGCAATAGCGACCAGCCAGTGACAGGTATGTGGTCAGGGCCGCGCCTTTATTGCCACGTTCTTCCTTGACGACCTGAACCAAGATGATCTGGCGTTTTTTGATAACTTCTTGAATTTTATAGCGGCGTTGGTTGCGATAATGCGGGCGGATACGTTCCACCTGTTCACTATCGTCAGAACCACTTTCTTCTACGGGTTTTTCACCATTGGCGTCTGCATCATCGCCTTCGTCTTCAACATCGGCTTCAAATTCTTCACGGTCTGAAACCGGGATTTGATAGTAGTCCGGATGAATTTCGTTAAAAGCCAGAAAACCGTGACGATTGCCGCCATATTCAACAAAGGCGGCCTGAAGGCTTGGTTCTACACGGGTGACTTTTGCGAGATAAATATTTCCTTTGAGCTGTCTGCGGGCAGCAGATTCAAATTCCAGTTCGTCTAGACGATTTCCATCGACGACGACGACCCGGGTCTCTTCCGGGTGAGTCGCATCGATTAACATGCGCTTGGTTGCCATTAGGCTCGTAACTCCAGTGCACAGAGACCCGCGACAGTGGGGAGCGCCTTAAAAAGCGAGCTGAACCCATCTGCGAATGTCTGTGGTATTTTGTAGAAAAATAAGTGGTCGAAATACTGGCGGCGCCCATAGCAAAACGTTGTTCAGAACAATTTCTGCCAATCGTTTTGTTGTTATGGTCTGCTCTTGCCAGCATGAAAACCTCGAAAAAAGTATCTTTAGTCTGTTTAAGCACTACGTTTCGCGCACATCTTTAAGTGCGTCAAATCGGCGTGAACTCAGGGCTGAAGAAAGGTTTCCGGCTTTTGAATCAATGTGAAAGGACAAGGGTTGCTTTTCACAGTTCGGAAATTTTTACAGATAAGAGCGCTTTTTCACGCAGACGTTAACATAACGGTAGGAATTTAATTACACAATGCCCTTATCACCCAAAGTGCGATTTTTATTTTTTACCGGTTTGTTTCAGGACTTGCGAAATCTGACATAAATGGGTTAAATCATAGGAGTCGCAAGCCCAAATGCGAGATATATTAACCTAAAATGAAGCCGTGATGTTTAATCGACATTCCATAAAGATACCTGTTTTCAACGCCTTAGTGTTGTTGGTTTGCCTGTTCGGATTCTATGAAAGGGCAAATGCGCAAGATGGCCTGATGCCTTTGGTGCAAAGTGTGCGTGTGGGGGAACATCCCAAATACACACGCTTTGTTATGGAGATCAGTGATGAAGTGGGATATAAAATTACCACATTGTCAGACCCATACCGTGTTGTTGTGGATTTTCCTGAAATGGGTTGGCAATTGCCCAAAGGGTTTAATCCGCGCATGTACGGATCATTAAGCGGGTTTCGTTATGGTTTGTTTAAAACAGGTACATCACGAATTGTTCTGGATGCCAAATCCCCTGTGTCGATTAAAAATACCATGATGCTGTCCCCGCGTGGACGGGTGAAAAACTGGCGTTTTGTTATGGATTTGGTGCCGACAAGTCGGGCTAATTTTTTAGCGCAGATGAAACCTGCTGAATATCCGGCTCAAGCTAAAAAAAATGTCAAAGCGACCGCTGTACAAACGGCGAGTGTGCAGCAAGCACGTGTTCCGGCCATGTTACCACCTGTTAAGCCGCAAAAGAAAAGCAAGCATGTGGTTGTGGTTGATGCCGGGCATGGCGGTGTAGACCCCGGCGCCAGTGGTGTGAGCGGGGCATATGAAAAGCATATCACCCTTGCCATGGCGCGACAGTTGCGCGATGCCTTAAATCGGACGGGGCGCTACAAAGTTGTCCTGACACGAGATCGTGACGTGTTTATTCCGTTGCGTGAACGTATTGCCATTGCTAGACGTGCCGGTGCGGACCTGTTTTTGTCCCTGCATGCCGATACTTTCCGGGATCGAAAGGTGCGTGGTGCCTCGGTTTATACCCTGTCTGAACGCGCATCAGATAAAGAAGCACAAGCCTTGGCAGAACGTGAAAACAAAGCTGATCTGATTGCGGGGGTGGATTTATCTTCAACGTCAGATGATTTAAGTTTCATTCTGTTGGATATGGCGCAACGCGATACCAAGAATCAATCGTCACGTTTTGCAGAAACAGTGGTGCGTGACTTGTCACGTTCCAGCAAGGTGTTGCGTAACCCACATCGGTTTGCCGGATTTGCAGTCTTGAAAGCGCCGGATGTACCTGCAGTGCTGATCGAACTTGGTTTCTTGTCCAACAAGCATGACGAACGCGCTTTGCGATCTAAAAAGCATCGGGCAAAGTTGGCTGAAGCGATTAAAACCTCGATTAATCGTTATTTCAACCGCATCGAAGAAGCAAATCGTTCATAAAAACTACTATATTTTGTGATACCCAAATGACAAATGCTATCATTTGGGTATACTGCCCGTCTTTATTGTGGATAAAACAACAAGGCTTTCGCGTTGAAAATACTAAAAATTATTGCCGGACTTTTAGGACTGTTTCTCTTTTTCGCCGTTTTAGGGGCGGGCGGGGTGCTTTATGGTTTCTATCATTATGGCAAAGGTTTGCCTGATTATACCCAACTAAAAGATTATGAACCTCCTGTCATGACACGTATTCATGCTGGCGACGGACAGCTAATGGCGGAATATGCGGTGGAAAACCGGGTGTTTGTGCCGATCAAGGCGATCCCGAAGCGGGTGATCGATACGTTTTTAGCCGCAGAAGACAAGAACTTTTATCACCATATCGGTATTGACCCTATGGGGGTGGCGCGTGCGGTTGTAATTAACCTGAAAAATGTTGGCAAAGGCCGACGTTTGGTCGGGGCATCCACGATTACGCAGCAAGTTGCTAAGAACTTTCTTTTGACCAATGAAGTTTCATACGTTCGTAAAATCAAAGAAGCGATCCTTGCGTTACGTATTGAAGAAGCCTTTGAAAAAGACCGAATCCTAGAACTTTATCTGAACGAAATTTATTTGGGATATGGCTCTTACGGGGTGGCTGCTGCTGCGTTGAATTATTTCAACAAGCCTTTGGGTGAGCTGAGCATTGCAGAAACAGCTTATCTTGCTGCTTTGCCAAAAGCTCCGAATAATTACCACCCGATCCGACGCACGGCAAAGGCTGTGGAACGCCGCAATTGGGTGATTGAACGTATGGCGATTGAAGGTGTAATCAGCGAGATTGAAGCCGCCAAAGCCAAAAGCGATCCGTTAAAAGTAGCCTCACGTTCTGAAACTGAATTTGTCGAAGCCCCGTATTTTGCCGAAGAAGTGCGCCGTGAACTTGTGGATATGTATGGCGAAGACAAGCTTTATAAAGGCGGCATGTCTGTGCATGCTACGCTGGATCCGAAGTTACAGGAAATTGCTCAACGTACCTTGCAACAGGGCTTGGAAAGTTACGACCGCCGTCATGGATGGCGCGGACCTGTTGCACAGTTAGAAGGTGTGCTCAGTTGGGAAACGGACCTGCCGGAAGTTAAGGCCCCTAATGGGGCGCCAAATGACTGGTCATTGGCTGTTGTTTTGCAATTACATAAATCGGACGTCACTATTGGTCTGGCGAATGGGGGCAAAGGGGTTATTCCTTTTTCAGAAATGAAATGGGCACGACCTTGGCTGGAAGATCAAAAAGTCGGGGCACGGCCTAAGCGTCCGTCTGATGTCCTGAAAAAAGGTGATGTGATTTGGGTCAAACCTGTCACAGAAACGGAAAAAGGCGAAAAATACCAACCTGATACCTATACCTTGCGTCAAATTCCTGATGTTCAGGGGGCGATTGTCTCCCTTGATCCCCACACAGGGCGTGTTCTGGCGATGGTGGGTGGATATGATTATGACAAAAGCCAGTTTAACCGGGCAACACAAGCCAACCGTCAACCCGGTTCTGCCTTTAAACCTTTTGTTTACTTGGCCGCATTGGATCATGGCTATACCCCGTCCACATTGATTCTGGATGCGCCTTTTGTCTTGGACCAAGGACCCGGTATGCCGAAATGGCGACCGGATAACTATACCAATAAATTCTACGGTCCCTCGACCATGCGTCTGGGGGTGGAAAAATCCCGAAACCTGATGACGGTTCGCCTTGCTCAGACCTTGGGGCCGGATGTGGTTAGTGAATATGCCCGTCGTTTTGGCATTACAAAGAATTTACCGGAAGTTTTATCCATGTCTTTGGGGGCAGGAGAAACCAAGTTGATGAATTTGGCCGCAGCCTACGGCATGATCGTTAATGGTGGCAAAAGCATTACCCCCACTTTGATTGACCGAATTCAAAACCGTAACGGGGTGACGATCTTTAAACATGATACCCGTCCCTGTGATGGCTGTATGGCTATGCAATGGACCGGAGATGAAGTCGTGCCACAAATTCCAGATGTCCGTGAAAGTGTCACCAGCGAAGAAAGCGCCTATCAAATGGTATCCATCCTTGAAGGTGTGGTGGAACGTGGTACGGGTCGACGTGTTTCTGTAATTAAAAAACCATTAGGTGGTAAAACAGGCACAACAAACGACAGCCGTGATGCCTGGTTCATGGGATTTAGCCCTGATTTAGTGACAGGTGTTTTTGTTGGATTTGACACACCCGTAACCTTGGGTAAACGAGAACAGGGTGCATCAGCTGCGGCCCCAATTTTCCGTGATTTTATGATGGAAGCTTTGGCGGATCAACCGGCCACCCCGTTTCGTATCCCCAATGGCATTCGATTGGTGCGTGTGAATGCGCGCACAGGTCAGGATGCCAAACCGGGCGATCAAAATGTGATATGGGAAGCCTTTAAAGAAGGCACCTCCCCCAGCCAAAGCAATAATGTTTTGGAAGGTCAAAGTAATGATTTGGCCGGGCCAGCTGTTGGCGAAACAGGTAGTGGTCTTTATTGACGATTGCCCGGTTTGGGTATAAACACCCCCCGACAAATTATTTAACTATCAAATTCAGGAAGTCATACTATGCGTGCGGAAATTGAAACTCAGGTCGAAGAAATTCGTAAATCTTTGAGCCTTTTGCGCAAGCATCTGGATTACGATAATGCGGTGCGCCGTCTGGAAGAATTAAATGCGCTTAGCGAAGACCCGGACTTGTGGAATGATCCGCAAAATGCCCAAAACCTGATGAAAGAACGCACCCGCCTTGAAAATGGCATCAAGGCGTTGGAAGAGTCTGAGCAGGAACTGGAAGACAGTATAGAATTCATCGAAATGGGCGAGATGGAAGATGACCCTGATACGGTTAAAGAAGCAGAAGAAGCTTTGAACGTTTTACAGGACCGCGCTGCCAAACAAGAGATTGAAACCCTGCTTTCTGGCGAAGCCGATGCCAACAACTGCTTTTTGGAAATTAACTCCGGTGCGGGTGGGACCGAGGCATGTGACTGGGCCGGCATTATGCTGCGTATGTATACCCGTTGGGCCGATCAACATGGCTATAAGGTGGAATATCTTGAAGAAACACCGGGGGAGGAAGCCGGGATCAAGTCTGTCACTATCAAAGTGAATGGTCATAATGCCTATGGCTGGTTAAAGACGGAAACCGGGACCCATCGTTTGGTTCGTATTTCGCCGTTTGACAGTTCTGCACGCCGTCATACAAGCTTTGCAGCCGTTGCTGTTTCGCCAGAGATTGACGACAATATCGAGATTGAAATCGAAGAAAAAGATCTGCGTGTCGATACCTATCGCGCATCCGGTGCAGGGGGGCAGCACGTGAATAAGACGGACTCTGCCATCCGGATTACCCATATTCCGACAGGTATTGTGGTGCAATGTCAGAATGACCGTTCCCAGCATAAAAACCGTGCGGCCGCCTATAAGATGTTGCGTGCGCGTTTGTATGAGGCAGAATTGCAAAAGCGCGAAGCGGAAAGTCAGGCAGAACATGATGCCAAGACAGAAATTGGCTGGGGTCGTCAAATCCGATCCTATGTCCTGCAACCCTATCAAATGATTAAAGATTTGCGTACCAACGTAGAAACATCCAACTCCCAAGCTGTGTTGGATGGGGATCTGGATATGTTTATGGCGGCCGCACTTGCTAATCGCATTGAAGGGGCAAGCGAAGATTAAGGTTGTATAATACGCCTGCTGTATGCAATAATGATTGAAATGCTCAACCAAGAGGCATGACCCGTAAGCGCATTATAGCGAGGTGGTTATGTTGTATTTTGAAGAATATGCAACGGTTCAGGACGTCCTGAACTTGAAGGTCGAAGAAAGCACAGGGCACCAAGGCGTGCTGAGCATGCCACAAAGCGCAACCCTTGATCAATTAATCGACTTTATGAACGATTACAATATTGGGGCGGTTCTCATCCGTAATAGAGACAAACAGATTGTGGGTCTTATAACGGAACGCGACGTGATCCATTATTTGGCTTTATATGAAAATACAGGTCTAAACAACCCTTTGTGGCGTGTAATGAACACGGATGTGAAAGCCTGTGAACAAACTGAAAAACTAAAAAAGGTTGCCCATGAGATGGCGGAACTGAACGTGCGTCACATGGCTGTTAAGAATAGGCAGGGCGATTATATCGGTGTGGTCAGTTCCCGTGATATTGAAAGATTTGCCGGGGATGGTTGAACAACGGCAAAACGCACCATGCAAAAACACATTTGATATGACGGTTCGTATTGTGATTGAAGCCGTCCGTGAACGTATGGTGAAGGGCGAACTGGATGCAATGTCATTACAGGAAATTGAGTCTGCTTTAACCGTTGAAAATGGTACGGTTGAAGCTTTTTGTCATTCTGTTCATGAAAGGTGCATGAGTAAATATCAATTGGATTTGGCCGTACCGCCGCGCACCAATGCTTTTGGCAGGGTGATGGTTCAACCTTTTGAAAATTTATTGGATCGTCGGCATTGTAAAATGTCCACCAAACAGCTTCCTAATTATTTTAATGTTCTGTCGACTGTTTTGGGGCGGGAACGTTATGAAAGTCTACACGATCAGGTTTCTCAATTGATGAGACAGGAAATTCGCGATCATGGTGGCGGGTTTTCTTGGGGCACATTTTATCAACACCCCGAAGTGGTGAAGATACGTCTGGAAACCCTATATTCCATCGCGCATGCCTTTTCACATTTTGATGCCCGTCTTGAATGGTTCATTAATGTTATGGAAGGATCAGGTAACGGCGACACCAGATCAAAAGGGGCGCTGCAATTTACCCATACGCAGGCTCGAGATTGTTTGCTCGCCTTATTTGGAGAATTTATAAGGCATAAAAGCGATGAAAAGTCTTACCAACAGGCCGTTCTAAGCGAGCCACAACGTAAGGAAATCGCCCATCTGATTGCTAAGCTGAAACAGATGTAACGATTTATTCTGCGGCGAGATTTGTTGTACAGGTCTGGTTTGCGCAATGGTGATCCTTGATGATAGTGCGGATGCAGTTGGTGCATTTGGCACATTCTGGTTTACAGCCATGGGCGTTAAAGACTTCACGCGCTTTGTGTGCTCCATTTTGTGCGGATAAGCGCACATCTTCTTCCTTAATGGCGTTACAGATACAAACGTACATGCGCGGCAACCTCCTTTGTCAGATTTACGACAATTTGCATGCAAATATTTTTATGTGAGAGTGTCTCGCAATTAGCGTGCCTGTTTTTTGTTTGGTTGGACATTTAAATTGTTCACCTGCGAAAGCAGGTGTCTTTTGACAGCTTGCTCTGGCCGCATGAGATCTCTGTTTACACAGGGACACGGGTGCCTACCCTTTATGCAAGGTCCCCTTAGCCAGAATCACAGCAAATTCATCGGCGGGAACGGGTTTGGAATAATAAAATCCTTGCACGGTCTGGCAACCATTTTCGCGTAAAAATTGGATATGGGCATCTGTTTCTGCGCCTTCAGCAACGACTTCAAGTTCCAGCCCTTGTGACATACCGATGATGGCTCGTGAAATTTCAGCCATGGTTTTGTCGCATTCAAGATCTTTGATGAAAGCACGATCAATCTTCAGGGTTGTGATGGGGAAACGGGTCAGGTAACTAAGCGAACTGTACCCGGTGCCAAAATCGTCAATGGAGAGATGACAGCCGATGTCGCGCACCTGATGAAGCTTTTCTATCGTCATCTCGGTATCACCCATCAGCATGCTTTCGACGATTTCAAGTTCCAGCCATTTGGGAGACAGGTCGTTATTATCAAGAGCATTCAGGACATGATCAATAAAGTCAGGGGCGCGAAATTGTGGGGCGGCGACATTAACGGCGATGCGGATCGGGGGAAGGCCTGCGTCTTGCCAGGCTTTATTCTGGCGGGCGGCTTCTTGTAAAACCCAGCTGCCAATTTCGCCAATCAGCCCGGTTTCTTCTGCAATCGGGATGAACGCACCCGGTGGCATAAAACCGCGTTCGGGGGAAATCCAGCGGATCAACGCTTCGGCACCAACGATTTGTTCTGTCTTTGAAGACACTTTGGGTTGGTAATAAAGCATGAATTCCCGCTTTGACAAGGCTTGACGGATCGCGGTTTCCATTTCCAATCGGTTCTTAGCTTTCGCATTCATATCTTCGGCGAAAAATTCAAAGACATTGCCGCCTTTCTTTTTCGCATGATGCATGGCGGTGTCGGCTAGTTTCATCAGGTCTGCGGCCCCTTCGGCATCTTTGGGATAGAGGCTGATACCGATACTGGCCGTCATGTTCAGGCTTTTGCCATCAATCTTGAAGGTATCCTGCATGCTTTTGAGGACTTTTTCCGCAACAATAACCCCGTCATCAATGCTCGCAACCTGTAAGGCCATGGCAAAGAGGTCGCCGCCAAGTCGAGCTACCGTATCACTGCCGCGCATGCAATCGTGCAGGCGTTTTGAAATTTCGTTTAAAAGTTTATCACCGATTTCATAGCCCAGGCCTTCGTTGATGGTAGAAAAATGGTCAAGACCAATTTGAAGTAAGGCGACTGACTTCTTGACCCTTTGGACGGCGATCATCGCTTGTTCCAAACGGTCAATAAAGAGATGTTGATCGGGCAGGCCGGTCAATGCATCGTGATTGCGCACGACATCGCTATTTTCGATGTTTTCCACTTTCATGCGCGAGACATAATAAAGTGCCCGCCCGTCATGATCCAACTGGGCCTTGATGCGACACTGTGTTTCTATCTCATGACCGGATTTTGCACGGTTCCAGATGTTCCCTTCCCAGAACCCATCTTTTTTTAGGCTATCCCACAGGTGGCGGAAGAAGATGGCATCATGTTTTTGCGAATTCAGAATACGGGGCGTTTGGCCGATGGCTTCTTCAGTGCGCCAACCAAAACAATCTTCAAATGCCCGGTTGATTCGCACAATGACTCCTTGCCCATCGGTTACCATCATGGGGTCATCAACCGTATTTAAAATAATATCAACCAGATTATCCTGATTATTGGGCAGCGAAACTGTCATAAAATGAGTTTAAGCTGATGAACCTGTTTTTGACAAGGGTTCATAATAGGCCCGCATTAATCCGGCCTGTTCGCGTGCTTTGTCGTTAAAAGGGGCTTTAAGCCCACCTTTGAAACGTTCTTTAATCAGCTTGTGATATGTTTCAACCGGATCAAGTCCGCGACGTTCAGCCATATAATTAAACCAGCGGGTCCCGGCCCGCACATGGGCGATTTCTTCAAAACCGATCCGTTCCATGATGGCTGCCGTTTTCTCGTCACCCTGTCTTTTAAGTTTTTCGACCGTGGGCGGGGTGGTGTCTAGACCGCGCGGTTCCAACACCATGGGGACAAGGGCACAGCGGGCCATCAAATCGTCACGTGATTGATAGGCCGCATCCCACAGCCCGTTATGGGCCGGGTGGTCGCCATATGTTGCGTTAAAATCGCCAAGCCGATTATTCAGCAGTTCAAAATGGACCGCTTCATCAAAGGCAACCTTAACCCAATCGTTGTAGAAATCTGTGGGTAGATCTTCACGGGCAAAGCGCACCATGATGTCCCACGCTAGATCAATGGCGTTAAGTTCGATATGTGCAATGGCATGGATCAGGGCGATGCGACCAGCCTCGCTCCCCAGTCGTCTGCGCGGCATATCCTTCGGGGCTAACAATTCTGGCTTATCCGGTCGTGCAGGATAGTCTGGCGCAGAGGCCGCACCAATATCGCTGATGCGCCCCTGTTGCCAGTCTTCGGCATATTGATAGGTTAAGCGTACCTTTTCTTCTGCCTCTGCTGTGGTGAGCACATGTAGGCAGGCGTCACATAAGGTCATGCCTAGAGTTCTTTAATAGCTTCCAGCACTTCATCGATATGACCTTTGACTTTAACTTTTGGCCAGATTTTTTGAATGATACCGTTTTCATCAATCAAGAATGTGGTACGCACGATACCCATGAAGGTTTTGCCATACATTTTCTTTTCCTGCCACACACCATAAGTTTCACAGAGATCGCTTTCTGCATCAGAGACCAGCGGGAAGTTCAGTTCCTGTTTTTTAACGAAATTGTCATGGCGTTTCACTGTATCTTTGGAGGCACCGACGATGACGCAGTTTTCGGCCTCGAATTCTGCTTTCAGGTCGCGAAAACCTTTGGCTTGTGTGGTACAGCCCGGTGTGGAATCTTTCGGGTAGAAATAGAGCACGACTTTTTTGCCTTTTAGGCCGGACAGGCTTAATTCGCCCTCATTATCTGTGGGAAGGGTAAAATCCGGGGCGGGGCTGCCAACTTCAAGTGTCATCTTTCAGGTTATCCTTTTTCTTCTTCGAGACTGACGGAGGATGCGGGATCATCGATCAGGGTTTGATAATGTTTCATAACTTGTCGGGCGGCATTTTTCATACGTTCGCACAACATGTCAAATGTAGGCTCGCCTGTGGCTTGCACAAGGTCTTGTTTTAGAGCATCAGGTAATTCGCCACCATCTTCTTTTTTAAGTTCTGCTGCTACTGTCAGGCGCAGGTATCCCTGAATGATGTTCCAAAGTTCAATGGCATTAATCAGGTCGTTGGCGGTATTTTCTTCTAGAACCTGCATGTCACGTGCTTTGGTTAGCACATCAACGGTATTGTTCTGCAAAATCTCGGGGTGGATATTGCCAAATTTTAGTTGCAGATATTGTGCAATAAAATCGATATCGACAATGCCACCACGATATTGTTTGATTTCCCAGACAACGTCGGTGTGATGTTCTTTATCCATACGTTTGCGCATGTCCGATACATCATAGACCAGCTTGTCAGGATCGCGTTTTTCGCACAGGACATTTTGAACTTCCTGCTCAATCTTGCCTGTAAGCTCAGGGCTGCCGCAAATGACACGGGCACGGGTCAAGGCCATATGTTCCCATGTCCAGGCTGATTCTACATGATAGCGTTTAAAGGCGTCTAGACTGGAGGCAATAGGCCCTGCATTACCAGAGGGGCGTAAACGCATGTCAACTTCATACAGCATACCTTCGCCCGTTGGTGCGGTCAGGGCATTGATAAAACGTTGGGACAGGCGGGCGTAATATTGGGCTACCCCTAATTCGCGATCTCCATTGGAGCCGGTGCAATCTTCAGGCACGTCATAAATGAAAACCAAGTCAAGATCACTGGTTGCCGTCATATCGCAACTTCCTGCTTTGCCAAGCCCGACGATACACATATCCCCACCTTCGATGATGCCGTGTTTTTGCGCCAATTCTTCCTGAACCCGTGGTAGCAGTGTCTTGATAATACAGTCGGCAATATGGGTTTGGGCGAGGCCGGATTCCTTAATCGTTATTATCTGGCGCAGGGTTTGAACCCCGACCTGAAACTTGCGGTCATTGGCCCATCGTCGGCTGATATCCAGTACATCCTGAAAGTCACGCGCCTGACAGAGTATTTTTTCCAGATCTTCACAGAGTTCATCGACACCGGGAAGTGGTGTGAAAAAATCAGGCGTTAAAACATATTCCAACATGCCGGAATGTCGCGCAAGGTGTTCGGCAAGGCGCGGGGCTTCCCCCATGACTTCCGCGACAAGATCAAGCAAATGCGGGTTGACCTGAAACATGGAAAAGAGCTGAACACCCGCAGGCAACTGGCTTAAAAATTCATCAAACCTTTTAAACGCCCTATCAGGTTCAGCCGTGTTGGCCATTGCATGGATCAAGACGGGCATCAGTTCAGTCAAAATTTCGCGCGTTCTGCGGCTTCGGGTTGCGCGATAACGCGCATGGTGCCAACCACGAACGGAGGTATCGACAAATTCCGGTTCCTTGAAGCCAAGGCTTTCAAGATATTGCAATGTCGCAGGGTCACTTTCGCCCCCGGTGAAGACGAGGTTGCCGCTTTCGTTATCATGTTTATCGTTGTCGGTATTGTCTTCAAATAATTGCGCATAATAGGTTTCAACCCGTTCAAGGTGGGGGATGAAATCATCAGAAAAAGCTTGTTTATTTTCATAACCCAAAAAGGTGGCGAGATGGTCCACGGCTTGATCTTCGTCGGGGATATTGTGAGTCTGTTCATCGTTGGTCATTTGGATGCGATGTTCGACCATGCGCAAGAATTCATAACTTTCGATCAGATCATCACAGGTTTTTTGATCCATCTGTTCGGCATCTACCAAGGCCTGCAAGGCTTTACATGTCGGTGCAATGCGTACATCCGGGTTGCGCCCGCCCCAGATTAGTTGCTGAGTCTGGGCATAAAATTCAATTTCACGAATGCCGCCATGGCCTAGTTTGACGTTATGGCCGTTTAGAGCGATGGAATGGCCGCCTTTGTGGGCATTGATCTGGCGTTTGATGGCATGAATGTCCTGAATGGCGGCAAAATCCATATATTTGCGCCACATGTAGGGGCGTAAGGTTTCCAAGAAACGGTATCCAGCTTCGATATCGCCTGCCACTGGACGGGCTTTGATCATGGCGGCGCGTTCCCAGTTTTGACCGACACTTTCATAATAGGTTTCAGCCCCTAACACCGAGATAGCAAGCGGGGTGGAACCGGGGTCCGGGCGCAGGCGCAGGTCAGTTCTGAAGACATAACCATCGGCCGTGCGGTCATCCATCATCTGCACAAGCTGTTTGGTCAGACGCACCATGTTGGTCTGTAAATCCCAAGGATCATCGGTTTGGATCACATCAGTGTCATAAAGTACGATAATATCCACATCGCTGGAATAGTTCAGCTCGCGCCCGCCGAGTTTGCCCATACCTAAGATAATAAAGCCGGATCCTTTCTGTGGATTGTTTTCCGGGTCAGGCAATTTGAAATATCCACGCCTGTGCCCTTCGCGCAGCAATGTGCCAATGGCGTAGTCCAATGATTTCTCAGCCAGTGTTGTCAGGGCATCTGTGACTTGAAAAATATTCCATTCCTGACAAATATCAGCTAAAGCTATGCTCAAGGCAGCGCGACGTTTGCTGATTCGCAGCTGTTTTGCCATTGCTTCGCGTTCCGGTTGATCTTGCCAGCATTTTTCTAGCTGGTACATAAGGTCTTGAAAGCTGCTTTGAGGGCCTTTTTTGAGCAGGTCACAGGTGAACGAAATATCTTTTGTAACGCAATGGCTTAGGAAAGGACTGTTGCCAAAAATAGCAGAGAGAATCAGTCTTGCTTTTGGATCATCAATAACAGTTGTTGCAAATGATTGTCGATCAATGTCATCTATGGCGCTGATTGCTTCTTGCCAATGGCAGAAATTGACCTCGCATTTTTCCAGATTAGAAGCTTTGGGAAGTGGGGCGTTAACGTTTTGGTACCAAAGAGTTGTCATAATAATAATCCCCAGCTGTGTGCCTCTGTTTTTGTGCAGAGTGCGCTAAGTCAATAAATGGGTCAAGTACGAAAAGAAACGGAAAGTTCATCCGGTGGTTTGGAAGTCTATTAAACATTCACTACAAATTTTAGGCGCAGTCTTTGGTGGGATTGCTTTGCTGGCGCTTGTACTCGCCTGGAAGTTATCGCAAGGTCCGATCTTGATTCCGCAAATGACGCCCTATATTGTGGATGCTATGTCCCAAAACGCATTGGGTTTTCATATCAAAATCAAGGATACCTTTGTGAGCTGGGAAGGCTGGGAGCGCAATCTGGATATCCGCGTAGATGGGATGCAGGTTTATAGCCATGATGGGCGATTATTGGCCAGTGTGCCACAGGCGTCCGTTTCCATTAGTCCAAAAGCTCTGCTAAATGGGGTTGTTGCCCCAAACAGTCTGGAACTGATCCAGCCCCAAATTCATTTGTTACGCCATAGCGATGGCACCCTTGCCTTTGAAATGGGTGATGGGTCGCGTGTTCCTTTCACCTTGGATCAACTTATATCGCGTACACCTGATCCGAAACATTCCCTGACTTATCTTGAAGAAGTTGTCATTAAAGACGGCCAGTTTGAATATGTGGATATGAAAACGAATGCCAGCTTCAAAGCACCAGATACGGATATTCATTTTGAACGGATCGGTGAAACGGTGGTGGTCGATACGGGTCTGGATATCTTTTTAAATGGCAAGCCAACAAAAGTGGATCTGAGTGCTTCTTATAATGTAACAACCGAAATTATGGATGTGCAGCTTTTAGCCCACAAGCTGCATTTGGCAGGTTTGTCATATCTGATGCCGGAACTGACACAACTGCAAGCCTTTGACTTTGCCATTGAAGGGAAAACAAATCTGGCAATTGATAAAACGGGCAAGGTTCGTTCCTTTTTTGCAGAAGTACAGGCAACTGAGGGCTTGATTAAAATTCCGGCACCTGCACCACAGGCCTTGAATGTGGATACGGTTTCTTTGCGTATGAGTTATGAAGATTTATACGAAAAGCTGCGTATCGATGAGGTTTTGATTGCTTTAAAAGCTGGCTCAATGGTCTATTTACCTGCGCCATATGATCACTTCCTCCCCTTGGAAAGCGTGCGCTTTAGCGGCGCTTATGAAAGGGTAACTGATCACCTTGAACTGGAAAAACTTTCTTTTGATTCGGGTGAAGGTCCAACTGGGTCAGTGACGGCCACAATAGAGGGGGCAGTCAAGGGCCCTATGCGTAAAATTGATTTGGTTGGGGAAGTGTTAAATGTCCAGCCAACGAATTTACATCGTTATTGGCCCAAAGGCGTTAATGACGATGCCCGTGACTGGGTGGTGAACCGGATTTATGACGGGCTTGTCCCACGTGCTGGTATTAACGTGTCCGTTAGCTTACCTGAAGATGGTGAACCGATCTTGCATCATCTGCATGGGGATATGGTGATTGAAGATGTCAGTGTTAATTACCTGCCACCATTGCCGCCAGCCACCCATGCGTTTGGCTGGGCAAAGTATGATGATAAAAGCTTTAATGTTACGGTTAGCGCAGGTGGTGTAGGTGACATACAGGTTCTGGATGCACAGGTCGATATTACCGGTTTGGACGAATTTGATCAGCGCCTTACTCTTGATTTAAATGCCACAAGCCCATTGCGTGAAACCTTGGAATTTATTGACCGTGAACCTTTAGGTTTTGCAAAAGCCTTGGGGCTGGACCCAAAGAAAACGTCCGGTCAAACCGAGACAAATTTGAAAATGTCATTTTTATTGTTGGATGATTTGAAATGGGATGGGGTTGACGTCAGTGCAAAATCCATCGGTAAAGAAATTACCATCAATGATGTGATTTTTGAGCAGAACCTGAGCAACGGGGAGATCAAACTGGATGTCGACAAAAAAGGCATGGATGTTGACGGCAAGATCGTGCTTGGGACTATTCCGGCTGATCTGAAATGGCGTGAAAATTTCAGCAGTGACACTTTGTTTAAAAGGCGTTTCTTATTGGACGGGGTTGTGAACGATGAACAACGTATCAATGAGTTGCGTCTGGATTTTCCACCATTCAATGACGAGATTATGACGGGTCCCGTTCATGTGGACGCGACAATTACAGAAAATTGGGATGGCAATGGCGAACTGGAAACATTTGCTGATTTGAAAGGTGCAAACCTCAATGTTCCTGTTATTCATTGGAGCAAACAGAAAGATGAAGAAGGTCAGGCTTATGCGAAAGTGACATTCAATGACAATCGATTGATTGGAGTGCCCTATTTCTCAGTATCAACTGAAGGCTTAAAAGCATCTGGTTCATTTACAATGGATGCAACGGGCAAGAAATTACACACCATGAAAATTTCACGTTTTCAGGCAGGGCGGACTGATATAGCAGGCGGCACGATTTTACATTCTGATAAAATGGGATGGGAAGCTGACATTCATGGTGAAAGTCTTGATCTAACCAGTCTTTTGACAAAGCAACGTAATACGGTTTCAGATTCTGAAAAATCAGAAAATAAAGATACTGATTTGATTGGAACTTTTTCTGGGCGTTTTTCAAAAGTCTGGCTGGACGAGGAACATTCTTTGGATACGGTGGCGGGTGCCATCAGTTCGGATGGGAAAATTTGGTCACAGGCTCATTTAACGGGGGTTGTGGGTGGTGGCAAACCTTTCATGATTGACCTGTCACCAGATCAGGCCAATCGTCGTTTCAAAATGGAAACAAAAGATGCCGGTGCTTTGCTGAGGTCATTGGATATGTTTGATGATATGCAGGATGGCAACCTTTTAATTGATGGCGTCTTTAATGATGATGTCGATGGTCGTCCGTTGGTCGGCAATATTCAGATTAGTGATTATCGCATCACTAAAGTTCCGGCCCTGGCCAAGCTTCTTAGTCTTGTGGGTGTAACGGGTTTTATAGACACGCTGCAAGGTGATGGGCTTGGGTTTACGAGCCTGACATCGCCTTTTAAATATAATAGGGGCGTGATTGAACTGAAAGATGGGCGCACAAACGGTATCTCGATCGGTTTGACCTGGGAAGGAAAGATTTATACCTATGCTAAGGTTGCCAATATTCGTGGCACTGTGGTTCCTGCCTATGGTCTGAATTCGTTGTTAGGGAATGTTCCTATCTTGGGAAGCCTGTTTTCTGCGGGGGAAAAAGGCGGGGGCTTGTTTGCTTGGACTTATGACATTACGGGTAATCTGGATAATCCAGACGTTAACGTTAACCCTGTCAGTGCCCTTGCACCCGGTTTTTTAAGAAAACTGTTTCAGCTTGGCGATGGTGATGAGACCCCATCGCCAAATCCGGATCCGCTAAGTAATTAAACAGGTTTAATCAGCGCGTGGCGTTTTTTGCCGAAAGAAAGTTTGATTAATCCGTCATCGTTGGCATCGTTTAAGGTGATTTGCTGATTTTCATCGCCAATTGCCTTGTCGTTCAAGCGTGCACCACCACCTTTAATCGCCCGGCGCGCTTCCCCCCCTGATTTTGCCAGTTCTACACGGCGCATGGCATCAAAGGCTGGGATGCCGGCTTCCAAATCAGCTTTGGAAACTTCAAAGGTTGGCAGGTCTTTACCCAGCTGGCCTTCTTCAAATGTTTTGCGGGCGGTTTCAGCCGCATCAACAGCAGCTTGTTCACCACGGCAGAGTTTGGTGACTTCATGAGCAAGGATTTTCTTTGCTTCGTTCAGTTCCTGGCCTTCCAAAGATTCGAGTTTGGCGATTTCATCAAGTGGCAGTTCGGTAAAGAGTTTAAGAAAACGTCCTACATCTGCATCTGACGTGTTGCGCCAGTACTGCCAGAAATCATAGGCAGAAAGCATGTCATCGTTTAGCCAGATCGCCCCATTGGCGGTCTTACCCATCTTTTGTCCGGCTGAGGTGGTTAGAAGCGGCACCGTTAGGCCAAAGACTTCGTTCCCAGAGACACGACGGGTCAGTTCAACCCCATTGATGATGTTACCCCATTGGTCTGATCCACCCATTTGCAGGGACAAATCGTGACGTTTGTTCAGCTCATAAAAATCGTAAGCCTGCAAGATCATATAGTTAAATTCAAGGAAGGTCAGCGGTTGTTCGCGATCAAGACGCAGTTTGACGCTGTCAAAGCTCATCATACGGTTGATGGTGAAATGACGACCAAAATCACGTAAAAATTCAAGGTAGGAAAGGTCTGACAGCCAGTCATTATTGTTGACCATCAAGGCGTCTTTTTCGCCGTTGCCGAAATCAAGATACTTGTCAAAGACAGTTTTAATCCCGGCCATGTTGTTGGCAATAAACTCATCCGTCATGACCGGACGTGTAGCGTCTTTACCTGACGGGTCACCCACTTTGGTGGTGCCACCGCCCATGAGGACAACAGGTTTGTGCCCTGTTTTTTGTAACCATCGCAGGAGCATGATCGGTAACAAGCTGCCGATATGAAGGCTGGTTGCGGTACAGTCAAACCCGATATAGGCTGTGATGACCTCTTTGGATGCTTTTTCGTCCAAGGCTTCAATGTCGGTACATTGATTGATAAATCCGCGTTCCGCAAGGATACGAATGAAATCTGATTTGTATTGGGTCATGACAACGCTTTTTCCTGAAAAGTCTTTACATTGATCTTAGGGGCGCCTACTTAGCATGAAAACAAAGAGAATCTCTAGATAAAAATGGTTAGGTGTGATGGTTGATATCGTCCTTCAGGCGTTTGTCACTTTATTTGTAATTATTGATCCCATTGGTCTAACCCCGATGTTTATCGGTTTGACGACTGGTGCAACGATTGCGTATCGCCGCCGCATGGCCTTTCGCGCATTTTTCTTTGGTTTCGGGATATTGCTGTTTTTTGCCTTGATTGGCCCTGAGTTCCTCGGGCTGTTGGGGATTGAAATGTCATCTTTTCGGATCGCGGGTGGGGTGATGCTGTTTATTACGGGGCTTGAAATGGTCTTTGGCAAGCGAACCATGCGTCGCACGGAAAAAGCTGAAGAGATTAAAAATGACCACGAAATGGAAGATATCTCTGTCTTCCCACTCGCTATCCCGTTTCTAGCTGGTCCCGGATCGATCACCTCGATCATGCTGTTGATGGAAGGGCAGGCGGGTAGTCTTCAAGGGCAGTCGCTTATTTTGGGGGTGACTTTGATAGTCATGCTCATCAGCCTTGGCCTGTTTTTGATTTCCCATCGTCTGGAAAGAATCCTTGGGCAAACGGTTTCGAGCATTTTTTCAAGAATTTTGGGTGTGCTGTTGGCAGCTTTGGCGTCACAATATATTATAGATGGCCTTCGTGTGGCGTTATTTAGTTAAAGGGCAGGAATTTTGAAACTGGTTTTGGGGTTGATGAGCGGCACCTCCTTAGATGGGGTGGATATCGCGCTGGTGCGCACCGATGGTGAAACCATCCAGGAGCTCGGGCCCTTTAAATCCTATCCTTTCGACCAAGAATTTCGCAATCAAATCCGACGTGGCTTTGGCAAAAAAGATGGGCTGGCGGACTTGGAAGCCGCTGTCACCCACCGTCATGTACAGGCTATTGAACGTTTTTTGCAAAGCGAAGGTATTACGCGTGCGGATGTGGATTTGATCGGTTTTCATGGACAGACAGTCTTTCATGAACCGGAAAATGGCCTGACCATTCAATTGGGTGATGGCGCAGAGATGGCGCGCGCGGTCGGGATTGATGTGGTCAATGATTTGCGCACCAATGATGTGAAAGCAGGTGGGCAGGGCGCGCCGCTCGTCCCCATCTTTCATGCTGCGTTAGCTAAAGAGATGCATAAGCCTCTGGCCGTCTTAAACCTTGGTGGGGTTGGAAATGTTACCTGGATTGGAGAGGACGGGAAACTGATCGCCTTTGACACAGGTCCTGCGAATGCATTGGTTGATGACTGGGTTCAAAAACATACAGGTCTTGCTTTTGATGAAGATGGACAAATAGCAAGCGCAGGCGAGATTGATGATGCGGCTGTTAACAGTTTCATGACACATCCTTATTTTCATCAACCCGTACCTAAAAGTTTGGACCGTGATGAATTCAAGAAGTTTGCTTTTGAATTGGTGGATGATCTTTCTTTGGAAGATGGGGCAGCGACACTTACAGCTTTTACTGTGGCTGCGGTCATGCGCGCTCAAGATTTTTTTCCCGAACTGGCCGAGCTTTGGATCGTATGCGGTGGTGGGCGCTTAAATAAAGCGATGATGAGTGCGTTTAACGCTTATCTTTATGGCGGTATCTTAAAAGCTGAGGATGTTGGTTGGAATGGCGATGCGATTGAATCCCAAGCCTTTGCATATTTAGCTGCTCGTGCTGAAAAAGGTTTGCCGATTACATTCCCCGGAACTACCGGGGTGGCTGAGCCGTTAAGTGGCGGACAAGTGCATCGTGTCCGCTAAAAACCATCACCCCGGCCTTTGCCGAGATGATTGTTGTTAACATTTTTTTCGTTTTAATCCCTCTTACACTCTTCTTCATCCCCGTAAAAACGGGGATCCAGATTCGCACATATTTGCGGGCTCCCGCTTTCGCGGGAACGACAAATGTTAAGGGAGTTGATGACGTTAATGATCTTACTCAGCCGCCAATTCAACAATGCGGCGATCGAGATATTCGCCAGTGAACTCTTTAATCAGTTCAGCTTCTTCTTCATTGTTGAAATAGTGTGTGGCATCTGCAATGCGTTTGTAATCGATTGAGATGTTTTTCTGACTGTCCAGTTTATCCACCAGTTTTTGTACCGATTCTTCCGGTACAACATCATCGCTGTCCCCATGAATAACCAGACCAGAGGCCGGACATGGCGCAAGGAAGGAAAAATCATAGAGGTTGGCAGGTGGCGCAACCGAGATAAATCCGTTAATTTCCGGACGGCGCATCATTAGCTGCATCCCAATCCAGGCGCCAAAGGAGAATCCGCCAACCCAGCAGATGCGGGCGTTCGGATTATGAGTTTGCATCCAATCAAGGGCAGAAGCCGCATCGGACAATTCACCGATCCCGCTGTCAAAAATCCCTTGGGAACGACCAACACCACGGAAATTAAACCGCAAAACGGAAAAGCCGCGCTCTTTAAAGGTTTTGAACATGGTGTAAGTTACACGGTTGTTCATGGTGCCGCCCTGTTCCGGATGGGGGTGCAATAAAAGTGCGATGGGGGCATTGGGTTCGTTGCTGTGGTGGTAGCGCCCTTCGAGGCGACCTTCCGGTCCATTGAAAATGACTTCAGGCATTTTTTCGAGACGAATCCTGTTGAAAAAATTATAAAAAATTAAAATCCGACTTCTGCGAGTGGTTATTTGTAAAAAAGTCCATAAAAAATGCCGCCATATACTTGACTGAATTAGTCGGGCATTCTATATTCTTTATCAAATAACAAGCATATCGCATTGATTTGTGCCGGATATCTGGTGCATCTCATAGCGCAAAATCATCGAAGATACTAGCAAAACGTGGCTTAAAGTGTTTAAAAGATTCAAAGACGACATCGATTCATATATTCAGCGTGACCCGGCAGCCAAATCTCGAATGGAAGTGATTTTGTGCTATCCCGGTTTGCATGCCTTGATGTTCTACCGTATTTCACATGCGTTATGGATCCGCGACTGGCGTTTGCTGGGTCGTTTTCTCTCGCATGTTGCGAAAATTTTTTCCGGGATTGAAATTCATCCCGGCGCAAAAGTCGGTAAACGTTTCTTTATTGACCATGGAACAGGCGTGGTGATTGGCGAAACAGCAGAAGTCGGCGATGATGTTACCCTTTATCAAGGTGTGACTTTGGGCGGCACAGCCCTTCATGATGGTAAACGCCACCCGACATTGGAAGATGGTGTCATCGTTGGGGCTGGTGCGCAAATTTTGGGGCCACATGTGATTGGAGCAGGTGCAAGAATTGGGGCAAATGCCGTTGTTTTGGAAGATGTGGCACCGGGTGTAACCATGGTTGGTATTCCGGCCAAAATGGTGATGGGTCGTGATAAAAAACGGGATAAGACATTTTGTGCTTACGGGACGCCAGACGGAATGGACGATCCGGTTGTTCGTGCCATGGAAAGCATGCGTGCTGAAATCAACTTACTGAAAAATCGTGTTCAAGAATTAGAAAGCGATGCAGATCAACAGCCAAAAGAGCCTGAGAAAAAGCTCGATGTGGTGGCCTCTGCACGTGTTATGGGAGAATAAAAGTGAAACTCAGCACCAAAGGACGTTACGCCGTGATGGCAATGGTCGATCTGGCATGTAATAGCAAAGGGACGCCTGTATCGCTGGCAGATATTGCAGACCGTCAAGAAATATCCTTGTCTTATTTGGAACAGTTGTTCGGCAAATTGCGCAAAGGTGATCTGGTGAAATCTGTGCGTGGTCCCGGTGGTGGTTATCTTCTGGCGCGTGACTGTGCGGATGTTCGTGTTTCTGATATTATTTTGTCAGTGGATGAACCGATTACAGCAACACGCTGCACCCCAGGGAACCCCAATGGCTGTCGTGAAAATAAAAGCCGTTGTTTGACCCACGATTTGTGGACGGAGCTTGGCAACCAGATTTATCTCTATCTCAATTCCATTTCGTTGGAAGATATTGTGGAAAAACGACTGCTTGGAACCAGTTCCCTGTTTGATGCGCAAACCCGCGAAAAAGTTGCCGCGGCAGAATAAGTCAGATTTTCATTCGGACTAACGTAAAATGATCAAAACCGCTTACATGGACTATAACGCCACATCTGTGATGCTGCCTTCAGTGCGCAATGCAATGGCTGATGCGTTTGATCTGATCGGGAACCCCTCGTCGGTCCATCAGGTTGGACGCAAGGCGCGTGCGGCTATGGAAAAAGCCCGCGATCATGTGGCTGGTCTTGTTGGTGTGCCGCGTGACTGGGTGATCTTTACCAGTGGCGGCTCTGAAGCCGATCATCTTGCACTAAATGGTGTGGATGTGGATCGTGTGTTGGTTTCTGCCACAGAACACGCAGCTGTTTTAAATGCGCGCAAAGACGTTGAAATTATCCCAGTTGATGGAAATGGTTTGATTGACCTTTCCAAGTTGGAAAGTCTTCTGGATGATCGTAAAACCCTTTTAAGTGTGATGGCTGCCAATAATGAAACAGGTGCCATCCAGCCGATTAAAGAGATTTGCGATCTGGCACATGAAAAAGGTGTCTTGGTTCATTGTGATGCAGTTCAGGCCGTCGGAAAAATCGATTTTGATATGCCAGCCTTGGGCTGTGACCTTGTGAGCCTGTCTGCTCATAAAATTGGTGGACCACAAGGTGTGGGTGCTTTGGTCAAGCGTGATGGGGTGATCCTGAGTGCCGTCCAAAAAGGCGGCGGGCAGGAAAAATCGATGCGCGGCGGCACAGAAAACCTGATTGGAATTATCGGTTTCGGTGCGGCAGCAGAAGAAAAAGTCGATTATTCGCCTGTTCTCGCCTTGCGTGATGAATTAGAGGTGCAAATTCAAGAGTTGGGTGCCCATATATTTAGCAAGGATGTTGCGCGCCTGCCCAATACCAGTTGTTTCGCACTGGAAGGCCTGACAAGTGAAAGACAGGTCATGGCGCTTGATCTTGCAGGTGTGATGGTCAGTGCGGGCTCAGCTTGTTCTAGTGGGACGGTGAAAAACTCTCATGTGTTGAAGGCGATGCAGGTTGATGACGAATTAGCAAATTGTGCCATCCGGGTTTCTCTCGGCTGGGATAGTAAGAAAGACGATATAGAATTATTTGTGCAGGCTTGGTCAAAATTGGTCGAGCGTGTGAAACAAAGAAAAGACAGCAGCGTTCATGCTGCTTGAACCACCTTTAAGGAAGAAGAAAAGGAGTGCCCCCAATGGGCGTGAATACACAGGAAAAACCGGTTTACTTGGACTATCAGGCAACAACGCCGACTGACCCGCGTGTGGTCGAAGTTATGCTGCCTTACTTTACTGAAAAGTTCGGTAACCCGCATTCGCGCAACCACGCTTATGGCTGGGATGCCGAAGAAGCGGTGGAAGATGCACGCAAGCAGGTCGCGGATATTATTGGTGCGAACTCCAAGGAAATCATCTTCACATCTGGTGCGACGGAATCTAACAATCTGGCGATCAAAGGTGTGGCGCAGTTTTATAAAAACAAACGCAACCATATCATCACCGTTGTGACCGAACATAAATGTGTGCTGGATACGTGCCGCCATCTGGAACAGGACGGCTTTGAGATCACCTATCTGGGTGTCAAAGAAAATGGTCTGATTGATCTGGATGAGCTGAAAGCAGCCATGACCGATAAAACGGTTCTGGTTTCAGTTATGGCAGTGAATAACGAAATTGGTGTGATCCAGCCGTTAAAAGAAATCGGTGAAATTTGTCGTGCCAATAAAACCTTCTTCCATACGGATGCGGCACAGGCTGTCGGTAAAATTCCGTTGGACGTCGAAGAAATGAATATCGATCTGATGTCTATTTCCGGCCACAAGATTTATGGGCCGATGGGGATTGGTGCGCTCTATGTGCGTCGTCGCCCACGTGTTCGTATCGTTGCGCAAATCAATGGTGGCGGTCAGGAACGTGGCATGCGTTCCGGCACGTTGGCCCCAGCTCTTTGTGTTGGCCTGGGTAAGGCTTGCGAAATTGCAAAAGAAGAAATGGCGGAAGAAAATGAGCGTCTGCATGACCTGCAAATGCACATGTGGAACCGCTTTAAAGAAGAACTGCCGGAAGTTTACTTAAACGGCGATTTGGAAAAACGTATCCCTGGTAACCTCAATGTGTCTTACGCCTTTGTGGAAGGTGAAGGTCTGATGATGGGGATTAAAGATTTGGCTGTGTCCAGTGGCTCTGCCTGTACCTCTGCCTCGCTAGAACCTTCTTATGTTCTTCGTGCGCTGGGTGTTGAAGAAGAATTGGCCCATACATCACTTCGTTTAGGTATTGGTCGTTTCACCACCAAGGAAGAAGTAGATTATGCCACCGACCGGATCATTAAGGAAGTGCAGCGCCTACGCGAGATGAGCCCGCTGTTTGAAATGGCTCAACAAGGTATCGATATCAAGTCCATCCAATGGGCTGAACATTAAGACGGCCGTCCTTGAAACGGTTTATCAATTAGGAGAAGAAAATGTCTTATAGTGAAAAAGTCGTCGATCATTACGAAAACCCGCGCAACGTTGGCTCTATGGATAACGAAGCTGGCGAAGTCGGTACCGGTCTTGTCGGTGCCCCGGCATGCGGGGACGTGATGCGTCTGCAAATTAAAGTCGGTGATAACGGCATCATTGAAGATGCTAAATTCAAAACATTCGGGTGCGGCTCAGCGATTGCGTCCAGCTCGCTCGTTACCGAATGGGTAAAAGGTAAGACGTTGGATGAAGCCTCCAACATCAAAAATACCGATATCGCTGAAGAATTGGCTTTGCCGCCAGTGAAGATCCATTGCTCGGTTCTGGCTGAAGATGCTATCAAGGCCGCAATCGACGATTACAAAACCAAACATGGCGAAGCAGCCGATAGTGAAGCTTCGTAAGTTTGATAAAATAAGAAGAATTTGGAGTATAAAGACATGACCGAACGTCCAGCCCCGATCACGGTGACCGAGAATGCATTGGACCGCATCCGCGCGCTGCTTGACAGCCGTGGAAAGCCCAGTGTCGGTATTCGCATTGGTGTGCGCACAAAAGGTTGTTCGGGCTTGTCTTATACTCTGGAATTCGCCGACGAAGTGAACGAGTTTGATGAAACTTTTGATCCGGCTGACGATGTCAAGATTATGATCGATCCTAAAGCGACCATGTTTATCTTTGGCACCGAAATGGATTATGTGGAAGAACAGATGGCTTCCGGTTTTGTCTTCAACAACCCCAATGAAAAGGGGCGTTGCGGTTGTGGTGAATCTTTCCACGTTTAACGCATAAAAATAATAACATGGACGCACAATCTTCCAATATGACTTTGCGAAACGATCATAGCGGGCTTCATCCGTGCTGGTCCTGTAAGGGGCCGGTCGCAGAAGCTGATCTGTTTTGTGAAACCTGTCATGCGGTTCAACCGCCCGGCCATATCGACCATTTTACCCGTCTGGGCCTGCATCAGGTCTATGATGTGGATGTGGATGGGCTGGAACGCACCTATTTTGAACTGCAACGTCATCTCCATCCTGATCGTTTTGCCAAGAAAACACCCAAAGAAAAATCCCTGTCCCAACAACAGGCGGTCAGTCTGAACGAAGCGTTTGAAACGCTGAAAGATCCGTTGTTGCGCGCAGATTATCTGTTGCAGGTGTTGGGGGAAGACGGCATCAGTCATGACCATACGGTCAATGATCCCGCATTGTTGATGGAAGCGATGGAAACCCGCGAAGCCTTGATGGAAGCAGACAGTGTAGATGCTGTAAACGGGCTGACCACCAAGGCGCGCCGTGATGTACGTGATTGTGTAAAATCCATTGCGGCGGCTTTTGCTGAACAGAAATTGAATGAGGCACGCAAACTTGCGCTGCGCTTGAAATATCTCACCAAACTCTTGGAAGAAACGCGTCAACATAAAGCGCGATTGGTATTAAAATAATGATTGAAAACGTATTGCTGCAAATCCACGAACCGGGCGAAACGCCGATGCCACACGCCGGGGACGAGGCCTTGGCCGTCGGTATTGACTTAGGGACAACGAATTCTGTTGTGGCTGTTTCAAAAGAAGGCACACCGGAAGTTTTACGTGATGAAAATGGACATGGTTTGGTGCCGTCTGTTGTGGCTTATGCACCGGACGGGTCTGCCATTGTGGGCAATCTCGCCAAGCAATTGTTGCTGATGCGCCCGGAAACGGTGATTTCTTCTGTAAAACGCTTGATGGGCAGGGGATTGGCAGATGTGAAATCGATATCCGGCACCCTCCCATTTGAAGTGGTCGAAGGCGAAGGTATGGTCCGCGTCAAAATCGCGGGCAAAGAACTGACACCAGTTGAAATTTCCGCCGATATCTTGCGCGCCTTGAAAGAACGTGCTGAAGATCAGCTGAAATATAAGGTCGAACAAGCCGTTATTACGGTGCCTGCTTATTTCGATGATGCAGCGCGCACCGCGACTAAAGATGCCGCACGTTTGGCTGGACTAGATGTTTTGCGCCTTGTCAATGAACCAACAGCGGCTGCGCTGGCTTATGGGCTAGATCAGCAGGCTGAAGGGGTCTATGCGGTTTATGACCTTGGTGGCGGGACATTTGATTTATCTTTGCTGCGCATGGAAAAAGGTGTTTTTCAGGTCAAAGCCACAGGTGGGGATGCCGCGCTTGGCGGGGATGATTTTGATCATGCGATCTTGGAATATTTCCTAGAGGAACGCCGCGAAAAATTTGGTGAAGAAAAGCTTACCACTGATGATGTGAAAATCGCCCTTGTCACCGCACGTATGGCGAAAGAATGCATGACGGAAAATGACGAAGGTGACTTTGTTCTCGAATTTAATGAAAAAATGTCCAAGCACACTTTAAAGCGCGAAAATTTTGATGAACTGGCGGCCCCGCTGGTGGAACGCACCATTGAAATTTGCCGTAATGTTCTGGAAGATGCCGATACGTTCCCTGATGAAGTCAAAGGCGTTGTTCTGGTTGGGGGATCAACCCGTGTGCCGTTGGTCAGAAAACGGGTGGGGGAACTGTTTGAACAAGACCCGCTTGCAGATATCGACCCGGACGAAGTTGTGGCTGTCGGTGCATCTTTGCAAGCCGAAGCCTTGACCGTGGGCTCTGATAATCTTCTGCTGGATGTCACGCCCTTAAGTCTGGGGATTGAAACCATGGGTGGGATTGTGGAAAAAGTTATTCCGCGCAACACCCCGATCCCAGTTGCGAAAGCCCAAGAATTCACCACATATCAGGACGGTCAGAGTGCCATGGCGATCCATGCCTTGCAGGGTGAGCGCGAAATGGTCGATCAGAACCGATCTTTGGCGCGCTTTATCTTAAAAGGGATTCCCCCGATGACGGCGGGGGCCGCACGGATTCGTGTGACCTTTAGTGTGGATGCAGATGGGTTGCTGACCGTGGGTGCAGAAGAAGTGACAACAGGTGTGTCACAGGAAGTTGCCGTTAAACCATCATACGGTTTAAGTGATGAAGAAATGGCCGAGATGCTGCGCGACAGTATGGTTCATGCCCGTGATGATATGGAAATTCGTCTTTTGACAGAAGCCCGTGTGGAAGCTAGGCGGGTCATGGAAGCGGTTTATTCTGCCCTGCACATTGATGGCAAGTTACTGAATGAAGATGAGCGTGCTCATATCAATGTGATTTTGAACAAGTTGGACGAAACAATCGCTGGTGAAGACCGTCATGCTATCACGGCTATGATGGAAGAACTGGATCGTGAAACTCAAGTGTTTGCTCAACGTCGAATGGACAAAGGCATCGAAGAAGCCTTGACCGGAATTAATGTAGAAAAGCTCGAAAACGCGATTGAGTCTTGATTTATCGGACAAAGACGATAAAAGGCTTCTAACGCAGCATAACTCAGGAAGAAGAAACAATGCCTAAAATGACTTTTGTTAACCCGGACGGTTCTGAAAAAGAAGTCGAGGCCCCGAACGGCCTGTCCATTTTGGAAATTGCACACAAGAACGATATCGATCTTGAAGGCGCATGTGAAGGCTCACTGGCCTGTTCCACCTGTCACATCATTGTGGAAGAAGAATGGTTCGATAAACTGGATGAACCGGAAGAAGAAGAAGAAGATATGCTGGATCTGGCTTTTGGCTTGCAGCAAACGTCACGTTTGGGCTGTCAGATCATCATGTCGGATGATTTGGATGGGATCAAAGTTCATGTTCCGTCTGAAACACGCAATATCGGTTAAATTATATGATCCCGGCGCAGGTCGGGACCTCATAGTTTCAACAAATTTCGGCCAGTTGCCGGAATGATAAGCAGCATTAAATAGAAGGAGAGCATCTGATGGGACTGCGCTGGACGGATATACACGACATCGCCATTGAACTGGAAGATGCTCACCCTGATGTGGACATCATGCATGTCCGTTTTACGGATTTGTGGAAATGGGTACAGGAACTCGAAGATTTCGAGGATGACCCGGACAAATCCAATGAAAAAGTCCTTGAAGCCATTCAGATGGCTTGGCTAGAAGAACGCGATTAGGAAAATAAAATGAGTGCGGAACTGATACATGGTGTGAACCTGTTAGACGGTGCTGCATTAATTTGGTTTTTAGTCGCATGGTCTGGTTACACCTATTTCGCAGACGATTTCAGTAAAAATCGCCCCAGCCTGATGACGGTCATGTATCAATACCGTCTGCAATGGATGAAAGAATCACTTCATCGCGAGGTGCGCGTGGGGGATGCATCGCTGATTGCGACCTTGGTTAGATCCATTTCATTATTCGCCTCGACCGCGATCTTCATTATTGGGGGTATTGTGGCGATCTTTGGGGGCTTGGAGCAGGTGCAGGCCCTGACCAAAGACCTGACCTATGTGGCCAAAACGTCAAAGGTCATGTGGGAGATCAAGCTCTTGGTTTTAGGGCTGGTCTTTGTCTATGCCTTTTTTAAATTTGCGTGGTCCTTGCGTCAGTTTAACTACATGATCATTGTGATGGGGGCTTTTCCCGCACCTGACAAGGCCCGAACACCAGAAGCGCAAAAAATTGCGGAAAGAGCCGCACGCGTCAATGCGCTTGCTGTGCAGACCTTTAATAGAGGGATGCGCGCCTATTATTTTGGCTTGGCCGCCTTGTCCTGGTTTCTCCATCCATGGATTTTTATCGGGGCAACGCTCTTTGTTGTCCTCGTGATTTACCGCAGAGAGTTTAAATCAAAAACCCTTCGCACGCTTGAGTGTGTGCAGCTGCACAATAGTTCCGAAAAATAACCCGTAAGTTGAATTATTAAATTCTTTTTGTCGGTTGACTCTAGTCTTTAGTTTAGAGAATACTCATTTTAAATTAAATTTAAAATGGCGTGTTTCAAACTTGGGTGGGGTGAAAAATGAAAATTTCGGCGAAAATACTTGTTGGTTTTGTGTGCCTTATTGCAATTATGGCGGCTTTATCTGCTGTTATGATTGTTGAGATAAAATCTATTGGTGATGGGTTTAAGTCATATCGTTCACTTGCGTTGGAAACTAACCACGCAGGTCGTGTGCAAGCAAATTTATTAACCTCCAGGTTGGGTGTCAAGGGCTTTCTGATCTCACCTGCACCGGAAACAATTGAAGCGGTTAAGCAACGTGCTCAAGCGACGTTGGACTTGGTGAAAGAGCTTCGTGAAAATGTAAAGACTGATGATAAGCGTCAGATTGCAGATGAGATGATCAGCGCTGTTCAGACTTATCTAGCGACTTTTCAGGAAATCATCAGTTTGCAATCATCATATGTCACAAAGGTAAGTGAAGGTCTCGCTCATACCGGTCCACAAATTGAAAAAGAACTCACTGCGATTATGAAATCTGCTATGGAGGACGGGGACGCTACAGCAAGTTATTATGCAGGCTTGTTATTGCGTGAACTGATGATGGTACGCCTGAATGTCAGTAAATTTTTGACCAATCACTTAGATGTAGATTATCAGAACGTTCTTTCGAGTGTAAAATCCTTTAATGCTGATCAGCAAGCTCTATCAAGAGAACTTTTAAATCCTGATCATCGTACAGGCCTATCAAACGTTAACAGCCTTATGGGTCAATATGAAAAGGCATTTGGTGAAGTATACAGCATCATTACCCAACGCAATGACAAGGTTGTAAATACACTTGATAAAATTGGTCCGAAAGTTGCCAACGATATTGAAGAGCTAAAACTGGCTGTCAAAGCTGCACAGGATAAACTCGGCCCAGAGGTAGAAGCAACAGTCGACTTTAGCTCCAACTTAAGTTTGTATGCCTCTATAGCAGCAGCGTTTATTGGCCTTTTGATTGCATTTGTTATGGGGCGTGGGATTTCTAAACCTATTATGCATATGACACAGACGATGACGCGCTTGGCGGAAGGTGATTTGGAAACAAATGTCCCGGGTTTAGAGCGTAAGGATGAAATCCGCGATATGGGTGAGGCCGTTCAGGTCTTTAAAGATAATGCGATTGAGGTCAAACGTCTGGAAGAAGAAAGTAAAAAGGCTGAAGAACGCGCCAAAGTGGAAAAGAAAGCAGCCATGGAGAAATTGGCCAGTGATTTTGAAGCTAGCGTCGGACAAGTGGTGCAAGGAGTTTTGGATTCTGCGCAAACCGTTAAATCGTCGGCACAAAGTATGGCAGCCAATGCTGAACAGACGACTCAGCAATCTTCTAATGTAGCGGCCGCTGCGGAACAATCGGCTGTTAATGTGCAGACTGTCGCATCTGCTTCCGAAGAATTATCGGCTTCTATTACTGAAATCAGTTCTCAAGTGACAAGTTCAACACAGATTGCTTCTGATGCAGTGGAAGAAGCCAATCGTACACATGACACCATAGAAGGACTGGTTCGATCAGCAGAACGTATTGGAGATGTGGTTAAGATCATTACTGATATTGCGGAGCAGACAAACTTACTGGCTCTGAATGCTACGATTGAAGCGGCGCGTGCAGGGGATGCAGGCAAGGGTTTTGCTGTTGTCGCCTCCGAAGTTAAAAACCTTGCGAATCAAACGGCTAATGCGACGAGTGAGATTAGTTCTCAGATTGCTTCTATTCAGGGGGCAACCAAGGAAGCCTCTGTTGCAGTCGAAGGAATAGGGCGGACTATCGGTCATATGAATGAAATCACCTTGACGATATCTTCAGCGGTGGAAGAACAGCAGGCTTCTACTTCCGAAATTGCCTCAAATGTTCAGCAGGTTGCTTCCGGTACTAAGGAAGTGACGGTAAATATTTCGGAAGTTAATCAGGCCGCCAATGAAACCGGAAAGGCCGCTAAATCTATCTTGGATGTATCGGGTCATCTTGATGAGCAGTCTCATGATCTACAGCGCGAAGTTAGTAACTTTATCTTGCAGGTACGAGAAGGTTAAATACCTGTGTAAATAAATCGGGTATTTTCTTTGGAAAAACTTGCAGTTTTTGTAAAGACGGCTTATATGGCGTGCCATGAACTCATTACATATAGATAAAGCGCCCGAAGACACCCGCGTGATTGTCGCCATGTCCGGCGGTGTTGATAGCTCTGTGACCGCCGCCATGCTGAAGGAAGAAGGTTATGACGTGGTTGGAGTGACCCTACAGCTCTATGATCATGGCGAAGCCGTGTGTCGTCCGAACACCTGTTGTGCGGGGCGTGATATTTATGATGCGCGCCGCGTGGCAGACCAGATCGGGATTCCGCATTATGTGCTGGATTATGAAGAAATCTTCAAGCGCGATGTGATGGATTATTTCGCCGATACGTATGTGCAGGGCGAAACCCCGATTCCATGCGTAAAATGTAATGAAACGGTGAAATTTCGCGATTTGTTGGAAACCGCCAAAGACTTAGGCGGTGACGCGCTTGTCACAGGCCATTATGTACAATGGGAAATGACAGAGGATGGCGCCGTCCTTTTGCGCGGAGAAGACCATCGTCGTGATCAAAGCTATTTCATGTTTACCATGACACAGGATCAAGCCAACTTTGTGCGGTTTCCCTTAGGCGCCATGTCAAAGGATGAAACCCGCGCCTTGGCGAAAAAATACGGTCTGGCTGTGGCGTCTAAAAGTGACAGTCAAGATATCTGTTTTGTCCCGGAAGGCAAATATGTTGATGTGGTTGAAAAATTACGTCCTGGGGCTTTGGAAGCCGGTGAAATTGTCCATGTGGATGGGACTGTCGTGGGCAAGCATGACGGCATTATCAAATATACTGTGGGGCAACGACGTGGCCTGGGTATCGCTTGGCCAGACCCGCTTTATGTGATCCGACTGGATGCGGATAAAAAGCAGGTCATTGTTGGACCAAAAGAAGCCTTGTTGGAGTTCGAGCTGGAAATTTCAGGTCTGAACTGGATCGGGTTTACACCTCTACCAGAAAAGGGGCGTGAGATTATGGTCAAAGTCCGCTCCGCCCAACCCCCGCAGGAAGCGACGGTCTATCCCGAGGGTGAAGGCCGCGCGCGGGTGAAGTTGAAAGAAGGTTATGCCGGGATTGCACCGGGCCAAGCATGTGTTTTTTATGAAGGAGAACGCATGTTGGGTGGCGGCTGGATTGAACGAGAAAAGCATGGAAAATCAGCCCTTTAAAAAAAATGTAAAACATCTGTCTTTTGTTGCTTGACACTTGGGCGTAGCTGGCCTAAAAAGCGCCCACTTCGAAGCGCACAGCGTGGACGATGGCTGGATAGCTCAGCTGGTTAGAGCGCGGCACTCATAATGCCGAGGTCGGCAGTTCAAGTCTGCCTCCAGCTACCAATTTGAAAAAGGCCTCTGATAATTATCAGAGGCCTTTTTCTATTCTGCAGCCAGTTGTGATATCATTTCCGGATGTTCTTTGCGAAGGTAGGTGGCAAAGTCTTTATCGTGACGTCCTGTGTGTTCAATGAGCCAGCTTGCCAGTGTGTCGAAGAAGTCCAGACTGATATCGTGTCCATTCAGGTGTTCAGACTTGATATGCTTAAGCTTAGTGATGATTTCTTCATGTTGGGTGATGTGATCGGCCTGTGCGGGGTAACCGGTCTGCTGCATCTCGCTTTCTTCTTCTTCCAGATGATGCTGGAAGGATGCCAGAATGCGCGAGAGGGAGGCATCCACCTCTTCACGACTGATCCCATCCAACATACGTCCATGATAGAAGTTGATTTCTTCAAAAAAGCGTTTGTGATGCTCGTCAATGACCTTGATGTCGCATAGTAAATCATCTGACCATGTGAGTAGCTTTTTTTCATCATTACCGGCCCGCACCTTGCTTAGGAAGCTTGCGACTTCTTCACGCAGATATTCGGCCTGTTGCGATAGATCGTTTGATGCGGAGGCTATTTGTTGTGCGGCAGCCCCGGTATCGCCGGAAGCCCGTTCGACCAGAGCAATGTTTGCCGCTACTTCTTGCGTGCCTTGGGCAGCCTGTTCAACGCTGCGGGCAATTTCGCTTGTGGCAGCCATTTGTTCTTCGATGGCAGATACGACCGATGTGGTCAGATGGTCAGATTCAGAAATCGCTTTTACAATCACCCGAACTTCTTCTTCTGTCTGTTTGGTGACAGAATTGACCTGCTGGATTTGTTTGACGATTTCTTCGGTGGCATCTGCCGTTTGCTGGGCAAGGGCCTTGACTTCATGGGCGACGACGGCAAAACCTTTTCCGGCTTCACCCGCACGTGCAGATTCGATTGTGGCATTGAGCGCAAGCATATTGGTCTGGTCTGCAATGTTGCTGATTAATTCGGCAAAACTGGTGATGCGCTGAACCTCCGTAACCATCGTGGAAACTGTATTTTGTGTTTCTTGGGCATGACTTGCGACGGAATTTGAAACTTCAGCCGAACGATGCACGTTTCTGCCAATTTCATCATTGGCACTCGCCAGCTCTTCAGAGGCTGATGCAACAGTCTGCACATTGGCAGAGGCTTCTTCCGTTGCCGCAGACACTGCACTGGCCTGTTCGCTCGTCTGTTGGGCAGTCGTGGCCATTTGACTGGCTGAGGCTTGAAGTTCTGTTGCTGCAGAGGTCACAGCTTCAACCACCTTGCCGACACTGGTTTCAAACATATCGGCCATTTGCATCATGGCGACACGGCGTTGGGCTTCGGCCTGAAGCTTTTGTTCCTGTTGTTCTTGTTCAAGGCGTTTGACTTCGGCTAATTTTTCTTTGAAGTGATTGACCGAATTTGCCATTTCTCCCAGTTCATCCCGATTTTCCGTATAAGGTACAGTTACTTTCAGGTTGTTATGGGCCAGTTCATTCATAATATGGGTCATGGCCTGAATGGGTTTAGCTAAAAAACCACCTAATATCCAGGCAACCACAAGTCCGAGAATAAAGCTGCTCACACCGATGATGATTAATTCCATCTCGCCTGTTTGAATGTTCGCCAGCGTTTCAGCTTCGATGATGGCTTCTTCTTTTGTGGCCGATTTTTGTAAGACTGCGGCATCTTCAACCAAAGTATGAGCGTATTTTGCCATCTTTACATCAACAAGTTCACGTATTTCCTGTGTGTCATGGATGACCCGCGAAAGGGTTTTTTCATAACCATCGGCAAGTTTTTTTATGTCATGGGCAAGGGCGATTTCGCGTTCAGAACGCGACGTTTGTAACAGCTTGTCAACAGCAGCACGCAACAGATCAAATTCTTCCTTGGCTTTCTGGCCCATGGTTTCATCTTTATTGCCAATGACCAGATTGGAATATAGGCGTGCATTTAGGGCATGTTTGATGGCATCTTCGGCATAGCTACGCGCAGAATTATTGTCTTCACCGATAATTTCTTTGAGGATCATATCCAGTTCTGCAGAAATTTTTGCGCCTTGCGGGTCCATATGGTTTTTGACCAAATCATAATATTCATGCTCCAGTACTTCCACATGGGCGAAATCTTTCAGGTAAAGTTCTGCATCTTGTTTCATTTCCTGTAAATATTTCTGATGTTCAGGGTTTGTATCCCTGTTAAGTGCCTGATTGATTTCGTCAATCAGTTGTCCTGAGATGTCATGGACCGCCTTGGCATCGCTTTCGTTTGCAGTGACAGCATATTCGCGCGCATGGGTGCGCAAGGTGAGAAACAAGGTTTCAATCTGGCTCGCTTTAGATGCCCCTTGAACGATCTTGCTATAATGTTCAACCTCATGACCGACTGTTACAAACTGTTTATAAGCCAATCCGGAACTGATGACCAGAAAACTGAGAACAACAAGGAAACTTACAATTAACTTTGTGCGCAGTTTAAGCTGGTTTAACATGACCTTACTCCTGCCTTTTATACCTACCTAAAGGTAGATGTAGGGAATTTTAGTTGTGTTTAAAGATTTTATTTGTCGTTTATCGTAAAAAAACTTATTTTTAATAATATAACTCTCGCTTAATTAAATGAAACGTTTAATCGAACAGTTTGTTGCAGTTGGTATCGCCCTTTTTATTTTTGGCGCGATGTTGTTCGTATTGATCCTTTTTTTAGGGGGATCACTGATAAGTGGCCTTAGTTTGGTTCTTGGTTTTCCCATGGCCTTTCCCATGACCACAGGGCTTTTGGCTTTTATCGGCCTGGCTTTTTTTATTTTTCGTTGGAAACGGGCAAGAAAAAAGCCCTGATGCATAGTGCATCAGGGCTTTTTTAAAGGGTTAAACCTTTGACTTATTTAGCTGCTGCGCGTGCGGCGTCTAGCCAGCCGTCAAATGTTTTACGGTTTGCTGCAATCCAAGCATCCGCATGACGTTCAGCCGCTTTCCAGCCGCCTTCGCCTTTTTCTTTCATTTTCAGGTTTTGACCGGAAACGTCATTTACAGACAGGGAAATGACTTCAAACAGTTTGCCAGCTGCCGGGTTTTTGGCAACAAACTCTTTGTTCGCAACGATGTCTTGTGAGTTGACTTCAAAGCCGTAGTTTTTACCGTTCGGCAGTTTTGTGTCTATACCGTTCGGGTGAGCAGATTGTGGAACTTCAATCCAGACCACATCTTTACCCGGGACCAGTACGCCGGAAACCCAGTAAGGTGTCCAAGTGTAATACAGAACAGACTTACCTTCTTTATAACGGGTGATGGTTTCTGCGATGATGGCAGAATATTCACCTTGGTTGTGGCTTACTGTATTGCGCAGGCCAAAGGCATCCATTTGGTGTTCGATGACGCGTTCGCAACCCCAACCCGGTACACAACCGGCCAGATCCGCCTTGCCGTCATCGTTTGCATCAAACAATTTAGCAATTTTAGGATCAGTCAGTTGACCAATGTTGGTAATGTTGTATTTGTCAGCTGTTTTCTTGTCGATCAGGTAACCTTGGGCACAGCCTTCGATATATTTACCTGTGCGCGATAGTTTTTCATCGCCACCAGCTTTGTCATAAAATGCTTGGTGCAGTGGGTTCCAGTGATCGGCCATGAAAGTGACATCGCCATTTGCAATGGAGATGTGCAGGGCAGGGTATTTGGCATTTTGAACGTCTTTGACTTCATAGCCGAGCTCTTTCAATGCTTTCATGACGATGATGGTTTGGAAGTTTTCCCCATCAATATTGTCTTGACCTGGCTGAACGACAACACCTTTACCCGGCATGTCATTTGCCATAGCCGGTGCAGTCATGGCCAGAGCACCAGCAACCAATGTGGTTGCGGCCATCCATTTTTTAAATAATGGGCTTAATTTCATAAACTTAACCTCCTTTAAGGTTGTTTAGGTTTAAAGTTACTTTTTAACAATTAGGCTGCGGACCAGACCGGCAGGTCCGGTTTCGTACCAATGGCGAATACCTTTATGGCGTTTCTCTTCGCCCATGGCTTGGGTGATGCGGTCAAGTACGATGGCCAGCAAAACGATGCCAACACCACCAACTGTCGCAAGTCCCATATCCAGTCGACCAATGCCACGCAATACCATCTGACCCAAACCGCCAACAGCGATCATGGAAGCGATGACGACCATGGACAGGCACAACATCAAAGTCTGGTTTACGCCTGCCATAATGGTTGGCATGGCAAGGGGCAGTTGCACCTTGAATAAAAGCTGTGACGGACTTGCGCCGAAAGAACGTGAGGCTTCCACCAGATCTTCGGGCACTTGGCGAATACCAAGGTTGGTCAGTCGGATCAAAGGCGGCAAAGCAAAGATAATGGTTACAACCACACCCGGCACATTCCCGATGCCAAATAGCATGACGATCGGCACCAGATACACAAAAGCAGGTGTCGTCTGCATGGCATCCAGTACAGGACGGATAGCCGTGGCAGCTTTGTCAGAACGCGATAGCCAAATCCCAATGGGTAAGCCAATGACCATACTGAAAAAGACCGATGTCAGAACAAGGGACAAGGTCACCATGGTTTCTGTCCAGGCGCCGATCAAACCGATCAACGTTAAGGAAATTACCGAGGCAACGGCCAAACGCTTGTTTGCCATTTGCCAGGCCAGTAGGCCGAAAAAGATAATGACAATGGCTGAGGGCGTGGCTTGAAGACCTGCCTCAATGCCGGACAGGGTTGCATCAATCGGCACACGAATGGCCTGAAAGACGGGGCGGAAGTTGCTGACCAGCCAATCTAGTCCGGTTTCAACCCAGTTATCCAGCGGGATAACGGCATGGTGGAAAGGTTCAAGAATATTGAATGGGACGTCTTCGGCGCTGGAACCAGCCAGCCAGTCTGCTTGAGGAGCGTCTGTTTGTTCTGATACGCCCCAGGCAGTTCCTTCGTTGCCCGTTGTTTGTGCTGGTTCAGGTGTTTCTGTCTGAGCAGGTGCACCCCATGGGTTGCTTGTTGCTTGATCAGTCATTTGCCGTCTCCTCTGTTTCATAGTCTAGGGTTTCAAGCAAAGTTGTTTTTGAGATCACACCCAGATATTTATTATTCTGATCCAGAACAGGCAGCGCATAGGCTTTGCTGGCGACTTGACCAATAATGTCAGAAAGCGGGGCATCCGCTTCAAGGGTGACTAGATTTTTAAGAAAAGCAGATGAAAGGCCTGCATTCGGGTCTTTGGCGATCGCTGATTTGACGGACTTGGTGGAGACAATACCTGCCAAAGTCTGGTTTTTATTTAGCACATAACCATAGTTGCGGTCTTCCTGACGCATTTCTTCAAGGGCTGTTCGTAAACCGACACCATCTCGGCTCATAACCGTTGTTCGGCTCTTGCGTGCAATATCCTTGGCGCTAAAGACTGTCGAAACATTAACGCCCTTAAAGAAGGATTCAACATAGGCATCAGCCGGATTGTTGAGAATTTCTTCCGGTGTGCCAACCTGAACGACACGGCCACCTTCCATAATAGCGATCCGATCCCCAATGCGCATGGCTTCATCCAGATCGTGCGAGATAAAGATGATGGTGCGTTTGTGTTTTTCCTGCAAAATCAGCAATTCATCCTGCATTTCTGTGCGGATCAATGGATCAAGGGCAGAAAAAGCTTCATCCATCAGCATCACAGCCGGATCATTGGCAAGCGCTCGGGCCAGACCAACGCGCTGTTGCATCCCGCCGGATAGTTCATCTGGATAACTATGGGCAAAGGCTTCAAGGCCGACTTGTTCAAGGGCCGTGTAGGCACGTTTATGACGTTCTTCCAAATCAACGCCGGATAGTTCAAGTCCGAAAGAGGCATTATCGATCACGTTCAAATGCGGCATTAAGGCGAAGGATTGAAACACCATGCTCATGTCACGGCGACGAAGTTCCATCAGTTCCTTATCAGACATTTGGGCGATATCTTTGCCATCAAACAAGACTTGCCCTGCTGTTGGTTCAATTAACCGATTGAGCAGACGCACAAGGGTAGATTTACCGGAACCGGAAAGGCCCATAACGACGAAGATTTCACCTTCATTAACGGAAAAGCTGGCATCACAAACACCAACCACCTGTTCGGTACGGTCAAAAATTTCTGATTTTGGGACGCCTTCATTAAGCATTTTCATTGCTTTTGAAGGGTTTTTGCCAAAAACTTTATAGAGGTTTTTGACGACAATTTTTTCTTTTGAGCTAGACATACATCCTCTCTGCCCACAGGTGTCAAATCTGCGGGTTATATTGGATCGTTATGGTTGAAGCATTGAAACAGGTGAGAATGCAAAAAACTTGGCCCAGGACAAAGAGGGACAGCAAAGGCAAACATATTTGTCTTTAAAAGTTTTAAAATGCATTGAAATTCCTTAAGATTAGTCAAAAGGAGGATCGCATTCCTAGTCAGGGGTGTCATTAACATATGTTAATTTGACCGAATGGTTGAATTTTTTGCTAAAAATTCTGAAAATGATGCAATCTAAAGGAATTTTTTTGCTGCAACCGTCAGGTTTAAGGTGAAAGTCTATCTTTTGGAATAATCGAACATGTGTTTAAACTGTAATGGATCAGCAACGGCTTTACCAAAGTACCAGCCCTGACCATAATCGATGCCGCTTTTTTGCATATGTTCTGCCATAGGGGCATCTTCGATCATTTCTGCAATCGTATGAATGTTGAGGTGGTGACACATGTTGGACATAGCACGCAGCAGGTCATGCCCACGTTCACTGGCGTAAGCGCGTTTGATCACAGGGCCGTCAAATTTCACACCGTCCACATCCAGTGCATTGATGTAATCAAAGCTGGCGGCACCTGCGCCAAAATCATCCAGACAAACTTCAAAACCCATCGTGCGAATGTTTTGCAGAAGATTATTCACTTTAGGCAAGTCATTGATTTTGGCAGATTCCGTAATTTCAAACATCAACTGCCCGGCAATGTCTGGCGAATTTCGCAGGATTAAATGCAGCTGATCCATAAAGGCTTCATTGCTGAGCGATTGACCCGACAGGTTAACGGCAATTGGCGGGATAAAACCTTTTTTCTTATAGCTATAGATATGATCAATGGTCTTTTTAATCACGCTCATATCCAGATCACAAATGATGTTCACTTCTTCGGCAAGGCGCACATAGTTAAAGGGCGATTCATCGGAACGGTCCCCACGCAGGCGTAACAAGCCTTCAAAATGATGCACATACCCACCCGAAAGATGCACAATCGGCATAAAATGGATATCCAGATCACGTTTTTTGATAATGTCTTTAATATAAGTGACATTATCAACCGTGTTGGTCATGAGTGTGTTTAAAATTTGTGAGATAGATGTCTGTTTGACACTGCTTTCATTTTCGCAGAAGTTCTGCATGGTATAGATCAAGGCGCGTGTGACCTGTTCTTCACTCATGCCTGCGCCATCGACATCCAATGTATTTGAAATGGCCTCAACCTGTTTGCCATCGGGGTGGATGTTCACGGCCAGTTTTTCGATCTGATCATTAATATCTATGGCATCCACTTCGTGGGAATGGACAAAACTGAAACTTTCCCCATCAATGCGGCTGGCCGTATCGCCCCCAATAGAATGATCGTTTAGAACTTTACCAATTTCACCCAACAGCTTTTTCTTATCTGTCGCCCCGACTTTGGTCAGAAGGTCGTCCAGGTGGTTGAGTTTCACTAAAGAGACTTGAGCTTCTCCGCCCGCATTGATGAATGAACTGACACGCTGGGCGGCAGACTGAGCAAATGATTCGACCTCTAATAGGCCGCTGTCTTTATCTTTTTCAAGTTTTGTAAGTTTACCAAATCCCGCACGTTTGTTATCGACTTTCAAGGCAAGGAAAAAGTGATTATCAAAATCGGGTACGCGATAGCCTGAAAAGATCACCGGAATTTTGGTGTTATGGATCCCGTTCAAAGAACTGCGGACATCATCCAGACGGCCTTTGTGATTGGCACTATCAAGCATTTGGGTGGTAAGTTGTTGATCGTCCGAGTGAATGATATTAAGAAAATTTTCACCTAACAGGTCGGAATTATGTTTACCGAGCATAATCTCTGTTGCGCCCAAGACATATTCAACCTTGCGATCCACATTCAGTTCAAATAGCAGATCGGCACGACAAAAAGACAGGGCCAGAAGCCGTTCTCTTTCTCGTCTGCGTCTTGGTTGTTCAGCCATTCTTGTTCTCATCTTACCCAGTAGGGATTACTACTATATTTATATAGGTAACACGATTTTCTTAAGAAATAACAAACGGCATTGTTGAGCTTATTTATTACCTACGCGGATTTTGCTAACAGGCGCAAAGTTGCGTGCATATTGCAGTGGATCAGGGTCAGGCTTGCCAAAGAACCAGCCTTGTCCAAAATCAATTCCGCAGGCCGCCATATGTCTGGCCATGGGTTCGTCTTCTACCATTTCCGCAACTGTATGGATGTTCAAATCATGGCACATGTTCGACATGGCACGCAGAAGGTCACCGCCTTTTTCCGTCTGATAGGCGCGTTTGACAACAGGCCCGTCAAATTTCACAACGTCCACATCCAGACCATTCAGATAGTCAAAGCTGGCAGAACCAGCCCCAAAATCATCCAAACAGACTTCAAATTTCATTTTGCGGATAGATTGTAAAATTTTGTTCACTTTTGGCAAATCTTCAATGCGGGCAGATTCTGTAATTTCAAACATTAAGTGCCCGGACATTTCCGGTGCATCTTTCAACATTTTGTGCAGTGTCTTCATAAACATGTCGTTGCCAAGGGAGGCACCAGACAGGTTAATGGCGACAGGTGGTAGGAATTTTTTCTGTCGGAAGTGATGCACCCGTTCAATGCTTTTGCGCACGATTGCCATATCCAAATCGCAGATAATGCCGACTTCTTCGGCCAGGCAGATCATATGATAGGGCGATTCATTGGCATGTTCCCCTTTAAAGCGCACCAGACCTTCAAAGTGATGGACATAACCTTTTTTCAAATCATTGATCGGCATGAAAAAGATATCAAGATCCATGGATTTGGACACTTCTTTAATAAACCCTACGTTTTTGACAGTGTTGGTCATCATGCCTGACAAAACATCAGATAAGGCATTTTCGCGAACGGAGCCCTTATTTTCACAGAATTTTTGCATGGTGTGGATGAGGGCACGCGCAACCTGATCCTCGCTCATGCCCGCACCATCCACATCCAATGTACTTGAAATGGCTTGAACCATATCTCCATCGGGATGGATTTGTGCTGCCAATGCTTCGATCTGTGCATTAATGGCATTTGTGTCTACATTTTCGGCATGGGCAAAACTGAAACTATCCTCATCAATTCGGCTGGCCGTATCACCGCCGATGGAATTGTCGTTTAGGACTTTACCGATTTCACCAAGCAGCTTTTTCTTATCTGTCGCCCCTACTGTATTAAGCAGTTTATCCAGATGATTGACTTTCACCATAGAAACCTGAGCATCGCCGCCTGCGCGAATAAAAGATGTTACGCGCTCAGAAGCAACTTGAGAGAAAGATTCCGTTTCCAACAGGTGGGTTTCATCATCTTTTATCAAAGGTTCGATCTTGCCAAAGGTGCCCTTGTGCGGATCAACCTTGATGGCGAGGAAGAAGTTATTGTTAAAATCAGGAACACGGTAGCCGGAAATGCTGGTGCGAACTTTTTTACCATTTGGGCCTTTGAGGTTCAGGGTCACATCATCAAGACGGCCTTTGTTGCTGGCGGTCTTGAACAGTTCTTCTAACAGCTTGTGATCTGACGGGTGGATAAAGTCAGAAAATTTGCTGGTTTTCATCTCATCTGGATTTTTACCCAGCAGAATGGGAGTCGCACCCGCGACAAATTCAATGACGCGATCATCGTTTAACTCAAACAAAAGGTCAGCCCGGCAAAAGGACAGGGCAACAAACCTTTCTTTTTCGCGTTTTGTTTTATCGCTGATCGACATTGTATTCTCACTTTTTGTATTCTTATATTTTTGAATTAGAATAAAGCTTTTTAGCTGTTGTTTCTATGGCGTTTTGGGGTTCTTTTAAAGTTTTTATTTTTAGGTCTGCGCGGCGGTGGCATTTGTGGCAGGTCATTCTCCTGTAGGATGGTTTCTTTCAAGGTCCCTGTTGGAATGCCTTCAAGTGTCCAGTTCCCGATGGCATAGCGGATCAGGCGCAGGGTGGGGTAGCCAACGGCTGCGGTCATACGTCTGACCTGTCTGTTTTTACCTTCTTTGATGGTCAGTTCAATCCAGCTTGTTGGAATCTTTGCGCGAAAACGAACCGGCGGTGTTCTTTCCCATAAATCGCAGGGTTCTTCCATCAGGCGGGCCTGTGCCGGTTTGGTGCGGCCGTCTTTCAAATCGACTCCATGGCGTAATTTTTCTAAGGCATCGTCATCCGGTATGCCCTCGACCTGAACCCAATAGGTTTTGGGCAGCTTGAATTTTGGGTGTGAAATCTGCGCCTGTGTTGGTCCATCATCAGTCAAGATCAATAATCCTTCGCTATCTTTATCCAGACGACCTGCTGCATAAACACCGGGAATGTTAATGTAATCTGCCAGTGTCTCACGTTTGATGCCTTCGTCAGTAAACTGGCAAAGCACATTAAATGGTTTGTTAAACAAGATTATTTTCGACATGGCACAGGATATCTTTTAGAAGTAGGGCACAGACAAACATAGGATAATAATTATGGCGCATCATGCAGATAATGCCAGCTTTGGCAATGTAACCGATCAGAAATTACGCATGATTATTCTGCAAAGTCTGTCTGAAATGACAAAATTGCTGGAAGAAACGCCTTGTATGGGTGCCACATCTCTGGCTGATCAGCTTAATGAAATTAAAAAAGCTGCGTTTGAACAAATGTACGCCATTGGTCATGAAACCATGGATCGCACAGAATCGGAAGAAGTCCTAAAAGCCATCCGTGCCTTGCAAGATGCTTTTGGCCAGATCATCGTTGCGATATCTCCCATGGATAATGTGCGCCATTGTTTAAAAGATATCTGGCTGGCGGAACTGACAGACACTAAAGCGGAGTAGGTGAATTCTACACTCTTTATGCTTTTCTGATTACAAACTCTGAAAAAGAAAAGGGTAGCATTGGCGATAACCGGAACTTCCCCTCAATCACGCTTAAACCGCCACCTCAAAGCCAGTAAAAACAAAGCCAGCAATGTAAAGCTCATAATAGATTGAAGCGAGGCAAGGAGTTTTACGGCTGTTGGAATTTCAAGGTCAAATACAGACACATATCTCCCGGACCAAACCTGAAAAGGATGAACGATCTGTTCAATCGTAAAGTTGAAACTGTTGACCAGCATGTTGAAAAATTGGTTATGGGCGAGGTCAAGGAAAATGATATTGAAAAGGATGAGATAAAGAGCGGCAAAAATCCCAGAAACGATACTCAAGGCCACAAGGGGCTGGCTCGTACAGGTCCCATATTCCGACGTCACATCATAAATCCAAGACAAAAACTTGTCCCAGCCTTGCAAATCCGTCGTCCGCTTGGCACGTTGTTCCAACATATTAAAGCGCCCTTGCTCAGAACGATTTCGAAAATCTTCCATTCGTAGCTTTAAAACACGATAGGCATTCGCCGCTTCCACTTTTTCATGGGCATCGCCTTTATCAAAAAACTCAGCGCCGCGAAAACTAATATCCGAATGAAGCTCCGCATTATAAAATTCTGGTGCGACTGAAAATTCAACATTTAAAAAATCAGTGGTGTCATTGAATTTCCGATTATTAAAAAAGGCTCTACCCTTAAACTTTGATCCCCTAAAAGTCACAGATTCAAATGACGCAACTTCTTTGTCAGAATCAGCTTTAACATGACCTGCAAAACGTGCGTCTTTCCAGAAATGGGTACCGACAAAAGTTGCCCCTTTTTCCCATGAGGTTCCATCAAAAGAAACGTCATTGATAAAAGCAGCGTTATAAAAGGAACATGCGACGCCAAGGTCGGTGTCATTGATGGCGCAGGACATATTGAAAACGGCAGATTCAAAATTTGTCTTATATTGAAACGTGCATGATCGGATAATCATTTCTTTAGGCCAATCATCACTTTTACCGAATATTGCATTTTCAAAGGTGGCATGGCGAATATCGCAATTTTCGATAATTAAGACTTGGTCATATACAGTTTGAAAACAATCCAATTGACGTTCGAAGGAACATTTCTGGATATATACCCCACCACCGAACGTAGACTTTTTAAATGTCGCCATGTTGGTTATTTTGATGTTGTGGAGTTCGACATCACCACCAAACGTTACATCAGATAAATGGATATTTTTGGCAATTGCTATGGGTTCTACCTTTGCCTCGCTTTCCGATTTCACTTCCGTACTCATGAGAGCCACAGATGATTTAAATCGAGAATGTTGGAGAAGGAGGTCCGTTTCAAAGTGGCAATCTGAAAAGCTGGCTTCTTTGATGAATTTAGAATTTGCGGCATAAAATGATCGTGATGATGTTAGGCCTTCAAAGCGGGTCATTTGTTGGAAATGAGCTTGGCTGAAATCAATATCGCCATCGCAATGCACGTGGCAAAGGTGAAAATTCTTGTTGAAATGCCCGTGTTCGAAATTTATCGGGCCTTCAATTTTTGAATTTTTAATCGTGAAATTTTGCCATTCACTTGATTGTGCAAGGATGCTTTCGCAAGTTTGGACATTTTCAATCAAGCAAGAATCTAAAAATGTACTGTTTTGAAAATTAATCTTACCGACTTTAACGCCGTTAATGTGCGCTGGACCAAAGACAGTGATGTGACTCAGGTCAATATCGTTTGGTATGGCGACATTGGATAATTCAACCTTCCCCCTAATTTCTTTTGTATCTAGCTTAAACTCGTTGAACGCCGCATTCGTGATGATCACATCACCAAGTTCCGGTCCGGAGATGTGAATTTCTGTATTCTTAGATAAAGAAATATCACGCATATGAATGCAGGCTTTCTTTCCCATATTCTCAAGCCGGATATTTCCATAAATTTTGGCACCATCCAAAAGCACATGATTATCCCCGATATCTTCAATGATAAGATCTATGGGGATGATTATACCTGTGAGGTCGATAATACCAGCTCGTGTGAGCTTTGACGTTTGAATGTAATTGTCTAGTTCGTGCGTTAAAACCCTGTCGGTCGGCTGGCCCAATCCTGCTTTAAAGCGAGGCCCTAAAGGAAAAGGTTGGTGAAAAATGCAGAGTTGGTTGTGCAATCCGTATCTATGTATGGCGGCACCAAACTGACACCCATCCGTCACCCCCGGATGATCAATCTCTCTCTTTCTTTGATAATCACACATAAAAACAGCCCCAAGTTATCTTGCGGACATCCTATCAACCAAAAGAGAAAATCCCAAAAAGAAAAAAGGCCGCTCCTTCTCTTATAAGGAACCGCCTTTCAAGGTCTCTTCGTCTTCGCTTTATTGATCGACTTAATGTGTTGCCACTTTTTGGTAGAGTTTGCGATCAATCAGGGCGACTTCGGAAAGGGTTTGCATTTCCAGATCGTCGCGTTCATTCATAAGATGAACATGCATGGGCAGGTTCGGTAGTTCGATCAGGCGGGTGGCGATCCAGACCGTGTCCGGATGTCCCACTTTTACGAACCGGTCACCCGGTTGAATGTGTTCTTTAGCCATAATTACCCTCAGAATTTACGGAATGGTTTTCGTCTATACTGAAACTCATCATGCAGTCCAAAAGTTAACAATTACTTGAAGTGGGCAAGTTTTGAGAAAAATCACGTTTTGATGTATACTATTTGACGGGCGTTGATCCTTTTTGTTTTCATTAAAGAAAAATTAGGATTCACATAGGATTATGGGAGAACCTAGGTTAGGAGTCGTTTAGGCTTGTATCTGCATGGGGCGGATAGGTATGCTTAAAGGACATAGGCAAAAGGAAGATAAGCGTGTTTGGGAAGACAAAACGCTACGCTGCACTTTTCGCTGTTGGTTTGACCATGTCAGCTTGCGGCGCGATTCAGGAAGGAAGCATTCTTGACCCGGTTTTTTGGGAAAGAAGCGGCTTTTCAAAATCATCAGGTGCATCAGCAGCAACAGATCGGGGTTTGGCAGAACTGGTGAAGGGGAATTTCCTTCCCGCCGAGGCCCTGTTTGACGAAGCGCTCGAAGCAGATCCGCATAATGTATATGCATTGCTGGGTAAGGCGATCATTTATCAAAATACCGGGCAGGTAACACGGGCGCGCACTCTTTATGAAGCCGTGCTCGCACAACGCCCGGATGAAACCATGAATGTGATTGTCTGGCAGGACAGTACACCGCGCAATGTGGCAGAAGTCGCCAGTGTCAATCTCTCCATGATCGATTCCGGCGGAGTTGTCGGAAATCTTGCAACTGGTGCCGCTGGCGTGGATAAGCCTGCTCAATTAGGCGGACGACCCGGCCAAGGCATTGCCGGTGGGGCGGGTAATTATGGATACCTCGCTCCTCATAACGCGACATCGGCCATGCGACAAACGGATATGCAAATGTCTCAGGGCGGTATTCCAGAAATGGGGTTGAGCGAGGGCGATCGTAATATTGTCTCGCGCTTTGAAACATTACGCACATTGCTGGATCAAGGCTTAATTACACCTGAAGAATATAAAGCCCGTCGAACCCGCAATGTCGGTGCGCTGGTGCCTTTGACCTCGAATCCTCCGGCTGCCGGCTTGGACCGCCCGGTGCCAAGTTCTTCGCAAATTGCCGGACGTCTGCGTGCTATTGGCCGTGCCCTTGAAATGCGCGCAATTACCATTGAACAGCATGCCGCTGAACGTAAAATGATTCTGGATGCCTTGATGCCGGAAACGCCGTTGGTTTTGGCAAATCCGGGCGTGCCGCCTAAAGGCTTGATGGCCTCAGCTGATACGGTTCGCCGCTTAGAAGGGCTCAAGGCAGAAGGCTTGATTAGTTCGGATGAATACAGTCGAGAACGTGCAGCTATTGAATCGGGTTTGCAGCCTGCACCAGGTTCTCAAGCTGCTTTAATGTCGCAAACGCCTGCCTCAGGTGCTCCCAATTCTTTAATGAATAATAAGCAGCAGATGACCCGTTCAGGGCCGCAACCTGCTGTTCACCTGGCGTCCTATAAATCCAAACGCGATGCAAGTCGTGGTTGGACCCAGTTAAAACGTGCACACCGTGATCTTCTGGGTAATCTCGACTCAGAGGTGACGCAAGTGAACCTCGGTCCGGGTAAAGGAGTCTTCTATCGATTGCTTGCTGGACCGTTGGAAAGTAAAAATGCAGCTTCAAGTCTCTGCAGTAAATTGAAGTCTAAACGCCAATTTTGTGAGCCCGGATTCATGGGAACGAATGGCTAACATTTAATAATCTTCCCAAATACTCAAAGAGGTTGTGTGATTGTTTCGCACAGCCTCTTTTTTTGTCCACAGCTTTGAAAAAATATTTGGCTTGAAATCCGCAGTTTTCTGCCTATTTAATAGTTCTGTCGAAATTAATTTACAAAAAAGCCAAAAAAGGTGTTTACAGGTGTGGGGATGGTCTTTATAACCCCGCTTCACCGACGGGGCGCTGCCCTTGAGGCGCTCTCCAAAAGGGCTTATCAAACAAGGGCTTAGCGGCTGATGCACGAAGTGTTTTAAAAGTTAAGTTT
>JABXIG010000033.1 GCA_013373205.1 Methylocystaceae bacterium | reverse complement strand
GCCAAACCGCCGAGATCCACATTCGCGTCGCACTCATGAACCGCTTCAATGCCCTCGGCTCTGCCGAGATCGTTCGCGTTACATAACCTCAGCGGGGGGAGGGAAAGTCATGCCTCAAGCGTGAGTTCTGCAACAACGCCGGCAGTACGCAGCCAATATATCCGCCGATATAATCAAGGACGACTATATCGAACATCGGGCCGATGCCTATAGGGACTTGGCTAGATCACTGATGCCGATGAGCATAGGCGAAGCACAAGAATACTACATTCAGGGTTTGGCTCAACTTGACCAGATGGGCGGTGATGACTTTGATCTGATTTATTCAGCTTTACACTACGCCGCAGAGCAGCCAGGTGGATTCGTGAAACCGGAACTATCCCACCGGCTCATGGGTCTGTGCCAAACGATCTTTCAGCATGAACCATCTAAATTTGGGTGGACGTTGTTTGGACGCGCGGCCGCTGCCTCCATCGGTTTTCCGGCAATCTACAAGCTGGTTCGATGGGCTGATCAAGATGTTGCGGACTATTCCTATGGGCTTCCACAATTGGCTTGTTACCTAGCGCAGGCAGGCCATCTTGATGCGCGTCGTGCGGCGGTGCTTCTCACAATCTGCGAAGATCACGGCTGGCATGAGTGGCAGGTTGGCAAAGGTCTGCATGATATCCTATTGGCTGCCGATCCAAGTAGTAGGTCAGCGATATTCTCTCTAGTGACAGGGAAGCTGAATCAAGAACATAGTTCGGGTGGATGGGAAGGGCTGTGGGAAGGCCTGTTGGGCTGTGTAGATGCCTTTGAGGAGATCAACGGGGGAGAATTGCGTGATCATCTTCAGCGAAAACTGAAAGCCGCGCGGCATCGTCGTGATGCTGTGAACTCAAGGAACAGCTCCAGCGGTACCGACGCGGCGTACAGTATTCAATCGGGAAGGAAGAAAAAGGACGAACTGGATGGCGAGGGCGCTCTCAAGGCAATTGTTGCCGTATGCGATCCGACATCAGCGGCCTCGTTGGATAAGGCGATCAGCGATGCAAGAGGAAATGATGGGCTCCCTTTCGACAATACAAAAAGGCTATTGGATGAACTCCGAAAAGTTTGCCCCTATCAAAAAAGGGTAAAATTTCTTGAGGCGGTCTGTGAGTCTGCCGAACTCCAATTTGATTTCGCGCTTGATCTAGTATTTGAGTATATGAAGGATTGGCGAGAAAGTTCGGTACAAGTGCGAAATAGCGCACAAGGGCTTATCACGAGACTTTTTGCATTCAAGGGTTCCGAACTATTCGAGCTAAGGTATTCGGGTATATCCAGACAGATATACCGGTTGTCCGACTTGTGTGGAGATCAAAAATTTGTGCTCCAGACCGTTTTGGAAACGGTAGTCAAGGAACGTCTTGAGCTTGGTGGAGACGAGTGGCTTCAACTAGCGACAAGCCTGTCGAGTCGCACTGACCCTCAGACTGCGCTGGAAGTATTTGAGCACTTGCTGTCCAGTTCTGCTGCCAAGGTTGGTGACGAGATCGGTGAGGGTGTCTACAACCCAGCGTTTGGTGGCAAGGACCATGAATGCGATGTTGTTGCTGACATCATTTGGCATCTGCTCGGTGATAGTGATGCTTTCATCAGATGGAATGCCGCGCGAAGCTTGAAGGGCATACTTGATGTCGGACTTGTTGAAGACATCGAACGTTTGCTTGATCGTTTTGACACAGATGAGAACCCGTCACTGGTTTCCGAAGAACATCATTTTGCCTTTCTCAACGCGCAGCAATGGTTGCTGATGGGATTAGCGCGGGCTGCGCTTCACAATGGTGAAAAGCTCAAACCAATAAGAAATAGAATTTTGGAACTAGCGAGGCGCGATGACTTGCATGTCATTAACAAGCTTCATTTGCTCCGATGCTTAAAGCACATTGATGCTGATAAGTCATTGTGTCCTGATCTCGCGCGATTGTGGGACGAAGTTCAATCCCCCAAGCATGGCATCGTTGTGCGTGATGGTTGGCCGGATAACAAGGATCGCCAGACCAATTTTGGCTTTGAGTACGACTACGAAAGGTACAAGATTTCAAACCTGGCCCGGCTGTTCTGGATATCCGATAATGAAGCTAGTGACTACATCTCCGATGAAATCACTAAACGTTGGCCGTCGGCAAACAAAATATCCGATTTCCCTGGCGGAATTAGGTACCGAGGTGATGAGAGATATGAGGCCTACGCTGAGCATATTCAAAGGCATGCAGGCCTTCACGCAGCAACCACGCTCGTAAAATCGATGCCGGTGGCGCGACGAAGTTATGACTGGGATGATCTGAATCCTTGGCAGGAATTCATTGAAGGTGAGGACGTTTCATTCAGGGATGGTACGTGGTTGTCGGACCACAAAGACCAGGTTCCTGCACAAGCGCGAGAGTACCTGCTTGGTGAGCGCAAAGGAAACGAGGAAGCACTTCTCGGCCAAGAGTTGTTGTTTCGAAAGATAGGATTCACCGAGAGCGAGGAGGATCACTTACTGCCTCTGTATGGATACTGGACCACACCGGATGGCGTTCATGTCCGAATAACTTCTGCAATCGTGGTCGAGCGCGGCGCGGTGAAGCGATGTCAGGCTTTCGCGAAAATTCCCGATCATGATTTTTGGCTCCCGAGCTTTGGCTCCAATGGTCTGGTTGATAGGCATGCCCAAAAGAAGTCGTTCGATCCTTTGATATGGACGCCGGAGAAGTATCCTATTGGAATTGATGAGCGCGACGAGTGGGCCACAAAAAATGCTATAACTCGCCCGAAATTGGGATTGGCAATCAACAAAGTGCTGGGCCTTGCATCCGATGACGGTGAGCGGAATTGGCGAGATGCGTCAAGAAATTTGGCATTGAAGAGCGAAGTTTGGGGCGAATGGCAACCTGATGCCGATGCTCGCGGCAGCAGGTATCAGAATGAGGGGGCCATATTGTGGGCGGAACGTGGGTGGTTGGATAGAACGTTGAAATCGAGCAAACGCAGTCTAATCTTCAATCTCAATTTTTCGAAGCATAGTTCGAGCAAAAGCTACGAAGACTCGTCTGGGGTAAGGGGTGTTTATGTCGGCCTCAAGCGAGCCGAAGAACTCCCGCGTTTCTGGTTTGCAAAGAATGCCTCCGCAAACATCTACTAGGACAGATACCGTTAGAAAGTCGGACGTTCATGTCTTTGATTGCATGTTTCGGTGCAGTTGGAGAAGTCACATTCTCCAAGTCTCGCGAGTTGGGTTCAGGGGGCGGCGATAGGCCCCTTGATCGGGTTCAGCGCCGATGCGCTGACGCACATCCAATCCGCGCGGGGTTGGTCAGGTTTCCACAGGGGCAGGAACGCCCCTTGGTCGATGGGATGGCTCCAAGGAAGGGCAGCTATGAAATGCTCCCTGCCATGGTCTCGATGAAGTCGTCTCCATGAAATGGTCATGGGGGTATCGGGGGTAGCAGGAACGCTCCCCTGATTGGTAATGCAACGGCCAGACGGTGCGAGTGGTTTCAAGGGGCGCGATAGCCCCTGATCTTCCTGAAAGGATCGATGGGTTTGGGAGAGCGGAAGTCTCCCATGAGTGTTTGACCGGCGATACGGTCTCCTGGCTCTGGATGGGTTCAATGCCCTGGAAGAGCCAGCAGCCGGAGGGATGCAACGGGAGCGCGCAGCGGGCTCCCTTGCCAAGATCGGTGTGGTACTACCACACACATCTTGCGTTAGCTCTTAGTATTAAACGCCATAGTTGGCGGTCACTGTCCCGCCTGTGCTTGTTCCCACACGATGTTTCGAAATAGAATCAGCCGTAACCTCAGCCAATGAAGCATGTTCCGATGGGGAGATCGCTCCCCGCATTTGAAATCAAGTGAAAGCGGCGCGACTGGACTATTCGCCGCACAAAAAGACCCGATGACTACTTTCGGACAAATCCCCTCCGCTGTCTAATCCGCAAACAGCCACGCGTTCCGCTGGGCACCGGATACCTTAGGTAGCCTGAAATACTTGACCAGCGCTCGGAATCCAGAAAGCTCGCCGTCAGTCCAAAAGCCAATCGACCGATTTTGTCTTGGAGCGCCGCCATGGGACTATGATCACATCATTAGGGTGCTAGCTTGTCGTCCGTAATCAAGTATCCGAATACCCTCCAATCTCCGTTCCACAACGCACGCACAGTAACGTTCTCAGCTAGTTTTCCGCACTCCGCGAATTCCGTTCGAAAAATAATGGTTTGATACCTTCCGCTAGGATAGCCTGATGGATCAACGGCGCCATTGGTACCAGCGAAACTTCGTGAAATCCTTGAGCCGAGCGGACCCCTGACATTTTCAAATAACTCTAAGAATTCCTCTAAATCTGCAACGACGACTCCAATAGCAAGTGGATCCATTAGCTCCCAAGCGCCTGACGGGTCATTCCGGTCGAGACGCTCCAGAAAGTTCTCAGCTATCGTGCGGTGCTGTGCAGTTGAGTTTCCTTTGAGTGGCGTACTGTTCTCTTTGATGAATTGAATTAAGATTTTATGCTGGTCAGCGTCTCTTGAATCTGGTTTCGATATTGAAGAGTGGTCTGACCCAGGAATTTTTATCGGTTCCCCAAAATAACGCGCCGCCGAGTGATACGGGACTACTTGCAACTTGGGCAAGAAGCGCCCTGGCTTTATTGGCAGGTCTTCGATTAGTTCCTTCCCAAATATCTTAAAGGGTGGCGAGGCGATGAGGGACCTAAAGTCTTTATCAAGGTCAATAAGCCAAGTGTTGTCTTGGGAGAATTTGAGCGAGTCGAGTTGAAGATTATACTTTCCTGATACCAACCCTATCAGATTAGCGTAGTGTGAACCGATAGATGGGCTGGCGATAAGAAACAATCCAATCTCGATTTGCCTTCTGGAGAATTCGGTTACTCGAGAAATAAGCAGTCGTCTTACTAAATTTCCACCCATGCTATGGCATACAAAGATTAGTCGTTGGCATGATAGCAAATCGTCAAACTTCAAGGCATGTGCAAGTAGGTCCACCGCATCGCCCAATGAGTACTTAGAAGCAGTAATACCAGACCTATACTCGAAAGAGTAAATTCCCAAGCCATCGAGGTCTTCATCCTTGGCAAGCAAATCTGGCCAAAATGCGCTGCTTGATCTGAATCCGTCAGCGCTTGAATTGATGCCGTGAACAAACACAACTGTTGTTCGACCGTCTCCTTTGCGGTACCATCCGCTGGGCACGAGCGCCTCCCCCGGTTGCTACTTTGCATTGAGCTTAACGCAACAGCAATCCGCTAACCAACACTTAAGTGAGGGGACATGGAGCGTAGACAGTTCATAGTTGGCGCTGCTGCTACAACTGGTTTTGGAGCGGTGCCAGAGCCTAGCAAGGCCTATACACGCTGCAACGGTGTCTTATGCGAAGCGGGACTTCGCTTGCCGGAAATATCTAAGGCATACCAAAATCAAAAGATGTCCCAGTGGTGTTGGGCGGCCTCCATTCAGATGGTGTTTCGATACTATGGTTATCACGTCAGCCAGCCAGATATCGTAAGAGAGACCTATGGCCACGTTGGAAATATTCCTGCGGTAACAGGTCTCGCAATATCACGAAATCTCCAACGGTCGTGGAAGGACTCATTTGGCAACTACTTTTCTGTTGAGATCGAGGGTCTATACGATTTTGATTTGGGAATAACCAACATTTCAGACAGCCAAATTATATCCGCCATGAACTCCGAAAGGCCGATTGTTATTGGGACCACAAGTCATGCGATGGTTCTGACCGCTGTTGCGTTCGATCGAAAATTCGACCCTCCCCGAATAGTGAATATTGGCTTTGCAGACCCATGGCCATACGGTCCCTCTTTGCGCGGTGGCCAAATTGAAGGCGTTCCGATGCATCGCGGCGGAATGATGCGATATTTGTGTCTTCCTAGAGTCATCTAGGGTATCTCTTATTAGTCTAGCTGCTTATACTGAGTTTCCGCAGTACGTGGTGCTGCTGGTTGCGGATTTGTAAGGATGGAGCGGCGCTCCGGTGGCCTTTTCTTCAGTTTCCATACTGGCGCTTATCACGCGAGCGACGTGGGTTTAGTCGCAACGGTGGCAGGCCTGCGGTGATGCCAAGCGAGAGCAATCACTGGACGAGTTCTGAAAACGTGAGCCGAACGATGAGGAGGGCTCTGGCTACGAGGGTCGGAAGTGCCGCCTTGGTGTGCTCACATGCGTTCACGCACTTGAATCTTGAATATTTTTGGCCACCGTTGGCCACCGAAAGTAACTTGGAAAGCATGATCCAAGAGGACTTCATGTGCGTCCTAACCCTATGAGTTATAGTGAAAAATTCCGGATCATGATCTTGTTCCCGACCGTTGCGAAGACCGAGAGCGCTCGTGAACCTGTCAGCCAATGCAAGAAATGTGCAGAAATTTCATTTTTTTCTGGCGCGACCCTTGCAGCTCCCCTTGTCCGATACAAAGACTCTACCATAGGTCGCTAAAAACTACGTGGCCGAACAATACTCAGCCGGTCGCTCGTCGACCATAACGCCAACCAAAAGCACCTGACGATTACCAAATTGGAAAGCGCACCGCTTTGCCGATGACGGGAGAGGTGCATCCATTCGATCAATCTATCCAATTCGGAAAACGCCGTTTTTCGAAAACGGTGAACTGCAACCTACGGCCAGAAAGGAGATAAAATTGCTTGGTCATGGAAACCAGAACAGACCGCCGGGGCAAAACGGAAGTGACCCGAATGACTTTGTGGCGGTGGTCGCGGGTCTTGGCGCTGCTTTCCTGTGGGCTAACCCACTTTTTGTTCTAACGCAGGAGACCTTCCGGCACATCGCTGTGAGCAATTACGGCTACGACATGCTCGAAGCTTTTGAGCTCGCCTACCGGGTTTTCCTGCACATTTCGATTTTCGCCATCACCCGCGTCGCCACCCGGTTTGCGCTCGCCGCGATCATCACGGCGCTCGGCTATCGGCTCGCACTTTCACTTTAACCCCAAGGCAGAAAAGGAGAAAATCATGCCTTACGTTGCTGACAAAATTGAAATCCCTGGCCGTCGCAAGCTTCGGAGTAACCTGGTCACATGGGGCTTTGTTTCCGGCTTTTTTGGCGTCGGATTCTTCCTCAATCAAAATGCTGGCGGCATGTTGGTCTGTGCAGCGTTGGCTGTTGGGCTCTTCTATATCGCGGCGAAAATCAAAATCTTCCGCGAATACCAGGGTAGCGCGAGCGTTTACCGGTGAAGAAGCCGGAGGGGCACTTCGAGTGCCCTTCCGACCCCCTCCCATTCCTTAATTTCACGAAGGAAAGCCCGGCACATGTCGCACTTCCCTGATCATCCTTTCGGATCAGCGCGCTTTGCAAGCGATATCGAAATGTGGCGTGCGTTCCGCAAAAAGGGCGGTGTGCCCTTTGGTTATCATCGCGGACGTAGGCTCGATCATTCCAAGGGCGCTGGCGCTTTGGTGATCGGCGGCGCGGGCTCTGAAAAGTTCGTAAGCGTGCTCTCCCACAGCATGCGGGCACAAGGCCGCAAGCCCGAACCGGCGCGTTTCGCCTGGCTATCGCCCAAGGGCGAAGAGGCTGCGGTGCTTGGACCTGGTCTCATCCATCAGGGCGCGCACGTATTCTACGTAAATCCCTACAATCTTCATGGCCGTCCCAATCACCGGGTTGATTTGCTCAGCCACTTAAGTGCGAACTCACCCAACTTGGTGGCCGATTACCGCCGGGCGGCGCGCAACTGGATCGCTCAAAGCGGCGGCGGCGATTCCCGCTTCTTTGAACAGACAGGGCAAAACTGGCTGTCGAAGATCATGCGCGGGCTCGTCCACGGCGATGGGCATGTCTCGCCCCTCGGTATCGCCGAGACCATCGGCGTGATTCAGGCCGCGCCGGAGGCGTGGGACGAGATGGCAGAGAGCATTGCTGCGCTCGGTGAGCCCGATCTCCGCACCACCTTCGGCGAGATGCGCGAGATGCGAGAAAACTCCCCTCGCACGTATCAATCTGTCATGAGCGAGCTCACCAATGCCTTCGCAGTAATGGCTGATCCGGCGCTACAAAACACCTTTACCGGTGAGGCGCAGGCTGACTTTTCGCTCGATGTCCTTACCGAGCAAAGCGACCGGCCCGTCTACGTTTTCCTGATGATGCCGGATGAACTCATCGCGCAGAACGCCGCGATCATCCGGCAATTCTTCTCGACGTTGCGCACGCTTAAGCAGCGCAACCCCCACGCGCCCACCGTCAACTTGGTGTGTGATGAGGCGGCGCGTCTCGGCAAGTTTAAAGAGATCGAAGAATGGTACGCCATCGGGCGCGGTTTCGGGCTCTCGCCGCTTTGCGTCTACCAGGACCTTGGGCAAATCCGAGAAAACCTAGGCGCCAACGGTGCAGCGACGCTCACCGCCAATGCCGAGTTGGAGCTCTATCTTGGCGGCGGGATTTCCGATTTGGAAACCGCCCAGCATTTGAGCCGCAGACTTGGCAACCAGACTTTGCACCTGGCCGATCCGCTGACACGCGAGCGGGCAGCGAGAGCCAAGCGTGAGGCCGTTCATAACATGCTGTTTAGCGGGGCGGACCCGATGAAGACCGGCATCGCCCTGCGCGGGCTGGAATACGAGATGCGCCATGTCCGCAAGCAGGCAAGAGCGCTGCTGACTCCCGACGAAATCCTGACCTTGCCGCGCGATCAAATGCTTGTGCTGGCCTCAGGCTATGATGTGCGTCCGTTCCTGCTACCCAAGAGCCGGTACTTTGAACGCCGCGACTATGCAGGGCGGCATTTCCCCAACCCGTTCTTCGACCGTGACATGGGCTCGGTGCGTGTGCGCACGCGGCTGGGATACCGGCGGCGGCGCGTCATCCGCGAGGTGGTGCCGGAGTGCTTCAAGGACTTCCCCCAATACGCCAGCGGCGAGTGGACCTTCATTGAAGGCTATCGCCCCAAACTCAAGTGAGAAGGAGAATAAACAATTCTCAAATACATATTTGTTATACTGAGGCCTTCCGAAACGCGGACAAATGTCGGCATCGGTGAACGTCTTTAAAATGGCTTTTGCTGCTTTGGTGCAGGTATGGGGGTCTACCCCTCATTTGCAGATGGCTACCCTGCGATATCCGCGATTTTCGCGCTTGTCGCAGCCTGGTGCGGCTATGCCGCACTGTCTCGCTAAAGGGAGCGCCAGGATTCAATGGTGAGCCGCAAGAGCATCCGGGAAGCTTTCATGCAGCAGGCGCGGGGGGTGAGCTCTGTCCTACGTGAGGGCCGCCCCGATCCGAAAGCGCTTGTCGAACGGGGCATCCAGACGCGCGAGACCATCGACTGGCAAGCCTCGTTGCATCCCGAGACTCCGGCTCCGGCGATGCATCCGCCCAATCAGTTGCTCAGGCAAGTTGCGTTGGAGGCTAAGCGTGCGGAGCATCGCGCGCGGATCAGAAGCCTGCGCGAAAACTTCCGCCAGCGCCCCGAAGAAGCACGGCGCGATTTCGATACAGCCCGCGACTATCGCGGCCCAGAACATGAAAGGTGAATTTGCATGAAAAATCAGAGCCATGGTAAAACGATAAGTGAGGGTCTAGGCAATACGCAGGTCCGTAGCGGTCTGCACAGGATCATTGCCCTACATTCGACCCATAATCCGGGGCGCGAGGAACGCGCGGGGCAACCGGAACAACGACAACCCAAAAATCCACGATCACACGCGAACTTACGCGGCCAATGGGCCTCGGAGACGACGATCTCGAATGTTCAAGGAGGTGGAATGTGATGGATGGGAATGATCACAAGAGCTTGCTGCAGCATTTCGAGGCGGCAGCAGGCAAAGATGGCAAGAAGACGCTGAGCATCGATGTCGAGCGCTATCAGAACATGCTCGATGAGCCTGGCCTGACCGAAGACCAGAAGCGCCAAGCTATAGAGGCGCTGTGGAGCATTATCATCGCCTTTGTGGAACTCGGCTACGGCGTCCATCCGGCTCAGGAAGTTTGTGGAAAACACCAAAAATCGCCGGAAGAACAAGACAAGAACGATCCCGATGCGCTAAACTCGGAGGCAAGTTCACATACGATAGACGATCAAGACGCGCCGCGCTCTTAGGGCGGCGCGAGAAAGGCAGGATTCCGATGGCAAAGGAAAAACCTATTCAAGAAGCAAGCATCAAGGCGTTGATCTACTGTAGGGTTTCATCAGCCAAGCAGCGCATCGATGGCGGCGGACTGGAAAGTCAAGAACAGCGGTGCCGCTCATACGCCGACGACAAGGGTTATCAGGTTGAGGCCGTCTTCTCTGGCGGCGGTGATTTTATGAACCGCCCAGGTATGCGGGCTATGCTGGCCTATCTCGATGCGCAGGCTGGCAAGCCCTATGTTGTCATTTTTGATGACCTCAAGCGCTTCGCCCGCGACACCGAGTTTCATATCAAGCTCCGCCGAGAGTTTGCGAAACGCGGGGCGTTGGTCGAGTGTCTGAATTTCAAACTCGAAGATACGCCCGAAGGCGTATTCATCGAAACGATCATGGCCGCACAGGGTCAGCTTGAGCGCGAGCAGAACCGCCGTCAGGTCGTCCAAAAGATGAAGGCCCGCGTGGAAAACGGGTTTTGGGTCTTTAGAGCCCCTGTAGGGTATAAATACGTTGCCTCCAAAGGTGGTGGCGGCAAGATACTTGTGCCTGATGAACCGCTGGCATCCGTGGTGCGCGAAGCCCTTGAAGGCTATGCGAGTGGGCGGTTTGTGTCTCAGGCCGAGGTGCAGCGCTTCCTGGAGCGTGATCCGTATTTCCCGAAAGACAAGAAGGACGGCACGTTGCGACCGATGACTGTGAAGCGGTTCCTTTCGAAGGTGGTCTATGCCGGTTATGTCGAAGCGCCGAAGTGGGGCGTGAGCCTACGCAAGGGCAAGCATGAAGGCTTGATCAGCTTCGAAACCCATCAGAGAATTCTAGACACGATAGAGGGTAAGAAGCGTCGCCCAGCAGCGCGCAAGGACTACAACGAGGACTTCCCGCTACGCGGCTTTGTCCATTGCGATTGCTGCGGCAAGCCAATGACGGCGGCTTGGTCGAAGGGCTGCCGAAAGCACTATCCATATTACTTCTGCATGACGCGCGGCTGCGAGGCCAAGAGCAAGTCTGTGCCGCGCTCGAGGATGGAAGACAGCTTTGCTGCGATCCTCAAGTCGCTACAGCCGACGCCGGGGCTCTTTGAAGTTGCCAAGGCCATGCTGCGCGATGCTTGGGATATGCGCCTCGCCGAGGCGACCAAGGCCAAGGAGGCGCTGGGTAAGCAACTCAAGGACGTAGAACAGCAGATCGAAAAGATGCTCGACCGCGTTCTCGATGCTTCAAACCCAAGGGTCGTAAAGACCTATGAAAGCCGGATCGAAGAGCTGGAACGGCAGAAGTTCATGCTTGCGGAACGTCAGGACAAGATCATTCCGCCGAAGGGACGGCTGGAGGATTGTATCGAACTAACGCTCAAGTTCCTGTCAAGCCCTTGGGATATATACGAAAATAGCAGTCACGCTATACGCATGTGCGTGACACGTTTGGTGTTTTCGGAGCCTCTACGATACTGCCCAAATGGGGTGTATCGAACTCCGAAATTATCATTCCCTTTCAAGTACTTAGAAAGCGTCAACGGTCAAAAAAGTGAAATGGTGCTGCTGGACAGGATTGAACTGTCGACCTCTCCCTTACCAAGGGAGTGCTCTACCACTGAGCTACAGCAGCACGCTGTCTCCGGATTGTTACTCCGAGCCTTGGCCCGATGCAAGCGGGTTCTGGAGAAACCCTTTTGTTTCAGCGCCTTAGAAGCTCTGGACTTCCCTTTGTCAAGGGCCATATCCAGTTGTGAACTTCGGCGGTGCCTAACGCCTGTCTGTGGTGTGCCTGACTGGCGTGGGCGGCTCTCTAGACGCAAATTCCGGGGGGCGCAAGCCTAATCTGGACGCTTTTTTTCAGCTGCTTTAAACAGGGCCCATGGAGCGCAAGACAGGCACCCCGAAAAACAAGGCAGAAGACCGCGATACGCGGCTGAAAGCGGCGCTGAAGGCGAATCTCGCCCGGCGCAAGCAGCAGGCCCGTGCACGGTCGACCGAGAAGCCCGCCGAGGGGCAGAGCAGCGAGAAGGACAGCTAGGACATGGATTCCATCATCGTCACCGGGAACGGCCCGCTTTCGGGCCGCATTCCCATCGCGGGGGCAAAGAACGCCTGTCTCACGCTGATGCCGGCCACGCTCCTGTCGGACGAGCCGCTCACCCTGACCAATGCGCCGCGGCTGTCGGACATCCGGACCATGACGCTGCTGCTGCAGTCGCTGGGCGCCGAGGTGCAGGGCCTGCAGGAGGGCCAGGTGCAGGCAATGTCGAGCCACGCGCTGACCTCGACCCGCGCCGAGTACGACATCGTGCGCAAGATGCGCGCGTCGATTCTGGTGCTGGGCCCGCTGCTCGCCCGTTTCGGCCATGCCGAGGTCTCGCTGCCCGGCGGCTGCGCCATCGGCGCCCGCCCGGTCGACCTGCACCTGCGCGCGCTCGAGGCAATGGGCGCCGAGCTGGACCTGCGCGAGGGCTACGTGCACGCCAAGGCGCCCTCGGGCGGCCTGCGCGGCGGCATCGTCGAGTTTCCCCTGGTTTCGGTGGGCGCCACCGAGAACGCGCTGATGGCGGCGACTCTGGCCAAGGGCACCACGGTGCTGAAGAACGCCGCGCGCGAGCCCGAGATCGTCGACCTCGCGCAATGCCTGCGCAAGATGGGCGCCCAGATCGACGGCGAGGGCACCGATACCATCGAGATTCAGGGCGTCGACCGTCTCGGCGGCGCGACCCACCGGGTGGTCACCGACCGCATCGAGCTTGGCACCTACATGCTTGCACCGGCGATCTGCGGCGGTGAGGTCGAGCTGCTCGGCGGCACCATCGATCTGGTTCGCGCCTTCTGCGAGAAGCTCGACGAGGCGGGCATCTCGGTCGAGGAAACCGCGGACGGGCTCAAGGTCTCGCGCAGGAACGGCCGGGTGAAGGCGGTGGACGTGATCACCGAACCGTTCCCGGGCTTCCCGACCGACCTGCAGGCCCAGATGATGGCGCTCCTCTGCACCGCCGAGGGCACCTCGGTGCTCGAGGAGAAGATCTTCGAGAACCGCTTCATGCACGCGCCCGAGCTGATGCGCATGGGCGCAAAGATCGACGTGCACGGCGGCACCGCCAGGGTGACCGGTGTGGACACGCTCAAGGGCGCGCCGGTGATGGCGACCGACCTGCGGGCGAGCGTGTCGCTGATCCTCGCGGGGCTTGCCGCCGAGGGCGAGACTGTGGTCAACCGGGTCTACCACCTCGACCGCGGCTACGAGCAGGTGGTGCGCAAGCTGCAGGGCGTGGGAGCCCGCATCGAACGGGTGAGGGGCGAATGACCGACGCGAAATTCGAAGACGCCGGCGGCGGGCCGCTGAACCTTGGCGCGATGGACCCCGACGACCTGCAGGTGCTTTCGGCGCTGCTGCAGGACGCGGTGCTGACTGTCTCCGACATCGCCTTCCAGAAACGGCACCGCCGTCTTGGCCTGCTGGTCAACCGGGTGCGGCGCGAGGACGGCGTGCATGTTTCGCCGCCCGAGCGGGTGCGGACGCTGGTCACGGTCGAGAACGTGCTCGGCGTCTCGAGCCAGGGCGTCGCGCGCGACACGCCGGACATGGTGCTCTCGGTGCTCTCGGTCGGTTTCGAGCCGGGCGAGGACGGCGCCGGCCACGTGGTCTTCACGCTGGCGGGCGACGGCGCGCTGCGGGCCGAGGTCGAGGCGCTGGAACTGGGGCTGCGCGACGTGACCCGTCCCTACGCCGCGGTCTCGGGCAAGCTGCCGGACCACGGCGCCTGAGGGCGCGTCCCGCGGCGGGGCCCCTCGTGGGTGCCGCCGCGGGCGCATGCCGGCCAATGGCGAAAGGGCAGGGCGGGCTTGAGGTGACCGGCCCGGCGCTCTAAAGCGGATCGGAAACCGTCCGCATCCGGCCCAAGGGAGAGGCCGCGGCCCGGCGCTGGCGCGCGGGTCGTCTTGGAAAGGAACCGCAATGCCCGTCTTTCTCGACACGACCGAGCCGGATTTCGAAATCGAGTTCGCACGGCTCCTCGGCGCCAAGCGCGAGGACAGCCCCGATGTCGACGACACCGTCGCCGGGATCATCGCCGATGTGCGGGCGCGCGGCGATGCGGCGCTTCTGGACCTCACCGCGCGCTTCGACCGTCTGGAACTGACCGCCGACCGGCTCGCCTTCACCCCCGAGGAGATCGCGGCCGAATGCGCCCGCGTCCCCGAGGCCGAACGTCTGGCGCTCGAGACCGCGGCCGAGCGCATCCGTGCCTACCATGTGCGGCAGATGCCCGAGAACGCGCTCTGGACCGACCCCGATGGCGCAACGCTGGGCTGGCGCTGGACGCCGGTGGCCGCGGCGGGGCTCTACGTTCCTGGCGGGCTTGCCAGCTATCCGTCCTCGGTCCTGATGAACGCGATCCCTGCCAAGGTGGCCGGGGTCGAGCGGCTCTGTATCACCGTGCCCACGCCGGACGGTGTGGTGAACCCGCTGGTCCTGCTTGCGGCGCGCATCGCGGGCGTGGACGAGATCTACCGGCTCGGCGGCGCGCAGGCGATCGCCGCGCTTGCCTACGGCACCGAGACCGTGCCGCCGGTGGACAAGATCACCGGCCCGGGCAACGCCTTCGTCGCCGCGGCGAAGCGGCGGGTGTTCGGCAAGGTGGGCATCGACATGATCGCCGGCCCCTCCGAGATCCTCGTCATCGCCGACGGCAACAACGATCCCGAGTTCGTGGCGCTGGACCTGCTGAGCCAGGCCGAGCACGACGAGAGCGCGCAGTCGATTCTCGTGACCACCGACGCGGCGTTCGGGCGCGCCGTCGCCGCCGAGATCGAACGTCAGCTCGAAGTGCTCGAGCGCTCCGCCATCGCGGGCGCCAGCTGGCGCGACTTCGGCGCGGTGATCGTGGCGCGGGATCTCGACGAGGCGGCGGCGCTGTCGGACCGGGTGGCACCCGAGCACCTCGAGCTCTGCGTCGACGACCCGATGGCGCTGTCGGAGAAGATCCACCACGCCGGCGCGATCTTCCTCGGCCAGTGGACCCCTGAGGCCATCGGCGATTACGTCGGCGGGCCCAACCACGTGCTGCCCACGGCGCGCTCGGCGCGGTTCTCGTCGGGGCTCTCGGTGCTCGACTTCCTCAAGCGCACCACGCTGGCGCAGATGTCGCCACAGGCGCTGAACGCCATCGGCCCGGCCGCCGAGGTTCTGGCGACCTCGGAGAGCCTGCAGGCCCACGGACTTTCGGTCACCGCCCGGCTGCGCAAGCTGAACGGCTGAGGCCGGGCCCGCTCACGCGGGCCGGCCCTTCGGCGCGGGAGGCGCTGCGGACACCGCCGCCTGCGCAGCGCGGCGGGGCAGGGTGCTTTCCGGTGCCACCAGCATCAGCAGCGCCGCCTCGCAGCGGTAATAGGCCTCGTGGACCCCCGCGACCTCGAACGGGTGCGTGCCCCTGGGCAGCCGCGGCCGCACCGCGTCGGGGAACTTCGGAGGGTGGCGCCTGCCGGGCTCCGACGCGTCATCGAAGCACCGCGGCACCGGCACCTGCGAGCCCATCATGTCCCAGTGCAGCACCACGTCGATCCAGCCCTGCACCGGCGGGGCGGCGGTGTAGAACGTGCCGATCCTGACCTCGACCATCGGCTCCTGCTGCACCAGCAGCCCCAGCGCCGAGCCCCATGTGAAGAGCACCGTGTGCGCCAGCACATCCCCGCTCTCGGAGAGCGCATCGGCGGCGATGGCGCCGCCCAGCGAATGGCCCACCACGTAGATCTCGTCGTATCTGTCTGGGCCGGTGATCCCCGCCGCCCGGTCGAGAACGTCCAGCACCCGCCGCTTGGCCTTGGCCCGGAGGCCCACGTCGTCGTCGCCGAAGACCTCGTCGCGGAGATAGGCCTTGGTGTAGGCCGAGATATTGGCGAAGCGCTCGAGCCAGCCGAGGCTCCAGACCCAGAGCAGCAGCACCACGAAGACCGAGCCGAGGACCGTGCCGGTCCAGCCGGTGAGCGTGGTCCACGCGGTCTGCACCCACGCGATGCTCGCCAGCGACTCGGGGATCGCGATGACGCCGCTCTCGATGGCCTGCAGCACGAAGATGCCCACCACGATCCACCACAGCACCAGCGCCACCGCCGCCAGCAGCATCGCCCAGGCGGTGTTGGGCGGCGCCTCGCGGCGCGAGATCCAGCCGCCCACGCCGCCGGTCAGCCAGTAGCGGATCAGCATGTAGCCGCGCTTGAACCGGGCCCAGGGGGATTCGTTGCTCCAGTCCGGCAGCAGGTCGCCCCAATAGGCCTCGTAGACGTCGATCTCCTGCGTGGCGCCGCCGCAGCGGCAGGTGGCGTGCAGGCCTGTGGCGCCGTTGCCCGGGCCCACGCCGTCGTCGGTCTGCTCGACCCGCCAGCCGGTGGTGTAGTTCTGCAGGGCCCGCACCAGCCGGTCGCGCGCCTGGTTGTGCTCCTTGTGCCCGAAACCGGGAACGAGGATGATTGCCCGCCGCGCCATAGCAATGCTCCTGAGAAAACCATCCTGGAAATGACCAACCGTAGCATGAATCCCTCTATGCGCGAAACATCCGGCCCCGGCGCAGGCTCCGCATTGCAGTGCCCGATCCCGCGCGCTAAGCCTGTCACGCCCGGTGTAGGACCTTGCTCATGAGCCATATCTCCCAGATCGTCCTGAACGACGCCAACCTGCCGCCGCCGACCCCCGAGATCGAGCAGGAGCGGCGGGTCGCGATGTTCGACCT
>JABXIG010000050.1 GCA_013373205.1 Methylocystaceae bacterium | reverse complement strand
CACCGTCGAGGCGCTTGGCGACAAGCCCATGTGCGGCGGCTGCGGCGCCAAGGTCGGCCGCGACGCGCTCGGCGCCGCGCTGAGCCACCTGCCGCCCCCGGCGCGCGCCGACGTCACCCCCCTGCCCGGCGACGACGCGGCGCTGCTGCTGACCGGAGGCACCCGGCAGGTGATGACCACCGACCACTTGCGCGCCTTCGTCGAGGACCCGGTAACAATGGCCCGCATCGCCGTGGTGCACGCGCTCGGCGACATCTGGGCCATGGGCGCCGAGCCGCAGGCCGCCACCGCCAGCATCACCCTGCCCCGCATGTCCGAGGCGCTGGCGCAGCGCAGCCTCACCGAGATCCTCACAGCCGCCTCCGCTATCCTGCGCGAGGCCGGGGCCGAGGTCGTCGGCGGCCATTCCTCGATGGGGGACGAGACCACCATCGGCTTCACCCTGACCGGGCTCTGCGAAGCCGAGCCGATCACGCTCTCCGGCGCGCGCGAGGGCGATGCGCTGGTGCTGACCAAGCCACTGGGTTCGGGGGTGATCATGGCGGCCGAGATGGCGGGTGCCGCGTGCGGTGCATGGGTCGCCGCCGCGCTTGCCAGCATGACCCGGTCGCAGGGCGATGCGGCGGCGCTGCTGCGCGAAGCCCATGCCATGACCGACGTCACCGGCTTCGGCCTCGCCGGCCACCTGCACGGCATCCTCATGGCCTCGGGCAAGGGCGCCGAGCTGCGGCACGACGCCATCCCCCTGCTCGACGGCGCGCTCGAGCTCGCGGCGCAGGGCCAGCGATCGACCCTTTACCCCAAGAACCGCGACGCGGTGCCGGGTCTGGTGCCGCAGGACCCGCTCGGGGACCTGCTCTTCGATCCGCAGACCGCCGGCGGGCTGCTGGCCTGCCATCCGAATGGCGAAGAGGTGGTGAAAGCGCTGCGCGGGCTCGGCTATGCAGCGGCGGTGATCGGGCGGGTCACTGGCGACTGGCCCGGTCACATCTCGCTGGTCTGACCCGCCTTCTGCAACGCCTCCGCGATGCGGTCCGCCAATGCCTCGAGCCCCGAAGGATCGAGCGCCCCGGTCTCGAAACGCTGCTGCACCACGGGCGACACCGCGGACATGGACTTCTCGTAGGCCGGGTCGTAGTGGTCCTCCGCCAGCGACCGGCAGAGCTCCAGCCGCTCGCCCGCGTCGATCAAAGCCCCCCAGCGGTCCACCATCGCGTGTCCGCGGTGATAGCGCAGCGGCTCGAGCTGCGCCTTCAGCCGCGGCCCGTCGGAGAGGATGTCGTCATAGGCCGCGTCGAGATAGACCGCCCGCGCCGACACCGGAGCACTGACCTCGATCCAGGGCGCGGCCTTCATCGCCTCCCAGAGCGAGGGCGGCAGGATGATCTGCCCGACCTTGCTGCTCTCGGCCTCGACGATCACCGGGCGCTGCGGATCGAGCGTGCTGAGCTCCTGCGCGAGGCACGTCTCGAACCATTTCTGGCTGGGCTGCCCGCCGGGCATGTCGCCGAGCAGCGAGCCGCGGTGCCGGGCGAGCCCCTCGAGGTCGATCACCTGCAGCCCGCGCGCCTTCAGGAGCGGCAGAAGCTCGGTCTTCGCGGTGCCGGTGTAGCCGCCGAGCTGGATCAGACGGTGCGGCAGCGGCTCCTCGTAGAGAGCCTTGGTGACCAGCCTGCGGAAGGTGCGGTAGCCGCCCTCGACCGCCTCGGCCCGCCAGCCGATCTGCTGCAGCATCCAGGCAAACGAACCCGAGCGCTGCCCGCCACGCCAGCAGTAGACCAGCGGCCGCCAGCCGCCCTCGTGATGGGCGAGCGGCCCCTCGATGTGGGCGGCGGCGTTGCGGAACACCAGCGCAGCCCCGATCTTGCGCGCGAGAAAGGGCGACTGCTGCTTGTAGATGGTGCCGACCCGCGCCCGTTCCTCGTTGTCGAGCACGGGGAGGTTGATCGCCCCCGGCACGCGGTCCTCGGCAAATTCGGCGGGACTGCGGACATCGATGACGGTGTCGAATCCGTGGTTCAGGATCTCGGGAAGGGCATGGAAGGCGCGGACCATACCGGCAGGTCTAGCGCGGCTTTAAGCCCGAGAAAAGCGCCATCGCATTTTCCTGCGCGGAGGCGATTTTTTCCGCGAAAAGGCTCTGGACACTCCCCGTGCCCTCGGCTATCTCCCCTCCACCCGAAGGGCGGCGCCCTTCACCCAGTGCCCGGGTAGCTCAGGGGTAGAGCAGTGGATTGAAAATCCTCGTGTCGGTGGTTCGATTCCGCCCCCGGGCACCATTTAAGTACCTGAAAAGTAAATGGATTTTAATCATCTGATAAGTTCCTCGTGTCAGGGTTTGACGCTTTTTTCTGTAGGTTTGACACTTTCGCCTTCTTGGCACGTCGCTCGTATTCCCCTTCCCAGACCTGCATCGTCTTCCGGTTCTTACGGGCCAGCGCGGCATTCTTGGAATAATGCAACCCCATAACCTTCGAGTCCTGAGCCAGCAGATCGGAGATTTCACGTTCGTCCCGCCCCGCCTCCCTGAGCCACGTCGCCATCGTGTGCCGCAGCCCCTTCGGGGTTAGGCCAGGTGCAACCTTTCCATCCTTTTCGAGCTTCGTACGAAGTCGCTGCCAAGCGCTCGCGAAACCGTCGTAGGTCCAAGGCGTACCTTTCGAGCTGGCGAGAAGTGTGGGCGCATCATGCGCAGGCACCCTCGCCAGTTCTGATATGAGGACGTTGCTGATCGGGATTGCCGCACCGACATTGGTTTTATTGCGGCCTTTCCAAATCACGCCATCGTCCACCTGATCTTTGCGAAACTCCAAGGCATCGGTCGGATCCTGCCCGGTGCAAAAGATCGTAGCCAAAGCGGCTCTTAGCTGAGGCGACGCTGCATCGAGGACGGTTTGCACCTCTTCGAATGCCCATGTCCTATATGCCTCTGGAGCGTCCTTTGGTCGCGGCTTCTTGATAACGTCTTCGGCGAAATTCTTCGATATCAATCCCTTTGGGATGCAAAATTTGAACACCTGGATGAGGAAGTTGCGCACGCGGTTCGCCTTGTCCCAACTATGCTTTTTCGCGAGCTTATCGTGGATGGCGGCAAGCAACGGTGTGTCTATGGCTAAAACCGGGGTATCCCTGATGGGCTCGAGCACATCGGCACACATCCGATACTCTCGCTTGCTTGCGTCCGACAATCTCAGGAAGTGATCTTCTGCAAAGTAGGAGGCCATGAGTGCATCCAGCGTTCCGGGCTGCGGTGCCTTCTCTCTTACAGCTTCTGCATGAGCTGCAATTCGGGCGCATTCTCCGAAAAATTCGGCGGACCCCAATGGGGCCTTCCGCAGATCGACTTTGCGCCCAGTTTCTCGATGATAACAGCGCATCTGCCCATGACGATCCCGGAAAATCTTGAACCCTCGAACACGGACAACCGTCATTACAGGCGCCCTAAGATTTTTTCGCGCGTATCGGCTTCAGTACCGGATTTGACTTGGTCGATCCATTGGTCGATGTCCCTTCGATCATAGAGGAGCGTTCCTTGTTTGAGCTCCACGGGACGCACCGGACAAGTTGCCTTGAAGTGCTTGACAGGCAGCCCTGTATAAATTGCAGCCTCTGATTGGCGAAGCATACGCTTGTCTATCACGCTGATATTGAGATTGGTCGTGGCCATGAGGCGTATGCTCCGTCAATCTGCACCAGAGGCCGCGCCCGAACAGTCAGGCTCAGGCACTTTGACTTTGGTCGCGCTACGCTGAAACCGCTCCCAACCGCTCATGGTCAGCATCTTGGTCTTTGGGGAAATCTGGACGAATTCGAGCCTCCCATCGTTCATCAACGCGCGAACTTGCGCAGGACTTAGCCCGACGATGTCTCCCAGCTCCCTCGGCGAAAGTAGCTTTTCCGGCGCCAAAACCTTCTCCTTTTCGTAAGATAATGCGAATCGGCCTGAATGCGCTTTGGCGTAGCGGCTCTCTAACGAAACACAACGAGATGCGCACATTTGTGCGTATAACATCCAAACGTGCAGACTGGCAAGTGGATTGCTGTAGAAAATGGCAGATCGACCGTATGACTACCTGAGTGCCCTTGGCGCACGCATCGCGATTGCGCGCAACGAACTCGGCATGTCACAGACCAAAATGGCCGAAGCGCTGGGGATATCGCTACGAGCTTACCAAAGCTACGAGCTGGGCAAGCGTTCGATCCCCGTCGAAGCGCTGGTCGAGTTGAACCGCCAATTCGGCGTCGATCTCAACTGGATACTCCTGGGAGTGGAGGCCGTCCGCATGACGCACGACATTGCCGCCCTGGAAGAATTCGAGGTCGCTCTGGACAAGTATCTGTCCGAGAGCAGAACCAAGCTGAAAAGTGAAAAGCGCGGCGCGATTGCCGCGCGTTGGTACCGATCATTCCTAGAAGGGAAGGAAATCGCCATGGACGACGTCCACACATGGATTGAATTATTGAGGGAGTAGAACGATGGAAGGACCGAGCAAGAAATGGCAGCAAACGCGCATGGCAACCTTGGAGCGAGCGAGGCGGCGCCATCAGGCCGCACTTCAAAAGACATCGACAGCAACTCTCGCAGTGTGCGCTTTCTACCTCGCCAGCTTTCTACATCTCCAAATCTTCGATTTAGATGTGACCCGGCTTAGCTGCATCGAGACGATACAGATTGCTCTATTGGGAGCCACCATATTCTTGGTTCCGATATCCCTTGGAGCGATGCTGGCGGCATGGGCCTTCTCAAGCCTGTTAGACAATTAGCCCAACCAGCGATGGATACCCGCACACCAGAGCAGCGTCGCCGGATCATGCAGGCGGTGAAACAAAAGAATACCGCCCCAGAATTGGCGGTAAGAAAGCTACTTTACAGCCACGGCTATCGCTATCGCCTCCACAGGCGTGACCTCCCCGGTCGCCCCGACATTGCGCTCGGGCTGAAGCGCAAAGCGATTTTTGTCCACGGTTGCTTCTGGCACGGCCACGACTGCCCCAAGGGCCAACTTCCTAAATCGAAACTTAACTACTGGGGGCCGAAGATCGAGGCGAACAAAGAGCGGGATCGCCGCAAGCAGCGCGAGCTCGAAAAACTCGGCTGGGGTGTCATGACGATTTGGCAGTGCGAGCTCGCGAACGCCCAGGCACTGTGGGTGCGCATCCAAGAATTTGTGGAAGGCTGAGGTTTGCGATCGACATCTTCCCCAGAGCCTGCTAGAGTCGAGAATCGCAGGATGGAAAATACGACATGAGACCGATTGGAATCGACCTATTCTCAGGGGCCGGAGGCCTCAGCCTCGGCTTCGAACAAGCCGGCTTCGACGTGAAAGCCGCGGTCGAGATCGACCCCGTTCACTGCGCCGTGCACGAATTCAACTTCCCCGAGACGACTGTGATTCCCGCCTCCGTGGCCGAACTCAGCGGAGACGACATTCGGCAGCGCGCAGGCTTGGAGGGTACTCAGATCGACTGCGTGTTCGGCGGCGCACCCTGCCAGGGGTTCTCCCTGATCGGACACAGGGCGCTCGACGACCCGAGGAACAAACTCGTTTTGGACTTCGTGCGCCTCGTTCATGAACTGGACGCTAAGAGCTTCGTCTTCGAGAACGTGAAAGGCCTCACCGTCGGCAAGCACAAAACCTTCCTCAAGGAACTGGTCCAGGCGTTCGACCGGGTCGGTTACGAATGTCGCACGCCTTGGCAAGTGTTGAATGCCGCTCACTATGGCACCCCCCAATCGCGCGAACGCTTCATCCTGATGGGCGTCAAAAAAGGCAAAACGCTACCGGAATACCCGAAGCCCACGACGAATATTGCGGGACGCAAGGAGGGCTATCCCGAGCTGACTTTCGGCCCGTCCTGTGCGGATGCCATCGGCGACCTGCCCGACGCCGACACCTTCGAAACCCTGAAACGCACAGATGAAGTGCGGACAACCCGCCTCGGCGAACCGTCCGACTATGCCGCCGAGCTTCGCTGCCTGAAAAACGATGCCTGGCACTACGGCTACGTCCGGGAATGGGACCCGAATGTTCTGACCTCGAGCGCCCGCACCGAGCACACCGAGATTTCGCAGCGCCGGTTCGGTCAAACCGACGAAGGAACGGTCGAACCGATCAGCCGCTTCTTCAAACTTCCGCAGGACGGTGTCTCGAACACGCTTCGCGCCGGCACAGATGGCGCACGAGGCGCGTTCACCAGTCCGCGACCGATCCATTATCGTCACGCGCGTTGTGTCACCGTTCGTGAAATGGCCCGTCTGCACGGCTTCCCCGATTGGTTCCGCTTCAACGCGACCAAGTGGCACGGAGCCCGTCAAATCGGAAATGCTGTGCCGCCGCCCCTAGCCCGGGCTATCGCGACTCAGATAGTCCAGGCCCTGGACGTCGAGCCGACTCGGCCAAACGAAACTCTCGCGCTCGGGGACCCGGAACTGCTAACGCTCGATCTCTCGCAAGCATCGGCCCGCTTTGGCATAGCCCGTCCGCCTAGCAAGCGGGACAGGAAAAGCGGCGCAAAGAAGCGTAAGCAGGAAGAGATCGAAGAAGAACTGAGGGTGGCTTATGGCTAAAGCCCCCAATCGATACGGTGCACTGATCGAGAAGATCTTCTTCGACGGCTATGCCGAGGGAGACATCGAGCTCGAATTTGCACGCACGGACATCGAAGATGCGGCCAAGGTCTTGGGCATCAAGCTGCCGAAGAACCTGGGCGATGTGCTCTACTCGTTCCGATTTCGCGCGTCCTTGCCCGAGCGGATCGTTGCCACGCAACCCGAAGGAATGGAGTGGGTAATCGAGCTGTCAGGGCGGGCGGTCTACAAATTTCGACTGGTAAAGATCAATCGTGTCCTGCCCCGCGAAGACCTGGTGACGATCGACATCCCCGATGCAACGCCCGAGCTGATCCGGGCCTATGCACTCGATGACGAGCAGGCGCTTCTGGCGATCGTCCGCTACAATCGGTTGATCGACACCTTCTTGAGCCTCACGACCTACAGCCTTCAGAACCATCTGCGCACGACCGTAAAGGGCATCGGGCAGATCGAGATAGACGAGCTCTATGTCGGACTCGACAAGCGCGGCTGCCATTATGTGATCCCTGTCCAAGCCAAGGGCGGCAAGGATCAGATCGGAATCGTGCAGACGAGCCAGGATATCCGCTTTGTTGAAGAGAAATTTCCCGGGATGCGCTGCCGGGCCATCGCAGCACAGTTCATGGAAGCGCAGGTTGTCGCGCTGTTCGAGCTGACCTTGCAAGACGACGAGGTAAAAGTGGTCGAAGAACGCCACTATAGGCTCGTGCCAGCGAAAAAGCTCAACCAAGAAGCGATCAGGGACTATCGGGACTGAAGAAGAATGGACTCCGCGGAAATGGACTTTTTCTACACAATGGGCGGGAAGGAGACATTCGCTGCATATGCGCAGGACGAGCCCACTGGTCCCTAAGCAGACTAACCACCGATAAGTGATCGCTGCGGTGACGCGCTTGGATCGCGACGGATCTGACGATGCGTGTGCGATGCAAAAAGACTATTTGTCGGGTGCTTGTTCATCTCCGCCGAGAACGCTACCGTCAAAAAAATATGAAAGATGCGCCGCCTGATTGCAGTGAGCTGGCAGCAAATGGAGCACTAAAAAGACGATCATGATAAGGTTAGAGCAGGCAAACCCAGATACAGAATTGAACGCGGCTGCCTCAGTTCAAGGCTGTTTGCCAAAAGTCGTGGACTTGTTTGCCGGTGCAGGCGGATTTTCTTTGGGAGCTAGCAATGCTGGTGCGCAGGTTGTTTTTGCAGTCGAATTCGACAAATTTGCCGCAGCAACATACCGAAAAAACCTCTGCGGGGTTGGTGGCACTACGCTCTACACCGAGGACATTCTTAAGCTTGATCCAGGAAAGTTAGCGAAGGCGCATTTCACCAATGGCACCGAATGCGATTTGCTCTTGGGTGGCCCGCCCTGCCAAGGTTTTTCCACACACAGAATTAGAAATGCGGGCGTTGGAGATCCTCGCAACGCCCTTATTTATAGGTACTTTGACTTCATCAGTTCACTTCGCCCGAAAGCTTTTCTGATGGAAAATGTTCCAGGATTGCTTTGGCCTAGGCATAGCGACTATTTGGAAAAATTCTACGAACTTGGCGCCAGTGAAGGCTACACAATCTTTGACCCTGTGACTTTAGACGCCCGAGATTTCGGTGTCCCGCAACGAAGAAAACGCGTCTTTATCCTCGGTGTACGAGAAAGAGAACGAGTGGCCGATTTCGATTGGCCACCGCCTCCAACACACTCTGAGACAAATGACGATCCCACGAAAAGATGGATTTCTTGCCAAGATGCTTTCATTTCTGCACCTTTTGGCGACCCCAATGACTTGCACATGAAGCACAACGACGAACTAATCAGAGCGTTCAAGAACACACCAGCAAATGGCGGTTCGCGGCGAGACTCGGGCCGAACCCTACCTTGTCATAAAGGCCATGATGGCCATAGAGACGTGTACGGCCGCATTGACTCACGAATGCCAGCCCCAACAATGACAACAGCTTGCATAAACCCATCCAAGGGCAGGTTTGTGCATCCGACGGAGGATCATGGAATCACCGTTCGTCAGGCCGCAAGAATTCAGACCTTTCCGGACAGCTTTGTATTCGAAGGTGGCTTGACCGCCGCAGGCAAGCAGATTGGCAATGCCGTTCCGGTTGAAATGGCAAAAGCACTTATAAATCATGTAATTAAAGTCACGACCCTAGGAGGGCCTGATATGTGTCGATCTTCTCTCCAGGAACGCAGAAATTGAGACGTTCGGGCTTTAAAACTAGGGCCAGAACTGTCGACCACTTAGGTCGGGAACAGGTTGCGGACTGTCCTACAGCTATTTCGGAGCTGTGGAAGAATGCGTTTGACGCATATGCCACAGATGTTGCGCTGGACCTCTTCGATGGCAAGTCGCCAGTTGCTGTAGTGTCCGACAACGGCCATGGGATGAACCTGGAAGAGTTTCAAGACCGGTGGCTGGTTATTGGAACGGAGTCCAAAGCGACCGCGGATCGAGTGCCAGTTAGAGATCGAAAAGGGCTGCAAGAACGAGTGAAACAAGGCCAGAAGGGCATTGGCCGGCTCTCTTGCGCTAACCTCGGACCGACATTGCTGCTGATCTCCAAACGATCAGACGAGGAGTTCGTTACGTCCTTGATCGATTGGCGGTTATTCGAAAATCCTTACCTGAATCTCGCCGATATCTTTTTTCCGACCATCGAAGTCTCTGATCTTGGCCAAGCGTTCGAACTCTTGCCAAGCATGATTGAGGAACTCGTTCATAACATCGAACCGCTGCAGTCATCGCTCACTGGCGAAAGGAGCGCCGAACAACAAGCCAACGCAGATAGAATTGCTCAAGCTTGGAGTGATTTTGACAATCTGCCTGAACGGATTGGTGGCGTGACTTCGAAGGTGATTGTTCATAGCATTCGTGAGCTTAACTTCTCGTTGGATCACCTATCTGGGTGGGCAGTTGCACAAGAAGGTTCGGACAGTGGTACAGCTCTGCTTGTATCAGGAATCAACTACGACCTGCGTGCTCAGCTTTTGGAGGGACAACTAAGAGCAACTGAGGCGAGGACCCGAAAAAACTTCCGTGAAACGCTAGCTAGCTTTGTAGATCCCTATATTGATCGAAGTGCCAGCAACGCTCCAGATTTCTTCGAAAATTTTGGATACCACGTCCGAGTCTGGAGAGATGGTAGTAGCAAAGAAATCATTGGAAGGGACATCGGGATATCACGTCACCAAGTGGCCAAAATGGAGCATTGTATCAAAGGGGACGTTGATGAAGACGGCGTTTTTCGCGGTCGCGTCAAAGCATTTGGGAGCTGGTTGCCTGACGAAGTCAAAATCCTGCCTCCTCCCAACATCGAGATCCCAACTCGCTCTGACACTAGATTGGGTCCCTTCGAGATATATATTTCGGCGATTGAATTCGATTACATGAAATCGACGCACGAAAAGGCCGAACATGATAGATTCACTGAGATGGCCAGCCTTTACAGCGGCTTCATGGTTTTTAGAGATGGCCTGCGAGTCTTGCCGTATGGCAGGAGCGACAACGACTTCTTCGAAATGGACGAAAGGCGGTCGAGAAACGCAGGTCGCGAGTTTTGGAACCATCGCCAAATGTTCGGTCGAATCGCAACGACGCGTGAAGCTAATCCAAACTTAAAAGACAAAGCGGGCCGCGAAGGGTTCATCGACAACAGGGCCGCAAAGGCTCTGCGAGACATCGGTGTGAACTTACTGATGCAATCGGCTCGCAAGTACTTTGGTACGGATGCCTCAGTCAGGAAAGAGCTGCTGCCAGAAGTTAGGGAAACGAAGAAACAGGAGCGCGAGGCTCAGAACCGAGAAAAGTTAAGAGCAAAGAACAAACGAACATTTGCGCGAAACCTGAAGGAAGGCCTCGCAAACCTTCCAATTTTGGTTGAACAACTAGAGGATGCTGCACATAATCTAAGCATTACAAGCGATGCCGAAATCGCAGAAAAGCAGGAAATGATTTCGTCATTTCGAGATCAACTTCCTTCCGCAACCATTCCTGGCGCGCCACGCTCTATGTCGCCGCGACAGAAGGAAAGCTACGCGGCATACAGGTCTCAGGCTGCTCAGGCACGGCAGCTTTACGCCACAGTTTCCAAGGCTGTTGATGAAGAAGTCGAGAAGTTTCGCCCGTCAGACCCACTGTCAGTCCTGGAGAGTCAGTTTGAAAAATCACGGAACCGAATTTCAGCCCGCGTAAATCACTGGCAGAAGCTCGTTCGCACACTTCAAACTGATGAATTCAAACGCATCTCAGAACTTTCGGACCAAAGAAAAGCATTGTTCAAAGACGAGGCCGAGGCGGTACTTCAACTCTTCAAGGCTGAACGCGAGACTTTTTCATCTGCGTCTGCCAAGCTGACAACTCTGGATCGCAACATTTCTGAGGAAAATGAGGATATTTTTGAACCCTACGTGCGTGCGCTAGAAGGGCTAAAGGAAAGCATCGATCTCGAACATCTCGCCACCCGTGGGATGGAAGAACTAGCTGAAGCAAGAGTTGAGCTTGATCGGCTGAATAGCTTAGCCCAACTCGGGATAGCGGTGGAGATCACCGGTCACGACCTTCAAGACTTTGATGACATAATTGCCGCCGGCCTCAGGGCCCTACCGAACGAACTTTCGGAAACCAAAGCTGTACGAGACATAACGCTCGGCTACGAAGGACTCACCGACCAGCTCCGTTTTCTGTCGCCACTTAGGCTGTCCGGGGTCAGGGTGGAACGATGGATTACCGGTGTTGAAATACGTGACTATATTCAAGATTTTTTCGGGCCCAGCCTTAAGAAGAATCGCATGGAGCTAAGGTCAACAGAAGCTTTTCTGAATTTCAGGGTTTTTGATCAACCTTCCAGGCTGCTTCCAGTCTTCATCAATCTGGTGAACAACAGCATCTACTGGGTCGGAACAAGCAACAACGAGCACCGTGAAATTTTGTTCGACGTGGCATCGGCAAGAGTTGTTGTAGCAGATAGCGGTCCGGGCGTTGCGCCTGAAGACGTAGACAACCTCTTCAAGCTGTTCTTCACAAGAAAGGTTCAGGGCGGGCGAGGTGTGGGACTCTACCTCGCTAAAGCAAATCTGGTCTCCGGAGGACATTCAATTTCGTATGCAGGGGACGCGGCAAGTCATCTGCTCCCTGGCGCCAATTTTTTCATAGATTTGAATGGGGCCGAGTTCGAGAATGGGTGAGAGTTTCCAGAATTTCATCGAAGAAGCTTTTATTGATCCAATCCGCTCTGTCGTGATTGTGGATGACGACTATCCGACGATTGAGGAGGTCTTAGGTGCCGATCAAAAGAACGAAGGGGGCGGTGCTGTAGATTCGAGAGAGAAGGAATGGGTCAAAAACCCGCAACAAGTTATGGATGTTGTTAGCGAGTTTCGGTCCAGGGAAAAGAAGTACATCCTTGACATACATGACGCTCAAAACCTGACTGACGATGAGGAAGTCGACGGGGCGGCACACCTACACCAAACTGATCTCCTGGTCTTGGATTATCAGCTTAATCCGGACAATATGGACGACCATACCCGCTCTCTTCGGATTGCACGCAAACTCTTCGCCAGCGATCACTTCAATCTGATCATCGTCAACACCAACAAAGATCTAGACGAAGTATTTGAAAGCTTCTTGATTGGCCTGCTTGAAAGAGACCGCTTACCCGCACTAACTGAAGAAGCCGCAAAAAAAGTTGAAAACGCATACGAAGATACGGAAATACCAGACAACTTCGCTGACGACCTGGATAAAGCTGTGGGCTTTCGCCAGTATGCTTCGGTTGTCGAAAACTGTAAGAACCTGGGCCGTGTGATGTCCGGAACGGCAGAGTTTTCTGCGTTAAACAGGCTTTTCTTGGATGCAAAATTACACAAGAAGTATTGGCTATTTATGGCGATGTCAGCGGTGCTCTCCTATCAGAAAAAAATCGCTGAGCAGCTGAGCCAGGAAAACTGTCGGGTGTCGAGCTTTCGCGACTCCGGGGAAGTAAAGTGGATTAGGTCAGACCGAGGTTTTATCACGTTTTCAAGCAAACAAGACAAGAGACCACTACTGGATACTTTGAGAGCGGCATTGGCTGATTGGAAACCAAGGCCATCACGTCTTTTGCTTGCCAAAATGTCAGCTGATATCGAAAATCAAGGGGTCGAGATGCAGGATCGGGCGCTTGCGGACAACCATTCGTCCGCACTTTGGTTCAAAGAACTGCTGCTCTCTAGCGAAGAAAACCGCAAGTCGACAATTGATCGCACCGTAAGGCGTCATATTGAGTCGATGATCACCGAAGTGCTCCCAGGAGTTCGATCGTTCGCTGAAAGGCTCGTTGAGTCTCAGAAAAAAGAAGACGAAGCTGACAACATATCGGTTGTGAAAGAGTACTATCAAGTCGACCTAGGCAACGCTGAGCAACTCAAGAAGGCCCAGCTCCTGCATAACGCTCTTGTTTGCAGCGATGACGTTGGTGGGTGGCATATTCAGACAGGCCATATCTTCGACGCCGCAGGGGACACATGGATTTGCGTCTCGCCGCTGTGCGACACTGTGCCAGCACAGATTTCTAAAAATAACCTAAGCTTACACGGGAGCCGGCTTCGATTCACCGCGCTAAAACTCCACAAGAGAAGAACAGACAAACTGCCTAAAAATGTTCAGAGCAATCGGTACTTGTTCTTCAATTCAGGGAGCCGCGTTTCGGTGTTCGAGATTGTAAGTGGCCCCGATGCGATGCCTGAGACAGAAGTGTTCTACGCGGATAACAAGGGCGTCTTTCATGACGATCTAAAGTTCACTGTGTCACGCTCAGAATTGGATCAAGATACAGATGCCTTCCGTATGATTAGCCATCAATGCGAGGTCCGGTATCAGCTTCGTTACGAATATGCTCAAAATCTTGTGCAACGCCTTGGCGGTGCTGTCACTAGAATTGGCTTGGACTTCGCTGGTGATTGAATACCCGTGATATCAACCCGGTACTCGTTCTTGATAGCCGCGTCCCAGTAGAGCTCGGTGCGAATGTCTGCAAAGCGGGCTGCAGCTGCAGCAACCGAAGCAAATTCAGAATGTCCGCTGAGGGCCGAAATTGGCAGCACGCCAGCGGGACGATGTTCGCCCCAAGATGCGTGTCGCCGTGAAGCGTATTACGCATCGTCACGGGTACGCATCGGGTTGTTGCAGAAAGGCGGCCTGAGGCGTGAGTACCCCTTTCCCGTTCAGGCTCAGGCTCAGGCTACGCCGACGACCTCGGCGGTGCCGAGCGCGTTGAAGCTATTGATAAGTGCGACCCGGATGTGGATTTCGGAAGTTTGCCGATCAGGATCCCGTGCGGCGATGCGCTCACCGAAGTCCTTCAGGCATCGCATCTTGGCCTCCACGCGGCTGCGGGCGTGGTATCCGGTCCACCGCTTCCAGAATGCCCGGCCGTAGTGACGAGTGGCGCGCAGGGTTTCGTTGCGCGCCTTGGCCGTGCAAAACCTCGACCTGGCGCAGCTTGGTGACAATGTCTTCAGGCTTCTCTCGCTTTCCAGCCATTCTGTAGTCCTCCTGTTCGCCGAAATCCTATCGGATTTCAGGCTTTGTGGGTGGGCCACTTCAAAGGGGCCGGATCACGAGTTGATTTGGTTGTGTTGGCGAGAGACCGTTTGCTCTCTCAAGTCAAACCGCCACTAAATTCGTCACTTCAAACCTATGGCCGGATGCGTCGAAAGGACAGTTTTCGATCGCATTTTACCCCGTAGTGGATCATTTCGGCCATCGGTTTGAGATCGAGGCGCTCCTCCTGCGGACGCATCACTGAGGTGCTGGGGTACGACTTCAGACTTGTCTCAGGACCATTCATAGAGACACACAGCAAAAAACTCTTCGCCGAACGCTGATCTGGATCAGCATGGAAGCGGCTGACCTCGGCGATACTCTCAAAT
>JABXIG010000027.1 GCA_013373205.1 Methylocystaceae bacterium | reverse complement strand
CGCCAAGCTGAGGCCGTCACCGGCGTGAGACATGAGCAGGAACGCTCTGCCTATCTCGCCGGCCGGAAATTCGGGTCGAGTTTTTCAACACCATCCGGTGAAAGTGGCGTCTTCTGCTCAGCCTCTGTCAGACAACGCTGCTGCAGGATCGAATGGACGAACTGAAAGCCGAAACGAACGACAGCCTCGGGCTGGGAGTACGACGGATTGCGGATGGGTCCAGGCGGGACAAGAGGTAGGGTTGCAGCTTCCCCGCGCTCATCCGCAAAGATCAGCTGCTTACGTCGACCGTGACGTCAAGACTGATGAAGTCGTCGTTTGTGCCATTGAATGTACCTGACACTGGCGAAATCTGGTGAATGTTGCGGGCTACGGCCACCGGGATCAGGTTGGCTGAGCCGACCGATCTGTTGGTCGGGTCGAAGGGGATCCACCCCGCGCCTGGTACGAAGACCTCTGTCCAGGCGTGTGTCGCTCCCGCATCCGTCGAGCCGGCGAGAGCGCCCCCTGGATTGAAAAGGTAGCCCGAGACCAGCCGAGCAGCAATTCCCAGGGTCCGGACTGCCTCGGCGAACAGTACAGCAAAATCTCGGCATGTGCCCCAACCGCGGTCCAACGTTTCAAGGGGGCCTTGCGTGCCTTCGGTTTCACGACCCTGATAGCGGATGCTGCGCGTGATCGTGTTGCTGATGTCCTTGAGCAGCGCAAGGGTGTCCGTCGGTGTCCGAGCGACAAAGGACCTGACCCAGGCGTTCAGGCGCTTTTTCTGGTCCCAGTACTGCGGCGTGAGAAGCGCGCCGAGATCTGTCAGCTCATCCGGGGTATAGGTAAAGGGATAAGATGAAGCTGCGGCCGAGATCGGGAAGACTGGCCAGACTGGCGCCCGCAAGTCGACCTCTATACGTGCCGCGATTTCAAGCACCTTTGCAGGTGCCGCGAATGCGACCGAGGCCACGGTATTGCCGGCCACGTCATGTGACCACTCGAGTGCCGGTTCGGGATGAATATCGAGCTTGAAGGATATAAGGCTGAGGTCGGGTGTTTCTCGTGGGCGCAGCATCAGCTTGTGCCGTCCAAGAGCGATGTCGCGCCGGAAGGTATAGCGCGTCATGTGAGTGACTGTCAGTCGGGTCATCGTGCGTTAGGCGGACCGGCTGCCGACACGCCGCCCGGCCGAAACCGGCGTCCGGACACCGGTGCGCCAGGCTTTCGAGCCCTTGCAGCGAACGCAGATCCTTTCGCCAAATCCCGCGCTGGGAAAGGGTGAGTGGCAACGCAGACAGCTGCGCACTGCCGCGACGTCGGCACGGGCGGGCATCACTGAGCTGTTCCAGGTTTCATTGATATTCTTGGTCACGAGGGCTTATCTCTGCATTGCTTGAGCGGAATGTCCGGCGCGGTCAGTATGGTGTGGCTTCCGATGCGCAGGTCGGCTGCCTCCTTGGACGGGATGTGGCGTGCCGGGTTGAATGGGTATCTTCCGATGAGTTCCATTCATGGCCGCAGGCCAATCCTGCGTTGGAGCGGCCAGGACCTCGCTGTCATCACCAGCGATGTGACCCCATGCACCGCGTTCCGTCTTGGGGCGGGGCCCACTCAGACCGGTCACCTGCGCAGGGCTCATTCTCCGATATGCGGGCGGGAGCTGCCGGGACGCGGACCCGCATCAGGCAGGGGAACATGCTTTGAGGCCTGGTACCGGAACCCCGGTGCCGAGTGAGTAGGTGATGTCGCTGTGCCGTGCAGACTGCGGATCTCCGCATCCGAGACGCCATCGGCCTTCATGACGAGCCGGGTCATCGGATCTGCCAGCATCCGCTCGACCAACCTGTTGTCGGGGCGCACGGAGCGTTTGTGCATGTGGGGGCTCGCCCGCGGCCAGCGCTTCACCGGTGTGGCGTCCACGGGAAGGCTGCCACAGGTCGGCTCGAGGGCTTCTGGCGCGTTTTCGAGGTCAGAGGAAGCGATCAGGTTCCTGAGGCGAGGGCCGAGGGATATGATCGCATCGAAGAGAAGGGTCATGACAAAACTCCTGTGAGAAAGGGGGATGGGAGGCGGCAGTTCTGCGCGTGTCAGGACTGGTAGGCGGTCTTTCCAGACGTATCTTCGAGCTTTTGCGTCACCACCTCGAACGCCGACAACGTGCCGGGTCCGAAAATATGCGTGAGCGGCACGTCCGCCGCATCGCGGCCTCGTGCTACGAGGATGCGCCCGGTGCGCCGGGTGTTGTTGCGTGGATCGAAGGTCCACCACTGGCCATCGAGGAAGACCTCCATCCAGGCGGCGAAATCATCGGGCGGGTGAGGCAGGGGCCGTCCGATTTCGCTCAGGTATCCCGTGCAGTAGCGCGCCGGGATGTTCATGCAGCGGCAGAAGGCAATCCCGAGATGGGTGAAATCGCGGCAGACACCATAGCCGCCCGTCAGCGTTTGCGCCGCGGTGCGGGTGGCATCGGCCTTCATGTAGTCGAAGGTGATCTGTTCATGTACGTAATCGCAAATGGCCTGAACGCGTGGCCAGCCGGGCGCGGTATCCTCGAACAGCGCCCAAGCTTGCTCTGACAGCAGGTCAGTGTCGCAGTAGCGGCTTCCCAGAAGATAGATGAGCGTGTCGAACGGCAGGTCCTCCACGGCAAGCTGTTTCGCCTGTGGCGCTTCGGCATCAGGCAGACCGTTGTCGCGGAAGATGCCATCCGTGCTCAGTGTGAAGTCCCCTGCCGGTGCGACCATCCGGGTGCACCAGTTCCCGAAACCGTCGCGGTAGCTTTCGATGGGAACGCTCGGCTCCGTGACGAGGTAATCAGCACGCTCGAGGTCTCCGAAACGCGAATAGTGGACGTTCAGAATGGCGATGATCGGCGTCGGCTGCGTCAGTCTGTGGGTGATACGGCAGCCGATATGCATCCTCAGCCCAGACGACGGGCTTTCGGCCTGCAGCCAACGTGGGTCATCTCTCATGGGTGGTCCTGCCTGACGCATCAGCGGTCATGTCAAGGCGCCAACGGTATCCGGAGCGGATCCGATGCGCGGTTTCGGGCGAATTGGTGGTATGGCCTGAAGGCGATCTGGCCACGTAGCTGCTTCTGCGGCCGCTGTCCGGGCCATGCCCTGCCACATACACCGGCACGCGGAGCGCCGTTTGTGGCGCGGTCGGAATGCCCGGCAGCGTTGCCAGCGCGACGGCGCGACAGCAGGTGTCGATGGCCAGGTGCAGGATATGCCGTATCATCCTTCATCGACCTCGGGTGCAGCCGGAGCTTCAAGATCGAGTTCCGCGAGGCAGGCCTGAGCGATGTTGCGGTCAGGTTCTTCCGCCCCGGGCACCGTGGCCCACCCGGCCTCCATCAGTGCATCCCGCTGACGGTAGCGCGTGGCGTCGCGGATGGTTTCGATCTTTGATCGACGCATCGGATCGGAGCGGGCCAGATCGAGGCAGACCGGCACCATCGCGGCGGTCACAGTCTCTTGCGCCAAGGTGTCAGCTTGTTCTCGGGCGGTTCCGCCGGTCACCCAGTCACCCCACGAGAATCCCACGATTGTAATGGCCACGGCACCGATAACGGTGCCGACGAGGCCGGGTTTGAGCCAGTCGGGAGCAGTCATAGGGAGTCCTCCAGCGGAGAAAGCGCCGCTTCGCTCTGTTAGGCTTGTCAGATTGTTCTCAGCGACATTTGACACGTTACGGCTCCGGTCGTGCTCAGTGGCGCCGGGAGCGGTTGAGTAGCGTACGTCGTTGGCAGACAAGCCATCTTCATACATGTCGATGTCACGAAAGAAGTGCCGCGCATGTCACGGCGGGGCGACCTGCGCCTCAACTGAATATAGGATGGTCTGCGTGACAATACAATCACCCGAAGGAAACTCTGCCATACCAATGAGCGGGCCAGCGCCCGTTTGGTTCGCTTCCTGCGCGCAGCGGCGCAGTGGTCCGACGACTAAACCTAGCTGCTACGAGGTGGCTCAAAGTGGCGGATTTGGCTGACAGAGGTCATCCGCTGCGCCTGGCGCGGAGGTCGGCTCTGGGCCGACTTTGACTTCGCGCCTTATTGTCGGAAATGAGACGCTGGGCGTCAGTGTCGCTCTGTGGAACAATGCAGGCCAGTACCTGAACAACATTTTTCATAGCCCTGTTAATCAATCACTAACCACTACTCGCGCAAGCTTTTCGAGGCGCAGAGGACCGCCCACTAAACTGATCAAACCAATGAAACCGGAAAATGATAATCAGCCACCCCGGCTTTGGCCGAAGCTGCTCGACGCGGCGGTGTTTTTGCTTGGGTGGCTGATATTTCTCGCGCCAGTTTGGTTTGTCATACGGGGCTTTCTGGAAGTCATCCCAGAAGGTCTACCAGAAGCGAAACGAGATAGCGCGCTGTAAGATACGGCTCCACATCCAGCCGATCAAAGCGCTTGATTGATTATCGCCTTGCGCAGTTCAAATGTCTGGAACGGGCCGCGTG
>JABXIG010000022.1 GCA_013373205.1 Methylocystaceae bacterium | reverse complement strand
GCCGTGGAAATGGTCGCCCACGGCGATGCTGTAGTCGGTGGAGGCGCGGGCGGCGGAGGTTTCGGTGACGGTGGGCATGGGGCCTGTTGCTTCTGGGTCTGGGTGGTCTGAATGGTTCGGGTGGTCCGGGGGGGCGTCCCGTCCGGGCCTGTGGAAGGCAACTTCCTACACGCAAAGGTTTTCTGCAGGTTTAGCATCCCGACAAGAAATGTGGCTGGCAGGATATAACGGCTCAGGCGTGCAGCCGGACGGGCCCTCCGTCATGTCGGGGGCCATGGCGCGTAGGGCTGTTCATAGCGGATGACGTCGTCGGCGCCAAGATAGTCGCCGGTCTGGACCTCGATCATCTCCATGGCGAGGGGACCGGGATTCTCGAGCCGGTGGCGGGCGCCCTGCGGCACGTAGAGCGACTGGTTCGCGTGCAGCAGCCGGGTCTCGCCCTCCATGGCCACCCGGACCTCGCCCGAGACCACGACCCAGTGCTCGGCGCGCCGGGTATGGGATTGCAGCGCCACCACCCTGCCGGGGTTGAGCATCACCTGGTTGACCTGGAACCCGGCGCCGCCGAGCAGCCGCCGGCGCCAGCCCCAGGGGCGGTGCATCTTGGGGAAGCGCTCGGCCTGCGGCGCCTGCCCGGCCTTGAGCGCGGCGACGACGTCTTTGACCGCCTGGGCACGGTTGCGGTCGGCCACCAGCACCGCGTCCGACATAGCCACCACGATGATGTTCCGCAGGCCGAGGCCCACGACCTCCTGCTCGGGGTCGTCCGCGTGCAGCAGGGTGTTCTCGCAGTCGAGCACCGTCGTCGGCCCGAAGGTGGAGACGCGGGCCGCCCCGCGGGAGGTCTCGCGCCAGACCGCCTCCCAGTCGCCGAGGTCGGACCAGCCCGCGTCGAGCGGCACGACCGAGAGGTTCTCTGCGTGTTCCATCACCGCGTAGTCGATCGAGACGTCGCGGGTCTTGGCCCAGGGGCCGGGGGCCAGCCGCAGGAAGCCCAGGTCCGGGACCGCCTGCTCCACGGCGCGGTGTACCGGCCCGCGCAGGTCGGGGGCGTGGCGGTCGAAGGCTTCGAGGATGCCACGCACCGAGGTGAGGAAGATGCCGGCGTTCCAGAGAAAGGTGCCGGCGGCCAGCATCTCGGCGGCGCGGGCCGCGTCTGGCTTCTCGACGAAGCCCTTGAGCGGCTGGGCGGCGCCGTCGCTGGGCGCGCGGCTGCATTCGAGATAGCCGTAGCCGGTCTCGGGGCGGCCGGGATGGATGCCGAAGGTGACGATCCGGCCGGCCTGCGCGGTCTCGGTGCCGATGGCGATGGCCGCGCGGAAGGCAGCCTCGTCTGGCAGCACGTGATCGGAGGGGGCCACCAGCATCAGGGCGTCGGGTTCGGTATGCGCAAGGTGCAGGGCGGCGGCGAGGATGGCGGGCGCGGTGTTGCGTCCTTGCGGCTCGATCAGCACCGGGCCCGGGTCGATCCCGGCCTCGGACAGCTGCTGCGTGACGATGAAGCGGAACTCGGCGTTGGTCAGCACCAGCGGCGGGGCGAACCCGTCCCCGACAAGGCGCTGCGCCGTGGCCTGGAACAGCGTCGTCTCTCCCAGCAGAGGCACGAACTGCTTGGGGTAGCTCTTGCGCGAGAGAGGCCAGAGACGCGTGCCCGAGCCGCCGCAGAGCAGGACGGGGGTGATCATGCGGTGGGGCCCGGTCGCGGAGAGGCGGGGCGGACGCCGGATCCGGGCAGGGCTTCGGGCTGGGACACATGCACCTCGGGATCATATTGGGTACCGGCTGTGCGGACAGGGTATGCGTTCGGGCGAACGGTTTCCATCGGTTTGGCTGTGCATCTGCCCGAAGCGCCGTCGCGGCGCGGCTTTGACGCCACGCCGCCGGTGTGGCGCCCGCATGAGCAGACCGGGCCGCGGCACCCGTGTATTTACCCCGAAAAACACGTCAAGATTGTTTCTTGCATTGCCCGATTTTAACGACAATGCTATCGAAAATCCGGAGTTGACGTTATTCTAGCAACAGCCGTCTCACCCTTCGAGGGTGGTCGAAGTTCAATGCAGAACAGATGAGTTTTTGGGCGATTGCAGCTGCCGCATATGTCTGGACCGTTATCGTTGCGGTCACTCTGACCTATCGGGAGTAGAAGCATCGTGGTGACGAAACCCCGATCTACACATTGATTGGACATGTCTGCTGTACCGTCTGGCCGGTGGTCACCGCGGTGATGGTCGTGTTCTACGCGCCGCTGCTGTCGGACACAGAGCTCTCCGAGCAGGATGACTGAAGCAGGCTCGACCTGAGTGACGTCACAAAAAAGCTATGTGAATATCGCGCCTTGCACGCCCTACCTTACGAAAGGGGCCAGATTGCGCGATATGCTTGGGTGGGCAGGAATCCGCCGAACTCCCTGTGTCACCGATCTTCCTGCGGATTTGACGCCGATCCCGTACCGTCGCGCTTGCGGGAGATCGCCAGAGCCCGTGCAGGCAAGGCTTTCGCGCGGGTGCGCGTGACAGAAGACCTGAGCAAAAGGGCGCGCGGATATACGCATACGTCAGGTTCCCTGCCCAATAGGGAGGCATGGTTAATGAAAGCTCAAATTATTCTGCACTGCCGCATTGTGCATTTCCCGGAAGTCGTGTTAGCCCTACCCACAACGTAGGCGTGTCACCGGGTAGTTAACGTAGGGTCGCAATTTTAAACCTAGGGTTGTGACCGCAGCCATCCCTGACATGTAATTCAAGTCTCGACACATTCACCCTTATCCGCGTGGAAAGTCTGAAATGACGGTACATTTTCATGAAGCTTCCCAATCGGTTACTACTGCCGATGCTGCATACGCCGGACTTGACGAGCGCCATGCGGTGCAGTCCGGTCCCGGTACCTTCAAGGTCTATCGGGCGCTCGGCAAACGCATCTTCGACATCGTTTGTGTGCTTATGGCACTGCCGGCGGTGCTGCCGGTCGTGCTCATCATGATGATCCTCGTCGCGACCGACGGCGGAAATCCCTTCTACTCGCAGATGCGGGTCGGGCGTCATGGCAAGTCCTACCGCATGTGGAAACTGCGCTCGATGGTGCAGGATGCGGATGCGAAGCTGAAGGACTACCTGGAGAGCAATCCCGAGGCCAAGCGCGAATGGGATCACTCGCAGAAGCTGAAGCGCGACCCGCGCATCACCCGTGTGGGTCGGTTCCTGCGCAAGTGCTCGCTCGACGAGTTGCCGCAGCTCTGGAACGTGCTGCGCGGCGACATGAGCCTCGTGGGGCCGCGTCCGATGATGATCGAGCAACGCGACCTCTACCCGGGGCGGGACTACTACGCGCTGCGTCCGGGCATCACCGGCCTGTGGCAGGTGTCCTCGCGCAACGAGAGCTCCTTTGCCGACCGGGCACGGTACGATGCCCTTTACAACCGCGAACTGTCCTTCTTCACTGATCTGCGGCTGATTGTGGCGACCGTCGGCGTGGTCTGCCGCGCGACCGGTCACTGAACGGGCGGCCCGTTCAGGCGCCTTCGACAGAAGGTCCGGGTCGGTTTTGTGGGATTATGGCCACGTCGCCGGGACAGAAATGAGGTCGCCCCTCCTGACAGCGTTTGAACTTCCGCGCGGCTGCCGCGAAAGTGATGGCAAGACCACAAGAATGGGGCGACCCGGGTTCCCGGCAGGCATTGAGCAGGTTCAATCCCGCAGGACTGGGGAACGCGCCGAATGGCGGAGTTCCGGAATGCCGATTCCGAGAGGGGGGTTGCGAGCGGCCCTGAAGACGACGGTTGCAAGGCGGCTGTCGGCAGGCATGTGCCTGCTGGCAATCGGCGCTCAGCCCGCGGTGCCGCAGGAGGATCCCTGGGCCCGACCCACGCTGAACTACATGGGGGTGCCCGGCCTGCTCGACATGCCCTCTGCGCATCCGGCTCGCGATGCCGATCTGGGCCTGACGCTGAGCCTCGTCGGCGGCACCCGTCGCGGCACCATGCATTTCCAGATCGCGCCGCGCCTGTCGGGGGTGTTCCGCTACTCCCGGGTCGAGTCCTTCGACGTCTCGGGCAGCGATTTCTATGACCGCAGCTTCGACATCCGCTACCTGCTGGCGGAAGAGGGGCGCTACACGCCCGCGGTGTCGGTCGGTCTGCAGGACTTCGGCGGCACTGGCGTCTACGCGGCGGAATACCTGGTCGCGACCAAGACCTTCGGTCGGTTGCGGGCCACCGGTGGTATCGGCTGGGGCCGGTTCGGCAGCTACAACGGCTTCACCAACCCGCTGGGGGTCTTCGCGGAAGGCATGAAGACCCGCCCGAGCTTTGCGATCGATGCCGCCGAGGCAGGGAGTTTCGACGCGGACAGCTGGTTCCGCGGCGATGCGGCGCTGTTCGGAGGGCTGCAATATGTCGCCAGCGACCGGCTGCTACTCACGGCGGAATATTCCTCGGATGCCTATGCGCAGGAAAGCAGCCGGGCGGGGTTCGAACACAACTCGCCCCTCAACTTCGGCGCAAGCTACCGGCTTCAGGACAATCTCGACCTGAGCGCCGCCTGGCTCTACGGCTCTACCTTCGCGGTGAACCTGACCTACACCTTCAATCCCAAGACCCCGAACGACTACCCCGGCGGGCTCGACCAGGCGCCGCGGGCGGTGCAGGTGCGGGCGCCGGG